>CAWIOT010000001.1:0-222636 GCA_963837795.1 uncultured Actinomycetota bacterium
CGCGGGATGGGGCAGGAGTCGAAGGAGGACGACATCCCGATCGACGCCGTCCTGACCGAGATGGTCAAGTCGGTGCCTCGGACGTCCACCTCACCACTGGGGCGGCGCCTATGGTGCGCGTCTCCGGATCGCTGAAGGCGCTGGACAGCTCGGCATCGTGGCGCCGGAGCCGCTCCGGCGGACCCTGTACGCCATCCTCACCCAGAAGCAGCGGGAGAAGTTCGAGACGAACCTCGAGCTCGACCTCTCGTACGCGGTGCGCGGCTTGGCCCGGTTCCGCGTGAACATCTACCAGCAGCGCGAGTCGATCGGTGCCGCGTTCCGTGTCATCCCGTATGAGATCAAGCCTTGGAGGACGCTCGGCGTTCCGCCGGTCGTGGGCTCCTTCGCCAACCTGCCGCGCGGTCTAGTGCTGGTGACAGGTCCGACGGGCTCGGGCAAGTCGACCACCCTCGCGGCGATCGTCGACCTGGCGAACCGCACCCGCAAGGACCACATCATGACGGTGGAGGACCCTATCGAGTTCCTCCATCGCCACAAGAAGTCGCTGATCAACCAGCGCGAGGTCGGCTCGGACACCCACTCGTTCGCCAACGCGCTCAAGCACGTGCTGCGCCAGGACCCGGACATCATCCTGGTCGGTGAGATGCGTGACCTGGAGACGATCTCGGTGGCGCTGACCGCCGCCGAGACCGGTCACTTGGTCTTTGCGACGCTGCACACGTCCGACGCGGCGCAGACCATCGACCGCGTGATCGACGTCTTCCCGGCCCACCAGCAGTCGCAGGTCCGTACGCAGCTGGCGGGCGCACTGCAAGGGGTCGTGTGCCAGACGCTGTGCCAAGCGCGCCGACTCGTCCGGCCGCGCGGTGGCGACCGAGGTCCTGATCGCCACCCCGGCCATCCGCAACCTGATTCGCGAGGGTAAGACGCACCAGATCTACTCGGCGATGCAGGCCGGCGCTCAGCAGGGCATGCACACGATGGATCAGCACCTGGCGGACCTGGTCAAGACCGGACGCATCTCGTACGAGACCGGCCTCGACAAGTGCCACCACATCGAGGATTTCAACCGCCTGACCGGACGCGCCAACGGTGGCTCGGCAGGCGCCGGTCTCCAGAAGGCAGCATGGGCGGCAACTTCTACGCGGAGGGCGGGCACTGATGGCACGACGCAGCGACAAGACGTTCGAGTACGCGGTCCGCGACCGCGGCGGCAAGATCGTCAAGGGTCGCATCGAGGCGCCGAACCAGGCGGCAGTCGCCAACCGACTGAAGACGATGGGCCTGGCGCCGATGTCGATCAGCGAGGTGCGGCACCGGGGCCTCCAGAAGGAGATCTCGATCCCGGGGTTCTCCGAGCAAGATCACGCTGAAGGACCTCGCGATCATGGCGCGCCAGCTGGCGACGATGATCAACGCCGGTCTGTCGCTGCTGCGGTCACTGACCATCCTGGCCGAGCAGACCGAGAGCAAGCCGCTGGCCAAGCGTCCTGGCACAGGTCCGCAACGACGTCGAGAGCGGGGTGTCGCGTTCTCGGCGTCGCTGGCCAAGCACGCCGACGTCTTCCCGCCGCTCATGATCAACATGGTCAGGGCCGGCGAGGTGGGCGGCTTCCTGGATCAGGTGCTGCTGTCCGTCGCGGAGAACTTCGAGGCCGAGGTCAAGCTCCGCGGCAAGGTCAAGTCCGCGATGACCTACCCGGTCGTCGTCTTCGTCATCGCCATCCTCGCCGTCGTCGGCATGCTGCTGTTCATCGTCCCGGTCTTCGCGGGGATGTTCGCGAGCCTTGGTGGGGAGCTGCCCGCTGCCCACGCAGATCCTGGTGATGCTGTCCGAGCTGCTGAAGTGGGCGTCGCGTCCGCTCGTGGTCGGCGATCGTCGGCTTCAGCGTCTGGTGGGCACGGCACAAGAACGACCGTGCGGTGCGCGAGCGGCTCGACCCGTTCAAGCTGAAGGTCCCGGTCTTCGGCAACCTGTTCAAGAAGATCGCCATCGCCCGCTTCACCCGCAACTTCGGCACGATGATCCACGCCGGCGTGCCGATCCTGCAGGCACTCGACATCGTCGGTGAGACGAGCGGCAACCTGGTGATCGAGCGCGCCGCGAAGGCCGTGCAGGAGTCGGTGCGGTCGGGCAACTCGCTGACCGGCCCGCTGTCCCAGCACCCGGTCTTCCCGCCGATGGTCGTGCAGATGATGGCCGTCGGTGAGGACACCGGTGCGCTCGACACGATGCTCGAGAAGATCGCGGAGTTCTACGACCAGGAGGTCGAGGCGACCACCGAGCAGCTCACGTCGCCTGATCGAGCCCCTGATGATCGTGGTTCTCGGCTCGCTCATCGGCGGCATGATCATCGCGCTGTACATGCCGATCTTCAAGGTCTTCGACCTCATCAACTGATATGCGGACATACATGCAGCAAGACGGCGGACGCGGGCTTCTCGCTGATCGAGCTCCTCGTCGTCATCATCATCATCGGCATCCTGGCGGCGATCGCCATCCCGACATTCCTCGGCCAGCGACGAAGGCCGCTCGACGCGAGCGTCAAGTCGGACCTGCGGACGCTCGCGACGGCGATCGAGGCGGCACGGACGGTCGACGGTGACGCTCCCGACCGCGGCGTGCGGTGCCGGCGATGTCGCAGATCGAGTCCCGGAAACGCGTTCGACTGGTGGTGGCCGGAGACGGACTTCTGCCTCGCCGGCGTGCACCACGTCGGGCCGGGCCCTCCGCGGACGTGGGTGCTACGACAGCGCAACGGCGGTTCCAGACGACGCCGGCGGCCTGCGCGGGGCGGCGACGTTCGAGCTGCCCTGACTCGGCGCACTGGCTTCGCAACGCTCCGTCCGGAGCGCGCTGCGTCCCGGGCGTCTTGCGCCGATTGAGTGAAACCCGCGCTCGCGGCTCTTCCGGCTCAAGGTCCGCGGCCGGTGCCGAAGAAATGACTGTGCGCACCTGCTCGGCAGGCGCACATTGACGCACCATCGGCCACGACATTGAAATGGGGACGAGCATGATCGCTCGCATTCGCAAGTCCATCGACGAGAAGGACCAGGGCTTCACGCTCATCGAGCTCCTCGTCGTCATCATCATCATCGGCATCCTCGCCGCCATCGCGATCCCGGTGTTCCTCAACCAGCGCAAGAAGGCTGTCGACGCGTCGATCGAAGTCGGACCTGCGCACCGTCGCGAACGAGTTCGAGACGTTCTACACGGACAAGCAGATCTACCCCATCGCGTCTGACATCACCGGCACCGCGCCGTCGATCGCCATCGGCGGCTCGACGGTCAAGCTCAGCGCCGGCAACGTGCTGACCCTCGTCTCGTCGGACGCGAACGCGTTCTGCCTGAAGATGACCAACCCCAAGGGCACGAGCACGGCGGGCTACTACTACGACAGCGACGGCGGCGGCCTCAGCACCACGGCCTGCAGCTGAACCTGATCGACCTGCCTTCGGGGCCGTGGACGACATCCTCGTCCGCGGCCCCGAAGGGCTTGTCCCCGCTGACGAGAACTGCACCCCGGGAGATCCGATGGCACGGAGCGCAATCACGCCAGGCCGCGTCGACCACGACGCCGGCTTCACACTCATCGAGGTCGTCGTCGCGCTCTTCCTGCTCGGCGTGGTCGCCACGGCAGGGCTCACATTCTTCTTCCGCGGCATGCAGAACGCCTCCCATCTGCAGAGGACGCAAGCCGCTGTGGCTGTGGCCACGCAGGCCATGGAGCAGGTCCGGTCGGTGACCCCCCGGGTCGCTGACGTGGTGACCTCGACGAGCGGCCTGGTGATCGGGCGGTCCAAGTCGGACGTCCAGGCGTCGTGGCTAGCGGCCGCACCCGCTGACACGGCGGAGTCCACCCCGGTCTGGGACGCCGCCGCCGCGACCCGTACAAAGGTCGCGCTCCCCGTCACCTACACCACGACGGTCTCGGACGAGTCATACACAGTCACCACGCTCATCGGCACCTGCTTCCGCGCGAAGACGGCGAGCGCCAGCAGCCAGACGTGCACGAAGGTCGACCCTGGCTCGGCGGCCAAGCTGTTCCGGGTCACCATCGTGGTGACCTGGAAGCCCGGCAAGACCGGGCAGTGCGGGGCGTCGGTGTGCGACTACCGGCTCTCGACCCTGATCGACCCGACGCTCGATGCCAACTGGAACCTCACCGCGAAGCCGGTCGCGTACGACGACGAGTCGACGACCACCACGGCCGCCGCGGGGGACGTGTCCAACACGCTGGCGAACGATGTCATGGGGTTCGTGCCGGCCGGCGTCAACCCGACCACGATCACCGTGGCGCCGTTGATCGGTACCGCAACTGCCGTCACCAGCGGTGCCGAGATCGGGCGGATCCGCTACACGCCCCCGGCAACCGAGTCGGGCATCACGTCTCTGAAGTACCGCCTCAAGGACGGTGCGGGTCGCACCTCCAACGAGGCGACGATGGTCATCAAGGTCAAGCCCAAGGCCAGTGCGGGCTCCCAGTCCGTCGTCACGGGATCCACATCGACGTGGGCGGTCCCGGCGCTCGGCACGGGGCTGGGCGTGACGATCACGGGCGCGCCCTCGGCTGGTACCGCGTCAGCGAGCGGCGCGAACATGACGTACGTCGCACCGAGCACAGCTAGCACCCAGACGATCAAGTACAAGGTGACCGACGCGAGCGGTCTGGTGAGCGACGAGGCGACGATCACCGTCACCGTCACCGTGCCGACACCGCCGACGATCACCGACATCACCTCGGAGGTCTGGGCGACCCCGGTCAGCACGACCCAGGACCTGGACGTGATGGGGCTGCTCGGGCTCACGCCGAAGAGCGCGTACTCGGTCACGCCCGTCCTGCCCGTCTCTGTGAAGGCCGGGAGCAACTCGTTCGGTACGCCGACGCAGTCGCCCGCGAAGACCGAGATCAACTGGGTGTCGTCCACGGCGGCGCAGTACAACCAGGTGGGGGTCTACGAGATCAAGTACACGGTGGCCAAGGGCACCAGCCCGCAGTCCGCGCAGAAGAAGCTGACGGTCAACGTCCGGCCGCTCGCAACTTCCTTCACCCATGCCACGCAGATCGCGGGCGGCGCGACCGCCACGTTGACTATGCCGGCGACGAACGCGCCGAGCGCGGTGCCGTACCCCAACCTCACATACGTCGTCTCGGGCGCCCCGACCTGCACACTCGGGAACGCCACGGTAAGCGACGCGTCGACGGTCACAGGCAGTCCGTCGGGGCTCTCGTTCAAGGCGCCCAAATGGAAGTCAGGCGGGTCCACCGGGACCTGCACGTTCACCTACATCATGAGCTGGACGTCCAGCGGCTACACGCTCGTGTCGGATCCCGCCGTAGCGACCGTGCCGGTGAAGCGATGACGCGGCTGTCCACCGTGCTCCGCCGCCGGGCGAGCGGCGACACCGGCATGAGCCTTGTCGAGCTGATCGTGGCGATGGGCATCTTCACCATCATCGTCTCCGTCTTCATGGCCGGTGTCGTCGTGATGACGCGCAACACCGCGCGCGCTCAGGCTGTCAGCGACTCGGGGGACTCGGTGCGCAAGGTCTTCCAGCGGTTCGACCGGGACGTGCGCTACGCATCGGCGATCAACGGCGCAGGGTCGGGTGTCACGGCGGGAACCTACTACGTCGAGTACCTCATCTCGGCCGTCGATCCCGGCCTCAAGCCGCTGTGCACGCAGTGGCGGTTCACTGCGTCGACACGCAAGCTCGAGGTGCGGACGTGGCGTGACGTCCCTTCGCCGACGGTCACGGCCTGGCGCACCATGGCCACGAACGTCCGCAACGATCTGGCTGTCGTGCAACAGAGACCGTTCAAGTTCACTGCTGCCGGGACGATGTACCAGCGCCAGCAGCTGAGGCTGTTCCTCGACGTGAGCCCCGGAGCGACAGGGGCGACGGCGCGCAAGGGCGCTCAGATCGACTCCGTGTTCGTCGCTCGCAACTCGTCGAGCTCCTCGCAGTCCAACCGTGACGACAACCCCGCCGACGGTCTGAGCGACAACCCCGTGTGTGCGGGTCCCGGGAGGCCATGATGAGTGCTCGGTCCGTCCGAACGGCGTCCTCATCCCTCGAGGTGGTGCGCCGTGCGCTACGCACACGAGCGCACGACGACGAGGGCATCGCGATGCTCACCGTCATCATGCTGATCATGCTGATGGGCGCGCTGTCGGTGCTGCTCCTCGGTGTGGTCGTCGCACAGGTCAGGCCGACAATCTTTGCGGACAAGAACTCCCGCACCGTCTTCGCCGCGGAGACCGGCATCGACTCGGCGCTGAGCCAGGTCAGGTCGGCTCTCGGTGCCCCGGACATCTCAGGGAACATCTACGGCAACCCCCAGCTTCTGCCGTGCACCGTTCAGGGCAACGTCAACGCAAGCTCCAGCACGTTGTCCTACCGGGTCACCATGACCTACTTCGGTGAGGACCCGGCGGGCAAGGACGAGACCTGGCGGACGAACAACAAGCTGATCTGCACCCCTGGCAGCGGTGTTCCGGTGTCGCCGAGTTTCGCGCTGCTCGCCGCGGAAGGCCTCGACGCCGGCGTCCCCGGACTCGCGACGACGGCGGGCGACCGTTTGCTCGAGACGATCTACACGTTCCAGGTGACGAACAACAACATCAACGGCGGCACGATCTACGCATTCGGCGACAAGCACTGCTTGCAGGCGTCTGGACAGACCGTCGGCTCCACCGTGATCTATGTTGACGCCGCTCAGTGCGGCGCGGACGACCCGCGCCAGCTGTGGACGTACGACACGGACTACGGCATCCACCTCTCGGTGACCGACCTGGGCACTACCCCGCTGTGCATGACCGGCAACTCCGACACCGGGGGCAACATCAACGTCACGCTCACAAAGTGCACAGCGGGCAACACGCGCCAGATGTTCTCCTGGGAGGGTGGGGCCCGGTGGCGCGGGCAGAACGCGGCGAACACGAACTACGCCTCGTACTGCCTCACCGCGGGCGCCTCGTACAGCGACGCCGACCTCATCGGCACGACGCTCAAGTACGGAACCTGCCTTGGGAACAACGAGACGTCAGGGTCGTGGGACCCCGACCCCGGGTGGGCGCCGGGGCTGCCAGCAAGGCGACCAACCAGATCGTGAACTTCCTCAGTTCGGCCGCTGCTTCGACGTCACGGACGAGAACATCACCTACTCGCCTACATGATCGTGTACCCGTGCAAGCAGGACCCGTCAGGCGGCGGTCCAAGCTCAACTGGAACCACAAGTGGTACTACACCGAGCCGACTGGCGGTGATCGGCTCCTTGGCGCCGCAGCAGATCACATCTACCTGAACAAGGGCGTCACGGTGTCTCCAACGCGGTGTACTGCCTCGTCGACGCCGCGCAGCGGGCGGGACCGTACGTCAAGTTCGACCAGCGCGTGCAACGCGAGTAGCCGACGACCAGAAGTGGACCCGGTTCAAGGACACGGGATGTCGACGTACGCGACCAGCTAGACGTTCATGGACAAGATACGGGCGGTGCGTGCACGCGCGGCGACAAGCTCGACAGCGCGTGGACAAGATCGTCGTGGCTGACTGCACCGGCGGCCCCGAGCAGAAGTGGAACGCGCCGGCGGACGAGGTCAGAACGCAAAGCTCGAGCGACTACAGGGAGCTGAAGAACTGAGCTGACGTCGATGCCGACACGGCCACCACATGGACATCCGTCGCGGTCCTCTGTGGGGTGCTCGGGCTTCTCGTCGGTTCCTTCCTCAACGTCGTCGTCTGGCGCGTGCCCCGGGGCGAGTCGATCGGTCCCCGCCCAGCGCGTGCCCGCGCTGCGGCACTCGGATCCGGGCGCGGGACAACGTCCCGGTGGTGTCGTGGCTGGTGCTGCGCGGCCGGTGCCGGGACTGCGACGAGCTCATCTCGGCGCGGTACCCGCTGGTCGAGCTGGCAACCGGGGTGCTGTTCGGGGCCGTCGGCTGGTGGGCCGGGTTCTCGGCCCCACTGCCGGCTTCCTGTACCTCGCGGCGATCTCAGTCGCCCTGGCGCTGATCGACCTCGACATCCGGCGGCTGCCCGACGCCGATCGTGCTGCTCGGCCTACCCGGTCGGGCTGGTGCTGCTCGGGATCGCGACCGCGGTCGTCGGCGCGACTGGTCGGCGATGCTCCGAGCGGTCGTCGGCGCCGTGGCGCTGTTCGCCTTCTACTTCGTGCTCGTGATCGTTCGCGAGGGCGGGATGGGCTTCGGCGACGTCAAGCTCGCCGGCGTGCTCGGGCTGTACCTCGCCTGGGTGGGATGGTGCGCACTGGTCGTCGGGGCGTTATCGCGGCGTTCCTGATCGGCGGCGTGGTGTCGATCACTGCTCCTGGCGAGCGGAGGCGCGACCGCGCGAAGTCCGAAGGTGCCGTTCGGGCCGTTGATGCTCGCTCGGCGCGTGGGTCGGGCATCGTCGCCGGCGAGCCGCTGGCCTCGGCGTACCTGTCGCTCCTGGTCTGACCGGCCCATTCCGTCGCACCCGCGACAAAGGTGCGAGCCGAGCCCGCCGAATCCCTCAAGTCGACCGCGCGAGCGCCCGATACGACAACCAGCACCGCAGTGCTCACCGGAAGGGGTAGAGCCGTGGCCAAGACCCGGGTCATCGGACTCGACATAGGCACGACCGCTGTACGCGCGGCACAGCTGGAGTTCGGCACGGGCGGACCGCGAGGCAAGGGTCAGCCCAGCCTCGTCCGCTACGGCGAGGTCCCGCTGCCGCTCGGGGCCGTCCGGGACGGGGAGGTCGCCGACCAGGCGATCGTCACGCAGGCGATCCGCCAGCTGTGGTCGAACCAGAAGTTCGACAGCAGGGACGTCGTGATCGGCGTCGGGAACCAGCGTGTGGTCGTCCGCGACTGACGCTCCCATACATGCCGCTCGCCCAGCTGCGGTCCTCGCTGCCGTTCCAGGTCCAGGAGCTGCTGCCGATGGCGACCGACGAGGCGCTGCTCGACTTCTACCCGACCGGTGAGGCGACGGGCGAGCAGGGCAGGCTCGTCCAGGGCCTGCTCGTCGCCGCCGTGCGCGACACCGTCACGGCCAACGTCATGGCCGTCGAGCAGCCGGCCTGCGCCCGACGATGGTCGACCTCAACGCGTTCGCGCTGCTGCGGGCCATGACACGCGGGCGACCTCGCCCAGCGCACTGTCGCCCTGGTCGACATCGGCGCCCGCGTGACCGACGTGACGATCGTGGCGCACGGCGTTCCGCAGTTCGTCCGGACACTGCCGAGCGGCGGTCAGGACGCGACCGACACGATCGCCCGCGGCATGAACGTCTCGGCGCACCGAGGCCGAGACGCTCAAGCGGCAGATCGGTGTCGGGTTCGCCGTCTCGCCCGAGCTCCAGGAGGCCAGTGACGCACTCGCCACCGTGACCCGGACGCTCGTCGAGGCTGTGCGCAACACGTTCGTGTACTACGCCAGCAACAACCCGGGCGCGGGCATCGACGTCGTCGTCCTGACGGGCGGCGGATCGCACCTGCCCGGGCTCGGCCAGTACCTGTCGAGCGCGAGCCGGCTTCCGGTCACGCTCGGCGACCCGTTGTCCACCCTCAACGTGGCGCGGACGGCGGGTGGCCGCGAGGCGTTCGCCGGCCACGAGTCGCTCATGGCGTTGCCTGTGGGCCTGGCATTCGGAGTCGCGGCATGAGCCTCACCCTGACCAAGTCGCCCACTCGCGCGAGCGGGCCCGGCCTGGGCGTCACGATGCTGCCGCAGGTCAACCTGCTTCCGCCCGAGGTGCGTGCCGCCCGTGGCCTGGTGCACACGAAGCGGTGGCTGGCCGTCACCGTCGGCGTCGTTCTGATCCTGGTCGCCCTCGTCTACGTCTTTGCCGCCCTGACGCGAGCTTCCGTGCAGAACGAGCTCACCAAGGAGCAGGAGCAGACGGCGCGCCTGCAGACCGAGATGGCGAAGTACGCGGAGGTCCCGCAGGTACTCAACAACCTGGACCGCATCGAGCGCGCGCGATCGCTCGGGACGTCGACCGAGATCATGTGGAAGGGCTACCTGGACGCGATCACGGCCGTGCTGCCGGCGAACGTCAGCCTCGACACGTTCGCGGTGACGGCTGCGACTCCGTGGACGGCCCCGTCGCCCAACCAGGACCCGCTCTCTCCGCCGAGTGTCGGGACCATCACGTTCACGGCTCGGACGAGCACTCTTCCTGACAACGCTGCGTGGCTCGACGCGCTCGCGACGATTCCAAACCTGGCGAACCCGACGTTCGCCTCGGCGGCGATCATGGCGCAGGAGGGTGACCCGTACTACATCGTCTCCACGACGGTGCAGATCCAGGCCGGCGCATTCGCCCAGCGCTTTCCCGAGACGACGCCGGAGGGCTGACGGACATGACCAGATCGAAGAGTGGGCCCTGGATCGCAGGGACGGTGATCCTGTCATTGCTCCTGGTGGCCGCCTCGTGGTTCCTGGCCATCTCGCCCGTCATGGCGAGCACGCAGGAGGCGAGCGAGCAGGCTCTGTCGCAGCGCGAACAGAACGCTGTCCTGCAGACGAAGCTCAAGAGGCTCAAGGAGCAGTCCCTCAAGCTCGACGAGTACAAGGCGACCCTCGCGGGCCTGCAGGTGCAGATTCCGCCGGAGAGCGCACTCGCGGACTACCAGCGACAGCTAGCGGCAATCGCGGCGACGTACTCCGTGACCATCGTGTCGCTCAGCACGACGAACCCGTCGCAGATCGTGCCGACCACGGTGGCGGCGGACGTCCCGGACCCCGCTGCGGCCCCGGATACCACCAATGCCGCGGAGGGCGCCACCAGCGCGGACGGCCCCGCCGTCGCGCCAGCCGCTCCGTCCAATGTCATCGACGGCTTCTACGAGCTCGGCCTCGCGTTCGAGGTCGTGGGAACGTACGCGGGCGTCTCCGCCTTCCTCAATGACGTCCAGGCGACGCCGGGACGGATCTTCGTCGTCACCGCCCTCAGCGGCAGCAGCACGACGGACACGCAGGCTGCCGGCGGTCGCCCGGCAACTGCGGTGGGGACCTGGACCTGTCCATCACCGGTTCGCTGTTCGTCCTCACGGACGCCAGCGCGGCTCCGCCTGTGCCGGTCGACCCGGCTGCCGCACCGCCCGCGCTCCCCGTGCCGCCGGGCGACAAGAACCCGCTGCTGCCGATCGGGCAGTGACTAACGCAGCACACCGCGAACGGCGCCGCAGTCCTCCGGGCCTGCGGCGTCGTGCTGTGCCCGCCCCGGGGCCCACCACCTGGACCGCGGGATCGGGTCCCCGAGCACCGTGGAAGGATGCGCCTCATGCTGCGTTGGTTGACCGCCGGTGAGTCGCACGGCCCCGCGCTGACGGGGATCCTCGAGGGCGTGCCGGCCGGTGTCTCCGTCACGACCGTCCAGATCCAGGCCGCGCTCGCGCGCCGGCGGCTCGGGTACGGCCGCGGAGCCCGGATGAAGTTCGAGCAGGACGAGGTGCGGATCCTCGGCGGGGTGCGGCACGGCTCCACCCAGGGCGGTCCGGTCGCGATCGAGATCGGCAACACCGAGTGGCCCAAGTGGGTCGACGTCATGGCAGCCGACCCGGTGGACGACCCCGAGATCCTCAGCCGCGCACGCAACGCTCCCCTCACGCGCCCGCGGCCCGGTCACGCCGACCTGGTCGGCATGCGCAAGTACGGCTTCGACGACGCCCGCCCGGTGCTCGAGCGCGCTAGCGCGCGCGAGACCGCCACCCGCGTGGCACTCGGGACGGTGGCGGCGGCGCTCCTCGAGCAGGCAGCGGGCGTCCGGCTCATCTCCCACGTCGTGTCGATCGGACCCGTCGCCACGCCCGAGGGCGCGCCGGTGCCGACACCCGACGACGCGGCGGCGCTGGACGCCGACCCGGTGCGCTGCTTCCACCCGACGACCTCGGCCGCGATGGTGGCCGAGATCGACGAGTGCCACAAGGACGGGGACACGCTCGGCGGCGTCGTCGAGGTCCTCGTCTACGGGCTGCCGTCCGGTCTCGGCTCCTACGTGCACTCCGACCGGCGCCTGGACGCCCGCCTCGCGGCCGCCCTGATGGGCATCCAGGCCATCAAGGGTGTCGAGGTGGGTGACGGCTTCCGTACCGCTGCGCGTCGGGGATCGCAGGCGCATGACGAGATCGAGCGCGACGCGTCCGGTCGCATCGTCCGGCGGACCAACCGTGCGGGTGGCCTCGAAGGGGGCATGACCAACGGTGAGGTGCTGCGCGTGCGGGCGGCGATGAAGCCGATCTCGACCGTCCCCCGCGCGCTCGCCACGGTGGACACCTCGACCGGGGAGCCCGCGAAGGCGCAGCACCAGCGCTCGGACGTCTGTGCGGTGCCGCCCGCAGCAGTGGTCGCGGAGGCGATGGTGGCGCTGGTCGTCGCCGACGCGCTGCTGGAGAAGACCGGCGGCGACTCGCTCGCCGAGGTGCGCCGGAACCTGAACGCCTACGTCGCGTCGTTCCCGGAACTGCTGCGCTGATTGGCTCAACCGGACGAGTGCGGCGACCGATTTGAGTATGTCGGACCTGCACAACCCCGAGAGCGAGCGCCGTGACCACAACCCGCCCCGTCGACGTGTCGGCGGCCGGAGGAGGATGGCTGGCCGCCGAGATCGCCCGGGCGCGTGCTGAGCGTCCTCGGGGGAGCGCGTTCGTCGTGGCCGTGTGGCGACACCCGGTCGCGGTTCTCGTCCCCCTGGCCTTCGTCGCCTCCGCCGTGTTCGCGGTCGTCATCGGTGCGAGCGACGCCGCGCTCTTCCTTCGCGCGGGCACCGGTATGGTCGGCCCCGGCTTCTGGGACGTCTTTGCCGACCCGGTGCTCCAGATCGGACCGCTCTACCTCCTCCTCGTCGGCGTGCTCGCCCGGGCGGCCGAGGCGGTGGGGCTGCCGGTGCTGGCCACGGTCGCGGGAACGCAGTCGGCGCTGGTCGCGTGGCTGGGCATCTGGGCGGCGGGGCGGCTGGCGGTCGTCGGCGGTCATCGCGCCCTGCCCGCCCAGTGGGCCGTGGGCGGGTCGTTGGTGCTCGGCGCGCTCCTCATCGACGGCACGGCGAACGGCCACCCCGAGGAAATCGCGATCGGGCTCCTGCTCGCCGTGGCGGCCGGAAGGGCTCTGCGGGGCCGCGGGGCGTCGGCGGGGGCCCTGGTAGGCCTGGCGGTCGGCGTCAAGCTGTGGGGGGTCCTCGGCGGTGGCGTCCTCCTGCACGGGCGGCGGGCCCGCTCGATCCTCGTGCGCGGACTCGTGGCGGGGGCGGTCGTCGTCGCGTGCTACCTGCCGTTCTTCGTGTGGGGCGACGTGCGCACGTTCGAGTTCAGCTGGGGGTCCGCGGTCGACGCGTCGCTGGTCGGACGGGTCTCGGATGCGCTCGGCCTCGGTGACTGGGGCCTGCGTGCGGTGCAGGGTGCGGCGGCGGGCCTCGCCGGTGCCCTGGTTGCGCTGCGCCGGCACGGATCGCCCGTCGCGGCCGTGGTCGCGGTCGTCGCGGTGCGCCTCCTGCTGGATCCGCTGCGCCTCACGTACTACACCGGACCGCTGGTCGCAGTGCTCCTCGTCTGGGCGTGGACCGCCGCGACGCGACCGGCGTTGCTGCCACGCGTGGCGTTGCTGGCGCTCGCACCCCTCGCCGTGGTCGCCCCCTACGCCCTGCCAGGTGAGGTGCACACCGCGTTCGCCAGTGTGTTCTTCGTGACCGTCCCGCTGGCGGTCGTCTGGCAGGAGCGTCGCCGCCGTCCGGAGGCCGTCGGGGCTGCGTCCGGGGTGTCGACCCCAGCGTGAGGCGGCGCAGCCGGGGGGTACGCTGCCGGGCGTGCCCACCCCGCCTCCCTCCACGCCGCGCGTGGTCCTCATCGGCCCACCAGGCTCCGGGAAGTCCACCGTCGCCGCCGCGCTGGCGGAGCGCTGGCAGCTGCTCATGCGCGACACCGACACGGACGTCGAGCGCAGCGCCGGCAAGTCGATCCCGGACATCTTCGTCGAGGACGGTGAGCCCGCCTTCCGGGCGCATGAGCGCGCGGCCGTCGTCGAGGCGCTCGTGCACCACGACGGCGTGCTGGCGCTGGGTGGCGGTGCGGTGCTAGACGAGGGGACGCAGCGGGACCTGGCCGAGTACGCCGCCGCTGAGGGTGTCGTGGTGTTCCTCGACGTCAGCCTCTCTTCGGCGGCTCCGCGCGTCGGGCTGAACCAGTCCCGGCCGCTCCTGCTGGGCAACCCACGGGCGCGGTGGGCCGCGCTCATGGCTGAGCGGCGCCCGATCTACGAGTCGCTGGCGACACTGCGGGTGGTCACGGACGACCTGCGGCCGACGCAGGTCGCGGAGCAGATCGAGCAGGCCCTCGCCGCGAGACGCACGGGCACGACGTGGACGGAGCACGACGAATGAGCCAGACCCCCGTACGGGTGACGGTCGGCGGAGACCGGCCGTACGACGTGGTGATCGGGCGCCAGCTCCTGGGCGCCCTCCCGGGGCTGGTGGGCGAGGGGGTGCGCCGCGTCCTCGTGGTACACCCGGCCGCACTGGTCTCGACCGCCGACGCGATCCGCGACGACCTCCAGGCCCACGGCTATGAGGCGTTCATTGCCGAGGTGCCGAATGCCGAGGAGGCGAAGACCGCGCAGGTCGCTGCGTTCCTGTGGCAGGTGCTGGGGCAGGCGGACTTCACGCGCACGGACGCCGTCGTAGCGGTGGGGGGCGGTGCGACCACCGACCTGGGCGGGTTCGTCGCCGCCACCTGGCTGCGGGGGATCAAGGTCGTGCACGTGCCGACGACCCTGCTCGCGATGGTCGATGCCGCGGTCGGCGGCAAGACGGGCATCAACACGGCCGAGGGCAAGAACCTGGTCGGCGCGTTCCACCCGCCGGCCGGCGTGCTGTGCGACCTGGCAGCGCTGGCATCCATGCCGCGCCACGACTTCGTGGCCGGGCTGGCCGAGGTGGTGAAGTGCGGGTTCATCGCTGACCCGCGCATCCTCGAGCTGGTCGAGGCGCATGCCCACGAGCTGACCGACCCGGTGACGGCGTCCGAGTCGCCGGTCCTGCAGGAGCTGGTCGAGCGGGCCGTGGACGTGAAGGCTCGGGTGGTGGGGGAGGACCTCAAGGAGTCGGGCCCGAGGGAGATCCTCAACTACGGCCACACGTTCGCGCACGCGATCGAGCACGTCGAGCGTTTCCAGTGGCGGCACGGCGCGGCCGTCTCGGTCGGCATGGTGTACGTCGCCGAGCTCGCGCGGCTGGCCGGCCGGCTCCCGGACGCCGTGGTGGATCGGCACCGCTCGATCCTCACGTCGCTGGGCCTGCCCGTGTCCTACCAGGGGGACCGCTGGGACCGGCTGCTGAGCGCCATGCGCCGCGACAAGAAGACGCGGGGCGACCTCCTGCGCTTCGTGGTGCTGGAGGACGTCGGTCGACCGGTGCGGCTGGAAGGTCCCGACCCCACGCTCCTTGCGGCGGCCTACGCCGAGGTGAGCGAGGGCGCCGCATCCTCCCGGGCGATCCCGCTCTGAGCGTCGCGGTCCCGGCGCGTGCCGTGTCGCCTAGGCTGCGCGACATGACGCGCGTGCTGGTGCTCAATGGGCCCAACCTCGGCCGCCTCGGGATCCGTGAGCCGGAGGTCTACGGCTCCGAGTCCCTGTTGGACCTCGCGGTGTCCACCGAGGTCTGGGCCACCGAGCTGGGCCTCGAGGTCGACGTGCGTCAGACCGACGACGAGTCCGAGCTGGTGCACTGGCTCCACGAGGCGGTCGATTCACGCGCGCACGTCGCGCTCAACCCGGCGGCGTTCACGCACTACTCCTACGCGATGCGCGACGCGGCAGCCCAGGTGACCAGCGCAGGCCTTGTCCTCGTGGAGATCCACCTCACCAATCCGTACGCCCGCGAGACCTTCCGGCACGTCTCCGTGGTCGGTGGCGTTGCGACGGGAACGATCGCGGGATTCGGGTTCCTGTCCTACCGGCTCGCGCTCGAAGCGGTCGCCGGCCTGACGCGATAGGGCTCGTCATGCGCAGGCGGTGATCTCGAGGACGGTCGCGCTGCCGCCGGAGTCCACGAGCCGAGCTCCGTGAGCCGGTGCGACCCGGACGTCGATGACGTCATCCACGGTGTTCCACGCCTCCGGATCGACGTACAGGTAGCGCACGTGCAGGGCGGCCAGAGCTGCGCAGAGCTCCGCGTCGTGCCCGAGGTCGTCCAGGTGCTCGTCGATGTAGCGCAGGTCGCTGTCCTCAGGAACGTTCATGGTCCGAGGGACCGCGTCGAGACCGCTCAGCGCGTAGAGGTGTGCGGCGCCGGAGAACGGCGAACCCAGAACGGCACCTCGCGGGTCGAGCTCGTCCGGTAGGCGTCGAAGCATCGCGAGCTCGGCGTCGTCCGCCACAGCGACGTCGTCCTTCGGCGCGAAGCTGAAGCGCGTCAGGTCGGCTAGCCCGACGGCCGCGACTGCGCCAGGCACGGCGACGACGGCCACGACGAGCGCGAGCGCGGCCGCGGCGGTCCGGCCGCTCCGGACCACGAGCACACGCAGCCACCGCCATACCGAGTCGAAGGCGAGCGCGGCCAACGGCACCATCGTCGCGGCGAGCACCGGCGCGAACCGTCGCGGCTCGCCGTACCAGGGGCGGTCGACGTCCGTCAGGACGGGGATGCTCGAAGTTGCGGCGAGATACCAGGCGACGGCAGTCGCGCAGCCGACGATCGCCCACCGTGCCGGGCGTATGCGCCAGCCCATCACCGCGCCCGCGACCGCGGCAACACCGATGCCGAGGCCTGTCGCCCATCCCATCCCGGTCGGGTTGGTGGACAGGACCTGAACGACCGCGATTCCCACGGGATCCGCCGGTTCGGGTTCCCACGCCACCACGGCGTGGAAGGTGGCGGTTCGGGCGACGACTGCCAGTCCCACGCACCCGATCACCGCGACAGCCGCGACACCGGCTCCCACGGCGACCCGTGAGCCGATCGGGCGCTGCAGCGAGGTGGCTGCCCGCCAGGTGCTCGCGACGGCCCAAGGGGCGAGCACGAGAAGCGTGGCGAGGAGCGCGTTGGGATGACAGAGTCCGACGCCCACGAGGACAACCGCCGCGACGGCAGCGCGGGTGCGCGACGTGGGTCCGGCGCTGCCGAGGACGACCGCGAGGGCTGCTGGTACCAGCGCCACCCCCATCGCGTTCGGCGCCATCCCTTCCGGTCGCAACGTGAGGTAGAGGGGAAGTGCCACGCCCGCAGCGCTGAGGACGGCCGCCCATCGCCACACCCGGGGCCGGGCGGGCCAGACCTTTTGGGTGAGGTAGACGACGCCGACGGTCCAGGCACACGAGAACGGGACGGCGAGTGCCGTGTTGAAGGTGGTCGAGGCGTCCGGCCACGCGGGGAGGAGGGCGACGACGTCGTGCCAGGCCGCGCCGTAGAAGCCGCTCGGTGCTCCGGAGAGCGTGCTGACGCTGTTGAAGGTGAGGCTCGAACCCGACCCTGTCGCTCTGATGTGTGCGATTCCGTTGAGATGGACGATGGTGTCGTGCGCGGTCAGGAGGCGACCAGGTCTGCCCATCCCCAGGGCGAAGGGCACGAGCTGCGCCACCGCACCCGTGGCCACGCACGCGAGGAGTCCGCGATCGAACGGCCATGTGCGCTCATAGCGTGTCGACGGGCGTGCCCGCCTGACGAGCGCGACCGGGACGGCGACGACTGCCACGAGCGCAAGCGCGGTCACGACGGTCCATCGCGCCAGGCCGTCGAGCAGAATCGCGCCGGGCGCGAGGACTCCCAGTGTGACCGCGGGGGCCAGCGCGGCCCAGGAGGTCCACGGCCCACGCCATCCCCACGCCGCGAGCACCGTGAAACCGGGCAGCCAGAATGCGGCGACGACGAGGAGCGCGGTCACGCCGGCCCCCCACCAGTTCATGGGGTGCTCTTCGGCCGGGTGCCGTGCGAACTTGAGGCTCGGGGGCAGCCGCTGACGGCGACCGGCTCGCCCGATGCGCACGGTACGATGGTCGGCGGTCTGCGGCCTGGGATGGCCGCGCACGCCCGAGACAGGGCCGCGCGCCCGGCGGACCGCACCGAAGCTCACTCGACAGGAAGCGACGATCGTGGCGACCACCAACGACCTCAAGAACGGCACCGTGCTGAAGATCGACGGCCAGCTGTGGACCGTCATCGAGTTCCAGCACGTCAAGCCCGGCAAGGGTGGCGCGTTCGTCCGCACCAAGCTGAAGAACGTCCTGTCCGGCAAGGTCGTCGACCGCACGTTCAACGCCGGCCTGAAGGTCGAGACGGCCAACGTCGACAAGCGCGACATGCAGTACCTGTACAAGGACGGCACCGACTTCGTGTTCATGGACACGGACACGTACGACCAGGTGCACATCGCCGAGACGACCGTGGGCGACGTCGCGCACTTCCTGCTGGAGAACCAGAACGCGATGGTCGCCACCAACGAGGGCGTGCCGCTCTACGTCGAGCTGCCGCCGTCGGTGATCCTCGAGGTCACGTACACCGAGCCGGGCCTGCAGGGTGACCGCTCGTCGGCCGGCACGAAGCCCGCGACGCTGGAGACCGGCTACGAGATCCAGGTGCCGCTGTTCCTCGAGTCGAACACGAAGGTCAAGGTGGACACCCGCGACGGGAGCTACCTCGGCCGCGTGAACGACTGAGGTGGGTGCTCGGACCAAGGCCCGCAAGCGGGCCCTCGACGTCTTGTTCGAGGCCGACCAGCGCGGGCTCGACCCCGTGACGCTGCTCGCCGACCGCATCGCCGAGCCCGGCACCGAGGCGTCGCTGCCGCAGTACTCGGTCGACCTGGTCGAGGGCGTGATCGCCGAGCAGGGCCGGATCGACGAGCTGCTGGCGACGCACGCCCACGGCTGGACGATCGACCGGATGCCCGCGGTGGATCGCGCGCTGCTGCGGCTGGGCACGTGGGAGATCCTGTTCAACGACGACGTGCCCGACGCCGTGGCGGTCGACGAGGCCGTGGAGCTGGCCCGGTCGCTGTCGACCGACGACTCGCCGCAGTTCGTCAACGGCCTGCTGGGCCGCATCGTGGACCTGAAGCCGACGCTGCTCGCCTGAGCCGTTCCGACACCGCCCGCGTACCCCCAGACGGGTGCGCGGGCGGTGCTGTGTCCGGAGACGCCCGTTTCGCGCCCTCGGCGCCCATCCGGGTGATCGTCGAGGACCGACGACGAGCAAACGTGCAGGTCAGCGGTGCAACGGCATCGCAATGTGTGACTGCAAGTTGCTGCAAGTCGTTGCAGGGCCGTGTGGCGCACCCCTAGCCTCGGCACGCAGCGGACCGACGACGGACCGCGACGCCCGACGACCCCCGGAGCCCTCGATGCAGCGACGCATCCGTCCCGCCGCCCTCGCGGCCGTACCTGTCCTCCTGGCACTGGCCTCACTGACCGCGTGCGCGGCGAGCACGGCAGACCCGCTCGCCGCCGCCGAGGAGATCACCGTCTGGGCCGACGACTCACGCACCGCGGCGCTCGAGACGCTGGCGCAGGACTATGCCGAGCAGACCGGCGTCACCGTGCACGTGGTCGGCCGGGCCAACGAGACGCTGCGCGACGACTTCGCGCAGGCCGTCGACCGTGGGAAGGGCCCGGACGTCGTCATCGGCGCGCACGACTGGCTCGGTCAGCTGGTCTCGACCGGCAGCGTCCTGGCGATCGACCTGCCCGACCCCGACGCGTTCGTGCCGGTGGCCGTCGAGGCCATGGCCTACGACCACGTGACCTACGGCGTCCCGCTGTCCACCGAGAACGTGGCCCTGGTGCGCAACGACGCCCTGGTGTCCTCGACCCCCGGCACGTTCGACGAGCTCGTCGCGCAGGGGGAGGAGCTGGTCCGGCGCGGCGCGGCCACCTACCCGGTGCTCCTGCAGCAGACCGAGTCGGCGAGCGACCCGTACCACCTGTACCCCCTGCAGACGTCCTTCGGAGCGCCCGTCTTCGCCACCAACGAGGACGGCTCCTACGACTCCCAGCTCGCGCTCGGCGGTGACGCCGGGCACGCGTACGCCGACTACCTCGCCGACCTGGGCGACCGAGGGGTGCTCGACCCGGCGATCACCGCGGACGTGGCGACGGCGGCGTTCCTGGCCGGGCAGTCGCCCTACATCGTGACCGGCCCGTGGAGCACGGGGCAGTTCCTCGACGCCGGCCTGCAGATCAGCGTGCTGCCGGTGCCGTCCGCCGGGCCCCTGCCCTCCCAGCCGTTCGTGGGGGTGCAGGGCGCGTTCGTGAACAGCGCGAGCATGCGTGCCGCCCAGGCGACGGCCTTCGTCACCGACTTCCTGGCCACACCGCAGGCGCAGCTGTCGCTCTACCGGGAGAGCGGCCGCGCCCCGGCGCTGCGCGCGGCCGTCGAGCAGATCACCGACGACGCCGTGGTCCGCGGGTTCTCGGCCGCCGGGGCGGACGGGGCGCCGATGCCGTCGATCCCGCAGATGGCCGTCGTGTGGACGTTCTGGGGCGGCTCGGAGCACCTGGTCATCTCCGGGGCCGGCGACCCGCACCAGCTGTGGGACGACATGGTGTCCAGCATCGCCACGGCCATCGCTCCGGAGGCGCTCGAGCAGTAGCGGGGTCAGACCCGTCGAGGTGCCGACGCCAGGCGCGGACCGTCCCAGCTGCGGGTGGGCGTCGGCACCCCGACGGAGCGCAGCGCCCGCGCCGGCTCGGGCACGACCGACATCGCGCCGGTCGAGGGCCGCGGTCCGCGGACCGGGAGGTTCGGCGCGGCGCGGCCGAGGAAGTTGCCCTGCACGCGGGTCACCCCCATGTCCGCGAGCGCGGTGAGCTGCAGCGGGGTCTCGATCCCCTCGGCGACGATCCCCAGCCCGTGGGTCTCGGCGAGCGCGACGATGGCGCGCACCACGCCCTGTCCGCGCTGGGTGTGCAGCTCCCGCACGAACGACCGGTCGATCTTCAGCTCGTCGACGGGCAGCCGGGCGATGCGGGCCAGCGAGCTGTACCCGGTGCCGAAGTCGTCGACGGCGATCCGGGCGCCGCGGGCGCGCAGCTCGGACAGGACGGGGACGGCCGACGACGTGCGGACCAGCGCGCTCTCGGTGATCTCGAGGGTGAGGTGCTCCCAGAAGGCGTCGCCCCAGGCGGCCTCGATCTGCTCCAGGGCGTCGGGCTCGGCCAGCTGGCGGGCGGCGACGTTGACGGACACCGGCATCTGGAACCGTTCCAGCGCCCGCCGGGCCTGGCGGAGGACCTCGAGCCCGATGGGGACGATCAGGCCGGACTCCTCGGCGAGCTCGAGCCAGTCGGCCGGCAGGATCAGGTGCCCGTGGTGGTCCCAGCGGGCCAGCGCCTCGACCTGGACCACCTCGAGCGTCTGGGCGTCGACGATGGGCTGGAAGTAGGCCGTGAAGTGGTCGTCGGCGACGGCGGCCTCGAGCGCCGCGCGCTGGTGCCGCTCCGCCTCGACGCGACGACGCAGTGCGCGGTCGAACACCCGGAAGCCTGAGCGGGAGCGCTTGGCCTCGAGCATGGCGGTGTCGGCGTGCCGCACCAGTGCGTCCGCGTCGACGACGTCGCCCGGGAGCCAGGTGGCGACGCCGACCGTCAGGCGCGCCGGGCGGCTGCCACCGTGCCGGTCGATGAACCCCGCGCGGATCCCTCGCGCGATGGCCACGAGGTCGACGTCCTGCGGAGCCCGGGCCAGCACGATGACGAACTCGTCGCCCCCGACCCGGCCGACGAACGCCTCCCGGTCCGGCAGGGCGCCGCGCAGGTAGTCGGCCACCCGCACCAGCAGGGCGTCGCCGTGCGCGTGGCCGTGCGAGTCGTTGACCCGCTTGAAGCCGTCGAGGTCGCAGTAGATCAACGACACCCGGGTGCGCTCGACGTTCGCGCGCTCGAGCATGGCCAGCAGGTGCTCCTCGACGGCTCGCCGGTTGGGCAGGCGCGTCAGGGGGTCGGCGAAGGCCGTGGTGTGGAGGCGCTCGCTGAGCTGGTAGCGCTCGGCGGCGGCGGACACGATCTGCGCGAGGTCGATGAGGAACATCCGCGCCTGGGGAGCGTGCTCGACCCGGTCCGCGGAGAAGAGCTCGGCGACGAACCGGTCACGCGCGATCGGCCGCAGCGAGCCCTCGATGCTCGGGTCGCGCAGGATGTCGCGGGCCTCGTCGCGTGCCGTGACCAGCAGGGTGTCGGCGTCCTTGACGAACCAGGCGGAGTTGGCCAGCCGGGCCAGCGCGTCGCGCATCCGGTTCTGTCGGCTGGACGTGTCCTGCGCGTCGCGCACCCGGTTGAGCGCCAGCACCTCCAGCCCGACCGCCAGCGGGATCACCCACAGGGCCGCGCACGTCGCGCCGACCGCGTAGTCGCGCACCACGACCCCCGCCGTGAAGATCGCGAGCGACTCGGCGCCCGCCACGACCAGCAGGTACCCGAACCGGGTGAGCCTCGTGCGGCCGACCGCGACGACCACGTAGGAGACGACGACGGCGGTCGGTGCGAGCAGCAGCGCGGCGTCGAGGGCGTCGGCGTCCGCGACGTACGCGTCGAGCGGAACCCACCACAGCGCACCGCGGGCGACGAACAGGGCGCCGGCGGCCCACAGCCAGTACCGGACCCGCGGGCCGCCCGCGATGGCTCGGGTGGCGGGGACGGCCAGGAGCAGGAACGCCGCGACCAGCTGGGCGTGCACGAAGACGAGGACGTCGCGCACCGTGCCGGGCGTCGTCAGGGCGAACAGCCCGCCCGCGACGAGCACCAGGGCCATGTCGACCGACCAGGCGAGCGACCACGCGGCGCTCGCCGGACGGACCTCGCCACGCCACCACACCCACTGCAGCACGCAGAAGCCACCGACGAGCCCGGCGGCGAGGAGCTGCAGGACGGTGACCCACGTAGGAACGGTTCCGAGCACGAAAGGGACATCGTCACCGCGTCGGCCTGCCATGACGTGGCATCCGGGTGACGGGTCACAGCCGTCGGGTGCCGGCTGTCTTCGCCCGCCGGCACCGTGACGGACGTCGCGTGAGACGGCGGTGGGCGCGTGCGTGCCGCGCGGTAGGGTGACGCCCGAGAAACATTCCTTTAAGACCCGTCCCGTGAGGCGGGGAAGGAGTTGGCTTCATGAGCACCGGCACGCCTGCGCCCACCGACGGGAGCGTCGACGACGACGCGAACGTGGTCCTCGGCGCCCCCGAGATCAGCCGGGCGCTCACGCGCATCGCGCACGAGATCCTCGAACGCAACAAGGGTGGCTCGGACGTCGTCCTGCTGGGCATCCCCACCCGCGGCCTGCCGCTGGCCCGCCGGCTCGCGGAGCGCCTCGTGGCCGTCGAGCCCGGCCTGGACCCCGCGGCCCTCGTCGGGAGCCTCGACGTGACGATGTACCGCGACGACCTGGCGCACCACCCCACCCGGACGATCGGTGCCACCGAGATCCCCGGGGGCGGGCTCGACGACCGCGTGGTCGTGCTCGTCGACGACGTCCTGTACTCGGGCCGCACCATCCGGGCCGCGCTGGACGCGATCAGCGACCTCGGCCGGCCCCGGGCCGTCCAGCTCGCCGCGCTGGTCGACCGCGGTCACCGCGAGCTGCCCATCCGCGCCGACTACGTCGGCAAGAACCTGCCGACCTCCACGAGCGAGCGCGTCCGCGTGCTGCTCGAGGAGAGCGACGGGCGCGACGCCGTCCTGATCGAGGGAGGGGCCCGATGAAGCACCTGCTGTCCACCGCCGACCTCGAGGCGGCCGACGCCGTCCGGATCCTCGACACCGCCGGCTCCATGGCCGCGACGCAGGAGCGGGAGATCAAGAAGCTGCCCACGCTGCGGGGCCGCACGGTGGTCAACCTGTTCTTCGAGGACTCCACCCGGACGCGGATCTCGTTCGAGACCGCCGCCAAGCGGCTCTCGGCGGACGTCATCAACTTCTCGGCCAAGGGCTCCAGCGTGTCCAAGGGGGAGTCGCTCAAGGACACCGCGCTGACCCTGCAGGCCATGGGTGCGGACGCGGTCGTGATCCGGCACCACGCCTCCGGCGCCCCGCACACGCTCGCGACGGCAGGCTGGACCAGCGGGGCCGTGATCAACGCGGGCGACGGCATGCACCAGCACCCGACGCAGGCGCTGCTCGACGCCTACACGCTGCGCCGCCACCTCGCCGGTCCCGGGGACGTGACGGGCCGCGACCTGGCCGGCCTGCGGGTCGCGATCGTCGGGGACGTGCTGCACAGCCGCGTCGCGCGGTCGAACGTGCAGCTGCTGCACACGCTCGGCGCCGAGGTCGTCCTCGTGGCGCCGCCGACCCTGCTGCCCGTCGGCGTGGGGGCGTGGCCGGCGCGGGTGTCCTACCACCTGGACCAGGTCATCGCGGACGAGAAGCCGGACGCGGTGATGATGCTGCGCGTGCAGCGCGAGCGGATGTCGAGCGCGGGGGGCGGGTTCTTCCCCAGCCCCCTGGAGTACACCCGCCGGTACGGGCTCGACGCCCGCCGGCTGGCGCACCTGCCCGAGCACGCGATCGTGCTGCACCCGGGCCCGATGAACCGCGGGCTGGAGATCTCGGCGGACGCCGCGGACTCGGCTCGTGCGGTGATCGTCGAGCAGGTGGCCAACGGCGTGGCGGTCAGGATGGCGGTCCTCTACCTGCTGCTCGCCGGCACGGCGGAGAAGACGACGGACGAGACGAAGGTGGACGCGTGACCCGGAACTACCTGCTGCGGGACGTCAGCCCGCTCGGCGACGGCACCACGGACGTGCTGCTGGCCGACGGCGTCATCGCGGCGATCGGCGCGGACGCCGAGGCGAAGGCCGTCGACCCGGTGATCATCGACGGGACCGGTCTGGTGCTGCTGCCCGGGCTCGTCGACCTGCACACGCACCTGCGCGAACCCGGGCGCGAGGACGCGGAGACCGTCCGCTCGGGCACGCGCGCGGCCGCCATGGGCGGGTTCACGGCGGTGCACGCGATGGCCAACACGACGCCGACGCAGGACACCGCCGGCGTCGTCGAGCAGGTGTGGCGGCTGGGCCGCGACGCCGGGTGGGTCGACGTGCGGCCCGTGGGAGCGGTGACCGTCGGGCTCGAGGGCGAGCGGCTGGCCGAGCTGGGCGCCATGGCCGAGTCCGCCGCGCAGGTGCGCGTGTTCTCGGACGACGGGAAGTGCGTGCACGACCCCGTGGTGATGCGCCGCGCGCTGGAGTACGTCAAGGCGTTCGACGGCGTCATCGCGCAGCACGCGCAGGAGCCGCGGCTGACCGAGGGCGCGCAGATGCACGAGGGCGTCGTGTCCGCGGAGCTGGGCCTGGCCGGCTGGCCCGCGGTCGCGGAGGAGGCGATCATCGCGCGCGACGTGCTGCTCGCCGAGCACGTCGGCTCCAGGCTGCACGTCTGCCACCTGTCCACGGCCGGCTCGGTGGAGATCATCCGGTGGGCCAAGTCCCGCGGCATCGACGTCACGGCCGAGGTCACGCCGCACCACCTCATGCTGACCGACGAGCTGGCGCGCGGCTACGACCCCGTGTTCAAGGTCAACCCGCCCCTGCGCACGCAGCGGGACGTCGAGGCGGTCCGCGAGGGGCTGGCCGACGGCACGATCGACATCGTCGCCACCGACCACGCCCCGCACACGCGCGAGGACAAGGACTGCGAGTGGGGCGCGGCCGCGTTCGGCATGACCGGCCTGGAGACCGCCCTCTCGGTGGTCCAGGAGACCATGGTCGACACGGGCCGGATGACGTGGGCGGACGTCGCCCGGGTGCTGTCCACCACCCCCGCGCGGATCGGTCGCGTCGCCGACCACGGCCGGCCCATCGCGGTCGGCGAGCCCGCCAACCTCACGCTCGTCGACCCGGGCATCCGCCGCGTCGTGGTGCCGGAGGACCAGGCCACGCAGAGCGTGAACTCGCCGTTCCGCGGCCGGGACCTGTCCGGCTGCGTGATCGCGACGTGGCTGCGCGGCCGGGCGACGGTCATGGACGGGTCGGCGTGCGACGAGAGCGTGGTGGTCAGCTCGTGAGCCGGCAGGCCGTCTCGACGTTCGCGCTCGTCCTGCTGGTGCTCGTCGCGTTCTGGGGGATGCGCGCGGGCTGGCAGGCGCGGTCGCGGCGCAGCGCGGCCCTCGTGCCGGAGCTGCCCGTGCCGCCTGCCGGGCTGGGTGCGCAGCGGCTCGCCCCCGTCGACGCGGTGTACGTGTCGACCACCCGGGCCGGTGACTG
Source organism: uncultured Actinomycetota bacterium (assembly GCA_963837795.1). Classification (GTDB taxonomy): domain Bacteria; phylum Actinomycetota; class Actinomycetes; order Actinomycetales; family Cellulomonadaceae; genus Cellulomonas. The sequence continues at coordinate 26,174 of CAWIOT010000001.1, forward strand.
GCTGGACCGGGTGACCGCCCAGGGGCTCGGCGTCCGCAGCCCCGCGCAGGTCGCGGTGTTCGACGCCGGGGTGCTGATCACGCGGCGTGGCGCGACGGACCTGTTCCTGCCCGTCGCCGCGCTGCGGTCCGGCGCCGGTGCGCCGGGCATCGCGGGCAAGGTGGTCGGGGGAGAGGGCCTGGTCGTGCTCACCTGGCAGGCCCGGCCGGACGACGAGCGCGGCCTGGACACGGGTCTGCGACCGAAGCACGCCGCGGACCGTGCCCGGCTCATCGAGGCAGTGACGACGTTGACCGCGGGCCCGGCGCCCGCGCAGGAGGGGAACTCATGACCGACGCAGCCACGTCCCAGGCGGTCCTCGTGCTCGAGGACGGCCGCACGTTCACCGGCCGGCCGTACGGTGCCGAGGGCTCGACGCTGGGCGAGATCGTCTTCAACACCGGCATGACCGGGTACCAGGAGACGCTGACCGACCCGTCGTACCACCGGCAGATCGTCGTGATGACCGCGCCGCACATCGGCAACACCGGCGTCAACGACGAGGACGACGAGTCGTCGCGCATCTGGGTGTCCGGCTACGTGGTGCGCGACCCCGCCCGGCGCCCGTCGAGCTGGCGCGCACAGCGCACGCTCGACGAGGACCTCGCCGCGCAGGACATCGTCGGCATCAGCGACATCGACACCCGCGCCCTGACCCGGCACCTGCGCGAGCGCGGCGTCATGCGCGCCGGCATCTTCTCCGGCTCCGCCCTGCTCGACGCGGACGGCGCGCGGCGGCCCGTGGACGAGCTCCTCGACGCCGTGCTCGCCGCACCGGCGATGGCCGGGGCCGACCTGGCCGGCGAGGTGTCCACCGACGTCGCCTACGTGGTCGAGCCGCTCGGGGAGTGCGTCGCGACGGTCGCCGCCGTGGACCTGGGCATCAAGTCGATGACGCCGCAGCGCCTGGCCGAGCGGGGCGTGCGGGTGCACGTGCTGCCGTCGGACGCGTCGATCGAGGACATCCTGGCGACGCAGGCGGACGGTGTCTTCTTCTCCAACGGCCCCGGTGACCCGTCGGCCGCGACGCACGAGATCGAGCTGCTGCGCGAGGTGCTGGACCGCCGGATCCCGTTCTTCGGCATCTGCTACGGCAACCAGCTGCTGGGCCGCGCGCTCGGGTTCGGCACCTACAAGCTGGGCTACGGGCACCGCGGCGTGAACCAGCCGGTGATGGACCGGCGGACCGGCAAGGTGGAGATCACCGCGCACAACCACGGCTTCGCGGTCGACGCGCCGCTGGACGGCGAGACCGTCGCGCCGCACGACGGCGGTCGCTACGGCCGGGTCGTCGTGAGCCACGTGGACCTCAACGACGACGTCGTCGAGGGGCTCGAGGCGCTCGACCTGCCCGCGTTCTCCGTCCAGTACCACCCGGAGGCCGCGGCCGGCCCGCACGACGCCGCCTACCTCTTCGACCGCTTCCTCGACCTGATGACCGCACAGAAGGGTGCCGCCTGATGCCCCGTCGCACCGACATCACGAGCGTCCTGGTGATCGGGTCCGGCCCGATCGTCATCGGCCAGGCCTGCGAGTTCGACTACTCGGGGACGCAGGCCTGCCGCGTGCTCAAGGAGGAGGGCCTGCGCGTCATCCTGGTCAACTCCAACCCGGCCACGATCATGACCGACCCGGAGTTCGCCGACGCCACCTACGTCGAGCCCATCACCACCGAGGTCCTGACCACGATCATCGCCAAGGAGCGCCCCGACGCGATCCTGCCGACGCTGGGCGGCCAGACCGCGCTCAACGCCGCGATCGCGCTGGACGAGGCCGGCGTCCTCGAGCAGTACGACGTCGAGCTCATCGGGGCCAACATCGCCTCGATCCAGAAGGGCGAGGACCGCGAGCAGTTCAAGGAGGTCGTGGCCGTCTGCGGCGCCGAGAGCGCCCGGTCCGCGATCATCCACACGATCGACGGCGCGCTCGGCGCGGTCGAGGACCTGGGCTACCCCGTCGTCGTGCGCCCGTCCTTCACCATGGGCGGGCTCGGCTCGGGCATCGCCTACGACGAGGACGACCTGCGCCGCATCGTCGGCCAGGGCCTGCACTACTCGCCGACCACCGAGGTGCTCCTGGAGGAGTCGATCCTCGGCTGGAAGGAGTACGAGCTCGAGCTCATGCGCGACAAGCACGACAACGTCGTGGTCGTCTGCTCGATCGAGAACGTGGACCCGGTCGGCGTGCACACGGGCGACTCGGTCACCGTGGCCCCCGCCCTGACGCTCACCGACCGCGAGTACCAGCGGATGCGCGACATCGGCATCGCGGTCATCCGTGAGGTCGGCGTCGACACCGGCGGCTGCAACATCCAGTTCGCCATCGAGCCGACGACCGGGCGCGTCGTCGTCATCGAGATGAACCCTCGCGTGTCCCGGTCGAGCGCGCTGGCCTCGAAGGCGACGGGCTTCCCGATCGCCAAGATCGCGGCCAAGCTCGCGGTCGGCTACACGCTCGACGAGATCCCGAACGACATCACCGGCGGCAAGACGCCCGCGTCGTTCGAGCCGACGCTGGACTACGTCGTCGTCAAGGTGCCGCGCTTCGCGTTCGAGAAGTTCCCCGCCGCCGACGACACGCTGACCACGACCATGAAGTCGGTCGGCGAGGCCATGGCGCTGGGTCGCAACTTCACCGAGGCGCTCGGCAAGGCGATGCGCTCGATCGACAAGAAGGGCTCGGTCTTCCACTGGGCCGGCGACGCGCTGACCGGCGACGCCCTGGACGCGCTCGTCGCGACGATCTCGCGGCCCACCGAGCACCGCCTGGTGGACGTGCAGCAGGTGCTGCGGGCCGGGGTGCCGCTCGACACGGTGTACGAGCTCACGGGCATCGACCCGTGGTTCCTGGACCAGCTCCAGCTGGTCAACGAGGTGGCCGAGCAGACGCGGACCGCCGACGCGCTGACCCGCGACGTGCTGGAGCGGGCGAAGCGGCACGGCCTGTCGGACGCCCAGATCGCCACCCTGCGCCGCACGTCCGAGGACGCGGTCCGGCGGGTGCGCCACGCGGTCGGCCTGCGCCCGGTGTTCAAGACGGTGGACACGTGCGCCGCGGAGTTCGCCGCGAGCACGCCGTACCACTACTCCTCCTACGACGAGGAGACCGAGGTCGAGCCGCGCACCCGGCCCGCCATCCTCATCCTCGGCTCGGGGCCCAACCGGATCGGCCAGGGCATCGAGTTCGACTACTCGTGCGTGCACGCGGCCCTGGCGCTCAAGGGCGAGTACGAGACCGTGATGGTCAACTGCAACCCGGAGACGGTGTCCACGGACTACGACACCTCCGACCGGCTGTACTTCGAGCCCCTGACGTTCGAGGACGTCCTCGAGGTCTACGAGGCCGAGCTGGCCGCGGGGCCCGTCGAGGGCCTCATCGTCACCCTCGGCGGTCAGACGCCCCTGTCGCTGGCCCAGCGGCTGGCCGATGCCGGGCTGCCGATCCTGGGCACCTCCCCGGCCGCGATCGACGCCGCCGAGGACCGGGGGGAGTTCGGCAAGGTGCTCGAGGCGGCCGGCCTGCCCGCGCCCGCGTTCGGCACCGCCACCACGCTCGCCGGGGCCCGGGACACCGCCCGCCGGATCGGCTTCCCGGTGCTCGTGCGGCCCTCCTACGTCCTGGGCGGCCGCGGCATGGAGATCGTCTACGACGAGCCGCAGCTCAACGAGTACGTCCAGCGCGCGCTCGACAACGCTGCGGACGGGGGCAGGGCCGGGACCCTGCCGCCGCTGCTCATCGACCGCTTCCTCGACGACGCCATCGAGATCGACGTGGACGCCCTGTTCGACGGCACCGAGCTGTTCCTCGGCGGCGTCATGGAGCACATCGAGGAGGCCGGCATCCACTCCGGCGACTCGGCGTGCACCCTGCCGCCCGTCACCCTGTCCACCTCCGAGCTCGAGCGGATCCGGCTGTCGACCGAGGCCATCGCGCGCGGCGTGGGGGTGCGCGGGCTGCTGAACATCCAGTTCGCGCTCGTCTCCGACGTCCTCTACGTGCTCGAGGCCAACCCGCGGGCGTCCCGGACGGTCCCGTTCGTCTCGAAGGCGACCGGCGTCTCGCTGGCCAAGGCGGCCGCGCTGGTCATGGCGGGCCACTCGATCGCGGACCTGCGCACCGCCGGCATCCTGCCCGTCGACGACGCCAGCGTGCTGGACCTCGACTCGCCGGTCGCGGTCAAGGAGGCGGTCCTGCCGTTCAAGCGGTTCCGCACCAAGGCCGGCATCGTCGTCGACACCGTGCTCGGCCCGGAGATGCGCTCGACGGGCGAGGTCATGGGGTTCGACGTCGACTTCCCGACGGCGTTCGCCAAGTCGCAGGACGCCGCGTTCGGTGGTCTGCCCGCGGGGGGCCGCGCGTTCATCTCGGTGGCCGACCGTGACAAGCGCTCGATCGTCTTCCCGGTCAAGCGCCTGGCCGAGCTGGGCTTCGAGATCCTCGCGACCGAGGGCACCGCCGCGGTCCTGCACCGCAGCGGCATCGCGTCGACGGTGGTGCGCAAGTACTCGTCCGGCCGGGGGGAGGCGGGGGAGCCGACCATCGTCGACCTCATCACCGCGGGTGACGTCGACATCGTCGTCAACACCCCGTCGGGTCAGGGGGCCCGCGCGGACGGCTACGAGATCCGGGCAGCGACCACCGCCGCGGACAAGGCGATGGTCACCACGGTCCAGCAGCTGGGGGCGGCGGTGCAGGCCATCGAGGCCCGGCTGGCCGGGCCCTTCCGGGTGACCAGCCTGCAGGAGCACGACGCCGCCGCCCTGGTGCGTCGGCAGAAGCGGGCGGAGGCGCGCGCGTGACCGCACCCTTCGGGGCCCGGCTGGCGGCCGCGATGCAGGAGCACGGTCCGCTGTGCGTCGGCATCGACCCGCACGCCAGCCTGCTGGAGGCGTGGGGCCTGCCGGACGACGCCGAGGGGCTGCGCCGGTTCGCCCTGACGGTCATGGAGGCGGTCGGCGGCCACGTCGCGGCCGTCAAGCCGCAGGCCGCGTTCTTCGAGCGGCACGGCTCCGCCGGGGTCGCGGTGCTCGAGGAGGTCGTCGCGGCGGGGCGTCAGAGCGGGACCCTCGTGGTCGTCGACGCCAAGCGCGGGGACATCGGTTCCACCATGGCGGCGTACGCGGAGGCGTTCCTGCGCGACGGCTCGCCGCTGGCGGGCGACGCGCTGACCGTGTCGCCGTACCTCGGGTTCGGCTCGCTGGACCCGGCGGTCGACCTCGCGCTGTCGACGGGACGCGGGTTGTTCGTCCTGTGCCTGACCTCCAACACGGAGGGGCGCGAGGTCCAGCACGCCCGCACGGCGGACGGGACGACGGTGGCGGCCCTCGTGGCCGCGCGGGCGGCCACGCTCAACGCGGGTGACGCGCCGCTCGGGTCGATCGGCCTCGTCGTGGGGGCGACCGTCGGCGACGCCGCCCACCGCGCGGGCGTGGACCTGGCGGCCGTGAACGGCCCGCTGCTCGCTCCGGGGGTCGGTGCACAGGGTGCCGGCCCACGGGAGCTCGCACAGGTCTTCGGGGCGGCCCGGCGCCAGGTGCTGGCCTCCTCGTCGCGGGGCGTCCTGGCGGCGGGACCCGACGTGGCGGCGCTGCGAGCGGCCGCGCGACGAGCCGCCGACGAGGCGGCCACGGCCCTGTCCTGACCACGGCACGGCACGTCCGTGCAGGTGGTGCGCGGCCGGTCGCGCGTCCACATTGCCGATGAGGGTGCCGCTCGCTAGTTTCGTTCTCACGATCCCGCGCACTTCCCGTGGGTCGCCGGCCCACTGATGAGAAGGTGACGCGCGTGGCACTCCCTCCGCTGACTCCCGAACAACGAGCGGCAGCGCTCCAGAAGGCCGCCGCCGCCCGGCAGGCCCGCGCTGAGGTCAAGAACCGACTCAAGTACTCGCAGGGCACGCTCTCCGAGGTGATCGCCCAGGGGCAGGCGGACGAGACGATCGGCAAGCTCAAGGTCCTCGCCCTGCTGGAGTCGCTGCCTGGCGTCGGGAAGGTCAAGGCACGTGCGATCATCTCCGAGATCGGAATCTCCGAGACCCGTCGTGTGCGCGGTCTCGGACCGCACCAGGTGAAGGCTCTCGTCGACCGTTTCGGGTGAACGGCTCGGCGGACGGGACGCCGCACCGCGCAGCTCGAGGAGTACCGCACCACCCATGACGACGACGCCCGCCCGGCTGACCGTGCTCGCCGGACCGACTGCCGTCGGCAAGGGGACCGTGTCGGCCGACGTCCGCGCCCGGTACCCGCAGGTCTGGCTCTCGGTGTCGGCGACCACCCGGTCACCGCGGCCGGGCGAGGTCGACGGCGTGCACTACCTGTTCGTGTCCGGCGACGAGTTCGACCGCATGGTCGCCCGCGGCGACCTGCTGGAGTGGGCGGTGGTGCACGGGCGCAACCGCTACGGCACCCCGCGCAAGCCCGTCGAGGACCGGCTGGCGGCCGGTGAGCCCGCGCTGCTCGAGATCGACCTGCAGGGCGCCCGGCAGGTGCGGGAGTCCATGCCGGACGCCCACTTCGTCTTCCTCGCACCGCCGTCGTTCGCCGAGCTCGAGCGCCGTCTCGTCGGCCGAGGAACCGAGGACGCCGAGGAGCGCGAGCGGCGGTTGGCCACGGCCCGGGTCGAGCTGGCCGCGGAGGCCGAGTTCGACCAGGTGATCGTCAACGACGACGTGCACCGGGCCACCGACGAGCTCGTCCGGGGGATGGGCATCTCGACCAGGTAGGATGGGGCGCAGAGATCGTCACTGCCCAACCCACCTTGTACCTCTGGGAGATCACCGTGTCCGGAACCGTCGCCGCCCCCACCGGCATCACCGACCCGCCCATCGACCGTCTGCTGGAGCGCGCGGACTCCAAGTACGCGCTGGTCCTGTACTCGGCCAAGCGCGCGCGCCAGATCAACGCCTACTACTCGCAGCTCAACGAGGGCCTGCTCGAGTACGTCGGCCCGCTGGTCGACACCCGCCCGCAGGAGAAGCCGCTCTCGATCGCGATGCGCGAGATCGACGCCGGCCTGCTGACGTCCGAGGCCACGGAGGGCTGACCGCCCCACCATGCGCATCGTCCTCGGCGTCGCGGGCGGGATCGCCGCCTACAAGGCCGTCCTGCTGCTGCGGCTCCTGCGCGAGCAGGGGCACGAGGTCCGGGTGGTCCCCACGCGCGCCGCGCTGGAGTTCGTCGGCCGCGCGACGTGGGAGGCCCTGTCCGGTCAGCCGGTGACGACCGACGTCTTCGAGGACGTCGACCAGGTGGCGCACGTCGCCGTCGGCAAGCAGGCCGAGCTGGTCGTCGTCGCGCCGGCCACGGCGGACCTGCTGGCGCGCGCGGCGAGCGGTCAGGCGGACGACCTGCTGACCGCGACGCTGCTCGTGGCGCGGTGCCCGGTGCTGCTGGCGCCCGCGATGCACACGGAGATGTGGGAGCACCCCGCCACGGTGGCGAACGTCGCGACGCTGCGCGCACGCGGTGTGCACGTCCTGGACCCCGCTGCGGGCCGCCTGACCGGCTCGGACACGGGCCCGGGTCGGCTGCCCGAGCCGGAGGAGATCGCTGCGCACGCCCTCGCCCTGGTCCGGACGCGACCGCAGGACCTGGGCGGTCGGCACGTCGTGGTGTCCGCCGGCGGCACCCGGGAGCCGCTCGATCCCGTGCGGTTCCTGGGGAACCGGTCCTCGGGCCGGCAGGGCGTGGCCCTGGCCCGGGCGGCGCAGGCCCGCGGCGCACGCGTGACGCTGGTGGCAGCGAACGTCGAGGTCCCGGTCCCGGTCGGCGTCGACGTCGTCCGCGTGGAGACCGGCGCCGAGCTGCGGGACGCCGTGCGCGCCGCGGCGAAGGACGCCGACGTCGTGGTCATGGCCGCCGCGGTCGCCGACTTCCGGCCACGCACCAGCGGGGCCACCAAGATCAAGAAGACGCCGGGCGGCGACGCGCCGGTGCTCGAGCTCGTCGAGACGGTCGACGTCCTGGCCGAGCTGGCGGCCGACCGGCTGCGCCCGGAGCAGGTCGTCGTCGGCTTCGCCGCGGAGACGGGCGACGAGGCGGGCAGCGTGCTCGAGCACGGCCGGGCGAAGGCGCGACGCAAGGGTGCAGACCTGCTCGTCGTCAACGCCGTCGGCGGGGGCCGAGGGTTCGGCACGGACGCCAACGACGTGACCATCCTCGACGCCTCCGGCGACGTGGTCGCGTCGGCGACGGGGAGCAAGGACGAGGTCGCCCACGCGGTCTGGGACGCGGTCCTCGCACGCTGAGCGCGAGCACGACCTCGCGGCACGGCCCATTACGCTGTCCGCCATGACCGACCCCGCGATGCGCCTGTTCACGTCCGAGTCCGTGACCGAGGGCCACCCGGACAAGATCTGCGACCAGATCTCCGACGCCATCCTCGACGCGATGCTCGAGCAGGACCCGCAGGCCCGCGTCGCGGTGGAGACGATGGTCACCACCGGTCTGGTGCACGTGGCCGGCGAGGTCACCACCAGCGCGTACGTCGAGATCCCGCAGATCGTGCGGCAGGTGGTCCGCGGGATCGGCTACACCTCGTCGGCGATCGGCTTCGACGGCGACTCGTGCGGCATCTCCGTGTCGATCGGGCAGCAGTCCCCGGACATCGCCGCGGGCGTCGACAAGGCGATCGAGGTGCGCGAGGACGCCTCCGACCTCGACCCGCTGGACGCGCAGGGCGCGGGCGACCAGGGCCTCATGTTCGGGTACGCCAGCGACGACACCCCGTCGCTCCTGCCGCTGCCGATCTGGCTGGCGCACCGGCTGTCCGAGCGGCTGACCCTCGTGCGCAAGGAGGGGATCCTGCCGGGACTGCGACCCGACGGGAAGACCCAGGTCACCATCGGCTACGAGGGGGACCGTGCGGTGCGCCTCGACACGGTCGTCCTGTCCACGCAGCACGACCCGGACGTGCAGCTGGAGACCACGCTGCGGCCGGGGATCGCGGAGCACGTCGTGGCGCCGGTGCTGGAGCAGCTGGACCTGGACACGTCGGGCTACCGCCTGCTCGTGAACCCGACCGGGACGTTCGTGGTCGGCGGTCCCCAGGGCGACGCGGGGCTCACGGGCCGCAAGATCATCGTCGACACCTACGGTGGCATCGCGCGCCACGGCGGTGGGGCGTTCTCCGGCAAGGACCCGTCGAAGGTGGACCGCTCGGCGGCCTACGCGATGCGGTGGGTGGCCAAGAACGTCGTCGCGGCCGGACTGGCGCGCCGCTGCGAGGTCCAGGTCGCCTACGCGATCGGCAAGGCCAACCCGGTGGGGCTGTACGTCGAGACGTTCGGCACCGAGACGGTCCCGCTCGACCGGCTGACCGCCGCGATCCGCGAGGTGTTCGACCTGCGCCCCGCGGCGATCGTCCGGGACCTGGACCTCCTGCGTCCGATCTACCAGGCGACCGCCGCGTACGGGCACTTCGGGCGCGAGCTTCCCCAGTTCAGCTGGGAGCGCACGGACCGCGTGGCGGACCTGCAGTCCGCGGTGGGCTGACGATCCGCCGTGCCGCCGCCGGCGACCGACCGGTCGGGGCGGCGTGGGCGGTGGGTGCTGTGATGGGTGCGTGGACATGAGTGCGGGCGGCGAGCAGCTGATGCTCGAGGGCCTGCCCCAGCCGCGGCGTCGTCCGCGGCCGGTCGTCGGCGGGGTGCCGCTCGCCGAGCACCTGCCGGTGGCGCGCGTGTGCGTGGACCTGGTGCCGGCCCACCTGGACCGCGTCTTCGAGTACCTGGTCCCGGCCGCGCTCGACGAGACCGCCGTGCCGGGCACCCGGGTCAAGGTGCGGTTCGCAGGGCAGGACGTCCACGGCTACCTGCTGGAGCGCGTGCAGGAGGCGGAGCACGACGGCACGCTGGCGCCCCTGCGCCGGGTGGTGTCCGCGGAGGCGGTGCTGAGTCCCCAGGTGGCGCGGCTGGCACGCGCCGTCGCCGACCGGTGGGCGGGCACGCTCAACGACGTCCTGCGCCTGGCGGTGCCACCCCGGCACGCGCGCGTCGAGGCCGAGACGCCAGCGGAGCCGGGGGAGCCGGCCCCACCCTCGCCGTCCGCCTCCGCCTGGGCGCCCTACCGCGGTGGGGCGGCCTTCCTCCAGCACGTGACCGCGGGCGGGGCGCCGCGCGCGGTGTGGTCGGCCCTGCCGGGGGAGGCCGGCGACCGGTGGCCCGACGCGGTGGCCCAGGCGGTCGCGGCGTGTGTGCTGGGCGGCCGCGGAGCGCTCGTCGTGGTGCCCGACGCCCGCGACATCGACCGCGTGCTCACCGCGCTGGCCGACGCGGGCATCCCGCGCTGGGTCCCCGGTGCGACGGGCGGTGCCGTCCGGCTCGCCGCGGACGACGGCCCCGCCGCCCGGTACCGCTCCTTCCTCGCTGCGCTGCGGGGTCAGGCGACGGTCGTGGTGGGCACCCGGGCGTCCGCGTTCGCCCCGGTGACGGACCTCGGCCTGGCGGTGGTGTGGGACGACGGCGACCCGCTGCACGCCGAGCCGCGGGCCCCGTACCCGCACGTGCGCGAGGTGCTGGCGCTGCGCTCCGAGCTCGAGCGGTGCGCGCTCCTGGTGGGTGCCCACGGCCGCAGCGTCGAGGCGCAGGCGCTGGTCGAGTCGGGCTGGGCCCGGGAGGTCGCCGCCGACCGGCCGACCACACGGTCCCGCGCCGCACGCGTGCTGGCCCTGACCTCGGTCGAGCTCGCCCGGGAGGGGCCGGCCGCCGCGGCGCGACTGCCCGCGCCCGCCTGGCGCACGCTGCGGGACCGGCTGGTCGACGGGCCGGTGCTCGTGCAGGTGCCGCGGTCGGGATACCTGCCGGCCGTGGCGTGCGGTCGGTGCCGGACGGCTGCCCGGTGCGGCGTCTGCCACGGGCCTCTCGGACTGACCTCGGCGGACGGCGTGCCGACGTGCGGCTGGTGCGGACGGCTGGCCACCGACTGGCGGTGCACCGAGTGCGGTGCCGGGACGTTGCGCTCGGTCCGCGTGGGGTCGGAGCGGACGGCGGAGGAGCTGGGCCGCGCGTTCCCCGGGGTCCCGGTCCGGGTGTCGGGCGCGCGCGCGGCCGCCGGCGTGCTCGCGACCGTCCCGGACACGCCGGCCGTCGTCGTCGCGACGCCCGGTGCCGAGCCGGTCGCTCCCGGGGGCTACGCGGCGGCGCTCCTGCTGGACGCCGCGGTCAGCACCGCAGGGACCTCACTGCGGACGGGGGAGGACGCGCTGCGCCGATGGCTGGCCGCCGCCGCACTGGTGCGCCCGGCGTCGCAGGGCGGCACGGTCGTGCTGGTCGGCGACGCCGAGGAGCGCGCGACCCAGGCGCTCGTGCGCTGGGACCCGGCGGGCTACGCCGCGCGCGAGCTGGGGGAGCGCGCCGAGCTGGCACTGCCCCCCGCGGTCCGGATGGCCGCGGTCACGGGGCCGCGCGACGCGGTGGACACGCTCCTGGGCCGCCTCGACCTGCCCGAGGCCGAGATCCTCGGCCCGGTCCCGGTGGGCGCGGCCGAGCAGGGTGCGCTGGAGGCGGACGTCCGCGCGCTGGTGCGCGTGCCGCGCGCGGCCGGGGCGGCGCTGGCCCGTGCCGTGGCGGCCTCGCTCGCGGTGCGCAGCGCCCGGCGTGAGGGTGGGACGGTGCGCGTGCAGCTGGACCCGGCGGAGCTCGGATGATCGACACCGTGGTGCTCGACCTGGGCAACGTCCTCGTGCGGTGGGAGCCGCACCGGCCGTTCGCCGGCCGGGTGGCGCCCCGGGACGCCGAGGCGTTCCTCACCGACTTCGACTTCCCCTCGTTCAACCACGCGCAGGACGCCGGGCGGTCCTGGTCCGCCGCCCGCGCCGAGCTGGCCGCGAGCGCGCCCGAGCACGTGCCGGCGCTGGACGTGTACGTCGCGCACTTCGCGGAGACGCTGGCCGGTCCCGTGCCGGGGTCGGAGGAGCTGGTGCGTGACCTGCACGCCGCCGGGGTGCGCCTGCTGGGCCTGACCAACTGGTCCGCGGAGACGTTCCACCTGGCCGAGCCCGCCGCACCCGCGATCGGGCTGCTCGAGGACGTCCTCGTGTCGGGCCGGGTCGGGGTGGCCAAGCCCGACCCGCGCATCTTCGCCCTGCTGACGCAGCGGTACGGCCTGGAGCCGGCGCGGACGCTGTTCGCCGACGACTCCGCCGCCAACGTGACGGCGGCGGCGCGCGCCGGGTACGACGCGGTCCTGTTCACCACGGCGGACGCGCTCCGGGCCGAGCTGGCGGCGCGCGGCGTCCCCCTGGCGCCCACCTAGGATCGACGCCATGCGTCTGCTCTTCGCCGGAACCCCCGCGGCCGCGGTGCCGTCGCTCGAGGCGCTCCTGGCGTCGCGGCACGAGGTCGTCGCCGTCCTGACCCGCCCGGACGCACGCGCCGGTCGCGGCCGGTCCTCGGCGCAGAGTGCGGTCAAGGCGCGGGCGCTCGAGGCGGGGATCGAGGTCCTCACGCCGCAGCGCCCCCGCGACGAGGAGTTCCAGGCGCGGCTGGCGGAGCTCGCCGTCGACGCCGCCCCGGTGGTCGCCTACGGCGCGCTGATCCCGCCAGCCCTGCTCGACGTGCCCGCCCATGGCTGGGTGAACCTGCACTTCTCGGTGCTCCCCGCCTGGCGCGGGGCGGCTCCGGTCCAGCACGCGATCATCGCGGGCGACGAGGTGACCGGAGCGTCGACGTTCCGGCTCGAGGCCGGCCTGGACACCGGGCCGGTCTTCGGGTTCCTCACCGAGACCGTCCGGCCGCGGGACACGGCCGGCGACCTGCTCGGACGGCTCGCCACGGCCGGTGCGGGTCTGCTCGTGCAGACCCTCGACGCGCTCGAGGACGGCATCCTCAACCCGGTGCCCCAGAGCACCGACGGCGTCAGCCTCGCCCCGAAGATCGAGGTCGACGACGCACGCGTGCGCTGGTCGCACCCGGCCCACGCGGTCGACCGCCGTGTCCGAGGCTGCACGCCGGCCCCGGGCGCGTGGACGACCCTGCCGGACGGCTCGCGCCTCGGACTGTCCCCGGTCGTGCCGGTGCCCGACGTCGACGACCTGGCGCCCGGCGAGCTGCAGGTGACCAAGCGGGAGGTGCTCGTCGGCACGGGCGGACACGCGGTCCGGCTCACGGAGGTCACGCCGCAGGGCAAGCGCGCGATGGCCGCCGCCGACTGGGCGCGCGGGGCCCGCCTCGAGGCCGGCACGGTGCTCGGGGGCGGCGCGTGAGCCCGGCCGACGACGCGCGCCGGGACGCCCGCGGACGGCAGCGCGGCTCGGCGCGGTCGCAGGGCCGCACGCAGCGGTCGGCGGCCGCACCGTCACAGCGTCGGCGCGGCAGCGACCCCGCGCGCACGGTCGCCTACGACGTGCTGCGCGCCGTCGACGGGTCCGACGCCTACGCCAACCTGGTCCTGCCCCCCCTGCTGCGCGAGCGCCGGCTCAGCGGCCGAGACGCAGCGTTCGCCACGGAGCTCGCCTACGGGACCCTGCGGCTGCGCGGGCGCTACGACGCGGTCATCGCACTGGCGGCGTCCCGCGAGGTCACGGCGATCGACGCACCCGCGCTCGACGTCCTGCGCCTGGGCGTGCACCAGCTGCTCGGCATGCGGGTCCCCGCGCACGCGGCGGTGTCCGAGACGGTCGGGCTCGCGCGCGAGCAGCTGGGCACCGGGCCGTCGCAGTTCGTCAACGCGGTGCTGCGCACGGTCGGGCGCGACGACCCGCAGGCGTGGGAGCAGCGCATCGCGGACGCCGCCGGCGGCGACGAGCTCGCGCGGCTGGCGGTCGTGCAGAGCCACCCGCTGTGGGTGGTGCGCGCGCTGCGCGAGGCGCTGGTGGGCAACGGCCGCTCGGCCGAGGAGATCACCGACCTGCTCGCCGCGGACAACACCGCCCCCCGGGTGACGGTCGTCGCTCGTCCGGGCCTGGCCGAGCAGGAGGAGGTGCTGCACGACGCCGGCGCGGGGACGCCCGGGACGCTCACGCCGACCGCGGTCATCCTGTCGGGCGGCGGCGACCCGGCCGACCTGGGCAGCGTGCGCGACGGACGCGCCGGGGTCCAGGACGAGGGCAGCCAGCTGGTCGCCCTGGCGCTCACGCAGGCGCCGCTGGACGGTCCGGACGAGCGCTGGCTCGACCTGTGCGCCGGACCGGGCGGCAAGGCGGCCCTGCTCGCCGCCGTCGCGGGGGAGCGCGGCGCCCGCCTCGTCGCCAACGAGGTGCAGCCGCACCGGGCGCGCCTGGTCGAGCAGGCGCTGCGGGCGGTCCCGGCCGACGCGGTCGAGGACGTGCGCACGGGCGACGGCCGCGTGCTGGGTGCCGAGGAGCCCGGGTCGTTCGACCGCGTCATGGTCGACGCGCCGTGCACCGGCCTGGGCGCACTGCGCCGCCGCCCCGAGGCGCGCTGGCGCCGCAGCCCGGCGGACCTGGCCGGCCTGAGCGCGCTGCAGCGTGACCTGCTGCTCTCGGCGTTGCGCGCGGTGCGTCCCGGTGGCGTCGTCGCGTACGTCACGTGCTCCCCGCACCTGGCCGAGACGCAGCTGGTCGTCACGGACGCCCTGCGCGCGGCCGGCCGGGCGGGGATCACCGCGGAGCGGATCGACACCCCCGCGGTGGTCCGGTCGATCGTGCCGGGCGGGGACGTGGACCTGGACGACGAGCGCACCGACGTCCAGCTGTGGCCGCACGTGCACGGGACCGACGCCATGCACCTCACCCTGCTGCGTCGCACCTGAGCCCTCTACGCTGGCCGGGTGCCTGCACTGATCAACCCGAGCATCCTGTCCGCCGACTTCGTCAACCTCGAGCGCGACCTGCGGGCGATCGCCACCGCCGACTTCGTGCACGTCGACGTCATGGACAACCACTTCGTGCCCAACCTGACCCTCGGGCTCCCGGTGGTGCGCCGGATCGCCGAGGTGGCGCCGGTGCCGCTGGACGTGCACCTCATGATCGAGGACGCCGACCGCTGGGCGCCCGAGTACGCCGCGGCCGGTGCGGCCTCCGTGACGTTCCACGCCGAGGCGACCCAGGCCCCCGTCCGGCTCGCGCGCGAGCTGCGCGAGCGGGGTGTCCGAGCCGGCATCGCGTTGCGGCCCGCCTCTCCCGTCGAGCCGCTGCTCGACCTGCTGCCCGAGTTCGACATGGTGCTCGTCATGACGGTCGAGCCGGGGTTCGGCGGGCAGTCGTTCATCGAGGGGATGCTGCCCAAGATCGAGCGGCTCCGTGCGGCGCTCGACGCCAGCGGGGCCGACACCTGGATCCAGGTGGACGGCGGTGTCGCGCGGGACACGATCGGCCGGATCGCCCGCGCGGGAGCCAACGTGTTCGTCGCGGGCTCGGCGGTGTACGGGGCACCCGACGTGGCGGCCGAGATCGCCGCGCTGCGGGGACTGGCCGACCCGGGGGCCTGACGGGCGGGAATGCCCCGTGTGGCATGATCGTTGGCGCAGTACGAACACACACACGTGCTCCGGGGTCGGTGCAATTCCGAGCCGGCGGTGACAGTCCGCGACCCGCACGGTCCGCAAGGACCGGACGGTTGACCTGGTGGAACTCCAGGACCGACGGTGACAGTCCGGATGGGAGGATCACGTGGCGGCGCCGTCGTGCGCCGTGGCTGCGGGACCCCTCCTGCCGCCCTCACCCCGGAGCCCCGCGCGCCCGGAGGTGAGCATGACCAGCACGGACACGGACGTGCATGCTCCGTCCGTGACCGCCGCGATGCGGCGCGCGCTGGAGCTCGCCGCCCGCGGGCCGGCCACCGGGCCCAACCCGCGCGTGGGCTGCGTGCTGCTCGGGCAGGACGGCGCCGTCCTCGGCGAGGGCTGGCACCGGGGAGCGGGCACCCCGCACGCCGAGGTCGCCGCGCTGACGGACGCCGCCGGTCGCGGTGCCCCGGTCCGCGGAGCCACCGCCGTCGTCACCCTCGAGCCGTGCAACCACACGGGCCGCACCGGCCCGTGCTCCGAGGCGCTCCTCGCGGCCGGCGTCGCGCACGTCGTCGTCTCGGTGGACGACCCGAACCCCGTCGCCGCCGGCGGGGCGCAGCGGCTGCGCGCCGCGGGCGTCGACGTGCGGACCGGCCTGCTCGCCGACGAGGGCCGCGCGCTGCTGGGCGCCTGGTTGCCCGCCGTCGAGCGAGGTCGCCCGTTCGTCACCCTGAAGATCGCGACCTCCCTGGACGGGCGGATCGCCGCGGCGGACGGCTCGAGCCGCTGGATCACGTCCTCCGTGTCCCGCCAGCACGCGCACGAGCTGCGCGCGCAGGTGGACGCGATCGTCGTCGGCACCGGCACGGCCTGGGCGGACGACCCGTCCCTGACCGCGCGCAACGCGGCCGGCGAGCTGCACGGGCAGCAGCCGCTGCGGGTCGTCGTCGGGCGGCGCGACCTGCCTCAGGGCGGCCGGCTGCACGGTCCGGGCGGCGAGCTGGTCCACGTGCGCACGCACGACCCGGCCGACGTGCTCGCGCTGCTCCAGGAGCGCGAGGTGCGTCACGTGCTGGTCGAGGGCGGCCCGACCCTCGCCGCGGCCTTCCTGCGCGCGGGCGCGGTGGACGAGGTGCACGCGTACGTGGCACCCGTCCTGCTCGGCTCCGGCGCGTCCGCGATGGCGGACCTGGGCGTCGGCACGATCGACGACGCCCTGCGACTCACCACCCGATCCGTCCTTCCGCTCGGTCCCGACGTGCTCGTCGTCGCGACCGTCGACCCCACCCGCACCACGGAGGCCCCCTGATGTTCACCGGAATCGTCGAGGAGATCGGCACCGTCGAGTCCGTCGTGCACGGCCCGGAGGGCGCCGACGCCCGCCTGACCGTCCGCGGCCCGCTCGTGGTCTCGGACGCCCATCTGGGCGACTCGATCAGCGTCTCCGGCGTGTGCCTCACGGTCACGGAGCTGCCGGGCGACGGCACGTTCGTCGCCGACGTCATGCCCGAGACCCTGCGGCGCAGCGCGCTCGGCGACGTCGACGTGTCCAGCCCGGTCAACCTGGAACGCGCGCTCGCCGTGGGCGGCCGCTACGGGGGGCACGTGGTGCAGGGGCACGTCGACGGCGTCGGCACCATCCTGAGCCGGACCCCGGGGCCGCGCTGGGACGACGTCGAGATCGGCCTGGCTCCGGAGCTCGCGCGGTACGTGGCCGAGAAGGGGTCGATCGCCGTGTCCGGCATCTCCCTGACCGTGACGCACGTGACCGACGAGTCCTTCGGGGTCTCGCTCATCCCCACGACGCTGGAGGCGACCACCCTCGGGCACGCTCGCCCCCGGTGCGCGCGTGAACCTGGAGGTGGACGTGCTGGCCAAGTACACCGAGCGGCTGCTCGCGACGGCCGGGGTGCTGCGGTGACCGCCCCCGCGGGAGTGCGGCTGGGCACCGTGGAGGAGGCCCTGGACGCGTTGCGTGCCGGCCGGCCCGTGCTCGTCGCGGACTCGCCGGACCGGGAGAACGAGGCGGACGTCATCCTCGCCGCGCAGTCGGCGACCCCCGAGTGGATCGCCTGGACCATCCGGCACTCGTCGGGCTACCTGTGCGCCCCGATGCCGGCGTCGCGCGCGGACGCCCTGGACCTGCCGCTCATGGTCCCGCACAGCCAGGACCCGCGGCGCACGGCGTACACGGTGACGGTGGACGCGGCGACGGGCGTCACCACCGGCATCTCGGCGTCCGACCGCGCCCGGACCCTGCGGGTGCTCGCCGACCCGGCGTCCGGCCGGGAGGACCTCATCCGGCCCGGTCACGTGCTGCCGCTGCGCGCCGTGCCCGGTGGCGTGCTGCACCGCGGCGGTCACACCGAGGCGGCGGTCGACCTGTGCCGCCTGGCCGGCCTGGAGCCGGTCGGTGCGATCGCCGAGCTGGTCAACGACGACGGGACGATGACGCGTCTGCCGGTCGCCTCCGCGCTGGCGGAGGCCGAGGGACTGGTGCTGCTGACCATCGAGGACATCGTCACGTGGCGCACGCAGCACGACGACGACGTCACCGCCGAGGTCGCCGTCGCCGCGCCGCCCAAGGAGCGGGTGCACGCGACGCACACGGCGTACCTGCCGACCAAGCACGGCGACTTCCGCATCCACGGCTACCGCGACCTGCGCACCGGTGCCGAGCACGTGGCCCTGGTGCCGACCGCCGGGCTGGCCGACGCACCGGTCGTCCGCGTGCACTCCGAGTGCCTGACGGGTGACGCGTTCGGGTCGGCCCGGTGCGACTGCGGTCCGCAGCTGGACGCCGCGCTCGAGCTGGCCGCCGAGCAGGGCGGTGCCGTGATCTACCTGCGTGGGCACGAGGGTCGGGGCATCGGCCTGCTCGCCAAGGTCGCGGCCTACGCGCTGCAGGACCAGGGCCGGGACACCGTCGAGGCGAACCTCGACCTCGGCTGGCCCGCCGACCGGCGCGAGTACGGCGCCGCGGCCGCGATCCTGGACGACCTCGGGGTGCAGCGGATCAGCCTGCTCACCAACAACCCGGCCAAGGTGGCCGGGCTGCGCGCGCACGGCATCGACGTCGCGGAGGTCCGCAGCCTCGAGGTCGGGCGCACACCGCAGAACGAGGCGTACCTGCGCACGAAGGCGACCTCGATGGGGCACCTGCTCCACCTGCCGCCGGGCACCGAGCGGGAGCCCATCCCGGTCTCGCCCGTGCACGCCACGCCGGCCACCCCCGGCGCGGACCACGACGACCACGCGTTCGAGAACCTGGAGGACCTGGCATGAGCGGTGCTGGAGCACCCACCCTGAGCGTCGACGGCACCGGCCTGAAGGTCGTCGTCGTCGCCGCGAGCTGGCACACGGTCGTCATGGACGGCCTGCTCGCGGGCGCCCGGCGCGCCCTGACGGCCGCCCACGTCGAGGACGTCACGGTCATCCGCGTGCCGGGCACGTTCGAGCTGCCCGTCGCCGCGCAGGTCGCGGCCGCGAACGGCGCCGACGCGGTCGTCGCCCTCGGGGTGGTCATCCGTGGCGGCACGCCCCACTTCGAGTACGTCTGCCAGGGCGCCACGCTCGGGCTGACAGAGGTCGGTATCCGCACCGGCGTCCCCGTCGGGTTCGGGGTCCTCACCTGCGACGACGAGGCGCAGGCGCTGGACCGCGCCGGTCTCGAGGGGTCGCACGAGGACAAGGGCGCGGAGGCCGCGGAGGCCGCCGTCGCCACCGTGGTCGCCCTGCGCGAGCTGCGTGCGGGGACGTCTAGAGTCTCCGCGTGAAGACCTTCGACACCCTGTTCGCCGAGCTGTCCGACAAGGCCGCCACCCGCCCCGCGGGTTCCGGGACGGTCGCCGAGCTGGACACGGGCGTGCACGGCATCGGCAAGAAGGTCGTCGAGGAGGCCGCCGAGGTCTGGATGGCCGCGGAGCACGAGTCCGACGAGCGCACGGCCGAGGAGATCTCCCAGCTCCTCTACCACCTGCAGGTGCTGATGATCGCGCGCGGGCTCACGCTCGACGACGTCTACACCCACCTCTGAGGAGAAGAACGACCGTGCTGAGGATCGCCGTCCCGAACAAGGGCTCCCTGTCGGAGCCCGCCGTCGAGATGCTCAAGGAGGCCGGTTACCGGCAGCGTCGCGACTCGCGCGAGCTGGTCCTGCCGGACCCGGACAACGACGTCGAGTTCTTCTTCCTGCGTCCGCGGGACATCGCCGTGTACGTCGGTGCGGGCACCGTCGACGTCGGCATCACCGGCCGCGACCTGATGCTCGACTCCGAGTCCGCAGCGGTCGAGCACCTGCCGCTCGGTTTCGCCCGCTCGACGTTCCGGTTCGCGGGCACGGCGGGGGAGTGGACCGACGTCGCGCAGGTCGGCGGGCGCCGCGTCGCCACGTCCTACCCGGTGCTCGTCCGGTCCTACCTGCGCTCCCTGGGCATCGAGCCGTCCGGCGTCGTCCGGCTGGACGGCGCGGTGGAGTCGGCCATCCGGCTGGGCGTCGCGGACGTGATCGCGGACGTCGTCGAGACGGGCACGACGCTGCGCGCCGCCGGGCTGGAGATCTTCGGCGACCCGATCCTGCGCTCGGAGGCGGTGCTGGTCCGGCGCACCGACGTCGACGAGCCCGCCGGCCTGGACGTCCTGACGCGCCGGCTGCAGGGCGTGCTCACCGCGCGTGAGTACGTGCTGATGGACTACGACGTGCCGCTCGACCTGGTGGACGCCGCGGTGGCCATCACGCCCGGGCTCGAGTCGCCCACGGTGTCGCCGCTGCACAACCGCGACTGGGCGGCCGTGCGCGCGATGGTGCGGCGCGACCAGACCAACCGGGTGATGGACTCCCTGTACGACATCGGTGCGCGCGCGATCCTCGTGACGTCGATCCACGCGTGCCGGCTCTGAGAGGTCCCGCCGTGCCGGGTCCGACCGCTGCGTTCCGACCGCGTGCCGCACGCACCGTCAGCCTCGTGCTCGCGGTCCTCGTCATCGCGCTGACGGCGGCCATCATCGTCGCCATGTCGGAGCTGGCGATCGGCGACCGGATCGGGTTCGCCCTGGTGGGCCTGCTGATCGTCTGGTTCCTGTGGCGCCAGGCGTCCGTCGCGGCGCTCGCCGACGAGGACGGCCTGACGGTCCGCAACCTGCTGCTCACCCGTCGGCTCGCGTGGGCGGAGATCGTCTCCGTGCGGTTCGGGTCCGGGCGTGCGTGGGTGCAGCTGGACCTGTCCGACGGGGACACGCTCGCCGTCATGGGGATCCAGCGGGCCGACGGCGCCTTTGCCGAGTCCGAGGCGCGCCGGCTGGCGACCCTCGTGGCGCAGCACACCGCCACGCCCCGCGACGACTGAGCTACAGCTCGACCGCGTGCACGCCGGCGGCGGCGGCGGCGAGGAACGCGGCAGGATCCTGGTCCAGCCCCCGCCCCATGGTGGAGAGCCGCACGGGCGAGGACTCCAGCGCCTCGCGCAGCTCGGGACCCGCCGGGACCTCGACCAGCCGGTGCCGGCTCGCCAGGGCGGCGGCCTGCTCGCGCACCCGCGAGCCGAGCTCTCCGTCGAGCACCGGCACGACGACGTCCGCCGGGGCGAGCGCGACGCGGCCGTACGCCGTGAGCGAGTGGTGCGAGACGCCGAGGTGCCGCTCGCGCTGGTCGGCGCCGGAGACCCGCAGCGACGCGACGGGCCGACCGCCGAGCGTCGCAGCAGCGTTGACGGCCTCGCCCGCGGCCACCCCGGAGAACCCCCAGCGCGTGCCGGTGCCCAGGTTCCCGGGCCCCTGGGCGACCACCACGAGGTCGGCGCCGACCACGTGCCGCGCGGCGAGCAGCCCGGTGTGCACCGTGACCGCCTCGAGGTCTCCGCCGAACGCCTGCCCCGTGGTCACGCACGCGTCGATCCAGCCCGCCGAGCGCAGACCCGCGATCGTGCGGGAGAACCAGGCCGGCAGCGCACCCCCGTCCGTCATGACGTACACGACCCGGGGTGCCGGGCGGCCGGCCCGCGCGGCGGCGTGCCGGGCACCGGCGACGATCGCGGGCAGGGCCGAGTGCAGGTCGGCGACGACGACCGGCAGGCCGGCCAGGTCATCGGCGTCACGGAGCACGTCGTGGTGCCCGGACTCCTGGTCGTCGACGCCGAGCACCATCGCCTGCAGGGGCGTGTAGCGCGCCTTGACCAGGTGGCCGGGTCCGTCCGCGGGGTCCGGGGCAGGCCGGTCGGGCAGCGCGATGACCAGCGCGTAGCCGCCGGTGCCCAGCCCGCGGGCGAGCGCCGAGACGTTGAGCAGCACGCGGTCGCCGATCGTCGGGCTGCCGACGAGTGCCGGGTACGCCAGCGCCCGGACGGTGTCGCCGGCGGTGGCGGTGCCGACCGGGGCCTCCAGCTCGACCGTCACCTCGGCGGCCCCGGGCCACGTGGCCCCGAGCGACACCACGACACCCGCACGCCACGTGATCACCCACCCACGCTACCGGCCACTACGGTGGTGCCCGATGGCCGCCCAGATCGCTCCCGCCGAGCGCCTGCTCAACCTCGTGATCGCCCTGGTGAACACCGCGGGCCGGATGACGAAGGAGCAGGTGCGCACCAGCGTCGCCGGATACCAGGAGGCACCGTCCGACGACGCGTTCGAGCGGATGTTCGAGCGCGACAAGGACACCCTGCGCGAGCTCGGCATCCCGATCCTCACCGTCACCGACGCCGGACACGGCGACGACATCGGCTACCGGGTGGACCTCGACGCCTACGCGCTGCCGCCGCTGGACCTGACGGCGGCCGAGCTCGGCGTGCTGGCGATGGCCGCCCAGGTCTGGCAGGACCAGGCCGTGCGCGCCGACACCACGCGGGCGCTGACCAAGCTGCGCGCCGTCGGCGAGGCACCCGAGTCCACCGACCTCGTCGCGGGTCTGGCGCCCCGGGTGCGTGCCGGGGGCGGCGCGTTCGGTCCGCTGGTCGACGCGGTCCAGGCGCGGCAGGTCGTCCGGTTCACGTACCGCGCGGCGACCACCGGAGAGGTCCGTGCCCGCGTGGTCGAGCCCTGGAAGCTGCTGGCCAGGCGCGGTGGCTGGGTGCTCGTCGGCCGCGACCGCGACCGCGGGGCGAGCCGCTCCTTCCGGCTCAGCCGGATCGAGGGATCTGTCCGCACGATCGGTGCGCCCGGCGCGTTCACCGCACCGAGCGCCGACGAGCTGGCGCTCGCCCTGGAGACGTGGGGCAGCGGGCCGGAGCGGATCGCGACGCTGGCGATCCTGCCCGAGCGCGCCAGCGCCCCGCGGGCCCGGGCCGTACCGGCGCCCGCCGACGCGCCGGACTGGACCGGCGAGCCGCTGCTCGAGCACCGCGACCTGGTGCACGTGCCGTTCCGGGCGGAGTGGGAGCTGGCCGAGGAGCTGGTCGGGTACGGGGACGCCGTCGTCGTGCTCGCCCCGCAGGGCCTGCGCGACTCGGTCCTGCACCTGCTGCGCACGGCCGCCACGCTGGACCAGGAGGTGGCCACCGATGGCTGAGCGGGCGAGCGACCGGCTGCTGCGGATGCTCGGCATGATCGCGTACCTGGACCGCCACGAGGGCGTCCCGGTCGAGGCGATCGCCGAGCAGTTCGGGGTGAGCACCCGGCAGGTCATGGAGGACATCGACACGCTGTGGGTGACCGGGACGCCCGGCTACTACCCGCACGACCTCATCGACTTCGACGCGGCGTCCTACGAGCAGGGTGTCGTGCGCCTCACCGAGTCGCGCGGCATGACCCGTCCGCTGCGGCTGGGCGCACGGGAGGCCGTCACCCTGGTCGCGGCGCTGCGCGCGCTCGATGCCGGGCTGGGGGACGCGCTGGACCCCGAGCAGGCCGAGGTGCTGCGCTCCGCGCTGGCCAAGCTCACCGCCGCTACCGGGGACGCGGCGGCCGCGGTGGACGTGCAGCTCTCGGTCGACGCGGCGCCGGAGGTCGCGGCCGCGGTGGCCACGGCGCTGCGGCACGGCCGCCGGCTGCACCTTCGCTACGTGAACGCCTCCGACGTGACGACGGAGCGGGACGTGGACCCCATCCGCCTGGTCACCGACGACGAACGTTCCTACCTGCTGGCGTGGTGCCTGCTCGTCGACGGTGAGCGCCTGTTCCGGGTGGACCGCGTGCTGTCGGCCGAGGTGCTCGACGTCGACGCCCAGGACCACGCGGTGCCCGCCGGCGCCGAGGTGTTCTCACCCGGCGAGGACGGCGAGCTGGTCACCCTGCACCTGGCCAGCCGGGCCCGGTGGGTCGCGGAGTCGAGCCCGGTGGAGGCGATGCGCAACCTCCCGGACGGCTCCTTCGAGATCGACCTGCGCGTGGTGCAGCACGCCTGGCTGCGCCACCTCGTCCTGCAGGTGGCCGACGACGTGCTGGAGGTCCGCCCGGCGCGCATCGCGCAGGAGGTGGCTGCGTCCGCGCGGGCGGCCCTGCGCGCGTACGGGGAGGTCGGCTGACGTGCTGTGGTTCTCGGTGTGGACGGTGCTCGTCCTGGCGACGCTGGGCGGGGCGTTCCTGCTGGGCCGGCGGTTGTGGCGTTCGGCACTCGCCCTGGGGCGGGAGCTGGGCCGGGCGGCCGAGGTCACGGCACAGCTGGCCGACCGGGTGGACGAGCTGCAGGCGGCGGCCGGGCCCCGGGACACCGGCGCGACGGTGTTCGCCGACCGGGACCTGATGCAGCAGCGTCTCGCGCAGGTCCGTGCCGGGGCGGCACAGCGACGCGCCGAGCGTGAGGCCCGCCATGAGGTCACCCGCCTGCGGTGGCGCGCGTACTTCCGCTGACCGCTGCGCTCAGGGGACGCGAGTAGGATCGCGGGGTCATCAAGAACCCGACGGAGGACCCGACGTGTTTCGAAACGGTTTGACCCCGACGCACGTGGTCATCGTGCTCGTGGTGGTCGTCCTGCTGTTCGGTGCGAAGCGGCTGCCCGACCTCGCCAAGAGCGTCGGCCAGTCGATGAAGATCTTCAAGAGCGAGGTCAAGGACCTGCGCGACGACGAGCCGACGACGGTCGCCACCACGGCCACGCCGCCCGCCGCCCCGTCCTCCGTGACGCCGGTCGGGACGGTGCCGCCCGTGACACCGCTGCCCGACCCGACGCCGGTGGACCCGGTCCGGCCCGCCGAGGAGCCGGCCGAGGGCCACGCCCCGCCGAAGGCCTGATCCGCACGTGAACGCTCGCCGCGGGGCAGAACCCGGCGGCCGGATGCCGCTGCGCGCGCACCTGGTCGAGCTCCGGCGCCGCCTCTTCCTGGCCGCGCTCGGTGTCGTCGTCGGCGCGGTGGTCGGCTGGTTCCTCTACGACCCCGTCTTCACGGCGCTGCAGCACCCGATCGTCCAGGTCGCGGAGCAGCGCGGCAGCCTGATCGCCCTGAACTTCGCCGGCATCGCCACCTCGTTCGACATGCGGGTGAAGGTCTCGTTCTTCCTGGGCGTGATCCTGTCCAGCCCCTGGTGGCTGTACCAGTTCTGGGCGTTCGTGACGCCGGGGCTGACCCGCAAGGAACGGCTCTACGCGTTCAGCTTCGTCGGGGCCGCGGTGCCGCTGTTCCTCGCCGGCGGGTTCGTCGCCTGGTGGGTGCTGCCCAACGCCGTGCGGCTGCTGACCGAGTTCACCCCGACCGGGGCGACCAACCTCATCGACGCCCAGACCTACCTCGGCTTCGTCATGCGGATCATGCTCGCGTTCGGGATCGCCTTCCTGCTGCCCGTCGTCATGGTCGCGCTGAACTTCGCCGGGCTCGGCACGGCGGCTACGTGGCGCAGGAGCTGGCGCTGGGCCGTCCTGCTGTCGTTCGTGTTCGCCGCCATCGTCACGCCCACGCCGGACGCCGTCACCATGCTGGCGGTGGCCGTCCCCATGTGCGGCCTGTACTTCGCGGCGCTCGGCGTGTGCGTCCTGCACGACCGTCGCGTCGACAGACAGCGCGTGGCCGCGGGCCTGCCGCGCCTCGACGGGACCATGGCCGACGAGCCGGGCACCGCGTGATCCACCTCGGCCTCGTCATCAACCCGACGGCGGGTCGAGGGCGCGGCACGCGGGCCGGCCGGCGGGTGCACGAGCTGCTGGGCGCGCGCGGGCACAAGGTCGAGGACCTGTCCGCCGCGACGCTCGCGCAGGCGACCGACCGGGCGCGCGCCGCCGCGGTGCAGGGACTGGACGCCCTGGTCGTGGTCGGCGGCGACGGGATGGTGCACCTCGGCGTCAACGTCGTCGCGGGCACGGGACTGCCGCTCGGCGTGGTCGCGGCCGGCACCGGGAACGACATCGCCCGCTCGCTCGGCCTGCCGCGCGGCGACGTGGAGGCGTCGGTCGCGGCGATCGAGCACGGGCTGCTGGACGGCCCGCGCCGGGTGGACGCGGTCCGCGTCGGATCACCCGTGCACGCGGCGCACGAGTGGTACCTCGGGGTGCTCTCGTGCGGGTTCGACGCCGCGATCAACGCGCGCGCCAACCAGATGACCTGGCCGCGCGGCTCGGGCCGCTACGTGCGTGCGCTGGCGGCCGAGCTCGGCCGGTTCCGGCCCTACGGCTACCGGGTGACGCTCGACGACTCGGTCTGGGAGTCGGCCGGCACGCTCGTGGCCGTGGCGAACATCCCGTGGATCGGCGGCGGGCTGAAGATCGCCCCGGACGCCGTGGTCGACGACGGCCTGCTCGACGTCGTCGTCGCCGGACCGTTCACCAAGCCCGGTGTGGTGCGGATCTTCCCCGGCATCTACCAGGGCCGGCACGTCGGGCACCCGGCGGTCGACATCCGGCGCAGCCGGTCCGTGCTCATCGAGCCGCTGACCGCGCTCGGTCCGGTGCCGCCCGTCGCCTTCGCCGACGGAGAGCGCGTCGGTCCGCTGCCGCTGCGCGTGACCGTCGACCCGGGGGCGCTGTCCGTCCTGTGCTGAGCGTCGGCGCGGCGCCCGGCGTTGAGCGCGCCCGGCGCGTCGTCGCGACCCGCGTGTGCCTAGGGTGTGCGTGTGGTGTCCCGGTCCCGTAGAAGCGTCCCGCCGTCGACCGACGAGGACTCGCCCGCGCAGCGGTACGCCGCCGCCCGGCGCCGGGCGGAGGTCGAGCGCAGCGAGCTCGGCCGGTTCCGGGAGCTGGTCGGCTTCCCGCTCGACGAGTTCCAGGTCGACGCCTGCCAGGCGCTCGAGCGTGGCAGCGGGGTGCTCGTCGCGGCGCCGACCGGTGCGGGCAAGACCGTGGTCGGTGAGTTCGCCGTGCACCTGGCCCTCGCCGCCGGCCGCAAGGCGTTCTACACGACCCCGATCAAGGCCCTGTCCAACCAGAAGTACGCCGACCTGGTGCGCCGCTACGGCGCGGACCGGGTCGGTCTGCTCACCGGGGACACGACGATCAACGGCGAGGCACCGGTGGTCGTCATGACCACCGAGGTGCTGCGCAACATGCTCTACGCGGGCTCCAGCACGCTGCAGGGGCTGGGCTTCGTCGTCATGGACGAGGTGCACTACCTGGCCGACCGGTTCCGCGGACCGGTGTGGGAAGAGGTGATCATCCACCTCATGGACGACGTCCAGCTGGTGTCGCTGTCCGCCACGGTGTCCAACGCCGAGGAGTTCGGCGACTGGCTGGCCACCGTGCGCGGTGACACCACCGTGGTGGTCTCCGAGCACCGGCCCGTCCCGCTCGGCCAGCACGTGCTGGTCCGCGGGGAGCTGCTCGACCTGTACGCGGGCCACGTGGACCCCACGGACCCAGGCGTCGACCCGCCCATCAACCCGGACCTGAGCCACCTGCTGCGGCGCAGCAACCGCGAGGAGCCGGGCCAGCCGCGCCGGGGGCCACGCGACCGCGGCGGCCGGCCCCGACCCGGTGGGGGCCGACCCGGTGGGGGACGCCCGACGCCACGGTTCGCAGTGGTCGACGCGCTCGACCGGGACGGCCTGCTGCCCGCGATCGTCTTCATCTTCTCCCGGGCCGGGTGCCAGGGTGCGGTGCAGCAGTGCCTCGCGGCGGGCGTGCGGCTGACCACGCCGGCCGAGCAGGGCGAGATCCGGCGCGTGGTCGAGGAGCGCTGCGCGGCCGTGCCGCCGGAGGACCTCGACGTGCTGGGCTACTGGGAGTTCAGCGAGGCGCTGTCCCGTGGCCTGGCCGCGCACCACGCGGGGATGCTGCCGCTGTTCAAGGAGACCGTCGAGGACCTGTTCTCGCGCGGCCTGGTCAAGGTGGTCTTCGCCACGGAGACGTTGGCGCTCGGCATCAACATGCCCGCGCGCTCGGTCGTCATGGAGAAGCTGGTCAAGTGGGACGGCTCCAACCACGTGGACGTGACGCCGGGGGAGTACACGCAGCTCACCGGGCGCGCGGGCCGACGAGGCATCGACACCGAGGGCCACGCGGTCGTCGTCGCCCATCCGGGGCTGGACCCGGTGCAGCTGGCGGGTCTGGCGTCCAAGCGGTTGTACCCGCTGCGCTCGAGCTTCCGGCCGACGTACAACATGGCGGTCAACCTGGTGGCGCAGGTGGGCCGGGACCGCGCGCGCGAGGTGCTCGAGACGTCCTTCGCGCAGTTCCAGGCGGACCGCGGCGTGGTCGGACTGGCCCGGCAGGCGCAGGGCCACGCCGAGGCGCTGGAGGGGTACGCCCGGGCGATGGTGTGCCACCAGGGCGACTTCGCGGAGTACGCCGCGCTGCGCCGGGAGATCACGGCGCGGGAGAAGGAGCTGACCCGCGCGGAGGCGTCGGCGCGGCGGGCGGAGGTGGCCCGCACGCTGGAGGGCCTGCGCGTGGGGGACGTCCTGGAGATCCCGTTCGGACGCCGGTCCGGGCACGCGGTCGTCATCGACCCGGGTGGCGACGGCGGTTTCGACGGCCCGCGGCCCACGGTGCTCACCGTGGACCGCCAGGTGCGCAGACTCACGGTGGCGGACGTAGGTACGGGCGCGCGGACGGTCGGGTTCCTGCGGGTCCCCAAGAACTTCACCGCGCGGGTGCCGGCCGCGCGCCGGGACCTCGCGGCGGCGCTGCGCGCCGAGATGGGCACCGAGCACGGGCCGACGCGCCGGGACCGGCCACGACGAGGGCAGCGGGCCGCGGCCGAGGACGCCGAGATCGCCGCGCTGCGTCGACGCCTGCGCGCGCACCCGTGCCACAGCTGCCCGGACCGGGACGAGCACGCCCGCTGGGCGGAGCGCTGGTCTCGGCTGGCCGCGGAGCACGACGCCCTGGTGGCGCGGATCGCGGGGCGGACCGGCTCCATCGCGGCCGTCTTCGACCGCATCTGCGAGATCCTCCTGCGCCTCGGCTACCTGGCGACGACCACCGACGACGCCGGTCGGTCCGCGCTCGAGGTCACCGACGACGGCCGGTGGCTGCGCCGGATCTATGCCGAGAACGACCTCCTCCTGGCCGAGTGCCTGCGCCGGGGCGTGTTCGACGAGCTCGACGCCGCGGGGCTCGCCGCGGTGGTCTCGACGCTCGTCTACCGGTCGCGCCGCGACGACCAGGGCGAGCCGCGTGTGCCCGGCGGTCCGAACGGCCGGCTGGGGATCGCGCTCGACGCGTGCGTCCGGGCCTGGTCGGAGCTCGACGACCTGGAGAGCGCGCACAAGGTGGAGACCATCCAGCCGCTCGACGCGGGACTGGTCGAGGCCGTGCACCGGTGGGCTGCCGGACGCAGCCTGGATGCGGTGCTCAAGGGCAGCGAGCTGTCCGCCGGTGACTTCGTGCGCTGGTGCAAGCAGGTCATCGACGTGCTCGACCAGGTGTCCCAGGCGGCTCCGCACCAGCGCCTGCGGGACACCGCCCGGCAGTCCGTCGACGCGCTGCGCCGGGGGGTGGTGGCGTACTCGTCGGTCTGACGTGACGTCGTTCACCCGGGCCGCCGGCCGTCTCGCCCGGCCACGGGCGGCTGACCTGCCCTATCGTGTGCCCCTGTGAGCTCGACCCTCTACCGGCACGGCGTGGTGCACACCGCCGCTGACCCGTTCGCGGAAGCCGTGCTCGTCGACGACGGCACCGTCGCCTGGATCGGCGCGGACGACACCGCCGACGGCCTGGCGTCCCGGGCCGACGAGGTGGTCGACCTCGACGGTGCTCTCGTGGCTCCGGGGTTCGTCGACTCGCACGTGCACGTCCTGGAGACGGGGCTGGCCCTGGAGAGCATCGACCTGTCGCCCGCCGGCGGCGTGCACTCGCTGGCCGACGCGCTCGACGCGGTGCACCGCGCGTCGCGGCAGCGCTCCGGGGACGCACCGGTCCTGGGCTTCGGGTGGGACGAGCTGCGCTGGCCCGAGGGGCGCCCACCGACGCGCGACGAGCTCGACGCCGCAGGGGGCGGGGCGCCCGTCTACCTGGCCAGCGTCGACGTCCACTCGGCGGTCGTGTCCACGGCGCTGTCCCGCAGCGCGGGGCTCGACGGGCTGCCCGGCTGGAGCTTCGACGGTCGCGTGGAGCGGGACGCGCACCACGCCGCGCGGGACGCCGCCCGCGAGGTGGACCCGCAGCGCCGGACCGAGCTGTACCGCACGGCGCTGGAGCACGCGGCCGCCCGGGGAGTGGTGTCGGTGCACGAGCACTCCGCGCCGTCCATCGACACGCGTGCCGGGCTCGTCGAGCTGCTCGAGATGACGGCGGACGCGCGTGACGGGCTGCCGCACCTGGTGGCCTACCGCGGCGAGCTGTGCGAGACCGTGGACGACGCACGCGAGATCCTCGCGGCGATCCCCGGCCTGACCGGGATCGGCGGCGACCTCAACGTCGACGGCTCGATCGGGTCCCGCACGGCAGCCCTGCGGGCGCCCTATGCGGACGCGGCCGGTCGCGACGGCGCGCTGTACCTGGCCGCCGAGCAGATCTGCAACCACCTGACCGCGGTCACGCGCGCGGGGGTCCAGGGTGGGTTCCACGTCATCGGCGACCGCGCCATGGACGAGCTCCTGCTGGGCCTGCGTGCGGCCGTGGACGTCGAGGGACCGGACGCCGTCGCACGCCGGGGCCACCGCCTGGAGCACGCCGAGATGATCGACGCCCCGACGCTCGCCGCCCTCGTCCTGCTCGGGGTGCGGCTCAGCATGCAGCCGGCGTTCGACGCCGCCTGGGGTGGACCGGACGGCATGTACGCCACCCGGCTCGGGGCCGGGCGCGCCGCGGCGCTGAACCCGCTCGCCGACCTGGCGACCGCGGGCGTCCCGCTGGCGTTCGGGTCCGACTCGCCGGTCACGCCCGTCGACCCCTGGGCGGGCGTGCGTGCGGCCGTGCAGCACCACGCCGTGGACCAGCGGGTCTCCGCGCGCGCCGCGTTCCGGGCCTCGACACGCGGCGGGTGGCGCGTCGCGGGACTGGACCACACCGGGGCCGGCGAGCTGCGCGTCGGGTCCCCGGCGCACCTGGCGGTCTGGCGTGCGGAGCACCTGACCGTGCAGTCGGCGGAGGGCCGCTTCTCGTCGTGGAGCACCGACGCCCGCGCGGGCATCCCGCTGCTCCCGGACATGTCCCCGGACGCCCCGGCGCCCGTCTGCCTGCGCACGGTGCGCGACGGCGTCGTCCTGCACGACCAGCTCTGAGGCGTGGACCGGTCCGACCGGGTGAAATTCCGTGGGCGTCGGGCCGGGTCACGGTCCGCCATGACCGTCCGCTTCGGGCGGATCCGACGACACGCGCACCGACACGCCGAACCGACGGGTACAGAGGGGGCCGATGGTGCGCTCATGACCTGCGGCTACGGCCCTCACCTGCGGCGACGCTGCCTTGACACTCCCGTGGATCTCGGTAGGTTCCTCAGGAGATCCACCGCTGCGACATGCCTGTGACGATGTCGTCCGAGGCCTGTTCGAGGGCAGCGGTCGGGGGTAGGGCTCCGACCGGGCCCGCGTGTTCAGTAGACAACGGTCCGTGCGCGAGCACGCCGACCGGTACGAAGGACACGCGGGCCGGTCGGTCGGAGCGATCCCACTGCCTCCGCACGCCCGACCCGTCCGGTGGCCCCAGTTCGCTGACGTACCCTCCAGGGGTGCCCGCCCGTGACCCTGCCCGCTGGTGGACTCTCGTCCTCGCTGTCGGCGGGGGAGTGCTGACGCGGCTGGCGTTCCCCGCGCCGGGCTGGTGGGGTGCGGCGTTCCTCGGCGTGGCGCTGCTGTTCCTCGCCCTGCGCCGCGACAGCGCCCGCTGGAACGCCCTGGTGGGTCTCGCCTGGGGACTCGCGTTCGTCCTGCCCCTGATCACGTGGGCCGACGAGGCCGTCGGGCTCGTCCCGTGGATCGCGCTGAGCACCCTGGAGGCTGCCTACTTCGCCCTCCTCGGTGCGGCGTGGAGCTGGGCGCGCCGCGGGCACGCGGTGTGGCGCAGCGTCGGGCTGCAGGTGGTCGTGTTCGCCGTGCTGTTCGTCGCGGTCGAGGAGCTCGCGGCGGCCTGGCCGTTCGGGGGCTTCCCGTGGGGCCGTCTCGCGTTCTCGCAGGCCGACTCGCCACTGGCCCCGCTCGCCTCCCTGGGGGGCACCCCGCTGCTGACCGGCGCGGTCGTCGTGGTGGGTGTGCTGCTGGCGCGGATCCTGCTCGCCGCGCGCCGGCTGCAGGTCCGCCAGCTCGTCGTCTCGTCGGCGGTGGTGGCGGCCGTGCTGCTGGTCGGCCTGGTGATCCCCCTGGACACGCAGGCGCAGACGGGGACGCTGCGGGTGGGAGCCGTCCAGGGCAACGTGCCCGGGACCGGGCTGGACGCGTTCGGCCAGCGCCAGGCGGTCCTGAACAACCACGTCGCGGGCACCACGGCCCTGCTCGACCAGGTGGACCCGGGGGAGCTCGACCTCGTCCTGTGGCCCGAGAACGGCACCGACATCGACCCGCAGGCGGACCAGGGCGCGGCCGAGCTCATCGATGGCGCCGCGCAGGCCGTCGGGGCGCCGATGCTCGTCGGGACGGTCCAGTACCCACCCAGCGGCGGGCGCTACAACACCGCGGTGCTCTGGGAGCCGGGGGTCGGCGTGACCGCGACGTACACCAAGCAGCACCCGGCGCCGTTCGCCGAGTACATCCCCATCCGCGGTTTCGTCCGCCAGTTCTCCTCGGCGGTGGACCTGGTGACACGCGACATGCTCCCCGGCGACCGGCCCGGCTACGTGCCGCTCGACTCCGAGCGGCTCGGGCGGACGGTGGGCATCGGTGACGTCATCTGCTTCGAGGTGGCCTACGACGGCATCGTGCGTGAGGCCGTCCGCGCCGGCGGCGAGGTCCTCGTGGTGCAGACGAACAACGCGTCCTTCGGGGTCTCCGACGAGTCGACGCAGCAGCTGGCGATGTCCCGGATCCGGGCCATCGAGCACGGGCGCGCGACCGTGCAGATCTCGACCGTCGGCGTCAGCGCGGTCATCGAGCCCAACGGCGTGGTCAGCCAGCAGACCGGTCTCTTCACCGCCGAGCAGATGGTGGCTAGCCTGCCGCTGCGCGACACCCTGACCCCCGCGACGAGGCTCGGGTCGTGGCCCGCGTGGATCATCGACGCCCTCGCGGTGTGCGTGGTGCTCGCCGGGGCCGCCGGGGCGTACCGGCTGCGCCGCGCCGACCGGATCGAGACAGCAGCATGAAAGAGGCGCCGCCCAGGGTGCTCGTCGTCGTCCCCACGTACGACGAGCGCGAGAACCTGCCGGGCGCGCTCGAACGGCTGGGGCGGCACGTCCCGCAGGCCGACGTGCTGGTGGTCGACGACGGCTCGCCCGACGGCACGGGCGACCTGGCCGAGCAGATCGCCGAGCGCGAGGCCGCCGTCGACGGTGGCCGGCGCATCCACGTCCTGCACCGGGCCGGCAAGCTCGGTCTGGGCACGGCCTACGTGGCGGGGTTCGGCTGGGCGTTGGAGCGCGGCTACGACGTCGTCGTCGAGATGGACGCCGACGGCTCGCACCGCGCCGAGGACCTGCCGGGGCTGCTCGCCGCGCTGGAGGGTGCCGACCTGGTCCTCGGCTCGCGCTGGGTGCCTGGTGGCAGCGTGCTCAACTGGCCGCTGAGCCGGCATGTCCTGTCCCGCGGGGCGAACACGTACACGCGCCTCGTGCTCGGTATCCCGCTGCGCGACGCGACCGGGGGCTTCCGCGCCTACCGCGCGACGCTGCTGAGCGACATGGGCCTGGACGACGTCGCCTCGCAGGGGTACTGCTTCCAGGTCGACATGGCGTGGCGCGCGGTCCGCTCCGGTGCTCGCGTGGTGGAGGTGCCCATCACGTTCGTCGAGCGGGCACTCGGTCAGTCGAAGATGAGCCGCGCGATCGTGCTGGAGGCCTTGGTCAGCGTGACCCGGTGGGGGATAGCAGAACGCTCCCGCCGTCTGGCGGGAGCGTTCCGACGTTCCGCGGGCTGAGCCCGCACGGGCGCTGATCAGGCGCTGCGGCGCAGCTTCCCCGAGCGGAGGAGGTCCAGGCGCTCGTCGAGCAGCTCCTGGAGCTCGCCGACGGTGCGGCGCTCGAGCAGCATGTCCCAGTGGGTGCGCGGCGGCTTGCCGGCCTTCGCCTCGGGCTTCGAGGCGTCGCGCAGCAGCGCTTCCTCGCCGCACCGGCACTCCCACACCACCGGCACGTCGGCCTCGACCGAGAACGGCAGGATGATGGTGTGCCCGTTGGGGCAGTCGTAGTGAGCCTGGAGGCGGGGGGCGAACTCGACGCCGTCTTCCGTCTCCATGCTGTGGGACCCGATGCGCATGCCGCGCAGGGACCGGTTTGCCATCTGGGGAACCTCCGTGCCGGTGTCCGGCCGTCGAGAGTGTGAACTTCCACCGGTGTCAACGGTGGTCGCCCCTCCAGTGTTCCAGGGGGACGTGAAGGTCTGGTGAACGCGGGTGGGATGCGGGGGAGAGGCTTAGGGTTTCCCGGATGAGCAACCCCACGGCAGCGACCCCCGCGTCCACCACCCCAGGATCTCGCACCTCGGGCGAGATGTCCTTCCGACAGCTCGGCGACAGCGGGCTCGTGGTCTCCGTGGCCGGCCTGGGATGCAACACGTTCGGTGCCACGCTGGCGCCCGACGGCGTCCCGGCGCTGGTGTCGGCCGCCCTGGACGCCGGCATCACGTTCTTCGACACCGCCGACGTCTACGGCGGGGCGCCTGGCCAGAGCGAGGAGCTCTTGGGTGCCGCCCTGGGCAGGCACCGCGACGACGTGGTCCTCGCGACGAAGTTCGGCATGGACACCGGGGGTCTCAACGGACCCGACTGGGGTGTGCGCGGCTCCCGCCGGTACGTGCGGCGGGCGGTCGAGAGCTCGCTGAGCCGGCTGGGCACCGACCACGTCGACCTGCTGCAGATGCACGCGCCCGACCCGGTGACGCCCGTGGAGGAGACGCTCGCGGCGCTGCAGGAGCTCGTGGTCGAGGGCAAGGTCCGGTACCTCGGCTCGTCGAACTTCGCGGCGTGGCAGGTGGTGGACGCCGACTGGAGCGCGCGCACGTCCGGTACCGCGCGGTTCGTCTCGGCGCAGAACCGGTACAACCTGCTGGACCGTGGCGCGGAGGCCGAGCTGGTCCCGGCGCTCGAGCAGGTCGGCGTGGGGCTCATCCCGTACGTCCCGCTGGCCTCGGGGCTGCTCACGGGCAAGTACCGGCGCGACCAGGCGGCACCGCAGGGGTCGCGCCTGACGCGGATGCCGGACCGGCTGGCACGGGCGGACTTCGACCGCATCGAGGCGCTGGAGGCACTGGCGCAGCAGTGGGGCGTGGACCTGCCGACCCTCGCCCTGGGTGGGCTCGCGGCGCAGCCGACCGTGGCCACGGTGATCGCCGGTGCCCGGACGCCCGAGCAGCTGCGGGCCAACGTCGCGTCGATCGCGTGGGAGCCCGACCTGGAGCAGCTCGCGGCGATCGACGACGCGACGTCCTGACGGACGGTCACCCCTCGAGCACCCGGGCACGGCTGGCCCCCAGCGCCAGGACGGCCCGGACGCGGACCCCCGCGTCGTCGGCGGCCTGACGCAGGGCCGGCACCCACGACTCCTCGAACCGTCCGCGGTCCCCGCCCGCCGCGCGCACCAGGCCGACGACCACGGAGCCACCCTGGCCGTCGGTGTCGAGGACCGACGCCAGCACGTGCATGAGCTGGCGGCAGACGAGCGGGTCGGCGCGGAGCGGGACGTCGGTGATCGGGAGCACCACGGGCAGTGTGCGGTCCTGCTCGTCGAGCAGGACGAACCAGAGCGCCGCGGGCCCCGCACGCTCGGGGCCGACGAGGTCCAGCATCACGGCGAGCGCGTCCGACGCGGACCGTAGGGGCATCCCCGGGGGATCGGGGAGGTCGTCGTCCGGTCCGTCCCCGTCGAGCCACCAGCCGCCCTCCCCGTCCGTGCCCTGGGCGTGGTCCTCGTCGTCCCAGTCCGCCTCGTCCCATCCGTGGTCCTCGCTCTGCGTCATGCGACGAGCGTCGGCGGGCACGGGGATCCGCAGACCCTCGAGGGCCTGATCGGTGCCCGAAGGACGCCCGAGCGGGGGCTGAGGGCGGCTGGGGCGGAGGCGGGCTCAGGCCAGGTGGGTCCGAACCGCCTCGACCACCAGGGCGTGGTCGTCGGCCTGCGGCAGCCCGGACACGGTCACGACGCCGACGATGCCGACGTCGCGGACGCGCACCGGGAACGCCCCGCCGTGCGCCGCGAACTGCTGCAGCGGCAGGTCGTGCTGCGCGGCGAACGTGGTCCCCGCGGCCCGGGCGCGCAGGCCCACCAGGTAGGACGACGCCCCGAAGCGTTCCACCACCCGCACCTTGCGCTCGACCCAGCTGTCGTTGTCGGGCGTCGTGCCCGGGCGCGCGGCGTGGAACAGCTGCTGGCTGCCCCGCCGGATGTCGATCGTCACGGGCAGGTCCCGCTCCTGGGCCAGCTCGACGAGCAGGCAGCCCAGCCGCCACGCGTCGTCGTTGTCGAAGGTGGTGAAGACCAGGTCGTGCTCCTGCTGCACGACCTGCGCGATCGTGTCGGCGACGTCATCGGGGGTGCTCATGCGGTCATCGTGGCACGCCGTCCTCGCCGGCCGACGGCGCGACCCCGAAGTTGCCGTCGAACACGTGCTCGGGGTCGTAGCGACCCTTGAGCCGGCGGAGCAGCGCCACCATGTCGGTCCGGCGGGGGAGAGGGCTGGCAGTCGGCCCGGGCAGCGTGGCACGATCGCGCGGGTGACCGGCAGTGCGACGAGGGAGCAGCGCCTGCGCGACCTGGCGCTCCTGCGCCGGGTGCGGGACCGCATCGACCGGGACTACGCCCAGCCGCTCGACGTCGAGGCGCTCGCCCGCGGTGTGCACCTGTCCGCCGGGCACCTGAGCCGCGAGTTCCGGCGCGCGTACGGGGAGCCGCCGTACGCCTACCTCATGACCCGGCGCATCGAGCGCGCCATGGCCCTGCTGCGCCGCGGCGACCTGAGCGTCACCGAGGTCTGCTTCGCGGTCGGCTGCCAGTCGTTGGGCACCTTCAGCACCCGCTTCGCCGAGCTGGTCGGGGTGCCACCGAGCGTCTACCGCGAGCAGGCCGCCGCCGCCCAGGGCGAGCTGCCCTCGTGCGTGGCCAAGCAGGCCACGAGACCGGTCAGGAATCGAGAAGCAGCGGCGAGCGGGCCGCGGCTAGCGTCGACGACATGAACCTCACCATCCACTGGACGTTCCTCCCGCACGACGACCCCGACGCCTCCCTGGCGTTCTACCGCGACACGCTCGGCTTCGAGGTGCGCAACGACGTCGGCTACGGCGGCATGCGCTGGCTGACCATGGGCCCCGCCGGACAGCCCGAGACGGCCCTGGTCCTGCAGCCGCCGTTCGCGGACCCCGGCATCACCCCCGACGAGCGACGCACCATCGAGGAGATGATGGCCAAGGGCACGTTCGCGCGCGTGGTGCTGGCCACGGACGACCTCGACGGCCTGTTCGAGCGCGTGCAGGCCAGTGGCGCCGAGGTGGTCCAGGAGCCCATGGAGCAGCCGTACGGCGTGCGTGACTGCGCGTTCCGTGACCCCGCCGGCAACCAGGTCCGCATCAACGAGGTCCGCTGATCACCGCCACGACCAGCAAGGGAGCCTCGATGACGCCGCACCCCGCGGACGCGCACGACCTGATCCGCGTGCAGGGCGCACGCGTGAACAACCTGCAGGACGTCAGCGTGGAGATCCCCAAGCGGCGCCTGACGGTGTTCACCGGGGTGTCCGGCTCGGGCAAGAGCTCGCTGGTGTTCGGCACGATCGCGGCCGAGTCGCAGCGGATGATCAACGAGACGTACAGCGCGTTCGTCCAGGGGTTCATGCCGACGCAGGCGCGCCCCGACGTGGACGTCCTGGACGGCCTGACCACCGCGATCATCGTGGACCAGGAGCGGATGGGGGCCAACGTCCGCTCCACCGTGGGGACTGCGACGGACGCCAACGCGATGCTGCGGATCCTGTACAGCCGGCTCGGGCAGCCGCACCTGGGCTCGCCGCAGGCGTTCTCGTTCAACGTCGCGTCGATCTCGGGCGCGGGCGCCGTGACGCTCGAGCGCGGCGGCACGACGACGAAGGAACGCCGGTCCTTCTCCATCACCGGCGGGATGTGCTCGCGGTGCGAGGGCATGGGCACGGTGACGGACGTCGACCTCACGCAGCTGTACGACGCCGAGAAGTCGCTCAACGAGGGTGCCCTGACCATCCCGGGCTACAGCATGGACGGCTGGTACGGGCGGATCTTCCGCGGCTCCGGGTTCTTCGACCCGGACAAGCCGATCGGCCAGTTCTCCGAGACGGAGCTGCACGACCTGCTGCACAAGGAGCCGACGAAGATCAAGGTCGAGGGCATCAACCTCACCTACGAGGGCGTGATCCCCCGGATCCAGAAGTCGTTCCTGTCCAAGGACCGTGACGCCCTGCAGCCCCACATCCGCGCGTTCGTCGACCGGGCCATGACCTTCACCGCGTGCCCGGACTGCGGAGGCACCCGGCTCAACGAGGGCGCCCGCTCGTCGCGCATCCGTGGCATGAACATCGCCGAGGCCTGCGCGCTGCAGATCAGCGACCTCGCCGAGTGGGTCCGCGGCCTCGACGAGCCGTCGGTCGGGCCGCTGCTGGTCGCGCTGCGCGAGACGCTCGACTCGTTCGTCAACATCGGCCTCGGCTACCTCTCGCTCGACCGGTCCTCGGGGACGTTGTCCGGGGGAGAGGCGCAGCGGACCAAGATGATCCGCCACCTCGGCTCGTCCCTGACCGACGTGACCTACGTGTTCGACGAACCGACGATCGGCCTGCACCCGCACGACATCGAGCGCATGAACGACCTGCTGCTGCGTCTGCGGGACAAGGGCAACACGGTCCTGGTCGTGGAGCACAAGCCCGAGGCCATCGCGATCGCCGACCACGTGGTCGACCTCGGACCGGGTGCCGGGACGGCGGGCGGCACCGTCTGCTTCGAGGGGTCGCTGGCCGACCTGCGGCGCAGCGGCACCCTCACCGGCCGGCACCTGGACGACCGGGCCGCCCTGAAGGACGACGTGCGCACGCCGACGGGTGCGCTCGAGATCCGGGGAGCCTCCACGAACAACCTGCGCGACGTCGACGTCGACATCCCGCTCGGCGCGCTCGTCGTCATCACCGGCGTGGCCGGGTCGGGCAAGAGCTCGCTGGTGCACGGGTCCCTGCCGCAAGGCGCCGGCGTCGTGTCGATCGACCAGGGTGCGATCCGGGGCTCCCGCCGCAGCAACCCGGCGACCTACACCGGGCTCCTCGAGCCGATCCGCAAGGCGTTCGCCAAGGCCAACGGCGTCAAGCCCGCCCTGTTCAGCGCCAACTCGGAGGGTGCCTGCCCCAACTGCAACGGCGCCGGCGTGATCTACACCGACCTGGCGATGATGGCGGGCGTGGCCACCGTGTGCGAGGTGTGCGAGGGCCGACGGTTCGACGCCTCCGTGCTCGAGTACCGCCTGGGCGGCCGCGACATCAGCGAGGTGCTGGCGATGTCCGTGGCCGAGGGCGAGGAGTTCTTCGCCGCAGGGGAGGCGCGCACCCCGGCCGCCCATGCGATCCTCGACCGCCTCGTCGACGTCGGCCTCGGCTACCTGCGCCTGGGGCAACCGCTTCCCACGTTGTCCGGGGGAGAGCGGCAACGTCTCAAGCTCGCCACGCACATGGGGGAGAAGGGCGGCATCTACGTCCTCGACGAGCCCACGACCGGGCTGCACCTGGCCGACGTCGAGAACCTGCTCCGTCTGCTCGACCGGCTGGTCGACGCCGGCAAGTCGGTCATCGTGATCGAGCACCACCAGGCCGTCATGGCCCACGCCGACTGGATCATCGACCTGGGACCCGGCGCCGGCCACGACGGCGGCCGCATCGTGTTCGAGGGCACGCCTGCCGACCTCGTCGCGCAGCGCTCGACCCTCACGGGTCAGCACCTGGCGGCCTACGTCGGCGCCTGAACCCGGGACAGGTTCCGAACGGACGAAAGGGCCACGGACATGGCACGTGCGACGAGCACCGACGGCTTCTCCGCCGAGGAGCGCGCGGCGATGAAGGAGCGCGCCAAGGAGACCAGAGGCAAGAAGTCGGGTAGCGGCGAGGCGGACCTGCTCGCGAAGATCGCGGAGATGGACGGCTCCGACCGAGACATGGCGGAACGGATCCACGCCGTGATCACCAGGGTGGCCCCGCAGCTCGAGCCGAAGACCTGGTACGGGCAGCCGGCCTACGCCAAGGACGGCAAGGTCGTCGTCTTCTTCCAGGCTGCCTCGAAGTTCACGACGCGCTACGCGACGCTCGGCTTCAACGACGCTGCCGCGCTCGACGACGGCACCATGTGGCCGACCGCGTTCGCTCTGCGCTCGGTGACCGCCGCGGACGAGGAGCGGATCGCCGACCTGATCACCAAGGCGGTGCAGTGACCCACCCTGTCGAGCTGGCGACCGGCGCACACCTCGATGCGCTCGAGCCGTGGCGGGCCGCCGAGTTCGCCGCCCACATGGACCGCGCCCGCGAGCACATCCGTCCGTGGGTGGGGCCGTCGTTCCTCAGCGACGACGTCGCTGGTGCGCGCGCCACGCTGACCCGGTACGCCGAGCGTCTGGCGCACGACCAGGCGCGCCTCTACGGCATCTGGGTCGACGGCACGCTGGTGGGCGGCGTGATGTTCGTCGACTTCTCGGCGGCGACCGGCGTCTGCGAGGTCGGCTGCTGGTCGGAGCCTGCCGGCGAGGGGCACGGGCACGTCACCGCGGCGGTCACGCAGCTCGTGCGGTACGCGTTCGAGGTGCGGGGGATGCACCGCGTGGAGTGGCGGTGCCGCAGCGACAACTTGCGGAGCATCGCCGTCGCCGGACGGCTCGGCATGGTGCGGGAGGGCGACCTGCGCGAGGCGTGGCTGGTCGACGGGGCGTTCCACGACAAGGCGGTGTTCTCGCTCCTGAGCCACGAGTTCGCCCGCCAGGACCGATCGCCGTCCGGCTAGGCGGCCCGTCCCTCGCGGACGGTCAGCAGGCTCCGCCCGTGGACCGACGTGCGCTCGATCCGGCCCGTCTCCCGGAACCCGAGCTTGTCCAGCACCCGCCGCGAGGCGACGTTCCAGTCCCAGACGTCCGCCCACAGCCGCGCGAACCCCGCCGCGTCCGCCCACGCGACGACGGCACGACCGGCCTCCGTCGCATACCCGGCACCGTGGACCGCGCGCAGCAGCTCGAAGGCCAGCTCGGCCTCGTCCGACGGCGCGTCCGCGCGGGCCACCAGGCCGCAGTAGCCGATGACGTCCTCGGCTTCCTTCCGCTGGACGGCGAGCAGACGTGGACCCGGCTCGTCTCTCTCGGCGCGCAGCCGCGCCGCGATGTCCTCGACGGTGGGTCGGCCCTGGGCGTCGATCCGCCGGTGTGCGGGCACCCGCGGGTCGCGCTCGGTCCACAGCTGCCGGTAGATCTCCGCGTCCTCGGCCCTGCGCTCGCGCAGCACCAGACGATCGGTCTCGATGACGGCGCGGCGGATCGCGGACATGCGGTGATTATGAGCCGTGCGCGGCTGCCGGTCCGCGTGTCGGCCGTACGCCGATAATGAGCATTATGACATTACGCTTCAGCCACGCGGGTCCGCTCAGAGCGTCGACGAGCTCCACGGCGCTCCTCCGGCGGTGCCGCCGGTCTGTGCCGCCGGACGGGTTGGACGCCAACGGAACCGCTCGACCAGGTCGTCGACGAACGGCACCTGTGCGACTGCGCGGAACAACGCGTACCCGACGGCACCTCCGGCGACGTTGAACACCAGGTCGTTGACGTCCGCGACGTGACCTCCGCCCAGCAGGTGGGCGGTGAGCAGCTGGGCTGCCTCGATGGTCAGGCTGAAGACCCCCGCCGCCACGATGGTGCTCCCCCACGAGGCCGTGCCGAGGACCAGCGGCACGAGGATCCCGACCGGGACGAACACCAGGATGTTCATGACCGCGTCGGCGACCTCGTAGCCGACGAACGGGACGAGGACGAGGTGACTGCTCCACGGCCCGCTGCTGGCGGGCTTGTCCAGGAAGATCGGGAAGACGGTGTGGGCGACGACGCCGGCGACGTAGACGCACAGTGCGAGCGCGACGGCGGCCCGGGACACCGAGAGCCGACCCGTGCGGCTCAGCGGCCACAGCAGGCCGGCGAGCAGCATCGTCGCCAGCGGGACGACGACCGGCAGAACGGGGACCTGACGAAACACCGGTGGACCTCTTCTTGTCGAGCGACACGACGTCGGGGCGCTCCGACCCCTCGCGCAACAGTTCCCGAGGTCCGCCGGCACGGCATCCATCCGGGGGTGGATCCTCGGCGGCTCGGGTTCCGGTCGCGGCCGTGCGTCCCGTCGCGCAGGGTGGATTGCGTTCGAGACGTGCGGCGACACGTCGTCGCGCCCACCAGTACCCGGTCCAGGAGGTTCCCTAGTGTTCCGGCTCCCGCGGGGCCCCGTTGTGACGGGCGCCGTGAGCGCGCCCCCGACGAGCGGCCGTGCCCGATGACCGGCTCCGTCCTCGGCGATGCAGCCGTCGCCCTGCTCGGCGCAGCACTCGTCCTCCTGGCCCTCGTCGACGCGCTGACGACCACCGTGAACGTGGGAGCCGGCGGCGGCCCGCTGACCCGCCGACTGGCGTCCGGCCTGTGGCGCGGCGTGCTCGCCGTGCACCGGGTCACCAGGCGTGACGCCGTCCTGACGGTCTCGGGTCCCCTTCTCCTGATCAGTGCGGTCCTGGTCTGGGTCACGATGCTGTGGGCGGGGTGGACCCTGCTCGCGCTCGTGCACGGTGGCATCGTGAGCTCCTCGACGCGGTTGCCCGCAGGCGTCGCCGACACGGTCTACTACACGGGCTTCTCGCTGTTCACCCTCGGTGTCGGGGACGTCGTCGCCACCACGCCGACCGGTCGTCTGCTGAGTGCCGTGGCCAGCTTCACCGGGCTCTTCGTGATCACGCTCGCGATCACCTACCTGCTCGCGGTCGTCGCCGCGGTCGTGCAGCGCCGGGCGCTGGCCGTGCAGATCCACGCGCTCGGCGAGACCCCGGCGCAGATGGTCACCGGCGGCTGGGACGGTACGGCGTTCTCCTCCGCGTTCGAGCAACGTCTGGTGGACCTGACGCCCAGCCTGGCGACGACCGCTGAGCAGCACCTGGCCTACCCCGTCCTGCGCTACTTCCGCAGTCGGGTGCGGGAGGCTGCGATGTCCGTGGCGCTCGCCCACCTGGACGACATGCTGCTCCTGCTCGAGCACGGCGTCGCCACGGACGCCGCTCCGTCGGCCGCCACCGTGCAGCCGACACGGCGGGCCGTGGACCGCTTCCTCGAGACCGTGGGCGGCACCGCGCGCCTGCCCGTGCGCGCCCCGCACCCGCCGCCGTTGCCCGACCAGCGGACCCTGCGGGACGCCGGTGTCCCGCTGAGCCCTGCCGGCACGTTGGAGGCCGGAGCGGACGCCACCGCGTCGCGGCGCCGCGACCTCGCCTCGATGGTGGCCAGCGACGGGTGGTCCTGGGACGTCACGGAACCGACGTCGGGGGGCGGCTCCTAGCGCGACCGACGGTCGTCGCTCAGTCCGGTCGGCCCTCACGCAGCGTGAGCACGTAGCGCTCCTCGGTCTGCGACGGGTCCCGCGGCACCACCTGGCGCTCGCCGGTGCGTGTGAAGCCTGCCCGGACGAACAGGTCGCCGGCGGCGTTGTTGCCGTCCAGCAACCACAGCGACACGGTGCGGGCGTCCTGGGCCGCCGCCTCCCGGCGGACGGCGTCCAGGAGAGCCCACCCGATCCCCTGCCGCCGGGCCTCGGGCGCCACCCACAGGGACACCACGTGCCGGTCGTCCACCGGCGACCCGGGCTCCTGCATCATCGTGACGAGCCCGCGGCCGGCGTGGTCGTCGTCGTCGTCGTCGTCCAGCGCGACCCAGGTGGCCGACGTCCGCAGGCGCATGCGCCAGTGGGACTCGGTGAAGCGCTCCTCCCGGGACAGCGACGCCCCGAACACGCCCGCGTCCTCGCGCAGCGCACGCAACCGGACGCCCTGGACGAGGCGCCAGTCGTTCTCCCCCACCTGATGGACACTCACCCGCTCAGCATGCCCCACGCCTGCTGGACATGCGCTCAGGACTGCGCGCGCGCCGCGGTCTCGTCGGCCTGCGCTCCCCCGTGACCCTCCGGGTCGGGCACCGCGCGGGCGACGTCGGCGACCTCCTCCTCGGGCCGCGGAGGGACGGTCTCGTCGTACTCCAGCTCAGGCACCTCGTGCCCGACGGGCTGCGTCACGGTGGTCTCCTTCCGACGCGCTCACCGTACGGGTGGCGCGCGCACCGCGAAAGTCGTGGCTACGCTCCGGGGGCACCGTCCACCGAGCCCAGGAGCCACCGTGCCCGACCAGCCCCGCACCGCCGTCGTCACCGGTGCCAGCACCGGCATCGGTCGCGCCGCCGCCACGCGCCTGGCCGCCGACGGTTGGCACGTGGTCGTCGTGGGCCGTGACCCCGGGCGCACGGCGGAGGTCGCGCGGGAGTGCGGCACCGAGCCGGAGGTCGCGGACTTCTCCCGGCTCGACGACGTCCGCGCGCTGGCCGACCGGTTGCTGACCCGGCTGGACCGCATCGACGTGCTCGCCGCCAACGCCGGTGGCGTGTGGCCGCACCGGGTGCTCACCCCGGACGGCCACGAGACCACGTTCCAGGTGAACCACCTGGCGCCGTACCTGCTGACGCGGCTGCTGGCGGACCGGCTGGCGGGCAGCGACGGACGGGTCGTCGTCACGTCGTCGCGGGCGCACGCGTCGGGTCGGATCCGGCTCGACGACCTCGACGGCGTGCGTGGTCGCTACTCCGCGAGCCGCGCGTACGGCGCGAGCAAGCTGGCGAACGTCCTGTTCGCCCGCGAGCTGCCCCGCCGGCTGCCCGGCATC
The DNA here is from genome assembly GCA_963837795.1 of uncultured Actinomycetota bacterium. Classification (GTDB taxonomy): domain Bacteria; phylum Actinomycetota; class Actinomycetes; order Actinomycetales; family Cellulomonadaceae; genus Cellulomonas. Next base: position 70,926 of record CAWIOT010000001.1, read on the forward strand.
CGCGCCGCGTCGTTCCATCCCGGGGTCGTCGCGACGGCCTTCGCGCGCGACGGGGGCCTCTGGGGCTGGTTCTACGCCTCCCCGATGCGCCAGCGGATGCGCACGCCCGAGCGTGGCGCCGACAGCCTGGTGTGGCTCGCGGAGACCGACGCGTGGCCGGGCGACGGCGTCTACGTGGTGGACCGTGCCGTCACGACGCCGTCGCGCGCGGCCCGCGACGACCAGGTGGCCGCGCAGCTGTGGGACCGCTCCGCGGCACTCGTCGGTCTCTAGAGGTCGAGGCCGTCGCCGCTGTCCAGCGAGACGGCGTCCCCCGCGCCACCCAGCCGGCTCAACAGGTTCTGCGCCATCCCCTGCCCGACCGCACTGAGCAGGGCGTCGTGGATGACGACGACCCGCGCAGGCTGCACGCTGCGCACGTAGTCGACGACCTCCCCGAGGCGCAACCACGGTGCACCGACCGGCGCGCACAGGACGTCGACGTGGGCGCCCTGCGGGTCGACGTACGCGTCGCCCGGGTGCAGCACGCCGGCCACCAGGTAGCCGACGTTGTGCAGGCGCGGGACGTCCTCGTGGATGAGGGCGTGCCACTCCCCCAGCGCCTGGACGTCGAAGCCGCCCGCCTCGAACGTGTCGCCGGCCGCGACCGCGTGCAGGCGGTCCGCCGGGGCTCCGGCAGTCACGAGCGCGTCGACCACGGCCTGCGGCGCGTGCACGGTGAGGCCACCCTGGACGGCCTCCGCGACGGGTTCCGTGGCGAGGTGGTCGGCGTGCTCGTGAGTGATCAGGACGTGCTCGACGCCGTCGAGCGCGCCGGGAAGGTCGGAGAAGACCCCCGGGTCGATGACCAGGCGGTCGTCGCCGCGGTCGAGGCGGATGCAGGCGTGGCCCCATCGGGTCAGTCGGATGCTCATGCCGACAGTGTCTCCGTCCGGGCGCCGGCCCGCCGCTTTTCGTCCCGACGACCTGCCCCGCTACGGTGTCGCACGTGCTGGTGCTCGGGGTGTGCAGTCTCAAGGGTGGCGTGGGCAAGACGTCGGTGACCCTCGGCCTGGCGTCGGCGGCGCTGGAGCGGGGTCTGCGGACCCTCGTCATCGACCTCGACCCCCAGGGCGACAGCACCATGGCGCTCGGCGCGCGTCCCCGCTCGGGTGACGTCGCGTCCGTCCTCGACGAGCCGGGGGCGGCGACGATGGCCGCGGCGACGGTCCTGTCCTCCTGGGCCGACGACGGACTGGACGTGCTGGCCGGCTCCGAGCGCTCCGCCGTCCACGACCGGCTCGACGGCCAGGACGTCGACCGGCTCCGGTACGCGCTGTCGTGGGTGCACGGCTACGACCTGGTCCTCGTCGACTGCCCGCCCTCGCTCGGCGGGCTCACCCGCACGGGCCTGACGGCGTGCGACCGGGCGCTGGTGGTGACCGAGCCGGGGCTGTTCGCCGTCATGGCGGTCGGCCGGGCGATGCGCACCATCGACGAGCTGCGCCGCGGACCCGCACCCGCGCTGCAGCCGCTGGGCATCGTCGTCAACCGGGTCCGCGCGCGCTCGGTGGAGCAGGCGTTCCGGCTGGAGGAGCTGCAGACGCTCTACGGACCCCTGGTCCTGACTCCGCCGGTGCCCGAGCGCGCCGCGCTCCAGCAGGCGCAGGGTGCGGCGCAGCCGGTGCACGCGTGGCCGGGTGCGGCCGCCGCCGAGCTGGGCAGGACGTTCGACGCCCTGCTCGACCGTGCGCTGCGTGCGCCGCGCGCCTGACCGCAGGCTCCGGGGCGGACACGACGAGAGCGGCCACCCGTCCGGGTGGCCGCTCTCCTCGTGCGTGGTGGCTCAGCCTGCGGTGCGAGCCTGCCGACGCATCGCCAGCTCGTCGTGCGGGGAGGCCTCGACCGGCGTCTCCTCGTCGTCCTCGGCGCGCTCGCTGGGCAGCTCCGCCAGGGTGCCCTCCACCTCGCGCCAGACGCGACCGACCGCGATGCCGAACACGCCCTGACCGCCCTGGACCAGGTCGATGACCTCGTCCGCGGAGGTGCACTCGTACACGGAGGCGCCGTCCGACATCAGGGTGATCTGGGCCAGGTCGTCGACGCCGCGCTCGCGCAGGTGGCTGACGGCGGTGCGGATCTGCTGCAACGACACGCCTGTGTCGAGCAGCCGCTTGACCACCTTCAGCACGAGGATGTCGCGGAAGCTGTACAGGCGCTGGGTGCCGGAGCCGGTCGCGGGGCGGATCGACGGCTCGACGAGCCCGGTGCGTGCCCAGTAGTCGAGCTGTCGGTAGGTGATGCCGGCCGCGCGGCACGCGGTGGGACCGCGGTAGCCGGTGGCGGTGTCGAGATCGGGGAGGTCGTCGTCGAACAGCATGCCCTGAGCGCGCTGCGGCACCGCCGTGCTCACGCTCTCGGCGCCCTCGTTGCTGGTCACGGATCCTCCACTCGTCGCGCCAGGTGGCGGACAGCTCCCCCGGCTGCTGCCAGAGTAGGCCCGCGGGCCGGTGGACGCCACGACGCACCTCGGGCGTGTCGCAGTCGGCGAGTCTCACCTTCGACCTGAGGGCGAAGGTTCACCCGGACGCGCGACCGGTCAGCGGCTCTCCGCCCCCGGGTCGTCGTCGGGCTCCGCGCCCGTGCTGAAGTCCTCCGGCGTCACGACGTCGAGGAACCTCCGGAAGCGCTCCAGGTCCTGCTCGGAGGTGGTGGTCTGCACCTCGACGCCCGCGATCGCGACCACCTCGGCCGAGCACAGCACGGGGCAGCCGAACCGCAGGGCCATCGCGATCGCGTCCGACGCGCGCGAGTCCACGCGCGGACCGGTGCGCAGGACGAGCGCGGCGTGGAAGACACCGTCCTCGAGCCGGGTGATCTCCACGTGGTCGAGCCCCGAGTCGACGGCGACCAGCACGTCGCGGAGCAGGTCGTGCGTCATGGGCCGTGGCGGGACGATGCCGGCCTGGGCCGACGCGATCGCGCTGGCCTCGGTCGGGCCGATCAGGATGGGGACCAGCAGCTCCGAGTCGGGGTCGAGGAGCAGCACCACGATCTCGTCGTCGGCCAGGTGCTGGCGCACCCCGACCACCTCGACGGGCACGAGCTCCGCATCCTCTCCCATGCCGACCACGCTACGACGCCGACGCCGATCTGGCGCCCCCGCGAGGGCGCACCGGCGGGGTGCTAGGGGGTGAGGTCGGCGACCGCGGCGCGGACGAGGGCGGTGTGCATCTGCGTGCACAGCTCACCCACCTCGGCCGCCACGGTGCCCGCGCGGGCGCGCGACGACGCGCTGCGCTGCCCACGCCACGGCGCGACGACCTGCTCGACCAGGTCGGCCTGCCGGTCCGCCGCGGTGCGGAACTGGCGCAGGTGCCGGGCGTCGATCCCGTGCTCCGCCAGTGCCGCCGCCGCGACGACGACCTCGCGGGCCCAGAGGTCGAAGGACCCGTTGCGGTGGGTGCGCAGCACCCCGGACGACACGAGCTCCTCGACGAACGCCGCCTCGACGCCGGCGTCCCGGGCGAGCGTCTCGAGCGTCAGGCGGGAACCGGTCCCCTCCCGCACACCGTCGCGGGTGGCCAGGCGGGCGCGCGGTGCGGGCTCGTCCTCCTCCCCCGCGTCGAGGGCCGCCAGGCGCTCACCGATCACCTTCAGCGGCATGTAGCGGTCTCGCTGCTGACGCAGCACGAAGCGCAGCCGCTCGATGTCCGCGGGCGAGTACTGCCGGTAACCGGCCGCCGTCCTGACCGGCTCCACCAGGCCCTGCTCCTCGAGGAACCGGAGCTTGGAGGTGGTCACCGCGGGGAACTCGATCTGCAGGGCGGCCAGCACGTCGGAGATGCGCATCGAGGCACGCCGGGAGATCCCCCGGGGCCACGGCTCATGCTCGACGGCGGGGGCGGCAGCCGCCTCGGTCTGCACCCGCTGGGGCTGGGACGCGGTCACCGGGCGGCGCCTGCGGGAACGAGCGGGACGGAGCTGCCGGTCACGCGCCGGCCGGGTCGCGGTGCGGGCTGGGGTGGAACGTCATCCGGTACTTGCCGATCTGCACCTCGTCACCCGAGCGCAGCACCGACTGGTCGATGCGCGTCCGGTTCACGTAGGTGCCGTTCAGCGAGCCGATGTCCCGCACGACGAACGTCTGGCCCTCGCGCGCGAACTCCGCGTGCTTGCGCGAGACCGTCACGTCGTCCAGGAAGATGTCTGCCGACGTCGACCGGCCGGCGACCGTCCGCTCGGCGTCGAGCAGGAACCGCGCTCCCGCGCTGGGTCCGCGCTGCATCACCAGCAGAGCGGACGTGGGCGGCAGCGCATGCACCGCGGCGACCTCGTCCGGCGTCAGGCCGACCGGTGCGGCCGACTCGATCTCGACGGGTTCGATGGCTCCGAAGCTCATCGTCGTGTCGGTTCCCTGGGCGGAACGTCCGACCTGCGGGTCCTCGCCGCTCATGCCACCTCCCGGGCCCGTACGTCACCTCGACCACCGGTGGTCCACGGCGTCAGGCACACCTTATGCGGACCGGGGCGCTCGGCGCAGCACGTCCCACGTACCCGGGCGGTCCGTCGGCCCTCGTCAGCGACCCAGAACGGGATCAATCGCCCTGCGGCGGCACCGGCGTCGCGTAGACGGGGTCCGGCACGTCGCGGACCGCGTCCACCAGCACCATGTCCGCGCTGTCCACCGTGCCCTTGCCGCCGTTGTTGCGCACCTGTGCCATGGCGCCACCGGGGATCTGCAGTGCCGGCGCGATGATGTCGGGATCCCCGATCGCGATCCAGCGGTACGGCGCGCTGAGCGCCACGCCGTCGAGGACGACCGATCCGCCGGTGCCCGTGAACGCGCTGCTCGCGGTGATGCGCTGGTCGTTCAGCTGGATGGCCTCCGCGCCCGCGTTGCGCATCTCCTCGAGCATGTTGAGCATCGTGATCGGCTTGATGTAGCCCTCCGGCTCGGTGAGGGTCACGACGACGCCCGGACCCTGCGCGGGCAGCCGGCCCGTGAGGATCCCCTGGGTCTCCGCGCTGCGTCGCAGAGCGTCGAGCGCAGCCTGGCGCCGGTCCGAGCCGGACAGCAGGTCGTCGCGCTCGCGTGCCAGGTCCGCGGACTCCCGCGCGAGGGCGTCGCCGCGGTCCGTCGTCTCGTCGAGGATGCGGACCAGGTCCGACTGCCGCATGCCGCCGAGGTCCGCGGCCCCGGACTGGCGGACCTGGGCCACCACGGCGAACCCGAGCACCGCGCACAGCACGCCGGCCAGCACCTGTGCGCGCGTGGCCCGCGGGCGCAGCGCGCGGCCCAGGACGGCCCAGCCGGAGGCCGGCGCCTGGTGCACGGCGGGGTCCTCGTCGTCGGACGGCTCGGACGGCTCGGGCTGCTCGGGGTGCGGCTGCTCACGCTGCCGTGCGGCGTCCTCGTCCGGTTCGCCGCCCGCGGCGTCGGCCGCCGGGACCGCCTCGTCGGTGGCGGCCGACGGCGGGACCGCGGCTGCCTCGTCCGTCTCGACCGACGCGGTCGGGACGGGTCGTGCGTCCTCGTCCTCCGGCACGACCGGAGGCAGGGAGTTGACCGGTTCCCGGTCGGTCGACGCCTCGGTCGGCTCGTCGTGCGGCTCGTCGTGCGGCTCGGTCACGGTCACGCCTTGAACAGGTGCCGGCGGATGGAGGCCGCGTTGGAGAAGATCCGGATCCCCAGCACGACGACGACAGCGGTGGACAGCTGCGTGCCGACCCCGAGCTGGTCGCCCAGGAAGACGATCAGGGCGGCGACGACGACGTTGGACAGGAACGAGATCAGGAAGACGCGGTCGTCGAAGATCCCGTCCAGCATGGCCCGCAGGCCGCCGAACAGGGCGTCGAGCGCGGCCACCACCGCGATGGGCAGGTAGGGCTGGAGCTCGAGCGGGACGGTCGGCTGCAGGAGCAGACCGCCCACGACGCCGATGACCAGGCCGATGACTGCGATCACGTGCCGTCCCTCCCCGTCGGACCCGCCGACCCTGTCACATCGCCGTCCTGCGACGCACCTTCCGGCGGTGCACCGGCGCCCGACGTCGCCGCGGGGTCCATCACCTGCGCCGAGTGCAGGGCGACCAGCCCGGTCCCCGGCAGCTCGAGCATGCTCTGCGAGGTCAGCTGGACGCCGATGCCGTAGGTCGAGCGCAGGGTGGCCAGGTGCTGACCCGCGCTGGACCGGGCGATCTGCGTCTGCATGTCCACCGAGTCGCCGATGGCCTCGACCGCGTACGGGCTGCTCAGGGCCACCAGGTCGACGAGGACCGCGTCACCGGCGCTGCGGATGGCCGTCATCGACGTGAGCCGGTGCCCGTTGATGGCGACCGCCTCGGCGCCCGCGGCCCACAGACCGTTGACCACGACCTGCAGGTCGACGTCCTGCACGCGCAGGGCGGGGTCCTCGGTGTCCGGGTCGTCCGACGGCGCGTCGGTGAGGACGAGGCGCAGACCCGGTCCGGTCACCGCCGGCACCCCCGACTGCACCGAGTCGGCCGCGATCTGGTCCCGGACAGGCTGTCCCTCGTCTCCCAGCAGCTGCTCCTGCAGCGTGGCGATCTGCTCGGTCAGTGCGGTGATCTCGGCCTGCACGTCGTCACCCTCGGCGGCGCGCTGCTCGATCTGGGCCTCCAGCAGCTGACGGGCCTCCACCGCGGAGCTGGCCGGCCGGCGCAGCGACTGCGTCGCCGCCGCGGTCCCGAGCCCCAGCAGCACGGCCACCAGGACGAGGCCCACCACGGAGCGTCGTGTCCGTCGAGGCTCGGTCCCGGCCTGCCGCCGCTGCGCGGCCTCGAGGTAGCCCGCGTCGAGCGGCCGCCGGTAGAACTCGGTGATCAGGGTCATGGAGGCGTCGGGCGTGCGCGGCGTCTCCGTCGAGCCGTGGCGAGGGTTCACGCGGTGCTCGCCTCGGCGCGCAGCAGGTGGCGGGCCTGCGCGAGGTAGACGACCGCGGAGAACCAGTACAGCGCGACGCCCCAGAGGGCGAACGCCCAGCCGGCCACGCCGGCCACCGTGCCCACCCACGAGTCCCACTGCGCGAGCAGCAGCAGCGGGAACGCGTAGAGCAGGGCGAAGGTGCCGGCCTTGCCGGCCAGGTGCACGGGCAGGGGCGCGTAGCCGGCGCGGGCCAGCACGACGAGCATCACCGCGAGCACCACGTCGCGCAGCACGAGCACGCCGAGCAGCCACCACGGCACCACGTCGCGCCAGGCCAGCGCGAGGAGCGTGACCACGATGAACAGGCGGTCCGCCGCCGGGTCGAGCAGCTGCCCGAGCCGCGACACCTGACCGAGCCGCCGGGCCAGCACGCCGTCGAGCCAGTCGCTGGCGCCGGACACCGCGAGCACGCCGACCGCCCAGCCGTCCTGGCCGCGCACGAGCAGGAGCGCGAAGACGGGGACCAGCAGCAGCCGCACGAGGCTGATGGCGTTGGGGACGGTCAGCACGCGCGTGGAGACGACGTCGTTGCTCGTCACTGCCTCCCCCGTCACCGTCCCGCCCTGGCGGCGTCGATCCTATGCGGACGGCGTGCCGGGCCCGGACGACGGCGCGCGCCGATCGCGTCCAGGTGCGACAGTGCGGGCATGGCGACGCGCAACGACCCCGACGTGATCACCCGGTTGCTGACCACCCCCGGGCGGTGGGCCGTCGTCGGGCTGTCCGCCAACAGTGCGCGGGCCGCGTACGGCGTGGCTCGGTACGTGCAGTCGCTCGGGCACACGATCGTGCCCGTGCACCCCCTCGCCCAGGAGGTCCACGGCGCCGCAGGGGTGCGCACCCTGGCCGAGGTGGACGGGCCGATCGACGTCGTCGACGTCTTCGTCAACAGCTCGCTCGCGGGCGACGTGGTGGACCAGGCGGTCGCCGTGGGCGCGCGCGCGGTGTGGCTGCAGCTCGGTGTCGTCGACGAGGAGGCCGCGGACCGGGCGCGGGCGGCCGGGCTCGACGTGGTCATGGACGCGTGCCCCGCCATCGAGGGGCCGCGCCGAGGCTTGTGAGCCCCGCGTGACCTCGCGCACGCACGCTGTGCGCGAGGTCACGCGGTCGGTCGCTGACGCGAGCGGGGTGCGCCCGGTAGGCTGGGCAGCGAATCTGGAGTTCGTCGCGTCCCCCTTCGAGGCGTCGCCACCACCGCTGAGCCGGTCGGGGCCCGCCTCGCGTCGTGTGGTCTAGGCATCGCGTGAGCGGTTGCCACTGGGTGGTCCGGGGCTGCGACCCGCTGTTCGCCGACCTGGTGCACGGTTCAGGGCTCCGCCCCGCGATGATCGGTTCCCTTCCTTCATGACCTCTGTCCTGCCTGCTGTGCCCTCCGACGCCACGTTCAGCGACCTGGGCCTGCCCCCCGCGCTCGAGTCGGCCGTGGCCGACCTCGGGTTCACCATCCCCTCCGCGATCCAGGCGCAGGCCGTGCCGGCGCTGCTCGGCGGCCGCGACATCGTCGGTGTCGCCCAGACCGGCACCGGCAAGACCGCGGCGTTCGGGCTGCCCCTGCTGGCCGCGATCGACCCCGAGCTCCAGGCCGTGCAGGCCGTGGTGCTCACCCCGACCCGCGAGCTCGCGATGCAGGTGGCCGACGCCATCCAGTCGTTCGCGACGCACCTGCCCGGCCTCGACGTGCTCGCGGTGTACGGCGGTTCGCCGTTCCTGCCCCAGCAGCGCGCCCTGGCCCGTGGCGCCCAGGTGGTCGTCGGGACACCCGGCCGCGTGCTCGACCACCTGGACCGCCGGACCCTGAAGATGGACCAGGTCCGCTTCCTGGTGCTCGACGAGGCCGACGAGATGCTCCGCATGGGCTTCGCCGAGGACGTCGACAAGGTGCTGTCGGCTGCTCCCCGCGAGCGTCAGGTGGCGCTGTTCTCCGCGACCATGCCGCCGCAGATCCGCCGCGTCGCCGAGCAGCACCTGAACCGCCCCGTGGAGATCACGGTGTCGCGTCAGGCGTCGACCGTGACCAGCGTGCGCCAGACCTACGCCGTGGTGCCGCACCGGCACAAGACCGGAGCGTTGGCGCGGGTGCTCGCCGTCTCGGAGGCGGACGCCGCGATCGTCTTCGTGCGCACCCGCGGTGCGGCCGAGGAGGTCGGCAGCGCGCTGGTCGAGCGTGGCATCTCCGCCGCCTACATCTCCGGGGACGTCGCCCAGACCGAGCGGGAGAAGATCGTCGACCGCCTGCGCTCGGGCGCGCTGGACGTCCTCGTCGCCACCGACGTGGCCGCGCGCGGCCTGGACGTCGACCGCATCGGGCTCGTCGTGAACTTCGACGTCCCGCGCGAGCCTGAGACCTACGTGCACCGCATCGGCCGGACCGGCCGTGCAGGGCGCGAGGGCGAGGCGCTGTCGTTCGTCACGCCGTCGGAGCAGTCGCGCCTGCGTCAGATCGAGCGCACCACGCGGCAGTCGCTCGAGCAGGTGCAGATCCCGACGCCCGCCGAGGTCTCGGCCCACCGCGTCCAGGCCCTGCTGGCCCGGACGGGTGCGCGCGCCGAGCTGGGTCGCCTCGACCTGTACCGCGAGTCCATCGCGGTGCACCTGGCACAGAACCCGGACGTCGACCCGGTCGACCTGCTCGCCGTCGTCGCGGCGCTCGCCGTGGGCGACGAGGGTCCGGCGGCCGTCCAGCACGGCGACGACCTGGACGACGCGCTGTCCCGCGCGCACCTGTCGGGCGGCCGGGACCGCGACGACCGCGGGCACGACCGGCCCGAGCGTGGCGAGCGTCGCCGGGCCGACACCCACATCGCCGGCGGCTCTCCGCGCTGGCGCGTGGCCGTCGGCCACCGTGACGGCCTGCAGCCGGGCGCGCTGGTCGGCGCGCTGACCGGCGAGGGTGGCCTGACCGGCAAGGACGTCGGCAAGATCGACATCTTCGGCAGCTTCGCGCTCGTCGACATCCCGGCGGGCCTGTCCGCGGACGTCGTGGACCGCCTGGCCCGCACTCGTGTCGCCGGTCGGCCCCTGCGCATCCGTCTCGACTCGGGTCCCCGCCCGGGTCACGGTGCATCGCGACCCGCGCACGGCCCGGCCCGCGGCCGCAGCTGACAGAGCGCGTCCGACGCCCCCGTCTCCCTGTGGAGGCGGGGGCGTCGTGCTATCGGACGCCGGTACCCGCACGCGGCCCCGGCACGGACGAGCGCGACGCCCCGCGCAGGAGCGCGATGTCCGCCTCCCGCAGCACCTCGCCGGCATCCCGGAACCCGCGGATGCTGCCGAGGGCGCCGACCGAGACGCGCGAGCCCAGCTCCTGACGCAGCTGGTCGAGCAGCAGGGTGAGCCGGGCCGGCACGCCGGCGGGTCCCACGTCGTCGAGCAGCACGACGAAGTCGTCCTCGGCCAGGCGGGCCGGCGTGTCCCCCTCGCGCAGCGGGCCGCGCAGACGGCGGACGAGCTCGCGGTGCAGGTCCAGGCGAGCCTCGCCGTCGGGCTGCGGGTCCCACCCGTCCTGGAGGCGGACCAGCGCGAGCGCGCAGTCGTAGCCGGGCGAGCGCCGGGTCCGCAGGACGGCGGCCCCCAACCGGTCGAGGAGGAGCAGGCGGTTGACCAGACCCGTCTCGGGGTCCCGGAGGGCGTCGCGCTGCAGGGCGATCTCCTGCTCCTTGCGCTCGGTGACGTCCACCAGCGCACCGACCAGCCGTGCCGGGCACCCCGCGTCGTCGAGCACGGTGACGGCCCGGCACAGCATCCACCGGTAGTCGCCGGACGACGTGCGCACCCGGTGCTCGAGCTCCAGGGGCGAGCCCGCGCCGGCCAGCTGCGAGGCGATCGACGCCGCGAGCTCGTCCCGGTCCGCGGGGTGCACACGCTCCAGCCACTCCCCCGGTGAGTCGCCGATCACGTCGTCGGCGTAGCCGAGGGTCTGCTTCCAGCGCGGTGAGTAGTACACCGTGCCGGCGGAGACGTCCCAGTCCCACGTACCGTCGTGCGCGGCCATCGACGCCAGGGCGTAGCGCTCCTCGCTGGCGCGCACGGTGTCGGCCAGCGACCGCTCCCGCGCGGCGGCCTGCTCGAGGGCACGGCGCTGCTCGCGCAGGTTGGCCAGCAGCCGCTCCTGGTCGAGCGCGACCGCCAGCAGGGCCGCCCAGTGGTTGAACCGGTCGCGCGCGCTCGTCGCCCGCGTCTCCACGGTCCCGTCGATGGCCAGCAGGCCCCAGTCGCTGCCCCCGAACGTCACGGGCACCACGAAGGTGAGCTCGTTGGTGCCGACCGTCCCCGCCCGGGTCAGTGCCGTGGGCGGGAACTGGCTGGCGGTCGTGCGGACACCGACGAGCCGCGCCAGCGTCCCCGAGGTGTCGTGCACGCCGACGATCTCCATCTCCCGGTCGCCCGGGCCACGGTCCGCGCCGAGCCAGAGCCCCAGGCACGCGTGCCCGCGCACGCCCCGCGGCAGCCAGCCGAGGGCCCGGGGGCTGGCGCCGTCACCGCGCAGCAGGTCCATGTCGACCTCGTACTGGTCGACGATGGTGCGCTCGAGCTGCCCGTTGCGGGACAGCATCGCGCGCGTGCAGCCCTTCGTGGCCGCCAGCAGCACCTCCGTCACCGCGCGCCGGACGGCCGGCTCGTGCTCCGGCCGAGAGAGCGCTTCCACCACCTCGCACTCGATCTGGCGGAGGCAGCCGACCAGCTGCTCGAGCGCCTCCGGGTGCGGCTGCATCGCCGCGGTGACGTCGGCGAGCCGGGCCAGGGCCACCGCACCGGGCACCGTGCCCCGCTCGGCCGCCGTCTCGACGGGCTCGACCACCGCGTGCCACCACGTCTCCCGCGGCGCCACCCCGCTGCGTCGCGCGCCCCCCGCACCGAGCGGTCCCAGGAACGCCGTCCCGGCGAGCGCGCGCAGCACCTGGTAGCCGGCACGCCCTCCGGCAGCAGGTGCGGCGGCCGCCGGCCGTGCGGCCTCGGTGCACCCGCACGACTCGCGCAGGACGAGGGTCGACGGGGCGCGGTACTCGCCGCCGGGCACGTCCTCGCCGCGCATCCGGGACAGCAGCAGGGAGACGGCGGTCTCGCCCACACGGTCGTAGTGGGCGTCCACGGTGGACAACCGCGGCGTCACGCGCGCGCCCGAGTCGGCGTGGTCGAACCCGATCAGGGCCTGGTCCCGGGGCAGCACCAGCCCGGCGGCGCGCAGGGCCCGCTGGAAGCCGATGGCGTTGCGGTCGGTGGCCGCGATCACGGCGGTCGTCGGCGAGCCCGCGGCGAGCATGCGGGCCGCGGCGTCCGCACCGCCCTGCTCGTGGTTGTCGGACGACTCGTAGACCCAGGCCTCGGGCGGCTCCACCCCGTGCTCGGCGAGCGTGCTGCGGTAGGCGGCGAACCGTTCCCGCATGTCCCGCTGCGTGAGGCAGCCGACGAACCCGATGGCGGTGTGCCCGTGGCCGAGCAGGTGCTCGACGGCCGCACGCACGCCGCCGGGGTTGTCCGGGAGGACGACGGCGTCCTGCGGCGTCAGCGGTTCCTCGCTGACCAGGACGAGCGGCAGCCCCCACTGCTGCACCGACGCGAGACGGTCGGGACGCAGCGCCTTGCTGACGACGACGAGGCCGTCGACGGCACCCAGGCCCACCGGGGCGTCCAGCACCGACTCGTCCGGGTACCGCTCGCGGTCCAGCCCCGCCGGGTAGGTCTGCACCGCCACCACGCGGTGCCCGGCCGCGCGTGCCGCCCTCGCCACCCCGGCGATCAGGGCCCCGAAGTAGAACCCGCCGACCACGGGCGACAGCACGCCGATCGTCCTGCGCGCCGTCGGTGACACCGGTCCTCGTCGCACCGTTCCCATGACCCCACATCCCTCGCCCACGTCGTCGGAGCCGAGATGATGCATCTCACCCGCATCGGGCGACACACTAGGTGATCGTGGTCACACCTGCATATGACTCCGGAGCACCCGGCTCTTCCGCGTCAGCGTCGACGCCGTCGTCCGGGCCGTCCTCCCCCGCCTCGTCGGCGAGCCCCGCCAAGCGCCCGACCATCACCGACGTGGCACGCGCCGCGGGCGTCTCGATCGCCGTCGTCTCCTACGCGCTCAACGGTCGACCCGGTGTCTCCGCGGCGACCCGCGAACGCGTCCTGCGGGTGGCCGACGAGTTCGGGTGGCGGCCCAGCGCGGCGGCGCGGTCGCTGCGTGCGGGTCCGCGGGCCGTGGGGCTGGTGCTCGACCGCGGCGGTGCCGGACCCGCGGCGCAGGCCACCGGCGTGCTCGAGCTCGTCGTCGCGCTGCAGGAGGTCCTGGCGACGCGCGACCTCGCGCTCCTGCTGCAGATCGTGGACGGACCGGACGCTGCCGTGGCGCTGTACGGCGAGTGGTGGGCCGAGCGCCGCTTCGACGTCATGGTGGTCACGGACGTCCTCGTCCAGGACCCGCGGATCGACGCGCTGCGCCGGCTCCGGGCGCCCGCCGTGCTCGTCGGTGCAGGTCAGAGCGACACCGACCTGGCGAGCGTGACCCTGGACGACGGCGAGGCGTTCGGTCGTGTGGGCCGGTACCTGCTCGAGCTGGGCCACCGGGACATCAGCCTGGTGAGCGGTCCACGCGAGCTGGTCCGGACGCAGGACCGTCTCGCCGCACTCAGCCAGGCGCTCGACGCGGCGGGTGGTCACGTACGCCACGAGGCCACGGCGGGGACCCCGGACGAGGCCGCCGTCGCCACCCGGCGCCTGGTGACGGGGGGCCGGGCGCCCACGGCGATCGTCTACGACTCGGACCAGATGGCGGTCGCTGCGCTCGACGTCGCACGCCGCACGGGCCTTGCCGTGCCGTGGGACCTGTCGGTCGTCGCGGGCTCCGACTCGGCGCTGTGCCGGCTGGCGACACCGTCGATCACCACCCTGCCGTCGGCTCAGCGCGACCTCGGCAGAGCCACCGGCGAGGTGGTCCTGGGCGTCCTCGACGGGGACGTGCGCGTGCGCCGGGAGATCCCCGTCGGTGGCATCGCCGTGCGTGGGAGCACCGGCCCGCGCTCAAGATGAGAACGCTCTCATGCGAGTCACAGTTTGGTAACGCGGCGAGCCTAAACGATTCGCCCCGTGCCGCCTCGCCGACCTGCGTGGTGATCTGGCCGCCGGTCGCCGGGGACTTCGCCGGGCGACCCACGCCCGGACGGGACGGCCGCCCGGGGCAGTTGGACCGACACCCGGAGGACCACGTGTCCACACACGGCAAGCAAGCGGTCAGGCGGCGCGTGCGCGCCACGGCGACCGCAGCGGCAGCGATGGCGCTGATCGCAGCCCCCCTGTGCCTCGCGACGAGCGCGACCGCAGCGGAGGCGCACGTCGACAACCCGTACGCGGGAGCGACGCAGTACGTGAACCCCACCTGGGCGGCGTCTGTTGAGAGCGCTGCCACACGCGCCGGGAGCTCCTCCCTGGCGGCCAAGATGCGCACCGTCGCCAAGCAGCCGACCGCGGTGTGGATGGACCGCATCAGCGCGATCGCCGGCAACGCCGACGGCAACGGGCTCAAGTTCCACCTGGACAACGCGGTCGCCCAGAAGGGGTCGGGCCCGATCGTCGTCAACCTCGTCATCTACGACCTGCCCGGGCGTGACTGCTTCGCCCTGGCGTCCAACGGCGAGCTCCCGGCGACCGACGCGGGCCTGGCCCGCTACAAGACGGAGTACATCGACGCCATCGCCGCTCTGCTCAGCGACCCCAAGTACGCGAACCTGCGTGTCTCGGCGACCATCGAGCCCGACTCGCTGCCCAACCTGGTCACCAACATCTCCGAGCCCCTGTGCAGCCAGGCGGCGCCGTACTACAAGGCCGGCGTGAAGTACGCGCTCGACAAGCTGCACGCGATCCCGAACGTCTACACCTACATCGACATCGGCCACTCCGGGTGGCTCGGCTGGGACAGCAACGCCGGCCCCGCCGCGACGCTGTTCGCCGACGTGGCCAGGTCCACGACCGCGGGGTTCGCCTCGATCGACGGGTTCGTCAGCGACGTGGCCAACACGACGCCGCTGAACGAGCCGTTCCTCACCGACGGCGCAGCGACCCTGAACAACACGCCGATCCGGTCGAGCGACTACTACGAGTGGAACTACGACTTCGACGAGATCGACTTCACCGCGCACATGCACCGGCTGCTGGTCGCGGCGGGCTTCCCGTCCTCGCTCGGCATGCTCGTCGACACGTCCCGCAACGGCTGGGGCGGGCCGAACCGGCCCACCGCCGTGTCCACCAGCACCGACCTCAACACGTACGTCAACCAGTCGCGCGTCGACCGGCGCGTCCACCGGGGCGCCTGGTGCAACCCGCTCGGTGCCGGCATCGGCGAGCTGCCGCAGGCCACGCCGGCCGGGTACGCCAGCTCGTACCTGGACGCCTTCGTCTGGATCAAGCCCCCGGGTGAGTCCGACGGTGCGTCGACCGACATCGCGAACGACCAGGGCAAGCGGTTCGACCGCATGTGCGACCCGACCTTCGTGTCGCCCAAGCTGAAGAACCAGCTGACCGGTGCCACGCCGAACGCGCCCCTGGCCGGCCAGTGGTTCGACGACCAGTTCACGACGCTGGTGACGAACGCCTACCCGGTGATCCAGGGCGGCGGCACTCCCCCGGCGGACACGCAGGCGCCGTCGGTGCCCACCGGACTGACCGCCGGCACCACGACCACGACGTCGGTCCCGCTGTCCTGGACCGCCTCCACCGACAACGCCGGTGGGACGGGCGTGGCCGGCTACCAGGTCTACCGCGGCAGCACCCTGGTGGCGACCACGACGGCGACGAGCTACACGGTGACCGGCCTGTCCGCCGGCACGGCGTACTCCTTCACGGTCCGTGCCAAGGACGTCGCAGGGAACGTCTCCGCGGCGTCCGCCGCCGTCTCCGCCACCACGCGGACCGGCACGGTCACGGACACGCAGGCGCCGTCGGTGCCGTCGGGTCTGACCGCGGGCACGCCGACCACGACGTCGGTCCCGCTGTCGTGGACCGCCTCGAGCGACAACGTGGCCGTCACGGGCTACGACGTCTACCGCGGCACCACGCTGGTGGGCTCGTCGGCCTCGACGAGCTACACGGTGACCGGCCTGTCCGCCGCCACCGCGTACTCCTTCACCGTGCGGGCCAAGGACGCGGCGGGGAACGTCTCGGCGGCGTCGGCGGCGGTCTCGGCCACCACGGCCACCGGCAGCTCCACGGGCTCGTGCTCCGTGACGTACACGGCGAACAGCTGGAACACCGGCTTCACCGGCTCGGTGCGGGTGACGAACACCGGCTCTACGACGCTCAGCGGGTGGACCCTGGCGTTCTCGTTCGCCAACGGCCAGAAGGTGACGCAGGGCTGGAGCGCCGACTGGACCCAGAGCGGGTCGGCGGTGACGGCGAAGGGGCTGTCGTGGAACTCCACGCTGGCGCCGGGCGCGTCCACCGACATCGGGTTCAACGGCTCGCACTCGGGCACCAACACGGCGCCCACCGGCTTCACGCTCAACGGGGCGGCCTGCACCGTGCTGTGACGTGAGCGCCTGACGTGGCGGGGGCCCTCGATCCGAGGGCCCCCGTCCGCGCGCCGGTCAGGCGACGGCGTCCGCCACGGCCGCGACCAGCTCGTCGACGTCGGCCTGCGTGGTGTCGAACGAGCACATCAGACGCACCTCGCCCGTCTCGACGGTCCAGTCGTAGAACCGCCAGCGGCGGCGCAGCACGTCCGCCACGCCGGGCGGGAAGATCACGAAGATGCCGTTGGCCTGCGTCGGGCGCGTGACCTGCACGCCGGGCAGGTGCTCGATCCCCGCGCGGACGCGGGCCGCCATCGCGTTGGCGTGCGTCGCTGATCGCAGCCACAGGTCGTCCTCGAAGAGGGCGACCAGCTGGGCGGAGACGAACCGCATCTTCGAGGCGAGCTGCATGTCCATCTTGCGCAGGTACGTCAGGCCGCCGTCCGCCGACGGGTCGAGCACGACGACCGCCTCACCGAACAGCAGGCCGTTCTTCGTGCCGCCCAGCGAGACCAGGTCCACGCCCGCGTCGGTGGTGAACGCCCGCAGGGGCAGGCCGAGGCTCGCCGCGGCGTTCGAGATCCGTGCACCGTCGAGGTGCAGCCGCAGCCCCAGCTCGTGCGCCTGGTCGGCCAGCGCGCGGACCTCCTCGGGCGTGTAGACGGTGCCCAGCTCGGTCGCCTGCGTGATGGACACGACGCCCGGCTGCGCACGGTGCTCGTCGCCGAACCCCCAGGCCTGGGTGGCGACGAGATCCGGCGTGAGCTTGCCGTCGGGCGTCGGCACGGTCAGCAGCTTGACCCCGCCCATGCGCTCCGGGGCGCCGTTCTCGTCGGTGTGGATGTGCGCGGTCTCGGCGCACACGACCGCACCCCAGCGCGGCAGCACCGCCTGCAGCGACAGGACGTTGGCGCCCGTGCCGTTGAACACCGGGAACGCCGTGGCCTGGGCGCCGAAGTGCTGCGCGACGACCTCCTGCAGGCGGCTCGTGTAGACGTCCTCGCCGTACGCGGTCTGGTGACCGCCGTTGGCGTCGGCGAGGGCGGCGAGCACCTCCGGGTGCACCCCCGCGTAGTTGTCGGAGGCGAAGTCGCGGCGGTCCGCGTCGTGCAGTCTGGTCACGGTGAGCAGTGTGCCCCGACGGGTGCGCCCGCTGCACGTGCGGGGGCAGCGCGGGGTGCGGCATGATCCCTGCAACCACGGAGGAGGAGCAACGTGCCGGACATCGACGCGGCGCCGGACGACGGCCGCCGGGAGACGCAGAACGAGCGCGCGGACCGGAACTGGAACGAGCTGCTGCAGGAGCTGCGCGTCACGCAGACGGGCACGCAGATCCTCACCGGCTTCCTGCTGACGCTGCCGTTCCAGCAGCGGTTCACCGAGCTCAACGGCTTCCAGACGGGCCTGTACCTCGTCCTCGTGGCGCTCGCGGTCCTGGCGACCGCCCTGTTCGTCGCGCCGGTCAGCCTGCACCGTCTGCTGTTCCGTCGCCGGCTCAAGCCCGAGCTGGTCACCGCGGGCGGCCGGTTCGCGCGGGCCGGGCTGGTGGTCCTGGGGATGGTGATCGTGGGCAGCGCGACGCTCATCTTCGACGTCGTGGTGTCCCGCGGTGTCGCCCTCGCGGTGGGCGGCGCGTCGCTCGTCCTGCTCGCGGTCTGCTGGTGGGTCCTGCCCCACCGTCTGGCGCGCCGCGCCGGGGTCTGATCCGTCAGGAGGCCGCGGCGGCCCGGCACGCGGCGCAGGTGCCGACGAGCTCGATGGTGTGCTCGACGTCGTCGAACCCGTGCGCGGCCGCGACCCGTGCGGCCCACGCCTCTGCCTCGCCGGCGTCGATCTCGACCGTCCGGCCGCAGTGGCGGCAGACCAGGTGGTGGTGGTGGCTGCGCTGCTCGCAGAGCCGGTACACCGACTCGCCGTCCTGGGTGCGCAGCATGTCGACCTCGCCGTGCTCGGACAGGCTCTGCACGGCTCGGTACACCGTGGCCAGCCCGACGCTCGATCCCCGCGCGCGCAGCATCTCGTGCAGCTGCTGGGCGCTGCGGAACTCGTCGACGTCCTCGAGCAGGTCGAGGATCTCGGCACGCTGACGTGTCTGCCGCGGGACGACCACCATGGCACCGACCATCCGTTCTTGAGACTGGTTCGCAATCATAACGCGACCGGGCCCCCGATCCCGCAGGATCGAGGGCCCGGTCGAGGTGCTGAGGTCAGCCCTGCACGGCGCGCTTGAGCGCGCTGCCGGCCGTGAGCTTCACGCGGTAGCCCGCGGGGATCTCGAGCTTCTCGCCCGTCTGAGGGTTGATGCCCGTGCGGGCACCACGCTCGGCACGCGCCACGGCCAGGAAGCCGGGGATCGTGACGGCCTCGCCGGCGGCGAGGTTCTCGACGAGAACCTCCTGGAAGGCCTTGAGGGCCTTGTCCGCGTCGGTGTTGGTGAGGCCGGTCTTGGCCGCGACGGCCTGGACGAGCTCGGTGCGGTTCACGCTCACTGGATGTGCTCCTTCGTGTTCACTCGGGGCTTGCAGGCCCGGTCCGGGCCGTGTTCCCGGGCGCGCGGCAGCACCGCGACGAACCGGGGACGATCGGCTGACACTAACCCGGGAACGGGGTGCACACCTGCATCGGGCGTGTCGCGTCGCCGATCGATCACCCCCGGGTGCGCGCCAGGAGGTCCCCGACCGGCCACGTCGTGATCACGCGGGACGGCTCGATGTCGTGCTCCGTCGCGCGGATGCAGCCCGTGAGCAACCAGTCCAGCTGCCCGGGCGCGTGCGCGTCGGTGTCGATCGAGAAGTCGCACCCGACCTCCACCGCCACGGCGAGCAGGTCGTGCGGTGGGTCCAGCCGGTCCGGGCGGCAGTTGATCTCGACCGCGACGCCGCTCTCGGCGCACGCCTCGAACACCGCGCGCGCGTCGAAGTCGCTCTGCGGACGGGGCCGGCCGGTCAGTCGTCGACCGGTGCAGTGACCGAGGACGTCCGTGCGGGGGTTGCGCACCGCGGCGACCATCCGACGCGTCATGGCGCCCGACTCCATGCGCAGCTTGGAGTGCACCGACGCGACGACCACGTCCAGCTGGTCCAGCAGGTCGGGATCCTGGTCGAGCGCGCCGTCGTCGAGGATGTCCACCTCGATGCCGGTCAGGACGCGGAACGGCTGGACCGCGCCGTTCAGCGCGGCCACCTGCTCCAGCTGGGCGCGCAGCCGCGGCGCCGAGAGGCCGTTGGCGACCGTCAGGCGCGGCGAGTGGTCCGTGACGGCGAGGTACTCGTGCCCGAGCTCGAGCGCGGCCAGCACCATCTCCTGGATCGGCGTCGCCCCGTCGCTCGCCTCGCTGTGCGAGTGCAGGTCGCCGCGCAGCTGCTCGCGCAGCGCGACGGCCCTCGGGTCGACCTGGTCGCCCGCGGTGGCGTGCTCGCGCTCGAGCTGCTCCAGGTACTCCACCGGCTTGCCCCGCACCACGTGCGCCACGACGTCGGCCGTCCGCGCGCCCACGGAGGGCAGGTCGGCCAGCGAGCCGGATCCCGCCAGGGCCACCAGCCGGTCCGCGTCCTGCCGCTCGACCGAGCGCGCGGCCGCACGGAACGCCTCGCTGCGGTACGGGCTGGCCTGCGCCCGCTCCAGGAGGAAGGCGATCCGGCGCAGGGCCGCGACCGCCTCCGCCTGCCGCTCGCCCGCCGACGAACGGCCGCTCACGACGCCTTGCGCCGCGACTTGCGCGGGGTCGGCTCGTCCTCGTCGCTCGCGGCCTTGGACGTCTTGGCCTTGGCCTTGGGCTTCGCCTTCGGCGTCGACGCCGGCTCCTCCTGCGGTGCGGGCGCGTCACCACGCGTGCCGCGCGCCTTCTCGACGCTGCGCTGCAGCGCGGCCAGCAGGTCGACGACGTCGCCGCCGCCCTCGGCCGCGGCCTCCTCACCGGCAGGCACCGGGACGGAGCGGGTGCTGCCCGAGGCGACCTTCGCCTCGATGAGCTCCTCGAGCGCCCCGGCGTACCGGTCCTCGTACTGCGACGGGTCGAAGTCGGCGGCCAGGGAGTCGACGAGCGACGCCGCCATGGCCAGCTCCTGCGGCCGGACCGAGACCTCGTCGTCCAGCACCGGGAAGTCGGCCGCCCGGACCTCGTCGGGCCACAGCAGGGTCTGCATGACGATGACGTTGTCCCGGACGCGGAGCACCGCCATGGACTCGCGCTGGCGCAGGGCCACCTTCACCACGGCGACGCGGTCGGCCTGCTCGAGGGCGCCCCGCAGGAGCGCGTACGGCTTGGCCGCGGACTTCTCGGGCTCCAGGTAGTACGTCTTCTGCAGCAGGATCGGGTCCACCTGGTCCACCGGGACGAACTCGAGCACCTCGATCTCGCGCTCGGTGGACAGGGGCAGGGACCTGAAGTCCTCGTCGGTGAGGATCACCAGCTCGCCGTCGTCGGTCTCGTACCCCTTGGCGATGTCCGACATCTCCACCGGCTCGCCGTCGATGCTGCAGAACTTGCGGTACCGGATGCGCCCGCCGTCCTCCTTGTGCACCTGGTGCAGCGTGACCTCGTGCTCCCCGGTGGCCGAGTACAACCGCACCGGGACGTTGACCAGCCCGAACGCGACCGCGCCCTTCCAGATCGCTCGCATGGTCCTGTCCTCCGTCGATGGCAGCGGGCGTGCAGGTGGCGGACCGCGCGGCGCGCGGCTCCTGTGGGCAGGATGGACCCGTGGAGCCCATGCTCGCCACCCCTGCGACCGGTCCGGCGGAGATCCCGCGCGGGCCCGACTGGGCGTTCGAGGTGAAGTGGGACGGCGTCCGGGCGCTCGCGGACACCACGTCGGGGACCCTGCGCCTGTGGAGCCGCAACGAGCGGGAGATCACGGTCGCGTACCCCGAGCTCGGCGGCCTCGCCGCCGTGCCCGACGCGGTCCTGGACGGGGAGATCGTCCAGCTGGCCGACGGGGTGCCGTCGTTCACCGCGCTCGCGGAGCGGATGCACGTCCGCGACGCCCGCCGCGCGCAGGCCCTGGCCGCCCGGCGTCCGGTCACCTTCGTGGCCTTCGACGTGCTGCGGCTGGACGGCGTCGACCTCACCGACCGCACCTACGACGAGCGCCGCGCGGCCCTCGACACGGTGACGCTGCCCGAGAACGCGCAGCTCTCGCCGGTCTACCCCGACGGCCAGGAGCTGTGGGGCGTCACCCTCGGCCTGGGCCTCGAGGGCGTCGTCGCCAAGCGGCGCTCCTCGCTCTACCGGCCGGGTCGGCGCTCGGCGGACTGGGTCAAGGCCCCGCACCGTCGCACGCGCACGGTCCTGGTGGGCGGATGGCGTCCGGAGACGACGGGGTCCGGCCGCATGGGCGCCGTGCTGTTCGGCGCGCGCGACGCCTCCGGTGCCCTGCGCTTCCTCGGCCGGGCGGGCAGCGGGCTGACCGGGCGCCGCGCCGCCGAGCTGCAGGGCCTGCTGGTCCCCCGTGCGGACTCCCCCTTCGACGACGAGGTGCCCGCGGTCGACGCGCGCGGGACCCGCTGGTGCGAGCCCACGGTGGTCCTCGACACCCTGTACCTGGCGCGCAACCCGACGGGCCGGCTGCGGCAGCCGGTCGTCCGGGCGGTGCGCACCGACACCGACGCCGACCCCTGGGAGCAGCCGTGACGCCCGAACGTCAGATGGTCGACGTGGAGGGCCGCCAGGTCCGGGTCAGCCACCTCGAGAAGGTCATGTACCCCGCGACCGGCACCACCAAGGCCGAGGTCATGAACTACCTCGTCCAGGTGGCCCCCGCGCTGCTCGGGCAGCTGCGCGACCGTCCGGTCACCCGCATCCGCTGGCCCGGTGGCGTGGACGGCGAGAAGTTCTTCGAGAAGAACACGCCGCGTGGTGCCCCGGACTGGGTCCGGCACCAGACGCTGCGCGCGGCCCCGGGCGCCGACGACGAGGGCGCCGAGCTCGAGCTGCCGTTCCTCGACGACCTGGCGGGCCTGGTGTGGGCCGCCAACCAGGGAGCGCTCGAGCTGCACACGCCGCAGTGGCGCGTGGGTCCGCGCGGGAAGATCCACCGACCGGACCGGCTCGTCGTGGACCTGGACCCGGGGGCGCCGGCGGCCCTCGACGAGTGCGCGCACGTGGCGCACCTGGTGGCGGACCGGCTGGCGCAGGACGGACTGACGAGCACCGTGCCGGTGACCTCGGGCAGCAAGGGCATGCAGCTGTACGCGCCGCTGCCCGGGACGCGCACCGTGATGCAGGTCCGCCAGTACGCGCGGGACGTGGCGTACGAGATCGCCGCCGCCCACCCCGACCAGGTGGTGGCGAACATGAAGAAGGACCTGCGCGGCGGCAAGGTGCTCATCGACTGGTCGCAGAACCACCCGGCCAAGACCACCATCACGCCGTACTCGCTGCGCGGCCGCGAGATCCCGCACGTCGCAGCCCCCCGGTGGTGGGACGAGATCGGTCCCGGGCTGACGCAGCTGGGCCCCGACGAGGTGGCGCGCCGTTACGCCGAGCGCGGGGACCCGTTCGGGGGCTGAGCGAGACGGTTCTCGGATGGCGGACGGTGCCCACCTTTGGCAGCGTGGTCGGCGGCCGGGGAGACACCCCGCAGACCGCACAGAAGGAGCCGTCATGGCGCTGCCGAAGTACACCGTTCCCTCGCTCACCCCCCAGGAGGGCGCCGAGGTCGCCGCGATCCTGCAGCAGCGGCTCGACGCGTTGAACGACCTGGCGCTCACGCTCAAGCACATCCACTGGAACGTCGTGGGCCCCCACTTCATCGCCGTGCACGAGATGCTCGACCCCCAGGTCGACGCCGTGCGTGCCATGGTCGACGCCATCGCCGAGCGCATCGCGACCCTCGGCGTCGCCCCCGTCGGGACCCCCGGCGCGCTCGTGCAGAACCGCAGCTGGGACGACTACTCGATCGGCCGGGACAGCGCCATCGCGCACCTGGGTGCTCTGGACGTCGTCTACGTCGGTGTCATCGAGGACCACCGCACGGCAGCCAAGGACGTCGAGGAGCTGGACGACGTCACCAACGACCTGCTGATCGGGCACCTGCACGAGCTGGAGCTCTTCCACTGGTTCGTCCGGGCGCACCTGGAGTCCGTGGGCGGCTCGCTGAGCACCGGCTCGACGGAGCAGGAGAAGACCGCGGCGCGCCGCGCGGCCGCCAAGGACGACGCGTGACCCCTGCCCCGCATGCCCGGCCCGTCCCCGCGCACCGCGGGGACGGGCCGGTGCCGGGTGACCGGGACACCACCTCGTCCGTGCCCCGCACGCACCTGGCGGCGCGCCTGGAGAGCGGGTTCGACCGGGCGGTGGCCCACTACCTGCGCTCGCGCGGGTGGACCGTGCGCATCGAGCCGTACGCGGGGTACGGCGGACCCGGGTGGGTGCGGGTGATCGCCCGCACGCTGCTCGCGGCGCCGCAGGTGCGCGACGACGAGCTCCCGGGCGCGGGGGGCAGCGCCCAGGCGGGTGCCCGCTCGGCGACGGCGGTGCGCGGCTGGCGCAGCTTCGCGACCGCGCAGGTCTCCGGTGCCGAGCTCGAGGTCCAGGTGGGCGGCAGGACGCATCACGTGGTGACCGATCGCGGCGGGTACGTCGACGCCGTGCTCGAGTCCGACCTGGAGCCCGGCTGGCGTGACGTCCGTCTCACCACCACGGACGGCAGCAGCGCCACCGCGCCCGTCCACGTGATCGACCCCGGGGTGCGGTTCGGCATCGTCAGCGACATCGACGACACCGTGATGGTGACGCGTCTGCCGCGACCGTTCGTCGCCGCGTGGAACGTGCTGGTCCGGCACGAGAACGCCCGTGAGCCGGTGCCCGGCATGGCCCGCCTGTACGAGCAGCTGGTCAGCGCGGCGCCCGGCACGCCCGTCGTCTACCTGAGCACCGGGGCGTGGAACGCGGCGCCCGCGATCGGCAGGTTCCTGCGGCGGTGGCGCTACCCCGCCGGACCCCTGCTCCTGACGGACTGGGGGCCGACGAACAGCGGGTGGTTCCGCAGCGGTCCCGCGCACAAGGTGGCGCAGCTGCGCCGCCTGTTCGACGAGCTGCCGGACGTGCGGTGGATCCTGGTGGGCGACGACGGTCAGCGCGACCCGCAGATCTACGCGGGTGCCGCCCAGCGCTTCGGGGACCGGGTGCGTGCGGTGCTCATCCGCCAGCTGACGTTCAGCGAGCACGTGCTGGCGCACGGCGTACCGGTGCCCTCCCCCGACTCCGTGCGTGCCGAGCGCCGGGCGGAGCGGAGCCCGGACGGCATCCCGGTGATCCAGGGCCCGGACGGCGACGCCCTGCTGCGCGGTCTGCGCGAGCGCGGCGTCGACCTGGGCGAGAGCTAGAGCCGCTCGGGGTCGTCCCACTCGTCGCTGCTGGCGATGGCCTCGTCGTCGGCCTGGAGCTCCACCGCGTGCAGCGACCGCGGGGCCAGCGCGGGGTTGCCGCCCGAACGCGCGTCCGCGGCGTCGAGCTGCGCCTGGGCGGGCTCGCGGTCGGCGAGGTGCTCGGCGGACGGGTCGGAGATCAGGTCGCGGTCGCGGCTCATGGACTGGTTGTACCGCGCGGACCCCGCGGGCGCACGCTGCCGACCAGCCCGTGGTCGTCGGCGTCCCGAACCGGACCAAGGTCCCTGGCGTCGTGGGCAAGATCACACACGCTCGGGAACGAGATATCTCGACGTCAACATACGATCGAGAACGTGCCAGAACGCGAAGACATCGTCGACGTCGTCCTCGTCGGGGGCGGCATCATGAGCGCCACCCTCGCCGCCCTGATCACCACGCTCGAGCCCACGTGGACGGTCGAGATCCTCGAGCGGCGTGCCGAGCTGGCGCAGGAGAGCTCGAACGCCTGGAACAACGCGGGTACCGGCCACGCCGCGCTCTGCGAGCTCAACTACACGCCGGAGCGGCCCGACGGCAGCATCGACATCGCCAAGGCCGTGGTGATCAACGAGCAGTTCGAGCTGTCCCGCGAGCTCTGGCACCACCTGGCCACGCACGACCGGCTGCCCGGCGGCGACGGCTTCCTGTCCAGCACGCCCCACATGACCTTCGTCCGCGGCGCGCAGAACGCGGACTACCTGCGTCGTCGCTACGAGGCGCTGCGCCAGCACCCGCTCTTCTCCGACCTGGAGTTCAGCACCGACCCCGCGCAGATCGCCCGGTGGGCGCCGCTGCTGGTCGAGGACCGCGACCCGGCGGAGCCGATCGCCGCGACGCGCTCGGCCGCCGGCACGGACGTCGACTTCGGCCGGCTGACCCGCGCGATGGTCGCCGACGCGGTCGAGCGCGGTGCCCGCCTGCACCTGGAGAGCGAGGTCACGCGTCTGCGCCAGCGCGCGGACGGCACCTGGTCCCTGCGGGTGGCCGACCGGCGCTGGAACGGGCACCTGCGCAGCCGCCGGGTCCGGGCCCGCTTCGTCTTCGTCGGCGCGGGCGGCGGCGCCCTCCCCCTGCTGCAGAGCTCGGGCATCCCCGAGGCCAAGGGCTTCGGCGGGTTCCCCATCAGCGGGCAGTTCCTCAAGACCACCAACCCGGCGATCGTCGCGCAGCACCAGGCCAAGGTGTACGGCAAGGCGGACATCGGCGCGCCGCCGATGTCGGTGCCTCACCTGGACACCCGCGTGGTCGACGGCGGTACCGCTCTGCTCTTCGGCCCCTACGCGGGCTGGAGCATGAAGTTCCTCAAGGACGGCTCGTGGACGGACCTGCTGCGGTCCATCCGGCCGAGCAACCTGGTGCCGATGCTGGCCGTCGGGCTGCGCAACCTCGACCTGGTGAAGTACCTGGTCGGTGAGGTCACCGCGTCGGACACCGACCGGCTGCGGACGCTGCGCGCCTTCATGCCCACCGCGCACCCGCGCGACTGGGAGCTGATCACCGCGGGCCAGCGCGTCCAGGTGATCAAGAAGGACGAGGCGAAGGGCGGCGTGCTGGAGTTCGGCACCGAGCTCGTGACCGCCGCCGACGGCACGATCGCCGGCCTCCTCGGCGCCTCGCCCGGTGCCTCCACGGCCGTGTCGACGATGCTGGACCTCCTCCAGCGGTGCTTCCCCGACCGCATCGAGCAGTGGCAGCCCCGGCTGCGCGCCATGATGCCGAGCCTCGGCGGCGGCGAGTGGGACGAGTCCTTCGAGCTCGACCAGATGGTCGACGACGAGCAGGTGCGGACCGACCGCTGAGCGGTGCACCTGCGCCGCGCGCGATGCGCGAGGATGGCGCCATGGCTGATCACGCGGACGACCCGGTCGAGGCCGTCAGCGCCGAGATGCGCCACGCCAAGGTGCGTGCCGCCACCGAGCACACGACGGTCGGCCAGGTGACCACCACCGCCGACGGCCGCGTCACCATCGCGTGCGCGTGCGGCATGGAGCTCACCAACGGGCCGACGTGGTCGCTCGACGAGCACATCCGCCTGCACAGGGCCGAGGCGCGCTTCCTGGCGCTGGCCGCCGTCGCACCGCAGGGGATCCCCCGGCTGGTGAGCTGGCCGCTCTAGACCCCGGCTCGCTCTGCCGGGGCGACGACGTCGTCGTCCTCGTC
The DNA here is from genome assembly GCA_963837795.1 of uncultured Actinomycetota bacterium. Lineage (GTDB taxonomy): Bacteria > Actinomycetota > Actinomycetes > Actinomycetales > Cellulomonadaceae > Cellulomonas. Next base: position 97,880 of record CAWIOT010000001.1, read on the forward strand.
CTCGTGATCATGCGGCAGGCCCAGCTCGTGCGCCCGCTCGTGCGCCAGGCGTGCCGCGATGCGCGCCTGCACCTCCGCGCGGCGCAGCGGCGGCACGGTGCTCGGTGGCTGGCGGCGCTGCGGCAGGTCGTCCAGGAGACGCGCGGTGATCGCCGCGACCTCCCGGACGGCGGCCTCGAACGGCTCCCGGGTGGCGTCGCTGAGCGACTGGACGCCCGTGACCTTGCGGACGTACTGCCGCGCCGCGGCCTCGATCTCCTCCGAGGTGGCCGGCGGCTCGAGCCCTCGGAGCGTGGTGATGTTCCGGCACATGGCCTCGACGCTACGCCGCGGCCCCGACGTGCGTCTCCAGGTGCAGGAGCGCCACCTTGGCTGCCGCACCCCCCGCGTACTGGCCGGGTGCGCCGTCGGAGCGCACCACGCGGTGGCACGGGAGCACCAGCGGCAGCGGGTTGAGGGCGCACGCGGTCCCGACGGCCCGCACCGCGCGCGGGCTCCCGGCCAGCGCGGCGACCTCGGCGTAGCTGGCCGTGCGCCCGTAGGCGATGTCGGTCAGGTGCAGCACCACGTCGCGCCGGAACCCGCGCAGGAGCCGCAGGTCGAGCGGCAGGTCGAAGGTGGTCCGTCGGCCCGCGAAGTACTCGTCGAGCTCACGGGCGGCGTCGTCCAGGCGGGCCGGCGCCTCGAGCACCCGCGGGCTCACGGTCGACGCCAGGGCGGTGAGCACCGCGTCGTGGTCCTGCACCGCGAAGGCCACCCGGACCAGTCCCGCGGGCGTGCGGGCCACCAGCAGCGGTCCGACCGGACTGTCCAGCGTGCGGTAGGCCACGTCGAGGAGGCCGTCTGCGGCCGCACGGTCGACGAGCCCGCGGCGCAGCCGGTCCAGGTCGTCCGGGCTCACGTCGGGCAGGGTGCTCATCGGTCCTCCTGGTCGGTCGTGGGGTAGGTGCGGCGCAGTGTCGCGACGCCGTCTGCCGCGGCGCGGCGGGCCGCCGCGGCGGACCCGCCGACCAGCACGGCGACGTCGTCGTACGGCAGCCCGCCCAGGTGGTGGTACGCGACGGCCTGCCGCTGCTTGGTCGGCAGCGCGGCCACCGCGGACCACAGGTCCAGGTCGCGCCCCTCTGCCCGGGCCGGGCGGTCGGGCACGTCGGCGACCGGCAGCGCCCGCCGTGACGCTCGGCGGACCACGTCGACGGCCTTGCGGTGAGCGATGGTCACCAGCCACGCCTCGACGTTCGCGTCGTCCGGCAGGTCCGGGTAGGCGCGCAGGGCGGCGAGGAACGTCTCGGACCAGGCGTCGTCCGCGTCCACCGGGCCCACCACCGCGCGGCACACGCGCAGCACCGTCCGGCCGTGCGCGACGACCACGCGCTCAAAGGGTTCCTTCACGCTCACAGTGTGCAGACGCCTGCGGTCCCCCGCGTGTGAGGTCCGACTTCTACTGTGGGCACATGACGAACCTGGAGGTGCGGCCGGCGCCGGAGCTCTGCGAGCTGGTGGAGCCGCGGGGGCCGGTCCTCGAGCTGCACGAGGCCAGGGACGTGCCCCTCGGGGGCGTGCGCGCCATGCGGGTGCGCCGCACGCTGCCGCAGCGGACGCTGCCGCTGGTGGGTGCCTGGTGCTTCCTCGACGAGTTCGGCCCGCAGCACGTCGACATGCGGGTGCTCCCCCACCCGCACACCGGCCTGCAGACCGTGACGTGGCCGGTGGTGGGCGAGGTCCTGCACCGCGACAGCGTCGGGTCCGAGGCCGTGGTGCGGCCCGGACAGCTCAACCTCATGACGGCGGGCCGGGGCGTCGCGCACTCCGAGTTCTCGCTGGGCGCGCAGCCGGCGCTGCACGGGGTCCAGCTCTGGGTGGCGCTGCCGGACGGTGCGGCGGACGGTCCGGCCGCGTTCGAGCAGGTGAGCGACCTGCCCGTCTGGGAGTCCCCGGGCGCTCGGGCGACGGTGTTCGTGGGCGGGCTCGACGGCGCGACGTCGCCCGCCCACGTGCACACGCCGTTGCTCGGGGCCGACCTGGTCCTGGACGCGGGCGCCGACGTGGAGCTGCCGCTCGAGCGCGGCTTCGAGCACGCGGTGCTGCTGCTGGGCGGGACGGCGGAGGTCGCCGGGACGCCGCACACGACGAGCGGGCTGCTGCACCTCGGTGACGGCCGCGAGCACGTCCGGCTGCGCAGCCGCGACGGTGCGCGTCTCCTGCTCATCGGTGGCGCCCCGTTCGGGCACGACCTGGTGATGTGGTGGAACTTCGTCGGCCGGACGCACGCCGACGTCGCGCAGGCGCGCGCCGACTGGGAGTCGCCGGACCGGGCCGACCGCTTCGGGGTGGTCGCCGGCCACCACGGGGACCGCATCCCCGCGCCGGACCTGCCGAACATCCGGCTGCAACCACGTCGTCGTGCCGCCCGGGCGCCGGACTGACGCCGCGTCATCCGGTCCAGCGCCGGCACACCTCGACCTCGAGCACCACGAAGGGAACCGCGTGGACGACGTCTCCCCCCGCAAGCCGGTCCTGCTGACGGTCGACGACGACCCGGCGGTGTCCCGCTCCGTCGCGCGCGACCTGCGGCGCAGGTACGGCGACACCTACCGCGTGGTCCGCGCGGACTCCGGGCCGCTGGCCCTCGACGCGCTGCGCGAGCTGCGCCTGCGCGGCGACCAGGTGGCGGTCCTGCTGGCGGACCACCGGATGCCGGAGATGACCGGGATCGAGTTCCTCGAGCAGGCGATGGACATCTACCCGCAGGCCCGCCGCGTGCTGCTGACCGCGTACGCGGACACCGAGGTGGCCATCGACGCGGTGAACGTCGTGGACCTGGACCACTACCTGCTCAAGCCGTGGGACCCGCCCGAGGAGAAGTTCTACCCGGTGCTCGACGCGCAGCTCGAGGCCTGGAGCGCGCACCCGCAGAAGGTCGTGCACGAGACCAAGGTCGTCGGGCACCGGTGGTCCGCGCGGTCCACGGAGGTGCGCGAGTTCCTGGCCCGCAACCAGGTGCCGTACCGCTGGTACTCCAGCGACAGCCCCGAGGGCCGGGTCCTGCTCGACGTGGCCGAGGCCGACGACAGCACGCTGCCCGTCGTCGTGACCACCGAGGGCGAGGTGCTCGTCGCGCCCACCGACGAGCAGCTCGCGACCCAGGCCGGGCTGTCCGTGACCCCGTCGGAACGGTTCTACGACCTCGTCGTCATCGGCGCCGGGCCGGCGGGCCTGAGCGCCGCGCTGTACGGCGCGTCCGAGGGGCTGCGCACCGCGCTGGTCGAGCGCACCGCGACCGGCGGGCAGGCCGGGCAGAGCTCGCGCATCGAGAACTACCTGGGCTTCCCGGACGGTGTCTCGGGCGCGCAGCTGACCGACCGTGCGCGGCGGCAGGCGCTGAAGTTCGGCGCGGAGATCGTGATGACGCGGGACGCGGTCGCCCTCGAGGTGCGCGGGGCGGCCCGCTCGGTGCGGTTCGACGACGGCAGCACGGTCGACGCGCACACCGTGATCGTGGCCAGCGGGGTCACGTACCGCGAGCTCGCCGGTCCCGGCATCGGGGCGCTCACCGGCCGCGGCGTCTACTACGGCTCCGCGCTGACGGAGGCCGCCGCGTGCCAGGACCAGGACATCTTCGTGGTCGGCGGAGCCAACTCCGCGGGGCAGGCGGCCATGTACCTGTCCCGGCACGCCCGCTCGGTCACCCTGGTGGTGCGCGCCGCCTCGCTCGGGCAGTCCATGTCCCGCTACCTGGTCGAGCAGGTGGAGCTCAACGAGAAGGTCCACGTCCGCACCCACAGCGAGGTGGTCGAGGCGGTCGGTGAGGACCACCTGGAGGGCATCGTGCTGCGGGACACCCGCACCGGTGAGCAGGAACACGCGAGCACCGGTTGGTTGTTCGTCTTCATCGGGGCCGCACCCCTGACCACGTGGCTGGACGGCACCGTGACCCGCGACGACCACGGGTTCGTGCGTGCCGGGCACGACCTGCTGGTCGAGGGCCAGGTGCCCGACTCGTGGCCGCTCGATCGTCCGCCGTACCACCTGGAGACGAGCGTCCCCGGGGTGTTCGCGGCCGGCGACGTGCGCGCCGAGTCCGCCAAGCGCGTGGCCTCCGCCGTGGGCGAGGGTGCCATGGCCGTGATGCTCGTCCACCGTTACCTGGAGCAGCTGTGACCACCACCGAACCGCGCGCGACGACCACCCGCACCGAGCTCGCGTGCGACATCGACGAGCTGCGCACCCTGTTCCTGTTCGAACGGCTGACCGACGAGCAGCTGCTCTGGCTGTGCGGCCACGGGCACGTCGAGCACGTCGAACCGGGGGTCCTGTACAGCGAGGGCGACCCGGCACACAGCTTCTACGTCCTGCTGGAGGGCTCGCTCGCGCTCTACCGCCGGATCGGGGCCGACGACGTCGAGATCACCCGGACGAGCCAGGTGGGCGTCTACGCGGGCGCCTGGGGCGCGTACCTCGGCGAGCGGACCCCGCAGACGTACGTCCAGACCCTGCGCGTGCTGACCCCGTCGCGGTATTACGTGCTCGCGGCGGACGACTTCGGCACGTTCATGAACGACGAGTTCCCCATGGCGGTGCACCTGCTCGAGGGCCTGTTCTTCGGGCAGCAGAACTCGCAGGCGGTGACCGGGCAGCGCGAACGGCTGCTCGCCCTCGGCTCGCTGTCCGCCGGCCTGACGCACGAGCTCAACAACCCGGCGGCGGCCGCGACACGCGCCACGGCGACCCTGCGCGAGCGCGTGGCGGGCATGCGGCACAAGCTGGCCGTGATCGCGTCCGGGCCGTACGACCGGGCCGACCTGGCGCAGATCATCAACCTGCAGGAGCAGGCGGTGGTGGCGCTGGGCGAGGCGCGCGCGGCCGAGACGGCGCCGAGCGCGCTCGAGGTCTCCGACCGCGAGGACGCCCTGGTCGACTGGATGGACGAGCACGGCATCGCGAACGGCTGGGAGCTGGCGCCCAGCTTCGTGGCCGCCGCCATCGACACCGGGTGGCTGGACCACGTCCTGTCGTGCGTCGGCGAGGGGGTGCTCGAGGGTGCCGTGCGATGGCTGTCCTACACCCTGGAGACCGAGTCCCTCATGAACGAGGTGGAGGACGCGACCACGCGCATCTCGACCCTGGTCGGCGCCGTCAAGCAGTACTCGCAGATGGGCCGCGCCCCCGACCAGGTGGTCGACGTGCACGAGCTGCTCGACAGCACCCTGACCATGCTCGACCGCCAGCTCGGCGAGGGCATCACCGTGGTCAGGGCCTACGACCGCTCGCTGCCGCGCATCCACGTGTTCGGTGCCGCCCTGAACCAGGTGTGGACCAACCTCATCGACAACGCGGCCCAGGCGATGGACGGGCACGGCACGCTCACGCTGACCACCCGCCGGGTCGACGACTGGCTCGAGGTCGAGGTCGCCGACACCGGTCCGGGCATCCCCGACGAGATCGTCGAGCGCATCTTCGAACCGTTCTTCACCACCAAGCCGGTGGGCTCGGGCACCGGCCTGGGCCTGGACATCTCCTGGCGGATCGTCGTCGGCAAGCACCACGGCGACCTGTCCGTCACCTCCGCCCCGGGTGACACCCGCTTCCTCGTCCGCTTGCCCTACTCCCCGACGGAAGGCCTCGCACCGTGACCGAGAACGTCATCGACCCCACCGTCCCGCCGAGCGGCACCGGCTGCTTGGAGTGCGACGCGACCGACGGCTGGTGGTTCCACCTGCGTCGTTGCGCCACTTGCGGGCACGTCGGCTGCTGCGACACCTCGCCGTCGCAGCACGCGACCGCCCACTACCGCGAGACCGGCCACCCCGTCATGCGGACCTTCGAGCCCGGGGAGGACTGGTTCTGGGACTACCCCGCGGACGACTACACCGACGGTCCTTCCCTCGCGGCCCCCGAGCACCGACCGCTCGAGCAGACCGTGCCGGGTCCAGCGGGACGCGTCCCGGACGACTGGCGGCGTCGCCTGCACTGAGCGCCCGAGTGCTTGGCGGCCGAACCTGACATACGCTTCCGTCGCACTCCACGGACCCGCGTCCGGCGGACGAGCCGGGTTCAGCCAGGAGCCCACGAGAGCATGCCGCCCCGTGCGCCGGGGCCTCGCGGAGGACGCCGTGCCCACTGCCACCCCACCACCTGCCCAGGTCGGCACGTTCCGGTACACGGCCCCGACCGGCCGGTGGTGGTGGTCGGACGGGATGTTCCAGATCCACGGCATGGGTGCCGGTGAGGTGGTCCCCACGCTCGCCCTGATGTCCCGGCACATCCACCCCGACGACCGCGGCCGCGTGCTCGACGCCCTGGGTCAGTGCGGCGCGGACGGCGAGCCGTTCGGCAGCCAGTACCGGCTGATCGACCTGCGCGGGAGCGAGCGCTCGGTCACGCTGACCGGTGCCGGCGAGCCCGACGGCGACGGGGTGCGGGTCGTCACCGGCTTCCTGGTGGACATCACGGCCTCGCAGCGGGAGACGGTGGCTTCCCGCGTCAACGAGGAGCTCACGCAGGCGCTGCGCTCGCACGCGGTCATCGACCAGGCCAAGGGCGCGTTCATGCTCAACTACGGGATCGACGGCGACGCCGCCTTCGAGCTCCTGCGGTGGGGGTCGCAGCAGCGCAACGTGCGGCTCCTGACCCTCGCGGAGCGGCTGGTCGCCGCGGTCGAGGTGAGCGGCGGGCTCGGCTCGGACACCCGCCAGCGACTGGACGACTTCTTCTTCGCCAGCCTCACGGACACCGCCCCGGAGTCCGCCACGCCCCCGCCGGCGCTCGAGGCGACCTTCGACACGTCCGGCAGCGTCCCCGCCGTGCGCGTGCGCGGGCCGGTGGACCTGGCCACCGCGCACGAGCTCACGGCCGCTGTCACGCAGCTGATGATCAGGGCGCGCGAGGCCGGCGCCATGGACGTGGACCTGCGCGACGTGACCCACCTCGGCTCGGTGGGCGTCTCCGCCCTGACCGCCGCCCATCGGCGGAGTGCGGCTGCAGGTGTCAGGATGCGTATCGTGCTCTCCCCCGGGACCAGCCTCGGGCTGGCGGGAGCGTACGGTCTGGATGTCGTCAGTGCGCCCGCGGACTCACGCACGCAGGCGGGCCAGGCGGCGCCCAGCAGCTGAGGGGGGAGGCGGGATGGCGCCCGACGGGTACTCCGACGACGCCGCCGTCCTGCACGCGTTCGACTCCGCTCCGGGCCTGCAGCTCGTGGTCCGCGCCCACGACCGGCGCGTGGTCGCAGCCAACCGCAACGCCCGTGAGCTCCTGCAGCACGACCGGCTGCTGGGTGTCCGCATCGACGACCTGCGCGGCCCCGGGGTGCGCACCGTCGTGGGTCACCTGTCCGACGTGCTGAGCACCGGGACCTCCGTGCACGAGAGCCAGGTGCCCGTGGTCGACGACTGGACCGACCCGTCCGCACGGCTCTGGCTCGACCTGCGGGTCAACCCGTGGCGTGACGAGTCGGGTCACCTGGTCGGTGCGATCGCCTCGGCGGTCGACGTCACCAGGACCATCCGCGCGGCACAGCTGACCGGCGCCGGTGCCGCCAGCTCCGACGAGCTGCTCGCCCGTGCGCGCGAGGTCGTGCTGCGCCTGCAGGGTGCGCTGCTGCCGTCGACGGTCCCGCTGCTCCCTCGGGTCGACGTGGCCGCCTCCTACCTGGTGGCCGGCCTCGAGCAGGCCGCCGGCGGCGACTGGTTCGACTCGGCGACGTTGCCCGACGGACGGGTGTCCCTCACGGTCGGCGACGTGGTCGGGCACGGGGTGGAGGCGTCGGCCATCATGAGCCAGCTGCGCGCGGTCCTCGCGGCGCGACTGCTGGAGGGCGCGGGGATCCTGGAGGCGCTGGAAGCCGTGGAGGCGTTCGCCGGCCGCGTGTCCGGCGCGTTCGCCGCGACCGTCTGCGTGGCGCTGCTGGACCCGCGGACGGGCACCCTGGAGTACGCCACGCGCGGTCACCCCGCCCCTCTGGTCGTCGGACCGCGCGGCTCACGCCTCCTGCCCACCACCGGGGACGGGCCCCTGGGGCTGCGTACCGAGGGCCGGGTCGAGACGACGACCGTGCCGGACGGGGAGGTGATCGTCCTCTTCACCGACGGACTCGTCGAGGGCCTGCGCCGCCCCTTGCGCGACGGCCTCGCCCTGCTCGAGAGCACCACGTTCGACGCCTACACCGCGGCGGCCGCCGCACCCCCCGGGACCGTGTCCGTCGCGAGCCACATCTGCCAGCAGGTGCCCGCCGTCCTCACCGACATCGGGTTCACCGACGACGTGACCGTCCTGGCGGCCCACCGCCGTACCGCTCCGCCGCCGCTCGACCTCGTCGTGGCCGCGGACCCCGGCCAGCTGGCCGCGATCCGCGGACAGATCGAGACGTGGAGCCGGCAGGTGGGGCTGGGCACGCGCGACCGCGCATCGCTGGTCCTGGGCGTGAGCGAGGTCATGGCCAACGCGATCGAGCACGCCTACGCGGACGACGAACCCGCCGAGACCGCCACGGTCGAGGTCCACGCGGCCATCCGGGACGACGCGATGGTGGAGATCCGGGTGCGCGACCACGGGCGCTGGCGCGAGCCGGCACGCGACCCGGGCGACCGCGGACGGGGCTTCAGCATGATGGCGTCGGCTGGTCTCCAGGTGAATGTCGAGGTGGGGGCGCAGGGCACCGAGGTGACCCTGGAGTACCCCGCCCGTCGCCCGGCCCCGGCCGACCAGGCGGCCGCGGTGACCGGTGACGCCGGCCGGGATGCGGTGGTGCGGCTGGCTCCCGACCCGCTCGACCCGAGCGTCGTCTGCGTGACGGGTGTGGTGGACCACCGGGCGGCCGCCGCGCAGCTGCAGGCGGAGATCCTGCGGTTGTCCCGCAACGGTCTGGTTCCCGTGACCATCGACCTCGGCGGGGTCGTCCACCTGGGCAGCGCCGGCGTCCGCGTGCTCGAGTCGCTGCTGCTGGCGGTGGACCGGTTGCAGATCATCGCGCCGGCCGGGACGCCCGCCGCCCAGACGCTCGAGGTCGCCGGGACGCCGTTCCTGTCCGCGCGCCCCTGACCGACGGCCTCAGGTCGACGACGCCGCGAGCGGCGCCTCGGCGCCCTCGAGCCGGATCTCCACGCTCGTGATGTCGTCCGTGGCGATGCTCGAGGACGCCCCCAGACCCCGTGCGCCGACGCTGCGCGCCCGCCAGGTCGCGACGACGGTACGCGCGCCGTCACCGTCGACGAGGACCAGCTCGTAGGTGGGCCCCGTCCCGTCCGGCCAGGACGCGCCGGGGTAGCGGCACTCCCAGTCGATCCGGGTCCCCCAGCCCTTCTCCTGCAGGGTCAGGTCGGCACTGACGTCGATCGCACCCACCGGCTCCAGGTGCAGCGCCGTGACCTGCCCGGCCGCCGCGGTGCCACCCGCGGGCGCGGACGGCCACCGCAGGAGCACCCCAGCGACTCCCCCGAGAAGCACCAGGGCCGCCGCCACCGCAGCCAGCCGGAGCGACCGGCGCCGGCGCGTCCGGTCGGCGGCACGTGCGAGGGCGGCCAGCGCCACCACCTCGCCGTCGGGCGCGCTGCCGAGCTGCTCGGCCTCCTGCGCGGGCACCAGGCGCAGCAGGCCGGGCAGACCGGCCAGCTCCGTGACCGCCGCCCGGCACGCGTCGCAGTCGCGCAGGTGCTCCTCGAAGTCCCGCCGGTCCGCCGGGTCCAGCGAGCCCAGGACGTACGCAGCGTCCCAGTCCCGGTACCGGTCCTCGTCGCCGCTCATGCGGACACTCCCCTCTCCTGCAGCGCCAGGCGCAGCGCGCGCAGCCCGTAGTGCAGCCGCGACTTCACCGTGCCCGCCGGGATGTCGTGCTCACGTGCCAGCTCGGCGACGGTCCGTCCGCCGTAGTAGGCGCCGACGACGACCGCACGGTGCTCGGGCGTGAGCTGCTCCAACGCGTCGGCGACCAGCCAGCGTTCCAGCAGCGCCTGCGTGCCGTCGGGCTGTGGCGTGTCCGGCGCCCGGTCCGTGGTCCGTTCACGGGTGTGCCGGGCGCTGCGCCGGTCGTCGATGACGAGGTTGCGCACCACCGTGTACAGCCACGCCCGCGCCGCTCCCGGCTCGCGGGCCAGCACCTCGGGGTGCTTCCATGCCCGCACCATGGCTTCCTGCACCACGTCCTGCGCCAACGCGTGGTCGCCGGTGAGCCGCACGACGTAGTGCTGCAGCGGGCGGGCGTACGCGTCGTGCAGCGCGCGCAGGAGCGCGTCCGGTTCCTCGCTCACGCCACCTCCCCCAGCCCGTCGCCTCGACCTACCCTCTCAACGGCGCGCGTGTGCCCGGGGTTCACCGGGCGGTGAGCTCCGGGCGTCGCGTGGTGCGAGCGGTCAGGAGATGGTGTTCCGGGGGTCGGTCTCGACGTTGAGCACGTTGCCGTCCGGGTCGGCGAACCAGGCCGCGCTCATGGTGCCGTCCGTGAGCACGCCGTCGGTCCAGGTCGCGTCACCGGGCAGGTCGAAGGTCTGGAGCTCGATGCCGGCCGAGCGCAGCGCGGCGATCTCGGCGTCGAAGGCGTCCGCCGACAGCTGGAACGAGATGGCCGTCGCCTTGTTGGAGCCGGCGTACGCGGACGGGTACACGAGGAACCCGCCGTTGGAGGTGCGGTAGACGACCCCGTCCGGAACGTCCCCCGCGCTGGTGAAGCCGAGCGTCCCCTCGTAGAACGCGCGGGCTCGGTCCATGTCCGTCACCGCGAGCACCGGGATGGCGGAGTGGTCGGAGAGCATGAGGCCTCCCGTGCGGGCCAGCCGTCCGTCGGCGGGCCGGCATCCTGACGCTAGGACGGCGACGGACAGGCGTCCAGAGGCGCTGCACATCCGTGCAGCACCTCACCCGCAATCCTCGACGGGCGCCGGCGTGCCACGGCTCCTAGCGTGAGGGCATGGCCCGATCCATCGCATCCACCCGCGCCGTCGACCTCCCCGAGCTGCTGGACTTCGTCCGCGACCGGCACCACTTCGTCCTCGTCACCACGCGGCGGGGCGGGCGGCCCCAGGTCTCCCCCGTCAGCGGAGGAGTCGACGAGCAGGGCCGGCTGGTGATCTCGACCTACCCGGGGCGCGCCAAGACCGTCAACGCCGAGCGTGACCCGCACGTGTCCGTGTGCGTGCTGTCGGACGACTTCGGCGGCGCGTGGGTGCAGGTCGACGGCGACGCGGAGGTGCTGCACATGCCGGAGGCCGAGGACGCGCTGGTGGACTACTACCGGTGCATCGCCGGCGAGCACCCGGACTGGGACGAGTACCGCGCCGCCATGCGCGTGCAGGGCAAGTCGCTCCTGCGGATCACGCCCACCCGGTGGGGCCCGGTGGCCACCGGCGGCTTCCCGGCGGACGTCGCGGCGCGCCTGGACGACTGACCGGGCGGCGCGCGCCCAGGCAGCGACGGACGACGACGCCCCGGTCGCCGTCACCGGAGCCTGTGGGGACAATGGATCACCTCGACCGGTCCGTCCGACGGCACACGAGGGAGCACCCATGGCGGCACGGCAGCACCCGGCCATCCCGACCGCGGTGGCGAGGATCGCCGTCGCCTCCCTGGCGGGGTGTGGCCAGGACGTCCCCGATCCGGGCGAGGACGACGCCGGCGACGGTGCCGTCGTCGCCGACACGGCCACCGCCATGGTCACCGCCACGGCCGGTCAGGAGTAGTCCGTGCACTCGCCAGGCGACGGGTCCCCCGCAGTGGCCGACGGCCGGCCGGGGCGCGTCGCGGCGGCGGCTCGAGGCGTGGGCGCCGCGGTGCTGCTCCTGGTCGTGGTGTGCGGGCTCCTCGCGCTCGCGGTGTGGCAGTGGCGCCGGGGCGTGGCCCGCGGCTCGCTGGTCAACTACACGTACGCACTCGAGTGGTGCTCGTTCGCGGTGCTGGCGGTGCTCGGCGCGTACCGCCTGCACCGGGACACCCGGACGCCGTCCGCCGAGGAGCCGGACGCCTCGCGCGGCGCGCCGCGCAGGAGGTCCCTGCCGGCGACCGTGCCGTCCCGATGGTCGGGCCGCCGCTCGCGCCCGGGGAGGAACCCGAGGAGATCACCTGGGTGCGGATCCGTCGCCGGTGGGGCGCCGGTGCGGCCGTGCGGAGGCCGCACGCCTGACCGTGTCCGTCGGCGGCACGGCGTCCTCGTCCGCGCTGCCGCGGTGCCGCCACACCAGCAGCAGGAGCACCACGAGGACCAGACCGAGGACGCGCCACCGCCGCCTGCGCCGCCGCACCGGCGCCTCGACCCGGACCGCGATGTACGGGTACGCCGTGCGCGCCGCGTCGACGGCAGCCTCGGCCGTCGGGGTCGTCGTGTTGCTCGGCAGCTCCACCCAGCGCTCCCCCACCAGCCCGTGCCAGGTCCAGCGCCACGCCCTGGGGCCCTCCTGTCGCACGACCGCGACCTGTCGCTCGACCGTCATGGCGTCGGCCCCGCTTCCACGTGCGGGCTCGTCGGTGCCGGGCTCCGGCCACGCCGGCGGCGCTGACGGCGCTGACGGGGTGCGGCCGCCGGGCGGTGCCGCGGACGCATCGCCGCGCGCAGGTCCGCGAGGCTCAGCCCGAGGACGCCGTCCGCCTCGGACATCCGCAGCGCGCGGGCGAGGAACCCGGCCACGGCACCGGCGACCACGGCGCCGACCGGCACCAGGACGCGGAACACCGCCACGAGCGTGATGACCGAGATCCCGACGACGCGGCTGAGCAGGTCGAGGCTGAACGAGACGAGCAGCAGCCCGTAGAACGCCAGCGCGCCGACGCCCAGCGCCATGCGGCCCGGTCGGTCACGCGGCCGGTCGAGCACCTGGTGCTCCAGCCGGTCGTGCGTGACGCGCCGGTCGACGAACGGCCAGGCGTACAGGGCGACGAAGGTCGCCAGCGAGAGCAGCGCGCCCGGGACGAACACGTTGGGCAGCACGTACCCGAAGATCGACGGCTCCCACGGCGGGTAGAGCCGCAGGGCGCCGTCCATCCACCCGACGTACCAGTCCGGCTGTGCCGGCGCCGTGGCGGAGCCGGGCTCGAACGGACCCCACAGCCACACCGGGTTGATCTGCACCAGCCCGCCGAGCAGGGCGGCCAGCGCGAAGACGCTGAACATCAGACCGACGCTGCGGACCGCGTACCCCGGCCACAGGCGCGAGCCGACGACGTTGGTGCCCGTGCGCCCCGGCCCGGGGAACTGGCTGTGCTTCTGCCGCACCAGGATCGCCATGTGCAGGCCGACGAGCAGGGCGATCGCCGCGGGCACCACCAGGATGTGGATGCCGTAGAGGCGCGGGACGATGTCGTCCCCGGGGAACTCCCCACCGAACAGAGCCATGTCGAGCCACGCGCCGATCACCGGGACCGACAGCACCACCGCGTTCGCCACCCGGAGCCCGGTCCCCGAGAGCAGGTCGTCGGGCAGCGAGTAGCCGGCGAACCCGTTGGCCATGGCGAGCAGCAGCAGCGTCACGCCGACCACCCAGTTGATCTCGCGCGGTCGACGGTAGGCACCCGTGAAGAAGATCCGGCACAGGTGGACGACGATCGCCCCGATGAAGATCAACGCCGCCCAGTGGTGCGACTGGCGCATGACGAGGCCGAGCGGCACGTCCTGGCTCAGCTCGACGGCCGACGCGTACGCGGCCGAGACCGTGGAGCCGTGCAGCGCCGCGTAGCTGCCCGTGTACACGGTGTCGGCGGTGGAGGGATCGAAGAAGAGGGTCAGGAAGACGCCGCTGGCCACCAGGTAGACGAACGCGTAGAGCGCGATCTCCCCCATCATGAACGACCAGTGGTCGGGGAAGACCTTGTTCAGCGCCGTCCGACCGATGCCCGAGAAGGCCAGCCGGTCATCGAGCTTGCGCACGACCCAACGGGTGATCACTGCGTCCTCCAGACCGTCGGACCCACCTGTCCGTCGAAGTCACCGTCCGCGACGACGTACCCGCTCTCGTCGACGACGACGGGCAGGCGCGGCAGGGGGCGTGCCGCGGGACCCGCGACCGGCCGGGCGCCGTCGAGGACGTCGAACACCGACTGGTGGCACGGGCAGAACAGCTGCTGGGTGGTCTGCTCGTACAGTCCGACCGGGCAGCCGGCGTGCGTGCACAGCTTGGAGAACGCCAGCAGGCCGCCGTCCGCGGGTCCGGGGTCGACGACGATCAGCACGGCGGTGGCGTCGTCGGCCTCAGGCATCCCCTCCGGGAAGACCGTGACGAACGAGCCGACCGCCAGGTCGTCCACGCGGACCAGCTCCCCGTCGGCCGTCATGGTCCGCATGCCGCGACGCCACGGGGTGGTGGTGAGGCGCTCCATCGGGTCGAGGCCACGGGGCAGCAGGCTGCGCAGCGGGACGAGCAGCGCCGCGACGAGGCCGAGCCCACCGAGCACCGCCGTCCGACGCAGGATGGCCGGGGTCTGGTCCACCTTGCGGCCCGCGGTGGCCTCGAACGCGGGGCGGCTCTGCCGGCTCTCCTGCATCGGCGGCCGCTCCTCGACGTGCGGTCGGCTGGGCAGCAGACGCGCGGCCCACTGCACCAGCGCCACCGCGATCGCGGCGAACGTCACGCCCAGCAGCAGGCCCAGCAGGGGCGTGGGCGCGTCCAGCAGGAACGCCACCACGAAGCCGAGGGCGGTCAGGGTGGCGAGCCCGAACCACCCGGCGGGGACACGACCCGTGTCGCGCTGTGCCGCGGTCATCGCGGTGACCTCTTTCCCAGTCGTCGGATCACGAGCAGCAGGAGTGCGACGGCCGCGAAGCCGACAAGCGTCTCGGCGACCGGGCCGACGCGGCCGAGCTCGGTGCCGCCGGTCCGCTCGACCTGCTGCAGGTCGTCGACGTAGGCCAGCAACGCCTCGAGGTCGTCCTGGTCCACCTCGTTGCTCGGGAACGCCGGCATCAGCCCGGGGCCCACCCGCACAGCCTCGGCGACCTGCGTCAGGTCCGTGCCCAGCAGCGACGGCGCCTCGACGCCGCCCACCTGGGTGTACCCCGTGCCGGTGGCCGAGTGGCAGGCGGCGCAGCTCTGCAGGTACAGCTCGCGGCCGCGCGTCACGTCGCCCAGGGCCACGCTGGGGATGGGCGGGCCGTCGCCCGACGCGCCGATGTACGCCACGAGCGCCTCGATGTCGGGTTCGGCGAGCAGCGGCGGGCCGCTCTGCGGGTTGGTCCGTTCCTCGTCCAGGGGCATCCGGCCGGTGCGCAGCTGGAAGTCGACGGACGCCTCGCCGACGCCGACCAGGCTGGGGCCGCGCTGCGTCCCGGCCAGGTCCTGCCCGTGGCAGCTCGAGCAGCTGGCGAGGTAGAGGTCCCGGGTGGAGTCGAACTGCCCGGGACCGACCGCGGGCGGCGGGTCACCCGGTCCCTCCCCCGGCGGCGGCGTCGCCTCGGGGGCGGCCGACACCCCGGGACCGGACGTCAGCACCAGGGCGGCCGCGGGCGCGGCCCCGAGCAGCAGGAGGACCGCCGCGACGAGCGCACCGCTGGGAGCGCGCAGGCGCCGCCGGTCGCCCGCCGACCGGCGGGGTGTCGGTCCCGGGCGCGCCGGGCGTAGGTCGCTGCGCCTCATCCGAGCGACAGGAGGTAGGCGGCGATGTCCTCGGCGTCGGTCTCGTCGACCCCGAGGTCGGGCATGGCCGTCCCTGGCTCGACGCCCTGCGGGTCCCGGATCCACCGGCGCAGGTTGTCCGCGCTGTTGACCAGGGAGCCGGCGATGTAGGTGCGGCGCCCGAACTGGGTCAGGGGCGGACCGACCAGGCCGTCGGCGGTCCGGACGCCCGGGATGGTGTGGCACGAGCCGCAGCCGTAGTCCTCGATCAGCTGCCGTCCGCGCACGGGGTCGCCCACGGAGGACTCCGCGGGCGGGCGGCGGTCGCCCGGGGTGCTGCACGCGCCCAGGGCGAGGACCGTGCCGAGCACGATCCCTCCCAGGGCCGCGGCCGTGCGTCGGGTGCGGGTCACTGCAGCACCTCCCGGGTCGAGGCGGACGGGGCGAGGGGTGGCATCGGGGCGCGGCCGGGCGAGCTGCGCTCGAGACCGTTCAGCCAGCCGACCATCAGGCCGGCGCACACGGTCAGGTAGACGACGTCCGGCGGGATCCACATGATCAGGCCGGCGAGCTGCTGCTGTGCCAGGCCGGCCGCTCCGGTGCCGGTCTGCTCGGGCAGCAGGGCGCGCGGGGCGAGGGTGAGGACCGCGCCGAGCGCACTCATGGGCAGCGCCGCCAGGAACACGTGCAGGACGCCGGAGGGCCCGGTGAGGCGCTTGCGGCCGGTCCGCACCAGGTGCCACCAGAACCACCAGCCGGTGACCAGGTAGCTGAGGTGCTCCAGCAGGTGCAGCGGTGAGGACTCGAGCGCCGCGCGGTACGGGGTGGGCAGGTGCCAGAGCCACACGACCGCGCTCTGCACCACGCCGGCGAGCAGCGCGGACGCGGCGATGCGCTGGACCGTGCGCGCCGGCCACGCCCGACGCCAGCGCTGCCAGGTCCGCCTCGTCGCCAGCGGCAGGGTGGCGAGCATGGGCACCGCGGGGGCGCCCAGGGCCAGCAGGGGTGCCGCCACCAGCAGGAGCACCATGTGCTGGACCATGTGGGCGGGGAAGGTCTCCTCCAGCCGCTCGCCGACCGCGGGCACCACGACCGCGACCAGGACCAGGAGCCCGCACACGAACGCCGCCGGGCGCAGCGGCCGTCCCCACGGCGACCCGCCGGGCAGCCGGCGCACACCGAGGACGTAGGCGACGGTCCACGCGCCCGCGAGCAGCACGATCACCGCCGTCGTGGGGACCGGCGGCGGCTCGGCGTGCCCCGCGCCGTGCAGGAGCACCGGGCCGACCGCGAGGACGCTCATGACCGGCACGCCGGGAAGAGCAGGACGCTGACGGCTCCCATCAGCGTCATGAGCGTGAACAGGAGCCCACCGACGAGGCCGAGGCGTGCCATGAGCGCGGCACGGTCCTGCCGCAGCCGCGCCCGGTCGTCGGCGGCCGGTTCCGTGGAGAGACGCCGCTGCAGGCGCCACGCGGCGACCGTGCACACGACGCAGGCGACGAGGAAGAGCACGGCCAGCACGCCGACGACGACCCGCAGCGGCACCCCGAGCACCTGGTCGTGCCCCGAGCGGCAGACGGTCTCGTCGACGCCCCAGTCCACGAGCACGTGCGCGGACCACGCGACCGCGGCACCGAGCGTCGCCACCCACAGGACGGCCGGTGCAGCCCGGAGCCCCATCCGCTCGGGGCGCGTCTGGCTCACAGGTGCACCGCCAGGTACAGGGAGCCGAAGATCGCGATCCAGACGGCCCCGACGGTGTGCCAGTAGAGGCCCACGACGCGCACGAGCGTGTGGTGGCTCTGCGTGATCCGTCCCGTCGCGGCCGCGACCAGGACGTACGAGAGCATGAGGACGGCGATCGCCACGTGCAGCCCGTGGAACCCCGTGATCGCGAAGAACATGGACCCGTAGGCGTTCGTCGTCGGGTCGAACTCCTTGATCTTCTCCAGGTACTCCGTCACCTGGAGCACGAGGAAGGCGAGCCCCATGAGGACCGTCACGCTGCCCCACAGCAGCAGCCGGCCGCGCCGGCCGGACTTGATGCCCAGGTCCGCCACAACCAGCGGGATGCTGCTGCCCAGGAGGATCGCGGTCATGATCCACGGCTTGGCCAGCTTGGGCTCGGAGATGCCGTCGGGCGGCCACACCGGGGACGTCACGAACCGCAGGTAGAAGTACGACGCGATGAGGCAGGCGAACAGGGCCAGGTCGGTGCCGAGCGTGAGCACCATGCCCCACCACCCCCGTCGGCGGCCCGCCGGCACCTCGCGGCGCACGGCCGAGGGGCGCGACGCCGCGGACACGGTCGATCTCGTCGTCGTCATGCGTCCCCCTCGGCCGGTGCGCGGTCGGGCCAGAACCAGACCATGAGCGAGGCGACGGTCACCAGCAGGCCGGCGCCGGCGAGCGCCTCGGCGTGCACGAGGAGCGCGAACGTGGCGAGGAACAGCCCGCACGCCGCCACGAACGGCACGACGGTCTCCTCCGGCAGCTCGACGGGATCCTCCGGCACGCCGTCCAGGTCGCTGGTGCGCAGCGCCTGCTTGCCCTCGACCAGCCGGCGGTCGGGGTCGTCGCTGTGGCGCACCATGCTCGCCAGGGACTCCTCGTCCCACATCGGGTGCAGGCTGTGCACGGTCGGGACGACCGCGAAGTTGTAGTCCTGCGGGGGCGAGGTCGTCGCCCACTCCAGCGTGTCGCCACCCCACGGGTTGTCCGGTGCGCGCGGACCCTGGCGCAGCGCACGGATCACGTTGAACGCGGTCAGCGACAGGCCGACGAGCAGGACGTACGAGCCGACGGTCTCCAGCATGTTCCACCCGTCCCAGCCGAGCCCGGACTGGTAGGTGTAGACCCGCCGTGGCATGCCGAGCAGACCGAGCAGGTGCATCGGCAGGAACGTGACGTTGAAGCCGACCATGACCACCCAGAAGCTCCAGCGGCCCAGACGCTCGTCCAGCATCCGGCCCGTGATCTTGCCGAACCAGTAGTAGAGGCCCGCCAGCACCGGGAACACCGCCCCGCCGAACAGGACGTAGTGGAAGTGCGCCACCACGAAGTACGAGTCCGTGGCCTGCTGGTCGAACGGGACGATCGCGAACATCACGCCCGTGACACCGCCCATCACGAAGACGACGAGGAACCCGAGCACCCAGAGCATCGGGGTGCGCACCACCAGCCGCCCCAGCAGGATCGTCATCAGCCACGCGAAGATCTGGATCCCGGAGGGCACCGTCACGATCAGGCTGGCCGCGCTGAAGAAGGCCAGCGACAGCTGCGGCAGGCCGACCGCGAACATGTGGTGGACCCACACGCCGAACGCGATGATCCCGATCGTCACCGCCGCGACGACGAGCAGCGTGTAGGCGACGATCGGTCGACGCGAGAACGTGGGCACGATCGCCGAGACGATGCCGAGCGCGGGCAGCACGATGATGTAGACGTCGGGGTGCCCGAAGATCCAGAACAGGTGCTGCCACAGGACCGGGTCGCCGCCCAGCTGCGCGTCGAAGACGTGGAAGTCGAACCGGCGGTCCAGGAAGAGCAGCGCGTTGTCGGCGTTCAGCGCGGGCAGCGCGAAGAGCACCATGAACGACGTCACGACGACCGCCCAGACGAACAGCGGCACGCGGTTGAGGGACATGCCCGGCGCCCGCATGGTGAGCGCGGTGACGATGAAGTTGATCGCGCCGGCCGTCGTCGAGATGCCGAGCAGCAGCAGGGACAGGCAGTACACGTCCAGCCCGGGACCGGCCAGGAACTGGTCCTCGGTCAGCGGGACGTACGCGAACCACCCGCCGGCCGGGCCGGCGCCGACGAGCAGGCTGCCGGTCAGCAGCGCCCCGGCGGAGGCGAAGACCCAGTAGCCGAACGCGTTGAGGCGGGGGAACGCCATGTCCCGGGCACCGATCATGAGCGGCACCAGGTAGTTGCCGAACCCGAACAGCACCGGCGTCGAGAAGAAGAAGATCATCGTCGTGCCGTGCACCGTGAACAGCTGGTTGTACAGCTCGGGGCTGACCACCTGCAGCCGCGGACCGGCCAGCTGCGTGCGCATCACGAGGGCTTCGAGCCCGGCTGCCACGAAGAACAGGCCGGCCGTGACGAGGTAGCGCCGACCGATCTTCTTGTGGTCGACGGTGGTGATCCAGCCGCGCAGGCCGCCGCTCTCGCTCCAGATGCCCTCGAGCTCGTCGGCGACCGCGGACTGTGCCTCGCGCCGTTCCTCCACCTGGGTCATCGCTCAGTCCAGACTCTCGAGGTAGTCGAGCAGGTACTGCAGGTCCTCCGCGTCGACGGGCTGCGGCGGCATCTGGTTGCCGGGCTTGATCGTCTGCGGGTTGACCACCCAGCCGCCCAGCCAGCCGCGGTCGTTGGGCACCAGGGCGGCACCGATGGTCCGGCGGCTCGCCAGGTGCGTGAGGTCCGGGCCGACGTCACCGTCGGCCGTGGTGCCCCGGACCGTGTGGCACGACGAGCACGCAGCCTGCTCGAGCACCCGCTGGCCGCGCGCCTGCGCCTCGGTGAGCGGCTCGGTCGACGGAGCCGCCTGGTCGTCGAGCCAGGACTCGAAGTCGGCGGTCGGCTCGGCGATGACCAGGAACCCCATCCCGGCGTGCTGCTTGCCGCAGAACTCCGCGCACTGGCCGCGGTAGGTGCCGGCGCGGTCGGCCAGGAGCCACGTCTCGTTCTCCTTGTTGGGCAGCAGGTCGGTCTTCTTGGTCAGGGACGGCACCCAGAAGCTGTGCACGACGTCCGCGGTCAGCAGCCTGACGCGGACCGCGCCGCCCACGGGGATGTGGATCTCGTTGGCGGTGGTGAAGTCCGGGTAGCGGACCTCCCACCACCACTGGTGCCCCACCACGGTGATCGTCATCACCGGGTCGCTGGGCGGCGCCTGCTCGGCCTGCATCACGCTGACCCCCACGCCGAAGGCGCCCAGGAGCACCAGCGTCGGGATGGCGATGCCCGCCACGACGACCGTGCGCTCGCCGCCGCTGCGGGGGGTGACGCCGTCCCCGCGGCGGCGCAGGACCGCCCGGGCCACGCCGCCGGCGACGATGAGCACCACCAGGGACCCGACCGCGAACAGCCCCCACCAGAGGTTCTCCAGGCGTGCAGCACTGGGACCGCCCGGGTCGAGCGCCGACTGCGGACCCGCGCACCCGCCCAGGAGCAGGACGAGCAGCACGACCCCTGCCGCGCGCCGGGCCGTCACGACGCCCTCCCCAGCGCCAGGGTCTGGTCGATGGACCTCGACAGCGACTCCGTGGTCATCTCCCCCACGAGCTTGCGGGTGATCGTCCCGTCGGCGTCGACGAGGTAGGTCTCCGGGATGCCGAACACCCCGAAGTCGATGGCTGCGCGCGAGTCCGGATCTGTCACGTAGAGGTACTCCTGTCCCCCGGCGCCGAGCTCGTCGAGGAAGCGCTGCGCGACGGGGACCCCGTCCTGGTACGCGACGCCGACGAACCGGACGCCCTGGTCGGCGTAGGCGGACGCCGTCTCGATCAGCGCCGCGTGCTCCTGGCGGCACGGTGCGCACCACGAGGCCCAGAAGTTCACCACCACGACGTGGCCGCGCAGGTCCGAGAGGCGGACGGTGCCGGTGCCGTCGAGCAGCGGCAGCGGGTCGTCGGGGGCGGTGGTGCCGATCACGGGCGAGCCCTCCGGGAGCAGGTTGGCGTCCACGTGCGTGGCACCGATGAGGACGCCGACGCCGAGGACCACCGTGGCGACGGTGAGCGTCGCCCACCGGGCGCGCCGGCCGGTCGGTCGGGTCGTGGTGGTCATCGTCCGCCTCCCGTCAGCGTCGCCGCGGTCCCCGGGGCAGCCGGCCACGGGCTCGCCGGAGTCGGGGACGTGAGCCCCGCGCGCGCCCGCGCCAACGTGGCGTCCACGTCGTCGCGCAGGTCCGCGGGCAGCTCGGGCCGCGCGGACAGGTCCTCGAGCGCCGCGACGGCGGCGGGGACGTCGTGCCGCCCGTCGAGGGCGATGACCGCCTCGAACCAGAGTGCCTCGAGCAGGTCGGGGTCGGCCTGTCGAGCGCGCTCGACGGCGGTCTGCGCCTCCTCGTACCGGCCCAGGCGGAACAGCAGCCAGCCGGTTCCCGCCAGGGCACGGGCGTCGCCGGGGTCGGCCTCGAGCGCGGCCCGGTAGTGCGGCAGGGCGTCGCCCACGCGGTCCTCCTGCAGGTAGCGGTCGGCGAGCTCGACCTGTGCGGTCACGTCCTGCGGGGCGGTGCGCACCCGCTGCTCCAACGCGGCGACGTCCACGGTCGCCGCGGCCGGTGGGTCGGTCGGCGCAGCCGTGCGCGGGCCGTCGGCGGGTGCGGCCTGGGTGGCGACGAGGACGAGCACCGCGGCCACCGTGGCCGGGGCGAGCACCAGGCCGAGCCGTCGGTTGCGGGCGGCGACCGGCGCACCGGCGACGGGAGCCGTCGGCGGCTCGGTCACCGGTTCCTGCGGGGGGCGCCGTCGGGCTCGGGCGACCACCAGCCAGACGCCGAGCGCGCCGCCCGCGGCGGGCAGCGCCCACAGCCACCAGCCGCCGTCGGCCTGCACCGGGTCGAGCAGGACCCAGCGGCCGTACCGCGCCTGGAACCAGTCGAGGATCTGGGCGTCGCTGCGGCCCGCCGCCACCTGCTGCGCCACGGCGGTGCGCATGGCCTGTGCGGTCCCGGCGGGCGAGTCCGCGATGGACACCTGCGCGCAGACCGGGCACCGGAGGCGCTGCTCGAGCGAGGCGGCACGGTCCGGCGCGACCGGGTCCCGCGTGAGGATCCCGGTAGCGGCGACCGCCAGGAGCAGCACGATGGCCGCCCGGAGGGCCACCTGGCGCCGCCGGTCCCGCTGGTCGGCGGCGGCTGTCGGAGCAGGGGCGTCAGACCGCATCGCGCACCCCCTCCCGTCCTGCGCGGGGTCCGTCCAGCACCAGCACCGCCCTGCGCTCGGCGAGGTCGCCGGTCGGCCCGGCCGGACCCGACGCGGTGCGCCGGTCCCGGGTCCGCGCGCCGGTCAGGGCCCAGAGGCCCCCCAGCACCGTCAGCAGGCCGCCGAACCACAGCAGCCACATCGCCGGGTACCGGAACAGGGCCAGGGACACCTGTGCGTCGTCGAGGGCCGTGAGCGAGACGTACACGTCCTGCCCGGGGCTGGTCCAGACGTCGGGGCTCGCCACGGGCTGGACCTGTGACGGGTACTGGTGCAGGCGGGGCCGGGCGACGTGCACCAGCGCGCCGTCCCGGCGCAGCTCCACGCGCGCCGCGTCGACCGTGCGGTACCCCTGGTCCTGGCTGTCGGTGCCGGTGTAGGTGAGCGTGTAGCCCGCGAACGTGGTCGACCCGCCGACGTCGAGGGTGGCCGTGGCTCGTTCGGCCAGGGCGGACGACGCCGCGATCGCGACGATGACGACCGCCAGGCCGGCGTGCGCCAGCTGACCGCCCCAGTGGTGCCGCTGGGTGCGCAGGCGGCGCAGGGCGGTCGCCGGCCGCGTGCCACCGCGGCCCGCGAGCAGCCGGCGCACCGAGGCGACGATCCCCACGGTGGCCAGCAGGGCGCACACCACGACCGACGGTGCGCGGACGCCGAGCAGCACGAGCCCGGCAGCCACCGCGCTGCCGACGAGCACGGGGACCTGCAGCCGCTGCCCCAGCACCCGGGCGTCGGTGTACCGGTAGGACGTGGACGGTCCCACGGCCATCAGGGCGAGCAGCGCCACCCCGACCGGCACGGCCATGCGGTCGTAGAACGGGCGGCCGACCGAGACCTGGGCGCCGGTGACCGCCTGCACCACCACCGGGTACAGGGTGCCGACGAGCACCGCGGTGGCCAGCACACCGAGCAGGACGTTGTTCAGCAGCAGCGCGCCCTCCCGGCTGCGCAGCCAGAACACGCGTCCGGGTGAGGCGAGCGACGGTGCGCGCACCGCGAGCAGCCCGAGGCCCACCACCACGACGAGCAGGAAGAAGCCCAGCAGGGCGGGTCCGACCGCCGACCGGGTGAAGCTGTGCACCGACGACACGACGGAGGACCGGGTCAGGAACGTGCCCAGGATCGTCAGCGCGAACGTGGCGACCACCAGGGCCATGCTCCAGGCCCGGAGCTCACCGCGACGTCGCTGCACCATGCTCGTGTGCAGCAGCGCGGTGGCCGTGAGCCACGGCAGGAGGGCCGCGTTCTCCACCGGGTCCCACGCCCAGTACCCGCCCCAGCCCAGCACCTCGTAGGACCACAGCGCGCCGAGCACCAGGCCCGCGGTCAGGAACGACCAGGTGGCCAGGACCACCCCGTGCGCGCGGCGCAGCCACCGGTCGTCCGTCTCCCCGAGCGCGAGGGCGGCGATCGCGAAGGCGAACGGGACGCTCCACCCCACGTACCCGAGGTAGAGCACCGGCGGGTGGATCGCGACGAGCGGATGGTTCTGCAGCAACGCGTTCGGCCCGGGCCCGTCCGCCGGAGGGTCCGCGAGGAGCCCGAACGGGCTGGCCGACGTGGCCAGGAGCCCGAGGAAGAACACGGCGACCACGGCCAGGACGCCGACCGCGGCGACCCCGAGCCGGTCCCGGCACGAGCGCACCTGCCGGACCGTCCACGCCAGGAAGGCCGCCAGCAGCAGGGCCCACAGCACGATGCTGCCCTCGAGCGCCGACCACGCCCCGGTCACCTTGTACAGCAGCGGCGTCGCGCGGGACCCGTGCGCGGCGACGTACGCGACCTCGAACCGGTCCGCCACCATCGCGCCCACGAGGACGGCCATCGCGGCCACCGCTCCGCCCAGCACCGCGGCCGCGGGTCCCACCAGGACCCGGCGCGGCAGCGTGGGCCGCAGCAGCGCCCACCCGGCCGCGGCCGCCAGGGCGAGCGCTCCCGCGAGCCCGACGAGCACGGCCACCTGACCGGCCAGCGCCACCATCACGACCCCCGCCCCTGGACGAGCGGGGTCGCCGGCGGCCGGTACTCCTCGTCGTGCTTGACCAGCATCGTGTCGGAGCAGAACTCGTCACCGCACAGCGAGCCCTCGACCACCACACCGATGCCCGCGCGGAACAGCTGGGCCGGCGCGCCGGCGTGGCGGACCCGCATGGTGGAGCCGTCCTCACCGAGCAGCGTGAAGGTCACCACGTCGTCGACGTCCGTCTCGGTCCCCGGCTCCACCAGCCCGCCCATGCGGAACCGCTCACCGTCGCCGAGCGGCCGCTCGTGCTGCTGCACCTCGGCGGGCGTGTAGTAGTACACGAGGCTCTGGTTGAGGTTCCCCCAGGTCAGGGCGCCCACGGCGACGACGGCGACGCCGGCCAGCGGCAGCGCCAGCCGCAGTCCGGGCCTCACGGCGCACCACCGGGGCGCGGTGCCGCGGGGTCCGACGGGAGCCGGCCGGCCGTGCGCGACCACCGCACCCGCAGCGCGAGCGCGTAGGCCCCGAGGGCGCCGTAGGCGACGGTGAACCCTGCGACGACCCATGCCCACTGCCCGCTCACGACGCGCTCCTCGGCAGCGGCGCGGTGACGGCGGTGCCGGCGGCCGGCTGGTCCAGCGCGGCGCTCGACACCAGGTCCTCCGCGGCGGCCAGCCGCATGCGCAGGTGCACCAGCACCGCCCACACGGCGGTGAAGGCGACGACGTTGACCAGCAGGGCGGTCAGCATGCGCGGGTCCATCGTCGGACCACCGGCGCGCAGCACGGACGGCGGCTGGTGCAGCGACCGCCACCAGAGCACCGACAGGTAGACCACGGGCAGCTGGATCACCGCCACCACGCCGTACACCGCCGACCGGCGTGCCCGGGCATCGACGTCGGGCGCCCCGCGACGGACCGCCAGGTACCCGAGGTAGACGAAGAAGAGGATCGCGGTGGTGACCAGCCGCGGGTCCCAGGTCCACCACGTGCCCCAGACCGGCTTGCCCCACAGCGAGCCGAGGCAGATGGCCAGGCCGGTGAAGAAGACCCCGACCTCGGCCGCCGAGGCGGCGAGCCGGTCGGCGACCGGCGAGCGCCGGACGAGCCAGGCGATGCTCCCGGCGCAGGTGACGGCGAAGGAGAGGAACGCGAGCCACGCGGACGGCACGTGCACGTACATCAGCCGCTGGAGGTCACCCTGCAGCGCGTCCGGGGGCGCGCTGAGCGCGGCCGCCAGACCGAGCAGCACCAGCACGACCGCCACCACCGGCAGCCAGCGCCAGAGCAGCCGGGGCGAGCCGGGTGCGGGAGCGGGGAGCGTCACGTGTCCTCCTCGAGGTGGTGGGCGGCCAGGACGGCCGCGGTGACCAGGAGCGTGTCGACCACGACGACCAGGAGCACCCAGGGCGCCGGGCTGCGGTGGTACGCGGTCGCCTCGAGCGCCTGGGTGGCGCCGAGCAGCAGCGGCACGGCCAGCGGGGCGACCAGGAGCGGGGCCGTGGTGCCGGACGGGTCGCCGCCCGCGGTGAGCGCGGTGGCGACGGTGCCGAGCACCGCCAGCCCCACGGCCACGAGCGGGACCAGCGCCAGCAGCACGGGCCAGCCGGGCAGCGACAGGTCGTAGAG
Source organism: uncultured Actinomycetota bacterium (assembly GCA_963837795.1). Classification (GTDB taxonomy): domain Bacteria; phylum Actinomycetota; class Actinomycetes; order Actinomycetales; family Cellulomonadaceae; genus Cellulomonas. The sequence continues at coordinate 123,936 of CAWIOT010000001.1, forward strand.
CGCGACCGCCACGGGCAGCAGGACCGCCTGCAGCGCGAGCAGCACCACGGCGTCGGCGGCCGACCGGGACAGCAGGCGGGCGGCGGCCGGCACGCCCGCCAGGCGGACCGCGGCGACGGAGGCCGCCGCGTCCCGGTCCGACCGGCGGGTGACCACCAGGGTGCCGAAGAGCAGGACGATCACCCACGAGACCCCGGTTCCCACGGCGTGCAGGCGGGGCGTGTCGGCGCCGATGGCCAGGGGTAGGAGCAGCAGGGCCGTCGCGGCGAACGGCGCGGTGACCAGCAGCGTGTCCCGGGCCCGCAGCTCCGCGCGCAGGTCGGAGGCGGCCAGCAGCACCGCCTGACGTACGGCCGACGGGCGGACCGGCGCGGTCGTGGCGAGCGCGCTCATGCGGGCCGCCCGTCCGCGCCCAGGCGCAGGCGCTGGTCCGTCAGCCGGTCCAGCTCGTCCGCGTCGTGCGACACCAGGACGACGGCACCGCCCCGGGCCGTCACCCGCTCGACCAGCCGGTCGACCAGGACGACCGCCGAGGCGTCCAGGCCGGTGCACACCTCGTCGAGCAGCAGCAGGCTCGGCACCTCGAGCAGCGCCCGGGCGAGGTCCGCGCGACGCAGCATGCCGGCCGAGCACACCCGGGCCAGCCGCCCGCCGGCGCCCGCGAGACCGACCTCGGCCAGCGCTCGGTCGGCGTCCTGCCGGCCCAGGCCGCGCAGCCGCGCGTGCAGCCGCACGTTCTCCGCCAGCGTCAGGTGCGGCAGGACGGCCGGGGTGTGGCCGACGAGCGTGATGGCGGGACGTACCGCCTGGACGTCGCCGCCGGCGAGGTCGGCGCCGAGCACGCGTGCCCGGCCCGCGCTCGGGCGCAGCAGCGTGGCCAGCACGTCGAGCAACGTGGACTTGCCGCAGCCGTTCGGGCCGCCGATGCCCGTCGCGGTCCCCGGACGGAGCTCGAGGTCCAGATCACGCAGCACCGGCGTCCCGTGCCGGTGCACGACCACCTGCTCGAGCACCGCCAGAGGTGCACCCGTCGCCGGGGCCACCGGTCGCGCCGCCGGGGCGGGGACGACCGGCTCGCGGACCGTCGCCGCGCCCGTCACCGCCCTCCTCCTGCGTGTGTCGCACCGACCTCGGCCAGGGCGCCAGGCCCCGGCTGCTACGGCGGAGACGTCCCCGGCCGACTCCGGAGCGATCAGCTGCTCGCCCCCGGAGTAGATGTTGAAGGACGGGGGCCGGACGAACCCGAGCAGCGTCGTGCCGGTCTCCCGCGCGAGGTCGACCGCGAGGCTCGACGGCGCCGACACGGCACTGAGCGCCGGGATGCCCGCCATCCACGCCTTCTGCACCAGCTCGAACGAGGCGCGACCGCTCACCTGCAGGATCGTGCGCGACAGCGGCAGACGACCGGCGCGCACCGCCCACCCGACCACCTTGTCGACCGCGTTGTGCCGGCCGACGTCCTCGCGCAGGCACAGCAGCGAGCCCTCGTCGTCGAACAGCGCGGCAGCGTGCAGCCCCCCGGTGGTGGAGAACACCTGCTGCGCCTCGCGCATGAGGCCGGGCAGGCTCAGGACCAGGTCCCTGGTGAGCCGGGGTTGCGCGTCGGGCCCCGTGGCCGGCAGTGCGCGCTGGGTCCGCACGGCGTCGATGCTGGCCTTGCCGCAGACGCCGCAGGAGCTCGTCGTGTAGGTCCGGCGCTCGGCCTGCGCCGTGTCCACCCAGCCCTCGACGGTGGCGTCGACCACGTTGTAGGTGCGCGGGTCCCCCGAGCCGGTGCGGCAGTCGGCGCCACCGCAGTACCGGATCGAGCGCAGGGCCCCGGGGTCCGTGAGCACGCCCTCGGTCAGCAGGAAGCCGGCCGCGAGGTCGAAGTCGTCCCCGGGCGTGCGCATGGTGACGCTGACGGCACGCCCGCGCACCCGGATCTCGAGCGGCTCCTCGACCGCGAGCGTGTCCGGGCGCCGCACCGCCGCGGCATCGCCCCGCACCCGGTAGACGGGTGTCCGGGTGCTGCGACCGGTCATGCCGCGTCCTCCTGACGGGTGCCCCCGGCTGCCGTCGTCGCCTCATGGGTCTGCGCGGACGGGCCGGCGTCCTGCCGGCCCGCCAGCCGCTCGCGCTGCGGGACGACGACGTACCGGGGGTCCTCGGCCGACGCGACGCCCGCCGCGAAGATCCCGAACCGCGAGCACGCGGACCCGGCCAGGCAGGCCGCACCGGCCACGGCCGCCACGGCACGCGACCGACCTCCCAGCGTCAGGCCGAGGACGCCACCCGAGATGGACAGGATCTCGGCGGCGGTCACCAGTCGACCGGCCGTGCCCTGCTCGTAGGTCTCGGAGGCCAGCCCCATGCGTCGCCGCATCAGCCGCATCGCGGCCGACTCGGCGAGCCCGCCCACGAACGCCGCGCGCCGCGCCGGCGCGGCCTCCGCGGTCGGCGCCACCAGCATGCCGAGCCCGCCCGCGGCAGTCGCGGCCGAGGAGACGAACACCGCCGGCATCTGGCGGTAGCCGTCGTGCCAGCCCGGGACGGCGGTGTCGCTGACCAGCGCCGCGGTGTACGCGGCGACCGCGGGGCCGAGCAGGGCTGCGCCGATCGTCGCCGCACGTCGGACGCCGGGAAGGACGCCGACCACGTCGGCCGCGGCCGCGACACCGGCCTGCGGCCCGTACGCCGCGAGCAGCCACGAACCGACGCTCATCGGCGACGACGGCTTGAGCACGCGCAGCATGTTCACGAAGCGTTCCGGCCGCCCCAGGTCGTGCACGAGCGCCACGGCCGAGCCGCTGACCGCCACCAGTGCGCCGATCCGGCAGCCACGAGCCAGCGCCGGGCGGCCGGTGAGCTCGGCACCGGCGGCCAGCACCGACGACCCGCCCGCGAGCCCCCCGAGGAACAGGTAGCCCGCGATGTCCCGAGCCGACCAGGTGGGCTTGTTCAGCACCGGCTTGCCGTAGTACGAGGTGAACTCGGCCTCCGGCACCATCAGCCGCTCGCCGCCACGGCGCCGGCGACGCTTCTCGGGGCGCAGCGACCGGTCGCGACCGCCTGTGACGGCCTCGCGCTCGGGCGGCGCCGTGGGGTCCGCCCGGACGTCGCGGCCGCTCGGCGTGCCCGGCTGCTGGCCGCTCATGACCGGCGTCCCGCGAACGTGGCACCCAGCCCGACGAGCAGGGCCGCCGCCGCGAGCCCCGCGCGCCGCCACATGGCCGGGAGGTCCCGTGTGGTCACCACCGGGTCCGGTGGCAGGCCGTACACCTCCGGCTCGTCGAGCAGGAGGAAGAACGCGCCGTCGCCGCCCACCCCGTCCTCGGGGTCGTGGCCGTACAGCCGCGCCTCGGGCACTCCGGACTCGTGCAGCTGCTCCAGCCGCGCGTCGGCGCGTGCGCGGAGCTCGTCGAGGTCACCGAACTGGATCGAGTCGGTGGGGCACGCCTTGGCGCACGCGGGCTCCTGGCCCTCCCCCAGCCGGTCGTAGCACATCGTGCACTTCCAGACGCGGCCGTCATCCTTGCGCTGGTCGATCACGCCGTACGGGCAGGCCGGCACGCAGTACCCGCAGCCGTTGCAGATGTCCTCCTGCACGACGACCGTGCCGAACTCGGTCCGGAACAACGACCCCGTCGGGCAGACGTCGAGGCACGCGGCGTGCGTGCAGTGCTTGCAGACGTCGGACGCCATGAGCCAGCGGAACGCGCCCGGCTCGGCGCCCTCGGCGACCGGCTCCTCGACAGCCGGGAACGACGGCATGCCCAGGTCGACGGTCCCGGCGGCGGCCCGCGTCGAGGTCTGCGCGCCGATGGGCTTGCGCTGCTCGATGAAGGCGACGTGCCGCCAGGAGTCCGCCCCCAGGCCGCCCGTGTTGTCGTACGACATGCCCGTGAAGGCCAGCCCGTCGTCGGGGATGGCGTTCCACTCCTTGCACGCCACCTCGCACGCCTTGCAGCCGATGCAGACCGAGGTGTCCGTGAAGAAGCCGACGCGCGGCGGTGGGTCGTCGTACCCGCCGGCGTGCGGCGGGTCGTCGGCGGTGAGGAAGCGTTGCAGGTCGAAACCCATGATCAGACCCCCGTCCCGGTCGTCGCCGTCACACCCGCGCGCTCCTGCAGGGAGCGGACCAGAGCGGTCCGTGCCGCACCCCGCGGCCGGCGCCCGGGCCGGATGTTGGCGCTGAACGCCTTGACCTCCTGGATGTGCGCGCTGGGGTCGAGCACGATCGCCGACAGGTCGTTGACCGCGTCTCCCGTGCTCAGCCCGTTGGGGCCCCAGTGGTACGGCAGCCCCACCTGCTCCACGCGCCGACCGTCCACCCGCAGCGGCGTCATCCGGTCCGTGACCAGGACCCGGGCCTCGACCGCGCCCCGCGCCGTGACGATCGTCGCCCAGCCACCGTTCTCGAGCCCCTCGGTGGCCGCCAGCTCCGGGGACACCTCGCAGAACAGCTCGGGCTGCAGCTCCGACAGGTACGACGACCACCGCGACATCCCGCCGGCCGTGAAGTGCTCGGTCAGCCGGTAGGTGGTGACGACGTACGGGTAGACCTCCGAGCCGGTGGTGGAGCCCGAGGGCTGGTAGCGGTTGTGCTCGTGCGGGTACACCAGCCGCGACGGGTTGCGCTGCTGGGCGTACAGCAGGTTGGTGAACGGCGAGTCCTGGGGCTCGTAGTGCGTCGGCATCGGGCCGTCCATGATCCCCGCGGGCACGTACAGCCAGCCCTTGCCGTCGGCCTGCATGATGAACGGGTCGATCCCGGACAGCGCCGCGACCCCCTTCGCGCCGTCCGGCGGTCGGTAGGACGGCGGCTTGTCCGCCTCGAAGTCGGGGACGTCGAACCCGGTCCAGCGGCTGGCGTCGTCGTCCCACCAGACCAGCTTCTTGCGCTCGCTCCAGGGCGTGCCGTCCGGTCGCGCCGAGGCGCGGTTGTACAGGATCCTGCGGTTGGCCGGCCAGGCCCAGGCCCATTCCTTGGCCACCCAGTCCTGCTCCGCGGCCGGCTTGCGCCGCGCCGCCTGGTTGACGCCGTCCGCGTACACGCCGCAGTAGATCCAGCAGCCGCACGCGGTGGAGCCGTCCGCCTTGAGCTCGGTGTAGCCCGAGAGCGGGTTGCCCTCGTGGTCCCAGCCGTTGATCTCGGCCAGGACGGCCTCCGCCACCGGCTCGGCCAGCGCCCCCTGCGTCGGGTAGTCCCAGGTCAGGCGCTGGATCGGCTGGTCGACCGGGTCGTCGGACCCCGCGAGCATCTCGCGGATGATCCGGCCCAGGTGGTACATGAACCACAGGTCGCTGCGGGCCGCGCCCTCGGGCTCCACCGCCTGGTGGTGCCACTGCAGCATGCGGTTGGTGTTGGTGAAGCTGCCCGACTTCTCGGTGTGCGCGGCGGCGGGCAGGAAGAACACCTCGGTCCCGATGTCCTCGGTGCGCAGCTCCCCGCTCTCGATCTCCGGGCCGTCCTTCCACCACGTCGCGCTCTCGATCAGCGAGAAGTCGCGGACGACGAGCCAGTCGAGGTTCGCCATCCCGAGCCGCTGCATGCGCGCGTTGGCCGAGCCGACCGCCGGGTTCTCACCGAGCAGGAAGTAGCCCCGGCAGGTTCCCTCGTGCTGGGCCATCACGGTGTCGTACGTGGCGTGGCTGCCCGTCAGGCGTGGGAGCCACCGGAAGCAGAAGTCGTTCTCCTTCGTCGCCGCCGCGCCCCACCACGACTTGAGCAGGCTCACCATGTACGTGTCCATGTTGGCCCAGAAGCCCTTGCGGGCGGAGTCGGCCGCCAGGAAGTCCTCCAGGGTCTCCGACGGGTGCGCGTACGGCATGGGCAGGTAGCCGGGCAGCAGGTTGAACAGCGTCGGGATGTCCGACGACCCCTGGATGCTGGCGTGCCCGCGCAGTGCCTGGATCCCGCCGCCGGGGCGGCCCATGTTGCCCAGCAGCAGCTGGAGCACGCAGGCGGCGCGGATGAACTGCGACCCGGTGGTGTGCTGCGTCCAGCCCACCGCGTACACGAACTCGCTGGTCCGCTCGGGACCGGAGTTCTTCACCAGCGCGTCGCAGACCTTGTGGAACGTGTCCTGCGGGATCCCGCAGACCCGCTCCACCATCTCCGGGGTGTACCGGGCGTAGTGCCGACGCAGGATCTGCAGCACGCAGCGGGGGTGCTCGAGGGTCTCGTCGCGGGTCGGCTCCCCGTCCATCGCAGCGCCGCCCGAGCCGTGCAGCTCCGAGCGCCCGGCGTGCTCCGTGCCGGACTCCTGGGGCCGGCCGGACCCGCCGCCGTCCTGACCCGACGAGCCGTCCGAGCCGGAGTCGGGCTTGTCCTCGTCGTGACCCGGGGTCTTGTCCCGCTGCCCTGACGCCGGCGCGACGGACACGCCCTCGTACTGCCACGTGTCGAAGCCGTACTTCCGGCTCTCGTCGTCGAACCCCGAGAAGAGCCCGTCCAGGTCCTCGGTGTCGCGGAAGTCCTCGTTCACGATCGTCGCCGCGTTCGTGTACGGGACGACGAAGTCGCGGAAGAAGGAGTTGGTCGACAGGACGTGGTTGATGATGCCGCCCAGGAACGCGATGTCGGTCCCCGCCCGCAGGGGCACGTGCAGGTCGGCCAGCGCGCTGGTGCGGGTGAACCGGGGGTCCACGTGGATGACGGTCGCGCCTCGCGCCTTGGCCTCCATGACCCACTGGAAGCCGACCGGGTGGCACTCGGCGAAGTTCGACCCCTCGATGACGATGCAGTCGGCGTGCTGCAGGTCCTGCATGAACGTGGTGGCCCCGCCGCGCCCGAACGAGGTGCCCAGGCCGACCACCGTGGAGCTGTGGCACACGCGCGCCTGGTTCTCGATCTGCACGATCCCCAGCGCGGTGAGGAGCTTCTTGATGAGGTAGTTCTCCTCGTTGTCCAGGGTTGCTCCCCCGAGGCTCGCGATCCCCATCGTGCGGTTGGTCGCCGCGCCGTCCACCTCGGCCTGCCACGTCTCGCGGCGCGTCCGCACCACGCGCTCGGCGATCATCCGCATCGCCTCGTCGAGCTCGAGCTCCTCCCACTGCGTGCTGTGCGGACGCCGGTACAGCGCCCGGTGCTCGCGGCCGGAGCCGGTGGTCAGCTGCAGACTCGCCGCACCCTTGGGGCACAGCCGCCCGCGACTCACCGGCGAGTCCGGGTCACCCTCGATCTGCACGACCTTCTCGTCCTTGACGTACACGTTCTGCGCGCACCCGACGGCGCAGTAGGGGCAGATCGACTTCACCACGCGGTCTGCGGTGGCGGTGCGCGCCCGGAGCCGGTCCGTCTGCTCCGAGCGGGCGGCGGACCCCTTCCCCTGGGCGTCTCCCCCGGTCCACTGGCGGACCACGGGCCACGACTGCAGGACGGGTAGCTGCTTCACGACGCCTCCATCGGGTGCTGCGGGAAACTGTGCGGGCAGTGCTAGGCGGTCATGCGGCCGCTGCCGCCTGCATCGGTGGGTCGTCGGCCACCCGGCGACCGATCCACTCCAGGACCTGCGTCCGGGAGTCGGGAGCGTGCTCGGCGCCGTTGACGAGGCGCTGCGCGTGGGACGGCAGGAAGCCGACACGACGACGCCGGTCACCCGTGACCGAGTCGCTGCCGTCCGCCGGGATCCCCGTGGCGATCAGGTGCACGGCGCCGGGCGTGATCCCCAGGGCGCGGCCGACGGCGGCGTGGTCCAGCCCACGCTCGAGCATCGCGACGACGGTGTTGCGACCAGCCATGACGGACCCCTTCTGGGGGAACGGCAGGCCGTGGTCTCGACCGTGCACCGGCAAGTCTGTACCCGTTGCCCAGGAGGAGCAACGCGAGCGGGACGACCCGCGTGGTCGCGCCGTCGACGGGCCCAGCACGGGCGACGTCCCAGGTCGTGGCCACTTCCGGACCCGGCCGGTTCGTCGCGGGTGCGTGGACGGTCTGGTAGACCTGGCGGATGCAGGCGGTCCTGACGGTGGCGGCGCAGGTCCTCGCCGCGGCCGCTCCCACCCCGTCACCCGCGCCGGGCGCCGCGCTGGACCCCGCGCTGGATCTCGGCTCGGAGGCATGGTGGGCCACGTTCCTCACCAGCCCGGCGCTCGCCGGCATCGCTGCCTTCCTCGCTGCCGTCGGGGCCTATCTGGGCATCCGACGTCAGACCACGACGACGGTTGCCATCGCCGACGAGAACCGCGCCGCGGACCTCCTGAAGTTCACCGAGGCGCGCCAGGCGCAGCGCGACGACGCCATGGAGCTGCGCCAGCAAGAGCTGAACGACTCGCGGGTCACGCACTGGTGGGCGATGTACCAGTGGTCGATCGACCACCTCGACGAGCTCCTCAAGGACATCGGGACGGGCCACGACCTGCTGCGTGCCCTCGCGCTGCAGGCGCCGGGCAAGGCCGAGCGGAAGCTAGTGTTGGTCGCGATCGACATGCTGCTCGCTCGAGGAGGCACGACACCGTGACCGACGAGCACCGCCCGAAGAGCTCCGCCGCGGCCCGCGAGCCAGCGCCCACGATCGGGCTCACCGCCCGCATCGCCCGTGGCAGACGCCTCAGGAAGAACGCCGCCTTCACCTTCGTCGAGCCGTCGACCGCGCCGGCCGGCACGGTCCGCGGCGCCGGCAGGACCAAGCCGACGGAGTACACGATCATCACCGGCGTCCTGCCCGAGGACGCCGTGGCCGTCCCGGAGGGCGTGGACTACACCATCATCAGGGGCGGCCTGGCGGAGGGCGTGGGGATCCCCAAGCCGGTGGCCATCACTGCCCAGGAACGCGCCTCCCTGCTGGACCTCAAGGACGAGATCCTGCGGATGGACCTGGACGACTGAGCACCGCCGCCGCCGTCCGAGGTCCGCGGAGGCGAACTAGCGTGGGACGCCATGGACAAGGTGGAACGCTGGGAAAGTCGGGCTGAGTGGCCGCTGACGGTCGTCGCGGTCGTCTTTCTCGCCTCGTACGCGATACCGATCATCGACCCGTCGATCCCCGTCGTCGCGCGGCGGCTCTGTTCCGCGACCGTGTGGGCGACGTGGGCCATCTTTGCTGCGGACTACGTCGTGCGGCTCGTACTGAGCTCGACCAAGGGCGCGTTCATCCGCCACAACCTGCTGGACCTGGCCGTGGTGGCGTTGCCGATCCTGCGACCGCTGCGGCTGCTCCGCCTCGTGGCGCTCCTGTCGATCCTCAACCGGACCAGCGCTCGCAACCTGCGGGGCAGGGTCGTCGCGTTCGCGACCGGCGGCACGCTGCTCCTGCTCCTCGTCGGGGGTCTTGCCATCACCGACGCCGAGCGCGGACGACCCGGGGCGAACATCGAGAACGTCGGCGACGGGCTCTGGTGGGCCATCACCACCATGACCACCGTCGGCTACGGCGACAGGTTCCCCGTCACATCCACCGGCCGGTTCGTCGCCGTCGCCCTGATGGTCGCCGGTATCGCGCTGCTCGGGGTCATCACCGCGACGTTCGCGTCCTGGCTCGTCCAGCGGGTCTCCGACACCGCGGAAGCGGAGCAGGTGGCCACCCGCGCTCAAGTCGATCGCCTCGCCGAGGAGGTCCGCGCCCTGCGGGCCGAGCTGTCCGAGCCTCTGCGTGCCCGGGAGGCGGACGCACCGTGGCGGTGAGGGCTGCGGACGCGAGTGCTGGTCCGCTGTCCGACGTGCCAGCACTCGGCTCCCGATGTGGCCGTCCTCGACGTCCGGATGCCCGGCGCGCTCCAGGACGCGACGGCGTTAGTCTCCTCGGGTGCGAGGCCGGGGGTGGAGGGGACGCCTGGCGTCACGGGTCCGAGGTTCGGCGCCGGGTGCCCCGGTCGGACGGCGGGCACCGCGCGGCGGGCTGGACGAGGAAGCCGTGCGCAGCGTCCTCGAGCTGGCGGTGCGGCTCGGTGAGGCGATGCTGTCGCTCGGCGCCTCGGCGGCCAGCGTCACCGACGTCATCCGGCGCGTCGGCGGCTCCTTCCGGGTCGACTGCCACATCGACCTGACCTTCACGTCCGTGCTCGTCTCGCACGACTCGGGCCCCGGTCAGGACCCTGTCACGGTCCTGCGGGTCGTCCAGGCCCGCAGCGCCGACTACGGCCGGCTCACGCGCGTGCTGCGCCTGGCCGAGGACGTGGCGACGGGCGGTCCGGCACCGGAGCAGGGTGATCCGGCTCCTCGGTCGGCCGTCGCTCGCGTCGAGGCCGCGCACGACCGGCTCGACGAGATCGTCAACGCCCCGCACGCCTACCACCGGTCGGTCGTGACGCTCGTCCTCGCCACCATGGCGGCAGGGGTGGCCGTGCTCCTCGGCGGTGGTGTGTGGGTCGCCCTGATCGCCGGGGCGACCACCGCCGCCGTCGACGGCGTGGTCTGGCGCCTCGCCGCGTGGGACGTCCCCCCGTTCTTCCTGCAGGCCGCGGGCGCCGCCGTCGCGACGGCCGTGGCGGTGCTGCTGCTCGGCGTCGTGCCGCTGCTGCCCGTGGAGCTCGCGACGCTGCCCCCGTCCCTGGTGGTCGCGTCCGGGATCGTCGTCCTGCTCGCCGGGCTCTCGCTCGTGGGCGCCGCGGAGGACGCCATCAACGGGTTCCCCGTGACGGCCTCGGCGCGCCTGTTCGAGGTCTTCCTGCTCACCCTCGGCATCGTCGTCGGCATCGGCGCGGTGCTCGACGTGGCGCGGCGTGGAGGCGTGACGCTCGAGCTGGTCGACCGGTCGAGCGCCCCCTGGCCGTTCGGGGTGCAGGTCGTCGCGGCGGCGGTCGTCGCCGGGGCGTGGGCGCTCGCGTCCTACACCGGCCCCCGGACGGCGTTGACCGTCGGGGCGGTCGGCGGGCTCGCGTGGCTGGTGGCGAGCGTCCTCGGAGGGGCGGGCATGAGCCCGGCTGTCGCGAGCGCCGCAGCGGCGTTCGTCGTCGGTGTGATGGGCGTGGCGCTCGACGCGCGACTGCGGGTGCCCGCGATCGTGACGTCGGTGTGCGGGATCGTGCCGCTGCTGCCGGGCCTGGCGATCTACCGCGGCCTGTTCGCGCTCGTCGACGAGGGTGGCACCGGTCCGGGCGCCCAGATCCTGCTGGAGGCCGCCATCGTCGGGTTCGGCCTCGGGGCCGGGGTCACGCTCGGCGCGTTCGTCGGCGAGCGTGTGGCGACCCGCCTGCGGAGGACTGCTCCGGGTGAGGCGGCCGCCGGACCCTCGCACACGGCGGCGGAGCCGACGACCGGGCCGGTGCTCGTCCGCGGCGCGCGACTCCGCCGGTCGCCGGCGTGGTCGTCCTTGCACGCGGCGCGGCGGTCGGACGGTGCGCCGCGCTGAGGCACCGGGACCATCGACCCCAGGCCTGCCGCACGAGGCGACGGGCGCCTTCGCAGACGCCGTCCTGGAGAGCTCGCGGACCTGCGCGCCGACGGCGCCAACGGCGCCGCAGCGTGCAGAGCGGGAACCGGAGCGTCGGCCGCCCGGGAGCGAGGACGATAGGCCGCACCGAACGGGCCCGACGGGCGCGTCGGACCGGCACCGGAGGAACGAGGCCATGGACGCGACCACCCGCCCGCCTGCCACGACCGACGCGCGCGTGACGTCAAGCACGCGGTCACGGCCGGCGCTCAAGCTCAACACCTTCGGCATCCCGTTCGGGGTGGCCGGGCTGGCCGGGACGTGGACCGCGGCGGAGGCCTTCCTCGGAGCGCCCGCCGGACCCGCCGACGTGCTGTGGGCGACCGCCGCGGTCGTGTGGGCCGTCGCGTTAGTGCGGTACGTGGTGCGCGCCGGCGGCCGTGCGGCGATCGCCGCGGACCTGCGGGACCCGGTATTCGCACCCTTCGCCGCGCTCGTCCCGGTGACGGCCATGCTCCTCGGCGCCAGGCTCACCTCCGAGTGCGCGGCCGCAGGTGCCGTCGTCGTGTGGACGGCCGCCGTCGTGGCGTTCGTCTTCGGCTCGTGGTTCACGGCACGACTCTTGACCGCGCCGTCCTCGTTGGGGCCGGTCCACCCGGGCTACCTGCTGCCGACCGTGGCCGGCGGCCTCATCTCCGCCCAGGCGCTCGCGGTGGTGGACGCCCCGCTGCTGGCCGCGGCAGCCTTCGGGGCCAGCATCCTGTGCTGGATGCTCATCGGGGCGCTGCTCGTCGTCCGGTTCCGTGCCGAGAAGCCCATCGCGGACCCGCTCGTGCCGACGCTCGCGATCTTCTCCGCACCGCCGGCGGTCGCCGGCAACGCCTGGTACGCCATGACGGGCAGCGCCGACGACGCCGTGCAGCGGGCCCTCCTGGGTACCTTCCTGCTGCTCGTCGCGGTCCAGGTCGCGCTCCTGCCCCGGTACGCCCGTCTGCGGTTCACGCTCGGGTTCTGGGCCTTCACGTTCACCACGGCCGCCAGTGCCACCTACGCGGTCCACTGGGTCGCAGCGGCCGACGTGCCCGACGGGGTCCGGCAGGTGGGCGGGGGGCTCGTCGTGGGTGTGGCCACCGCGATCATCGGGGCTGTCGCGGTCGTGTCGCTGCGTGCCGCCTGGCGTTCCTACCGGACCGGCGGGGTGGGCGTCGGCACGTTGGCGGCGAGCACGACGGCACCGTCGACCGGTGGGCCCTCCCTGGCCAGCGTGCTGCCCGATGCACCGGAACCCCAGGGAGCCCCGGGAGCCGGCGACCCGAGCGAGCCGACCGACGGCGGCGCGGCACACCGCTAGACAGTGCCGTGCCCCGCTCATCCCCGGCCGGCGGCGACGTCCTCTCCCGTCCTCGCCGCGACCGCTCAGGCGAACGAGAAGACGGGCGGGAACACCAGCACGACGACTGCGGCCCACGACGCATAGACCGGGAGGTACGGGGTGTTCCCCCGTTCGACGGCGTCGAAGGTGCCGCGCCCCCGCAGGAACCGCCACAGCAGCCATCCGGTGCTCACACCAACTACACCAAGTGCACGACGTTGAGTCCGAGCGCTGATGTCTTGTTCGCCGTCCAGCCCGCATCGGCGATCCTCGCTACGAGTGCGCGCAGGACGAGGGTGCTCTTGGCCGTCTGGTGCGCGGGCGCGACGACGCCGCCACGTGGCACACCGTGTGACGCCGCCCGTCAGTGCCCCGCACCGACCGAGCCGAGCTCCTCGCGCTCCCCGAAGCTGGTCACCACGGTCACGGGCGTCCCGCTGGGGACGACGCCGACGAGCGAGCGCAGCAGCTCGGCGGTGTCCGGGAGCTGACCAGGTGTGCTGACGTCGATCTCGATCTTCGACCCGCTGTACGACACCGACGTGACCGTCGAGCCGGGCACGCCGGCCAGCCAGTCGTCGGCGACCCGTTCGACCCGCTGTGTCTGCAGGGCGACCTGGTAGGCCAGCACGGTGTTGCCCGCGAGCGGCAGCGCGACGACCGCGAGCACCGCGGCGAGCGTCAGGTAGGTCCGTTGCCGGGTCCGGCCGCGCTGCGGCACCCGCACGACGCCGTACCCGGTCGTGGCGAACACCAGCGTCCCGGCGAGGATCAGGGCCACGGCGTTCGACAGGAACAGCAGGAACGCGCCCGCCGCCAGGTCCGGCGCGCCGTCGCCGAGGCACACGCCGACGACGGCGAGCGGCGGCACGAGCGAGATGGCGATGGCGACGCCGGGCAGGACCGCGGCGACGTCTCGGCGGGCCAGCGCGATCGCACCGGCGAACCCAGTGGCGACGGCCGCGACGAGGTCGAGCAGCCCCGGGGAGGTGCGCGAGGCGATCTGCCCGTTCGACAGCAGGTCGAACGAGGTCGGCAGGGCGAGCGAGAACACCACGCCGACGACGACCACCAGGGCGACGCCGAGGAGCACCACCCCGGCGGAGTGCAGCGTGGCACGCGCCGAGCCCTTCGCCAGTCCCAGGGCCAGGCCCATGATCGGCGTCGACAGCGGCGCGATGATCATGGCGCCGATGACCGTCGCCGTGGAGTCCGACAGGACACCGGCGGTCGCGATGACGGCGCTGAGCACGAGCATCGTCCAGAAGGCCGAGCGCTTGGCGGAGACGTCCCCCGCCGACATGTCGAGGTCGGCCGTCAGGTCGTCGTTGCTCCGACGCTGGCTGTCGGGGAGTACACGACGCAGCACGTGGGACGCCATGGCCCATGGTCGCAGCGGCCTGGCGGCCGGCACGTGCGACATGCCGGTCGACGCGGACCGTCCTCAGCCGGTCGAGGGGCGGTCGGGCTGGTCGCCGTCGGGCTCAGCCGCCGGGCGTCCCTCGCGGGCCAGGCTCGAGCGAGCCGTGTGCTGCTGCCAGTGCACCGAAGGCAGCACGAGCTCGTCGTGCTCGCGTGGGTCCGGGTAGAAGGGGACGTCCGCCCAGGCGACTTCGACGACCACCTCGACGGCGTCCGCGATGCGCAGCCGCTCGAAGGCCACCCGTTCGGGGTCGCCGTCCCGGGACGGGACGAGCCGGGAGATCGTCTCGGGCAGCCGCAGCACCACCTCGGCGTCCGCGCCCGGGTCGACGCGACTGACGGGCGGGCGCATGTTGGCGGCGCCGGGCACGACCTCGCGTCCCTCGTCGCTGAGCCGCACCGTGAGCCGTCGGGTGGCCGGGTCGTAGTCCAGCGCGCGCACCGCCGACAGGTAGTGCAGCGCGCGGTCGGTGGTGTTGTGCAGCGTGACCCGCAGCTCCAGCCCGCCGTCGACCTCCGTGACGGCGGCGACCTGCGTGCGGAACGCGTCCTGCGCGGTGCTCATCGTGACCCCTCCGTTCGGTCGTGGGCGTGCGGTGGCTCGTCCAGGTCGGCGCGCACGGCGACGCGCACCGCGGTCACGTCACCGAACCGTTCCATGAGCCGTGCACGGAATGCGTCCCGCGCCGGCTCGGTCTGCAGCAGCACGGCGTCGCACAGCGCGAGCTCGGCCATCGCCTCGTCGGTGGAGAGCGTGCCCCACAGCGCCGCGATCGGCAGGCCGGGACTCCACTCGTCCAGCAGCCCGCGCACCACGGCACCGATCGCCTGCGGGTCGGTCGAGCCGTCCGTGTCCCGCAGCGCGCGCTCGTACACGTCCAGCGGGGCCATGAGCGCCCACCGCACGGCCTCGGACGTCCACGCCCGCTCGCGCAGCAGGTCCAGCAGCCCGTCGGGCACCGGCGCCGCTCCCCCGGCGTCCCACCAGGCGCGCGACGCCGCGACGGCGTCGAGCCGGGCCATGCGCTCCTGCGTGGAGGGCGCGTGGTCGAGGAAGAGCCGGCCCAGCTCGGCGTCGGACGGCTCGACCAGGTCGGCGCGGGCGGCCAGCAGCTCCCAGAAGTCGAGCAGCGGCTCGACGTAGCCGCGCAGGACGGCGTCGCGCACCTGCGGCTGCCCCGCGATCATGCCGCTGACCTGCGGCGAGAAAGCGTAGTAGTCGTCGAAGAGCTGCTCGAAGAACGCGAACCCGGACTCGGTGCGGCGCACGAACCGGTCGCGAACCCGCCGCAGCCGGCGCACCTGCGAGGACCGGGTCGAGCCCGAGGCGACGGTCGCGACGATGCAGCAGCCGTCGTCGGTGGCCGGCGGGCAGGTGCCGCCGCAGTGGTTGCCCGGGTCGCGCAGGACCACGGGACCGCCCACCAGGGTCGCGAACTGGGTGCGCATGTCGTTCTCGTCGATGATCGCGGCGTTCTCCTCCGGCGACGACGGGTCGCACCCGCCGGCCAGCGACAGCATCCCGTTCTGCACGATGCGGGTCGCGTGCGACAGCTCGTGGTAGAGCGTGACCGGCCCGGGCAGGCTGAGGTCGAGCGTGCCGCCGGTGCCGTCGCGGGCGACGCAGATGTTCAGCGCCGTGTCGTACAGCACGAGGCAGTTCGACGTCGGGTTGAGGCCCGCGCCCGCCAGCCCTGATCCTGTCGGCGGCAGCGCGGTGCCGTTGTCGACGACCCCGAAGCTGCCGTCGCCGAACACGAAGTCGTCGGGCACCGAGACGACGACGATGTCCACGGCCTGCGGCCCCGCCCCGTAGTCCGGCATGAAGGCCGTGTTGACCAGGAGGTCCAGGCGCGTCTGCACGACCCCGGCCACGGACGGTGCGTACGTGACGCGCCGCCGCCCCGAGCCGGCCACCTCCGCGTCCAGGCCCAGACCAGTGTCGTTGGCGATCGCGATGAGGTCCACGAACGACCCGTTGCTGTCGATGTCCCCGGCGCCGATGCCCGTGGCGTCGGTGAGGACGAACATGGCCACGTCGTCACCCCACGGGGGCGTCGCGGCGGACGTCGAGCGGCTTCCAGTCCTGGCCGTCCGGCTTGGGCGCACGGTAACGCGGAGGCTCGCAGGCGTCCGGGCACGGCTCGGGCTCAGGCCGCGGCGGCGGGCAGCACTCTTCGATCTTGCGACGCAGCTCCAGCGCGCGGTCGTAGTCGCCGGCCTCCTCGGCGTGGGCGCGCTCGGCGATGCCCTCCAGACGCCCGACGGACGCGAGGATCGCCCGCGACGCCTCGACCTCGTCGGAGAGCTTGCGGGTGATCCCGCACAGCAGGTCGGTCGCGTTGTCCAGCAGACAGATGATCGTGTCGTTCTGCCGACGATGGTGGTCGAGCAGCGCGAGCTGCGCACGCTGGACCTCGAGGATCGCGAACAGCCCCTGGGAGACGTTGCCGAGCCCGGACGTGAGGTCCGCGTCGAGGTCGCCGATCAGGACGTTCGTCTGCACGGTGAGGTCGCGGACCTCGGTGGTGACGGTCAGGGTGTCCGCCGAGCTGGTGGCGGTCGCCTCCGTGGCGGCAGTGATCGCATCCAGCTTCGCGTTGATCTGGTTGCCGACGTCTTCGAGGTTTGCCATGACGACCTCCCGGGACGGGCCGGCCCGCGGGTGCGGACCGGCGACGGGGGCTGCGGCAGTGCGGTCCGTGCGGACGGGTGCCGCGGTCCTCAGTCGGAAGGAGGCGGGACCGCGGTGGTGAGATACGTCCGGGCGGTCCGACGTTCCCGCGCCAGCGCAACGGTTCGACCTCGTGAATCGGGTGGAACGTTGGGGACGCCGCGCTGAATGGCCGCTGACTGCTACCCCGCGTCCTTCTCAGACCCGAAGTAGAAGCCGAGGACCGTCCCGGCGACAGCCACGATCGGGGCGAACACTCCCGTGACGACGGCGTCAGTGACGCCGGCACTCAGCAACCAGATGGAGACGACGAGCGCGAGCACGACGAGCGCGCTCACCACGATGTAGGCGAGGTTCGACCGGGTGTGCTCGCGCCGGATCGTCACTTCGCCGGTGACGTACGAGATGCCAGTGGGGAACATCATCGTGGTCGCAACGTGAATCTGGGGCGGGGCCACCGAGGACGGTACGGCTCGGGAGAGGTGGGAAGTCTGACGCCGTCGCGATCGGGGTCCAGGCCGATCTCGCGTGCACTGCCGTCCTGGTACTGCAGGACTATCCGCCCTCCGGAGCGCTGGTGCGCCTCAAGCTCGTGAAAGGTGCCGATGCACCTGATGACAAAGCTGTCGACACGTCGCGTGGGGTCCAGCAACAACGCCTCGCCTTCGAGACCAGGCACCTGGACGTCGCCCGTCACCGGCTCCACGCTTCCGCGCGGGGTCAGCGCTTCTACTTGCTCGCGCGTCAGACGGATGACGAGTCCGGTCACTTCTTGAGCATCCCGGTTGTCGGGCACCTCGTCCAGGCCCCTGCACCGGTCAACCGTGATCCGTGATGAACTCGAGTGCGGGCGGCGTCTACGAAGATCTTGGCGTCTCCATGCTCCCGTGCGACGCCTCACGCGTGACGGTCGCTCATCCGTCCCGTCCGGAGCCTGCACGGACGCTCCCTCAGAGCGCAAACCTCTCTTCGTGCAGCTGACTCGTCGGCAGCCCCGACTCGTCGAGCGACCTCCGGACGGCGGCCGCCATCTCGGGCGGGCCGCACAGGTAGACGTCCCGCCCGGGCAGTCCCGGCACGAGCCGGTTCAGAGAGCGCGCGGACAGGAGGCCCCGGTTCCTGCCGAGCAGGTAGACCACGCGCGCACGACGGCGGGCCGCCAGAGCATCGAGCTCCCTGCGGAACACGAGCTGCTCTCGATCGCGCGCGCGGTACAGCAGCATCAGGTCCTGGCCCGGGCTCATGGGGATGGTCTCGAACAAGGCCCGCATGGGTGTGATGCCGACTCCGCCGGCGATGAGGAGCACGTCGCGGCGGGTACGTCTGTCGGCCGTCATCGCGCCGTAGGGTCCCTCGGCGATGACCCGGGTGCCCGTCGGCACCTGCTGCAGCCGTCCGCTGCCGTCGCCCAGTGACTTGACCGTCAGCCGTAGCCGGTTGCCGATCGGCGGTGCCGAGAGGGAGAACGGGTGCGCGGTGCGCCAGACCCCGGCCGCGAGGAATCGCCACCGGAAGAACTGCCCGGGCTGAGGTGCCAGCTCGGCCAGGTCGCGGCCCTGGACGACGATCGAGACGACGCCGGCGGCCTCGGGGATCACGGCCACCACGCGGAGCCGGTGCCGTGCGGCCGCCAGGGCGGGTGCGACGAGCCGGTAGCGGATCACCAGGGCGAACGTGAACGTGTACAGCAATGCCCAGGCGATCTGCAGCCACAGCCGACCGGCAAGGTCCGGCCCGGCGAGCTGGTGGGTGAAGGACAACGCCACGGCCGCGTACATGCCGAGGTGGAGCCCGTACCAGGTCTCCCAGCGCAGCTTGCGGCGCGCCGCCCGAGCCGACGCCACCCCGACCACGCACATCAGAGCGGTGCCGACCGTCGCGGCGACCAGCCCCGGCCAGGTCAGCACCTGGGCCAAGGCCCCGAGCGGGCTCTGTGCCGTCAGACGGGACCAGGCCAGGACGGCGAACGCCCCGTGCGTGACGACCAGACCCAGGATCGTGCGGCCGCCTCTGGCATGCCAACGGGTGAGCACGTCGGCCCCGATGCCGCGCTCGAGCAGCGGCCAGCGTGACATCAGCGCCAGCATGACCAGGACGCCGGATCCCGCGGCCATGCCCGACACGTGAGCGACCTGGGCCATGGGGTCCAGCGGGACGCCACCCGTCACCATCACGAGCAGCGGCCACAAGGCCACCACGGCAGCGCCGACCGCGAGGACGACGAGGACGGCCCGGGCCATCCCCCTGGAGGACGCCACTCGAGCCGCCGCCGGCCGGTGCGCGGCCGGCGCCGTCATCGTCCGGCCCCGCCCGCGCCGACGGGGACCTCCGTGACGACCGGCGAGACGTCCGCGCCGGCCACTCCGAGGCACACCCCCAGCAGGGTCGCTCCGACCGCGAGCCCGACCCAGATCCAGTCGACTCCGCGCGTCACGGACGGCCCGCCCCTCCGCCGCCTCCCTGGCCGCGCTGGTGCTCGTCGAACCGCACGGTGACGCCGTCACCGCCACGAGGTCCGCTCGCCTGGTCGCCGTCGGCACCGACGCCGGCGGCGGCCACTCCGCCGCCGATGCCGCCCACGGCCATGGCCAGGCTCACCACGCTCACGGCGACCAGTACCCGGCGCCGGGACCGCCAGGGAACGACGGGCCCGTGTGCTCGATGTCGCGCACGCGTGCGCGCTCGTCGACGAGCACCGCCGAGGGACGACGCTGAGGCCCTCGCGATGGCGGCCTTCACGTCGGCCAGCAGTGGGCCGTCGTCGTCGAATCCGTAGTGCTCGGTCGCCCAGCGGTTGACCGGATCAAAGTCGTCGAGTGTCGTCATCGCAGTCTCCAAGTTCCTGAGGCATGCAGTGCCTCGAGCGAGCGCAGGCTCCCTGGGTCAGACCCGGCCCGGCTGTACGCCAGGGTCGATCGACGGGACCTGCGCGCCAGACCCGTGTGGGGCGCGAGCGGACACCGTTGCGATGCTCGGGTGAGCGGGGCAGCAATCCCCGGCTAAGCCTTCGCTAAGGCGTCGGCTGTTCCAGCGAGATCGACACACCGCCTCCCACCCAGAGCGACGGCGGTCATACCGGTGGACGACCCGCGCGCTCGTCGCGGCGCAGCGGGTCAGCACGGCGACGCTCTGCTAGGCCGACTTCGTTCCGGGAGGTGTACGCCTGGGGTGCTGAGCGCATCCTGAGCCGGCACCCTGCGGTAGGCGTCGCGGCGGACCTAGCGCCAGCGCAGCGCATCCGGCAACGAGCGCAGGACTCCCATCCCCAGCCACGAGTGATCTCTGAGCACAGGATCCGCGACGACGACTACCCGGCCCGCTGTTCGTCGCGGTGTGGGAGCCGCCAGCCCGGGCGCACGTAGTGGCAGGTGTATCCGTGCGGGATCTTCTCCAGGTAGTCCTGGTGCTCCTCCTCGGCCTCCCAGAACTCGCCGGCCGGCTCGACCTCGGTGACCACCTTGCCCGGCCAGAGCCCCGACGCGTCCACGTCCGCGATCGTGTCGAGCGCGACGCGATGCTGCTCCTCGGAGGTGTAGAAGATCGCCGACCGGTAGCTGCGACCGATGTCGTTGCCCTGCCGGTTCTTCGTCGACGGGTCGTGGATCTGGAAGAAGAACTCCAGCAGGTCCCGGTAGGAGATCTGTTCCGGATCGAAGACGATCTCCACGGCCTCGGCGTGATCACCGTGGTTGCGGTAGGTGGCGTTCGGGGTGTCGCCGCCGGAGTAGCCGACGCGGGTGGAGATCACACCGGGGCGACGGCGCAGCAGCTGCTGCGCCCCCCAGAAGCACCCTCCGGCGAGGATCGCCGTCTCGGTCGTCGCCATGCTGATCTCCTTCGTGGGGACGGCTGGAGCCGTCGGGCGATCTTGACCCTGCAGCGGGCCGAGGCGCAAGCGGCGCACGGCGGTCAGGCAGACGACCGCGATGTCCACGCGACAATCGTCGGTGGATGGACGACCGCTCACCCGAGGAGAGCGCGCGCTCGCTCGTTCGCTCCTCATCGCGCCGTCGCTGGTCGCGCCGGCGGGGTGGGTGCGGATCCCCATCTCTGGGGAACGATGTGGTGACATCGCGCCCGGTACGGTGGGAGCCGGAACGCGCCCCGAGCCGCGGCGGTGATCCTGGATTGGGGACGGCGTGGCTGGTCCGCTGATCGCGACGAAGCTTCACGTCCCGAGGCTGCGACGTGGTCTGGTCGCGCGGCCGCGACTGCTGGAGCGAGTCGGTCTCGGCGTCGACTCCAAGGTGACCCTCGTGTCGGCGCCGGCGGGGTTCGGCAAGTCCACCCTGCTGACCGAGTGGCTCGCGGGTGCCCCTGCCGACGGGCGCTCCGTGGCGTGGCTGTCGCTCGACGCTGCGGACAGCGACGCGGCGACCTTCTGGAGGTACGTCGTCACAGCGCTCCAGAACACGCTGGACGGCGTGGGGTCGCGCGCGCTGGAGCTGATCACCTCCTCTCCCCCGGCGACCGACCTCGTGCTCACCACGCTGGTGAACGAGCTCGCCGCATGGCCGGGCGACGTGTGGCTGGTCCTGGACGACTACCACCTGGTGGACGGCCCCGAGGTCGGCCAAGGGATGACCTTCCTGCTCACACATCTCCCGCCTCACGTGCACGTCGTGCTGAGCACGCGTGCCGACCCTGACCTGCCGCTGGCTCGGTGGCGGGTACGGGGTGAGCTGGTCGAGATCCGCGCCGCCGACCTGCGGTTCACGCTCGACGAGGCCGCCCAGTACCTGAACGACGTCACCGGGTTGCACCTCGCGGCCGGCGACGTCGAGGCCCTGGAAGGGCGCACCGAGGGCTGGATCGCCGCGCTGCAGCTGGCCGCGCTCTCGCTCCGGGACCGTGCCGACGTCGGCGGGTTCATCGCCCAGTTCGCCGGCACGGACCGGTACCTCGTCGACTACCTCGTCGAGGAGGTCCTGGCGCAACAGGACGACCGGGTGCGCGAGTTCCTGCTGCGGTCGGCGGTCCTCGACCGGCTCACCGGTCCCCTGTGTGACGCCGTGGTCGGCATCGAGGACGGGCGCGAGATGCTCACGACGCTCGAGCGGGCCAACCTGTTCCTGGTGCCGCTGGACGACCAGCGGCAGTGGTTCCGCTACCACCACCTGTTCGCCGACGTGCTGCGGGCGCGACTGCTCGCCGAGCAGCCGGACCTGGTTCCTGTGCTGCACCAGCGGGCGAGCCTCTGGTACGAGGCGCACGACGTCGCCGACGAGGCGATTCGTCACGCACTGGCCGGGCAGCGGTTTCGTTCGCGCCGCGTACCTCATGGAGCTCGCTGTCCCCGCGATCCGGCGCGACCGTCGTGAGGCGACGCTGCTCGGCTGGCTGGAGGAGCTGCCCGACGACGTCATCCGGACCAGCCCGGTTCTGGACGTCTTCTACGGCTACATGCTCATGGTCGCGGGCGACCTCGACGCGTTCGGGCCGCGACTCGATGAGGCTGAGCGGATCCTCGCAGCCGCCGGGGCCGGGTCGGATCCGCGGTGGGCACCGACCGAGGAGCTCCGCACCTTGCCGGCGACCATCGCCGTGTACCGGGCCTCGATCGCGCAGGCACGCGGTGACCTGGAGGGTGTCGCGGAGCACGCACGCCGCGCGCTCGCGCTGGCCGGCCCCGACGACCACCTCGCGCGAGGCGGTGCGGCCGGCTTCCTCGGACTCGTCGCGTGGTCGCAGGGCGACGTCTCCAGGGCGCTGGACACGTTCGGGCAGGCGGTGGCGAGTCTGCACGCGAGCGGCAACCTGGTCGACGAGCTGAGCAGCACCGTGGTGCTGGCCGACATGTGGCTCGCGGCGGGTCACCCCAGCACGGCGCGACGGCTCTACGTCCGTGCGCTGCGAGTCGGCGAGGCACACGGTGGGTCGGTCCTGCGGTCGACACCAGACTTGCTCGTCGGGCTCGCCGAGCTCGACTACGCGGCCGGCGATCTCGCGGCCGCCAGAGATCACCTCGAGCGCGCCGACGCGCTGGGCGACGGTGCCGCGATGACCGAGGGCCGGTACCGCTGGTTCACGGCCATGGCACAGGTCGCCAACGCCGAGGGCGATCCGCAGGAGGCCCTGAGCCTCCTCGACACGGCGGAGGAGCTGTACCGGCCGGGATTCTTCCCCGACCTGCGTCCTGTCGGCGCGATCAGGGCCCGGATCCTGATCAGCGACGGGCGCCTCTCCGAGGCCGCCGACTGGGCGCGGGAACGTGGCGTGTCCACCACGGACGCGGTGGCCTACCTGCACGAGTTCGACCACCTGACGCTCGTGCGGCTACGCATCGCGGCTCACCGGGAGCAGCCCGACTCCGACGGGCTCGGCGAGGTACTGAACCTGTTGGCGCGGCTCGACGCGGCCGCCGAAGAGCTCAGGGCGGGCGGGAAGCCTCGTCGAGATCCGGATGCTGTCCGCACTGGCGCACGACGCCGAGGGCGATCGGGGGCAGGCGTTCGACGCCCTGCAGCAGTCGTGGGCCGGGGCACCCGAGCCTGCGGCCTACGTCCGACTGTTCCTGGACGAGGGCGCACCCATGCGGCAGCTGCTGACCGCTGCCCACGCGCAAGGGATCGCCGTCGATCACGTACGTCGACTGGTCGCCGTCGGCATCCCTACCGACTCCCGTGCAGCACGGACGCCGCTCGGCGCTCCGTCCGCGGAGCAGCTGAGCGAGCGGGAGCTGCAGGTCCTCAGGTTGCTCGACAGCGAGCTGACCGGTCCGCAGATCGCCCGCGAGCTGTTCATCACGCTCAACACCCTGCGCAGCCACACCAAGCGCATCTTCACCAAGCTCGACGTCACCACGCGTCGCGCGGCCGTCAGCAGTGCGCGCGAACGCGGCCTGATGTAAGCGCGTGCCGCGGATGTCACATCGTCGTTCACATGATGTGGGGATCACGCGGCCACCAGGTCCGTCCGTAGGTTCGGGGCATTCCCGCGGCGCCACCGCCCCGGACCTCGAACCAGGAGCATCGACATGAGCATCACCACGACCACCCTCACCCGCGCCGCCGGTGCTGCCGCCGTCGTCGGGGGTCTGCTGTACATCGGCGTGCAGATCAACCACCCCCACCTCGACCTCGACTTCATCGCCACGACCGAGTGGAAGCTGCGCCAGTCCATGAAGGTGGGCTTCGCCACCCTGTCGCTCGCCGGCATCACCGGCATGTACCTGCGTCAGGTGAAGCGCACCGGAGTGCTGGGGCTGATCGGGTACCTCGTGCTCGCCCTCGGCTTCCTCTTCATGGTGAGCATCGAGGTCACCGGTGCGGTCGTGCTGCCCGTCATCGCCGCCAGCTCACCCGCGTTCGTCACCGACATCCTGGCCGTGGCGGTCCCGGGCGGCCACGCCGCCGGCGACATCGGCCTGATGGGGATGCTCATCAACCTCGACGGCGTGCTGTACCTGGCCGGTGGTCTGCTCTTCGGCATCGCCCTGTTCCGCGCCCGGATCCTCGCCCGGTGGGCCTCGGCCCTCCTCGCGCTCGGCGCGGTCGCCACCCTTGCCATCCCTCTGGTGCCGCAGGTCAACTTCCGGCTGTTCGCCATCCCCACCGGCGTCGCCCTCGTCGGGCTCGGGTACTCGCTGTGGCGCGACCAGCGCACTCCGGCCGTCCAGCCGGTTCCGGACGCGACGAGCACCCAGCTCGACCCGGCGGGCGCCAAGTGACCGTCCACACAGATCGCCTACCCGCCCGGCCGACGACGTCGACCGGGTGGAAGGGCGATCTGAGCCTGAGAGCGGAGCGGGGAACCAACATCGCGGTCGCCGTCGCCGTGAGCCTCCGCTGCGGCGTCCGGCCGGCCGGGACCACCTCAAGGGTCGCAGTCGCGTGACCTGCCCCTGGGGTCCCGGTGCGTCGGCCGTCTACACGATCCGGGTCGCCGGACACCTGGACGACCGCTGGTCGTCGCGGTTCGGCGACCTCACCCTCGTCCGCGAGCCGGACGGCACGACGAGCCTCACGGCCCCCGTCGCAGACCAAGCGGCACTCCACGGGCTGCTGGCGGGGATCCGCGACCTCGGTGTCACCCTGATCTCGGTGGAGGCTGGCGTGGAAGAACGCGATCGTGATGGTCGTCGCGCTGATGCTCGACTTTGCCGATGCTCTCGTTGACAACCTCCGCGGCTACGTCGGTGTGGATCCGGCGCCCTGGCATGCCAGGACGCACCTCCGCCGGACGATGCTGATGAGGCGTGTCCGGTTTGACGGCCTCACGCTTGGATACGACGGATGCGCGGAGCTCCGAGACGTTGATCGCCGCTCGCGCTGATCCGCGGCCTCGCGACATCGGGACGATATGGCGTGCTCAGCGCTGGTGGGCGGTGAAGTCGCCGGCGTACTCGTCGGCGTCGATAGACGCACCCGCATAGGGGTCGAGGCCGGCCGATTAGAGGATCGTGACGTAGGAGTCGTCCAGGGCGAATGCGTCGACCTGCTGGACCGAGGTTCGGCTGACAAGGTCCGCGAGCCGGTTTGCCGTGACGGCACCATCCCAGCTGGCCAGCTCGGCCAGCGCCTGGTCCACGGTCAGGTTCGTGGCGCTCATCGTGCACCACCCGCGATGTCACCGGAGGTCCGGTACCCGAAGTCGCTGGCGCGGAGCTCACGCCCCTCCGCGACGATGCGTGCGGTCTCCACCTTCCACTCGCCGTCGGCGTACTTGAAGTTGTTGACGAGAACCGCTTCCGCCGCAAGAACCCGCGCCTCGGCCTCCTCCTGTGCGTCGTGGAACGCGTAAGCGCCGACGCCGACCCTGGCCTGCACGGCGGGGTCCGCGATCCCGAAGGTGTTGAACTGGTACAGCTCGTAGGCCTGGCCTGGACTGTGCTCGGGTCGGTGTGCCGGACGCTGTCGAACTCCAGCGGGATCTCGCGGCCGTCCCACCTGAGGACGGCGACGCTGGCATCTGACATGACCCGCCCGCCGACGACGCGGAAGGTGACTCGCCTCTCGTCGTCGATCAGCGATGGCTTGCCGGAGCTGTCAACTCGCTCGAAACGGAACACCGCGCCTCCTCCTCGTGAGCGACCCCGCCGGTGCGCCCGGCGCAAAAAACCCGCGGTTCCGGACACCCCGGTCGTGACTCGACCAACCGCGCCGCTCCCACACCGCGTGAAGCTCACCCGATCAGCCGCGCCCCTGCCCGAGCGACGCGCCACGATCGTTGCTCACCCGCAACCGTCGACACGACCGCAGCAACCTCGAGTGGAGTCCCTGATAGTGGTGTAGCGCCGGGACCGGCGTCGTCGTAGACGACGAGGCGGTCACCGCGTGATCCTTCGAGTGAAGGGTCTGCCCCGAGTTTGGTTGACACCTGACCTGTGAGGATCTGGTCCTCGCTGGAAGGATGTCCGCGTGGCAAAGCCCTATCCCAAGGAGTTCCGCGACGACGTCGTGGCCGTGGCCCGCAGGGGCCAGGCGCCGTTGGCGCAGATCGCGAAGGACTTCGGCATCTCCGAAGGCTCGCTGGCCAACTGGATGAAGAAGGCCGACGTCGAAGACGGCCACCGTCCTGGCCTCAGCGAGGACGAGCGCAGGCAGCTGCGGGAGGCGAACAGGCGGATCCGGCTGCTCGAGCAGGAGAACGAGGTCCTGCGACGGGCTGCGGCCTACCTGTCCCAGGCGCATCTGCCGGGAAAATAGTCTTCCCGCTCGTCCGTGAGATGGCCGCGACCGGTGCCCGCATCAGGGTGCCGGTCGCGGTGGCGTGCAGGGTGCTGGGGCTCTCGACCCAGGGGTACTACAAGTGGCTCAAAGAGCCCGTGTCCCAGCGGGACTGGGACGACGCCCACCTCATCGACGTCCTGTACGACTTGCATGCCGACGACGCGACCCTGGGCTACAGGTTCCTCACCGATGAGCTGGCCGACGAGCACGGCATCACGGTCGGGGAGAACCGCGTGCACCGGCTCGTCCGGATCGCGGGCATCACGGCCAGCCATCACAAGAAGAGAGGCAAGACACGCCAAGGCCGGCCCGGCACCCCACGACGACCTGCTCGCCGTGGTCGACAAGCACGGCGTGGTCCGCCACGAGTTCACCGCAACGGGCCCGAACCAGGTCTGGTTGTGGGACATCTCCGAGCACCCGACCCGCGAAGGCAAGCTGTACATCTGCGCGATCAAGGACGTCTACTCCAACAAGATCGTCGGGTACTCCATCGACTCGCGGATGAAGTCGAGCCTGGCGATGGCGGCGATGCGCAACGCGATCGCGCTGCGCTCACCGGTCGCGACGATCTGCCATTCGGATCGAGGCGGCCAGTTCAGGGCCAAGAAGGTACTGCGGCTGCTGAAGAACAACGGCCTCGTCGGCTCGATGGGCCGCGCCTACGGCGCCGGCGACAACGCCAGCATGGAGTCCTTCTTCAGCTTGCTCCAGAAGAACGTCCTGAACACCAGGCGCTGGGACACCCGCGAAGACCTTCGCCTCGCGATCGTCATCTGGACCGAGACCAAGTACAACCGCCGACGCCGACAACGCGCCCTCGGCAAGCTCACCCCGGTCGAGTTTCAGATGATCTACACGGCCGCCGAAGCGGCCTGACTACTGCAAACCCCGAGTGTCAACCAGACCGGGGGCAGACCCGGCCACCAGTCGAAGGCGTTCTGCTTCGTCAGCATTCCGTGCTCAATGCTATCGCCAAGTACGCCGTGGCAGACAGCTCCCAAGGCGAGAGCAAGAGAATGGGTGGGATCTCGACGGCAACATTCGTCGCCTCAACGAGGCGTCCGCGCAGACCAGGCTCGTATCGCCGCAGTGGAGTCCGCCAGAGTGGTGTACCGGTGGCTCGGTGATCGTGTCGTCGTAGACGAGGACGCGGTCACCGCGTGACCCTTCGAGTGATCTCTCACAACCGACTCGAAGAAGGACTCCACGATGACCGCACCCACGAGTATCGACCCTGCCCGTTTCCTGCACGAGCAGCTGGCCCAAGCCTCTCCGGATCTGATGCGTGAGTTGTTGTCCACGTTCATCGACGCGCTGCTGTCGGCCGAGGCCGACGCGGTCTGCGGTGCAGGCTGGGGCCAGGGCTCGCCCGAGCGGGTCAACTGGCGCAACGGCTACCGGCACCGCGACCTGGACACCAGGGTCGGCACGATCGATGTCGCGGTCCCCAAGCTGCGCACCTCGCAGCTCCATGAAGGCCGGGATGACGAAGGCATGCTGACACGCCGCCCCGACACGGAGGCTCCAGCGTCCTCCGTCGCGGTGGGCCAGACGGGTTGAACCATCAGACGGGCTCTCGTCGTGTCCTGTTCGCATCACTGTGGGTGGCGCTTCGGGGTAGACCGAGCGCACGTACGTGTGGAACTGCTCTCCATGCGGGTACTGGACCCGGTCGCGCGCACCAACGTCCCGGTTTACCAGATTGACGTTACAAACACGGGCCGACGGCCCACGGAGGGCCGAACGGGTGAAGCAATTGCGAAAACCGCCGCGAACCGCTAGTCACACCTGTGTTGACGAATAACACGCCTGTTATTTCTCGCAACCCCGTGCGAAGGTCGCGCCCCCCCTGTTACGTTCCGGCGTGGGGTCACATCGACCCCTCGTCGAAAGGGGTACCGATGCAAACAGCGCGAAAGCGTGTCGTCATCGCCGTAATTGCTTTTCTGGCGATGATGGGAATGGCGCTACCGGCACAGGCCGCCGGGGGTTCATTCGACTGGACCGCCAGCATGACGTGCTGCCAGTACTCGCGAAACTGGACTACCACCACCACCGCGGACATCTGGATCGATGTCGATTCAATCAGTCCAGCCAGCAATGGCTACACCGTCCAGCTGTACAAGGTCAGGACCGGGCTGCCCGATAACCTCGTTGGGTCTACACGCAGCGGCGGGGTGGGGACCGATATGGTGTGGAGGAGCGTCCCGCCTGGGGTCTACCACTTCTACATCGTCCTCAACTACCCCGCTCGTGATACAGCGACGTTCCAACTCGCAGGCAGCGTGGCCTACGACGGTCGCACGACCTGAGTCTGGTGGCGTGGGGGGCGAGACTGACGCGTCGCCCACGCCACTGACCTGCGCGACCGTGTGCCGACGGAGGCGACGACACACGTTGAACGACAAACCGTGCGACGCCCAGGGGGCCGTGTTCTAAGGTGCTGACATGACATCTGCGTGGCGAGCGTTCGGCAATCTTGCGGCCACCGCCGCCGTGATATTCATTCCGTTCATCCTGGCGTGGGCTGTTCTTCGCCGTCATCGCGCTTTAGCACAAAATCGACCTGTGGATAGCAGGTTCTGGCTGCAAGTGTTTTGCGAAGTACTGTTTGCCGGCTCGCTAGCCGTTTGCGCGGCAGTAGTGTTCCAGCCCGCCCCCTATTTTGGATCGCTCGTTGGAAACAACATTGACCTCGTGCCGTTCGATGATCTCAGAACGTCGCAAGACTGGCTAGAGGCGATTGGGCAAGGAGTGATG
This sequence comes from uncultured Actinomycetota bacterium, assembly GCA_963837795.1. GTDB lineage: Bacteria > Actinomycetota > Actinomycetes > Actinomycetales > Cellulomonadaceae > Cellulomonas. The sequence continues at coordinate 153,132 of CAWIOT010000001.1, forward strand.
TACTTTCCAATTGCACTCGCTGGTTCCGTCCGATGGCCGCGAATTCGCTACGCCCTCCTCGCGCTTCCAGTACTGTTTGAACTAATACAGGCTGCGTTCGTTACTGGTCGCATCTTCTCTACGCAAGACATAATCATGGGGACGCTCGGATCGCTGGCCGGGATTCTCGTCGCTAGGGTTCTTCGTCCGGTTCTTGCGCCCCGCACGGTGGAGGACCCGTTGCTTCTCACTACGTGAGTCCACACTGCGCTTGCGCGTCGAGGTGGCGGCGTAGTGAGGCGCGCGAGATGCCGAAGGCGCGCGCCACGCCCGCCGTAGTGGCTCCTGGCCGCTCTAGGAGCCCCGCGGCGGCTGAGCGCTTATCTGCGGTCACGACCGTTGGTGGCCCGCCCACGCGGCCACGCGATCGTGCCGCCTCCGGGCCCGCCAACGTGCGCTCACGGATCAGGTCGCGCTCGAACTCCGTGAGAGCACCGAACATTTCCAGCAACATCCGCCCGCCGGGAGTGGTGGTGTCGATCACCTCGGTGAGTGACCGAAACCCGATGCCTCGCTCATGGAGCTGGGCCCCGGTCTGCACGAGATGCCCTAGAGAGCGGCCGAGGCGATCGAGTGGCCACACCGTGAGAGTGTCGCCGGTGCGGGCGTAGTCCAGCAGCTCGTCGAGCGCCGGTCGCTGCGTCGGCGGGCTTGGGGCCGGGTCCGAGGCGGGCGTCGTTGAGGTCGCAGATGTAGACCTCCAGGATGTGGGGGGGTGGTGTGGCGGGCTGAGGGCGGGTCGTCGTCGAGGTAGGCGCTTACGAGCCCGGCGGAGAGGTCGACCTGCCCGTAGTCGGTGGCGAGGCAATGGGCATTGCCAGCGCGCGACGGCGTTGTTCGGCCGAGTCCGCACCTCCGGTCTGACGGCACGACACATGGCCGGACCCGACTTTGAGCCGTACGCCAACTGCGTACGCCAACCAGCACGCGTTCGGGTGTCAACGACGGCTGAAGATTGATCAGGGATCGACGGGCGAAACTTGACCACCTTGCCTGGTTTGTTCAGTCGGTGAGGGCCGAGGGCCGAGGGGGCCGGCGGCGGGGGCCGAGGTCGCGGCCCGGCGATGTCGCCGATACGACCCTCCGCGCGGACCCTCTTTGGGATCATGGACTCGTCGGGCGCATCGGAGACACACTTCAAGGGCCGACACTGACCAGCCTGGACACCCGACGAATCTGGACTATTTCAATGCGCAAGACCGGCGATCTTGCCTGCCACGTGTGCGGCTTTGAGTCGTCGGAGCCGCCGTGGGGAGCGGACGGCAAGTCTCCATCGTTCGACTACTGCCCCTGCTGTGGAGTCGAGTGGGGGTATCAGGACGCCAGTGCGCTGGGCATCGAGAGGTTCCGAACGGCGTGGCTCGGCGCGGGCGCGCCGTGGCGCGATGCCAGCGAACCGCGTGATGGGCTGACGGTCGCCGCGCGGCTCGCGCGAATCGGTGTGTCAACGACGGTCGAAGATGGACACCCTGGCGGCGAATGAAGGCGTCCGTCCCGTGGTGGTCAATCGGTGGGGGCGGCGGCTGGTGGGCGGCCGAGGTCGCGGTTCTTGAGTCGGTAGGAGTCGCCTTTGAGGGCGATGACGTCGGCGTGGTGGACGAGGCGGTCGATCATCGCGGCGGCCACGGTGTCATCGCCAAAGACCTCACCCCAGCGGCCGAACGGCTTGTTGCTCGTGACGATCAGGGACGCGCGTTCGTAGCGGGCCGAGACGAGCTGGAAGAACAGGTTCGCCGCCTCGGGTTCGAAGGGGATGTAGCCGACCTCGTCGATCACGAGCAGCGGGTAACGACCAAGCCGGCGCAGCTCGTCCTGGAGGCGTCCGTCGTGGTGGGCGGTCGCGAGGCGGTCGACCCATTCAGAGGCGGTCGCGAACAGGACCCGGTGCCCGGCTTGGCAGGCGCGGACCGCGATCCCGGTCGCGAGGTGGGTCTTGCCTGTGCCGGGCGGGCCGAGGAACACCACGTTCTCCCGGGCGGTCACGAAGTCCAGGGTGCCGAGGTGGGCGATCTGGTCGCGGGGCAGGCCGCGGGCGTGCTCGTAGTCGAAGTCCTCCAACGACTTGCGGCCCGGGAACCGGGCGGCGCGGATGCGCCCCTCGCCGCCGTGGGCTTCCCGGGCGGCGACTTCACGTTGCAGGCAGGCCGCGAGGAACTCCTCATGAGTCCACGACTCGGCCCGCGCGCGTTCAGCGAGCCGGTCGACGGCCTCGCGCAGGGTCGGGGCCTTCAACGTCCGGGTGAGGAACGCCAGCTCGGCAGTCACGTCGCGGGTCTTGGTGGCGGCCATCAGGCCACGTCCGTCAGGCCAAACGCGACGTCATAGGCGCCCAGGTCACGTTGCTCAACCTCGTCGGCTGGCTCGGCCGCGGGCCGGTGGGCTGCAACCTGGGCCATCGCCAGCGCCGCGGCCCGGTGGGTGGGGTCGGTGATGGTCTGCCAGCGCGCCCAGCATCGTGGATGGGCGGCCACGACCCGACCGGCGAGCTCGACACGGACCTGCTCGAGGTCGGCGATGACCTCGACGAACCGGCCGACCGCGACCGGGTCGACCGAATAGTCGTTGGAGCCGAGGCGCACGTAGTGGTCCCGCGGCAACCTCACCCTCGTGCGCCAGCCCAGCTGCGGAGCCACCGGCGGCAGGGCGAGCATCGCGGCTCGGTCGAGCGACCAGCGATCCTGCGGCCGACAGCCCAACGCCCGGTGCTGACGACCGTTCGCGAGGGCGAGCCAGTCGAGCAGCTGGGTATTGAAGTCGTCCGGGCCGGTGAACCTGCGCCCGGGCAGGAACGAGGTCTCCAGGTAGCCGTTCGCGCGCTCGACCAGACCCTTGGCCTCCGGGTCACGCGGCCGACACTGATGCACCCCGATCCCCAAGATCCCGCGGAACGCCTCGAACTCCTCGGACAGCTTCGGCTTGCCTGCCCGCCAGGACCCGACCGCGGGCTCGTTGTCCCAGACCAGCTCCCTCGGCACCGCGCCCATCCGCTGCAGCAGCAACCAGTGACCCGCGATCAGGTCGGGCGCCTGCCTGGAGGGCAGCATCGTCGCGAAGATCATCCGCGAGTAGCCCGAGACCATCACCAGTACCGGCGGTGACCCGACTTGCCCCGCCCCCAGCGGCACGTCTACCGGTGGGAACCACAGGTCGCACTGCACCCGCGCGCCTGGGTCGTAGGTGGTGCGCGTGGCCGGGTCCAGTGGCAGGTAGTACGGGCGCAAGACCCGCACCCGGTCTTTCAACACGGTCAAAGAGTGCCCCCAGCCGATCCGCTGCGCGATCACCGTCGCCGGCATCGTCGGGCACGAGACCAACAACCCGCGGATCAATGGTTCGACCTCATCGACCAGGGAGCCCCGAGCCCGGCGCTCGTACTTCGGCGGCCGATCAGAGGCCAGCGCCTTCTTGACCGTGTTCCGCGCGATCCCGAGCTGGCGCGCAATCGCCGAGATCGCCATGCCCTCGACGCGACGCAGTCGACGGACCTCTGCCCAGTCCTCCACACCGATCACCCTCCGCAGGATCGCGGCAAGGTGGTCAGATTTCAGCCGTCGATCCCTGGTCAGTCTTCAGGCGTCGGCGACATCGGGGGTGTCCGGCAACGTCCACCGAAGGCACCGTAGCTCTTTGACCTGCACGGGTGGACGTCAGCGGATGCTCCCGGACCCCCTCCCGATCTCTGACACGAAAGAGGTCACGGGAACCGGTGGCCGAGTGCGCGACTGAGGATCGCCTGGCTGCAGCCGGGACGTGTCGAGGACACCGCTCGCGGCCGGTCCACGCCACGCTCCCCGCTCGAAGTCCCCAAATCCGCTATCAGGCCCAAAGTTATTGGCCCGTCGCGTGTTGCAGACGGATCGTGCACACCCCTCGTTGACGGCGCCCGCCGCCCACAGCCCGAACGATCCAGAACCGGGATGAAGGCCTCGGCGCGATCGTCAAGGACGGCGCAGATCGTCTGCGCCCGTGCCGGAGGTGGTCGCAATGGTCGCGATGTGGCAGGGGCCGGCGACGGCCCTGATCGAGCACGGTGAGCCGGGATGGGCAGGGCTGTGGTCTTTGCTGGACGCGGGGGGCCACGCAGCCGTGACGCTGAGCCTGGCAGCGCCGCTGGGTGTCGGGGTGGATCTGGCTTTCGCCGCGATCGAGCTCGGCGAGGCCCGGGACGAACTGGAATGGACCCGAGAGGAACTCACGGCACGAGCACCTGTGCGTCTCGGTCCACTGCACATCGGCGATTCCGTCGACGAGGCTCACAGAGTCGTGGTGCATCTGGTCGAGGTGGCGATGGACCGGGCGCTCGTCCTCGGCGACGAGGCCGCGACTCCCGAGGAGCTGGCGTGCCTGGCACGGGTGCTGCGCAAGCTGCGCGCTGCTGAGCAGGAGTTCGACCGGGCGTCGGTATGAGCTCGGCGACGTACGGGACGTTGTTCGAGGAGGCGACTCGACACCTCGAGCACGGGCGCCGCCAACTGCACCTAGACCGATTCGACGATCGACGTCAGGCCGAGGCAGCGGTCTCCGCCTACTACGGGCTCCTCGACGCGACGCGCCAGCACATCTGGGCGCTGATCACCCCAGCACGCATGGCTGGGGTGATCGCCACCGAGCACCCCCACCCCGTCGAGGCCGCCGCACTCGCTCTCGCCGAGACGCTGCAGGTCGGCCCCGACGACCTCCCGCCACACCCACAAGTCGTCGCTCCCCCGCGGCACGACTGGGACCAGGCAGGTCGCTACCTTCGAGCGGCGTCGGACCTGCTGGCGACACACGTGAACGTGACCGGCGGTGCCCACACCCCGGACGCGGCGCTGGTGTGGGACCTCGTGGCCCGCCACGCCGCATTGGGCCGCGTCGGCGGTTTCGTCGCACAGCTGAGCGCCAGCCAAGACGCGCTTGCGCTGCGAGCCGGGCAGGCCGGGTTGCGCTGGGAGCGGGTTGGACGCTGGTTGCCGCCCGGTGACCGGTCGCACAGGGCCGCGCTCGAGGTCGTCCGCGTCGCCGAGCTCACCGGCGCCACGGTGACGGATCTCGACGGGCTCACGGCGGCCAGTACGCAGGTACACGGCACCCGGCGAGCCGACCGGTTGGGCGAGCTGATCGCCCGGATCCGGCGGACCGCGTGGGACGTGCGCGAGCAGCCCGACTACTCCGTGCGCACCTTGGCCGACGTGGCGCAGGTGGGGTTCGAGGTCGCGGTCCACACTGCGACGTTCCACGGCATCGACCTGCACGACCGGCGAGCCGTCGGACGTGACCCGTCCGCGCGACGCGCCGGCGCCTGGCTCGCCCTGATGGGAGACCTGCGGGGATACCTCGGCGCCGGTCCGGGCAATGGTCAGATCCACGCCGACATCGTCGCCGTGCACCAGCTACTCGGCGACCTCGTTCTCCGCGACCGGCCCACCAGCGATCGCGGGACCTCCGCCAGGCCTGACGAGCGTCACCTTGGAGGAACCCTGCACGGGGCATGCGCTGCACTCGTTCAAGCCTCCGAGTGGAACGCCGCGACGTTCGCCCGCCTGGCTCGCTCCGAGCAGGTGTACGTCCCGATCGACACGCTCAGCCGCGACACGCTCAGCGAACGGCCCGACCTCGCCGCAGCCAAGCTGAACGGCACCCGCCTGGCCCTAGCACCCACCGATCGGACCGAGAACACGCTGGACCGCTACCGAGACGTCGCCCAAGCCGGCATCTCGCCGACATCGCGCTGGGACCCGTCCGTGGTGGTGCACGCCAGGTCGCGCGAGGATGCCACCCCCGTCCTGAGCCGTGAACCGGCGGTCCTGCGGTGAGCACTCCAGAGTCGCTGCGTGCCTGGGCCCGCGGTTCTCACCCGTGCGCCGCCGGAGTCGAGTTACTGCTGCGCGCGTTCGGTGGGCGATTCGCCCGAGCAGACCAGCCGTGGATCGTGACCGAGCTCGAAGGACGCGTCTGGCTGGACTGCGACCGGCTCAGCGAGCATCTCGCGGTGCTGTCCGGTGGGGAGCGACGTGTGCTCGACGTCGTGGTCGCGCTGGTCGACCCCACCCCCGATCGGCTGATCGACGTGGCCGACCTGGCGGCAGGAGTCGATCGCGAGCACCTCGACCTCGTCCTGGCCGCCGTCGCCCACGCCGGGGGAAGCCACGAGCACGCCCTGCTGGTCCGCGACCCTGAGAACGGCACCGCGCACCTTGAACGGCCGGGCAGCCTGCATCAATGGCCTGGCGAGGAGCCCGACTCGACGAGCAGGACCCACAACAGGGAACCACTGCCCGCACGCCGCGGAGAAGCACTCGGACGCTGACCGGTTACGCGAGTCGGTCCGTCGATGCGTTTCGCGCTCGCTTCTCGACGGCGGACCGGCGTTCTGCAGCTCCGGGGGCAAGGCTCTCGAGAATCGCAGCCGTGCGCGGATCGACCCGCTCGTCGGGCTGGATGTAGTGCAACTTCGTGATGGCCGTCGACGTGTGCCCGAGCAGCTCAGCAGCCAGGTCCAAGCCCGCTTCTCGGTCGATGACCGTGGCTACGGTGCGTCGAAAGGCATGCGGCGTGACCGCCTCGACGCCAGCTGCCCGAAGCGCTTCCCGCAACCTGCGGCGCACGTTGGCAGTGGTCAACGGCGTTCCGTTCCGGCTGAAGAAGATCAGATGCTCTGGCGGCAGCGCGCCGGTCACCGCGAGGCGAGCGCGTAAGGCGTCCACCGTGAACGAGGGAATGGCGACGGTTCGGACTGCCTTCGCGGACTTTGGGTTGTCCTGCCGGTAGGTGGCCGCACCCTTGGGGGACACGATCGTGCCGGCGATGCGCACTGTGGGCCGCTCAGCGTCCAGGTCGACGTCGCGCATCCGGATGGCCAGTGCCTCGCCGATCCGGGCCGAGGTCCCGACCATCACCTCGATGATCGCCTGGAGCTGGCCGTCAGGCTTCGGGCCCTTGCGGTCAGCGCCCTGACGCCAGGAGGCGACGGCGTCGCGGATCACGTCGAGCTCGAGGCCGTCGATGGCCATGGGTGCTCTCGGTGGACGCTTGATGCGCCTGGTCCCAGCGACTGGGTTGCGGTCAATCGCCTCCAGCCGCACCGCGACACCCATGACCAGGCTGAGGATCTTCTTGGAGTGGACCGCGCGGGCGTAGCTAAACGCGCGCTGCTCCGTCAGCCAACGTTCCACTCGGCCCACCGTGATCTCACGCAGGACGAAGTGCTCGAAGGCCGGCAGCAAGAGGTGCGTCGCCTCCCACACGTACCGCTCTCTGGTACTGATCGCGAGCTCGCCTTCGGACTCGAGCTCTGTTCGCCAGTACTCGATCAGGAGCGGGAGCGGGGTGTCGCTGGTGATCTCGGACGACCCCTGCAGCGTCTTGTCGACTGCCGCGAGCTTCTGCCGCAGCCGCCGCTTCGCCTCGGCAGCGTTCGCACCGTGGGCCTCGAGCTGCCGAGGGCGACCGTCCGCGTCGCGGTAGCGAACCCGCGCACGGAAGCGCCCGCTGCCGAGTCGGCCCGAAGAGATCTCGCCGAATACGCCGACCGGGATCCTGGGCCTAGCCATGACGAGCTACCTGTGTGCGCGTTCGATTCCTGGCGCAGCCTCCCGCACAGTCTCCAGCCAAGCTTGGACGTCCGAGAGGGCGAACTTGATGTGGCGCCCGATCCGGGTGCCGCACGGGCCTTTGCCCTCGGTGCGCCAGCGATAGATGGTCACGACCGGGACACCGACGTACTCCGCGAGCGTCTCGATGCTCAGTAGTGGCTCGAGGCCAGGGATCGCGTGCTGCGGGCTCTCGTCGCCGCCCGCCGGCATTGAGTCGGGGTTCATGCAGGAGGGTGCGCGCGCGTACGACGCAAGACGCGACGGACTGCGAGCCGATGCAAGGCACCACCCCCGTTCGCCGCCGAAGCCCGTGCTCCGCGAGGGGTTTACGTGGGGTTTCTGTGGGGATGGGCATGTCTGGATACACCTCAGGCCTGGTGAGACACCGTCTCACCAGGCCTGATACGTCGGGCTGACAGGATTTGAACCTGCGACCCCTTGACCCCCAGTCAAGTGCGCTACCAAGCTGCGCCACAGCCCGAACGGCCCCCGCAGGAGCCTCGGAAACTCTACCCCACGGGCGAAGTGCTCCGGTCACCGGCGATGACGTCGAGCTCCGCGGCGACCACCCCGAGGATGACCAGATCGACCACCAACCCGATCGTGGCGTCCCACGGCGACAGCCGGAAGAGGAAGACCTGGGTGACCAGCAGCGCGACCAGCACGGCGCGCCGGAACCAGCGGTAGCCGGCCTCGCGGTCGGTGCGGACGCGGACCAGGCCCACCACGGCGAACGCGGTCGATGCCAGGCCGCTCACCACGAGTCCCACCACGAGCCACGTCGGCTCGTCGACGGACGCGGACCAGCCGTAGATGCCGCGGGCGAGGGTGACGACCGACGTCGCGACGAGCACCACGACCGTCAACCACGGCACCCAGCGTGCGCGGACCAGCCACCGGGAGGCCGCGACGACCGCCTGCGAGGTGGCGCCGATCGGGTCGGGCAGCTCCACGGCGTCGTGCTCGACGGCGTCGAGGAGGGCACGGACCTCGTCGGCCCCCGGGGCGTCGCCCGCGCGGGACAGGTACCAGCGGGCGCGGGTGCGCTCGCGGGCGCTGAAGCCGCCCGCCAGCCCGGCCACCGCCTGGTCGGCCGCCGCGGCGAGGAACTCGGCAGGCGCGCGCGGGTGGCGGCGGGCCAGCACGTCCGCGACGAGCCCCAGACCGATGACGACCAGGTAGATGACCGCCGCAGTCGGCTCCCAGAAGTAGTCGTAGTCGGCGGTGACGAACTTGCCGACCTCGTCGATGAAGAGGCCGAACCCCACACCGGCCACGAGGACCGCCAGCCGGCGGACCACGGGACCGAGGTACGTCATCAGGACGACGAACGCCAGGGCCATGAGCAGGCCGCCCCACAGCACGTGGGACACGTGCACTCCCCCGCCGCCCAGCTGCGGGAACCCGGTGAGGCTGAGCAGGAGCCGCGTGAGGAGCACCGTCGCCAGCGTGGTCACCAGGAAGCCGGTGATGTGGCTGCTCCATGCCGGGTCGCGCGGCAGCCCGAGCCTCAGGAGCGCCCGGCGGCCGCCGACCGGCCCGTGCTCGCTCACCGCCGGCGCTTCTCCCGCACCCGCACCGAGATGGAGATGGGCGTGCCCTCGAACCCGAACGTCTCGCGCAGGCGGCGCTCGATGTAGCGGCGGTAGCCGGGGTCGAGGAAGCCGGTGGCGAAGATGACGAACCTCGGCGGTCGGGTGGACGCCTGCGTGGCGAACAGGATGCGCGGCTGCTTGCCGCCGCGCAGGGGGTGCGGGTGCGCTGCGACGAGCTCGCCGAGGAACGCGTTCAGCCGACCGGTGGAGATGCGGGTGTCCCACGAGTCCAGCGCCCGCTCGAGCGCCGGGACCATGCGGTCGGTGTGCCAGCCGGTCTTCGCGGAGATGTTCACGCGCGGGGCCCACTGCACCTGCACCAGGTCCTGCTCGATCTCCCGCTCGAGGAACGGGCGGCGGTCCTCGTCCATGAGGTCCCACTTGTTGTACGCGATGACCAGCGCGCGCCCCGCCTCGATGACCTGCGAGATGACGCGCGTGTCCTGCTCGGTGAGCTTCACGGACGCGTCGACGAGCACGACGGCGACCTCGGCCTTCTCGATCGCCGCCTGCGTGCGCAGCGACGCGTAGAAGTCCGCGCCGGACGTCTGGTGCACCCGTCGGCGGATGCCCGCGGTGTCGACGAACACCCACGGCTTGCCCTTGAGCGCGACGAGCTCGTCCACGGGGTCACGCGTGGTGCCGGCGACGGAGTCGACCACGACGCGCTCGGCGCCGAGCACCTTGTTCAGCAGCGACGACTTGCCGACGTTGGGCCGGCCGACCAGCGCGACGCGGCGCGGTCCGTCCGGGATCGGGGTGCCGTGCGCGGAGACCTCGGGCAGCGCGTCGATGGCGGCGTCGAGCAGATCACCCGTGCCGCGGCCGTGCAGCGCCGAGACGGGGAACGGCTCGCCGAGCCCGAGCGACCAGAGGTTCGCGGCGTCGGCCTCGCCGGCCGGACCGTCCACCTTGTTGGCGCAGAGCACCACCGGCTTGCCGGCCCGGCGCAGCAAGCGGACCACCTGGGTGTCGGTCTCGGTCACCCCGACGGTGGCGTCGACGACGAAGATCACGGCGTCGGCCAGCGCGATGGCGACCTCGGCCTGCTGCGCGACGCGCGCCTCGATGCCCGCGACGTCGACCTCCCAGCCGCCCGTGTCCACCAGCGTGAACCGCTTGCCGGACCAGTCGGCCGGGTAGCTCACGCGGTCGCGCGTGACGCCGGGCTTGTCCTCGACCACGGCCTCACGGCGCCCGAGGATGCGGTTGACGAGCGTCGACTTGCCCACGTTGGGGCGGCCGACGACGGCCAGCACCGGGTAGACGACGACCGGCTCCTCCCCCAGCTCACCGACGTCGCCGGCGTGCAGGAGAGCAAGGTCCTCGTCCTCGAGCTCGTAGTCGGTGAGCCCCGCGCGCAGCGCCCGCTCGCGGTCGGCGTCGCCGGTCTCGTCGGGCAGCACCAGGGCGGGATCGGACTCAGTCATGCCCCTAGTCTCCCAGGTGCACCGCCCGCCGGACGACTACACCCGCGAGAGGCCGGTCACGGGCGCCACACCACCAGCTCCACGTCCCGGGCGCGCTCGGCGAAACGCCCGCGCGCCGACGAGGCACCGAGCAGGTCCCGCAGGTCTCGCTCGAACGCGGCGAGCCGGTCACCGAACAGGTGCGGCGCAGAGCCGGACAGCGACAGCACGGCCGCGACCACGTCGTCGACGGAGCGCTCGACCACCTCCCCGCGCGGTACCGAGACGCGCTGCGGGCCGCGGTAGCCGGCCGCGAGCATCACGTCCTCCTCGCCGCCACGGGTGCCGCCGGGCAACGTTCCCTGGCCCGCGCGACGCACCGGGCCCAGGTAGGTGGCCACCAGCCGTTCCATCGCGTCCCACGGCGGACGGGGCAGGCCGAGCGGGTCCGCGCCGTCCGCGCCGCGGTGGGTCGTCGCGGTCACGTGCACCCACGCCCCGCCGGGCTCGATCATGGACCGCACACGAGCGGCGACCAGCGGCTGCTCCATCCAGTGGAACGACTGCGCGAACACGACCGTGCGGAACGTCCCGAGGTCGTCGGGCAGGTCCTCAGCGCGCAGCTTGCGCCACTCGACCCGGGCCGAGCCGCTCGCGCGACGAGCCTCAGCCAGCATGTCAGGGTCCGGATCGACGCCGACGCTCGACGCGAACAGGGGCGCTAGCAGGGTCGTCAGCGAGCCCGGCCCGCAGCCCACGTCGAGCAGCCGGCCGCTGCCGTCCAGACCGAGCGTGTCCCGCAGGGTGTCCACCAGCGACGTCGGATAGGGCAACCGACCGACCACGTAGTGCCGCGCGGTGCCGGCGAACAGCGTCGGATCCCACGTCCAGTCCATCCTGACCCCTCAGAGCGCGCGCTCGCGGTTCGGGTCGTCCGTGGGGAGCTGGAGCCCGCTGCGCACCGCGGCGCGGTCGACCAGCTCGGCGAGCGCCACCCGGATGGCCTCGTTGGCCTCCACCAGAGCCGCGCGACCGGTCATCCCGGCGCGCCGCTCGATGACCAGCGGGGTACCGAATTCGACCGCGAGCCGGCGCCGCAGGCCGGGCACGTGGTTGACGGACTCCCCCGTGCGCCGCGTGCCCAGGATCGCGACCGGCACCACGGGGGCGTGGCCGTTCAGCGCGAGCCACGCGATCCCGGCCCGGGCGCTCGTCGCATCGCCGCGCCCGCGGTTGCCCTCGGGGAACACTCCCACCACCCCGCCGCGCTGCAGCACCGCCAGGGCGCTGGTCAGGGCCGTACGGCCGCCCAGGCGATCCACGGGGATCTGGCCGGCGGCGCGCAGCACGGTGCCCACCGGGCCCCAGAACATCTCCTCCTTGACCAGCACGTGCGAGGGGCGCGGGGCGACGCCGTGCAGCAGCGGCCCGTCGACGATGCCCGTGTGGTTGGCCGCGAGGAGCACCGGGCCGTCCGCGGGCACCAGCGAGGCGCCGACGACGTCGGTGTCCCAGACGACCCGGGCGAGGAAACGACCGATCCAGCGCGACCACCGGGGGCCGCGCGCCGACGGGCCGTCGCTGCTCACGGGCGGGGGCCCGCCACCTGCGCGACGACGTCGAGCACGGCCTGCACGGTCTGGTCCAGGTCGAGGTGGGACGAGTCGACGGTGACCACGCCGTCGGCCGCGACGTGGAACTGCACGACCGTGGAGTCGTCGGCGTCCCGGCGCAGCACCTGGTCGCGGGTGGCCGCGACGGCGTCGGCGTCGGCGCTGCCGTGCAGCTCGCGCGCGCGCCGGGCCAGCCGTGCCTCCTCGCTCGCCGTCAGCAGCACGCGGACGTCCGCGTCGGGGGCGACGACGGTCGTGATGTCGCGACCCTCGGCGACGATCCCGCGGCCGCCGGCGAACGACTCCTCGCGGCCGGCCGCCTCGATCTCCGCCCGCTGCAGCCGGCCGAGCTCGGCACGGACCTCGAGGTTCGTCGCCACCGCGCTGACCGCGGTCGAGATCTCGGTCTCGCGGATGGCCTGCCCGACGTCGACCCCTCCGACGTGCACGGTGGGGTTCGCCGGGTCGACACCCATGACGAGCGGCAGGTCCCGCACCTGGGCGGCGACCGCGTCGAGGTCCGTCAGCGGCACGCCCTGGCGCAGGCACCACAGGGTCGCCGCGCGGTACATCGCACCCGTGTCGAGGTACGCCAGACCCAGTGCGGAGGCCACCCCCCGCGACACGCTCGACTTGCCGGACCCCGAGGGCCCGTCGATCGCCACGACCAACGCCGTCAACTCACCAGTCTCCAACCGCGGGCCGTCAGCTCCGCCTCGAGGTGCTCGACGCTGCCGGGCAGCACCGAGATCTGTGCCATGCCGGCCGGGCGCCCGGCCGCGTGCTCCAGGTGGAGGTCCTCCAGGTTGACCCCGGCCTCCCCCACCTCCGTCAGCAGCCGGGCCAGCTCACCGGGTGCGTCCGGGACGAGCACCGTGACCGCGCCGTAGGTGCGTTGCGCCCCGCCGTGCTTGCCGGGGATGCGGGCGACGCCGGCGTTCCCGTCGGCGATCGCCTGGGCCAGGGTCGCCAGCGCGCCGAGCTCCACGGTCTCCGGACCGTCGGCGACGGCGGCCTGGCCGAGCGCGTCGATCACACCGTCCAGATCGGTGCGCAGGTCCAGCAGGACGGCGCGCACCGCGGCCGCGTTGGCGGCCAGGATCGACGTCCACAGCGCGGGGTCGGACGCCGCAAGCCGGGTGACGTCCCGCAGACCCTGACCGGCCAGGCCGAGCGCCGCGTCGTCGGCACCGCGCAGCCGGGCCGCGACCAGGCTCGCCGCCACCTGCGGCACGTGCGAGACGGCGGCGACCGCGGCGTCGTGCGCGTCGGCGTCCATCGCGACGGGGACCGCACCGAGATCGACCGCCAGGGACCGCACGGCCAGCAGCGCGTCCGGGCGTGAGGAGCCGGAGTCGGCGATGACCCACGGACGGCCCAGGAACAGGTCCGGCACGGCGGCCGACGGCCCGGAGCGCTCGCGGCCGGCCATCGGGTGCGACCCCACGTAGCGGGTCAGGTCCACGCCGGCGGCGCGCAGCTCGGCCAGGACGGAGCCCTTCACGCTCGCCACGTCGGTGACGACGGCGTCCGGGTGGGCGGCGAGCTCGGCGCGCACGACGTCCGCGGTCACGTCCGGCGGCGCGGCGACGACGACCAGGCTGGGTGCCGCGTCGTCGGCCCGCGCCGGTCGGCCCGCGCCGACGTCCCGGGCGAGCGCGAGGGCGGTCCGCGACGGGTCGTGCAGGACCACGTCGACGCCGTGCGTGGTGAGGCCGAGACCCACCGACGTGCCCAGCAGGCCGGTGCCGACGATCCGCACCGGCCCGCGCGTCGCCAGCGTCACATGCCCACCCGCGTCATCAGGGAGCCCACCTCGGTCTTGGACAGCACGCGCGTGCGACCCGGCTTGAGGTCGCCCAGCCGGATCGGGCCGATCTGCGTGCGGACCAGCTGCGTCACCGGGTAGCCCACCTCGTCGAAGATGCGCCGGACGATGCGGTTGCGTCCCTCGTGCAGCTCGATCTCCACCAGGCTGGCCTGCGGCGTGGTCTGCACGATCTGGAACCGGTCCACCTTCACCGGACCGTCCTCGAGCTCGATGCCCTTGGTCAGCCGCGAGCCCAGCGACGGGGACACACGCCCCTCGAGCTGGACGAGGTAGACCTTGGTCACGCCGTGCGACGGGTGGGACAGCCGGTTGGCCAGGTCGCCGTCGTTGGTCAGCAGGATCAGGCCCTCGGTCTCGGCGTCGAGCCGGCCGACGTGGAACAGGCGCTCCTCGCGGTCCGCGACGAACTGCCCGATCGATGGCCGGCCCTCGGGGTCGTGCATCGTCGAGACGACACCCTTGGGCTTGTTCAGGGCGATCGTGATGATGGACGAGTCCAGCTGCACGCGCATGCCGTCCACGTGGATCACCGCCGTCAGCGGGTCCACGCGCACGCCGAGCTCGGTCACGGGGTTGCCGTCGACGGTGACGCGGCCCGCGGAGATCAGGTCCTCGCACGCACGGCGTGAGCCGAGGCCGGCCGCGGCCAGCACCTTCTGCAGGCGCACGCCGTCGGGGTCGTGCACGTCGATGGTGACCTCGGGCGTGCGCGGCGGCTTCTTCGGGCGTGTGGACGCCCCGCTGCTGCGCGGACGACCCGTGCCGCCGCTGCGCGGGTACCCGCCTCCGGCCTTCGGTGCACCGCTGCGGGGGTAGCCGCCACCGCTCCGGGGTGCTCCCGTGCTGCTCGCACCGGAACCACCGCGCGCTCCACCACCCGTGCTCGCACGCGAGCTGCTCGAGCTGCCGCCGGAGCCGCCGCCGGTGCCGCCGCTGGTGCGGGAGGCGCCCGAGCCGCCGGTGCGGTAGCCGTCGCCCCCGCCGGTGCTGCCGCGGTAGCCCTCGCCGCCGCCGGCCCCCCGGTACCCGCCGCCGCGCGACCCACCGGACCCACTCGACCCACCCGAGCCGCTGGACCGCCCCGAGCCACCGGACCCGCCCGAGCCGCCGCGGTACCCGCCCGCACTGCCGCCCCGGCTCGCACCCGAGCCGCTGCTGCCACGCGCGTTGCTGCTCCGGCCGGACTGGCCACCGGACGACCCGGTGCCCCCGGACCGACGTTCCTGCGGGCTCATACGTTGTCTCCGATCGCCTGGTCGACACCCTCGAAGGAGTCGATGTCCGGCAGGTAGGGCGCGAGCGGTGGCATCTCGTCCAGGCTGGACAGGCCCATCCGCTCCAAGAAGTATCCCGTGGTCGCGTACAGCACCGCACCGCTGGCCTGGTCGGTGCCGACCTCGGCCACCAGTCCGCGCGTGGTCAGCGTGCGGACGACGCCGTCGACGTTGACGCCGCGCACCGCCGACACCTGGCCGCGGGTCACCGGCTGGCGGTAGGCGATGACGGCCAGCGTCTCCAGGGCGGCCTGCGTGAGCCGGGCCGTCTGCCCGTCCAGCACGAACCGCCCGACGACGTCCGCGTACGCGGGCGCGGAGTAGACGCGCCAGCCCTCGCCCGCGCGGCGGACCTCGAACCCGCGCGGTCGCCCGCCGAGGTCGCCGCGGTACTCGGCGGCCAGCTCGTCCAGCAGCGCCTCGACGCGGGCCGTGGGCAGGGCCAGCACGGTGGCCAGCCGGACCGCGGGGATCGGCTCGTCGGCCACCATGAGGACGGCCTCGAGCGCGGCGAGCGCGCCGCCGGGCAGGTCGTCGACGTCGAAGGCGAGCTCGTCGGCCGCCGCCGAGTCCGGTGCCGGGGAGTCGGGTGCCGCAACGGTCTCGTCCTCGACCACCTCGTCGGGAGCCGTCTCGTCAGTCATGCGTCCTCCTGGGGTGACCCGTCCCGGGCCAGCTCGGCGTCGAGTGTGGTGTCGAGCGTGTCGAAGTCGTCGGACACCTGGACGTCGCCCTCCTGCGACCCGGTCCAGCGGACGGTCAGCTCGCCCAGCGGCGTGACCTGGTCGAACGCGACGGCCCCCTCACGGAACAGCTCCAGCAGCGCCAGGAACCGCGCGACGACGACCACGGTCGCGCCCGGCGTCGGCCGTGAGAGCCCGGAAGGACGTCGCGCCGCCGTGCCGGAGCCGGTCCACCAGCACGGCGGCCTGCTCCCGGACGCTGACCGCGGGGGCGTGCAGGTGGCTGATGTCCACCCCGGGCGGCGCCGCGCGCGGCAGCTCCGCCTTCGCGGCCAGCTCCGCCAGCTGCTCGGGGCCGATCTGCCAGACGAGCTCGGGCAGCAGCGCGGCCAGGTGCGGCTCGAGCGAGACGAGGCGCGGGAACCGGCGGCCCTCGGTCGCGAACCGCTCCGCCAGGTGCGCCGCCACCTGCTTGTACGCGCGGTACTGCAGGAGCCGGGCGAAGAGCAGGTCCCGCGCCTCGAGCAGCTCCAGGTCCTCCGCGTCCTCGACGTCGGCCGACGGGAGCAGCCGGGCCGCCTTGAGGTCCAGCAGCGTGGCGGCGATGACCAGGAACTCGCTGGCCTGCCCGAGGTCCCACTGCTTCTCGGCGGCGCGGATGTGCGCGATGAACTCGTCGGTCACCTGCGCGAGCGCGACCTCGGTGATGTCCAGCTTGTGCTTGGCGATCAGGCCGAGCAGCAGGTCGAACGGGCCGCTGAAGTTGGTGAGGTGGACCTCGAAGGCCTGGGTGCCGGCCGGGGACGGTGCGGGCGCGCTCGCACCCGCGACCCCCGGGGTCGGCTGGTCGGGCGGGACCGCGCGCTCGTCAGGCGGCGTCGCCACGGGCGACGAGCTCACGGGCCAGCTGTCGGTAGGCGGTCGCACCGGCGTGCGTCGGGGCGTAGGTGGTGATCGGCTCCGCGGCGACGGTGGCGTCGGGGAACTTCACCGTCCGGCTGATGACGGTGTGCAGCAGGGTGTCGCCGAACGCCTCGCTGACCCGCGCCACGACCTCGCGCGCGTGCAGGGTGCGCGGGTCGTACATCGTCGCGAGGATGCCGTCGACCTCGAGGCGCGGGTTGAGCCGGTCCCGGACCTTCTCGATCGTCTCGACCAGCAGCGCGACGCCGCGCAGCGCGAAGAACTCGCACTCGAGCGGGATGAGCACGCCGTGCGCGGCCGTCAGCGCGTTCACGGTGAGCAGCCCGAGCGACGGCTGGCAGTCGATCATCACCACGTCGTACTCGTCGAGCACGGGCCGCAGCGTCCGGGACAGCACCGACTCGCGGGCCACCTCACCGACCAGCTGCACCTCGGCCGCGGAGAGGTCGATGTTCGCCGGCAGCAGGTCGAGCCCCGGCGTCGCGGTGTGCTGGATGAGCGAGTGGATGTCGGCGTCCCGCTCCATGAGCAGGTTGTAGACCGTGCGGTCGAGCTCGTGCGGGCTGATCCCCAGACCCACGGACGCGGCGCCCTGCGGGTCGAAGTCGACGATGAGCACCTTGCGGCCGTACTCGGCCAGCGCCGCGGCCAGGTTGATGGTGGTCGTGGTCTTGCCGACGCCACCCTTCTGGTTGCACAGCGCGATCACGCGCGCCGGACCGTGGGACGCGAGCGGACCCGGCTCCGGGAACACGGGCATCGGCCGCCCGACGGCGTCGAGCTGCGGGTCGGACGTCTGCTGGCTCACCACGCGGGACAACCTACCCGAGCACGGCGGCCGACGACCTCGCGACAGCCCGGTGCCACGCCGATCCGGCCGTGATCCTCATCGCGCCCGGGGGTGCGCGGACGCGTACACCTCACGCAGCGTGTCCGGCGTGACCATCGTGTAGATCTGCGTGGTGGTCACCGACGCGTGGCCCAGCAGCTCCTGCACCACCCGGACGTCCGCTCCCCCGGCCAGCAGGTGCGTGGCGAACGAGTGCCGCAGCGTGTGCGGCGAGATGTGCTCGGCACCCGCCAGACCGGCGCGCTCGGCGGCGACCCGCAGCACCGCCCAGGCGCTCTGCCGGCTCAGTCGGGCGCCCCGCGTGTTGAGGAAGATGCCGGGTGAGCCGCCCTTGCTGCCGACCGCGAGGGCCGGGCGCGCCCGCACCAGGTACGCCTCGACGGCCTCCAGCGCGAACGACCCGAGCGGGACCACACGCTCCTTGCTGCCCTTGCCGAACAACCGCACCGACGCACGCCCCGGGGTCCGGTCGACGTCGTCCACGTCGAGCCCGACCGCCTCGGAGATGCGCGCCCCCGTGCCGTACACGAGCTCGAGCAGAGCCCGGTCGCGCAACGGCACGGGACCGTCGCCCAGCCCCGCGGCGTCGAGGAGCCGTTCGACGTCCGCGACGGAGATGGCCTTCGGCAGCCGCTTGGGCTGCGCGGGTGGCTTGACCGCGCTCGCGGGATCGAGAGCCGTGACGCCGTCGAGCACCAGGAACCGGTGCCAGCCCCGGACCGCCACGACGATGCGTGCGGCCGACGAGGCGGACAGCGCGGTGCGTCCGTCGGACCCGGTGCGCACGGCGAGCAGGAAGTCCTCGACGGCCTGCTCGTCCACGTCGGCGGGGTCGCTGCAGCCTCGGGAGGCCAGGAACCCCGCGTACCGGGTCAGGTCCCGTCGGTAGGCCAGCAGCGTGTTGGCGGACAGCCCGCGCTCGACGGTGAGGTGGGCCAGGTAGAGCTCCAGCGCCGAGTCGATCGCGGTGACGCCCGCGTCGGTGCTCACGCTCAGAGGGGCAGGAACACGTCCACCGCGATCGCGACGGACAGCAGGGTCAGGTAGGTGATGGAGGCGTGGAAGACGCTCATCGCCTTCAGCTTGCCGGCCTCGGGGTGCTCCGCCCGCCGCAGCAGCCCGATGCACGACCACAGGAACCAGGCGCCCAGCCCGGTGGCGACCACGCCGTAGACCCAGGTCATCCCCTGCACGGGGATCAGCAGCAAGGAGCACGCGATCATCGCCAGCGTGTACGCGATCATCTCCCGCGCGACCTTGGTGTCCTTGGCCACGACCGGGAGCATCGGCACGCCCGCCGCGGCGTAGTCGTGCCGGAACTTCATGGACAGCGGCCAGTAGTGCGGGGGCGTCCAGAAGAAGATGACGCCGAACAGCAGGGCGGCGGTCCACGACACCCCGCCGGTCACCGCCGACCAGCCGATCAGCACCGGCATGCAGCCGGCCGCGCCGCCCCACACGATGTTCTGCGGCGTGCGGCGCTTCAGGATCATCGTGTAGCCGACGACGTAGATGAGGATCGCCGCGGCGGTCAGCCAGGCCGACGCCGGGTTGACCATGACGGCGAGCCAGGTCAGCGACAGGACGCCGAGCGCCAGACCGAACACCAGCGCCGCCCGCGGCGAGACCTCGCCGGTGACGATCGGCCGCCGCTTGGTGCGGTTCATGATCTTGTCGATGTCGCGGTCGAGGTAGCAGTTGAGGACGTTCGCCGAGCCCGCGGCGGCGGCACCGCCGACGAGCGTCGCGACGACGAGCCCGAGCCCGGGGAAACCGCCCTCGGCCAGGATCATCGTCGGCACGGTCGTGACCAGCAGCAGCTCGATCACGCGGGGCTTGGTGAGAGCGACGTACGGGCCCACGGCGGCGCGCAGCCGACCCAGCGGACCGGACGGCGCAGCCGTCACGACGTCGTCGGCAGCACCCGGGGTCGGTGACACGGACGCACCGGCGTCATCGACTGACAGGGGGCTGCTGAGGCGCACGCGCTGCGGTTCCGTTCGTCTTGCAAGGCGGGGTAGGTCGCGCAGCCATGCTACGGCCTGCGCCTGGGGCGAGGCGCGACGAGGGACCACGATCGGACCCCGGCCCCTGTGAGATCGGTCGCTCCGCCCCGGTGTGGTCACGCCCGGCGGTCCTGCCCCAGTCGGCTATAGGGTCGGAAGGCACGGTCCGACGACCGCCGAGACGGCGTGACGTCCCACCTGCCCGGCATCCCGCAGCGGGTGCTGAAGTCTCGTCCGACACGACACCTGGCCGACGGCACAGGTGGGAATGAGGTGCGGTGAACGCGAAGGCTCCCCTGGCCACGACGGTCGGCTGGTCCGACCTCGACCTGCGGGCGGTGGACACGGTGCGTGTCCTGGCCGCCGACGCGGTCGAGAAGGTCGGCAACGGCCACCCCGGGACGGCGATCAGCCTCGCCCCCGCGGCCTACCTGCTCTACCAGAACGTCATGCGGCACGATCCCGCCGACCCCCACTGGCTGGGCCGGGACCGCTTCGTCCTCTCCGCGGGCCACTCGAGCCTGACCCAGTACATCCAGCTGTACCTGGCGGGTTTCGGCCTGGAGATCGAGGACATCGAGGCGCTGCGGACGTGGGGGTCGAAGACCCCCGGGCACCCCGAGTACAAGCACACGACCGGCATCGAGATCACCACCGGGCCGCTCGGTCAGGGGCTGGCCTCGTCGGTCGGCATGGCCATGGCCGCTCGTCGTGAGCGCGGCCTGCTCGACCCCGAGGCGGCGCCCGGCACCAGCCCGTTCGACCACTTCGTGTACGTCATCGCCTCCGACGGCGACCTGCAGGAGGGCGTGACCAGCGAGGCGTCGTCCCTCGCGGGCACCCAGGAGCTCGGCAACCTCGTCGTGCTGTGGGACGACAACCACATCTCGATCGAGGGCGACACCGAGATCGCCTTCACCGAGGACGTCGTCGCCCGGTACGAGGCGTACGGCTGGCACGTCCAGAACGTCGACTGGACCGGCGGCCCGGACGGGTACCGCGAGGACGTCGACGCGCTGCACGCCGCGATCGAGGCAGCGAAGGCCGTCACCGACCGTCCGTCGTTCATCCGGCTGCGGACCCTGATCGCGTGGCCGACGCCGACCAAGACCAACGACCACTCGTCGCACGGCTCCAAGCTCGGCACCGAGGCCGTCCGCGGCCTCAAGGAGACCCTCGGCTTCGACCCGGACGCGACCTTCGAGGTCGCTCCCGAGGTCCTCGCCCACACCCGCGGGCTGTCGGCACGGACCGCGGACGTCAAGGCGCGGTGGCAGGAGTCGTTCGACGCCTGGCGCGAGGCCAACCCCGACAACGCGGCGCTCCTGGACCGGCTCGTCGCCGGCGAGCTGCCCGACGGCTGGGCCGAGGCGCTGCCCGAGTTCCCCGCAGGCAAGGCGATGGCCACGCGCGCCGCGTCGGGAGAGGTGCTCAGCGCGCTCGCCCCGGTCCTGCCGGAGCTGTGGGGCGGCTCGGCCGACCTGGCCAGCTCCAACAACACGACGATGAAGGGTGAACCGTCCTTCATCCCCGCCAAGCGGTCGACGCACGAGTTCGCCGGCGACGAGTTCGGGCGCACCCTGCACTTCGGCATCCGTGAGCACGCGATGGGCGCGATCCTGTCGGGCATCCGGCTGCACGGCCTGACCCGGCCCTACGGCGGGACGTTCTTCACGTTCAGCGACTACATGCGCGGCTCGGTGCGGCTCGCGTCGCTCATGGGCGTGCCGGCGGTCTACGTGTGGACGCACGACTCGATCGGCCTCGGCGAGGACGGTCCGACCCACCAGCCGATCGAGCACCTCGCCGCCGTCCGTGCGATCCCCGGCCTGACCGTCGTGCGCCCCGCCGACGCCAACGAGACGGCCGCGGCATGGGGCGCGATCCTCGAGCACACCGACGGCCCGGTCGGCCTCGTCCTCACCCGGCAGAACGTCCCGACGTTCCCGCGCGGCGAGGACGGCTTCGCGGGGACCGAGGGCGTGGCCCGCGGTGCGTACGTCCTGCTCGAGGCAAGCAGCGGCACGCCGGACGTGATCCTCGTCGGCACCGGTTCCGAGGTGCAGCTCGCGGTCGCCGCGCGCGAGATCCTCGAGGCCGACGGGGTCGCGACCCGCGTGGTGTCGGCGCCCTCGCTCGAGTGGTTCGCCGAGCAGGACGAGGACTACCGCCAGTCGGTGCTTCCCTGCGGCCGTGAAGGCGCGCGTCTCGGTCGAGGCGGGCATCGCGCTGTCCTGGCACAAGCTCGTCGGCGACGCCGGCCGCTCGGTCTCGATCGAGCACTACGGAGCGTCGGCCGACGCCGAGACGCTCTTCCGCGAGTTCGGCTTCACCGCCGAGGCGGTCGTCGCGGCCGCGCACGAGTCCATCGCCGCCGCCCGCGGCGGGGTGGGGCCGGCCAGCAGCCCGGTCGTGCCCACCGCCACGGGGACGGGCGACCAGCAGGTCTGAGTCTGTACGGGCACGCCGGCCCCGGGCAGCCGGGGCCGGCGTGCGGGAGAAGGGGATCCACCATGGCATCGAGCAGCACCCCTCTGGCACGGCTGGCGGACGCCGGCGTCGCCATCTGGTTGGACGACCTGTCGCGTGAGCGGCTGAGGACGGGGAACCTGGCGGAGCTCGTCTCCGACAGCGGGGTGGTGGGCGTGACCACCAACCCGTCGATCTTCGCCAGCGCCCTGGCCAAGGGCGACGCCTACGACGAGCAGCTGCGCGAGCTCGCCGCACGCGGCGCGGACGTCGACGAGGCGGTCTTCACGATCACCACCGACGACGTGCGCGAGGCGGCCGACGTCCTGCGTCCCGTGTACGACGCCACGGACGGCGTGGACGGCCGCGTGTCGATCGAGGTGGACCCGCGGCTGGCCAAGGACACCGAGGGCACGATCGCCTCGGCGAAGTCCCTGTGGTCGACCGTCGACCGTCCCAACGTGTTCATCAAGATCCCGGCGACCCTGGAGGGCCTGCCCGCCATCACCGCGGTGCTGGCGGAGGGCATCAGCGTCAACGTCACGCTGATCTTCTCCCTCGAGCGGTACGGCGCCGTGCTCGACGCCTTCCAGAGCGGGCTCGAGCAGGCGAAGGCCAACGGCCACGACCTGGCGCCCATCGCCTCGGTCGCCTCGTTCTTCGTCTCCCGCGTGGACGCCGCCGTCGACCCGAAGCTGGACGCACTGGGCACCCCGGAGGCCGCCGAGCTGCGCGGCAAGGCGGCGCTCGCCAACGCGCGGCTCGCGTACGGCCTGTACCGGGAGGTCGTCGCGCGGGACCGGTGGAAGGCCCTCGCGGACGCGGGCGCCCACCCGCAGCGCCCGCTGTGGGCGTCGACCGGCGTGAAGGACAAGGCCTACCCCGACACGCTGTACGTCGACGAGCTGGTCGTGGCCGGCACGGTGAACACGATGCCGGAGGCCACCCTCAGGGCGGTCGCCGACCACGGCGGGGACGGGTCGGACCGGGTGACCGGGACGCGCCAGGACGCGGAGGCCGTCATCGAGGGGCTCCGCGGCCTCGGTATCGACATCGACGACGTGACCGAGCAGCTCGAGGTCGAGGGCGTGGACAAGTTCGTCGCCAGCTGGGGCGAGCTGCTCGACACGGTCTCCGACGGGCTGTCCGGCGCGGACTCGAAGAACCAGGCGCAGGACGCCCGGTGAGCCCCAACAAGGTCGGCCCGGGGCAGAACCCGCTCCGGGACCCCCGCGACCGTCGGCTCCCCCGCATCGCCGGGCCCTGTGGCCTCGTCATCTTCGGAGTCACCGGCGACCTCGCGCGCAAGAAGCTCATGCCGGCCGTGTACGACCTGACCAACCGCGGGCTGCTGCCGCCGGGCTTCGCGCTCACCGGGTTCGCGCGACGGGACTGGGAGACCCAGGACTTCGCGCAGATCGTCCACGACTCCGTCAAGGAGCACGCCCGCACGCCGTTCCGGGAGGCCACCTGGCGCCAGCTCTCGGAGGGCATCCGGTTCGTCCAGGGCACGTTCGACGACGACGACGCGTTCGACCGCCTGCGGGACACCGTCGAGGAGCTCGACGTCTCGCGCGGCACCGGAGGCAACCACGCGTTCTACCTGTCGATCCCGCCCAGCTCGTTCCCCGTCGTCTGCAAGCAGCTGGCCCGCTCCGGGCTGTCGCAGCCGTCCGAGGGCACCTGGCGCCGCGTCGTCATCGAGAAGCCGTTCGGCCACGACCTGGCCAGCGCGCGCGAGCTCAACGACATCGTCTCGGACGTCTTCCGGCCCGACGACATCTTCCGGATCGACCACTACCTGGGCAAGGAGACGGTCCAGAACCTCCTGGCGCTGCGCTTCGCGAACCAGCTGTACGAGCCGATCTGGAACGCCAACTACGTCGACCACGTCCAGATCACGATGGCCGAGGACATCGGCATCGGCGGGCGTGCCGGGTACTACGACGGGATCGGCGCCGCGCGCGACGTCATCCAGAACCACCTGCTGCAGCTCCTCGCCCTGACCGCCATGGAGGAGCCCGCGTCGTTCGAGGCGCAGAGCCTCACCGCCGAGAAGATCAAGGTCCTCTCGGCGGTGAAGCTCCCGCGCGACCTGGGCAAGCACACGGCGCGCGGCCAGTACGCCGCCGGGTGGCAGGGCGGCGAGAAGGTCGTCGGCTACGCCGAGGAGGAGGGCTTCAACCCGGAGTCCACCACCGAGACGTTCGCCGCGATCCGCGTCGACATCGACAACCGCCGCTGGGCCGGGGTCCCGTTCTACCTGCGCACCGGCAAGCGGCTGGGTCGCCGGGTCACGGAGATCGCCGTCGTGTTCAAGCGCGCGCCGCACCTGCCGTTCGAGTCGACCGCCACGGAGGAGCTGGGCAAGAACGCCCTGGTCATCCGCGTGCAGCCCGACGAGGGCGTGACGTTGCGCTTCGGCGCCAAGGTGCCCGGCACCGCCATGGAGGTCCGGGACGTCACCATGGACTTCGGCTACGGGCACGCGTTCACCGAGTCCTCGCCCGAGGCGTACGAACGCCTCATCCTCGACGTCCTGCTGGGCGACCCGCCGCTGTTCCCGCGGCACGAGGAGGTCGAGCTGTCCTGGAAGGTGCTCGACCCGGTGACCTCGTACTGGGCGGGCAGGGGCAGGCCCGAGGAGTACCGCTCGGGCACCTGGGGTCCCGAGTCGGCGGACAAGATGATGGCCCGCGACGGGCGCGTCTGGAGGCGGCCATGATCATCGAGATGCCCGACACCACCACGCGGGACATCAACAAGCGGCTGCTCAAGGAGCGCGACGAGGGCGGGGCGATCGCCCTCGGGCGCGTGCTGACGCTCATCATCGCCGTGGGCGACCGCGACCCGGACGAGGCGATCGACGCCGCCAACGACGCCAGCCGGGAGCACCCGTGCCGCGTCATCGTCATCGCCAACGACGCCAAGGAGCGCACGTCGAGCCTCGACGCCCAGATCCGGCTCGGGGGTGACGCCGGCGCGAGCGAGGTGCTCGTGCTGCGCCCCTCGGGCCAGCTGGAGCGCCACCTGGACACCCTCGTCATCCCGCTGCTGCTGCCGGACACCCCGATCGTCACCTGGTGGCCGTACGAGATCCCCGACAACGTCGCCGAGGCCCCGCTGGGGCGCATGGCGGCCCGCCGGATCACGGACTCGACGCAGGCGGCCCGGCCCAACGCCGCGCTGCGCAAGCTCGCCGCGTCGCACGTGGACGGCAACACCGACCTCGCCTGGACCCGCGCGACGCTGTGGCGCGGTCTGATCGCGGCGACGCTCGACCAGCCGCCGTACGAACCCGTGCAGAAGGCCGTCGTCGTCGGCGAGGGCACCCACCCGTCGGTCGACCTCATGGCCGCGTGGCTCGCGCAGAGCCTGCGCTGCCCGGTCGAGGTCGAACGGGTCAAGGACGCCATGGCCATCACCCAGGTACGGCTGGTGCGGTCCTCCGGGGACATCGTCCTCGACCGGCCCGACGGCAAGACGGCGGCCCTGCGCCAGCCCGACCAGCCGGAGCACCGGATCGCCCTGCCCCTGCGCCAGCTGCGCGAGTGCCTGGCGGAGGAGCTGCGGCGGCTCGACGCGGACGAGGTCTACGGCGAGGTCCTGCAGAAGGGCCTCCCGAGGATCGACGCATGACCAGGGACGTGGTCGTCCACCCTGACGGCCGGGTGCTGGCGGAAGCCGTGGCGGCGCGGCTGCTCACCCACCTGGTGGACGTGCAGTCCCACCGCTCCCCCGTGCACGTCGTCCTGACCGGCGGCACGGTGGGCATCGCCTCGCTGGCCGCGGTGGCCGCCAGCCCCGTGCGCGACGCGGTCGACTGGTCCGGCGTGCACCTGTGGTGGGGCGACGAGCGGTTCCTGCCCGAGGGTGACCCGGACCGTAACGAGACGCAGGCGCGTGACGCACTCCTGGACGCGCTCGGCCCGGCGCTCCCACGCGAGAACGTGCACCCGATGGCCGCGCTGAGCGACGAGGTCCCGACCCCCGAGGCCTCCGCCGAGGCGTACGAGGCCGAGCTGGCCGCGGCCGGCTCCCCCGCGTTCGACGTGCTGCTGCTGGGGGTCGGGCCGGACGGGCACGTCGCCTCGCTGTTCCCCGGGCACGAGGCCGTCGAGGTCACCGGGCGGGCAGCGGTCGGTGTGCACGGCTCCCCCAAGCCACCGCCGGAGCGTGTCTCCCTCACGTTCGACGCCATCCGTGGCGCGCGTGAGGTGTGGGTCGTGGCGTCCGGGTCGGAGAAGGCCCAGGCCGTCGCGTCGGCGTTGCGCGGTGCACCGGCGACGACGACACCGGCTGCCGCCGCCCTCGGCTCCGAGCGCACCCTCTGGCTGGTGGACGTCGCGGCGACGGAGGCCCTCGGCACGCCCGCCGTGATGTCCACGACGGCCGCCGCGTTCCCCGCTCCGGCGCCGTCCGGTCCTGACCTCTGGGCGGGCGTCGACGAGTACTTCGGGGCGCTCGCGCCGGAGGACCCGGCTCTGGTGGACACCCGCGACGCGGCCGCGCAGGCGGGTCTGCCCGACATCGCGGTCGCGCCGAACCAGGGCAAGCTGCTGCAGCTGCTGGCCCGCACCGCCGGGGCGCGCCGCATCCTCGAGATCGGCACGCTCGGTGGGTACAGCACCCTCTGGCTCGCCCGCGCCCTGCCACCGGACGGCCGGCTGACCACGCTCGAGCTCGAGCCGGAGCACGCCCGGGTGGCCGGTGAGTCGCTCACCGCCGCCGGCGTCGGGGAGCTGGTGGACGTCGTCGTCGGCGCCGCCTCGGAGAGTCTCGACCGGCTCGCGGCGGACGGCGCCGAGCCGTACGACCTGGTGTTCATCGACGCCGACAAGGAGTCGATCCCGCACTACCTGGACCAGGTGCTCGCGCTGACGCGGCCGGGGTCCGTGGTCGTCGTCGACAACGTGGTCCGCGGGGGCGGCGTGGTGCAGGCCGACCACCCCGACGCCCGCGTGCAGGGCGTCCGCGCGATGGTCCAGCTGCTCACCGACCACCCGCGCTACGACACCACGGTCGTCCAGACGGTCGGGAGCAAGGGCTACGACGGGTTCGCGCTGCTGCGCGTCCGCGACTGACGCACGAACGCCGAAGGGCCCCCGATCTCTCGGGGGCCCTTCGGCGTCGTCGTCGGGTGCTCAGCCGCCGCGCTTGGCGCGCAGGGCGGCCAGTGCCTCGTCGAGGATCGCGGCGCCGTCCTCGTCGGACCGCCGCTCCTTCACGTAGGCCAGGTGCGTCTTGTACGGCTCGTTCTTGGAGGGAGACGGCGGGTTCTCCTGGTCCTGACCGGCCGGGAAGCCGCACCGCGGGCAGTCCCACGTCACGGGCGCCTCGAGTGCCGCCTCCTCCGCGAAGCTGGGGCGCGTCTCGTGGCCGTTGGCGCACCAGTACGACACCCAGACCCGTGGAGCGGTGTCCCCGCGCTCGGCCTCGCCCATCGGGCCAGCGCCGACTCGCGACCCCCTGATCGCACTCCCGCTCGCCATCGTCTACCGCCTCAGACCGTGCGCTCGAGGAGACCGAGCAGGATGATGATCGCCGTCCACACCAGCGCGGTGCCGATCGTGATGCGGTTCAGGTTCCGCTCCGCGACACCCGAGCTGCCCGCGCTGCTGGTGATGCCTCCCCCGAACATGTCGGACAGGCCGCCACCCTTGCCCTTGTGCAGCAGGACCAGCGGGATGAGCAGGAGGCTGGTGAGCACCAGCAGCACCTGCAGGGCGATACGAAGGCCAGTCACGTCGGCGTCAGTTCCTTACTGGGCGGGCACGTCGGCGGCGAGGAGCCGGGCGACGCTGCGGTGGACCGCGGTACAGGGTAGGCGACGACAGGGCCGATAAGCCACCACCGCGCCAGGGCGGTTCCGCACGGGTGCACGGAACCGCCCCGCGTAGGTCAGAGACCGACGTTGTGCGACTGGTAGCGGGCGATCGCCGCGAACTCCTCGGGGTCCAGGCTGGCACCCCCGACGAGCGCGCCGTCCACGTCGGGCTTCGCCATGATCGAGGCGACGTTCGACGACTTCACCGAGCCGCCGTAGAGCACGCGCACCGCGTCCGCCGTCTCGGCGTCGTAGAGCTCGCCGATCCGCGCACGGATGGCGGCGGCCAGCTCCTGGGCGTCCTCCGGTGTCGCGGTCTCGCCGGTGCCGATGGCCCACACCGGCTCGTACGCGACGACGACGGTCTTGACCTGCTCGGCCGTCAGGCCGGCCAGGGCGCCGTCGAGCTGCGCGAGCGTGTGCGGCACGTGCTCGCCGGCCTTGCGGACCTCGAGCACCTCCCCCACGCAGATGATCGGGACGAGGCCCGCACCGAGCGCCGACGTCGCCTTGGCGTTGACCACCTCGTCGGACTCCTGGTGGTACTCGCGGCGCTCGGAGTGGCCGACCGTGACGTACGTGACGCCGAGCTTGGCCAGGAACAGCGGGGAGATCTCCCCGGTGTACGCGCCCGAGGTGTGCGCCGAGACGTCCTGCGCGCCGTAGACGAGCTCGAGCTTGTCGGCGTCGACCAGGGTCTGCACGCTGCGCAGGTCGGTGAACGGCGGGAGCACGCACACCTCGACCTTGGCGAAGTCGTGCCGGGCGTCCTTGAGCGTCCACGCGAGCTTCTGCACCGTGTGCGTGGCCTGGTGGTGGTCCAGGTTCATCTTCCAGTTGCCCGCCATCAGCGGGGTACGCGTCGCCACGATCAGTCCTCCAGAACCGCGATGCCGGGGAGCGTCTTGCCCTCGAGGAACTCGAGGCTCGCGCCACCACCGGTCGAGATGTGTCCGAACCCGGCCTCGTCGAAGCCGAGCGTGCGCACGGCAGCGGCGGAGTCGCCACCGCCGACGATCGTGAAGCCGCCGTTCGTGCCCGCGTCGACGAGCGCCTGCGCGACGGCACGGGTGCCGCCGGAGAACGCGTCGAACTCGAACACGCCGGCCGGGCCGTTCCAGACGACCGTCTTGGCGTCGACGATCTTCGACGCGAAGAGCGCGCTCGACTCCGGGCCGATGTCCAGGCCGATCTTGCCGTCCGGGATCGCGTCGGCGGGGACCACCTGCGCCGGGGAGTCGGCGGCGAACTCGTCGGCCACCACGATGTCCACCGGCAGGACGATCTCCACGCCGGCCTCCTCGGCCTGCGCCAGGTAGCCCTTGACCGTGTCGATCTGGTCGGCCTCGAGCAGGGACTTGCCCACCGAGTGACCCTTGGCTGCCAGGAACGTGAAGAGCATGCCGCCGCCGATGAGCAGGCGGTCGGCCTTGGTCAGCAGGTTGGCGATGACGCCGAGCTTGTCCGACACCTTGGAGCCGCCGAGCACCACCACGTAGGGGCGCGCGGGGTCCTCGGTCGCCTTGCGCAGCGACGCCACCTCGGTGAGGACGAGCTTGCCGACGGCGTGCGGGAGCACCTGCGCGACGTCGTAGACCGACGCCTGCTTGCGGTGCACCACGCCGAAGCCGTCGGAGACGAACACGTCGGCCAGCTGCGCCAGCTCGCCGGCCAGCTCGGCGCGCTCGGCGTCGACCTTGGACGTCTCGCGCGGGTCGAACCGGATGTT
Source organism: uncultured Actinomycetota bacterium (assembly GCA_963837795.1). GTDB lineage: Bacteria > Actinomycetota > Actinomycetes > Actinomycetales > Cellulomonadaceae > Cellulomonas. The sequence goes on from CAWIOT010000001.1 coordinate 182,955, forward strand.
CTCCAGCAGGGCGATCTCGCCGTCCTGGAGCGCGGCGACGGTGGCCTGGGCGGACTCGCCGACGACGTCGGTCGCGAGGGCCACGGGCTGCCCGAGCAGCTCCGCGAGGCGGTCGGCGACGGGCTTGAGCGAGTACTTGTCCTCCGGAGCGCCCTTGGGGCGGCCCAGGTGCGCCATCACGACGACGCGCGCACCGGCCGCCAGGAGCGCCTGGAGCGTCGGGAGGGCCGCGCGCACGCGGCCGTCGTCGGTGATGGTGGTGCCGTCGAGCGGCACGTTGAAGTCGGAACGGACCAGGACGCGCTTGCCGCGCAGGTCACCGAGGTCCTCGATGGTCTTCATGCTCTCCTACCTTCGATCGAGCGGGGGCACACATGGCTGCGTCCGCGTGCGCCGGGCCGCAGGGGCCGGGGCGCACGCGGACGCAGGACACTCAGTCGTGGGACGACGCGAGGGTCAGAGACGCTCGCCCACGTACGAGGTGAGGGCCACGAGGCTGTTCGAGTAGCCCCACTCGTTGTCGTACCAGGCGATGATCTTGACCAGGTCGCCGCTCACCTTGGTGAGCTTGGAGTCGAAGATGCTCTGGTGCGGGTTGGTGACGATGTCGCTCGACACGATCTCGTCCTCGACGTACTCGAGGATGCCCTTGAGCGGGCCCTCCGCAGCGGCCTTGACCGCGGCGTTGACCTCCTCGACGGTGACCTCGCGCGAGGCCGTGAACGTCAGGTCGGTGGCGGAGCCGGTGATGACCGGCACGCGCAGCGCGAAGCCGTCCAGCTTGCCCTTGAGCTCCGGCAGCACCAGCGCGACGGCCTTGGCCGCACCGGTCGAGGTGGGGACGATGTTCTGCGCGGCGGCGCGGGCACGACGGAGGTCCTTGTGGGGGCCGTCCTGCAGGTTCTGGTCACCCGTGTAGGCGTGGATCGTGGTCATGAGACCGCGCTCGATGCCGATCGAGTCGTTGAGCGCCTTGGCCACCGGGGCCAGGCAGTTCGTGGTGCACGACGCGTTCGAGATGATGTGCTGCGTCGCGGCGTCGTAGGACTCGTGGTTCACGCCGACGACGAACGTGCCGTCCTCGTTCTTCGCCGGGGCGGAGATGATGACCTTCTTGGCGCCGGCGTCGATGTGCGCCTTGGCCTTGGTCGCGTCGGTGAAGAAGCCGGTCGACTCGATGACGATGTCGGCGCCCAGCTCGGCCCAGGGCAGGTCGGCGGGGTTGCGCTCCGCCAGGGCCCGGATCGGCTTGCCGTCGACGATGATGTTCTCGTCGTCGTAGGCGACGCTCAGCGGGAAACGGCCCAGCACGGTGTCGTACTTGAGCAGGTGCGCGAGCGTCTTGTTGTCCGTGAGGTCGTTCACGCCGACGATCTCGATGTCGGCACCGGACGCGATGATGGCCCGGTAGAAGTTACGCCCGATACGACCGAAGCCGTTGATACCGACGCGGATGGTCACTTGCCCTCCTCGGCAGCGCCGACGGGGGGTCGGCGCACACATTTTGGTGATGGGGTCCGCACGCCGCTGTGCGTTCCGGACGCCGGCGGTACGGGCTGTCGTACATGCCCAGCACGTGACCGTCGTGTGACGTTCGGATGACACGACCCTATACCAGTGACCGGGCTCACGCGGTGACCTAGGTCCTCCGTGAGACGGCCCCCCGGGCCGTGCGTGCAGGTCAGAGGTCGAGCAGGTCCGGGCTCAGTCCGGCCTCGGTGTCGGGGATCCCGAGCTCGGAGGCGCGCTTGTCGGCGGTGGCCAGCAGGCGGCGGATCCGCCCCGCGACCGCGTCCTTCGTCAGCGTCGGGACGGCGAGCTTGCCCAGCTCCTCGAGCGACGCCTCCTTGTGCGCGAGCCGCAGCTCGCCGGCCTCGCGCAGGTGCTCCGGGAGCTCGTCGCCGAGGATCTCGAACGCGCGCTCGACCCGGGCTCCCGCGGCCACCGCGGCGCGCGCCGACCGGCGCAGGTTGGCGTCGTCGAAGTTGGCCAGGCGGTTGGCGGTACCGCGCACCTCGCGGCGCACGCGACGCTCCTCCCAGACGAGCATCGTCTCGTGCGCGCCCAGGCGGGCGAGCATGGCGCTGATGGCGTCCCCGTCCCGGATGACGACGCGGTCGATGCCGCGGACCTCGCGGGCCTTCGCGGCGATCCCGAGGCGGCGGGCCGCGCCGACGAGCGCGAGCGCGGCCTCGGGGCCCGGGCACGTGACCTCGAGGGCCGACGAACGCCCGGGCTCGGTGAGCGACCCGTGCGCGAGGAAGGCCCCGCGCCAGGCCGCCTCCGCCTCCGCGACGCCCGCGGACACCACCTGCGGCGGCAGGCCGCGCACCGGACGACCACGGTTGTCCAGCAGCCCGGTCTGGCGGGCCAGCGACTCGCCGTCCTTGACGACGCGGACGACGTACCGGCTGCCGCGGCGCAGACCGCCGCCCGAGACGACGATGATCTCGCTCTCGTGGCCGTACACCTCGGAGATCGCCAGCCGCAGCCGGCGGGCCGCGATGCCCGTGTCCAGCTCCGCCTCGATGACGATCCGGCCCGAGATGATGTGCAGTCCGCCCGCGAACCTCAGGGTGGCCGACACCTCGGCCTTCCGTGAGGACGTCTTGTCCACCTTCAGACGGGCGAGCTCGTCCTTCACCTGTGCCGTCAACGCCATGGCTGCATCCTGCCATTGCGGGACGCGTGTCCGGGACCGGACCGGTCACCTACTCGGGTGGCTCCTGCGCCCGACCGATGTCCGTGCCGACGTCCCCGAGGAAGCCCTCGAGCACGTCGGAGTAGGCGCCCGCGAGCCGCAGCGGGTCGTGCCGGGCGGTCCCGTCACCCCGGCTGACCTGACGCAGCAGGAGGCGTGCCCCCAGGTCGGCGGCCCGGTCGGCCAGGACGTCCACGTCCTCGACCGCGGTGGGGTCGGCGACGACCGCGTCCACCCGCAGCTCGGGGGCGTGCACCTGCAGGACGTCGAGGTACTGGTCGGCGCTCATCCCGGCCGTCTCCCCCGATTCACCCGACGCGAGGTTGAGCGTGACGATCGTGCGGGCGCTGGTGCGGCCCAGCGCCTCGCGCAGACCGGGCACCAGCAGGTGCGGCAGGACCGACGTGTACCAGGACCCCGGGCCGAGCACGACCCAGTCGGCGGCCTCGATCGCGGCGACCGCCTCGGGGCACGCGGGCGGGTCCGCCGGGTCGAGACGGACCTGCGTGATGGTGCCGGCGGTCACCGCGACCGCGCTCTGCCCCACCACCACGGCCGTGGCGCCCGTGGCGTCCCGCACGTCCGCCTCGATGAGCAGCGGCACCGACGGCCATGGGCAGCACCCGGCCGCGCGCGCCCAGCAGCCGGCCCACCCAGTCGAGACCCTCGACCGTGTTCCCCAGCAGCTCCCACAGCGCGACGATGAGCAGGTTCCCGACCGCGTGGTTGTCGAGGTTGCCCGAGGACGTGAACCGGTGCTGCAGCAGGTCCCGCCACGTGCGGCCCCAGTCCGAGTCGTCGCACAGCGCGGCCAGCGCCATGCGCAGGTCACCGGGCGGCAGGACGCCGAGCTCGTCACGCAGCCGGCCCGAGGACCCGCCGTCGTCGGCGACCGTCACGACCGCGGTGAGGCGGTCGGTCATGAGGCGCAGGGCCGACAGGGACGCCGACAGGCCGTGGCCGCCACCGAGGGCGACGACCGCCGGCGCGGACGGTCTCATTCCTTGCCGAGGTCGCGCGCCGCGACGGCGACCAGGTGCCCCCGCTCACGCAGCCGTGCGGCGATCGCCTCGCTGATGGCGACGGACCGGTGCTTGCCGCCGGTGCAGCCGACCGCGATCGTCGCGTAGCGCTTCTCCTCGTGCAGGTAGCCGGCCAGCACCGGTTCCAGCGCGTCGACGTACCGGTCGACGAAGGTCACCGCACCGGGCAGACCGAGCACGTAGTCGCGCACCGGGGCGTCGCGTCCGGTGAGGTGCCGGAGCTCGGTGATCCAGTACGGGTTGGCCAGGAACCGGACGTCGACGACGTGGTCGGCGTCGAGCGGCAGGCCGTACTTGAACCCGAACGACAGGACGGAGATGCGCAGCACGTCCTCGGCGCCGCCCGCGACGACGGCGCGCACCTCGCGCGCCAGGTCGTGCACGTTGAGCTCCGAGGTGTCGATGATCGTGTCCGCCTGCTCGCGCAGGTCGGTCAGCACGGCGCGCTCCTCGGCGATCCCGTCGAGGATGCGCCCGTCGCCCTGCAACGGGTGGGGCCGGCGCACCTGCTCGAACCGCCGGACCAGGACCTCGTCGGAGGCGTCGAGGAAGAGGATCCGGTACTCGACGCCCGACTCGCGCAGCCCGGCCAGCACCGGTGCGAGGTCGTGGAAGAACTCGCGGCCCCGCACGTCGATCACCGCCGCCAGCCGCTGCGCACCCGCACCGGCCGGCCCGCTGGTGAGCATGCCGACCAGGTGCGTGAGCATCTGCGCCGGCAGGTTGTCGATGACGTACCAGTCGAGGTCCTCCAGCACGGCCGCCGTGCGCGTGCGGCCGGCGCCGGACATGCCGGTGATGATCAGGACCTGCGGCTGGCTCAGGTGGGGCGCCTCGGTGGCCGCCTCGAGGGCGGGGATCCCTGCGGGCACCGTGATCGGCGAAGGCTCGTCGCTCATGCGTCCAGCATGCCAGCCGACTCCGCCTGCGCCGTCGTCGACACCGGCTCCGGCTCCGCGCCGCCGGACCCCGCCAGCGCCGCCACGACCGCCGCGGCCGTCCGGTCCCCCATGCCCTGCACCGAGGCGATCTCCTCCGCCGACGCGGCACGCAGCCGCTTGACCGACCCGAAGTGCCGCAGCAACGCGGCCTGCCGTGCCGGACCGAGCCCGGGCACGCCGTCCAGGACAGACGTCGTCATGCCCTTGCTGCGCCGCTTGCGGTGCGCGGTGATGGCGAACCGGTGCGCCTCGTCGCGCAGCCGCTGGAGCAGGTACAGACCCTCCGAGCTGCGCTGCAGGATCACGGGGTACTCCTCGCCCGGGAGCCAGACCTCCTCCAGCCGCTTGGCCAGCCCCACGAGCGCGACGTCGTCGATCCCGAGCTCCGCCATCGCCGCGGCCGCCGCGGCGACCTGGGGCGGACCGCCGTCGACGACGACGAGGTTCGGCGGGTACGCGAACCGGACCGGCTTGCCCGTGACCTCGTCGATCGGGCCGGACCGCAGCGGCTGGCCGTCGTCGTCCTCGCCCGTCTCCAGCTCGAGGTCCCGGGAGTCCGAGCGCTCCGCCAGGTAGCGCCGGAACCGCCGGGTGATGACCTCGTGCATCGCGGCCGTGTCGTCGCGGGCACCCTGACCCTCCGGGCCACGGACCGTGAAGAGGCGGTACTCGCTCTTGCGCGCGAGCCCGTCCTCGAACACCACCATCGAGGCCGACTGGTACGTGCCCTGGTTGTGCGAGACGTCGTAGCACTCGATGCGCAGCGGCGCCGACGGCAGGTCCAGCGCCTCCTGGATCTCCTGCAGGGCCTGGCTGCGCGTGGTCAGGTCCCCCGCGCGGCGCGTCCGGTGCAGCACCAGGGCGTGCTCGGCGTTGCGCTGCACCGTCTGCGCGAGCTCGCGCTTGTCGCCACGCTGCGGCACGCGCACGGAGACGCGGCTGCCGCGCAGTCCGCTCAGCCACGCCTGGACCTGCTCGACGTCCGGCGGCAGCACGGGAACGAGCACCTCGCGCGGGACGGCGGACGACGCCACACCGTCACCCGCTGACGCCTCGGTGCCGTAGATCTGCTGCAGCAGGTGCTCGACCAGCTCGGCGTCGGTGACGTCCTCGACCTTCTCGACCACCCAGCCGCGCTGCCCGCGGATCCGCCCGTCGCGCACGTGGAACACCTGGACGGCGGCCTCCAGCTCGTCGCCGGACAACGCGAAGATGTCGGCGTCCGTGCCGTCGGCCAGCACGACCGCGTTCTTCTCCGTGGCCCGCTCGAGGGTCGCGATGTCGTCGCGCAGGCGCGCCGCGCGCTCGTAGTCCAGCTCCGCGGCCGCCTCCTTCATGCGCGCGGTGAGCCGACGCGTGAACTTGGCGGTGTCGCCCGCCATGAAGTCGCAGAAGTCCTGCGCGAGCTGCTGGTGGTCGTCCGGGGAGATCCGACCGACGCAGGGGGCCGAGCACTTGTCGATGTACCCGAGCAGGCACGGCCGGCCCTGCTGCTGCGCGCGCTTGAACACTCCCCCCGAGCAGGTCCGCACCGGGAACACCCGCAGCAGCAGGTCCACCGTCTCGCGGATGGCCCACGCGTGCGCGTACGGACCGAAGTACCGCGTTCCCTTGCGCTTGGCGCCGCGCATCACCTGGATCCGGGGGAACTGGTCCGCCAGCGTCACCGCGAGGTACGGGTAGGACTTGTCGTCGCGGTACTTGACGTTGAACCGTGGGTCGAACTCCTTGATCCAGGAGTACTCGAGCGCCAGCGCCTCCACCTCGGTACCGACCACCGTCCACTGCACCGAGGCCGCCGTGGTGACCATCTGGCGCGTGCGCTGGTGGAGGTTGGAGAGGTCCTGGAAGTAGCTGGACAGGCGCGACCGCAGGCTCTTGGCCTTGCCGACGTAGATGACGCGGCCGTGCTCGTCGCGGAAGCGGTAGACCCCCGGCGAGTCGGGGATCTCCCCGGGTGCGGGGCGGTACGTGGCGGGATCAGCCATGGGTTCCAGCGTAGTTCGCGCCACCCACGTGACCGACCGCCCGCGGCTGCACCGTCCCCGCTACCGTGGGCCGATGGGCCCCCTGCACACGTACTCCGTCGACGTCACCTGGACCGGAGCCGGCCGGACCGGCACCTCCAGCTACACCGCGTACTCGCGCGACCACGAGGTGCAGATCGGGAGCAAGCCGCCGCTGCTCGGCTCGTCGGACCCCGCGTTCCGGGGCGACCCCGACCGCTACAACCCCGAGGAGCTCCTGGTCAGCGCGCTCGCGCAGTGCCACATGCTCTGGTTCCTGCACCTGGCCTCCGCGGCGGGCGTGGTGGTGGTCGGCTACGAGGACAGCGCCGTGGGGACCATGCGGATCGAGGCCGCCGGCCAGGGGCAGTTCCGCGAGGTGGTGCTGCGTCCACGGGTCACGGTCGCCCCCGGCGCGCACCTGCCCACGGGGGCCGCGATCACCGACGGCGTCCTGGCCGACCTCCACCACCAGGCCCACGAGCACTGCTTCATCTCCCGATCGGTGAACTTCCCGGTCCGGCACGAGCCGGTCCCCGTGCGGATGGCTGTCGCGGGCTGACAGCACGGTCGACGCGACGTGCGTCACGAGCCGATCGTCGTCACACCAGCGCCGGTCCTCGACCGCCCGTCACGCCGAGACGCGCTGCTTGACCACCCGACGCTTCACCGGCTGCGCCACCGGCTCCAGCACCTCGGCGAGGAACCGACCGGTGTGGCTCTCGGCCACGCCCGCGACCTGCTCGGGGGTGCCCTCGGCGATCACGAGACCCCCGCCGCTGCCACCCTCGGGCCCCATGTCGATGACCCAGTCGGCGTTCTTGATGACGTCGAGGTTGTGCTCGATGACCAGCACGGAGTTGCCCTTGTCGACGAGCGACTGAAGCACGCCGAGCAGCTTGCGGATGTCCTCGAAGTGCAGGCCCGTGGTGGGCTCGTCGAGCACGTAGATGGTCCGGCCGGTCGAGCGGCGCTGCAGCTCGGCCGCGAGCTTGACGCGCTGCGCCTCACCACCGGAGAGGGTCGGCGCCGGCTGCCCCAGACGCACGTACCCCAGGCCGACGTCGACGAGCGTGCGCAGGTGCCGTGAGATCGCGGGGACGGCCGCGAAGAACTCGGCCGCCTCCTCGATCGGCATGTTGAGCACGTCGGCCACCGTCTTGCCCTTGAAGTGCACCTCGAGCGTCTCGCGGTTGTAGCGGGCGCCGTGGCAGACCTCGCACGGGACGTAGACGTCCGGCAGGAAGTTCATCTCGATCTTCAGCGTGCCGTCGCCGGAGCACGCCTCGCAGCGGCCGCCCTTGACGTTGAACGAGAACCGGCCGGGCGTGTAGCCCCGGACCTTGGCCTCGGTGGTCTCCGCGAACAGTCGGCGGACGTGGTCCCACACCCCGGTGTACGTCGCCGGGTTGGACCGGGGCGTGCGGCCGATGGGGCCCTGGTCCACGTGCACGACCTTGTCCAGGTGCTCCAGGCCGGTGACCCGCTTGTGGCGACCGGCGACCTGCCGCGCACCGTTCAGCTCGTTGGCCAGGACGGTGTAGAGGATGGCGTTGACCAGCGTCGACTTGCCCGAGCCCGACACGCCCGTGACGGCGGTGAGCACACCCAGCGGGAACGAGACGTCGATCCCCTGCAGGTTGTGCTCCCGGGCCCCCACCACGGTGAGCTGCCGCTTCTTGTCCACGGGCCGACGCTCCGGCGGCATCGGGATGGACCGGCGCCCGGACAGGTACGCGCCCGTCACCGACTCGGCCGACGACAGCAGCCCGGGCAGGTCACCGGAGTGCACCACGCGGCCGCCGTGCTCGCCGGCGCCGGGCCCGATGTCGACGATCCAGTCGGCCGTCCGGATGGTGTCCTCGTCGTGCTCCACGACGATCAGCGTGTTGCCCAGGTCCCGCAGGCGGGTGAGCGTGTCGATGAGCCGGCGGTTGTCGCGCTGGTGCAGGCCGATGCTCGGCTCGTCGAGCACGTAGAGCACCCCGACGAGGCCGGAGCCGATCTGCGTCGCCAGCCGGATGCGCTGCGCCTCACCGCCCGAGAGGGTCGCCGCGGGGCGCGTCAGCGAGAGGTAGTCGAGCCCGACGTCGAGCAGGAAGCCGAGCCGTGCCTGGATCTCCTTGAGCACCTGCGCGGCGATGGCGCGCTCCCGCTCACCGAGCTCCAGGGCGTCGAGGAACTCGCGCGCCTCGCGGATGGGCAGGCTGCACACCTCGGCGATCGACTTGCCGCCCACGCGCACCGCGAGCACCTCCGGCTTGAGCCGCGCACCGTCGCAGACCGGGCACGGGACCTCGCGCATGAAGGCCTCGTACTTCTCCTTGCTCCAGTCCGAGTCCGTCTCGTTGTGCCGGCGCTCGAGGAAGGTGATGACGCCCTCGAACCCGGTGGAGTACTGACGCTCACGCCCCCACCGGTTCTTGTAGCGGACCTTCACCTCGTGGTTCTGTCCGTGCAGCACCGCGTCCTTGGCGCGCTGCGGCAGCGCCCGCCACGGCACCGAGGTCGAGAAGCCCATGTCGGAGGCGAGCGCACCGAGCACGCGTCCGAAGTACTCGCTCGAGATCTGTGACCACGGCGCCACCGCACCTTCGTCCAGCGACAGGTCCTCGTCCGGGACCACCAGGTCCGGGTCGACCTCGAGGCGCGAGCCGATGCCCGTGCACTCGGGGCAGGCGCCGTACGGCGCGTTGAAGGAGAACGTCCGCGGCTCGATCTCGTCGAGCGTCAGCACGTGGTCGTTGGGGCAGGCGCGGTGCTCGGAGAACCGGCGCTCGCGCTGCGGGTCGTCGATGTCGGCGTCGACGAGCTCGACCACCAGCAGCCCGCCGGCCAGGCCGAGCGCCGTCTCCACCGAGTCCGTCAGACGCCGCTGCACGCCGTCACGCGAGACGAGGCGGTCGATGACCACCTCGATGTCGTGCTTGAGCTTCTTCTCGAGCGTCGGCGGCTCGGTCAGCTGCACCACCTCGCCGTCGACGCGGGCGCGGGCGAAGCCCTTGCTCTGCAGCTCCTTGAACAGGTCCGCGTACTCGCCCTTGCGACCGCGCACGACCGGCGCGAGCACCTGGTACCGCGTGCCCTCGGGCAGCTCGAGCAGCCGGTCGACGATTTGCTGCGGCGTCTGCGCGGTCACGCGCTCGCCGCAGACCGGGCAGTACTGCGTACCGGCCCGCGCGTACAGCAGGCGCAGGTAGTCGTACACCTCGGTGATGGTGCCGACCGTCGACCGCGGGTTGCGGTTGGTCGACTTCTGGTCGATCGACACCGCGGGCGACAGACCCTCGATGAAGTCGACGTCGGGCTTGTCCATCTGCCCGAGGAACTGGCGCGCGTACGCGGACAGCGACTCGACGTACCGGCGCTGGCCCTCCGCGAAGATGGTGTCGAAGGCCAGCGACGACTTCCCGGAACCGGACAGACCGGTGAAGACGATGAGCTTGTCACGCGGGAGATCGAGGTCGACGTTCCGAAGGTTGTGCTCGCGGGCGCCCTGCACCACCAGTCGTTCGTTCACGGCGGGAAGTCTACGTGGCGCCACCGACAATCGCACATCTGTTCGACGTGAGCGAACGCACAGCGCGCCGCCGTGCCCGCGGCAGCCCACCACGTCATGCTCGGGCTCGTGGACATCTCGGACGCCGTCGTCGACCCACCGCTGGTCCCGATCGCCGACTACGCCGTGCTCGGGGACGGCAAGACGGCCGCCCTGGTGTCACGGCGCGGCTCGATCGACTGGATGTGCCTGCCCACGTTCGACTCCGCGGCGTCCTTCGCGCGGCTCCTGGGCACGTCCGAGAACGGGCGCTGGCTGCTCACGGTCCGCGACGCCGCGACCGTCAGCCGCCGCTACCTCGACGACTCGTTCGTGCTCGAGACGACGTACGAGTCGTCGACGGGCACCGCGGTCATGGAGGAGACCATGCCGCTGAACGACGGGCGCTCCGACCTGGTCCGGCGCCTCGCGTGCACGCGCGGGAGCGTCGAGGTCGAGCACGAGTGGGTGGTGCGCTTCGGCTACGGCGCGATCGAGCCCTGGGTCCACCACGTCACCGACCCGCACGGTGCCGACGCCATCCGGGCCATCGCCGGCCCGGACTCGTTGCTGCTGCGCGGCGACCGCCTGCCGACGCCGCACGACCACCGGCACGCCGACCGGTTCACCCTGCACGAGGGCGAGTCGGTCGAGCTGGCCCTGACCTGGACGCGCTCGTGGGACCCCGTGCCCCCGCGGCTGACCATCGCCGACCGGATCGACTCGACGCGGATCACGTGGGGGCTGTGGGCGCGCAGCTGCGCCTACTCGGGGTCCTACCGGGAGGCCGTCGTGCGCTCGCTGCTCGTGCTGCGGATGCTGACGGACTCCGAGACGGGCGGCATCGTCGCGGCGGCGACCACGTCGCTGCCCGAGGACTTCGGCGGCGAGCGCAACTGGGACTACCGCTTCTGCTGGTTGCGGGACGCGGCCATGACGCTCGAGGCGCTCCTGGAGCACGGCTACCGCGACGAGGCGACCGAGTGGCGCGACTGGCTGCTGCGGGCGGTCGCCGGCAACCCGGGCGACCTGCAGATCATGTACCGGGTCGACGGCGGGCGGGACCTGCCGGAACGCACGCTGGACCACCTCGCCGGCTACGACGGCGCACGTCCGGTGCGCATCGGCAACGACGCGGTCGGCCAGGTGCAGAACGACGTGCTGGGCGAGGTGATGTGCGCGCTCGAGCAGGCGCGGTCCGCCGGGCTGCGGGAGACGGACGACTCGTGGTCGCTCCAGCGCCACCTGGTCGAGCGCCTGCTCGACCACTGGCGGGAGCCGGACCGCGGCATCTGGGAGGTCCGCGGCGACCCGAAGCACTTCACGCACTCCAAGGTCATGGCCTGGGCCGCGGTCGACCGCGCGGTGCGCGCGATCGAGGTGCACGGTCTGGACGGTCCGCTGGAGCGGTGGCGCGCCGAGCGCGACGCGATCCACGCGGACGTCCTGGCGCACGGGTGGAACCCGCAGCGCGGCGCGTTCGTGCAGTCCTACGGTGCGCAGCACACGGATGCGGCGCTGCTGCAGATGGCGCAGGTGGACTTCCTGCCGCCCGACGACCCGCGGGTGCTCTCGACGCTCGCCGTCATCCGCGACGAGCTCGAGATCGCGCCGGGCCTGCTGCGCCGCTACCGCACGGAGGCCACCGACGACGGTCTGCACGGTGCGGAGCACGCCTTCCTGGCGTGCTCCTTCTGGCTCGCCGACGCCCTGGCACGCACGGACGACGTGGAGGGGTCCACGAAGGTACTCGACGTCCTCGTCGGGCTGGCGAACGACGTGGGGCTGCTGGCCGAGCAGTACGACCCCGTGGGCGGACGGATGGCGGGGAACATGCCGCAGGCCCTGTCCCACCTCGCGCTGGTCCGCGCGGTGCACAGCCACGACCTCGCGCTGGCGCGCGCCTCCGACGGGAGACGTTGAGGGCGGTCAGCCGGCCAGCAGCGAGTCGCGCACCACGCGGCGCAGCACCTTGCCCACCTGCGACCGCGGCAGCTCGTCGAGCACCACGAGCCGGCGGGGCAGCGCGTAGCGCGCCAGGTGCCGCTCGCCCCACGCCCGCACGGACGCGAGGTCGACACCGTGCGCGCCGGGCTGCAGGACGACCGCGGCGACGACGGTCTCGCCCAGGTCACCGCCCGGCACGCCCACCACCGCCACGTCCTGCACCCCCGGCATCGCGCGCAGGTGGTCCTCGACCTGCGACGGGTACACCTTGAACCCCCCGCTGACGATGACCTCCTTGATGCGGTCGACGAGGACGACCCAGCCCGTCGGGTCGACCGTCACGATGTCCCCGGTCCGCAGCCACCCGTCGTCGAGCAGCTGCTCCGCGGTCTCGTCGGGACGACCCCAGTACCCGGCGAACACCTGCGGGCCCTGCAGGAGGAGCTCGCCGCGCTCCCCCGGCTCGACGTCGCGCGTGGCGTCCTGCGGGTCCACGACGCGGATGTGCGTGCTGGGGAACGGCAGGCCGAGGGTGCCGGGTCGGCGCGCGTCCGTCAGCGGGTTCCCGAGCGCCACGGGTGACGTCTCGGTCATGCCGTAGCCCTCGACGACGAGGCCCCCGGTCACCTCCTCCCACCGCGCCGCTGTCGCCGCGGGCAGCGCCATGGCGCCCGAGATCGCGTAACGGAACGACGACAGGTCGGCCCCGGCCTCGACCGCGGCGGCGGCGAGCCGGTCCAGCATCGGCGGGACCGCCGGCAGGAACGTGCCCGGCAGCCGCTCCTGCGCGGCCAGGACGCGGGCAGGGTCGAACGACGGGAACGCGACGAGGGTGGCGCCGACGCGCACGGCGTAGCTCAGGCACAGCGTCAGCCCGAACGCGTGGAAGAACGGCAGCACCCCGTAGACGACCTCGGTGCCCGGCTCGGCGCCGGTCCAGGCCTGGCCCTGCACCGCGTTCGCGACGAGGTTGCGGTGCGTGAGCATCGCCCCCTTGGGCGTGCCGGTGGTTCCCCCCGTGTACTGCAGGAGGGCGACGTCCGTGGCGGTCGGTCCGGCGTGGGCCGGCTCGAGCGGAGCGGCGCGCGCGACGAGGCGGTGCCACATCGGGAACGCGGGCGGGACCTTGCCGCGCATCGCGGCACGCGCCTGACGCGCGCTCGGCACGGGCAGGCGCAGCGCCAGGCGCGTCCGGCGGGGCAGGTCGGCGGACAGGTCCACCGCGACGACGGCCTTGAGCGAGGTGCGCGGCAGCGACTCCAGGACGCGCGGCACCGCCTTCTCCCAGACGAGCGCGACGACCGCGCCGGAGTCGGCCAGCTGGTGCTCGAGCTCCCCGGTCGAGTAGGTCGGGTTGTGCTCGACGACCACAGCGCCGAGCCGCAGCACCGCGTAGAAGGCGACGACGTGGCTCGTGCAGTTCGGCATGACGAGTGCGACGCGGTCGCCCGGGCGGACGCCCAGGTCCAGCAGGACCTGCGCACCGCGTGCCACCGCGTCGGCGAGCTCGGCGTAGGTGGTGCCTGCGCCGAGGAAGTCGACCGCCGTCCGGTCCGGCCACTGCTGCGCTGCACGGTCGAGCGCCGCGGTCAGCGGTTCGTCCGGGATCTCGACCTCGCGCGGGACGGGAGACGCAGCGGAGGGTCGGCCTGAGCCCACGGTGGTCATGCTCGGAGCCTAACCTACGGATGCGTAAGTTACTCAACAGTAGGTTGAGCCGCGCGGCCTGATGGGCGGCCCGTCGGTCGCGGCGGTGCGAGGTCGAGCTCGACATTGCTCGCGCCACAGCCCCCTCAGGCGCGACTGATGTCGAGCTCGGCCTCAGGCACCACGGCACCCCGGCGGGCGACCTCGACATTGCTCGCGCGAGAGCGACCCGGTGAGGCGACTGATGTCGAGGTCGCGCTATCGCGTCAGCCGGCGGACCGGCTCGGCCGTGCTCGCGTGTCCAGGGCCGTCGCGCGACGCGTGCGGGTGTCGTCCGCGTCGGCGCGGGTGCGTGCCCACCGGGTCACCGTGACGCCGTCGGGTTCGACGTCGAGCTCGCCGCGGACGAAGGACGCCCGCGCCAGCACGCGTTCGCTCGCCAGGTTGTCCAGCATCGTCGCGGCCTGCACGCGGTCGGCGCCGTGCGTCAGCGCCCACGCCGAGAGCACGTCGACGGCCGTCGTCGCGAGGCCCCGTCCTCGGCCGGCCGGGAGGAAGGCGTAGTAGACCCACGGGCCGTCCGCGCGCAGCGCCAGACCGACCGTGCCGACCGCAGCCCCCCGGTGCTCGACCACGAAGCGCCCACCCCGCCCGTCGGCCCGCAGCGCGAGGCTCCGCGCGACCCTCGCGCGGGCGTCCGCCGCGCTGAGGTCGACCGGGTAGTAGGTCCAGCGGGGCACGTCCGGCTCGCGCGAGAGCGCGAGGTCGAGCCGCCAGTCCCGGTCCTCGACGGCACGGAGCCGGGCGGGGCCCAGGTCGAGCACGTCAGGAAGGTCCACGTCAGGCCTCGGGCGGGCCCAGGACCGACGTGGCCAGCGTGGCGTGCGCGGACTCGTCGTCGGACGGGTGGAACAGACCCGCCAGGACGTCCCGGTACAGCCGCGCGAGCTCGTTGCCGGCGGAGTACGAGCCACCGCCGGAGACGCGGACGGCGTTGTCGACGACCACCCGGGCGGACTCGGTCGCGCGCACCTTGAGCCCCACCAGCTGCGCGAACCAGCGCGCGCCGTGCTCGGCTCCTTCGTCGACGTCCCGCGCCAGGGCGAAGACCTGCAGCTCGGCGCCGTCCTGCGCCAGGACCGCGTCGGCGAGGCGCCACCGGATGTCCGGGTCCTGCGCGTAGGACCGGCCCTCGAACTTCATCGACGTGCGGCGGCGTGCCGCGGCGACGCCCAGCTCGATCGCACGCCGGCCGATGCCGGTGTAGACGGCGCCGAGCAGGATCTCGAAGACGGCGAACAGCGCGAACACGAACGGGTCGGCGCTCGGTCCGGGCGGCAGGGACCGGTAGACCCGGTCGGCGGGGGCCAGCGCGCCGTCCAGGACCGTGGTCGCCGACTGCGTCGCACGCATGCCGAGCGTGTCCCAGTCGTCGAGCGACTCGATGCCACCGTCCGCGCGGGAGACCACGCCGTGCACCAGCCGCGGGTCCGCGGGGTCGGAGTCGTCCAGGCCGAACGTGGCCAGGCGGGTCCACACGGGCGACAGGGAGGTGAAGATCTTGGTGCCGGTGTAGCGGTAGGAGCCGTCCGGCTGGCGCTCCGCGCGGGTGCGCGAGCCGAACATCACGAGGTCGTTGCCCGGCTCGGAGTTGCCGAACGCGAACACCTCGCCCGCCGCGGCGTCGCGCAGGATGAACTCGACCGAGTCGTCGCCCCGGTCGACCAGCAGCGCGGCCAGCCCGGTGACGACCAGGTGCATGTTGACCGCCAGGGCGGTCGCCGGCGCCGCGGCCGCGAGCCGGACCTGCTCGCGCGCGACCTCCTCGAGAGTGAGGCCTGCGCCCCCGAGCCGCGCGGGCACGAAGGCGGTCAGGTAGCCACAGGCCGTCAGGTCCGCGAGGTCGTCGTGCGGGAACGTGTTGTCCCGGTCATGCACCGGTGCGCGGTCGTGGATCCGTGCCAGCAGGTCGTCGGTGAGCAGGGTGCGCAGCGTGCGGGCCATGCCGACCACTCTGCCACCGGCTCCTCGACGCGGTCGCCCAGGGGGCTGTGCGATCGGCGACACCCGTCAGTCGGTGGACTCCGCGGGGGCGGTCACACCCCGGCGCTGGTCGCGTCGCACCTTGAGGATGCTCGCCACCGCCGTCACGCCGAGGATCAGCACGATCGTGCCCAGCGACACCCAGATCGGGAGGTCGGGCGCCCACGCGACCGGCTCGCCGCCGTTGATGAACGGCACCTCGTTCTCGTGCAGCGCGTGCAGGACGAGCTTGACGCCGATGAAGCCCAGCAGGACCGCGAGCCCGACGTTGAGGTACACGAGCCGCTTGAGCAGGTCACCGAGCAGGAAGTACAGCTGGCGCAGTCCCATGAGGGCGAACAGGTTGGCCATGAGCACGAGGTACGGCTCGCTGGTCAGGCCGAAGATCGCGGGGATCGAGTCGAACGCGAACAGCAGGTCGGTGGCACCCAG
This sequence comes from uncultured Actinomycetota bacterium, assembly GCA_963837795.1. GTDB lineage: Bacteria > Actinomycetota > Actinomycetes > Actinomycetales > Cellulomonadaceae > Cellulomonas. The sequence goes on from CAWIOT010000001.1 coordinate 199,253, forward strand.
CGCGACGAGCACGACGAACATCGGCGTCATCAGCCGGCGGCCGCCCTCGACGACCGTGAGATGCACCCCGTGGTACTCCTGGGTCGCGGGGAACACGCGCTGGACGATCCGCAGCAGCAGCGGCGGGTGGAACTCGTCCTCGTCGCCCGCCGCGCCCTCGCGCCCGACCTTCCAGGCCGTCCAGACGAGGAACGCGCCGAACAGGTAGAACACCCAGCTGAACGCGTCGATCACGGCAGCGCCGGCCCAGATGAACAGCCCGCGGAAGATCAGGGCGAGGATGATCCCGACGAGCAGCGCGGTCTGCTGGTATGCCCGTGGGACCGCGAACTTGCCCATGATCAGCAGGAAGACGAACAGGTTGTCCACCGACAGGGAGTACTCGGTCAACCAGCCGGCGTAGAACTGGCCGGCGTACTCCGCGCCGGACGTCGCCCAGACGCCGAGCCCGAACAGCACCGCCAGGCCGATGTAGAACACGAGGTACCGCACGCACTCGGCCGTGGTCGGCACGTGCGGCCGGCGACCGACGATCACGACGTCGACGAGCAGCAACGCTCCGGCCAGGCCGAGCGAGACGATCCAGACGAGGGGGTCGACGTTCAACGGGTAGTCCTCAGCTCTCGGTCGACGAGGCGACGCGCTCGTCGTTGCGGGTCTTCAGCAGGCTGGCCACGGTGGCGACCGCGAGGGTGCCCAGGATGACCGTGAGCGACAGCCAGATCGGGATCTCGGGCGCCCACGTCGACGGGCTCGCCGCCGTTGATGAACGGCAGCTCGTTGACGTGCAGCGCGTGCAGGACCAGCTTCACGCCGATGAACCCGAGGATGATGGCGAGACCCTGCGACAGGTACACCAGCCGCTCCAGGAGCCCGCCGATGAGGAAGTACAGCTGGCGCAGGCCCAGCAGCGCGAAGGCGTTGGCGGTGAAGACGATGTACGGCTCCTCGGTCAGGCCGTAGATCGCCGGGATGGAGTCGAGCGCGAACAGGATGTCGGTCGATCCGATCGCCACCATCACGACGAGCATCGGCGTGAGGAACCGCTTGCCGTCGATCCGGACGGTCAACCGGTCGCCGTGGTACTCCTCGGTGGTGGGCAGCACGCGCTTGAGCGCACGGACCGCGACGCCGTCACGCTGCTCCTGCGGGTCCGGGTGCTCGGAGTCGTGGTGCTCGCGCGCCAGCTTGACGGCCGTGTACACCAGGAACAGCCCGAACAGGTAGAACACCCAGGAGAACTGCTCGATCGCCGCGGCGCCGGCCAGGATGAACACGGTCCTCAGCAGCAGCGCGATCACGACACCGACGAGCAGCACCTTCTGCTGGTACTCCCGGGGCACCGCGAACTTCGTCATGATGATGAGGAAGACGAAGAGGTTGTCGACCGACAGGCTCTTCTCCGTCACGTACCCGGCGAAGTACTCGGTCCCCGGTCCCCAGCCCCAGACCAGCCCCACGACGACGCCGAACACCAGCGCGAGCGCGATGTAGAAGATCGACCAGCGCGCCGACTCCTGGAACGACGGGGCGTGCGGCGTGCGCACGTGCGCGAAGAAGTCGAAGAAGATCAGTCCGACGACGAACGCCGCCGTCCCTGCCCAGACCCAGCCGGACACGTCCATGGATATACCTCCGGTACGAGAAGTGCTTCGGTACCGAAGGTCTCCCCCGCCCGCCCGATCTGGCTGCGGACCGATCGCGCCGGGATCCGCGCGGGCGGATCCGTGATGACGACGTGACCGTGTGTGGGGTACTCCCCTTCAACGTGGGCCAGCATAGGTCACCGGCGCACGCGGCGCCGCAGGGCGGTCAGCTCACGCGGTCGCCGCCTGCATCTGGCGCAGCTCCTTCTTCATCCCCGAGATCTCGTCGCGCAGCCGCGCCGCGAGCTCGAACTGCAGCTCGCCGGCCGCCGCGTGCATCTGGTCGGACAGCTGCTGGATGAGGTCGGCCAGCTCGCCCGCCGCCGCGCCCGTGAGCCGGGTCCGCTCGTCGCGCGGGGCGCCCTTGGAGCCGAAGCCCGGCACGGGTGCCTTGCCCCGGCTGGCCTGCCGGCCGGCGCCGCCGAGCAGCTCGGCGGTGTCGGCGTCCTCGCGCGCCAGCAGGTCGGTGATGTCACCGATCTTCTTGCGCAGCGGCATCGGGTCGATGCCGTTCTCCAGGTTGTAGGCGATCTGCCGCTCGCGGCGCCGGCTGGTCTCCTCGATCGCCTGCGCCATGCCGTCCGTGATCCGGTCGGCGTACATGTGCACCTGACCCGACACGTTGCGGGCGGCACGGCCGATGGTCTGGATCAGCGAGCGACCCGAGCGCAGGAAGCCCTCCTTGTCGGCGTCCAGGATGGCGACCAGAGACACCTCGGGCAGGTCGAGGCCCTCGCGCAGCAGGTTGATGCCGACCAGCACGTCGTACTCGCCCAGGCGCAGCTCGCGGAGCAGCTCCACGCGGCGCAGGGTGTCCACCTCGGAGTGCAGGTAGCGCACGCGGACGCCCTTCTCGAGGAAGTAGTCCGTCAGGTCCTCGGCCATCTTCTTGGTCAGCGTGGTGACCAGGACGCGCTCGTCCTTCTCGACGCGGTCGTGGATCTCCCCCAGCAGGTCGTCGATCTGGCCCGTGGTCGGCTTGACCACCACCTCGGGGTCGACCAGGCCGGTCGGGCGGATGATCTGCTCCACCACACCGTCCGAGATGGACAGCTCGTAGTTGCCGGGCGTGGCCGACAGGTAGACCGTCTGCCCGATCCGCTCGACGAACTCCTCCCACCGCAGCGGGCGGTTGTCCGTGGCGCTGGGCAGCCGGAACCCGTGGTCCACCAGCGCGCGCTTGCGGGACATGTCGCCCTCGAACATCGCGCCGATCTGCGGCACCGTCACGTGGGACTCGTCGATGACGAGCAGGAAGTCCTCGGGGAAGTAGTCCAGCAGCGTGTTCGGGGCGGTGCCCGCGCTGCGCCCGTCGATGTGCCGGGAGTAGTTCTCGATGCCGGAGCAGGACCCGATCTGGCGCATCATCTCGATGTCGTACGTGGTGCGCATGCGCAGGCGCTGGGCCTCGAGCAGCTTGTTCTGCCGCTCGAGCTCGGCCAGTCGGCCCTCGAGCTCGAGCTCGATGCCCGTGATGGCGCGCTCCATGCGCTCGGGGCCGGCGACGTAGTGGGTGGCCGGGAAGATGTGCATCTGCTGCTCGGAGCGCACCACGTCACCGGTCAGCGGGTGCAGCGTGGCGATCGCCTCGATCTCGTCGCCGAAGAACTCGATCCGGATGGCCAGCTCCTCGTACACCGGGATGATCTCGACCGTGTCCCCGCGGACGCGGAACGTGCCCCGGGTGAACGCCATGTCGTTGCGGGTGTACTGCATGGTGACGAACCGGCGCAGGAGCTGGTCGCGGTCCACCTGGTCGCCCACGGAGAGCGTCACCATGCGGTCGACGTACTCCTGCGGGGTGCCCAGGCCGTAGATGCAGCTGACGGAGGCCACCACGATGACGTCGCGCCGGGTCAGCAGCGAGCTGGTGGCGCTGTGCCGCAGCCGCTCGACCTCGTCGTTGATCGACGAGTCCTTCTCGATGTAGGTGTCCGTCTGCGCGATGTACGCCTCGGGCTGGTAGTAGTCGTAGTACGAGACGAAGTACTCGACCGCGTTGTTGGGCAGCAGCTCCCGGAACTCGGTGGCGAGCTGCGCGGCCAGCGTCTTGTTGGGCGCCATGACCAGCGTGGGCCGCTGCACCTGCTCGATCAGCCACGCGGTGGTCGCTGACTTGCCGGTCCCGGTGGCACCGAGCAGGACGACGTCCTTCTCCCCCGCCTGGATCCGCTCCGTCAGCTCCTTGATCGCCTTGGGCTGGTCACCCGACGGCGTGTACTCGGAGATCACCTCGAACGGCGCGACGGTCCGCTGGAGGTCGGTGACTGGACGCATGCCTCCACGGTACGTGCCCCCACTGACACCCGTGGGTCACGCCAGGGTGCCGGCAGACTCCCGCACGTCGGTGCTGGTCGACAGCGCCGCCCGCAGCAGAGCCGCCAGCGCGGTGACCGCGTCCTCGGTGGGCAGGGCCGGCGCTCCGTCGTCGACCTGCGCGGGCGTGCGGGGGACGTGCACGAAGCCGCTGCGGACCTGTGGCCGCGGGGCCAGGAGGTGCTGCAGGGCGTAGAACGTGGCGTTGCACACGTAGAGCCCCGCGGTGTTCGACACCTCGACGGGCACGCCGGTCTCCCGGACCGCCGCGGCGCACGACTTGACCGGCAGCGTGGAGAAGAACGCCGCGGGGGCTCCCGCGATGACCGGGACGTCGACCGGTGCGGACCCGTCCACGTCCGGGATGCGCGCGTCGATGACGTTGACCGCGACCCGCTCGAGGCCCACGGCCCCGCGTCCGCCCGCCTCGCCGACGCTCACCACGAGATCCGGCTCGAGCTCGGCGACCGCGGCACGCAGCACCTGACGCGCACCGCGGAACGAGACGGGCAGCTCGCGCACGATGAGCTCCTCCGGCCCCGACCAGCGCGTCGGCAGCTGCTCGACGGCGAGCCACGACGCGTTGACCGACTGCCCGTCGAACGGCCCGAACCCGGTGACCAGGACGCGCGTCACGGGGTCTCGGCCGCGAGCTCGTCGGCACGCTCGACCGCCAGCCGGTCCCAGAGCTGGTCCACCTGCGCCCGCAGGTCCTCGTCGCTGCCGGTCCCGTCGAGCACGACGTCCGCGACGGCGAGCCGCTCGTCGTCGCTCGCCTGCGCGGCCACCCGAGCCTCCGCCTCGCTCCGGTCCAGCCCACGCAGGCGCACCAGGCGCTCGACGCGCAGCACCGCCGGGGCGTGCACCACGACGAGGACGTGGAACGCGTCCGCCTGGCCCGTCTCCACCAGCAGCGGGATGTCGTGCACCACCACGGCACCGGGGTCGACCACCGCGGCGGCCGCCTCGTGCTCGGCCGAGAGCCGCCGCACGATCGGGTGCACGAGCGCGTCGAGCCGGGACCGTGCCGCGGCGTCGCTGAACACGATCGACGCCAGGGCCGCTCGGTCGAGCGAGCCGTCCCCCGCCAGCACCGTGCTGCCGAACTCCTCGACCACCGCGTCGAGCCCCGCCGACCCGGGCGCCACGGCCTCCCGGGCCAGGACGTCGGAGTCGATGACCACCGCCCCCAGCTCGCCCAGCCGCCGTGCCGCGACGGACTTGCCGGCCGCGATCCCGCCTGTCAGACCGATGCGTTGCATCCGACCATCCTGCACCCATCGGCACGGCGCCGACCGGCCGGCACACCCCGGGGACGCCGATGGCCGGCCACCCCGCGGGGTGACCGGCCATCGAGCGGGTGGGTTCAGTTACCCGTGAGCTTCTCGCGCAGAGCGGCGAGCGCCTCGTCGGACGCGAGCGTGCCCGCGGCCTCCTCGGTGGACGACGAGTACGTCGACGGCGCGGGACCGGCGGACGAGCTCGACGACGAGGAGGAGGAGGACGTGGCGCCGTCGGCACCGGCCGAGGCGGCCTCGGCGTCGGCCTTCGCGGCGTCGGCGACCTGCTTGCGGTGCGCCTCCCAGCGCTCGTGGGCCTGCGCGTACTGCGCCTCCCACACCTCGCGCTGCGCCTCGAAGCCCTCGAGCCACTCGTTCGTGGCCGGGTCGAAGCCCTCGGGGTACTTGTAGTTGCCGGCCTCGTCGTACTCCGCCGCCATGCCGTACAGCGCGGGGTCGAAGTCCTCGCTGGCCGGGTCGAAGCCCTCGTTCGCCTGCTTGAGCGACAGCGAGATGCGGCGACGCTCCAGGTCGATGTCGATGACCTTGACGAAGACGTCGTCGCCGACCTGGACGACCTGCTCCGGGATCTCGACGTGGCGCACGGCCAGCTCCGAGATGTGCACCAGGCCCTCGATGCCGTCCTCGACGCGCACGAACGCGCCGAACGGAACCAGCTTGGTGACCTTGCCGGGGACGACCTGGCCGATGGCGTGCGTCCGGGCGAAGGCCTGCCACGGGTCCTCCTGCGTCGCCTTCAGCGACAGGGAGACACGCTCGCGGTCGAAGTCGACGTCGAGGACCTCGACGGTGACCTCCTGGCCCACCTCGACGACCTCGGACGGGTGGTCGATGTGCTTCCAGGACAGCTCGGAGACGTGCACGAGCCCGTCCACGCCACCCAGGTCCACGAACGCACCGAAGTTGACGATCGAGGACACGACACCGGGGCGGACCTGGCCCTTCTGCAGCGTCTGCAGGAAGGTCGAGCGGACCTCCGACTGCGTCTGCTCGAGCCAGGCGCGGCGCGACAGGACCACGTTGTTGCGGTTCTTGTCGAGCTCGATGATCTTGGCCTCGATCTCCTTGCCGACGTACGGCTGGAGGTCGCGGACGCGACGCATCTCCACCAGCGACGCGGGCAGGAAGCCGCGCAGCCCGATGTCGAGGATGAGGCCGCCCTTGACGACCTCGATGACGGTGCCGGTGACGACGCCGTCCTCCTCCTTGATCTTCTCGATCGTGCCCCAGGCGCGCTCGTACTGTGCGCGCTTCTTGGACAGGATCAGCCGGCCTTCCTTGTCCTCCTTCTGGAGGACGAGGGCCTCGACCGCGTCGCCGACCTTGACGACCTCACCGGGGTCCACGTCGTGCTTGATGGACAGCTCACGGGAGGGGATGACGCCCTCGGTCTTGTAACCGATGTCGAGAAGGACCTCGTCGCGGTCGACCTTGACGATGGTGCCCTCGACGATGTCGCCATCGTTGAAGTACTTGATGGTGGCGTCGATCGCGGCGAGGAAGTCCTCGGCCGAGCCGATGTCGTTGATCGCGACCTGCGGGGTGGCGGGCTTCGCGGGGGTGGTGATGCTCATGTAGGGATGGGCTCCGATGCGGACAGGGAAGTTGTGCGGACTGAACGTGTGTGCCGGCGGCACGGTGACAAGCATGTCGACAAGCAGGTGTGGTGGTCGCGAGCTGATGGGACGCCCTCGTGAGGACACGCCGACGCAACAAGGCGCGCGGCACCGCCGTCTACCCTATCCGCGCCACGTCGGGCTGGTCAAAGCGCTCAGGCCAGGGCGCGAGCCACCGAGAGCAGCTCGTCGGGCACGTACTTGACCTTCCCGGCCACCTCGCTCAGCGGCACCATCTCGACCGACTCACCGCGCAGCGCGGTCATCACGTTCGACTGCCCCGCGGTGAGGGCGTCGATGGCGGCGACGCCGAACCGCGACCCCAGGATCCGGTCGACGTGCGTCGGCACGCCACCGCGCTGCACGTGGCCCAGCACGACCACACGGGTGTCGAAGCCGGTCCGCTTCTCGATCTCGGCCTTGAGCCGCTCCCCGATGGCGCCCGCGACGATGTCGCCGAACTTGCCCATCGGGGTCTCGTAGTGCATCGACGTGCCCTCGGCCGGGACAGCGCCCTCGGCGACGACGATGATCGAGAAGCTGGCGTGCGCGCGGTGCCGGTGCGTGAGGAACCGCTCGATCTTGTCGATGTCGAACGGCGCCTCGGGGGCCAGCACGATCTCGGCGCCCCCGGCGATGCCCGACGTCGCGGCGATCCACCCCGCGTGCCGGCCCATGACCTCGACGATCATGACCCGGTTGTGGCTCTCCGCGGTGGTGTGGATGCGGTCGATCGCCTCGGTCGCGATGGACACGGCGGTGTCGAAGCCGATCGACTGGTCGGTCCCCCACACGTCGTTGTCGATGGTCTTGGGGATGGCCACGATCCGGACGCCCGCCTCCGCGACCTTGCTGGCGGCGTGCAGGGTGCCGTCGCCGCCGATGCAGATGAGGGCCTCGATGCGCTCGGCCTCGAGCGTCGCGAGCACGGCGTCCAGGCCGCCGTCGTCGGCGTGCGGGTGGAACCGCGCGGTGCCCAGCAGCGTGCCCCCCACGGCGAGCTGGTTGCGGATGTGCTGCCGGGTGAGCTGGAGGCTGAGGCCGTCGACGACACCGCGCCAGCCGTTGCGGAAGCCGATGATCGAGTGGCCGTACTCCCCCTCGCCGCGCTTGACGACCGCGCGGATCGCCGCGTTGAGACCGGGGACGTCGCCGCCGCCCGTGAGCAGTCCGACTCGCACGCTGGCACTCCTTCGTCGCGGGAAACACTGGGTGGGAGCGCGTCGTCGGGCTGCCGTGCCGCCAGCGTAGCCACTGCTCGGGCGCCCGGGAGGTGACACTGGTCCCATGTCCGACGACCCGCTGGCCGAGGCCGGCTACCTGCAGGTCCCCGCGGTGCAGGGTGGTGCCGCGAGCCGGTCCTGGTGGGACGAGAACGCCGGCGAGTACCTCGACGAGCACGGCACGTTCCTCGGTCCGGCGGACTTCTGCTGGTGCCCCGAGGGTCTGCGGGAGAAGGACGCGCACCTGCTGGGCGACCTGACCGGCTCGCGGGTGCTCGAGATCGGTGCCGGCGCGGCGCAGTGCGCACGGTGGCTCGTCGGCGAGGGTGTCGACGTCGTGGCGACGGACGTGTCCGCCGGGATGCTCGCCGCGGGTGCGCGCTACGACGTCGAGACCGGCCGCACGACGCCGCTCGTGCAGGCCGACGCGCGGGCCCTGCCGTTCGCCGACGCGTCGTTCGACGTGGCGTTCACCGCGTTCGGCGCCCTGCCGTTCGTGCCGGACGCCGACCGCGTGCACGCCGAGGCGGCCCGGGTGCTGCGGCCGGGCGGCCGCTGGGTGTTCGCCGTCACGCACCCGCTCCGGTGGGCGTTCCCGGACGACCCCGGCGAGGCCGGCCTGACGGCGACCCGGTCGTACTTCGACCGGACGCCGTACGCGGAGATCGGCGAGTCGGGCGGCGTCCTGTACGCCGAGTACCACCGCACGCTCGGGGACCACGTCGGCGAGCTGGTCGCCGCCGGGTTCGTCCTGGACCGCCTGGTCGAGCCCGAGTGGCCCGCCGGGCACGACCGCACCTGGGGCGGCTGGGGACCCGTGCGCGGCGCACGGCTGCCCGGGACCGCCATCTTCGTGACGCACCGCGGGCGGCCGTCCCGGGAGGACGACCGCCCGCGGTGAGGTGTCAGTGCACGACCGCCTTCTCGGATCCGGCGCCGGTCAGCGACCGGACCTCCATCTCCGCGTACTTCTCGGGGTGCGGCGGCTCCTTGCTCAGGTAGGTGCCGAGGATGCCGAGGAGGAACGCCAGCGGGATCGAGATCAGGCCGGGGTTCTCCAGCGGGATCAGGTGGAAGTCGATGTCGGTGTTCTTGATCATCGACAGGCTCGCGCCCGTGACCGGGTCCACCTTGCCGGACACCACCGGGGAGAACGCGATGAGCACCAGGCAGCTGATCAGCCCGCCGTACATGCTCCACAGCGCACCCGAGGTGTTGAACCGCTTCCAGAACAGCGAGTACAGGATGGTCGGCAGGTTGGCGCTGGCGGCGACCGCGAAGGCCAGCGCCACGAGGAACGCCACGTTCTGCCCGTTGGCGAAGATGCCGCCGATGATCGCCAGGATCCCGATGACGACCACCGTGATCCGGGCGACCCGCACCTCCCCGTCGGGCTTGACCTCGCCGTGCTTGATCACCGACGCGTAGATGTCGTGCGCGAACGAGGCCGCGGCGGTGATGGTGAGGCCGGCGACGACCGCGAGGATCGTCGCGAACGCCACCGCGGAGATGATGCCCAGCAGGATCGTGCCGCCCAGCTCGTAGGCCAGCAGCGGCGCCGCCGAGTTCACCCCGCCCGGTGCCGCCTTGATCGCCTCGGGACCGACCAGCGCCGCGGCGCCGTACCCGAGCACCAGGGTGAACAGGTAGAAGATGCCGATCAGCCAGATGGCCCAGACCACCGACCGGCGGGCCTCCTTGGCGGTGGGCACCGTGTAGAAGCGCATGAGCACGTGCGGCAGGCCCGCCGTGCCCAGCACCAGGGCGAGCGCGAGCGACAGGAAGTTCAGCTGGCTCATCGCGCTCGCGCCGTACTGCTTGCCCGGCCCGATCAACGCCTCGCCACCCTCCCCGGCCGTGTCGATCGCACCCTGCAGCAGGTCGGAGAAGTTGAAGCCGAACTTGGCCAGCACCCAGATCGTCATGACGGCGGCGCCGATGATGAGCAGGACCGCCTTGATGATCTGCACCCAGGTGGTGCCCTTCATGCCACCCACCAGCACGTACAGGATCATCAGGGCGCCGACCACGGCGATGACGACCCCCTGCGCGGCGGTCCCCTGCACGCCCAGCAGCAGCGCCACCAGACCACCGGCGCCCGCCATCTGCGCCAGCAGGTAGAAGAAGACGACCGTCAGGGTCGCCAACGCGGCGGCCATGCGCACCGGGCGCTGCTTGAGCCGGAACGACAGGACGTCGGCCATGGTGAACCGGCCGGTGTTCCGGAGCAGCTCCGCGACCAGCAGCAGCGCGACGAGCCACGCCACCAGGAAGCCGATCGAGTAGAGGAAGCCGTCGTACCCGTTGATCGCGATGGCCCCGCAGATGCCGAGGAACGAGGCGGCCGACAGGTAGTCGCCCGCGATCGCGGTGCCGTTCTGCGGGCCGGTGAACGAGCGACCGGCGGCGTAGTAGTCGGCGGCCGTCTTGTTGTTCCGCGAGGCCCGGAACACGACCACCAGGGTGATCGCGACGAAGCCCGCGAAGATGGCGATGTTGACCGCGGGGTTCCCGATGTCCTCGGTCTCCGCGGCTCGCAGCAGCGAGGTCAGCGACGCGCTCATGCCGCACCTCCGTCGAGCGCGTCACCGTTCTCGATGTGCAGGCGGAGGCGCTCGGCCACCGGGTCCTGCCGGTTGTTGGCCCACCGCGCGTAGATCATGGTGATCGCGAACGTGGACACGAACTGGCCCAGGCCGAGCAGCAGCCCGACGTTGATGTTGCCCCACACCTTGGTCGACATGAAGTCGTGGGCGTAGTCGGCCAGCAGGACGTACAGGAAGTACCAGGCCAGGAACAGGGCCGTCATGGGGAAGACGAAGCGACGGAACCTGCGCTTGAGCGCCTGGAACTCCTCGCTGCTCTGCACTCGTTGGTAGTCGGTCTCGGGTTCTCCGAACGTGTCGGTCACCAGCGCCTCCGGGCGGGACGGCGGCGACTCCGTTGTCGCCGTGTGCCCGACACTGTGGCGCAGATCACTCCTCGATGCACCCGATACTTCCGACGAACTTCACGAAATCGGCCGGATCGGCGTCATGTCCCACGATCGGGCGACAGCCGGGTCAGTGCCCGGCGTCGTGCCAGGAGCCGCCCGCGCCGACCGTGACGTCCAGCGGCACGTCCAGCGGGCCGTCCGTCGCGGCGTCGCCCGCGGCACCCATCTGCTCGCGCACCAGCGCCTCGACCTCGTCGCGCTCCCCCGGCGCCACCTCGAGCACGAGCTCGTCGTGCACCTGCAGGAGCACCCGCGAGCCGAGCTCACGCCGGGTGAGCTCCCGGTCGACGCCCAGCATCGCCACCTTGATGAGGTCCGCAGCGCTGCCCTGGATCGGCGCGTTCAGCGCCATCCGCTCGGCGACCTCGCGGCGCTGCCGGTGGTCGCTGGTCAGGTCCGGGAGGTAGCGACGACGACCCAGGATCGTGGCGGTGTACCCGGTCTGCCGGGCGACGTCGACGACGCCGGTCAGGTAGTCACGCACGCCGCCGAACCGCGAGAAGTAGTCCTGCATGAGCGCGGCCGCCTCGGACACCTCGATCGACAGCTGCTGCGACAGCCCGTACGACGACAGCCCGTAGGCCAGGCCGTAGCTCATCGCCTTGATCTTCGAGCGCATCGCCGGGGTGACCTCGTCGGTGGGCACGCCGAACACCCGCGAGCCGACGTAGCTGTGCAGGTCCTCCCCCGAGCGGAAGGCGTCGATCAGCCCCTGATCACCCGACAGGTGCGCCATGATGCGCATCTCGATCTGGGAGTAGTCCGCGGTCAGCAGGGTCTCGTAGCCCTGCCCGACGACGAACGCACGGCGGATCTGCCGCCCCGCCTCGGTGCGGATCGGGATGTTCTGCAGGTTGGGGTCCGCCGACGACAGCCGGCCCGTGGCCGCGATCGTCTGCTGGAACGTCGTGTGGATCCGCTCGTCGGGCGCGACGGACCGCAGCAGCCCCTCGACGGTCTGCCGCAGCCGGATGGCGTCGCGGTGCGCCAGCAGGTGCTCCAGGAACGGGTGCTGGGTCCGCGCGAACAGGTCGGTCAGCGCGGCGGCGTCCGTGGTGTACCCGGTCTTGATCTTCTTGGTCTTGGGCATGCCCAGCTGGTCGAACAGGACCTCCTGCAGCTGCTTGGGCGAGCCCAGGTTCACCTCCCGACCGATCACGGCGTACGCCTCGGCGGCCGCGTTCTGCACCTGGCCGTCGAACGACCGCTCCAGCCCCGACAGGTACCCGGCGTCGATCGCGATGCCCGTGCGCTCCATGCGGGCCAGGACGTCGACCAGGGGCAGCTCCAGGTTCTCCAGCAGCCCTGTGGCGCCACGGTCCGCGAGCTCGCCGCCCAGCACGTCGCACAGGTCACGGACGGCGGAGGCGCGCACTGCGGCCCGCCGTCCCTCGTCGGACCCGTCGAGCTCCAGGTCCAGCGCGCCCTGCGCACCCTCGGCCGCGTCGCTGGCCCCGAGCTCGCGGTGCAGGTACCCGATCGCCAGGTCCGTCAGGTCGTACGCCCGCCGGTCCGGCTGGCACAGGTAGGCGGCCAGCTCGGTGTCGAACACGACGCCGGCCAGGGGCAGGCCGCGGCCGGCAAGCGCGTGCCACGCCTCCTTGGCGGCGTGCACGACCTTGGGGGCCGACGGGTCGGCCAGCCACGCCGCCAGCGCCGCCTCGTCGGCCGGCTGGATCTCCGCCAGGTCGAAGGCCGCCGCCTGCCCGTCCGGGTCCGCCAGGGCGACTCCCCACGCGTCGCCGGCCGCCGGTGCCCCGGAGCCGCGCACGTCGAGCCCGAGCGGTCGACCCGCCCGCTCGGCGAGCCAGCCCGCGAGCTCGCCCGCGCCGAGGACCGTGAGGTCCAGCTGCGCCGCCTCGACCGTGCCGGTCGCCTCGCCACCCTCGTCGGGGAGCATGGCGAACAGCCGGTCCCGCAGCGTGCGGAACTCCAGCTCCTCCAGGATCGCGTGCAGCGCGGGGCGGTCCCACGGCCGCGCGGCCAGGTCCTCCGGTCCGAGCGGCAGCTCGAGGTCCGTGAGCAGCGCGTTGAGCTGACGGTTGAGCCGCACCTGGTCGAGGTTGTCGCGCAGCGACTCCCCCGCCTTGCCGGGCACCCGGTCCGCCGCGGCGAGGATGCCCTCGAGCCCGTCGAACTGACCGATCCACTTGGCGGCCGTCTTGGGGCCGACGCCCGGGATGCCCGGCAGGTTGTCGCTGGTCTCCCCGACGAGCGCCGCGAGGTCCGGGTACCGCTCCGGCGGGACGCCGTACTTGGCCTCGACCGCCGCCGGCGTCATGCGCGCCATCTCCGAGACGCCCTTGACGGGGTACAGCACCGTCACGTCGTCGTTCACCAGCTGCAGCGCGTCACGGTCGCCGGTGCAGATGAGCACCTGCATGCCCTGCGCCCGCGCCTGCACCGAGAGGGTCGCCAGGATGTCGTCGGCCTCGAACTGCGGCTTGGTCAGCGCGGGGATGTGCATGGTGTCCAGCACCCGCTCGATCACCGCCACCTGGCCCTTGAACGGCGCGGGCGTGGCGTCCCGGTTGCCCTTGTACTCCTCGTACACCTCGGTCCGGAACGTGGTCCGCCCCGCGTCGAAGGCGACCGCCACGTGCGTGGGCGCCTCGTCGCGCAGCAGGTTGGCGATCATCGAGAAGAAGCCGAACACCGCGTTGGTCGGCTCCCCGGACGACGTGGCGAACTTGTCCACAGGGAGCGCGAAGAACGCCCGGTACGCCATGGAGTGGCCGTCGATCAGCAGGAGGCGGGCGGGTGATCCGGGAGTGGCCGGCGGAACCGCTGGCTGTGCGTCGCTCACGGGTGCCAACCTATCTGCCATGTCCGACACGACCGCCGCCCACCCGTTCACCGGGACGCTCATCGAACGCCTCGGGATCGAGGTGACGGAGGTCTCCGCGCAGCGGGCCGTGGGCACCATGCCGGTGGCGGGCAACACCCAGCCGTTCGGGCTGCTGCACGGCGGCGCCACCGCGGCGCTGGCCGAGACGCTCGGCTCCCTCGCCGCCCAGGAGCACGCGGGCGCGGGCCGCGCCGCCGTGGGGATCGAGATCAACGCCACGCACCACCGCTCGGCGCGTGCCGGGACGGTGACCGGGACCGCCACCGCCCTGCACCTCGGCGGGCGCCTGGCCAGCTACCAGGTGGTGGTGGAGGACGACGAGGGCCGGCCGGTCTGCACGGCCCGGCTGACCTGCATGCTGATCGACGCGCGCGGCTGATCGGCCCCCGACGCCCGAGAGGGCCCCACCGCGTCGTCGACCTGCTGGCGGGCCGCGCGGACCTGGCGCCGGCGCGCGATGAGGTCCTCCAGACCCCGGGGCCCGGACCGCCGTGCCGCGACGGCCGCGCCGACGTGCTCGTGCGCCAGCCGACGCTGCAGGGCCGAGGTGGTGACCACGCGGTGGGACGCGGCCGGGGCGAACCCGAGGCGGGCGAGGAAGCGCTGCATCCCCCGCGCACCCGGCAGCGGGGACGAGTACAGCTCGCTCGCGCCGGACTCCTCAGCGACGGCAGCGGCCGAGACGAGCAGGGCGTGCCCGAGCCCCCGCCGGCGCGCACCCGGCGCGACGTACACGGCCTCGATGTCGAGGAAGACGAGGTCGGTGAACGGGCCGGGCCCGACCACCCGGGCGAGCAGCAGGCCCGCCGGCTCGTCGTCGAGCAGCCCGAGCAGGACGCGGCCGCCGGGGACGGCGAGCAGGGCACCCAGCTGGTCGCGCAGCCGGTCGGCGTCGTCCGTGCAGATCTGGACGCCGGTCCCGGCCTCGGCGCGGGCACGCAGGCAGAGGGCGACGAGGTCGGACAGGTCGCCCGGCAGGGCTTCGCGGACTTGCACACCGAGACGCACGGCAGCGGCACCTCCGGACGGGACGAGGGGGATCCGGTCGGGGTGGCGGCACCTCTGCCCGCGATGACGCCGTCACCGATCATGGACCAGCGCGCCGCCCGGTGCCTAGTCCTGGCCGGTCCCTCGTCCGGAGGATCGTCCACCAATACTGGACGAACGCCCAGAAAACTCCGACACGCGGACGCCCGGCAGGCCCGAACCCTCGCGTTCACGAAATGAACACGACACAATCCGTGCCTATCGTCCTGCCACCCGGCAGACGTCGCACGGGCCACGGCGAGGACGCCACGGCTCGCGGCGTGCACACACGAACAGACGGACGGAGGTTCCAGGTGCGAGAGCTCGCCACCCTGGACCGTTCCCCCACCCTGCGCCGGGGAGCGAGCGTCGTGCTCGTCCTCCTGGTCGCGTCGCTCGCCCTCCTGCTCGCGCCGTCCCCGGCGCACGCAGCGACCGGGCCGTGCGTCGCCGACGAGGCGACAGGGTGCATCATCGGCACCATCCGGACCGCCGCGGGTGAGCCGGCCCCCGGCATCTCGATCACCGTCGAGGGCGCGGGCTCGACGGTGACGGTGACCACCGACGAGACCGGGCGCTGGACGGCGCCGGTCACCGCCTCCGGCGACTACACGGTCACGTTGGACACCGACACGCTGCCCGCCGGCGAGACGCTGCGCGACCCGGCAGGGAACCCGCGCACGGTCACCGTCACGCTCGGCTCGTCGGCCGGCGCGCTGTTCCCGCTCGGTACCCCGACGGCGTCGGGTGGCGGAGGCGGGCCCAGCCCGTCGTCGTCGGCCGGCCCCAGCGGCGGTGACGGCGAGACCGGCGCGCCCGAGGGCACGTCGGCCGAGGGCAGCTTCAGCTGGTCGCGGCTCGCGCAGCAGACCGTCAACGGTCTCGTGTTCGGCCTGCTGCTGGCCCTGGCGTCCGTCGGGCTCTCGCTCATCTACGGCACCACCGGGCTGAGCAACTTCGCGCACGGCGAGCAGGTCACGCTCGGCGCGATCCTGGCCTACGTGGGCGTGCAGACGTTCGGTCTGCCCCTGCTCGTCGCCGGCGCGCTCGCGGTCATCGCCGGCGCGGCCAGCGGCTGGATCCAGGACGCCGGGATCTGGCACCCGCTGCGCAGGCGTCGCGTGGGGACCACGCAGCAGATGATCGTGACGATCGGCCTGTCGATGGCACTGCAGTACACGTACCAGTTCTTCTTCGGTGCGTCGGCCCTGCGCATCGTGACGGCCAACCCGAACATCGTCACCCTCGGCAGCGTCCGCATCTCGGTGACGTCGATCTGGTCGGTCCTGATCGCCGGCCTGGTCCTCGGCGGCGTCGCGTACTTCCTGCTCGCCACGCGCACCGGCCGCGCCACGCGCGCCGTCTCGGACAACCCGGCCCTGGCCGCCGCGTCCGGCATCACCGTCGAGCGGATCATCCGCCTCGTCTGGGTGCTGGGCGGCGCGCTCGCGGCCCTCGGTGGCGTCCTCATGGGGCTCTACCTCAACGCGACCAGCTGGAACATGGGTGGCGCGCTGCTGCTCCTCATGTTCTCCGCGGTCACCCTCGGCGGGCTCGGTGCCGCGTTCGGCGCCCTCGTCGGCTCGATCGTCATCGGGCTCGTCGTCGAGCTCTCCAACCTCGTGCTCCCCAGCGACATGCGGTACGCCGGGGCGCTCCTCATCCTCATCGTCGTGCTGCTGGTCCGGCCCCAGGGACTCCTGGGCCGCGCCGAGCGGATCGGTTAAGGAGCAGACATGGACTGGTCCCGCATCCTCACCAACGTCGCCGGCGAGGTCTTCGCGCCGACGACGGCCGCCTACGCGCTCGGCGCCATCGGCCTCAACATCCACTTCGGCCTGACCGGGCTGCTCAACATGGGGCAGGCCGGGTTCATGCTGCTCGGTGCCTACGGCTTCGCGATCGCCACGATCGCGGGCTGGCCGCTGTGGGCCGCGGTCATCGTCGCCATGGCGGCGGCCGCGGTGTTCGCCCTCATCCTCGGCATCCCCACGCTGAAGCTGCGTGGCGACTACCTGGCGATCGTCACGATCGCCGCGGCCGAGATCGTCCGGCTCGTGGGCCGCTCGACGGCCCTGACGTCGCTCACCGGCGCCTCGTCGGGCCTGCGTGGCAACGAGTACAAGCACACCTTCACGGGCGCGTCCCCGTTCCCGGACACCGTGTGGGCCCTCGGCCCGTTCTCCTACGCCACCAACGCGTCGAACAGCTGGTGGATCCGCATCGTCGCGTGGGTCGTCGTCGGCCTCGCGTGCTTGCTCGTGTACCTGCTCATCAAGTCGCCGTGGGGCCGCGTGCTCAAGGGCATCCGCGAGGACGAGGACGCCGTCCGCTCGCTGGGCAAGAACGTCTACTCCTACAAGATGCAGGCGCTCATCCTCGGTGGGGTGATCGGCGCGGTGGCCGGCATCATCTACGTGCTGCCACGCGCCGTCCAACCGGACTCCATGGGCCGCCCCATGACGTTCTTCATCTGGACGATCCTGCTGCTCGGCGGTGCCGCCACCGTGTTCGGTCCCGTGCTCGGGTCGATCATCTTCTGGGCAGGGCTCATGCTGATCAAGACGGTCATGCGCGACGGGGTCCCGGAGACGATCATGCGCAACGAGCAGATCGAGCAGTTCGGGTGGATCGTCGTGGGCGTGACGCTCATGCTCCTGGTGATCTTCCGACCCCAGGGCATCCTCGGCGACAAGAAGGAGCTGGCGATCAATGTCCGCTGACCTTCCCACCACCGACGTCCGCGAGAGCCGCCGCGCCGCGGTGGCCGCCACGCTCGCCGACGTCGAGCGCGTGCCGGGTGCGAAGAAGCCCGACCCGATCGTCGTCGCCGATCACGTCACCCGGCACTTCGGGGGCATGACGGCGGTCGACGTCGACCACATCGAGATCCAGCGCGGTGCGATCACCGCGCTGATCGGCCCCAACGGTGCGGGCAAGACGACCCTGTTCAACCTGCTCACCGGGTTCGACAAGCCGAGCACGGGCTCCTGGTCGTTCGACGGGAAGTCGCTGCACGGCGTGTCCGCCGCGCGGGTGGCCCGCTCGGGCATGGTGCGCACGTTCCAGCTGACCAAGGCCCTGTCCCGCATGCTCGTCATCGAGAACATGCGGCTCGGCGCCACCAAGCAGCCCGGGGAGAACCTGGCCACGGCCCTGTTCCCACCGCTGTGGCGCGCGCGCGAGAAGGAGATCACGGTCCAGGCCGAGGAGCTGCTCGCGCGGTTCAAGCTCGACACCAAGCGCGACGACTTCGCCGGCAGCCTGTCCGGCGGCCAGCGCAAGCTGCTCGAGATGGCCCGCGCCCTGATGAGCAAGCCGACGATGGTCATGCTCGACGAGCCGATGGCCGGCGTGAACCCGGCGCTGACGCAGTCGCTGCTCGGTCACATCGAGGCCCTGCGCGACAACGGCACCACGGTGCTGTTCGTCGAGCACGACATGCACATGGTCCGGCACATCTCCGACTGGGTGATCGTCATGGCCGAGGGGCGGATCGTCGCCGAGGGGCCGCCCGAGACCGTCATGCAGGACCAGGCGGTCGTCGACGCCTACCTGGGCAAGCACCACGACACCGACCTGGGCGACGACAGCCTGCTCGAGGACGACGTGACCGACGAGCTCGAGACCGAGGAGCACGCCGAGGACGCCGCCCGCGGCGAGAAGGAGACCTCATGAGCACCACGAGCGCGGACGCGGACTTCGTCCACCGCGGGGCACCCTCCGGGGAGCCGCTGCTGGACGCGCGGGAGGTCTACGCCGGGTACATCCCGGGCGTCGACATCCTCAACGGGTGCGACCTGGTGGTCCATCCGGGTGAGCTGGTGGGCATCATCGGCCCGAACGGTGCCGGCAAGTCGACGCTGCTCAAGGCGCTGTTCGGCCTGGTCAGCGTCCGGCAGGGCACCGTGACGCTGCACGGTGAGGACATCACGAGCCTGCGCTCGGACTCCCTGGTCAAGCGCGGCGTCGGCTTCGTGCCGCAGTCCAACAACGTGTTCCCCTCGCTCAGCATCGAGGAGAACCTGCAGATGGGGATCTTCCAGGCCCCCAAGAAGTACAACGAGCGCTTCGAGTTCATCGTCGACCTGTTCCCCACCCTGGGCGAGCGCCGCAAGCAGCGGGCGGGCTCGCTGTCGGGCGGTGAGCGGCAGATGGTCGCCATGGCGCGGGCGCTGATGATGGACCCGTCCGTGCTGCTCCTCGACGAGCCGTCCGCGGGCCTGTCCCCCGTGCGGCAGGACGAGACGTTCATCCGGACCCGCAAGATCAACAAGGCGGGCGTCTCGATCGTCATCGTCGAGCAGAACGCCCGCCGCGCCCTGCAGATCTGCGACCGCGCGTACGTGCTGGACCAGGGCCGCAACGCCTACTCCGGCCCGGGGCGCGAGCTCATGCACGACCCGAAGGTCATCGAGCTGTACCTGGGGACCCTGGCGACGGACGTCGAAGCGGCCAACAAGCCGACGCCCCCGCCGGCGGTCTGACCGACCGGATCAGTCGCCGTCGGGCCCGGTCGCGTGCGCGCGGCCGGGCTCGACCACGCCCTGCGGCGCCGGCCGGCTCGCACTGATCCCCAGCTCGTCCGCGAGGAAGAGGAACGCGCGCGCGTAGGGGTGCTCACCGACGTCGTCCCGGACCCGGTCCCAGTCGATCTGCTCGCGCAGTGCGCGGACGATCGCCAGCAGACGTCCGAAGTCGCACGCGTGCTCGCCCAGCACCCGGATCTTGGCCGAGACGACATCCGTGGCGCTCAGGACCGGCATCCGCACCGCGAGCACCTCGAGCTCGTCGCTGCGTGCCAGCAGCTCGCGGGTGACCGGCTCCCCCACCATCCGGAACAGCACGTCGACCAGCTGCCCGTGGTGGAACGCCTTGAACAGCCAGTTCTCGGCCGGCTGCTGCACGTCCAGGCCCGCCGCGGCGATCGCGGCCTTGGCGCGGTCCACGTCGTCCTCGACGACCGCGAAGTCGGCGTCGTGGCTGGGTTCCGGTGCACCCCGGGCCCACGCCGCGTAGCCGCCGACGAGCGCGAACGGGATCCCCGCGTCCATGAGGGCGACGGCGGTGAGCCGCAGGCCGTCCTGCAGCGCGGCTCGGTCGTCGGGGGTGGCGGCGCCGGGCTGGGTCATTGCCCGTGTCTACACGCCGACGCGCGAGCGCGCAGGTCGACGTGTTGAATCGTCGGGATGCGACTGGCGACGTTCAACATCCTGCACGGCCGCTCGCTCGTGGACGACCGTGTCGACGTCGACCGGTTCGCCGCGGCGGTCGGCGACCTCGACGCGGACGTGCTGGCGCTGCAGGAGGTCGACCGGGACCAGCCGCGCTCCCACGGCGCCGACCTCACCTCGGTGGCCGCCGAGGCCATGGGGGCCCCGGAGCACCGCTTCGCGGCCGTCCTGCACGGCGAGCCCGGGCTGTGGACCGCGGCCACGGGGACGGCACAGCCCGCCACCGCCAGCTACGGCATCGCGCTGCTCAGCCGCTTCCCGGTGGTGCGGTGGCAGGTCCTCGCGCTGCCGATGCTGCGGGGTCGCACCCCCGTGCGCTGGCCGGGGAGCCGCTGGCCCACCCTGGCGCGCGACGAGCCGCGGGCGGCCCTGGTGGCCGTCCTGGAGACGCCCGAGGGGCAGCTGACGGTCGTCGGCACGCACCTGACCGTGATCCCCGGCTGGACGGTGCGCCAGCTGCGTCACCTCGTCGGCCGCACGCAGACCCTGCCGCGGCCCTTCGTGCTCATGGGCGACCTCAACCTCGAGCGACCCGTCCGGCCGTCGGGCCTGCGACCGCTCGCCGAGGCGGCGACCTACCCGGTGGAGGTGCCGGTCCGGCAGCTCGACCACATCCTCGCGGACGGCGCGGTGCAGCCGGTCGCGCCCGGCAGGGCGGTGCCCACGGGACTGTCCGACCACCGCGCTCTCGTCGTCGACGTCGCGCTCGGCTGACGTGCCCGGACACGCCACGGAGGCCGGTGCGGATCGCTCCGCACCGGCCTCCGGTGATGTGCTGCGTCGGCTGACGCGATCAGTGCTGGGTCAGTCGACCGAGCCCTCGACCGCCTTCACCCAGACGTTCTTGTTGTCGGCCCCGTACTTGTAGACGCCGATGAAGGCGCTCGACGGGTCGTTGTCCGAGTTGAACGGACCCACGCCGGCCTGACCCTTGTACTGGATGTCCTTGCCGTCGTCGAGGAGCGCGACGCAGTCCTTGAACGACGAGCACTCCTCCCCGCCGTTGGCACCCGAGACCGCCGGGAGGTTCTTCTGGATGGTCTCGCCGTCCGTGCCCTTGCCCTTCACCGCGGCCAGCGCGGCGAGGATGGCGGCGTCGTACGACTCAGGACCGTAGGCGAAGTCCTTGAGGTTGGCGTCGACGGTCTTCAGGCGGGCCTGGAAGTCGTCGCTGGGGAACGCGCCGGGGATGGTGCCCTGGGCGCCCTCGAGCGTGCCGGGCTCGAAGTCGGCCGAGTAGTCGGCCGTGTTGCCGTCCACCAGGTAGATCGTCGACGGGTCCACCCCGGCGCCGACGAGCGCGGGGATGATCTGCTTGGTCTGCTCGAAGGCCAGGACCACGACGGAGTCGGGGTTGGTGGCCAGCAGGGCCGTGATGTCCGACGAGAAGCTGCTCGCCGCCGGGTCGAACTCCTGGCCCTTGGTGCCGTACGTGATGGTGCCGCCCGCGTCCTCGACCGTCTTCTGGACCACGTCGCGCAGCGACGTGCCGTAGTCGTCGTTGAACACGAGGATGCCGACGTTGGAGTGACCGTCACCGAGGATCAGGTTGCCCAGCGCCGCGCCCTGCACCGTGTCCGGCGGCGCGGTGCGGAAGTAGAACGGCGAGTAGCCGGAGAGCTTGGTCGCCGTGTTGGCCGGCGAGATCTGCACGACGTTGGCCGCCGTGACGTCGTCCACCACGTTCAGCGTGACCGACGAGGAGGCCGCGCCGATGATGACCTGGACCTTCTTGGACAGGAGGTCGGTGACCGACTGCGTGGCGACCTCGGCGTGGTCGGCGTCGGACGAGTCCGCGTCCTCCTGGACGACGTCGTTGCCCAGCACGCCGCCGGCCTCGTTGATCTCCTTGACGGCGAGACCGACGCCGGCGATCTCGGGCGGGCCGAGGTAGGCCAGCGAGCCGGTCTGCGGCAGGAGCGTGCCGATGATGAGCGGGTCGGTGGAGCCGCCGGCGCTGGCGCCGTCGGTCGAGTCGCCGCCGCTGTCGCCAGAGCCGCAGGCGGCAAGGACCAGCGCGGCTGCACCGGCCAGGGCCGCGGCCCGGACTGCGTGTGTGGAACGAATCATGCGTGGTACCCCTCTGTGAGTACTGCGATCCGCTGGCTCCCGGTAGGAGTCCTGCAGGTGTGGCGCGAAGGTACTCATTGTTTGTGTCCGCGATGTGAATCAACATGTCTCAGCGAGGGTTGTTGCCGAGTTGTGACCAACCAGTAACCTCCGATCTGGACGGTTGACCGGATCATGCGTGGCCCGGGAACGACGAGGGCCGGCACGGTGGTCACCGTGCCGGCCCTCGTCGGACGAACGTCAGGAGGCGCCGCCGCCCACCTGCTCGATGACCGCGTCGGCCACCTCACGCATGGTCAGGCGACGGTCCATCGAGGTCTTCTGGATCCACCGGAAGGACTCCGGCTCCGTGAGCCCCATCTTGGTCATGAGCAGACCCTTGGCCCGGTCCACGCGCTTGCGCGTCTCGAACCGCTCCGCCAGGTCCGCGACCTCCGACTCGAGCGCGCTGATCTGCGCGTACCGCGAGATCGCGATCTCCACCGCCGGCAGCAGGTCCGCCGGGCTGAACGGCTTGATCACGTAGGCCATGGCCCCCGCGTCCCGCGCCCGCTCCACCAGCTCCTTCTGCGAGAACGCCGTCAGCAGCACCACCGGCGCCAGGTGCGCCTTGCCGATGCGCTCCGCCGCCGAGATGCCGTCGAGCACGGGCATCTTCACGTCCATGACCACGACGTCGGGCTTGAGGTCCGTGACCAGCTGCACGGCCTGCTCGCCGTCGCCCGCCTCACCGACCACGTCGAAGCCCGCGTCGCGCAGGGTCTCGACGACGTCCATGCGGATCAGCGCCTCGTCCTCGGCCACGACCGCGCGGCGCGCCGGACGCGTCGAGGCCGGGGTCGGCTCGCCCGCCGGAGCCGGGGTGCTCAGGTCGAGGGCGTCAGGCGCCGCCTCGGTGGGTTCGGGGGTCGCGTCGGTGCTCACGTGCACAGAGTAGTGGGCGAGGCGGTCGCCGACGCAGCCCTTGCCGCTGTGAGGCGGCCCACGCCCATCACGCCCCGGCACACCCGGCTATCCTGCTGCCCGGCCCCGATAGCCCAACCGGCAGAGGCGTTCGGCTCAAACCCGATCCAGTGTGGGTTCGAATCCCACTCGGGGCACCCATCTGA
>CAWIOT010000002.1:0-452873 GCA_963837795.1 uncultured Actinomycetota bacterium
GATCACTACAACGTAGAGAAGCGCTCGGACGTCAAGCAGACGTCCGACATTGACACGATGCAGTTTGACCTCATTCTCTTGGACCTGCAAGGAGTGGGTCGATCTCTCTCGCCCGACGAGGGATTGGGCGTCCTAATACCTCAAGGATCGAATCCGACGCAGCTTGTTGTTGCGTACTCCAACTGAAATACTTCCACGGATATATAGTTTCTCAGTATGGCCGACGCCGTGCTCCCAAGTCTGCCGACTACTACCAGTTCAAGACCGAGGTCGATCGACTACTTCAACTGCGCTTTTCCCTTGGTTACTACATGCATCTCGCGTACCGCGAAATGGCGCCGGAAGCGTTGAGCGACCCGGGCATTGAGCGGCGCCTGCGCCAAGCAATCCGGACAGGGGACAGGTCGAAGCTCCGCCAACTATTGGCATCGAGGACCGACAATAGCGCGACTGTTGATCGTGTACTTCTTGTGGTGCAGACTGCGGCGAGCGTACTTGCACTCATCAAGTAGACCAACTAGATCGGAAGTGTTGTGGCCGAGCTGCACGAGGCGCAGTATATCTTCATGCCGTATCCGTACACTCGGACTGGAAGTCAGCACGACGGCGCTATCGTTCCCGCGCCATCTCGCTGCGTAGAATGTCGCGTACGTGAGTGCGAGTCACCGAGCGAGCTCACGGGCGTACAACTGTGTCGTTTCGGGTATAACTTTGTCCGTTTGGACGACGGAACCGTTCTGAACGGAATCGTGGCCCCAGACTCTGCTGGGCAGTCACGGCAGTGGCAGAAGAATCTTCGACGAGACCGCACGCGTCACGTGAGGCGGGACGCCCTTCTTCGCATCATGGACGCTGCGCATGGTGCGGTCACAGCCTCCGACGAGGAGTTGGCGCACGCGAAAGAAGAAGCCTTGAACAACTACCGTAGCAGCGAGGAATTTCAGCGCGATTCAATTGAGTTGCTCAAGCCGGAAATTCAACAGAGCTTGAGTCAGGTCCACGACTACCGCTCTCTGGTCGGCCAGATCGTACAGAACGTGAACGTTCTTCTGGATGCCCGCAAGGAAGGGGAGCTGGAAGCAAAGTTGGACGCTTCGCCTCGGGAACTGCAGGCAATCTACTGGTCGGCGCGCCTTATGGAGAGTAAACTCACTGCCGCTCTATTCCTCATGTACCCCGAGAGAATTCGTGATCCGCTTCGGACCAGCGGATACGGCTGCACGGGCTAGTGACAAAGTATGAGAAGATATACGAGGGGGCGTTTGAAGACCGTGCGGTGAACGTCCGCTTTGAAGGCGAAAGCTGGGGTGAGCTGCGTGGAATCTGATGTGGTAGGAGTCATACCACATACGTTCATAGACAACGCGCTCAAGTACGCCCCTCCGAGCACAGAGGTTGTAATCAGGTTCGAAGAGAACGAGCACACTATCTTGCTAGAAGTGGCCTCTTGGGGACCCAAGATTGCCGAGGACGAACTTCCGCTGCTGTTCGATCTGTACTTCCGAGGCGAGGGTGCCAGGAAGGCGGTGGGCGAGGGAACAGGTTTTGAATTGCGCTTGCGATGTCGGTGGCGAATGAAATTGGCGTGACACTGGCTGTTCATCAGGAATCACAACCTGGACCCGCGGACTCGCGACTGACTCGTTTTCGGGCGCTGTTTCACAAGGATTAGTGACGCCTGTCTAAGAGCCGCAACGCCCTGTCCGACAGCCGCCGTTGCTTCAACGAGATTGATGATCTCGACCAGATCACCGCGCCTAGAGCGCCGCCGATGGCAGTTCCTGTGCCCACGGCGAATGGCGACCTGGTTCGTTGGCCTATCCGACGCCAACACCGCAGCTGAAGCCGCCGCGCCAAGACCAGCTGCAGCCGGCGTTAATCGGAGAGTCCGAGTCATCGTTGTCAGCGTCCGGGACGCCACTGGTTCCACCGTCGTCGGCCGGTGGCGCTGGCTCACCGGACGCAACCGCATAGGGCTCGTTGCCCGTCGATCGCCAGTCCGGTCTGCAACCCGCCGGACGCATCGCTTCGACGGGTGCACGGGCAGCGTTGAAGGCTTCGGTAGCCGCGGCAAGTTGGTCCTCGGGTACCGCACGCTGCATGTCGCGGGTGGCGCTTCCCAACGCCGCTGACCAGGAGATGCAGAGATTGCTGGCGGCCGCCTCGACCTTCCAAGTGATCTCGCAGTCCGCGGGTTGGGTCGCAACACGGGCGTCGTAGTCCCCCTTGCGCTGAACGAACTCATCGACCGAGACGCTCGAAAGCCCTCCCAACCCTGGGCACCGCATCGAGCATCTGCTCGTTCCACACTGAGCACGCCTGCCGCGCCACCTCAGCCTCCGAGGGAGCACAGCCCGCGAGGGGCAACACGCCGAGCATCAAAAGGACCGCCAAGCCGAGCGGTATGTCTCTCTCGTTCACGTATCGAGATTAGGCCTCGGCCCCGACCGCATCTAGCACCGCGTGCTCACGGGGCCGCTGTAGGGTCGCTCATTGTGGACTACGCGACTGCACAGACGACCGAGAGCCTCCAGCGGCTGTTCGATATTGCGAACTGGTTCGCGCAGGTGGAGATGTTGTGGTGGGTTAGCTCGACCGCCCTAATCGGATCACTGCTCGCTGGTTGCTGGGTAAAGCGCGACGAGCTGCAGAAGTGATCGCCGCTGGGCTCGATACGCCTACCACGTTGGGTTGGTCTTTCTGGCGTCCGTCGTCGCCTACGGCGTCCTCACCACCGGGCTGGGATTTCGCCTGGGTGCGGCCGGGCTGGGGGCTGGGGCGGCCGTGGGCCGCGCGGAGTGCAACTCATCCGGTGAAGGCGCGATCTTCACGGGCTCCCCGTGGGCCGTGCTCATCGGGACGTCGAGTTTCGTGATTGCGCTCATGAGCTGGATCCGAGGTTGGGGCCGCATCATGTCCTCGAAGGACTAGCCAGGCGTAGGCCAACTCCGACTGAACGACAGGCGTTAGCGCTGGCGGACCGCCCGCACAGCGGTCGCCGCGCGTGGCGGAACGTAGAGACGAGTTGTGCGCTCCGCGCCGCTTGGACGAGGACGAGGGGTAGCGCGCGGGCGGCCCTCACACCTATAGCGTCGGCGCGGTGCGGCAAAATGAGTTGGCATGTGGAGCCCCGAGCAAGCCCCGAAGGTCGCCTCCGAGTACCTCTCGGGCCTCGGTCGCCGCTGGGACCACGTGCGAACGGTCGGCGAACTCGCTGAGGAACTGGCCGCCGCCGGCAAGATCTCGGCTGAGTCGCGGCGGCGGCGTGGCTGCACGACCTGGGCTACGCCGAGGAGTTGTCGGCGACGGGCTTGCACGCCCTCGACGGTGCGGCATTCCTCGCTGACGCGAGGGTGCTCCCGCGAGGTCGTCAGCCTCGTGGCACATCACACCGGGGCCGATTTCGAGGCAGAGGAGCGGGGGCTACGGGCGGAGCTGCTCCGCCATGCCGGCGGCGGACCCGGCCGAGCTCGATGTCCTCACCCTGCTGGACCTCGTCTCTTCTCCCGACGGATCACTGACCGACCCGGAGACCCGTATCGCCGAGATCCTGAGCAGGTATCCCGCCTCCAGTCCGGTGCACCGGGCGGTCAGCCGTTCCCGCGCTCAGCTACTTGCCTCTGCCGAGCGTGCGCGACGGCAGCTCGGACTACCCGATGAATGGCCGGCCGGAGCCGTGCAGAGCGTGCTCGAGCCGTAGCCGCATGGAGTGCGTGGAGATCCAGCGACTCGATCTGCTCAGGCGTGAGCCACTCGACCTCGTCGCTCTCCGAGCTCGTGCGCCTCTCGCCCCCGAGGAGCCGAGCCCGGAACGCGATCGAGAACTGTTGACGGACCTCGCCGTCGTCGTACTGCATGACGTGGTTCGGGTTGGTGTACGTGCCGGTGATCGTCTCGACCTCGACGTCGTAGCCGGTCTCTTCCTTGACCTCGCGGATCACCGTGTCGGCGATGCTCTCGCCAGGCTCGTGACCGCCACCGGGAAGCGCCCACCGGTTGTTGTCGGTCTTGTGGATCATCAACACGCGGCCCTCGTCGTCCTGGACGATCGCGACGACGGAGGGCACCACGGAGTTGATCTCCGGGGCATTGGGGTCATCGATGTAGTCGATGCGAGCCATGCCTTCGAGCGTACGTGCGCTCAGACAGGTTTGGCGGCCTGCCAGGTGCGCTCGAATGACTCCATGTAGTGGGCGAAGAGTCGACCGCCAGGGATCCGGTTGACGTGCATGATCGGCGAGTGGCCGGCGGGTGCGCCGAGAGCGTGCGGGTTGACCAGCAGCTGGTCGTCGAAGCGGAAGAGCGAGGCGTAGAGCGTGCTGCCGTGCTTCCGTCCCTCGATACCTGCCACGTCCTCGAGCAGCGGGGCGAGGTACTTCCAGGTCAGGTTGCACCTGGCGGCCATGAGCTCGCCGATGCCCTCCTCTTCTCCCCGGAGAGCGACGGCAGCACTCTCGGGGTCCCCGAACAGCAGGCGGACACGGACGCCGCTCTTAGCTCGCGCCGCGATTCGCTCAGCGAACTCCGGGATGCTGTCGTGCAGGAAGCTGCCGGCGAAGGCGAGCAGGTCTATCGCCTCTCCAGCGTTGTCGATGAGCTCTTCCCAGGTCGAGACCGGCAGCGATCCGCGGCTCGGGTAGAGGTCGACGAACTCGGCGCGGGTGGCTGACCTGGTGCGTGGGTCCGAGTCGGTGGCCGGCCAGAGGAAGACGTCGGACTTGCCGAGGATGTGCGCCGCGCGCATGCGGTGCGTCCGATGAGGGATCCGGTCCGTGCTGATCCACCGCTCGACCGTCTTGGGATCGACCCCGACCTGTTCACCGAATTCCTGGAGTGAGAGTCCCGCGTCGGTGATTGCTGCGCGAAGCCGTTCGTTCGTCATCACGCCTCCAGGGGCGTCTTGGGACGTTTGCACCCATCTTAGGACGTCCCGAATCGTCCCACAAGGAGGTGACGACGTCCTACTGCATCGCGGTGTCGTGGTTCGTGGGCAGATAGCCACGCAGGACATCCCGAGTGCAAGGAGTCGAGATCATGGCCATCGCCAAGCGTTTCGAGATCGCCCACGAGACGGTGTTCCCCAAGGGGGCCTACCTGCGTGGGCTCGTGGAGCCCGTCACGGACTTCCAGGCCGAGCAGCGTCCGGACGGTTCGCGGCCCCAGCAGCACGACAAGGAGACGGGCCTGCGGCTGTGGCAGTGCACCGTCATCGACGGCGACGACGAGGCGGGCCGCCGCGAGATCGGTGTGACGGTCAAGTTCGCCGCCGAGGTCCAGCCGGTGCCGCCGAAGAACACCTCGCCGCTGCCGTGGACGCCGGTGGAGTTCGTCGGCCTGACGGCACTGCCGTACGTCGACGACTCGGGCAAGCGGCCCCGCATCGCGTGGTCGTTCCGCGCGCAGGGCTTCGCCACACCGGGCCAGTCGGCCAGGGTCGGGGAGCCGAAGGCGGCGGCGTGATGTCCGCCCTCACTGCCACACCGGCCTGCGACGTTTCGCCCGAGCCGGGGCCGACGATTCCGGAGCTGCTGACCATGGCAGCCGACGTCGTGGCGATGGTCGACGGTCACGTGCGGTCGGCCGACATCGGTCACGGCATCGTGTCGGTGCACGTCACCTGCCAGGCAGCCGCCGAGTACCTGGCGTGGCGACTCGCGCTGGACCAGGTCACGGTCTACGAGCCCACCAGGACGTGCCATGGGTTCGCGGTCTGGAGCGGTGGCGCATGGCCCGAGGCGGAGTTCAAGGTGTTCTGCAGGGGGGACCTCGTGCCGCCGCTGCGCACGTTCCCGTGCCGCGAGCTGCAGGCGGCGCGGCAGACCGCCGCCGCTGACCAAGGCCGCGTGAGTGGATCGGGCCGTCTGGCTTCCGGCTGGGCAGCGCGTTCTGGCACTTCGCGTCCTGGACGGTCCAGTCGTGGCGCACGGTCCTCGTCTGCCTCGTGATCGGCAACGTGCTGCTGATCGCCGATCACGAGGCGGCCGGGGTCGCGGTGTTCTGGCTGGTTCCTGCCTGGTGCCTCCTCCGAGCCGCCTGGGAGGCCGTGAGCCCGCTGACCTACGAAGCGGCGCTCGGTGGTCCGCTCCGTCGTCATGGCTGGCGGCGTCGGGCGCGCAAGGAATGGGTCCGGGTCGCTGAGCGGTGCGGTCTCGCGTGGCCCTGGGAGTGGGGGAAGCGGAAGACGATCCCCCGGCTGGTGAGGGTGCGCACGAGCGACAACACCCTCTCGCTGCGCGTTCGCGCCGCCGTTGGCCAGACCGTCGACGACCTGAACCAGGCGGTCGAAGCCATCGCGACGGCGTTCGAGGCCGAGTCCGCGGAGTCGCGTCGCGTGGGTCCGGGTGTCGTCGAGATGGTTCTGACGATGCGTGAGCTGCTGCACGAGCCAATGACGCCACAAGTTCCCATCGACCTGGAGGTCGGACGCTGTGACGCTCGGGCGCCGCTCGGATGGTTCGCCGTGGCGGCTCGACCTGAACGGCCTTCACACGCTCGTCGTTGGGCGGTCGGGCGCCGGCAAGGGGTCGATCTTCTGGGGCATCGCCGGCAACCTGGCTCCGGCTGCCCACGCTGGTCTGGTGCGGCTGTGGGGAATCGACCTCAAGGGCGGCGTCGAGGTCGCGGTGGGCGCAGGCATGTTCTCGTCCGTCGCGATGGATGAGCAGTCCGCGCTGAGCCTGTTGAGGTCGCTGCAGCAGGTGATCGTCGAGCGGCAGGGCGCCATGAGGGGCCGGTCGCGTCAGTTCGAGCCATCACCGGGCGACCCAGCACATGTGCTCCTGATCGACGAGCTCGCTGTCCTGACGGGCTACGCCTCGCGTGACGTCGTCAACGAAGGAAACACCCTCCTCAAGCGGATCCTGACCCAGGGGCGCGCACTCGGCGTGATGGTCGTGGCGTTCGTCCAGGACCCGCGCAAAGAGACCGTCGGCATGCGTGAGCTGTTCACTCAGACGATCGCTCTGCGGCTCGCCTCGTCGTCCGAGACACGCATGGTCCTTGGCGACGGCTACGGCGATCTGGCTCCCGCACATCGGATCGACCGGACCATGCCGGGGGCCGGCTACGTCGTGCGGGACGACGGCGTCGTCGAACGAGTTCGCGCCGACTTCTGGCCGGACGACGTCATCCGGACGGTTTCCGAGCGGTACCCGGCACCAGCCGCACCTGTCGACTGGTACGAGAACCGCGCTCCTGTCGGCCTCGTCTCGGTCGTCACACCCGACATGGACGCGGCGCCACTTCCACGCCGACGGAGTCCGCGCAGCACGAGCGGACCCGAGGACTCCGAGGTGGCGTGATGACGACGGGGACGAGCGGTGGCTTTCGAGGGCATGGCCCGGACGCTCCCCTCGATCTGGGCGAGCTCGTCCCGGCCCAGGCGGAATCCATCGTGGGGCGCCTTGCAGACGGCAGCATGCCGGCCCTCGCCGATGCGCTCGCCAAGGCCAGCAACTGCGCCCACCCGGTCCGGTTGGTCGGACGATCGGAGACCGTCGATCTGCGTACGGGCGAGATCGTGAACACGTTCCGCTCTGCCGACGAGCCCATGGGCTTGCTCTACAAGCCGTGTGGCAATCGCCGGGACGCGGTCTGTCCGTCGTGCTCTCGCCTCTATGCACGTGACACCTTCGAGCTGATCTCCACCGGCCTGCACGGTGGCAAGGGTGTCCCCGCGGCGGTCAACGCGAACCCGCTGCTGTTCGTCACCCTGACTGCTCCGTCGTTCGGTCCTGTCCACGGAGTGCGTGAGGGGAAGCACCCTTGCTACCCGCGCACCAGGTTGGCGACGTGCCCGCACGGCCGCCGGCTGACGTGTTGGGCTCGCCACGACTCTGACGATCCCCGGGTCGGCGCACCGCTGTGCCGCGAGTGCTACGACACCGAGTCGGCGACCGTCTGGCAGTGGCACGCGCCCGAGCTGTGGCGCCGATTCACCATCGCTCTGCGTCGCCAGCTGGCCGCCGAGCTCGGAGTGCGGGATCGCGACCTGAAGCATCACGCACGGCTCGAGTACGCCAAGGTCGCTGAGTTCCAGGCGCGCGGCCTGGTCCATTTCCACGCTCTCGTGCGCATCGACGGGCCCGACGGGCCCGGATCTCCCGCGCCGATCCCCGCGGCCAGTCTCGAAGGCGCTCTGCGCGATGCCGCAGTTGCCGTGCGGTGCACCGCCCCTCCCGTCGATGACGCCGACGTCGAGCGGGTGCTCCGTTTCGGGGCGCAGACCGACGTCAGGATCGTCCGCTCGGGCTCCGTCCCTGGCGACGAGATCACCACAGAGCAGGTCGCCGCCTACCTGGCGAAGTACTCGACCAAGTCGGCCGGCGCCGACCCGAGGCACCCTCTCCCCCACCTGGCATGGCTCACCGGGTTCTGCCGCACGCTGTCCTCTCGTGCGCTCGCCGGGTGCCCGTTCGCCTGCGAGGAGCGGGCCGGCGACCGACACCCACGACTGTGCGGGGACTGCGCTCAGAACCCGTACGCGCTCTTGGGCCGGTGGGCATCGATGCTCGGCTTTCGAGGTCACTTCTCGACGAAGTCCCGTCACTACTCGGTCACTCTCGGGGCCTTGCGCCGCGCCCGCCGGCGGTTTCAGGGTCTGGCCGTCGAAGCCAGGCGCCGGGCGACTCCACTGGACACCCGCGAGCTCGAGCAGCAGCTCATGGCCGACGACGAGGAGACCACGTTGGTCGTCGGCTCGTGGACCTACGACGGCTCGGGCTGGCCTCGGGCCGGGGACAAGGCACTCGCCGACGCGGCCGCGTCTCGCGCCCGGGAGTATGCAAAGTGGCGAGCCGAGCAACGCCACACGCGCACCAAGTGACAACCAGAGAGCACTAGCCATGAGAGGGACGAGCAGGGGGATCAGAGATGAGCACGACAAGCATGGGACCGACCGACACGGCGTCCGCCCGTCGGCGACTGTGGACGCCGGAGGAGCTGGCCGAGTACCTGGGGGTGACGCTGCACTGCATCTACGCGTGGTCGAGCCGCGGCGGCGGGCCGAGGGTGCTGCACGTCGGAGGTCGGCTGCGCTACCGGCCCGAGGACGTCGACGCAGTGGCTCGACCGCGTGACCGACGGCCAAGAGGAGGAGTGAGCCGTGCCACGCGAACCCATCAAGCCCGGCCGCTGGGGTCGGATCTCGCGTAGGGAGGTCTCGCCTGGGGTCTGGGGCGCGCAGGCGAAGTATCGGGACTTCGCCGGCGTGCTGCACAAGGTCGAGGCACGAGGGCCATCCGGCTCGGCGGCGGAGTCGCGACTCCAAGACAGGCTCCATCGTGCCAGCACCGAGGGCATGGCCAACGGTGGCGCGACGATCACACCGGACACGCGTATGGAGGTCGTCTTCGACCAGTGGATCACCGAGAAGCGCGTCGAGGGGCAGGTCACCCCCCAGTCACTGACGACGTACCTCGGGGTGCTGGAGCGGGACCTGCGGCCGGCGTTCGGGGCGCTGCGGGTTCGTGAGGTGACACCCGTGGCCGTGAACCGCGTGCTCATGGCGCTGGGCGGAGCTCAGAAGTTCGACACCGCTCGTCAGGCTCGCAACGTGATGTCGCAGGTCATGATGATGTGCGTGCGCTACGGCGCGGCACCGGCCAATCCGGTCCGTGATGCCGTGACGGTCCGCAAGCCGAGGCGCGACGGGGTCCGGACGATCTCGCTCGAGGACATCGCGCTGCTGCGCAAGGCCGTACGGGAGTGGGAGGAGCGGCCGGCGCTTCTCCGCGGCCGTCGCAACATCACGCTCCTGCCGGAGATCGTCGACACGATGCTCGGAACCGGTCTGCGGATCGGCGAGTGCCTGGCGCTGCGAGTGGAAGACCTGGACCTGGACGCCGAGATCCCGACGCTCACCGTGACCGGGACGGTCGTGCGAGCCGACGGCGGGCTCATTCGGCAGCCCAAACCCAAGTCAGACTCCTCGCGGCGCACGATCACACTGCCGACATTCGTGGTGACGGCGATCCGGACCGCGCTGGATCTCGGGCTCGACGGCGGTCCAGACGACTTGGTCTTCCCCTCCACGAAGGGCTCGCCACGGTCTCCGGGCCGGGTGCGCGACCAGCTCCGCGCGGCGCACAGGGACACCGGCGTCGACGTCACACCGCACGACTTCCGCCGGACCGTAGCGACCCAGGTGGCGCGGGGCACGACGCTCGCGAACGCCACGGCTCTGCTCGGGCACGCCGACGAGAGCACCACGGCACGGCACTACGTGCAGCGAATCCACGTCGCTCCGGACCTGCGCGTCGTCATCGACCAGCTCGTCGCCCAGGCGTCCGAAGAGGGCTGCCGGAGGGCCAAAGCGGGAGTGTAAACGGAGTGACCGGGAACGACGAAGGGCCCCACATCCGCATGATCATGCGGGTGGGGCCCTTCGACTGGCGGTAGCGGTGGGATTTGAACCCACGGTGGACTTTCACCCACACACGCTTTCGAGGCGTGCTCCTTAGGCCGCTCGGACACGCTACCTCGGCGAGAAGGGTACCTGGTCGGGAGCCCGTCCTCCGAATCGGCGTCGTACCGTGGCTCGGTGAGCTCCACCCACGACGCCGTCCCGATGACCGCCGGATCCCTGACGGACGTCCTCGAGGTGCTGTCGGGCCACCGGCTGGTGGCGCTGACGGGGGCGGGGGTGTCGACGGACTCCGGCATCCCGGACTACCGCGGTCCGGACTCGCCGCCGCGCACGCCGATGACGTTCCAGCAGTTCACGGGCGACGAGGGCTTCCGTCGGCACTACTGGGCGCGTAACCACGTGGGGTGGCGGCACGTTCACCGGACCATGCCGAACGCCGGACACCGCGCGCTCGCCGCGCTCGAGGACCGGGGCGTGCTCACGGGGCTCATCACGCAGAACGTCGACCTGCTGCACGAGGCCGCCGGCTCCCGGAACGTCATCGACCTGCACGGCCGCTACGACCGGGTCCGCTGCCTGAGCTGCGGGCGCGTCATCTCCCGTGCCGAGCTGGCCGACCGCCTGGACGCCCTGAACCCCGGGTTCACCGACGCGGTCGCGGACATCGAGATCGCCCCCGACGCGGACGCCGTCATCGAGCAGACCAGCCACTTCGTCGTCGCGGACTGTGCCGCGTGCGGCGGCATGCTCAAGCCGGACATCGTCTACTTCGGGGAGACGGTGCCGCGCGAGCGGGTCGAGCGGGCGTACGCGATGGTCGACGACGCCGACGCGCTGCTCGTCGCCGGGTCGTCGCTGACCGTGCAGTCCGGGCTGCGGTTCGTGCGGCACGCGGCGCAGACGGGCAAGCCGGTGGTCGTCGTCAACCGGGGTGCCACCCGCGGGGACAAGTACGCCGCGGTGACGCTGGACGCGGGCACCTCGGAGACTCTCACGGAGCTGGCGGAGTCGTTGCCGACGCCGCGCTGAGCGGTCAGCCGGTCGCGTCCTCGGACGGCCCCGGCAGCCGGTGCGCCTCGAAGAACCGCTGCAGCAGCAGCCCGCACTCGTCGGCCCGCACGCCGCCCACCACCTCGACCCGGTGGTTCAGCCGGCGGTCCCGCACCACGTCCCACTGCGACCCGCACGCACCGGCCTTCGGGTCCCACGCGCCGAGCACCAGCCGGGGCACCCGGGCCAGCACGGTCGCGCCGGCGCACATGAGGCACGGCTCCAGGGTCACGACGAGGGTGCAGTCGTCCAGCCGCCATCGGCCCAGGTGCTCGGCGGCGGACCGCAGCGCGAGGATCTCGGCGTGACCGGTCGGGTCGGCATGCGCCTCGCGCGTGTTCCGCCCCCGGCCCACCACCTCGCCCGCCGGGCCGATCACCACCGCACCCACCGGGACGTCGTCGGTGAGCACCGCGTGGCGCGCCTCGTCGAGCGCCAGCCCCATGGCCCAGGCGTCGAACGCCTGCCAGGGCCGCCTCGTCTCCATGCGCGCCATCCTCGCACCGGCTCCGTCGTCGACACCCGGCATCGTCACCCGTCGGCGCTGGCGCACCCCGTCGCGCCGGCGTAGCGACTCGCCGCCCGGCCCCGCGGCACGCGTCAGAACCCGCGGAACTTGTGACGTGCGGGTCGGAAGGGGCGACCAGAACGCCCCAGGAGCACCTCGCGCACCAAGCTCCGCGGGTTCGGACGCGCGACACCTGCCGCGCACCCGCGTCGCAACCGAGCGCACGGCCCCGCGGCCTCGTCGGAACCCCCCGCCGGGCCGGTAGGTTGAGCGCATGCGCCTGCACGTCGCGGACCACCCCCTGGTCGCCCACAAGCTCACCGTCCTGCGCGACGAGAAGACCGCGTCGCCCACCTTCCGCCTCCTGGTCGACGAGCTGGTCACCCTGCTCGCCTACGAGGCGACGCGTGAGGTGCACGTCGAGTCCGTCGACATCGTCACGCCCGTCACGGCGACCACCGGCGTCAAGCTGGCCGACCCGCGCCCCCTCGTCGTGCCGATCCTGCGCGCCGGCCTGGGCATGCTCGACGGCATGACGCGCCTGCTGCCCACCGCGGAGGTCGGCTTCCTCGGCATGCAGCGCGACGAGGAGACGCTCGAGGCGATCACGTACGCCAACCGCCTCCCCGACGACCTGTCCGGCCGGCAGTGCTTCCTGCTCGACCCCATGCTCGCCACCGGCGGCACCCTGGTCGCCGCCATCGACTTCCTGCTGGCGCGCGGCGCCCGCGACGTCACGGCGGTCTGCCTGCTGGCCGCACCCGAGGGGCTCGCGGTCGTCGAGAAGGCCGTCGGCGACCGGGCCGACGTGTCCGTCGTCGTCGCCGCCGTGGACGAGCGGCTCAACGACAAGGCGTACATCGTCCCGGGTCTCGGGGACGCCGGGGACCGGCTCTACGGCGTCGTCTGAGCCGTCCCAGACCCTGGGACACCCCCGTCTCGGCCTTGGTGCCGACGAGCCGGCGTGCGACAGTCGGTCCATGACCACGTCTGCGCAGCGCCTCGTCGCCGCGTATCCGTGCGCGTGTCATCGGTCCTGATCCTTCAGGCCCTCGACCACACCGCCGCCCGCAACCGGGCCCGCGGACCGCGCACACCGGAGACGTCATGGCTCTTCCCGCTCAGCTTCCCGCCCCCCGCCCGGGCCTCCTCGTGTACGTCAGCGTGCCCGAGGGTGAGACGCACGCCCCCGCCGACCTGGCCGAGATGGCCGAGCTGCTGCGGGAGCTCGCCGCCGAGCTGATCCCCGGCGCGGACACGTACACGGCCCTGTCGCTGGCGCCGGCGGGCAGCGACGACGTGCACCGGCTGGGCGACCGGCTCAGCCACCTGCGGCTGGTCGGCACGGCCGACGACGCACCCACGTCCGACTGACCCGGCTCACCGGTCGCCGGGCCGGCGGTCCGTGCCTACCGTGGGTGGCATGCGCATCGCTATCGCAGGTGGCCACGGGCAGATCGCGCGACTCCTGTCCCGCGCGCTGAGTGCGCGGGGGGACGTACCGGTCGCCCTGGTGCGGCAGCTCCAGCACGTGGACGACGTCGCCGCCGACGGTGCGGAGGGGGTGGTCCTCGACCTCGAGAAGGCGAACGCCCGTGATGTCGCCGAGGCGATCGCCGGGGCCGACGCCGTCGTCTTCGCGGCCGGCGCCGGGCCGGGCAGCAGCGCGGAGCGCAAGGACTCGGTGGACCGGGCCGCGGCCGCGCTCCTGGCCGACGGCGCCGAGCAGGCGGGCGTCGGCCGGTACGTCCTGATCTCGTCGATGGGCGCCGGCGCACCGCCGCCGGACGGGACCGACGAGGTGTTCGCCGCCTACCTGCGGGCCAAGCGCGCCGCCGAGCTGGACCTGCGCGAGCGCGCCCTGTCCTGGACGATCGTGCGCCCCGGCGGCCTCACGGACGACGAGCCCACCGGTCGGGTGCGGCTGGAGGACTCGGTGCCGCGCGGCTCGGTCCCGCGGGCCGACGTGGCGGCGGTGCTCGTCGCGCTGCTGCACGAGCCGAAGACCGCAGGCCTGGTCCTCGAGCTGGTCGGCGGCGACGTGCCGATCGACGCGGCGGTCGTCGCGGTCACCGAGCGCGCCGACTGATCAGCTGGTCCCCACGGGCGTCGCCGGCGTCGTGCGCAGGGTGATCGCCCCGATCAGGTACTGGTCGCCGGCCGTGGTCGGCGTCAGCGAGCTCACGTCGCAGGACAGCCGGACCTCGCGGAACGCCTTGGCGTCGGTGCCCAGCGAGTTCTGCGCGCGCCAGCCGGTCGCGGTGGAGTCGAACGCGTTGCTGTCCGACCCGGCCGACCCGTCCCAGCGCGTGGGGACCAGCGGCCGGCTGACCGTGCCGCCCCGGCACGCGTCGCCCAGCAGCAGCCGGTCGCCCGTGCCGGTCCGGTCGCCCTCCCAGGCCACCACGCCGATCCGCGCGGTCGTCCCGGCCTCGGCGGCGAACTGGAACGCACGAGGCGCCGTCGACGTGCCGATCCACTGGCCGCCGTCGTAGACCGTGACCGAGGCGTCCGAGCCGGGGTCGGAGTAGACGACGACGAGCGACCAACCCGCGTAGTAGGTCCTGATGCTGTCCTTGGCCGTCGCGCTCACGGCCACGTCCGCGACCGACCAGTCTCCGGGCCCGGCGCTGCGCACCTGCGTCGTGACGTCGGCGAAGGACTGGTAGTACCGGCGTCCCTCGTTGTCGGTCGGCTGCGCGACCACCTCGCCGGTCACGTCGCCGTAGGTGCCGTTCGGGCCCCGCAGGCGGGCGGTGGTCAGAGGCCCGCTCCAGGCATCGGCCGAGGCCCGGTTGGCGGACCAGTACAGCCCGGCGAAGAGCACCTGGCGGCCGGCGGGCACGTTCACGTGCGCGGTCGAGGAGACCGGGACCGTGCCGCGCGGCGTCTTCGGTGCCGGCGGCGCCTCGTCCAGCGGGACCATGCTGAACCCGTTGTTGTCCTTGTTCCCCGTGGTGAGCGCCGCAGCGCACGTCTTGTCGGTCGTGGCGCAGGACAGCAGCGGCGCCCCGACCTCGGTCACGTCGGCGTGCGGGAAGCGGTCGCGCGGGCCGAGCCCGGCCGACGAGGTCCGCACGCGCTGCGTCGCCGTCGCGCTCGCCCCGAGGGCGTCGACGACGACGGTCGCGTCGCCCTGGGCGCTGCCCTTCCAGCGGACGTTGACCAGGACCTGCACGGACGACCCGGCGGCGACCGTGCCCAGCTCGCACGTCACGGTGCGCGACCCCGACGCGCAGCCCGGCGTCTGTGGGGCGACGCCGTACGGGTCGACCGTCAGGTTCACCGGCAGCGTCAGGGTCGCGGTCGTGCGGGCTGCGTCGGCCGCGCCGACCTCCAGGGTGAAGCCGGCGGTCCCGGAGCCGTCGTCGCTCAGCAGGACGTCCGGGTCGGCGTCGGCCAGTCGCAGCACCGGGGACGTCGCCCGGACCGCGACCGGCAACGGCTGGGCGGGGTCGGCGTCGGGCGCCGCGGCGGACACCGTGACCGTGCCGACGTCGCCGAAGGCGCCCTCGGCGGCGAGCAGGCGCACGGGCAGGTCGAGGGCGGCACCGGGGTCGATCAGCGCCGCGGTGCACACCACGGTCGGTCCGTCGCCGGCGGGGCAGCTCCACGTCCCGGTGCTGACGGCCGGCGCGGCGAACCGCAAAGTCTCCGGACGCCGCAGGGTGACCTGGACGTCCCGGGCCGCCAGGTCACCGGTGTTGGCGACGCTCAGCGGCACCATGGTCGTGGTGCCGAGCGCGACCGACGCCGCACCGTCGCCGCGGACGGCCAGGGCCGCCGGACGTTGCACCGTGAACGGCACGGTCACGGTCTCCGAGGACCGCCGACCGGAGGGCGACAGCTGCGCGACGAACGTCCGGTCGGCGATCGCGTCGGGCGCGTCCGCGGTGAGCAGCACGGACAGGGGGGCGTCGGTGCGCGCGGCCACCTCGCCGGTCCGGCACGTCAGTGGCCACGTGCCGTCGCACGTCCACGCACTACCGGGTGCCGCGCGTCCGGTCACACCGTGCGGGAGGAAGAGGTCGACCGCGCCGACCCCGGCGGGGACCGTCGTGCCGCCCACGTTGGCCACGGGCAGGTCGAGCTGGCGGGTGCGTGCACTGACCAGCGGGACGGTGCCGGGGTCGGAGCGCAGGGTCAGGCGTGCCGGCGACGCGGCGATCGCGATCCGGATGGGGGGCGCGACGTAGTCGATGCCCGTGCCGAGCACGTGCAGGCGGATCTGACCGTCGGAGGCCTCGTAGGACTCGTCGACGGAGACGCGCAGTGCGAGCGTCGAGGTCGACTGCGGCGGCAGCACGTCGAGCGTGCACTCCGCGAGGGTGACCTGGGCGCCCATGACGCAGACCCAGCCCGCCGAGCCGACGGCCGCGAACCGTCCGGCCGCCTGACCCGCGAACGCGACCGGCGCGACGCCGTCGAGCGTCACCCCGTCCGGCAGGGTCACCTGGGCCGTGAGGTCGGTGACGGCCGTGCCGCCCGAGTTCGCGACGGTGACCGTGAGGGCCTGCCCGGTGACCCCCGCCTCGAGCGCCAGGCCGCCGGCCGGCAGCGACACGGACACGTCGGCCGGGGCCGGCGGCTCGGGGACGACGGGGTCCGTGGGGACCGTCGGGTCCGTGGGTTCCGTGGGCGGTGCGGGGTCGTTCGTGCTCGCGAACAGCGTCGACCCGCCGGTCACGGTGTCCGTGGTCGTGCCGTCGGCGGGGACGTCGTCGACGGTCGGCCCGTCCGCCAGCAGGTCCGTGGGTTCCGGCGTCGGCAGGTCGGTCGGCAGGTCCGTGGGCTGGGGCGTCGGGAGATCCGTCGGCAGGGTCCCTGGCGTCGCCGACGGGGTCGGTGCGTCGGTCGTCGCCGAGACGCTCGACGACGGTGTCGGGGCGACCGCGTTGCCACCGTCGGACGGGCTCAGCAGGGTCGCGATGCCGACGGCGGCCGCAGCCGCGACCGCCACCCCGCCCACGGCGATCGCCGCCGCACCGAGCGGGATGGACGCCAGGAAGGCCGCGACCCCGCCGGCCGCTGCTGTCCCGCCGGCCGCTCCGGCGCCGACCGCTCCGACCGCCCCGGTCGCGACACCCGTCGCTCCACCACCGGCACCCGCGGCAGCACCGCCCGCACCCGTCGCCGCGCCGGCCCCGCCGCCGGCTGCCGACGCGCCGCCGCCACCCGCCGACCCGGCCCCAGCCGAGCCGGCGCCCGATCCCCCGGCACCCGCGCCGCCGCTCGCACCGGCCGCCGCGGCACCCGCGGCGATCCCGCCGCCGACCGGCAGCAGGACACCGAGCGCACCCAGGCCGGCCAGCCCCAGGACCAGCGGCGCGATGACCGCGCGCATGCCGTGGTTGACGTCGCCCAGCTCCAGGAGCAGCCCGCGGCACGTGCCGCAGTCCTCCAGGTGGGCCTCGACCTGGGCGGTCTCCCGCGTGCCCAGGCCGCCGCGGACGTAGGCGCCGAGCTTGCCGGCGACCGTGCGACAGCCCTCGTCGAGCGGGTCCTGCAGGTGCTGCTGCAGGTACGCCTGCCGCAGGCCCTCCCGCGCGCGGTAGGCCAGCGCGGCCACCCCGTTGGCGGTCAGCCCGAGGATCGGCGCGATCTCGGCCGGGGTCAGCCCCTCGACCTCGGTGTGCCAGAGGACCGCCTGCCACCGCTCCGGCAGGGAGTGGAACGCCCGGGCGACGACGCCGCGCTCGAACCCGGCCAGCGCGGGCTCCTCCGCGGTGCCGGCCAGCGCCGTCCCCGCCTCGAGCACCGCGAGGTCGTCGGTCGGCTGCACGCGCCGCGCCTTGTCGCGCCGGGCGCCCGCCACGCGGCGCACCACGGTGAACAGGTAGGCGCGGAAGGCCACCTCGGGCCCGTTGCCGCGCTCCAGGGCCCCGAACACGGCCACGAAGGAGTCGGCGACGACGTCGTCGGCGTCGGCCGGGGAGTCCGTGTACTGCCGGGCGACCACCCAGGCCGCACCCGCGTGCCGCTCGTAGAGCGCGCCGACCGAGGCGGCATCGCCTGAGCGCGCGGAAGCGATGAGCTCCGCGTCTCCTGTGACACCGCCGTCCAGCTGCGCGCTAGCTGACACGAACGGCTCCTCGGATGTCGGTCCGACGGCACAGGATGTCATATCCGACGAATCCCGTGGAACCGGGGTGAAATCCGCCGGGTGAAAACCCCCGCACCGGCGTCATAGCCGACACCTGTCGGCCTCTCATCCGGCGTGACGATGAACCCAGGGTCGAACAACGCCGCCCTGCCGGCTCTCCCGGGCCCGCTCCCGGAGGGGGTCCTGCCCGCGGCGATCACGGCGCGATGGCGCGACGAGAGCGTCCGCTCCGTGTGGCTGCGGCCGTCCGACTGGTACCACCCCACGGTGGACGCGCTGGCGACGGCCCTGCACGGGGACGGTGACGCGCAGGCGGCCGCCGAAGAGCTGGGCCGCGCGCGCGGGTACGACGGCGTCGGCATCGGCGAGACCATCGACGACCTCACCTGCCTGTACCGCACCCTCGGCGCGGCCGAGCCGCCGCTGCCGGTGCTGCGCTCCCTGTGCCAGGGGTGGGCCGACGCCCAGGCCGGCGCGATCGCGTACGGTCCCGCGCTCGACCCCGAGTCCGGGCTGCCGAGCCGGCAGTACCTCGCCGTCCGTCTCGCCGAGACGTACCGCGACGCCGCCCTGCCCACCCAGCGCGCCCGCACGGTCGCCGACCTCGGCCACCACCTCGTCCTCATCGACGTGGCCGCCGGCGACGTCGACCCGTTCACGCGCGCGGCGCGCTCGGCCGCGGTCGGGGCCGCCATGACGTCGACCTACGGTGACGGGCACCCGATGGCCACGCTGGGCGGCGGTGTCTTCGCGGTCCTGGCACGCGCCGACGAGAACCCGCACCCACCGCTCGAGTCGCTGCACCGCGAGATCGCCCGGCGGTGCGATCTGCTCGACCTGCGAACCTCGACGCGCCAGCCGGTGCGGGTGTGGATCGAGCCCCTGCCGTCCACGCACGAGCAGGCTCTGCAGACGCTGGACCGCGTGGCGCGCCCCTGACCCGTCCTGTCCGACAGGTGTGGGACAGGTCAAGCGCAGGTCAGGGCCTTCTCGGCAGTTGCCGGGGGACATTCGCCGCGAATGCGTCTACCGTCGGTGCATGAACTCCGCTGGACTTGCTCCGAGCGACCCCACGACGCCTGCAGGACGACGGGCTGCCGGGGGTGCTGAGAACCTTCCGCACGACACTGCCGGGGACGTCCCCACGCAGCCCGACCGCCGCTCCGGGATCCCCCTCGAGCAGCCCGTCCCCCCCGTCGACGACGCACTGGCCACGTCCGACGAGCCCGGCCCCCTGCTGGCCTCGGGCGAGGCGGCGGACATCTTCGCGCTCGACGAGCAGCACCTGCTGCGTCGCTACCGCTCCGGTCACGACGCCACCGCCGAGGTCGCCCTGCTGCGGCACGTGGTCGCCCACGGCTTCCCCGCTCCCGCCGTCGCCCAGGCCAGCGGCCCGGACCTGGTCCTCGAGCGCCTGCACGGGCCGACCCTGCTCCAGGCGCTCGGCGCCGGCGAGGTCTCGCTGCCCGACGCCGCCGCCATCCTCACCGACCTGCACGCCCAGCTGCACGCCATCGCCGCGCCGGCCGACTGGGCCCCCCAGGACCCCGACGCGTGGCCGCACGTCTCCGGCGGACCCGTGGTGGCCCACCTGGACCTGCACCCCGGCAACGTGATCCTCACCGAGAGCCACGGCCCGGCGCTGATCGACTGGACCAACGCCCGCCCCGGCACCGCCGAGCTGGACGTGTCCCTCACCGCGCTGATCCTCGCCGAGGTCGCCGTCGACGCCGGAGGCATCTACTCGCAGGCCGCCCGCGCCCTGCTCGTCGCGTTCCTGCACGCCACCGACGTCGACGCGCTGAGCGCCCTGGACGAGGCCGCCGCGCTGCGTGCGCAGGACCCGTCCCTGGTGCCCGGCGAGCGCCAGCTGGTTCCCGCCGCCGCGGTGCTGATCCGCAACCTCGTCGAGGTCGCCACCCCCGCCTGACGCCCGCTCAGCGGGCGCTGAACGTCAGCGAACGGCCGGACCCGCGCGGGGTCCGGCCGTTCGTCGTGCCAGGGGGCGAGTGGGCTCAGAAGTCCCAGTCGTCGTCTTCCGTGTTCACGGCCTTGCCGATCACGTACGACGAGCCCGACCCGGAGAAGAAGTCGTGGTTCTCGTCGGCGTTCGGGGACAGGGCCGACAGGATCGCCGGGTTGACGTCGGTCTCGTCGCGCGGGAACAGCGCCTCGTAGCCCAGGTTCATCAGGGCCTTGTTGGCGTTGTAGCGCAGGAACTTCTTGACGTCCTCGGTCAGGCCGACGCCGTCGTAGAGGTCCTGCGTGTACTCGACCTCGTTGTCGTACAGCTCGAAGAGCAGCTCGAACGTGTAGTCCTTGAGCTCCGCGCGCTCGGCCTCGGACAGCTTCTCCAGGCCCTTCTGGTACTTGTAGCCGATGTAGTACCCGTGCACGGCCTCGTCGCGGATGATCAGGCGGATGAGGTCGGCCGTGTTGGTGAGCTTGGCGCGGCTGGACCAGTACATGGGCAGGTAGAAGCCCGAGTAGAACAGGAACGACTCCAGCAGCGTGCTGGCCACCTTGCGCTTCAGGGGCGAGTCGCCGCGGTAGTACTCCATGACGATCTCGGCCTTGCGCTGCAGGTTCGGGTTCTCCTCCGACCAGCGGAACGCCTCGTCGATCTCCTTGGTGGAGCACAGCGTGGAGAAGATCGAGCTGTACGACTTGGCGTGCACCGACTCCATGAACGCGATGTTCGTGTAGACGGCCTCCTCGTGCGGCGTGATCGCGTCCGGGATGAGCGAGACGGCGCCGACCGTGCCCTGGATGGTGTCCAGCAGCGTCAGGCCGGTGAAGACGCGCATGGTGAGCGTCTTCTCCTGCTCGGTCAGCGTGGCCCACGACTGCACGTCGTTGGACACCGGCACCTTCTCGGGCAGCCAGAAGTTGCCGACGAGGCGGTCCCAGACGTCCGCGTCCTTCTCGTCCTCGACGCGGTTCCAGTTGATCGCCGACACACGGCTGACCAGCTTCAGCTTCTCGCTCATCGTGATTCCTTCATCGCAGACAGATCGGTACGGTTGCCTCGGGCTACAACATGCAACTGACGCAACCCTCCACTTCCGTCCCCTCGAGGGCCAGCTGGCGCAGGC
This sequence comes from uncultured Actinomycetota bacterium, assembly GCA_963837795.1. Lineage (GTDB taxonomy): Bacteria > Actinomycetota > Actinomycetes > Actinomycetales > Cellulomonadaceae > Cellulomonas. The sequence continues at coordinate 21,123 of CAWIOT010000002.1, forward strand.
GGATGTAGTAGATCGTCTTGATGCCCTTGCGCCAGGCGTAGATCTGCGCCTTGTTCAGGTCACGGGTGGTGGCCGTGTCCTTGAAGAACAGGGTCAGCGACAGGCCCTGGTCCACGTGCTGCGTGGCCTCGGCGTAGGTGTCGATGACCTTCTCGTAGCCGATCTCGTACGCGTCCTGGTAGTACTCCAGGTTGTCGTTGGTCATGAAGGGCGCCGGGTAGTAGACGCGCCCGATCTTGCCCTCCTTGCGGATCTCGATCTTCGACGCGATCGGGTGGATCGAGCTGGTCGAGTGGTTGATGTACGAGATCGAGCCGGTGGGCGGCACGGCCTGCAGGTTCTGGTTGTAGATGCCGTGCTCCTGCACCAGGGCGGAGAGCTCGCGCCAGTCGTCCTGCGTCGGGATGTGCACGCCGGCCTCGGCGAACAGCGCCTCGACGCGAGCCGTGCGCGGCTTCCACTCCTTCTCGATGTACTTCTCGAAGTACTCGCCCGTGGCGTACTTCGAGTCCTCGAACCCGAAGAACTTCTGCTGCCGCTCCTGCGCGAGCAGGTTCGAGGCGCGGATGGCGTGGTACGCCACCGTGTAGAAGTAGATGTTGGTGAAGTCGAGGCCCTCGTCGGACCCGTAGAAGATGCGCTCGCGGGCCAGGTAGCCGTGCAGGTTCATCTGGCCCAGGCCGATGGCGTGGCCGCCGGCGTTCGCCTTCTTGATGGACGGCACCGACTCGATGTCCGTCTGGTCGGAGACGCCGGTCAGGGCACGGATGGCCACCTCGACGGACTTGCCGAAGTCGGGCGAGTCCATGGACAGCGCGATGTTCATCGAGCCGAGGTTGCAGGAGATGTCGCGACCGACCTCCTGGTAGGACAGGTCCTCGTTGTACGTCGACGGCGTGGAGACCTGCAGGATCTCCGAGCACAGGTTCGAGTGCGTGATCTTGCCCTTGATGGGGTTCGCGCGGTTGACCGTGTCCTCGAACATCACGTACGGGTAGCCGGACTCGAACTGCAGCTCCGCGAGCGTCTGGAAGAACTCGCGCGCGCTGATCTTGGTCTTCTTGATCCGCGCGTCGTCGACCATCTCGTAGTACTTCTCGGTGACGTCGATGTCCGCGAACGGCACCCCGTACACGCGCTCGACGTCGTACGGCGAGAACAGGTACATGGGCTCGTTCTTCTTGGCCAGCTCGAACGTGATGTCCGGGATGACGACGCCCAGCGAGAGGGTCTTGATCCGGATCTTCTCGTCGGCGTTCTCGCGCTTGGTGTCGAGGAACCGGTAGATGTCCGGGTGGTGCGCGTGCAGGTACACCGCGCCGGCGCCCTGCCGGGCACCCAGCTGGTTGGCGTAGGAGAACGAGTCCTCGAGCAGCTTCATCACGGGGATGACGCCGGAGCTCTGGTTCTCGATGTGCTTGATGGGCGCGCCGTGCTCGCGGATGTTGCTGAGCAGCAGGGCCACGCCGCCACCGCGCTTGGACAGCTGCAGGGCGGAGTTGATGCCGCGCGCGATCGACTCCATGTTGTCCTCGATGCGCAGCAGGAAGCAGGAGACGGGCTCACCGCGCTGCGCCTTGCCGAGGTTGAGGAACGTGGGCGTGGCCGGCTGGAAGCGACCGGAGACGATCTCGTCGACCAGGGAGATCGCGAAGTCCTGGTTCCCCTCCGCCAGGGCCAGCGCGACCATGCAGACCCGGTCCTCGAAGCGCTCGAGGTACCGCTTCCCGTCGAACGTCTTCAGCGTGTACGACGTGTAGTACTTGAACGCGCCGAGGAACGTCTGGAACCGGAACTTCTTCGAGTACGCGTACTCGAAGAGCGTCTTGATGAACGCGCGGTCGTACTGCCCCAGCACCTCGGGGTCGTAGTACTTGTTCTCCACGAGGTAGTCGAGCTTCTCGTTCAGGTCGTGGAAGAAGACCGTGTTCTGGTTGACGTGCTGCAGGAAGTACGCCCGCGCCGCCTCCCGGTCCTTGTCGAACTGGATCTCACCGTTCGCGCCGTACAGGTTCAGCATGGCGTTGAGGGCGTGGTAATCCAGTCCCGAGAGCTCTACGCGGGTATCTGCGACTGTCGCTGCCAAAATCTTCCCAATCCCTCACGGACGCTCTGGACGTCCTCGTTCGTTCCCATGAGCTCGAACCCGTACAGGTAGGGGACGTGGCACTTGGCCGCGATGATGTCCCCCGCGATGCAGTAGGCCTCGCCGAAGTTCGTGTTGCCGGCCGCGATGACGCCGCGGATCAGCGCACGGTTGTCCTCGTCGTTGAGGAACTTGATGACCTGCTTGGGTACTGCGCCACCCTCGTTCCCTCCGCCGTACGTCGGCAGGATCAGCACGTACGGCTCGGAGACGTGCAGGAACGGCTCGGACGGCAGCAGCGGGATGCGCTGAGCGGCGAGGCCGAGCTTCTGCACGAAGCGGTGGGTGTTGTCCGAGGCGGAGGAGAAGTAGACCAGGGAGCTCATCGGTCGGATCCCCTCGCTCGGGTCGTGCTGTCGTCCAGACGAGCCCGCCGAGCCGGCGCGGCATTCACCAGCGCCGGCCCGGGGAGTCTGTGCAGGCGACGCTCAGGCGACCGCGGTCGCCATGCGGTCGGCCAGCGCCTTGATGCGGTCCGGGCGGTAGCCCGACCAGTGCTCACCGTCGACGATCACGACGGGCGCCTGCAGGTGACCGAGCGACATGACGTAGTCACGCGCGTCGGCGTCCTCGCTGATGTCCACCACCGTGTACTCGGCGTCGAGCTTGTCGAGCGCGCGGTACGTCGCGTTGCACTGCACGCACGCCGGCTTGCTGTAGACCGTGATCGTCATGGTGGCTCCCCGTTGTCCTGTCTGCGGCACGCTCCCCCCGGAGCGTTCGCGAGCTGTTCTGGTCCTGCACTGCTGAAGCTGGTGGGCCCGTCTCCGGGCCGGACGAGGTGCCGCTGACCGGTCCGAGGACCTCCGCACTGCGTCGTGACTAGACACTACACCTAGGGGTCGGCCACGCAATGGACCACTAGGGGTTGTAGTGACATGCGTGTCATTCTTCACCCTGTGGAGAACTTCCAGGCTACCGCCGACCACTGACAGGCCCTGCGACCAGCACCGACGCGCGGCCGTGCACAGGCATCCACAGGCACCCTCCCGGCGCCCACAGCCCGCTCCACACGGCAGTCCACACCCGGCCCGTCCGATTGGTCCGGAACGCCCACCGCGACACGCCAGGGACCGTCCGTGCGCGATGCTGTCTCCGTGCAGATCACGACGCTCGGGGCGCTCGCCGTCGACGGCCGCCCCGTCCGGGGCGACCGGCTGGTGGCCCTCGTCGGCACGCTCCTGGACGCCCGCGGCCGCGCGGTCTCGTCCGCCGCACTGGTCGAGCAGGTGTGGGAGGGCCTGCCGCCGGAGGACTCCGCCGGCGCCCTGCAGGCCCTGGTCTCCCGCGCGCGCCGGTCCGGGTTCCCCGTGCAGGCCGCGCCCGGCGGCTACCGGCTGCCCACCGACGGGCTGCGGATCGACGTCGTCGACGTGGAGGACCTGGTCGGGCGCGCCCGCGAGGCCCTGCGCGCCGGCGACCCCCGCACCGCGCAGGAGCTGGGCCGGTCCGCGCGCGCGCTGCTGCCGGGCGTCCCGGACGTGACCGAGCCCGCGACCGCGCACCTGCTCGCGGCGGTCGCGACGGTCCGCGCCGAGGTCGGGCTGGCGCTCGGCGACGTCGACGACACGGTCGAGGACCTGCGCCTCTGCGCCCTGCGCACGCCGCCCGACGAGCCCGCCGTGGCACTGCTGGTCCGCGTGCTCGCGGCGCAGGGGCGTGACGCGGAGGCGCTCGAGACCGTCGACCGGGTCCGTGCCGACCTCGCCGACCGCTACGGCACCGACCCCTCCGGCGTCCTCGCGCAGGCCCACGTCGCGCTGCTGCGCGGCGAGCTGTCGCCGGGTCCCGGCACACCGCCACCGCGGGCGGTCGTCGCCCTCCCTCCGTCCTGGCGACGCCCGGCGACGGCCCTGGTGGGTCGCGACGACGACGTCGCCCGGGTGGAGGACGCCGTCGCGACCGCGCCGCTGGTCACGATCGTGGCCACCGGCGGTGCCGGCAAGACGCGGCTGGCCGGCGAGGTGGCGCGGCGTGCGGTGGCGGCCGGCCGGTCCGTCCGGGTGATCGAGCTCGCGGGGCTACGCGCACCGGCCGAGGTGCTGCCCACCGTGCTCGCGGCGATCGGCGGTTCGGACGCGACCGCCAGCCACGGCGAGCTCCCGACGGAGCGGCGGCTGCTCACGCCCGAGGACCGGCTGCGGCTGGCCGCGCAGGACCTCGACGGCCTGGTGGTCCTGGACAACTGCGAGCACGTGCTGGGGGCCGCGGCGGTCGTCGTCGGCACCCTGCTGGCCGTGGCTTCCCCGGACGTCGCCGTGCTCGCGACGAGCCGCGCGCCGCTCGGCCTCGTCGGCGAGCACGTGCACCGCCTGCGCGCCCTGCCCGACGCCGACGCCCTCGCGCTGCTGGAGGCCCGGGCGCGCGCCGGCCGTGCCGGGATCGCGTGGGACGCCGACCGTGCGCTCGAGCTCTGCCACCACCTGGACAACCTGCCGCTCGCCCTCGAGCTGGCCGCCGCCCGGCTGCGGGCCATGACCGTGCAGGACGTGCTCGACGGGCTGAGCGACCGGTTCGGCCTGCTCGACGACGCCCTGCGCGGGCTGCCCGACCGGCACGCGAGCCTGTGGGCGATGGTCGACTGGAGCCGGGAGCTGCTGGACCCGGCCGACCGGGCGCTGCTGCAGCGGCTGGCCGTGGTGCCGGCGCCGTTCACCGCGCAGACGGCGGTCGCGATCGCCGGCGCTCCCCCGGCGGTCGTCCGGCGCGGGCTCGCCACCCTGGTCGAGCAGTCGCTGCTCAGCCTCGACGAGCACGACGGCGGTCCGGCGCGCTACCGGATGCTCGAGACGGTCCGGGAGTACGGCGACGTGCGGCTCGACGACGCCGACGAGCGCGCGGCAGCCATGGACGGGCTGGTCCGGTGGGCGGCGGACACCGCGGTGGAGCTGGGCCGCGACTTCGTCGGCGCCGGACAGCTCGTGGCGTTCGACCGCTGCGCCGCGGAGCAGGAGACGTTCCTGGCGGCGCTGCGGTGGGCGGTCGACCACGGCGACGAGGCCGCGGCGGTGGACATCGCCAGTGCGCTGTTCCACCTGTGGAGCATCCGCGGCCTGCACGTGGAGTGCGTCCAGTGGGCGATGCGGCTGCTGCACGGCGACGACCCGGCCGGTCGTCGGGCGTCGGCGCTGTTCGTCGGCTCCGCCTCCGGCCGGCCCCTGCCCGACGCCGACCGGCTGACCGCGGCCTGCCTGTTCGGCGCCGTCAACGCGGGTGTCGCGACGACCCGGCGCCCCGTCGTCCTGGCGTGGCGCGCGATCCGGCAGGTCCGCAGCGAGCGGCCGCACGAGGTCTCCGCCCGGTTCGGCGCGCTCGCCGACGTGCTGCCCGCGCTGGGCTCCAGCGACCCGCTCGAGGGCGTCGCCGCCGCCGAGGCGCTGGTGGCGTCCGCGGACCCGTTCCTGCAGGGGCTGGGGCTGTTCATGCGCGCCGCCTTCCGGGAGAACGGCGGCGACCCCTCGACCTCCGGCGCCGACGCACGCGAGGCCTACCAGCGGTTCGCGTCGATCGGCGACCACTGGGGCATGGGGATGGCCGCGCAGGGCATCGGGCAGTGGGAGGGCGGTCGCGGCGGCGACGAGGCCGAGAGGTGGCTGCGCACCAGCCTGCAGGAGCTGGAGCTGGTGGGCGCGATGCAGGACGTGCGCAGCATCCGGGTGCAGCTGGACCTGCAGCGCGCGCTCGCCGGTGACGCGTCCGCGACCGCCCGGCTGCACGCGATCACCACGTCGTCGCAGGTGGACGACGTGGACGTGGCGCAGGCGCACCTCGGCCTGGCCCAGGTGGCGTCCCAGGAGGGGCGGCTGCAGGAGGCCGTCGAGCACGCCGAGGCCACCGCCGCGCTCACCACCGCCGCCCGCATGCACGTGCCCCAGGCGCGGGTGGTGTTCCTGGTGGCCATCGCGATCATCCACCTGCGCGCGGCCGGGACGCCGGAGCCGGGCACCGCCCGTGACGCAGCCGCGGCCGGATCCGCGGACCGGGCGGTCGAGCTGCTGGCCCGAGCCGCTCAGGACGCCGCGACCACGACGGACATGCCCGTGCTGGGCACCTACGCGCTGGGGCTCGCCGAGCTCGCCGCGCACCGCGGCCAGCCCGAGCGGGCCCGGGAGCTGTGGAGCCTGGGCACCCGCCTGGGCGCCAACCTGGTCATGCTCTTCCGGCTCGGGATGCGCGGGACCACGGCGGAGCTGCTGGGCGACGAGGCCGAGCGCGAGGAGCGGCTGCGGCGCTGGCAGGACGTGCCGTCGGCCGAGGTCGCGGCGCGCGTCCGGGCGCTGGCGCAGGCCGACGCCGGCTGAGACGGTCACCCGTCCCGGCCGGCGTCGGTCCTCGTCGGCAGGCTCAGACCTTGCGGCGGTACGCCCGCATGGCCAGCGGCAGGAACACCGCGACCAGCCCGACGCACCAGGCCAGCGTCCACCAGACGCTGTCGCCCAGCGGCGTGCCCAGGAACAGCCCGCGCATCGCCGCGACCAGGTGGGTCAGCGGGTTCCACGCGACGAACGTCTGCATCCAGCTGGGCAGGGAGTCGGCCGGCACGAACACGTTCGACGCGAAGCTCAGCGGCATGATGATCAGGAACATGATCCCCTGCACCGCGCCGGAGGTCCGGACCTTCATCCCGACGAACACGGACACCCAGCTCAGGGACAGGGCGAACAGGATCGCGAGCAGGCAGCCGGCGACCGCGCTGAGCGGGTCGGTGAGGATCCGGAAGCCCATCAGGTAGCCGACGAGGAACGTGCTGAGGATGACGATCACGTACCGGACCACGTCGCCGAGCACCGCGCCGACCAGCGGGGCCGCCCGCGGGATGGGCAGCGACTTGAACCGGTCGAAGATGCCCTTGCCCAGGTCGGTGTTGAGGTTGACGCCGATCGCGATGGCGCCCTGCGCGATGGTCTGCGCCAGGATGCCGGGCAGCAGGAACTGCAGGTAGTCGTGCGTGCTGCCCGCGACCGCGCCGCCGAAGATGTAGACGAAGATCACCAGGAAGATCGCCGGCTGCAGCGTCACGTCGATGAGCGCCTCGGGCGTGCGCCACGTCTTGATCAGGCTGCGCTTGGCCAGCGACAACGAGTGCCGGACCAGCGGGAACGGCTTGCGGGTGACCGTCGCGGCGGACGTCGGGACGGCGCGGGGGGAACGGTGCTCGGTCAGCGTGGTCATCACGCCACCTCCTGGGAGTCGGTGGTGCCGGTGGTGCCGGTGGTGTCGTCCTCCGAGGCCGTGCGGCCGGTGAGCGTGAAGAACACCTCGTCGAGGCTGGGCAGGTGCAGGGACAGCTCGGTGACGCCGATCCCGGCGCTCGCCAGGCGCGAGACGGTGGCGGTCAGCGCCGAGTCGTCCTGGACCGGCACCGCCAGGACGCCCTTGCGGATCTCCTCCGCGGCGGTCCCCGAGGTCACGTGGCCCAGGATCGTGGCGGTCTCCTCGAGGCGTGCCGGGTCCGACGGACGCACCTCGAGGGTCTGGCCGCCGACGACGCGCTTGAGCCCCTCGGGGGTGTCGTGCGCGATCACGCGACCGTGGTCGATGACCGTGATCTCGTCGGCGAGCGCGTCCGCCTCCTCGAGGTACTGCGTGGTGAGCAGGACGGTCGAGCCGTCGGTGACCAGCGAGCGGACCACGTCCCACATGTCCTCGCGCTTGGCGGGGTCCAGGCCGGTGGTGGGCTCGTCGAGGAAGATGACGTCGGGCCGGCCGACGAGGCTCGCGGCCAGGTCGAGCCGGCGGCGCATGCCCCCCGAGTAGGTCTTGGCGGGGCGGTCGGCCGCGGCGGTCAGGTCGAACCACTCGAGCAGCTCGGCGGCGCGGGCGCGGGCGCCGACGCGGCCGAGGTCCAGGAGCGTGCCGAAGAGCACGAGGTTCTGGCGGCCGGACAGGTCCTCGTCGACGGACGCGTACTGGCCGGTCAGGCCGATCGACTGGCGGACGCGCTCGGCGTCCTTGACCACGTCGAAGCCGGCGATGCGCGCGTGCCCCGCGTCGGGGGTCAGGAGGGTGGACAGGATGCGGACGGCCGTCGTCTTGCCGGCTCCGTTGGGGCCGAGCACGCCGAGGACGGTGCCGCGGGCGACGGCGAGGTCGACGCCCTGGAGGGCCTTCGTCTCGCCGAAGTGCTTGACGAGGCCCTCGGCCTCGATCACCAGGTCTTGTGTCATGCGGCGAGCCTGACCGACCCGGCTGACACCCCACCGACACGCCGCTGACACGCCCGCTGACAGCGCCGCCCCACTCCCCCCGCTCCCCGCTGCGTCCGCACAACCGAGCGTCGGGACGCGTTGTTGTGCGGACGCTGCGGAAGAGCCCTTGCTGACGTCCGCACAACCGGGCGTCCGGACGCGTTGTTGTGCGGACGCTGCGGAAGAACTCCTGCGGGCGTCCGAGGAAGTAGGGGTCCTGGCCCCTCTTTGCTCGGACGCTACGGGAGTGGTTCAGCAGCGTCCGAGGACGTAGGGGTCCTGGCCCTTACGTGCTCGGACGTTGTGGGTGGGGTCAGCGGGAGGACGGGCGCCAGAGGACCACCGCGGCGCGGTCCGTCGTCGTGGTGGCGCGGCGGCTGCGGCTGGCCGTGCGGTTGACCGCGACGACGTCGCCGCGGGGGTCGGCCGTGAACACGCGGCGGCCGGGGTCGACGAACGCGCGCAGGTACTCGACCTGCCGCTTGAGGCTCTCCAGCTCCGACTCGAGCTCGAGGATGCGCTTGATGCCCGCCAGGTTGACGCCCTCGTCCTGGGACAGCCGCTGCACCTCGCGCAGGGTCGCGATGTCGCGCAGCGAGTACCGCCGGCCGCGCCCGCTGGCCCGGCTGGGGCTGACCAGCCCCAGCCGGTCGTACTGGCGCAGGGTCTGCGGGTGCATCCCGGCCAGCTCGGCGGCCACCGAGATGACGTAGACCTTGGCGTCCTCGGCGGGCACGGCTACTTCTTCGCGGCGTCGAGCAGGTCGGCGCGCACGTCCTCACCCGAGGTCGCGATGCCGAACGCCTGGACGGCCTCCCGGGCGGCGGTGCTGAGCCGCTGGGGGACGACGACCTGCACGGTGATCAGCAGGTCACCCTTGCGGCCGGGCACACCCTTGCCCTTGACGCGCAGCACGCGCCCGGACGGGGTGCCCTCGGGCACGCGGACGCGGACGGTGGACCCGTCGAGCGTCGGCACCTCGATCGTCGCGCCCAGCGCCGCCTCGTCGAACGCCACCGGGACCGTGATCCGCAGGTTGTCGCCGTCGAGCGCGAACACCGGGTGCGGCGTCACGCGCACCGTGATGACCAGGTCGCCCGCCGGGCCGCCGCGGTCGCCGGGGCGACCCTTCCCGCGCAGCCGGATCTTCTGGCCGTCGCGGACACCCGCGGGGATCCGCGCGTTGATGGTGCGGCCCTCGACCGTGAGGGAGACCGTCGACCCCTCGACCGCCTGGCGGAACGGGAGCGTCGCGCTGGTGGCCAGGTCCGCGCCCTGCTGGGGACCGCCGGAGAACCCGCCGCCGCCGTTGCCGAACAGCCCGCCGAGGATGTCCTCGAAGCCGGCCGCGCCCCCGGGGGCGTTGGTGTACCGGACGCGGCCGCCGCCACCCTGCTGGCCGCCGAACATGCCGCCGAACACGTCCTCGAACCCGGCGGATCCGCCGCGCCCGCCCGAGGTGAACCGCGCACCGCCCGCCATCGCCCGCAGCTGGTCGTACTGACCGCGCTGCTCGGGGTCGGAGAGCACCGCGTAGGCCTCGCCGACGTCCTTGAACCGCGCCTCCGCCTTGGCGTCCCCCGGGTTGTGGTCCGGGTGCATCTGCCGCGCGAGCTTGCGGTACGCCTTCTTGATGGTCGCGGCGTCGGCGTCCTTGGTGACGCCGAGGACGGAGTAGAAGTCCTTCTCGAGCCAGTCCTGTCCGGTCACGCCGCTCCTTCCTCGATCTCGGTTGCGTCCGAGCATCTACGGGTCTAGACCCGTAGATGCTCGGACGCTACTGGGTTGTTACGCCTCGGGGTCCACGACCGCGACGCGCGCGGCCCGCAGGATCCGGTCGGGCGTGCGGTAGCCGAGCTGGAGCACCATCTGCACCGTCGACTCGGTGACGTCCGCGGAGTGCGAGTGCATGAGCGCCTCGTGCACCGCGGGGTCGAACGCCTCGCCGGCCGAGCCGTAGCGCACCACGCCGAACCGACCGAGGGTGCTCTCCAGCTTCTCCGCGATGGAGACGAACGGTCCGGTGAGGTCACCGTGCTGGCGGGCCAGCTCGATGTCGTCCAGCACCGGGATGAGCGCCTCCACGATGGCGTGCACACCGCGGTCGTGCGCAGCGAGGGCGTCGGCCTTCGACCGCTTCACGAACCCGGAGTACTGCTGCTCGAGGTTGTAGTAGGCCGCCTGCGACCGCTGCAGCTCCTCGAGCCGCTCGGCCGCCAGCTTCTCGGCCTCGACGAGGCCCTCGAGCACGACCTCCTCCTCGGCACCCGCCGCGATGGACTCCGCGTCGGCGAGCACCTGCTCCTCGGGCGTGCGGTCCTCAGGCGTGCGGTCCTCGCCCGCGTCGTCGGGTCCTGTGGTCGTCACTTGGCCGCCTCGTCCTCGTCGTCGACGATCTCGGCGTCCACCACGTCCTCGTCGGACGCGGTGTCAGCCGCCGGCTGCTCCTCGGCCGCCGGCGCCATGTTCTCGGCCGAGTACAGCGACTCACCGATCTTCTGGCTGGCCGCGAGCAGGGCCGAGTGCTTGGCCTTGACCTCGTCGACGTCGGTGCCGGCGAGCGCCGTCTTCAGCTCGGTGACGGCGCTCTGCACCTCGGTCTTGACGTCCTCGGGCAGCTTGTCCGCGTTGTCGACGAGCAGCTTCTCGGTCGAGTAGACCAGCTGCTCGGCGGAGTTGCGGGTCTCGGCCTCCTCGCGACGCGCCTTGTCCTCGGCGGCGTGCTCCTCGGCCTCGCGCACCATGCGCTCGATGTCCTCCTTGGGGAGGGCCGAGCCGCCGGTGATCGTCATCGACTGCTCCTTGTTGGTGCCGCGGTCCTTGGCGGACACGTGCACGATGCCGTTGGCGTCGATGTCGAACGTGACCTCGACCTGCGGCACGCCACGCGGCGCCGGCGCGATGCCGGTCAGCTCGAACGTGCCCAGCGGCTTGTTGTCCCGCGCGAACTCGCGCTCGCCCTGGAACACCTGGATGAGCACGGACGGCTGGTTGTCCTCGGCCGTGGAGAAGATCTCCGAGCGCTTGGTCGGGATGGCCGTGTTGCGCTCGATGAGCTTGGTCATCACGCCGCCCTTGGTCTCGATGCCGAGGCTCAGCGGGGTGACGTCGATGAGCAGGACGTCCTTGCGGTCGCCCTTCATGACGCCGGCCTGCAGCGCGGCACCGACGGCGACGACCTCGTCCGGGTTGACGCCCTTGTTGGGCTCCTTGCCGCCCGTGAGCTCCTTGACGACCTCGCTGACGGCGGGCATGCGCGTGGACCCGCCGACGAGCACGACGTGGTCGATGGCCGACAGCTGGATGCCGGCGTCGCGGATGACCGACTGGAACGGCGCCTTGGTGCGGTCGAGCAGGTCCTGCGTCATCTGCTGGAACTGCGCGCGCGTGAGCTTGGTGTCCAGGTGGACCGGGCCGTTCTCGCTCATGGACAGGTACTGCAGCGAGATGTTGGTGCTCGTCGCGGACGAGAGCTCCTTCTTGGCCTGCTCCGCGGCCTCGCGCAGACGCTGCACGGCGATCTTGTCCTTGGACAGGTCGACGCCGGTGGAGTTCTTCACCTCGCTGACCAGGAACTCGACGATGCGGTTGTCCCAGTCGTCGCCGCCGAGCCGGTTGTCACCGGAGGTGGCGCGGACCTCGATCGTCGAGAAGCCGTCGTCGTCCTTGCCCACCTCGAGCAGGGACACGTCGAACGTGCCGCCACCCAGGTCGAAGACGAGGATGAGCTCGTCCTCCTTGCCGCGCTCCAGGCCGTAGGCAAGGGCGGCCGCGGTGGGCTCGTTGATGATGCGCAGGACGTTGAGGCCCGCGATGGCGCCCGCGTCCTTGGTGGCCTGGCGCTCGGCGTCGTTGAAGTACGCCGGGACCGTGATGACGGCCTCGGTGACGGGCTCGCCCAGGTAGGCCTCCGCGTCACGCTTGAGCTTGGAGAGCACCCGCGCGCTGATCTCCTGCGCGGTGTACTTCTTGTCGTCGATCGTCTGCGACCAGTCCGTGCCCATGTGGCGCTTGACGGACGTGATCGTGCGGTCGACGTTGGTGACGGCCTGGCGCTTGGCGATCTCGCCGACCAGCACCTCACCCGTCTTGGAGAACGCGACCACCGACGGCGTCGTGCGCGACCCCTCGGCGTTGGCGATGACCGTGGGCTCGCCGCCCTCGAGGACAGCGACCACCGAGTTGGTGGTACCGAGGTCGATGCCGACTGCTCGTGCCATGTGTGTGCCTTCTTTCGTGTGCTGCGCGGGAGTGCTTCGTCTCGCTCTTGAGTCCGACTGGCTCAAGTCTGCGTCGCGACGAGGGCGGGCGCAAACTCGGGACGGTCGAACTTGAGTCTGATGGGCTCAACCTTGGGGAGGGCGCGGGCATTCCCGACGCGCCGGCGCGGTGCCCCGAATCCGCCGTTCCACGGGGCATCTCGAGGGGGAGGCCCCACCGGTCATGCACGGGTCTGCTGGACCTGCGGTTCGTGTGCTGGCCGGATTCTGCGGGGAGGCCCGTCGCTGAAGGATCGAGCCCGTACTCGGACCAGCTCGCAACCAAAGGACTCGTCGATGTCTCGCACCACCAACCCCCACCGTTCCGTGACCACGGCCGTGTCGGCGCTCGTGCTGCTCACCCCGACTGCCGGGGCCCTCACGGCCTGCAGCGGCCAGGAGCCCACTGCCGAGCACTCGCCCTCGACGTCCACGCCATCGGAAGCCGGCGAGGCGGCGACACTGCACATGATCGACAACGGCGGTCACCGCTTGGCTTTCTACGTCACGCCGGGCGATAGCCCGACGATCGTCCTGGACTCTGGCGGCGGCGAGGACGCCTCCCAGTGGAAGGACCTCGTCCCCCAGATCCACGAGGCAACCGGCGCCACCGTCATCACCTACGACCGGGCCGGCCTGGGCAAGAGTGACGTGGTGCCCGGTCCGTGGAGCGTCGAGAGCGCTGTGAGTGACCTCGAGGCGGGGCTCGAGCAGCTGGGCGTCACCGAGGACGTGACCTTGGTGTCCCACTCACAGGCCGGCGAGATCGCGACCTACTTCGCCAACGACAACCCGGGGGTGCTCTCGGCTGCGATCCTCGTCGACGCCAACCTGCCTCAGTTCTTCACCGACGCCGAGATCGCCCGCCTCGTCGCCTTCAGCCAGCCCGACGTCGACGCTGCCAGGGAGGAACCGGACAACCCGGCGAACCGCCAGCTCATCTCCACGGCGGACAGCTTCGTCGCGACGAGCACAGCCTTCCACCAGCTCGCCTGGCCGGACGAGGTGCCGGCCACGGTCATCGTCTCCGAGAAGACCCCCTTCGACGGCTCCCCCGAGGACGTCCAGCTCTGGAAGGACGCCGCCGCGTCATTCGTCCAGGACGGGCCCGATCGAACCTTGGTCACCGCCAAGGGAAGCTCCCACGAGGTCCCGACGGACGACCCGGCCCTCGTCCTGAAGGAGATCAAGACCCTGTTCGACGCCCAGCACTGAACCCAGGTTCAGACGACGCCCTCGGCCGCATCCGCCGGCAGAGGGCGTCGTCTGCCGGCCTTGCCAGCGCGATCCCGCGACCGGCGCGCGAGAGCGATCGTCGATCGGTGCCCGCACCCCCGGTCGGGACGACGTGCGACGGCGGCACGTTCGACGCGCTCGTCGACTACGGTCAGGTCATGGAGCCGGAGGGACTCAGACCCAGCATCTTGGAGGGCTGGCACATCGTCGAAGCGGGTCGACGACAGGCGTGGCCGTTCGTCGGTCTGGCTGATCCTCGGTCGGGACGCGAGGTTCGGCTCCGCATCGACTCGACATTCTCCGTCCTGCCCGGTTGGCCGGAGCTCCGACAGCAGGACGACGCCGTGATGCCGGCTCTCGGCGGACTCAACGGCGTGACCGTCATGGGTGTCCGCCGAGCGCCCGACGAGTTCCTTGAGTCTCGAGCTCGAGGGCTTCGTCCTCACGGTCTCAGAGATCCCGAGACGCGCTGACGTCTGGCTCACCGTGGTCGATCGGCCGCGCGTAGGCCGCATTCGTCCGCCGCGGCTCTGGCCAGCCGAATCGACTGGGCCCGGCGACGCCCGAACGCCTAGCGTCGGCCTGTGCCCGACTACGACGCCCGATTGGTCGACCTCTACGACGTCGACAACCCGGACGGTCCCGACCACGACTACGTGCGGTCCCTCGCGGACGAGATCGGCGCGCAGTCGATCCTCGACGTGGGGTGCGGGACCGGGCTGCTGGCCACGAGCCTCACCCGTCCCGGTCGACGGGTCGTCGGCGTGGACCCGTCGAGCGCGATGCTGGCGTACGCGGCCGGGCGCCCGGGAGGCGACGAGGTGACCTGGGTGCTCGGCGACTCCCGGGACGTCCCGGGCGGAGGGTTCGATCTCGCGGTGATGTCCGGAAACGTCGCGCAGCACATCCCGGACCCCGCATGGCAGCGGACCCTGTCGGACATCCACCGGGCGCTCCGGGACGGCGGCGTGCTGGTGTTCGAGAGCCGCAACCCTCGCGCCCGGGCGTGGACGGCGTGGGCGACGGCCGAACCGACGATCAGGCCGACCGAGCACGGCCCGCTGCGGGAGTGGATGGAGGTCGACGAGCTGGAGCAGGGCCGCGTCCTGCTGACCGCGTTCAACGAGTTCACCGCCACGGGCGAGCGGGTGGTCGAGAAGGTCACGCTGGCGTTCCGTGCACGCGAGCAGATCGAGCAGCAGCTCGCTGCCGCAGGGTTCGACGTCGCTCACGTCTGGGGCGACTGGTCCCGCACGGCCTGCACCGACGACTCACCGCTGATGATCTTCGAGGCGGCTACTTGATGACCCGGACCTCCTGGGGCCAGCCGCAGCCCTCGGCCACCCGGCCCGCCCACATCTTGGCCGTCTCGAGGTCGGGCACGTCGATGATGGTGATCCCGCCCAGGTACTCGGCGGTCTCGGTGTAGGGGCCGTCGGTGATCACCGTCGTCCCGCTGGTCGCGTCGGCGTGGAAGGCGTCGGCCAGGTTCTCCTCGAGCCCGCCGGCGAAGACCAGGACACCGGCCGCCTCCATGTCGCGGACCACCGCGGTGCTGGGCTCCACGCGGGTCTGGAACCACTCCGCCGGGTGGTCCCCCACCCACTGCTGGTGGAAGTAGATGGCGTACTGCGTCATGTCGCTCCTCGGGTGCGGCGGCCCGTGCGGCCGGTCACCACTGTGACGGACGAGCGTCGCCGGAATCGACAGGTCGTCGGTCTCGGATCCCGTTCCACATCTGCGACACGAACGGATCCACCCTCAGCCCGCCTCGACCGGCAGCCAGAGCTCGACGGTCGCGGTGCTGAAGTCGTCGGCACTGTCGAGCACCGCAACCACCTCCGGGCCGGGCCGGAGCCGCCAGGGGTTCGACGGGAACCACTCGGTCGCCGTGGCGGACCACAGCGCCTGCACCGTGTCCGGGTAGGCACCCGCCGCACGGAACACGGCCCACGAGCCTGCCGCGACCGGCACGACGTCGAGGTCGTCGGGGACCTGCGCGGCGTCCGAGACAGCGACGCCGTGCAGGTAGGTGAGCTCCGTGCCTTCCCGGCGGTCCGGGTCGATGTCAGCGCTCACCGCGAGCAGCCCGCGGGGCTCGACGTCGCTCAGCCCCTTCAGGCGCGCGTGCTCGCTCGGGTCCAGCGCGGCGACGTGCTCCTGGATGGCGGTGTTGATCCCGTGGTGCACGAGCGGCACGCGCGCGGCGTGGCCGACGAGGCGGAAGGCGGGTCGGGAGGCGATGCGGACGTCCATGGGGAGTGCTCCTTCGACAGTCAGGCGGAACCTGAGGCGTGGTTGCGAACGGAAGGGGCCGCCGTCGCGCCGGGCCCGCCCCGGGCTGACGCCGTGCACGGACTGGAACGCCCGACCGAACGCCTCCGCCGAGCCGTAGCCGTACCGCACCGCGAGAGGCAGCAGGTCGCCTGCACCGGAGACGACGTCTCCCGCGGCGACCGTCATCCGCCGTCGCCGCACGTACTCCGACACCGGCATGCCGGCCAAGGACGAGAACATGCGACGGAGGTGGTACTCGGTGGTGCCGAGCTGGGCGGCGAGGCGGGCGACGTCGAGGTCCTCGGTGAGGTCTGCTTCCACGACGTCGACGAGCCGGTTGAGCCAGGCGATCACGGTGGCCTCCTTCCACGACAACACTGGCGCACCGGCTCGCCGCAGGACCCGATCGTTGCTGCCCGTTGCGGTCAGGGCAGCGGTCGGGCGCTCAGCGGGCGGGACCGCTCCGGCCCGCCAGCCCGTACTCGTACGCGGCGATCACCGCCTGCACCCGGTCGCGGACCTCGAGCTTGGCCAGGACGTTGCCCACGTGGGTCTTCACGGTGGTGGGCGACAGGACGAGGCGCTCGGCGATCTCCGCGTTGGACAGGCCGTCCGCGACGCACCGCAGCACGTCGAGCTCGCGCGGCGTGAGGGTGCGCAGCCGGGGGTGCAGGCCGCCGGGCTCCTCCGCGTCCGCCTGCGTCGGCAGGTGGGGGGCGAACAGGTCGAGCAGCCGGCGCAGCACGCGGGGGGCGACGACGGAGCTCCCCGCCGCGACGGTGCGGATCGCGTCGATGAGCTCCTCCGGGCGGGCGGTCTTGAGCAGGAACCCGCTGGCGCCGGAGCGCAGGGCGGCGAACGCGTACTCGTCGGCGTCGAAGGTGGTCAGGACGAGCACGCGGGACGACGGGTGCTCGGCGGCGAGCCGCCGGGTGGCCTCGATGCCGTCCATGCCGGGCATGCGGACGTCCATGAGGACGACGTCGGGCCTCAGCGCCGCGACCTGGTCCAGCGCCACCGCCCGTCGGACGCCTCACCGACCACGACGAGGTCCGGCTCGGACTCGATGACGAGCCGGAAGCCCATGCGCAGGAGCGCCTGGTCGTCGACGAGCAGCACGGTCGTCATGCGGCGTCACCGCAGGGCAGCGACACGTGCACGCGCCACCCACCCTCGTCGCGCGGACCCGCCTGCACGTGACCGCCGAGCAGCGCGGCTCGCTCGCGCATGCCGAGGATGCCTCGTCGGCTCCCGCCGCCCACGCCGGGACCCGTGCCACCCGCGTCGACCACCTCGATCTCCAGCGTCGCGCCGGCCCGGCGCACCGTGACGTCGGCGGCCGGCGTGCCCGGGGCGTGCCGCAGCACGTTGGTCAGCCCCTCCGTCACGATGCGCACCACGGCCAGGCGCACGGCCGTGTCCTGCGGCAGGGGTGTGTCCAGCCCGCTCGAGGTCAGCGGCATGCCGGCGCTGCGGAACCGGTCGACCACGGCCTGCAGGTCGCCCTCCGTCAGCGTCGGCCGGCGCCCCGGGCCGTCGGCGTCCGGCTCGTCGTCCCCGGGGTCGAGCGCGCCGAGCACGCCCTGCATGTCCGCGAGCGCGGCGCGGCCGGTCTCGGAGAGCTGGGTCAGCGCCTCGGCCGAGCGGTCCGGCGCCCGGTCGAGGGACAGGCGGGCGCCGTCCGAGAGGGCCACCATCACCGAGACGCTGTGGGCGACGACGTCGTGCAGCTCGCGGGCGATGCGGGCGCGCTCGGCGGACCGGGCGAGGGCGGCGCTGGTGTCGCGGTCGCGGGCCATCGCGGCGTAGCGGGCGACGAGGTCGAGGGCGTGCAGCCGTCGGGCCCGTGCCTCCGCGCCGGTGGCGACGCCGAGGGCGACGAGGGCGAGCAGGAGCAGCAGCGACAGGGTGCGTCGGCCGCCGGAGAAGGGGGGCTCGGTGAGCTGACGCGCCGGCTCCGCCCCGGCCGCGAGCCCCGGATCGCTCCAGAGCAGCATCTCCGCCAGTCCGATCTGCTCCCACCGCCACAGCGCCAGCGAGACGACGAGCAGGGCGGCGGCTCCCGCGACGACGGCGGTCCGGGTGCCGCGCGCCGCCGCGACCGACCGCAGCGCCCACGCCAGGCACACGCCGAGGACCCCGAGCACCCCCGCCGACGCCAGCGACACCACGGCGAGCACCGTCAGCACCGCGGTCACGGTCAGCGGACCGGTACGCCGGGCGAGCAGGACACCCGCGCCGACGACGGTCCCGGCCAGCCACGCCCGGGGGATCAGGACCTGCTCGGGCGCGGTCGGCAGGTACAGCCCCAGGCTGGTGGAGCCGTCGACGGTGGCGTAGGCGAGGGACGCGGTGACCAGCCCGAGCAGGAGCAGGGTGGAGACGAGCACGACGTCCGTGAGCCACGGGTGGGCGGCGACCGCACGCCCGACCGGTCCGCGCCGCCGGACCTGCGACTCGGTGAGCGCCAGGTCCTGCGGGATCGTCACCGTCCCACCCTCCCATCGCCCACGCCGGGTACCGGGCAGGACGTGCCGCCGCTCAGGTGACGTCATGCCGGGCCAACCGGTACGCGGCGGCAGCCAGCACGGCGACCACCCACGCCGCCAGGACCACACCACCGCCCCACGTCCCCAGATCGGGGCCGGAGCGGGCCGCGTCCAGGGCGGCTGCGGCGGCGTGGTCCTGCAGCATGCGGCTCCCGCTGCCGGGCAGCAGCGCGCGCGCGGTGTCGGCGACGCGTCCGGGGTTCATGGCGAGGTACTGGTCGACGACGACGAGCAGCACCACCCCGGCCATCAGCGCCGCCGCCGGGCGGCGCAGCAGCGCCCCGGTGCCGACCCCGAGCAGGGCGACCCCGGTCAGGTCGAGCACGAAGCCCGCCGCCATCCGCAGGGTGTCGGGGTCGGCGAGGTCGAGCGTCAGTGCCGCTGCCTCCCGCGCCGCGGTGGTCACGAGGGCCGACGCGACGAGTGCGGCGGGTGCGGTCACCAGCACGACGGCGGTGGTCACGAGCGCCTGCCCCGCGAGCACGGGCAGTCGGCGCGGCACGGCGGTGAACGTCGTCGTGGCCGTCCCCGTGCTGAACTCGCCGGCGCCGACCAGCACCCCCAGCACCAGGACACCCAGCTGCGCGAGCACGGAGCCGGAGACGGCCAGGGAGGCGCCGGACACCCGGTCCCCGTCCCGCACGAACAGGCCCAGCCCGAACGCGAGGGCGGCCGCGGCACCGACGGTCCCGGCCGCGACCCACGCCGTGGAGCGCACGCCCGTGAGCTTGGTCCACTCCGCGGCGAGCACGCCGGAGACGGTCGGTCCGCGCCCCGGCGTCCCTCGCTCAGACGAGGTCACGACGACGCAGCCGGTAGGCGGCGACCGCGAGCGGCACCGCGACCCAGGCCGCGACGACGAGACCGGCGCCGCCCTGACCGAGCTCCGGGCCGCCGTCACCTCCGCCGCCGGACGGCATGGTCAGGAGGGATCCCGCGCCGCCCGGCAGGAACGCGACCGCGCTGCTCACCGCGGCCGCGAGCGGCGGCTCGTCCGCACCTGCCGACGGCGCGGTCGGATCGGCCACCAGCTCGGACGCGAGCAGGAGCGCGACCGGCAGCAGCAGGACCAGGACCACCGCCACCGTGACCGCGGCGACCGGGCGGCGCAGCAACGCTCCGAGGGCCAGACCCACCAGTGCCATGCCGACGAGGTAGGCCACCATGCCGAGCAGTACCTGAGGCGTCTGGTCGGCGCTCAGGTCCACGCTGATCCCGCGCGATCCCGCCGCGGGAAGCAGACCGATCACCGCCGCACCGACGGCGAGGACCGCCACCACCAGGGCGGACGCGGTGGTGACCACCACCTGGGCCGCCAGGACCGGCAGCCGCCGCGGGACGGCGACGAACGTGGACCGGTACGCCCCTGTGCTGAACTCGCCGGTGCCCACCAGGATCCCCAGGACCAGCGTGCCGAGGACGGCGAGCGGCAGGCCCGCGGTCAGGGAGTCCAGCGGGTCGAAGCCGGGGTCGGTCGACGACGCGTCGGCGGCGAGGAAGGTCAGGACGCCGGAGACGGCCACGGTGACGACGGCGAGGACCAGCGGGGACCGCAGGCTCGTGAGCTTGGACCACTCGGCGGCGACCACCCGGCGCAGGCTCGGACCGTGCTGTGCGGGTCCGGTGCCGCGCACCGCCGCTGAGGGACGGGGGGACAGGGCCGGCGTGGTCATCGCGAACCTCCCGCGGACGGGAGCGGAGCCGGCTCGTCCGTGCCGCCGGCCCGGTACTCGACGGACTCCGCAGTGAGCCGCAGGTAGGCGTCCTCGAGGGACCCGGCCTCGGCGGCGAGCTCCAGCACGGTGGCACCCGAGCGGGCGGCGGCGGCGCCGACGGCCTCGACCGACGCCCCGCGCACCTGGAGGATGCCGCCCGCCTGCGGCACGACGCCGGCGCCGAGCTCGAGGAGCGCTCGCGCCAGCACCTCCGGGTCGGCCGTGCGGACGCGGACGGTGCCGGCAGCCTGCGACCGCTCGACGATCTCCTGCACGGACGCGTCGGCGAGCAGACGGCCCCGCCCGATGATCACCACCCGGTCGGCGCACAGCGCGAGCTCGTGCATCAGGTGCGAGGACAGCAGGACCGTCCGGCCCTCGGCGGCCAGCTCCCGAACCAGCCGACGCACCCACAGGACCCCGTCCGGATCCAGGCCGTTGACCGGCTCGTCGAGGATCAGCGTGCCGGGGTCACCCAGCAGCGCCCCCGCGATCCCGAGCCGCTGCCCCATGCCGAGGGAGAACGTCCCCGCCCGCCGGCCCGCGACGGACTCGAGCCCGGTCATCGCGATGACCTCCCGCACGCGGCTCCGCGGGATGCCGTGCGTGCGGGCCAGGCCCAGCAGGTGACGGAACGCCGAGCGCCCCGGGTGCACCGCGCGGGCGTCGAGCATCGCACCGACCGCGTGCAGCGGTGCCGGCAGCTCGGCGTACCGCACGCCGTCGACCGTGGCGCGCCCCGACGTGGGGCGCTCGAGCCCGACGACCAGCCGCATGGTGGTGGACTTGCCGGCGCCGTTCGGGCCCAGGAACCCGGTCACCGTCCCCGGCCGCGCCGTGAACGTCAGCCCGTCCACGGCCGTGGTCGACCCGTAGCGCTTGGTGAGCGCCTCCACCTCGATCATCCGCATCTCCTGTCGTCGACGGGAGGCACCGGTCCTCCGGTACCGCCCGTCGACGACGCTACGAACGCACGGTGCGGCGCCGGCACCTGCGCACGGCCGAGACCGGCAGCGTGCCGGCCTCCTCCTGCGGGAGGAGGTCGGGGGCACCACGGGACCACCGCCGGCGCCCGAGCGGCGGGCCCGCGACTCAGGCGTGAACCGCGGTGCAGGACCCGCCTCTCACCAGGGCAGGGTGCCGGCGTCGTCGCGGAAGGTGCCGGTCGGGCCGCCGTCGGGCAACGTGGCGAGGTCGAGGAAGACGGCGGCACCCTGCTCGGGCGTCCGGACCCCGCGGTGACCGTTGAGGTCGGTCGCGACGTGACCCGGGCATCCGGCGTTGACCAGGATCCCCGTCCCGGCAAGCTCCTTGGCGTACTGGACGGTGATGGCGTTGAGGTAGGACTTCGTCGGTGAGTACGCGGCGGAGACCGGACCGACGGCCTCGGCCTGGGCGGTCTGCAGGGTGAGTGATCCGACCGTGCTGGAGACGTTGACGATGCGCGGCGACCCGGCTCGGCGCAGCATCGGCAGCATCGCGTTGGTGACCCTGATGACGCCGACGACGTTGGTGTCGACGACCCGCAGGACCTGGTCGGCGCTCACCTGGCTGGGCTCCTGCGGTACGCCACCGGTGATGGCGGCGTTGTTGACCAGCACGTCCAGCCCACCCTGCTCCTCGAGGCGGGTGGCAGCAGCGGCGACGCTCGCGTCGTCCGTCACGTCCAGCGGCACGCCGAAGACGTCGAGCCCTTCGGCCTGGAGCTTCTGCACCGCCTCGTCCCTGCGGCCGGTGTCGCGGGCACCCACGCCCACGCGGAACCCGAGCCGCGCCAGCCCGGCGGCGATCTCGTAGCCGATGCCCTTGTTCGCGCCGGTGACCAGCGCGATCTTCTTCGTCGTGGTGCTGTTCCCTGTCATGCGTCGATCGTGGGGCCCGCGCCGCTGAGCACTCCAACACCGATCAGGTGCAGTGCGATACCGCAGCGGTATGGCGGCAGGTCAGCGGCGTAGGCTGCCTGCGTGGAGACCCGTGAGCTGCGCTACTTCGTCGCCGTCGCCGAGGAGTCGCACGTCGGGCGGGCCGCGGAGCGCCTCGGGATGGCCCAACCTCCGCTGTCGCGGGCGATCGCCCGGCTGGAGCGCCGGATCGGGGCCAGCCTGTTCGTCCGCTCCCCTCGCGGCATGACCCTCACGACCGCCGGGCAGACGCTCCTGCGCGAGGGCCGGACCGCGCTCGCCGCCGTCGAGGCGGCCGAGCGACGTACCCGCCGCACCATCGCGGCAGGTGGCCGGCCGCCGGTGGTGCTCGCGGCCAAGGCCGGTACGTCGAGCGAGGTGATGGCCGCGCTCCTCGACGGGTACGCCGCCGAGCCGGATGCCGTCGACGTCGAGGTGGTCCTGTGCCCGCCCGGCCACCAGAGCCTCATGCTGCGTGACGGGCGCGCCGACGTCGCCATCCTGCACGAGCCGTTCGACGACGTGAGCGGGTTCGACACGGAGCCCCTGGGCACCGAGCGCCAGGTGGTGATCCTGCCCGCCAGCCATCCGCTGAGCCGCGCAACCTCGCTGACGGTCGCCGAGACGACGTCGATCCCCGACCTCCCGCTGCCACGCTGGCCCCGGCTCGACGGCACCTATCCCGACGGACCAGGTCCCGAGCTGCGCGACCTGACGCAGGTGCTGCAGCTCGTGCGGCTCGGCCGGACGGCGATCGTGCTGCCGGAGTCCGCGCGCGCCAACGCGGGTGACGGGATGGCGGTCGTGCCGGTCACCGACTCCGCGCACGTCACGACAGTCATCGCCTGGCCGCCGCAGAGCGTCTCGACGGGAGTGGCCGGCTTGGTGCGCACGGCGTCGCGTCTCTTCGGCCCGCCGCAGGACTGACCGACGCGGCAGCCGCGCGACGACGTTCGTGCGCCAGCGCCCGGCCGGTCCGGCGGTACCAGGCCCACATCAGCGCGACCGCCAGACCGACCTCGACCAGGTCTCCCCCGACGTACATGATCTGCGCGCCGACCTCGATCTGCGTCCGTGGACCCGCGCCGGTGGGCAGCGCGTACGCGTACATGAGCTTGGCCAGGACGTCGTGCGCGCCGGCCGCGACCAGCAGGACCAGCAGGCCGACGCCCACCGAGGGCCGGTGCGGCACGGGGTCGGCGCCGACCAGCAGCCACGCCAGGAGGCACCCGGCCAGGAGCATGTGGGCGTGCACGACCACGTGCAGCACGGGCTGCTGGTGGCTGAGCTCGAACAGGCCGGTGAGGTAGTACGCGTACATGCCGCCGAGGTCCAGCACGAGCACGACGGGCGGCCACATGAGCACGCGGACGGCTCGGCTGTGCACCACGGTGAGCAGGCGCCGCCGCCACGGACCGGGCAGCGTGCGCAGCGCCAGCAGCACCGGGGCGGCCAGTGCCAGCAGGGCCGGTGCGACCATCGCCAGCAGCAGGTGCTGGACGACGTGCACGGGGAACGCGTCGGCGTCGGCGAGCGGGGGCGCCACCGCCGCACCGAGCGCGACCAGCCCACCGGCGGCAGCGACCACCCGACCGGCGGGCCACTCGGCACCCCGCGCGCGCAGCCGCGCCAGCCCGGCGGCGTAGGCGGCCGCGACGAGCAGCACCGCGAGCACCGGGAGCCACGCCGGACCGAGCAAGGTGGTCGCCGCGTGCTCCTGCCCGTGCGCGACGGTCATCAGCGGGTCGCCGCAGGTCGCGGATCCTGTGCGACCGTGCGGGCGTCGCCGAGCAGGAGCACGACCCCGATGACGAGTCCGAGGGCTCCGGCGCCGTTCCACGCCAGGTCGTACGGCAGCAGCTCCACGCCGTAGCGGATCTGGTGCAGGTCGAGGACCTTGTGCTGGATCAGCCCGTCGTAGACCTGGAAGCCGCCCCAGCCCAGCAGGCCGCCGGCCCACACGCGCTTCGGCACCGTGGTCCGGCGCCGGGACAGGTCCGCGAACAGGAACAGCCCGACCACCAGGCACAGCCAGCTCCCGGCGTGGAAGAACCCGTCCGAGACGAGCGCGACGTCGGGGGTGGACCGGTCGTAGAAGTGGTGCCAGTGCAGCAGCTGGTGGAACACGGTCTCGTCGAGGAAGCCCGCGACGCCGACGCCGATCAGCAGGCCCGCCGCGATCGACCGGCCGGCGCTAGGCGACTGAGGGCCCATGAGGGGTGCTCCCGAGGGGGCGGTGCGGGTCGGCTCCGTCTGCACCGACGCACCCAGTGAAGGACGGATCCGTCGGCGTCGCCACCGGCGTCGAGCGGCAGGGTGCCGCGCGCCGGGTGACGATCGAGACATGGGCCGCGCCGAACCGATCACCGCTCCTCTCGCCTTCCACGGCGAGGGTCCCTGCTGGTCCCCCGTGTGGGGTGGCCTGCGCTGGGTCGACATGCTCGCGGGCGACCTGCTCACCCTGCGCCACGACGGCACGGTCGACCGGCTGCACGTCGGTGACGTCGCCGCGTTCGTCCGACCACGTACCGGGGGCGGGTACGTCGTCGGCGTCGAGCGGGGCATCGCGCTGGCCGACGGGCCCGACGACGTCCCGGTCCCCCGCCCCGAGCTCTGGTCCGACCCGGGGATCCGCATGAACGAGGGCGGCTGCGACGCGGCCGGCAACCTGTTCGCGGGGTCGATGGCCGACGACCAGACGCCGGGCGCCGCGTCGCTGTACCGGATCACCCCGGCCGGCGAGGTGACCGTGGCGTTGTCCGGCGTGACCGTCTCGAACGGCATCGACTTCTCCCCGGACGGCTCGCGGGCGTACTACGACGACAGCGCGACCGGCCGGACCGACGAGCTCCGCGTGCAGGGCGCCGAGCTGAGCGACCGCCGACCGTTCCACGACGGCGGCGGCGGCCGGCCCGACGGGCTGTGCGTGGACTCCGCGGGGAACGTCTGGGTCGCGCTGAACGGCGCCGGCACCGTGCGCTGCTACGCCCCGGACGCCACCGTCCTCGAGCAGATCACCCTGCCGGTCCGCCAGCCCACGGCGTGCACGCTCGGCGGCCCGGACGGCCGGGACCTGTTCATCACGACGTCACGCGAGGGCCTCGACGACCCCGAGCCCGACGCCGGTGCGGTGTTCCGCGCGCGCGTCGACGTCCCGGGACGCCCGGTGCTGGCGTACGGCGGCTGACGTCGGCAGAGTCGCCGGGCCGGTCAGTCCACCGGGTACTCGTCGTCGCTCACGTGCTCGAGCCACGTCACCACCCGGCCGTCGTCGTCGGCCTCCTGCATCGCGACGTGCGCCATGAACCGGTCCGACGTGGCGCCGTGCCAGTGCTCCTCGCCGGGCTCGATGACGACGACGTCGCCGGGGCGGATCTCCACGACCTCGCCACCCCGGCGGGCGACGTAGCCGATGCCGTCGGTCACGTACAGCGTCTGACCCTTCGGGTGGTGGTGCCAGGCGGTGCGCGCGCCGGGGGCGAACCGCACGTGCGCGCAGCCGATGGCGGACTGGTCGTCGGGGTCGCGGACGCCGTCGATGAACACGGTGCCGGTGAACCAGTCCTCGGGTCCGGCGGCCGTCCGACCGCCGCTGCGGATGAGCTTCATGTGTGTCGTCCTCTCTAGAGCGTGAGCAGCACCTTGGTGGCGCGACGCTCGTCCATGGCCCGGTAGCCCTCGGCGGCCTGGTCCAGCGGCAGCGTCAGGTCGAAGACCTTCCCGGGGTCGATCGTGCGGTCCCAGATGAGCTGGATGAGCTCGGGCAGGAACCGGCGCACGGGTGCCGGGCCGCCGTGCAGGTGCACGCCGGAGCGGAACAGCTCCTGGCCGGGCAGGGACACGTCGTGGGAGACGCCGACGTAGCCGACGTGGCCACCGGCGCGGGTGGCGCGGATCGCCTGCATCATCGACTCCTGGGTGCCGACGGCCTCGATCGTGGAGTGCGCACCGAGCCCGCCGGTGAGCTCCTTGATCCGCGCCACGCCCTCGTCGCCACGCTCCTCGACGATGTCCGTGGCACCGAACTCGCGGGCCAGCGCCTGCCGGTCGGCGTGCCGGGACATCGCGATGATCCGCTCCGCGCCGAGCTGCTTGGCCGCGAGCACGCCGAGCAGGCCGACCGCGCCATCACCGACCACGGCCACCGTCTTGCCCGGTCCCACCTCGGCGGCGACCGCGGCGAACCAGCCGGTGCCCAGCACGTCCGAGGCGGCGAGCAGCGACGGGACCAGGTCGTCGTCGGGCATGCCGGGGGTAGCCACCAGGGTGCCGTCCGCGTGCGGGATCCGCGCGTACTCGGCCTGCGCACCGGGCACCGCGCCGGGTCCGCGGTGCACGCAGTGCGTCTGGTAGCCGGCCTGGCAGATCTCGCAGGTGTTGTCGGAGGAGAAGAAGCTGCCGACGACGAAGTCACCGACCTTCACGTTCGCGACGTCCGCGCCGACCTCGTCGACGACGCCCACGTACTCGTGTCCCATCGGCTGGTGGTCGACGTCGTCGGCGCCGCGGTACGGCCACAGGTCCGAGCCGCAGATGCACGTGGCGGCCAGCTTGATGATCGCGTCGGTGGGCTCGACGATCGTCGGCCGCTCGGTCTGGTCGACCCGGACGTCGCCCGGGGCGTACATGACGACTGCGCGCATGGTGGTGGTGCCTCTCTGTCGGGATCTCCTCCAGGAAACACCCGCACCGACGCGTCGGCGAGTCCCTGCCGAGGGGTGTACCGGCAGGGCACCTCCCACCGGGGACTCCCTGGGTGCGGTCCGCGGGCCTACCGTCGAACGCATGGACAACCGAGCCGACGTGCGCGAGTTCCTCATGTCGCGCCGCGCCAAGGTGACGCCGGACGCGGCGGGCGTGCTCGGCGGCGCCAACCGGCGGGTCCCGGGCCTGCGGCGCAGCGAGGTCGCGGCGCTCGCGGGCGTGAGCGTGGAGTACTACGCCAAGCTCGAGCGCGGAGCGATCGGGGGCGCCTCGGCCGCCGTGCTCGACGCGGTCGCCCGGGCGCTGCAGCTCGACGACACCGAGCGCGCGCACCTGTTCGACCTGGCCCGTTCCGCGGACGGCGTGCCCTCGTCGGGACGTGCCCGCCGACGAGCGACCCGACCCGGCGCGCCCCGGCCCAGTCTGCAGTGGGCGTTGTCGGCGATCACCGACGGCGTCGCGTTCGTGCGGGACCAGCGACAGGACCTGCTGGCCACCAACGCGCTCGGCCGCGCCTTCTACTCCCCGGTGATCGGCGACGGCGGCCGCACGCCGAACC
Source organism: uncultured Actinomycetota bacterium (assembly GCA_963837795.1). GTDB lineage: Bacteria > Actinomycetota > Actinomycetes > Actinomycetales > Cellulomonadaceae > Cellulomonas. The sequence goes on from CAWIOT010000002.1 coordinate 48,657, forward strand.
TGGCGCGGTTCCAGTTCCTCGACCCGGTCGCGCGCGACTTCTACCCCGACTGGGACCTGTTCGCGCAGATGTGCGTCGCCATCATGCGCGCGGAGGCCGGCCGCGACCCGTACGACAAGGGGCTGCAGGACCTCGTCGGCGAGCTCTCCACCCAGTCCGACGAGTTCCGCCGGCTGTGGGGCGCCCACGACGTGCGCACGCACGGCGCCGGCACCAAGCGGTTCCGCCACCCGGTGGTCGGTGAGCTGACGCTGGCGTACGAGGAGCTGGCGATCACCGCCGAACCCGGCCAGGTGCTCATGGTCTACACCGCCGAGCCGGGGTCCCCGTCCGCCGAGCGGCTGCGCCTGCTCGCCTCCTGGGCGGCGGACCCGGCGGTGACACCGTGACGACCCTCGACGAGCTCCTCGAGCACGTGGCGCGTCGCCAGGTGATCCGCGCCGGGTCGCCGGAGCACGGGCTGCTGCACGGTGCCGCGCAGGACGCCCTGCGGATCACCGCCGAGCTGAACACCGGGTACCGCACCCCGCAGGAGGTGCGCGCGCTGCTCAGCCGGCTGACCGGGCGGCCCGTCGACCCGTCGGTGACGCTGTTCCCGCCCTTCTACTGCGAGTTCGGCAGGAACCTGACGCTCGGCCGGGACGTGTTCATCAACATGGGGTGCCGGTTCCAGGACACCGGCGGCCTCACCGTCGGCGACGGGACCCTGATCGGGCACGGCAGCACCATCGTGACCCTCGACCACGCCCTCGACCCCGCGCGGCGCGGGGACATGGAGCCGTCCCCGGTGGTGCTGGGGCGCTCCGTGTGGCTCGGCGCCGGGGTCACGGTGGTCCCCGGCGTGACCATCGGTGACGGCGCGGTCGTGGGGGCCGGCGCGGTGGTGACCAAGGACGTGCCGGCCAACGCGATCGTCGCCGGGGTGCCGGCACGCCTGCTGCGGATGACGGGCTTCGAGGCCTGACGGCGGCCTGCCCGCCGGGCGCAAATCCTTTGCCACCCGTCGTGCCGGTTCGGGACCATGCTGAGATGGCCACCGAGCGCCGCGCCGACATGTTCCTCGACCTCGCCGACGACCCGCGCGAGCACCGGCTGCGGCTCGGCGACGAGCGCACCACGCTCGTCGAGTCCCTGCGCTGCCAGCGCCTGACGCTGGAGATGAAGTGCGCCGGCCTCGACGCCGAGCAGATGGCCCGCCGCGCCGTCCCTCCGTCGACGATGTCGCTGCTCGGTCTGGTGCGTCACCTGGCGGAGATCGAGCGCGGCACGTTCCGCCGGCTGCTGGGCGGCGAGCCGGTGCCGCGGCTGTACTGCACCCCGACCGACCGCGACGGCGACTTCGACGGTGCCGTGCCGGACGCGGCGGTCGTCGAGGAGGCCTGGCGGACCTGGCACGCGGAGGTCGAGATCGCCACCGCGCTCGTCGCCGCCGCGCCGGACCTCGACGTCACCGCCGACGACCCCGCGAACGAGCACGGCAGCGGTGGTGGGGCGATGTCCCTGCGCGAGGTGCTCGTGGGGATGATCGAGGAGTACGCGCGTCACATGGGGCACGCGGACTTCCTGCGCGAGCAGATCGACGGGCGCCTGGGGCAGTAGCGCGACGGTCGACGGTTGCCCGGCTACGCGGCCCGGCTCACAGCCTCTCGACGCCGTCGGCCTGCGGTCCCCGATCACTCTGGCGCACCTTGTACCGGACGCGGTCGCCCTCCTCCAGCGCCTCGGCGCCGCGCACGACCGAGACGTGCACGAACAGGTCCGCGCCCCCGGCATCGGGCGTGATGAAGCCGAACCCGCGGTCCGAGTCGTAGCGCGCGACGACGCCCTCACCGCCGGTCACGGGACCACCGGAGGTGTCCGGGCGCACGGACCGGCCGCGAGCCGCCCCACCCGAGCGGGAGCCGCCGACGAGCTGCACGTTGCGCGCGTGCGGCCCCCTCTCCCCGGCCGCGACGTCATAGGTCACGCGTTCACCCTCGGACAGCTCGGTCACCCCGCGGGGCAGCGCGCTGACGTGGACGAAGACGTCCTCGCCGCCGGAGTCGGGAGCGACGAACCCGAAGCCCTTCTCCGCGTCGTACCAGGACACGGTGCCGTCCGCGCCGTCGGACGCCTGCCGGGCGGCCTCCGCGCCGAGCGGCAGCAGGTGGTCCGCCTGCGGGCCCTTCTCCCCGTCGACGACGAGGAACGCCACCCGCTGTCCCTCCGAGATCACGCCGCCGCCCACGATGGCGGAGCTGTGCACGAAGATCTCGGTGCGACCGCCGTCGGGCTCGATGAAGCCGTACCCCTTGCTCGGCTCGTACCAGCTCACCGTGCCGAGCTGGCCCAGGGGCGCATCGGCGGCCAGGTCGCCCGTGACCCGGACACGGCGCGCCTGCGGGCCGCGGTCACCCTCGCCCATCTCGAACTCGACCACCTGGCCCTCGCGGAGCGCCCTGGTCCCGTCGTTGCCGACGATCTCCGACGCATGCACGAACAGGTCCTCGTCGTCCGGGCCGAGGGCGAGGAAGCCGAACCCTCGCTCGGCATCGAACCAGCGGACAGTTCCCTCAGGCACGGTGTGCTCCTTCTCGACGTTCGGGCTGCTGTCACCAGTGTCCCCGACGGGAACGCCGGTGCGTGCCTTGACGGCGAAGGAAGTGACTGTTTACATACATCTATGCCCCCACGGACCCGCTCCACCGCCGACGACCGGCGCCCCGTCGTCGTCAAGCATGCGATCCCGGTCTTCGCACGCACCGGCTACCACGCCACACCGGTCAGCGACGTCGCGGCAGCGGCCGGCATCTCCCAGGGGTACGTGATCCGGCTGTTCGGCACCAAGCTCGACCTGTTCGTCGCGGTGGTGGACCACTGTTTCGAGCGGATCGTGACCGCCCTGACGGCCGCCGCGGACCAGGTGGCCGGCGACGAGCCCGACGTCGTCCTCGAGGCGATGAGCTCCGCGTACGTCGACCTCATCGCGGACCGGGACCTGCTGATGGTCCAGGTGCACGCACAGAGCGCTGCAGACACCCCGCAGATCCGCGACGCCATGCGCCGCGGGCTCGCCTCGGTGGTCGCCGTGGCGCACGACCGTTCGCACGCCGACCGGGCCGCCATCCAGCGCTTCGTCGCCTATGGACAGCTCTGCCACCTGATCGTCACCGCCGAGCTCGACGACGTCGACTCGGCGTGGGCCGCGACCCTCACCGAGGGCATGCAGCACCCCGAGTAGACCCGACCGACCCACCCACCACGGGCCGCGACCTGCGGCCCTCTCTTTGACCCTGATGAGTGAGTGACCATTCACTTACATCGCCGACGAGGAAGGACCGTCCGATGACCACCACCCCGCAGCACCAGGTGCCCGACACCCTCGCTCCCCCAGCCGACCGCCGATCCTGGATCGGACTGGGGCTGCTGGCCACGGCGCAGTTCATGGTCGTGCTCGACGCCTCCATCGTGAACATCGCGCTGCCCGAGATCGGTCGCGGCCTGCACATGGCCCCGGCCGGCCTGGCGTGGATCATCACGGCCTACGTCGTCGCCTTCGGCGCCCTGCTCCCCCTCGGCGGCCGCCTGGCCGACCTGCTCGGTCGGCGCCGGCTGTTCGTCATCGGCGTCTCGCTGTTCTCCCTCGCCTCGCTCGTCGCCGGCCTCGCGCCGAGCGGTGCGGTGCTGATCGGCACTCGCGCGGTCCAGGGCGTCGGAGCCGCGCTGCTGGCCCCGGCGGCCCTGTCCCTGGTCACGACCCTGTTCCGGGAGGGCGCCGAACGCACCAAGGCGCTCTCGATCTGGGGTGCCGTCGCGGCCGGCGGCGGTGCCGCGGGCGTCCTGCTCGGCGGCCTGCTCACCGGCGCGTTCGGCTGGCGCTCGGTCTTCCTCATCAACATTCCCGTCGGCATCGTGGTCGTCGCCACGATCCGCCGGTACGTCGACGAGCCCGTCCGCACCGGCGGTGCACTGACCCTGGCGCGGTTCGACCTGCCGGGCGCCGTCACGGTGACCGGCGGCCTGGTCGCCCTCGTGACCGCGCTCTCGCAGGGCGGGACGTGGGGCTGGACGTCCCCGGTCACCCTGGGCCTGTTCGCCGTGGCCGCGGCACTGCTGGCCGCGTTCGTCGTCGTCGAGAAGCGCAGCTCGGACGCGCTGGTCCCGCCGCGGCTGTTCTCCGTCCGCACGGTCAGCGCGGGCAACCTGGTCATGCTGCTGATGGGCGCGGCGATGCTCGGCGTCTTCTACTTCCTGTCGCTGTACGAGCAGATCGTGCTCGGCTACGGCGCCGTCGCCGCCGGGATCTCCCAGCTGCCGCTCGCGCTGGCCCTCATCGTCGCGGCCGGTCTGGCCGCACCGCTGATGGGCCGCTTCGGCACCCGAGCCGTGCTCGCCGGTGGCCTGACCGCGTTCGCCGCCGGCCTCGGCTGGTTCTCGCTCGCCGGCGTCGGCGGCTCCTTCCTCGTCGACGTCCTCGGCCCGTCGCTGCTGGTGGGCCTCGGGCTGGGCGCCGCGTTCGTCCCGGTCACCTCGCTGGCCGTCTCCGGTGTGCCGGCGCACGACGCCGGGGTCGCGGGCGGCCTGGTCAACACCAGCCAGCAGATCGGCGGCGCGATCGGCCTGGCCGCCCTCGCCGCCCTGGCCACCGCCCGCACCGACGACGCCGGTCAGCCGGCCCTGAGCGCACTGGGCACCGGGTACAGCGCGGCCTTCCTCGCCTCGGCGGCGATCGCCCTGCTGGCCGCGGTCACCGCGCTGGTCGCGGTGCAGCGCCACGACGCCACCGCGACCCACTGACCGACGCACCTCACAGAGAGCAGAGACCCATGCCCACGACGCACACCTCCTCCGTCCCGCGCACGATCACGGTCGCGGCCTGGTCCGTCCCCGTCCTGATCCTGGGGCAGTTCGCCCTGCTCGCCGTCGTCCCGGTCGTCATGATCGTCGTCAGCGTCTTCCGCCATGCCCGGCTGCGGGTCCTGCGCCCGTACGCGGCGGCTCTTGCCGTGCTCTACGCCGTCCCGCTGGGCGTCTGGGCGCTGAGTCCCGACCGCGCCGAGAGCCTGTCCAAGGACATCGACCCGTGGCTGGCGGCGCTCGTCGTCGCCGCGGCCGTCACCCTGGCCGTCCGGGCGCACCTGCTCAACCGGCGCCCGGCGGGATAGGCGCCGACGACCGGATGGTCGACGTCCACGGGGCTGGCCCGCGCCGGGCACTCACCGGCGCGGGCCGCCTCGCACGGTCAGGACTCCCGCACCGTCGCGATGGCGTCGATGGACACGAGGAGGCCGCGCGGGAGCACGACGTTGGCTGGTGCCGAGCGTGCGGGCGGCGGCGTCGGCATGTGCCGCGCGTACACGGCGTTGAGCACGCCGAAGTCCGCCACGTCGGCGTAGAAGATCGTCGTCTTGACCAGGTTCTCCATCGACGAGCCGGCCGCCTCCAGGGTGGCCGCGAGGTTGCGCAGCGCCAGGTCGGTCTGGGCCTCGATCCCGTCGGGGATCTCCCCGGTGACGGGGTCGATGCCCGCCGTGCCCGAGCAGAACACCAGGCCGCCGGCCACGATCGCCTGGCTGTACGGACCGAGCGCGGCCGGTGCGTGATCCGTGTGGACGGCGCGTCGAGTCATGAGGTCTCCCGGATCTGGGGCGGACGGAGCACGGCCGCGTATGGCGTCATCCTGCTCCTCGGCGCGATCATGAGGCGGAGGCGATCCCATGACCACCCTGCGCCACGGCACGATCTGCCACATCGAGCTCCCCACGGACGATCCGCAGAAGGCGGCGGACGTCTTCTTCGAGGACTCGACCGACGAGGTCAGTGGCCACTGGGTCCCCCACCGCGAGCCGACCCCGCCCGGTGTGCTCGTCCACGTCTGGGTCGACGACCTCGCCGCAGCCGTCGAGCGCGTGACCGCCGAGGGGTGCGAGATCGCCCAGGTGGTCGACGGCGACCCGCGCGAGCTGACCGCGCGCTTCTGCGACCCCGGCGGCAATGTCGTGGGCCTGGACCAGGAGCCGCCGGAGTGAGCGCCGCGGCACCGGACGCGACAGCGATCGGACCGGACTGGCGGGTGCTCGACGGACGGGCGACGGCATGGTTCGGCACTCCGTCGCTGCGGGCGAGCGCGGACCTGGCCGGGCGGGTGATCGAGGCGTCGGCGCAGGCCCTCGTCGACCTGCGGGCAACCGGCGTGCGGGTGCGCCTCGACCCGGTCGAGCACGCCGAGGCGGTGTCGACCGCCGCGCGGGACCTCGGGCTCGCCGCGGACCCCACCGCGCTGCAGCAGCTCGGCGTCGTGCTGGAGGCGGCGGACCCGTCGGCAGTGCGGCCGTTCTGGCAGCGTGCGCTCGACTTCCAGCCCACGGCCGACGGCGGCCTGACGGACTCATCTCAGCGCGACCCCGCCCTCCGGGTGCGGAGCTCGACCGAGCGACGTCCGCTGCGCAACCGCATCCATCTCGACGTGGTCCGGCCCGCCGCGGCGGTCGAGGGCGCTGGCCTGGGCGAGGCGACGGGACCGTACGGGGTGCGGCACGCCGACGCGGACGGCAACGAGGTGGACCTGGTGCCGGGTGACGGTCTCGGCGAGCAGGCCCAGACGTCCGACTGGCACGCGGTGTTCAGCGCGATGGCGTGCTACCGCACCCCCTCACCGGCGCTGCAGCGCGAGCTGGCCACGGTCGCGGCGGCGCTCGCCGACGACGCGGGCTTCCCTCTGCTGGTCGACCTGCGGCCCGGGCTCGTGGTCCTCGACAGCGGCAAGGACCAGTGGGAGGACGACGTCCACGGCCTCCAGCTCGACTTCGCGGAGCTGGCAGCGACGCTCCAGACCGCTGCGCGTGAGCTCGGTGCGACGTCCGACCCCCTGCTGCCACGGTTCGTCCAGCTCTTCCTCGACGCCGCCGACGTCGTCGCGGTCCGCGCGTTCTGGACGGCCGCACTCGGGTACGCCCCGGACGGTCGGGCAGGCGTCACCGACATCGTCGACCCGCGGCGGCTGAACCCGGTGCTGGCGTTCCAGGAGCTCGACACCTCGGAGACGGACCGGCGCCGACAGCGCAACCGCATCCACGTGGAGCTCGCGGTGCCGTCGGACGTCGCCGAGGCCCGGGTCGCCACGGCTGTCGGCGCCGGCGGTCGCGTCCTGGACGAGGCGCAGGGACGCTGGCGCCTCGCCGACCCCGAGGGCAACGAGCTGGTGGTCCTCGGCGACGGCATGAACCGACAGGGTTCCGGAGCCGCTGCGAGCGGGCGTCGCGCTAGCGTCGTCGGATGAGCGCCACCGTCGACGACGAACCGCAGGTGCTGGTCATCGGGCTCGACCCGTACCGGGTCCCCGGGCCGTGGGACCCCGAGCCCGTGGCCCGGGCGATCGCCGCGGGCATGGCCCGGTTCACCGAGGCGGGCGTCGGCGTCGAGGTGTGCCTGGTCGGGCTCGACGGGAGCGACGACATCGAGGCGGTCCTCACCCAGGCCCTGCGGCGCCGACCGTGGGAAGTCGTGGTCGTCGGCGGCGGCCTGCGCACACCGGACGACCAGCTCGAGCTGTTCGAACGCGTCGTCAACCTGGTGCACCGGCACTGCGCGGGCGCCGCGATCGCGTTCAACACCGCGCCGGAGGACACCCTCGAGGCCGCGGCGCGCTGGTTGCGGCCGCCCGCGTGAGGTCCCGATGAGCCCGCCGCCGGTGCGCGCGGTGCGCCCGCAGCCGGCGGAACGGGTCCCGGACGACGCCTGGTTCGCGCAGGTCCCGGCCGTCGCCCAGGTGTTGCGCGAGGGCTGGCTGCTGGACCAGGTCACGGTGCTCGTCGGCGACAACGGCGCCGGCAAGTCCACGCTGGTCGAGGCCGTCGCCATGATGTTCGGCCTGGCGGCCGAGGGCGGGTCGACGGGGTCCATGCACGCGACCCGACGCACCGAGTCCGAGCTGTGGCGCTACCTGCGCCTGGAGCGCGAGATCGGCTCACCCCGCAGCGGGTTCTTCCTGCGCGCGGAGACGATGCACTCCTTCTACTCCTACCTCGAGGCGAACCCCGGCACGCGGCCGGAGCCGGTGTTCCACGAGATGTCCCACGGCGAGTCGTTCCTCGCGCTGGTCTCCGACCGGATGAAGCCGCGGTACCCGGGCCTGTTCGTCCTGGACGAGCCGGAGTCCGCGCTGTCGTTCACCGGGTGCCTGGCGCTCGTCTCGCACCTGACCACGCTGGTGCGCACCACGCCGTCGCAGGTGCTGCTCTCCACGCACTCGCCGGTGCTCGCCGCGATCCCCGGCGCGACGATCTACGAGGTCGGCGACTGGGGGCTGCGCCGGTGCGCGTGGGACGAGCTCGAGCTGGTGCAGCGCTACCGCGGGTTCCTCGACGACCCGCGCCGCTACCTCCGGCACGTGATCGAGGACCCGACCTGGTTGGGGTAGCAGGACGTGTCGGATCCGTGCGGAGCCGTTCGTGGTACCCGTGGAGGCACCCGCACCGGGCGCCCACGACGACAGGGAGATGCCATGCAGTACCTGATGTCCGTGATCGACGACGGCAAGGGACGGGCGACCGCCACGGAGGACGCGGCGATCGACGTGTTCAACGACCGGCTCCGAGCTGACGGCCACTGGGTCTTCGCCGGCGGCCTCGGGTCGACCGAGTCGGCGACCGTCGTCGACAACCGGGGCGACGGCGCTCCGCTGGTGACCGACGGACCGTTCGTCGAGACCAAGGAGTACCTGGCCGGCTTCTGGATCATCGAGGCCGACGACCTCGACGTCGCGCTCGCGCTCGCCACCGACGGCTCGAAGGCGTGCCACCGGAAGATCGAGGTCCGACCGTTCCTGTGAACGGCGACGTCGGCGGCGCGATCGCCCGGGTGCACCGCGAGGAGTGGGCCCGGGTGGTCGCGTCGCTGACCCGACGGTTCCGCGACCTCGACGTGGCTGAGGAGGCGGCCGCGGAGGCGTTCGCGACGGCCCTCGAACGGTGGCCCGTCGACGGCGTGCCCCCGAACCCGGGCGCCTGGCTGACGACCACCGCGAACCGCAAGGCCATCGACCGGCTGCGGCGCGAGAGCAAGCGCGACGACAAGCACAGGGCGGCCATGATGATCCACGACGACGAGCCCGCCGAGCCCGTCGGCGCCGTCGAGGACGAGCGGCTCCGCCTGATCTTCACGTGCTGCCACCCCGCGCTGGCCCCCGAGAGCCGCGTGGCGCTGACGCTGCGCATGGTCGGCGGGCTGACGGTGCCCGAGATCGCGCGTGCCTTCCTGGTCCAGGAGGGCGCCATGGGGCAGCGGATCACCCGCGCGAAGACGAAGATCCGCACCGCCCGCATCCCCTACCGCGTGCCGTCGGCGGACGACCTGCCGGCCCGGCTCACGGGCGTGCTGGCGGTGCTGTACCTGGTCTTCAACGAGGGCTACCTCGCGTCCGGGCCGGGCTCCGACCCCGTCCGCGCGGACCTCACCGCGGAGGCGGTCCGGCTGACCCGCCTGGTCCGGGACCTCCTGCCGGACGACGGCGAGGTGATCGGGCTGCTCGCGCTGATGCTGCTCACCGAGGCCCGCCGGCCCGCCCGCGTGTCGCCGTCCGGCGAGCTGGTCACCCTGGACCGGCAGGACCGTGACCTGTGGGACGCCGACCTCGTCGCCGAGGGCCACCGCCTGGTCCGCGAGCGCCTGGCGACGGGCGTCGCACCCGGCCGGTACCAGCTCCTGGCGGCGATCAACGCGGTGCACACCTCGGCCCGCGACGCCCGCGACACCGACTGGTGGCAGGTGGTCGCCCTGTACGACCAGCTGCTCCGCCTCGACCCGTCGCCGGTGGTCGCCCTCAACCGCGCCGTGGCGGTCGCCGAGCTCGACGGCCCGGACGCGGCGCTGGCCCTCCTCGAGCCGCTGGCGCAGCCGCTCGCCGGGTATCACGCGTTCCACGCCGCCCGCGCCGAGCTGCTGCGGCGCGCGGACCGTCCGGCCGAGGCGCGCGCCGCGTACGACGCCGCGCTCGCGCTGGCCGGCAACAGCGCCGAGACCGCGTCCCTGACGCGGCGCCGCGACGAGCTGACCTGACCGGCGCTCAGCCCGGCCAGGTGTGGCGCCCGGTCTTCCAGTCGACGACGGCCAGCGGCACGACGAGCACCGGGCGGTGCTGGTGCTGCGCCAGGTGCACCGCGACCGACCCCTCGAAGAACTCCCGCATGCGCGCCGACGAGCCCGGCGTCCGCGTACCCACGATCAGCACGGCCGCGTCGACCGCGCGGGCGAGGTGGGTCAGCGCGCGGTCCGGCCGGCCCGCCAGGTACCGCAGCTCCCACGGCGTGGGCTCGTCGCGCAGCACGCCGGCCAGCGACTCGCGCAGGCGGCTCTCCGTCTCCCGCCACGCCTCGTCGTAGGAGTCGGGGTCGATCGGCGCGTGCTGCACGGACCCGTCCGCGTGCTCCTCGACGACGTACCGGGAGGTGTCCGCATAGGCGAAGTAGATCTCGGGTGCACCGACGGCCCGCGCCCAGGACACCGCGGTCCGCGCCACCAGCTCGTCCTGCCCCGGCACCACGCCGACCACGGCCGGGTGACCGGCGATCTCGACCATGCGGTCGACTCCCGGCTGCGGGACGGAGGCGGGTTGCACGACGGGTCACTCTCCCGACGGAAGGCCGAACGGCACGCGCGGTGCGTCCTGCCGATCCTAGCCACCGGCCGCGCGCGCGTACCGCTCGCCGAGGCGCGCGAACGCGGAGGCGAGCTCGGGCGGCCCCACCACCTCGAGGTCCGCGTCGAACCGGCCCAGCGAGGCGGCGAGCGCGGCCCACGACCACGCTCCCTGCACCAGCCGGCACCGCCCGTCCCCGAGGTCCTCCACCGTCCCGTCGGCGGCGAACGTGCCGACCTGCGCCGCGGGCGCGTGGACGACGACCTCCCCGGTGCAGGGCCATGCGGTGCCCGTGGTCGAGCCGCGGAACCGAGACGCCAGGAAGGTTGCGGCGTCGACCCCGCCCGGCAGCCGCCGCGGCGAGAACCGTGGACCGGTCGGCGTCCGGGGAACCACCCGGTCCAGCCGGTAGGTGCGCCAGTCGGCACGGTCCAGGTCCCACCCGACCAGGTACCACCGACCGGAGCGGGCGACGACATGATGCGGCTCGACCCGGCGAATCTCGTCGGACCCGTACCCCATCCGCAGCACCTCCCGGGCGCGCACGGCCGCGCCGACCGCGACCAGGACGACGGGGTCGACGGGCGTCTGCGCCTGTGGCGGCACGGCGGTGACGTCGAGCGCGCCCAGCCGATGTCGCAGCCGCGCCGGCATGACCCGCCGGAGGGTGGCCAGGGTCCGCGCCGCATCGTCCCCGACGTCCGCACCGGACGTCGTCGCCACCTGCAGGGCGATCGCGAGCGCGACCGCCTGGTCATCGTCGAGCAGCAGCGGGGGCAGCTCCGCTCCGGCGTCCAGCCGGTAGCCCCCGTCCCGGCCCTTCGTCGACGCGATGCTGTACCCCATCTCGCGCAGCCGGTCGACGTCGCGCCGCACCGTGCGGGGACTGACCTCGAGGCGCCGGGCGAGGACGGCCCCGGGCCAGTCGCGACGTGCCTGGAGCAGCGAGAGCAGGGCCAGGAGTCGCGACGAGGTCGTCATCAGCCCATCGTCCCGCCTCAGAGGACAGTTCCTGACCTCTGAGGCCGCAAGGGTGGTGTCCTCGGCGGCGACCGCAGCCGAACCTCACCGTCCAGGAGTGACCATGACCGTGCACACCACCACCCACCTGAACCTGCGCGGCGACGCCCGCGCCGCCCTCGAGCACTACCGCTCCGTCTTCGGCGGCGAGCTCACCGTCATCACCTACGCCGACGCCCACGCGGTCCAGGACCCTGCCGAGGCGGACCAGGTCATGTGGGGGCAGGTCGTGTCCGCCGACGGCTTCCGGGTCATGGCGTACGACGTGCCGTCGGCGACACCGTGGGAGCTTGGCACCCGCCCGTTCTTCGTGTCGGTGCGTGGCGCGGACGCCGACGAGGTCACGAGGTACTGGACGGCGCTCGCCGACGGCTCGGAGATCGTCGTCCCGCTGGCTCCCGCCGCCTGGGCACCGCTCTACGGGATGCTGACGGACCGCTTCGGCGTGACGTGGGTCCTGGACGTCGAGGCCGCGTGGGGCTGAGCGGGATCAGGCGCGGGGGCGTCGCCAGTCGAGCATGACGAACAGGTCACGCTCGCCCGGGACGCCCTCGAGCACCGCCCGGGCCAGTGCGGGCTCCCCCGCCTGCTCGCAGGTCCAGAGCTCGAAGTCGACGGTCTGCGACCAGGAGGTGGGCAGGAACCCGAGCACCGTGGACCCGTCGAGCACCTTGACCACGTCGTGCTCGGTCCGGGCCAGCACCACGGCGAACCCGCGCTCCGACCGCGCGGCACGCGGGGGCGCCGCCGAGTCGAGGAAGCCCCGGACCCGCACGGGGACGTGGCCGCCGCTCGCGGGCACGAGCCGGCCGGGCATGCGGGTCGAGGACGACGGGTCCATGCCGGGAACCTACCCCCGCCGACCACGTCGAGGAACGCCGGGCGCGACGGGCCCCGTGGACGACCGGCGGACGGTCTGGCGCGCCCCGCTCAGCTCTTGCGCAGGGCCCGCCAGATCGCGGTGACGATGACCGCGCCGACGATGGAGCCGACGATGCCGCTGGGGCGCAGCGCCAGCCCGTCGCCGGACAGCAGGCTGGCCAGCAGCCCACCGACGAACGAGCCGACGAGCCCCGCGACGATGGCCATGGTCCAGTCGATCCCCGCGCGACCCTTGCCCAGGAGGAGCTGGGCGAGCGCGCCGATCAGCATGCCGAACAGGATCAGTCCGAGGATGAGCATGCGCCCGACACTAGGGCACCGGAACGCGCCGATCGTCCGGTTCGTGACGTTCGTTCACGCGGGTGTCGCGGCGACGCGTTCGACCAGCCGCCAGCGCGACGCGGCGCTCTCCAGGAGGTCCAGGCCCGCGGTGCCGAGCAGCAACGACGGGCGCCGTCGGTGGTGCTCGCCGGCGCGTGCGGGCGTGACCACGTCCAGCACGCGCTGCACGCCCCGGCCGAGGGCCGCCGACGACTCGACGTGGTCGGCCAGCAGCAGCCGACCGCCGGGCCGCAGCACCCGCGCCAGCTCGCGCAGCACGGCGACCTCGTCGTCGACCCCGCACATCACGAACGTGGCGACGACCGTGTCGAACGCGTCGTCGGGCAGGTCCAGGTGGGCCGCGTCGGTGCACAGCTCGTGCACCGCGACGCCGAGCCCGGCGGCCCGCGCCGCGGCGGTCCGGAGCATCACCGGGCTGAGGTCCGCGATGGTCACCTCGGTGGCGCGGTGCGCGTAGTACGGCAGGTTGGCCCCGGTGCCGACGCCGACCTCCAGCGTCCGGCCGGTGACCCGCTGCGCGACCCACTCCCGGGCGGGTGCGAACAGCCGCGGCTCCAGGAACGCGGTGGTCCGGTCGTACGTCGCCGCCTGCTCGTCCCAGTAGCCCGCCCGACCGGTGCTCACGGGACGTCCGGTGCGTCGGGCTCGAGCAGGACCACCGGGATCACGCGTGAGGTCCGCTCCTGGTACCGCGCGTAGCTGGGCAGCGCCGCCGTGATCCGCGGCCACAGCTCGGCCCGCTCCTGCGGTGTCGCCGCCCGGGCGAGCATCGGCCGCGCCGGGCCGCCGGCCACCGCGACGCGGACCTGCGGGTGCTCCCGCAGGTTCAGGAACCAGGAGGGGTGCTCGTCGTTGCCACCGGCCGACGCGACGACGACCAGCGTCCGTCCCAGGGTCAGCGGCGCGGTGAGCATGGACGAGCGCTCGCGGCCCGAGCGTCGACCGACCGTGACCAGCTCGAGCGACGGAAGCCCGACGAGCTCCCCGCCGAACCGGCCGCCGGTCACCCGCACGAGCGCGCGGTGGAGCCCGCTGAGGCCGCGCATGAGGAGCGTGCTGGTCATCGTCCGGCCCCGCGGTGCATGCCCCGAGCACAGCACACCCTCCTGGGATCCGTCCTCCTGATCCTCCCCGCTCGGTGCGGCGAGAGGCCATGCTGGTGCCATTCCGCGGCGATCAGGGGGCCATCGTGCGTTCACGGGACGAGGTGCGACGCGCCGTCGTGGTCGGCGGCAGCGTGGCCGGTCTGCTCGCGGCGGCGGCGCTGGCCGGAGCGAGCCGGACCGTGACGGTCCTCGAGCGTGACGTCCTGCCCGCGCAGCCCGAGCCACGGCCCGGCGTACCGCAGGGGCGACAGCCGCACGTGTTCCTGCACCGCGGGCTGCTGGCGATCGAGGAGCTGCTGCCGGGGATCGCCGCGGACCTGCGGGCAGCGGGTGCTGTCCCCCTGGACACCGGTCACCTGGCGTGGCTGGGCGAGGAGGGCTGGGCGCCGCGTGCCGAGCAGTACGCGATCGTCTCCGCGACCCGGCCGCTGTTCGAGCAGGTGGTCCGGCGTCGCGTGGCGGCGCTGCCCGGTGTCGAGCTGCGGGAGGGGACGGCGGTGCGCGGGCTGCGACGGGGGCCGTCCGACGGGCCGCGCTGGGTCGTCGACACCGCGGACGGCACGTCGTGCCCGGCGGACCTCGTGGTGGACGCGTCGGGCCGGTCCTCGCGGCTGCCGCACTGGCTGGCCGACCTGGGGGTGCGCGCCGCTCGCCGGACCCAGGTCGACGCGCGCGTCGGCTACGCCACCGCCGACGTCACCGTCCCGGCCGGGTCCGTGCTCGCCGACGGGATCGTGCTGCTGCAGACGCCGCAGCGGCCCGGCGGGCTGGCGCTGCCGGTCGAGGGCGGTCGGTGGCTGGTGTGTGCCGTCGGTTCCGGCGAGCGCCGCCCCGGTCGCGATCCCGGGTCCTTCCTCGACGCGCTCACGGAGCTGCCGGACCCGGTGCTCGCCGACCTCGTGGGCGACGGCGACCCGCCGGACGAGGTCGCCGTGCACCGCCAGACCGGCAACGTGCGGCACCGCTACGACCGCGTGCGGGGCTGGCCCGACGGGTTGGTCGTGATGGGCGACGCCCTCTGCGCGTTCAACCCGGTCTACGGGCAGGGCGTCACGGTCGCGGCCCTCGAGGCCCTGGCGCTGCGGGACGCCGTTCGCGGACCGCTACGCACCCGCCGTCTCCTGCACCGGTTCTCCCGCCTGGTGGACCTGCCCTGGCAGATCTCCACCAGCGAGGACCTGCGCTACCCCGCGGCCGGCGGTCGGGTGCCGCGGACGTCGGCGCTGTTCTCCCGGTGGACGCGCGAGCTCGGCCGGCTGGGCGCCCACGGCGACACCGTGGCGCAGGCGTCGATGGCGCGGGTCTACCACCTCATGGGCTCGCCGCTGCTGCTCCTGCGGCCGGCCCTGCTGCTGCGCGCGCTGCGTGCCCGGCGGCGCGGGTACGGGGAGCCGACGCCCCGACCGGTCGTGCTGGCCACGGACCGCACCGCGCGCGCGTGACCGCGCTGGTCCGGCGGCTCGGGGTCGCTGACGCGGTCGTCATCGGGCTCGGCTCCATGCTGGGCGCCGGGGTGTTCGCGGCGTTCGGGCCGGCCGCGGCAGCCGCCGGGTCGGGTCTCCTGGTCGGCCTGGCGATCGCGGCGGTCGTGGCGTTCTGCAACGCGACCTCGTCCGCCCGCCTCGCGGCCGCGCACCCGGAGTCGGGCGGCACGTACGTGTACGCACGGCGGCGGCTCGGCACGTTCTGGGGGTTCCAGGCGGGGTGGTCGTTCGTCGTCGGCAAGACGGCGAGCTGTGCCGCGATGGCGTTGACGTTCGGGACCTACGCCGCACCCGGGCAGGCGCGGCTGGTGGCGGTCCTGGCGGTGGTCGCGCTGACCGCCCTCAACTTCCGGGGGGTGCAGAAGTCTGCGCGGCTGACGCGGGTGATCGTCGTCCTCACGCTGGTGACGCTCGCCGTGGTGGTGGTCGCTGCGCTGGCGGGCGGGACGGCGTCGGCGGCGAACCTCGCGGGCACGGCGACGGGCGCCGGGGGCGTGCTGCAGTCCGCGGGGCTGCTGTTCTTCGCGTTCGCCGGCTACGCACGGATCGCGACGCTGGGCGAGGAGGTGGTCGACCCGCGCCGGACCATCCCCCGGGCCATCCCCCTGGCGCTCGGGATCGTCCTGGTGGTCTACCTGGTGGTCGCGGTGTCCGCGCTGCTGGCGGTGGGCCCGGACCGGCTGGCCGCGAGCGCGGCACCCCTGCGGGCCGTCGTGGAGGCCGGGTCCTTCGCCGGGCTGAGCCCGGTCGTGCAGGTGGGTGCCGCCGTCGCGTCGCTCGGGTCGCTGCTGGCGCTCGTGCTCGGCGTCTCGCGGACCACCCTGGCGATGGCCCGCAACCGGGAGCTGCCGGGCGTGCTGGACGCCGTCGACGAGCGCCGCGGCGTGCCGTACCGGGCCGAGCTCGCCGTCGCCGCGGTGGTCGTCGTGCTCGTCGCGACCCTGGACGTGCGCGGGGCGATCGGGTTCTCGTCCTTCGGGGTGCTGACCTACTACGCGCTCACCAACGCGAGCGCGCTGCGGCTGGGGCCCGACGAGCTCCGCGCGCCGCGGTGGGTGGCCGTGCTGGGCCTGGTCGGCTGCGTGGTGCTCGCGCTGACGCTGCCGCTGCCGTCGATCCTCGGTGGGGCGGCGGTGGCGCTCGCGGGGGCGGGCGTGTGGTGGGTGCGCGCCCGCCGCCGCTGACCGCTCAGAGCGTCGCGGGCTTGCGCGCGCGCACCACCGCGCCGTGCATGCCGTCGGCGACCTGGTGCGTGAACGTCACCTCGGCGTCCGTGAACCCGGCCGCGGACAGTCCCGCGAGGTACTCCCCGCGGGACAGGGCACCGGCGATGCAGCCGACGTACGAGCCCCGCTCGGCGCGCTGGTCCGGCGTGAGGTGGTCCTCCGCGACGACGTCGGAGATGCCGACCCGACCCCCGGGCACCAGGACGCGGTAGGCCTCGGACAGCACGGCCGGCTTGTCGGTGGACAGGTTGACCACGCAGTTGGAGATGACCACGTCGACCGAGGCGTCGTCCAGCGGCAGGTCCTCGATGGTGCCCCGGCGGAACTCCACGTTGGTCGCCCCCGCGCGCTGGGCGTTCGCACGTGCCAGGTCGAGCATCTCGTCGGTCATGTCGACGCCGTACGCGAAGCCCGTCGGGCCCACGCGCCGCGCGGAGAGCAGGACGTCGATCCCCCCGCCCGAGCCCAGGTCGAGCACCCGCTCACCGGCCCGCAGCTCGGCGACCGCGAGCGGGTTGCCGCACCCCAGCGACGCCGCGAGCGCCTCGGGCGGCACGCTCACCGCGTCCTGCGCGTCGTACAGCCCCTCGCCGAACCGGCCGTCCACCTCGGGCGTCTCCGCGGTGCAGCACCCCGTCGCCTGCACCGCCGCCAGCGCGTACCGCTGCCGCACCTGCTCGCGCACCTCGTCCATCCCGTCCGCCTCCTCGTTGCTCCACGATCCATCGATGACTGTCGATATGGACTGTGGACCTGACATCGACAGTTGTCAATGTCTGGGGCATCATGGGCGGCATGGCCACCTGCTGCTCCCCGCTCGCGAACGACGACGCCCTCAGCGAGCAGGCCGCCGTCGACCTCGCACAGCGGCTCAAGGCGCTCGCCGACCCCGCGCGGCTGCGGCTGCTGTCCCTGATCGCGGCGCACGACGGCGCCGAGGCGTGCGTCTGCGACCTCACCGCACCTGTCGGGCTCAGCCAGCCGACCGTGTCGCACCACCTCAAGGTGCTCGTGGACGCCGGCCTGGTCACCCGCGACAAGCGGGGCGTGTGGGCGTACTACGCGCTGGTGCCGGGCGCCCTGGACGCACTGGCCCACCAGCTCGGCGTGCACCTCGTCGCCGGGGCCGCCGCATGACGGTCGCCGTCGTCCCGATGACCGTCGCGCACTGGCCCGCGGTCGAGCGCATCTACGCCGCGGGCATCGCCACGGGGCACGCGACGTTCGAGTCGGCCCCACCCACCTGGGAGGCGTTCGACGCGGGCCGGCTGCCCGAGCCCCGGATCGTCGCGCTGGACGAGGACGGCACCGTGCTCGGGTGGGCCGCCGCGTCCCCGGTCTCGGACCGGTGCGCCTACGCCGGCGTCATCGAGCACTCCGTCTACGTCGATCCCGCCGCGCAGGGCCGCGGGGTCGGTCGGGCGCTGCTGACCGCGCTCCTGGACCGCGCCGGCGCCGCGGGGATCTGGACCGTCCAGTCCGGCATCTTCCCGGAGAACACGACGAGCCTGGCCGCGCACGCGGCCGTCGGCTTCCGGGTGGTGGGCACGCGGGAACGGCTCGGGCGGATGACGTACGGACCGCTGCGGGACCAGTGGCGCGACGTGGTGCTGGTGGAGAAGCGGCTCTGACGCGCGCTACAGCGCCATGAGCCCGACGCCCGCCGCGGCCGCCGCCAGGCACAGCAGCAGCGAGCCGAGGGCGTTCACCGTCGCGCGGCGCAGCTCGCCCGCCTGGATCAGCCGGACGGTCTCGACCATCGCGGTCGAGAACGTGGTGTAGCCGCCGCAGAACCCGGTGGTCGCAGCCGCCAGCCACGCAGGCCCGAGCCCGTGGTACAGGTGGGCGCCCGTGAGCAGGCCGATGAGGAACGAACCGGTGACGTTGACCACGAGGGTCGCCACGGGGAACACCCGGCTCCAGCGCGCGCGCACCGAGCCGTCGACGACGAACCGGGTGGCGGCGCCGACCCCGCCCAGGACGGCGACCAGCACGACGGTCATGCGGAGTCCTCCGCGAGCCGCTCGCGTCGCCAGCGGTGGTGCCCGGACGCCAGAGCGATGCCCGCGACGCACGTCAGCAGGCCGAGGACCACGCTGAGCAGGCCGTACGCGATGCTCATCGTCGTCTGCCCCGCCGCGATGAGCCGCTCCATCTCGAGCGCGAGGCTGCTGAACGTGGTGAAACCGCCCAGCACGCCCGTGCCGAGCCCCAGGCGCAGCCGGCGTCCGCGCGGCGACTCGTCACCGTGCCGCAGCAGGGCCTCGAGGAGCGCCCCCAGCAGGAAGGCGCCGAGCAGGTTCTCGACGAACGTCGCCGTCGGCCAGCCGGACGACGACGTGCCGACGGCCTGCGTCAGCGACCACCGCGCGGCCGTGCCCACCGCGCCGCCGACCGCCACGACGACCACGAGGCGCGGGTCGAGGTGTGGCGATCGAGTCACAGCGCCTCCTCCAGCCCACCCAGGTCGGGTCGAGGCTAGCGGGAACCAGCGGGAACACCGACGGCCCTGCCCCGGTTGCCCGTAGCCATGACCACTATCGGATTCATCGGCGCCGGACACATCGGCAGCACCCTCGCGCAGCTCGCGATCACCCACGGCTACGACGTCGTCGTGAGCAACTCACGCGGCCCGGAGACCCTGACCGACCTCGTCGAGAAGCTGGGCGACCGGGCCCGGGCGGCGACCGCGGCCGAGGCCGCCGAGGCCGGCGACGTCGTCGTCGTGACGATCCCGACCAAGAACATCGGCGACGTGCCCGTCGAGCCCCTGGCCGGCAAGGTCGTCATCGACACCAACAACTACTACCCGCAGCGCGACGGGCAGATCGCCGAGCTGGACGACGAGTCGACGACCGTCTCCGAGCTCCTCCAGGCCCACCTGCCGACCTCCCACGTGGTCAAGGCGTTCAACCACATCATGTTCAGCGACCTGGCCACCCAGGGTGTCCCCGCCGGCACGCCGGGCCGGCGCGCCCTGGCCGTCGCGGGGGACTCCGACGAGGCGCGCACGGCCGTGGCGCAGCTGATCGACGAGCTGGGCTTCGACGTGGTCGACGCCGGTCCGCTGGCCGAGGGCTGGCGCTACCAGCGCGACACCGCGGCCTACGTCCAGCGCTACGACGCGGACGGTCTGCGCGAGGCGCTGACCCGGGCGGTCCGCTACCGCGACATGTGACCACGCCGGGTCCCACGACCCCGTCAGGTGCCGACCAGCCCCGACTCGTAGGCCGCGATCACCAGCTGGACCCGGTCGCGGCAGCCGAGCTTGCGCAGCGCCTCCGAGACGTGGGACTTGACCGTCGGCTCGGCGATCCACAGCTCGGCGCCGATCTCCGCGTTGGACAGCCCGCGCGCCACCGCCCGCAGGATCTCCAGCTCGCGCGGGGTCAGGTCGTCGATGCCCGCCACCGATGCGGGCGACGACGACCGGCTGGTGAAGTCCTCGACGAGCCGGCGCGTGACGGTCGGGCCCAGCAGCATCGACCCGTCCGCGACCATCCGCACCGCGTCGACCAGCCGGTCCGCCGTGACGTCCTTGAGCAGGAAGCCGCTGGCCCCCGCGCGCAGGGCGTCGTAGACGTACTCGTCGAGGTCGAACGTGGTGAGGATGAGGACGCGCGTGGCCGGGTGATCGGCGGTGATCCGCGCGGTCGCGGCGATCCCGTCGAGCACGGGCATCCGCACGTCCACGACGGCGACGTCCGGCTCCTCGGCCGCCACGAGGCCCAGCAGCTCGCGGCCGTCACGCGCGGCGCCGACGACCTCCAGGTCCGGCGCTGCGCCGATGATCGCGGCGAACCCCTGGAGCACCACGGGCTGGTCGTCCGCGACGACGACGCGGGTCACGCGGTCACCGTCGGCAGGCTGACCTCGAGCACGAACCGACCGGAGTCCACCACGGCCGACATGGTGCCACCCAGGGCCTCCACGCGTTCGCGCATGCCGATCAGCCCGCGTCCCGGCACGGCGGCCCCCGGTGCCGGGTTGGCCAGGATGAACCCCACGGCCCGGTCCGTCTGCCACCGCGTCAGGTCGGCGACCGTGCCGGGCGCGTGCCGGCGTGCGTTGGTCAGGCCCTCCTGGGCGGCCCGGAACAGCACGTACCCCGCGGCCGGTGGGACGTCGTGCCAGGTCCCGGTCACGTCGATCGACTGGCCGGCCGCGACCGCGCTGGCCACCAGGTCGTCCACGTCGCACGCCGTCGGCTGCGGCGCGCGGTCGCGATCGTCGGACGTGCGCTGCAGGACGACGAGCACCTGCCGGAGCTCGCTCAACGCCTCCCGCGCGTCCGTGGCGATGTCCGCGAGGATGCCGCGGGCGTCCTGCGACAGGTCCGGGTGCAGGAACGGGGCCGACTCCGCGCGGACCGCGACCAGGGACACGTGGTGCGCGACGACGTCGTGCAGGTCGCGCGCGAGGCGGGCACGCTCACCGGCGAGGGACTCCAGCTCGAGGGCGCGGTGCTCGGTGGCCTCGGCGCCCGCCTCGCGGAGCCGAGACCGTCGCGTCGCGCCGACCGCCGCGGACACGCCCACGACGGCCAGTACCCAGAACACGTACATAGCAAAGCTGTCCCACTCGTATCCGGCTCCGCTGCCCGACGTCACCGGACCGATCGGGAGATATGCGGGCATCTCCGTCCCGCAGTACCAGGCGACGACGAGCACCGCGACGACCGTCGGGAAGATCGCCCTCGCCGCGCCGTCGAGCGCTGCCAGCGCGGCCACCGCGAGGATGCCCAGCCACCAGCCCCAGACGAACCCGCCGGTCCACGGAACCGCCAGGAAGGGCAGGAGCGCCAGGACCGTGCCCCAGACCGGCTGACGACGCCCGATGGCCACACCCGCGACCACGCTCAGCCCGCTCGCGACCGCGAGCAGGTCGATACCGCCGGGCGTGGAGTAGGAGAACCCCCCTCCGGCCGACCCGAGGTAGTCGGTCATGCGCGGCGTGAGGAGCAGGAACGTCCCCACCAGGGCGGTGATCACGAGCGACGGCCCGTGGTCCGGCCACCGGAACCTGTCCGCCGGGGGCGCCTGGATCGGCGCGGTTGTGGTCATGGCGCCATCGTCGCTTCTCGGCGGTCCCCCGCGCCTCAGTCGCACGGCGGAGATCCGGGAGGTGCAAGGCCGAGCTCAGACCCGTCGCAGGCCGACCCGCACCGTGCCCGGCGACCGCCAGCCGACGTACACCCGTGGGCCGCCGAGCGCGTCCGTGCCCCGCAGGAAGGTGTACGCCTCCCCCGGGTGGTACTCGACGGGCACGGCGGGGTCGGTGCCGCTCGCCGGACCGACGACCACGCGGGCCCCGTCCGCATCGAGGGTGACCGCGCCGGTCGCCAGGGCCGTGCGGTCGTCGCCCAGCGGCACACCACCGCTCACCACCACGTCGGGACCGAGCGCGAGCTCGAGCGAGTGGGTCGTCTCCGGGCCGTCCGTCGTGATCGTGAGGTCGAGACCGTCGTCGGCCAGGTCGACCTCGATGGAGGTCCGCAGCGTGACCTCGTCGCGCGACCGCTGCGAGAAGCTCATCGACGCCGCGAACCGGCCCTCGTGCTCGAGCGCGTACCGCCCGTCCGCGCGGAGGTCCGGCCCGCCGAGCGGCTGGTAGTACGCCGCCGACACCTCCTCGCGGAGGGTCACGCGAGAGTCCGCCACCGTGAGGTCGTCGGCACGGAACGGCCCGAGCCCGAAGAAGTCGCGCGAGAGCCGCAGCGACCGCACCTCCAGGCCGCCCAGCGTCGCCCGTAGGAACGTCGGGTTGCAGGCCAGGCCCGAGGCGATCCGACGAGCCGCGGGCACGTCCGAGCCGCCGTACACCGTGAACCGCGCGTCACCCCGCCGGTCCACCAGCAGCCGCGACGCCGCGAAGTACCGGCGCGGCTGCGGCGGCGGTGCCGGCGCGTCGGGCAGGGGCCCGGCGAGGTCGGGCTCGACCAGCTGCTGGGCCAGGACGTCCACGGCGTCGACGCGGGCCGCCTCCGCGGCACGGCGTGCGGCGGCCGCGCACCGGGGGCACTCCTCCCGGATCGCGGCGCGGCGCAGCTGGCCGAGGAAGGGCCCGAGCCCGAAGCGGTCGACCTGGTCCTGGCGCCGCGAGTGCACCGTCTCGACGACGCCGCGGTCGTCCGTGAGGTCGAGCTGCGCGTGCAGGTTGCGGTGCACCACCGCGTGCAGGTCGTCGCGGCCCAGCAGGTCCGCCAGGGCGGTCAACGACGGGTTCGAGACGTGCGCGGCGTAGTTGGGGCTGCGCTCGCTGTAGATCCCGTCGGCGTCGACGTCCACGCCCTCGGCGAGCCAGGTGCGCGCCCGGTCCAGCAGGGACTCGTCGCCGAGCAGGGCACCCGTACGAGCCAGCGCACCGGACAGCTCCCAGCGGTGGTTCGGCGTGTGCACCCCACCGGTGCGCAGCGCGCCCGCCGCCGACCGCAGGACGCGCAGGAGCCGCTCGCGGACACCGTCGAGGCGCTCCGTCCCGCGCCGCTGCACGAGGTCCGCCACGACCGCGACGTCGGTGATCGTGAACGCCGAGTCGGGCGGGGAGGCCAGGTTGTCGCCGCTGGAGAACAGCCCGCTGGGCGCCTGCAGGGCCTCCAGGTCGGCGAGCCACCGCTCGGCACGCTCGACGACCGCAGCGTCCCCGGCCCACCGCGACCCCGGGTGCAGGTGGAGCACCACCGCGGCCTTGACCATCGCCATCACACCGCGGTGGCCACGCGCCCGGTAGGCCGGCTCCAGGTCGCCGGACAGCAGCCCGGCGAGCTCGGCGTCCGCGGCACGGACCAGTCCCTCCGAGACACTCACGCGCTAGTCCTTCAGACCCGAGTTCATGTCCGCGCTCATGATCTGGCGCTGGAACACGATGTACAGCAGGAGCATCGGGATCAGCGAGATCACCGACGCGGACAGCAGCACCGACCAGTCGATGTTGTCGGCACCGACGATGCTGCGCAGCGCCACCTGCAGGGTGTACCGCTGGGGGTCGCGCAGGATGAGCAGCGGCCAGATGTAGTCGTTCCAGCGCCACTGGAACGAGAAGATCGCCAGCACGACCATGATCGGCTTGGCCAGCGGCAGCATGATGCGCAGGAACAGGCCGATCTCCCCCACGCCGTCGATCCGGGCGGCCTCCATGAGCTCGTCGGGGACCGTGGAGAAGTACTGCCGGAACATGAAGATGCCCGTGGCGGTGATGATCGACGGGACGATGATGCCGGCCAGGGTGTCGTACAGGCCGAGGTCGCGGACCACGGCGAACGACGACGGCATGATGACCTCGGTCGGCAGCATCGTGGTGGCCAGGATGCACAGGAAGAACCCCCGCAGCCACCACGACCGGTACTTGGCCAGCGCGTAGCCCGTCATCGCGCTGACCAGGACCGTCAGCACGGTGGTGATCACGGCGACGGTCGCGGTGTTGATGAAGTACTGGCGGAAGTCGAACCGGGACCACGCGGTCGTGTACCCGGACAGGGTCCAGTCGTCGGGGAAGATCCTCAGCGGCAGGCTGAACAGCTCGGAGCCCGGCTTGAAGGAGCTGAGGAAGAACCACAGCACCGGGAACGCGAAGACCGCCAGCAGCACCCACAGCACGATCGTCATCGGGACGGCACGCAGCGACGGCCTCATGACAGCGAGCTCCTCTTGTCGAAGCGGAGCTGGATGACCGCGATGATGATGAGGATCACCATGAGGACCATCGAGACCGCGCTGGCGTAGCCGATGTTCGCCCGCTCGAAACCGGTGCGGTAGATGTACTGGACGATCAGCATGTTCTCGGTCCCGGGACCACCACCGTTGAGCGCCTGGATCATGGCGAACTCCTTCATGGAGCCGATCGTCGTGAGCAGGATGACCATGAAGGACGTGGGGCCCAGCAGCGGCCAGGTGATGCGCCGGAACCTCTGCCACGCCGTGGCGCCGTCGAGCTCGGCGGCCTCGAGGTAGGACCGCGGGATGTTCCGGATGGCCGCGATGAACAGCAGCATGTTGAACGCGGTGCTGGCCCAGGTGCCGGCGATGACGACGAGGACCAGCCCCAGGTCGCCGTTGGTCTGCCACGCGGGTCCGGTGCCGCCGAGGGACTCGATGACGAAGTTGACGAAGCCGAAGTTCTCGCCGAACAACCAGCGCCACACGACACCGGTGACGATCGGCGAGATGAGCCACGGCAGGAAGAAGACGACCCGCGCGATGGTCTTGCCCTTGGCCGCGCTGTTCACCAGCAGGACGGCGATCGCCAGCGAGACGACGTAGTGGGCCGGCACCGCCAGGATCGTGTACAGGAACGTGCGCGACAGCGCCCGGTAGAACGCCGAGTCACCGAAGAGCTTGGTGTAGTTCTCCAGGCCGATGAAGTGCAGGTCGCCCACGCCGCGGTAGTCGGTGAACGAGTAGAGCAGGCCGAGCGCGCCCGGCCAGAGGAAGAACAGCGCGAACAGGACGACGGCGGCGGAGATGAAGATCAACGGCGCCAGCCGGTGGGACATCCGCCCTCGACGGGCACCTCGCCGTGCTCGTGCCCCGGTCGGCGGCGCCCCGGATGACGCCCGCGTTGGCGTCGACAGTGCGGCCATGATCCTGCCCTTCGCGACGGTTCCCTCTGGGACGGTGGTGCGCAGCAGCGCGCGCCGTGGCGCTTCCGGGGGTGCCGGGAGCGCCACGGCGCGGAGCCGCGTTACGGCAGCTCGCCCAGCTGCTCGGTGAGCTGCTGGTTGATGTTGTCGATCGTGGTGTCGACGTCCTGCTCGTCGTTGAGGTACTTCACCGTCTCGTCGCGCACGGGGTCACCGTCGGTGGCCAGCCCGGCGACCTCGTAGGCGAGGTCCCGCTTCTTGATCTCGTCGACGATCGGCGCGGAGGCGGCGATCTCCTCGTTGTAGAGCTCGAAGGCGTCGGCGTGCGAGCTGTAGGTGACGTCGAGGCCCTTGATCGCCGGCAGGAAGCCGGAGGTCTCGGACAGCGTCCGGTAGTTCTCCGGCTCGTACAGCCACTTCACGAAGTCGTAGGCGGCGTCCTCCTGGCCCGTGCCGTCGAACACCACGACGGACGCGGCGTTGCCGTAGTTCGTCGAGCGCACCGGCTGCTTGGGCAGGGGGACGGAGGCCCACTCGAAGTCGGTGATGTTCTCGGCGAAGTCGGCGATCTGCCACGACCCCGAGTAGTACGAGACGACGTCGCCGCTCTTGAACAGGGCGTTGCCGTCCGCGTCGCTCAGCCACACGGACCGCGGCATGAACGAGTCGTCGTTGAGGTTCTTGAAGTACTCGAGCGCCACCTTGGTGCGGTCGTTGGTGTGGAACTCGCCGCTGTCGTCGGCCTGGAAGTACTCCGAGCCGAACTCGTACAGGAACGCCTTGAGGCGGTGCGACGAGCGGTCCATCACCATGCCGAAGGACGTGCCCGTCTTGGCCTGGACCTCCTTGACGGCGGCGACGTACTCGTCCCACGTCCAGATGTCGTCGTCGCCGCTGGTCGGGTACGCCACGCCGGCCTGGTCGAAGAGGGTCTTGTTGATGAACAGGCCGACGGCGGTGATGTCGCTGGGCAGCGAGAGGACCTTGCCGTCGGAGTCGACCGCCGCCAGGTCGGCGTTGATGTCGCTGCCGTCCAGGATGCCCTTGAGGTCGACCGTGAGGTCCTTCCAGACCGGGTCGACGGCACCGGTGCGGGCGAGGGCCGGCAGGTCGTTCGCCTGGGCGGCGTTCTTGAGCTTGGTGGGGAGGTCCGCGTTGGCGATGTCGACGATCTCGACCTTGACGCCCGTCTCCTCCTCGTACTTCTTCGCCATCGCGGCGTAGCCGCCGCCCTGGTTGGCGTCGCCGGACAGGAAGAACTGGAGCGGTTCGTCGGAGGCGGCGGCGCCGCCCGAGCCACCGTCGTCGCCGGAGCCGCACGCGGCGACGACGCTCAGCATGAGCCCGGCGGCCAGAGCTGCCGTGACCTGACGCGATCGGAGTCTGAACATGAGGGTCTCTCCTTAGCCGGCCGCGCCATCGCGACCTCGTCGTCGTCCGCAGCTGACCCGGGGGCGGGATCTGCCGGCGTTCCGCCGGACCTCCCGAGCACCCCCGGTTTGTCCGGACATACTGACATGTTGGCACGCCCTCGAACCGCTGGCAAGCCCTTTCCTTGTGTGGCTGGCCAGTCTGCCGACACGGCGGACGTTACGCGCGGATGCCGATGTCTGCCCGCCGGAACGGCCTGAGCAACCCGATCTCCGAAGAACCCCCCAGGCGGTTCCCAGACAGGTAGCCTACGAACATTGTCCTGACACAACGACGGCGTCCGTGTCTCTCCCGCACATGTCCTGCGGACCCGCACCTCGACGAATCGGAACCGATGGCAGCCACCGGGACGCAGTTCCACATCGAGCTGGACCGCTCGAGCCCCGTGCCGCTCTACCACCAGATCGCGAAGGCGATCGAGCGGAAGATCGACGCCGGTGAGCTCGCCCCCGGGGAACGGCTCGAGAACGAGATCGCGCTGGCCGACCGGCTCAAGGTGTCCCGGCCGACCGCCCGGCGCGCCCTGCAGCAGGTGGTCGACCTCGGCATGCTCGTGCGCAAGCGCGGCGTCGGCACGCAGGTGGCCCCGGTACGGGTGCGCCGCAAGGTCGAGCTGTCCAGCCTCTACGACGACCTCGACAGCGCCGGCCGCCGGCCCGCGACGACCGTGCTGGAGTACACCGTCGGACCGGCCGACGCCGAGGTGGCCGAGGCGCTCGAGATCCCCGTCGACGCCCGCGTCGTGACCATCCGCCGCCTGCGCTACGCCGACGACGAGCCCCTGGCGCTCATGACGAACCGGCTGCCGGTCGCCCTCGCGCCCTCCTACGACGAGCTCGAGTCCGTCGGGCTCTACGCGGCCCTGCGGGCCCGCGGCGTCGAGATCTACATGGCCCGGCAGACGATCGCCGCCCGCACGGCGACCGCCGCCGAGGCCAAGACGCTCGCGGTCAAGCCGCACGCCGCCGTCCTCACCATGGAGCGCACGGCCTACGACCCCGCGGGCCGGCCCATCGAGCACGGCACGCACCTGTACCTGGCGTCGCGCTACAGCTTCTCGACGACACTGTTCGCGCCGTAGCCGCCGTCAGCTCGTGGCGAGCGAGCGCAGGTGGTCCCGGGCACGGCGCACGTCGGCCACGGGCCCCTCACCGCTGGGCTCCTGCGTGAGGATCGTGTCCTGCTCGAGCACGTACCAGCCGTCGAACCCGGCCGCGTCCAACGAGGCGACGATCGCGGCGAAGTCCACGTCGCCCTCGCCCAGCCGCGTGTAGATCCCGGCCCGGACGGCGTCCGTGTACCCCAGCTCACCTGCTTGCACGCGCGCGGCCAGGTCGGCGCGGACGTCCTTGGCGTGCACGTGGTTGATCCGCCCGGCGTGGTCCCGGGCCAGGGCGACAGGGTCGGCTCCCCCGATCAGCAGGTGCCCGGTGTCGAGGCACAGCGAGATGCCGGACCCGGCCAGCACCCGGTCCACCTCCTGGGCGGTCTCGACCATCGTGCCGACGTGCGGGTGCAGGCTGGCCCGGATCCCGCGCGAGGCGGCGAGGTCGGCGAGCCGGTCCAGGTTCCGGAACATGCTCTGCCAGCCCTCCGGGCCGAGCTCCGGCCGCTCGTCGTACCCGTCCAGGCCGGAGCTCGCGGCGAGGACCAGGACGTCGCCGCCCGCCGCCTCGAAGCTGTCCAGCTCCCGGTCCACCGCGGGCAGCGGGTCGTGCTCCGGGTCGTGCAGGACCACCGGGACGAACGCGCCCACGGCCGCGAGCCCGTGCTCGGCCAGGGTGCGCGCCCGGTCCGCCGGCGCCACGGGCAGCCAGCCCTGCGGGCCGAACTCGGTGGCGGTCAGCCCGATCTGGCGCATCTCGGTCAGCACCCGCTCCGGGTCGAGCTGGTAGCCCCAACCGGGGACCTCGCACACGCCCCAGCTGATGGGTGCTCCGGCGATCTTCATGGACGGCTCCTCGTGCTCGCGGACCGGTGGCCCGGGTGGACAGCGGGTGGGTGCAGGTCAGCGGGCCCCGACGGGCTGGCCGGCGTCGATGCGGACGCGCTCGCCGGTGGTCGCGCTGCGGGTGGCGGCGTCGGCCAGGACGAGCGCCGTGCGGCCCTCGGCCAGGCCGGGCACTGGTGCGGTGCCGGCGGTCACGGCCGCGACGAAGTGGTCCAGCTCGGCGCGGTACGCGTCCGCGTAGCGCTCCAGGAAGAAGTCCAGGAACGGTCCCGTGGCCCCGGCCGCGGTGGCACCGGAGTGCCGGACGTGGGTCGCGCGCGGGTTGGTCAGCTGCAGCGAGCCCAGCGGACCGAAGGCCTCGATCCTCTGGTCGTAGCCGGTGGCGCAGTGCCGGGAGTTGATGATCGTGGCGACCCCTCCTCCGGCGCCCGTGAGCGTGACCACCGCACCGTCGAAGTCACCCACCGCGGCGATCTCCGGGTCCAGCCGCTGCCCGACCGCGGTCACCTCGACCACGTCCCCGAGCAGGTGCGTGACCATGTCGAGGTCGTGGATCGTCATGTCCCGGAAGATCCCACCGGACTGCGCGACGTAGGCGGCCGGCGGGGCGGCCGGGTCGCGGCTGATGATCGTCAGCTGCTCGAGCGGCCCGATCTCGCCCGCGGTCACCCGGGCGTGGATCTCCGCCACGCTCGGGTCGAAGCGCCGGTTGAACCCGAGCATCACGCGGTGCTCCTGGCCGGCGACCGCCTCGAGGCACCGGTCCACCCGGTCCAGGTCGAGGTCCACGGGCTTCTCGCACAGGACGGCCTTGCCCGCACGGACCGCGCCGACGATCTGCTCGACGTGCAGCGGCGTCGGCGAGCAGATGATCACCGCGTCGACGTCGTCGGCCTCGAGCACGTCCTGCACGCGCGTGGTGGCGCGGGCGCCGGTCCTGGCCGCGAGCGCCTCGGCCGCCGACGCCACCGGGTCGGCGACCAGGCGGAGGTCGGCACCGGGGTGGGCGGCCACGGAGGCGGCGTGCACGGCACCGATCCGGCCGGCGCCGATGACTGCGATGGAGAGCACGGTGGCTCCTTTCCGGGACGGGTCAGGACGTGGTGCGGGGGAAGCTCATGCTCGCGGCGACCGGGGCGTCCTGGTGCGGCCAGCGGGTGGTCACCACCTTCGCGCGGGTCCAGAACCGGATGCCCTCGGGGCCGTGCGCGTGGTGGTCGCCGAACAGCGACTGCTTCCAGCCGCCGAACGAGTAGTAGGCGACCGGGACGGGGATGGGCACGTTGACGCCGACCATCCCGGCCTCGACCTCGTGGCTGAACCGCCGGGCCACCTCTCCCGACGCGGTGAAGACGGCCGCACCGTTGCCGAACGGGGAGGAGTTCACCAGCTCGAGCGCGTCCTCGAACGTCTCGACGCGCACGACGGTCAGCAGCGGGCCGAACACCTCGTCGCAGTAGGCGGTCATGTCCGTGGTCACCCGGTCCAGGACGGTCGGTCCGACGAAGTGGCCGTCCTCGTGGCCGGCCACGACCAGGTCGCGTCCGTCGACCACCGCCACGGCGCCGGCGTCGACGGCACGCGTGACGTGCTCGATGACCCGGCGGCGCGACTCGGCCGTGATGACCGGGCCCATGTCCGTCCCCGCGGCGTCACCGGGACCGACCGTGATGGCCTCGGCGGCCTTGCGCAGCTCCGCGACCAGCGGCTCGGCCGCGGCACCGACGGCCACCGCCACGGGCACCGCCATGCAGCGCTCGCCGGCGGAGCCGAACGCACCGGAGGAGATCTGCGCCGCCGCGAACGCCATGTCCGCGTCCGGCATGACGACGGCGTGGTTGTTCGCGCCGCCGAGCGCCTGGACGCGCTTGCCGGCCTCGACGGCCCGGCGCTGGACGTAGGTGGCGATCGGGGTCGACCCGACGAAGGAGACCGCCGCGATCCCGGGGTGGTCCAGGATGGCGTCGACCGCGACCTTGTCGCCGTGCACCACGTTGAACACGCCGTCCGGCAGCCCCGCCTCCTGGTACAGGCGGGCCACCAGGTCCGAGGCGGAGGGGTCGCGCTCGGACGGCTTGAGCACGAACGCGTTGCCGGTCGCGATCGCGACGGGGTGCATCCAGAACGGGACCATCGCCGGGAAGTTGAACGGCGTGATGCCGGCGACGACGCCGAGCGGCTGGCGCATGCTGTGCACGTCCACGCCGGTCGAGGCGTCGGCGCTGAACTCCCCCTTGGACGCCTGGCTGATCCCGCAGACGAAGTCGAGCGTCTCGCCGCCGCGACGGATCTCCCCGACGGCGTCGTCGACGGTCTTGCCGTGCTCACGGGAGATCAGGGCCGCCAGCTCGTCGGTGTGCTGCTCGAGCAGGGTGCGCATCCGGAACATGACCGCGGTGCGGTGGGCCAGCGAGGTCCGGCCCCACGCCTTCTGCGCGCGCCGGGCGGCCTGCACCGCGGCGTCCACCACGTCCGCGTCGGCCAGGGCGAGCGTCCCGATCTGCCGGCCGGTCGCCGGGTTCTCGATCGGTGTCGTCCGTGCGGTGGGCCCGTCGTACGGGGCACCGTCGATCCAGTGGGTGAGGGTGTTTCTGCATGGCGTTCTCTCCTGAGCGGGGGTCGAGCGGTCAGAGGTGGTCGCGCTGCGCGGCGCGGCCGGTCACGTAGGCGTCCCGGGCGTCGCGGGTGGACTGCAGGCGCGCGACCTCGGCGACCGGCACGTCCCACCACGCCGAGGACGGCGGCGGCGGTCCCTCCAGGTCGGTCTCGACGACGATCGCGGTGGTGCGGACGTTGTCGACCGCCGTGCGGAACGCGGCCCGGAACTCCTGCACGCCGTCGGGTTCGAGGACCTCGATGCCGTAGCTGCGCAGGTTGGCGGCGATGTCGAGCGGCACGACGTCACCGTCGAGCAGCCCCGAGTCGCGGTCCCGCATCCGGTACCTCGTCGCGAAGCGCTGCGACCCGTGGGACTGCGAGAGCGCACCGATCGACGACCACCCGTGGTTCTGCAGGATGACGACGATCACCTTGAGCCCCTCGGCGACGATCGTGGCGATCTCCTGGGGGGCCATCTGGTACGACCCGTCGCCGACGAGGGCGACGACCTCGCTGTCCGGCCGGGCCATCTTGGCGCCCAGTGCCGCCGGGATCTCGTAGCCCATGCAGGAGTACCCGTACTCGAGGTGGTACTGCACGGGCGTGCGGGCCCGCCACAGCGCCTGCAGGTCCCCGGGCATGGAGCCGGCGGCGTTGACCAGGATGTCCTCGTCGCCCATGAGGTCGTTGAGCGCGCCGAAGATCTCGGTCTGGGCCGGCACGGGTTCTTGGCCCCGGTGGTAGCACTGGTCGGTCACCACCTGCCACGCGTCGACGAGCTCGCGGGTCCGGGCGGTGTGCTCCTCGGGGACCCGGTAGCCGTCCATCGCGACGCGCAGCGCGTCCAGGCCCGCGCGCGCGTCGGCGACCACCATCTCGGCGCCGTGCTTCGCGGCGTCGAACGCCTTGACGTTGAGGTTGACGAACCGCACGTCGGGGTCCTGGAACACCGTGCGGCTGGCGGTCGTGAAGTCGGTGTACCGCGTGCCCACGCCGAGGACCACGTCGGCCTGCGCGGCCAGGGCGTTCGCCGCGTCGTTGCCCGTCGCGCCCACGCCGCCGGCCGCGCACGGGTGGTCGAACGGGAGGGCACCCTTGCCCGCCTGGGTGTCGAGCACGGGGATGCCCGTCGCCTCCGCGAACGCCGCCAGGGCCGCCGACGCGTCGGAGTACACGGCCCCGCCGCCGGCGACGAGGACGGGCCGCCGCGCCGAGCGCAGCACCTGCGCGGCGCGTTCGAGGGCGGCGGGCTCCGGCACCGGCCGCGCGACGTGCCACACGCGCCGCCGGAACAGCTCCACCGGCCAGTCCGCCGCCTCGGCCTGCACGTCCTGCGGCAGGCAGAGGGTCACCGCGCCGGTCTCGGCCGGGTCGGTCAGCACCCGCATCGCGCTCAGCAGGCTCCCCGCCAGCTGCTCGGGGCGGCTGATCCGGTCGAAGAAGCGCGACACCGGGCGGAACGCGTCGTTGACGGAGACGTCGAGCGCCTGCTCGTTCTCGAGCTGCTGCAGGACGGGGTCCGGACGGCGCGACGCGAAGCCGTCCGACGGCAGCAGGAGCACCGGGATGCGGTCGATCGTGGCCAGCGCGGCGCCCGTGACCATGTTCGTGGACCCCGGTCCGATCGACGCCGTGCACGCCAGCGTCTGCAGCCGGTTCGCCGTGCGGGCGTAGCCGACGGCCGCGTGGACCATGTTCTGCTCGTTGCGCGCCTGGTAGAACGCCAGCGGGTCCTCGCCGGGCGTCGGGTCCACCGCGTTCTGCAGCAGCGCCTGACCGAGCCCCGCCACGTTGCCGTGCCCGAAGATGCCGAACACGCCGGGCACCAGCCGTCGCTCCACGCCGTCGCGCTCGGAGTACTGGGCCGCCAGGAAGCGCACCACGGCCTGGCCGACCGTCAGGCGGATGGTCTCGTGCGCGCTCACGGTGCAGGTGTCCTCTCGGCGGGGCGGGTCAGGGGCAGGCGCGGATCGAGCTCCTGGTCGGCCCAGGTGCTGCGCACCCAGGCGTGCTCGGGGTCGTCCGTCATGAGCCACGTCCGGTCGTCCGCGGGACCGGCCATGACGTTGAGGTAGTACAGGTCGTACCCCGGCGCGGCCATCGACGGCCCGTGGTAGCCGTGCGGCGTCAGGACGACGTCGCCCGAGCGGACCTCGGCCGTGAGGTCGACCGGCCGCCCCGGGCTGCCGTACGTGCGGTGGAACGCGAACCCCGGCCCGGCCGGTCCGGACCGCACGTCGAAGAGGTAGATCTCCTCGAGCTCGCGCTCGTCGTCGCTGTGCTCGTCGTGCTTGTGCGGCGGGTAGGACGACCAGTTGCCGCCGGGTGTGAGCACCTCGCACACCAGCAGCCGCTGCGTCGCCAGGTCGGTGCCCAGGGCGTAGTTGTTGACCTGGCGCGAGCAGCTGCCGGCGCCGCGCATCTCCACGCGCACCTGGTCGGCGCCGCGGTAGGCGACCGGGAGGGCACGCTCGGCGCGCGCGGTCGCCAGGGCGAACCGGCCGCCGTCGCCCGACCGCACCGTCGCGGTGACGCCGCACGGCAGGTAGAGGTGGTCGGTGACGGCGGTGAACACGTCGGGGCGCCCGGTGAGCACGTGGACGTCGCCGCCGACCTGCACCGTGCACCCGCCGCTCAGGGGCACCACGAGCATCTCGTCGGCAGCCGTCTCGATCGTGCGCGACTCGTCGGCCGCCAGCTCCAGCACCTTGAGCCCGCTGAAGCGCCAGCCGGCGCGCTCGGGCGTCACGTCGAGCGCGTAGCCGGGGCTCGACGCGGTGCCGGCACGGAGCAGGAGGCGGTCGTCGTCGGTCACAGGATCTCCACCACGCGGGCCACGGCCGCCGCGACGTCGTCGTCCGGCGGGAACAACAGGTTGCGCCCGACCACCAGGCCGCGCACGGTGGGCAGCCGCACGGCGGCCGCCCACTCCTGGAGCGTGGCGTCGGCGTCGTCGGGCACGTCACCGCCCAGCACCAGCAGGGGCAGCGTGGAGGCCGACGCGACGCGGTCCATCCCCGGCACGCACGGGACCTTGAGCCACGTGTAGGCGGACGTCCCGCCGAGCCCGGAGGCGATCGCGACCGACCGCACCACCGCGTCGGTGGACAGGTCGGTGGCCACCCGGCCGTCCTCGGTGCGGCTGCACAGGAACGGCTCGACCAGCGCGATCCGGCGGCGGGCGGAGAGCTGGTCGACCGCGTGCGCGCACGCCTGCAGGGTGGCCAGCGACCCCGGGTCGTCGTAGTCGATCCGCAGCAGCATCTTGCCGCCGTCGAGCCCGGCCGCGACCACGGCGTCGGCGTCGTAGCCCGTGAACCGGTCGTCCATCTCGAACGCCGCACCCGCCAGGCCGCCGCGGTTCATCGACCCCAGGACCACCTTGCCGTCCAGGGCCCCGAGCAGCGCGAGGTCCTCGACCAGGTCGGCGGTGCCCAGGAACCCGTGGACGCCCGGCTGGGCCAGCGCGACGGCGCACCGCTCCAGGACGTCCCGTCGGTCACCCATCGCGAGCGCGTCCCCGCCGACGGCCAGGGCGCCGCGGGCCGGGTGGTCCGCCGCCACGACCAGCATGGTCTCCGCCGGGTCGGTGGGCAGGGCTCCGGGCACACGCTCGGCCAGCGCGCGGGCGATCCGGCCGGGGTCGTGCGCGCGGACGGCGGGCAGGTCGGCGATCGTCGTCATGCGCGCCGCCCCACCTGGTCGGGGCGCACGCCACGGTCCAGGACGTCGAGGATCTCGTCCTCGGTCGGCATCGCCGTCGAGCACTCGAGCCGGGAGGCGACGAGGGCTCCGGCCGCACTGGCCGCGGCGATCGTGCGGGCCAGCGGCCAGCCGCGGACCAGACCGTGGCACAGCGCGCCGCCGAACGCGTCACCGGCACCGAGCCCGTTCACCACGGTCGTGGCCGTGGCGGGCACCTCGACCCGCTCGTCGCGCGTCATCGCGAGGGTCCCGGCCGGCCCCTGCTT
Source organism: uncultured Actinomycetota bacterium (assembly GCA_963837795.1). Taxonomy (GTDB): domain Bacteria; phylum Actinomycetota; class Actinomycetes; order Actinomycetales; family Cellulomonadaceae; genus Cellulomonas. The sequence goes on from CAWIOT010000002.1 coordinate 83,861, forward strand.
GACCACGGCGAGCTGCACGCCGGCCTCCAGGAGCGCCGCCGCGGCCCGCTGCGGGTCCGACTCCCCGACCGCGACCTCGCACTCGTCGCGGTTGCCGACCGCGACCGTGACGCCCGGCAGGAAGCGGGCCACCTCGGCGGCCGCGTGCTCGCGGGAGTCCCAGAGGGTCGGGCGGAAGTCGAGGTCGAGGACCGTGTGCGCAGCGCCGCGCCGGGCCTCCAGCGCGGCGTGGTGCGCCGTCAGGGACGGCTCGTGGGACAGGCCCGTCGCCGAGAACCACATGACCTCGGCGGCACGGACCACGTCGAGCGGCACGTCGCCCGGGCGCAGCTCCAGGTCCGGCGCCGTGGGCTGGCGGTAGAAGTAGAGCGGGAAGTGGTCCGGCGGGAAGATCTCGCAGAACGTCACCGGCGTCGCGATCCCCGGCACCACGCGGACCCAGGAGTCGTCCACGCCGAGCCGGCGCATCTCCCGGCGCACGTAGCGGCCGAACGGGTCGTCCCCGACGCCGGAGAGCACCGCCGCCGTGCTGCCCAGCCGGGCGGCCGCGACCGCGACGTTGGTGGGGCTGCCGCCGAGGAACTTGCCGAACGTGGTGACGTCCTCCAGGCCCACGCCGGTCTGCAGCGGGTAGAGGTCCACGCCGCAGCGCCCCATCGTGACGACCGTCGGGCCGGTGGGCTGCACAGCTGGTGCCGACACCGCACCCTCCCTCCGTCGCGAGCCGTCGTCCCCGGCGGCGGACGCCCGGTCGGGCCGGCGTCGTCGCTGCGGAGAGCCTCAGACTCCCCCACGATCCGGCGACCGTCAAGCGTATGTACTGACATGTCTGCCACGGGTCCTGTCCGCGCGCGGCACCCTGGCGCACCCGGCCGGCGCCTGCACCTGCGGAAACACCGGTTTCCGCGGGTCGACGGCGCCTCGACGCGGGCTGCGGGCTCACCGTGCCGGTCTTCGTATGTACTGACATATGTTGACAGCCCCGCGACACTCGCCCTTCAATGAAGGACCGCTGTGCATCCCAGGCCGGGCTCGCGCGCGGCGAGGACCACCTCGACGGCAACGCCCCGATGGAGCAGGCAATGAACACCGCCCCGACGACCGCGCACGCGAACCCGTTGGTCGAGATGACGCGCACGACACCGACCGTCCTGTGGAACGACTCGGCCGACCCTGACGAGCTGCGGCAGTCCCTCGCGTTCGGCGCCGTCGGTGCCACGTGCAACCCGGTGATCGCGACCAGCACCCTGCGGGCCCACCCGCGGCTGTGGGGGCCCCGGCTCGCCCGGCTGGCCGCCGAGCACCCGGCCGCGACGGAGTCCGAGCTCGGCTGGGCGGCCGTCAAGGAGATGACGGTCGAGGCCGCGGCGCTGCTGGAGCCCGCGTTCGCGGAGCACGGCGGCCGCAACGGCCGGCTCTCCATCCAGACCGATCCCCGGCTGCACAACGACACGGCCGCGCTCGTGGCACAGGCCGTCGAGTTCGACGCGCTGGCCGCCAACGTGATCGTCAAGATCCCGGCGACGGCCGCGGGGATCCGCGCGATGCAGGAGGCCACCTACCGCGGGATCAGCATCAACTCGACGCTCTCCTTCACGGTGGCCCAGGCCCTCGCGGCGGCCGAGGCGATCGAGCAGGGCCTGCGCCGCCGGGAGGGCGAGGGCAAGCCCGTGGCGAGCATGGGGCCCGTGGTCACCCTGATGGGTGGGCGCCTGGACGACTGGCTCAAGAGCGTCGTCGCGCGGGACGGCGTCATGATCGACCCCGGTCACCTCGAGTGGGCCGGCGTCGCCGCGCTCAAGCGCGCCTACGCCCTCTTCCAGCAGCGCGGGTACCGCAGCCGCGTCCTGTCGGCGGCGTTCCGGAACCACATGCAGTGGAGCGAGCTCATCGGCGGTGACGTCGTCGTCTCCCCGCCCTTCGCCTGGCAGCAGCGGTTCGCGCGGTCGGACATCGCCGTCCGGCCCCGGATCGACGACCCCGTGGACCACCGCATCCTCGACTCGCTGCGCCGGCACGTGCCCGAGTTCGTGCGCGCCTACGAGCCCGACGGGCTGTCGGTCGACGAGTTCGACTCGTTCGGCGCGTCTCGTCGGACCCTGCGCCAGTTCCTCGCCGCCAACCACGACCTCGAGGACCTGGTCCGCGACGTCGTCGTGCCCGAGCCGCGCTGACGCGGCCCCCGGGACCTCGCTCCGGACGTCCGCCGAGGCGCAGGATGGGTGACGCCCGTCGTCCGCCCGTCCTGGAGGTCCGTCATGCCCACCGTCCTGATCACCGGCACGTCGACCGGCATCGGCCTGGAGACCGCGCTCGCCGCCGCGGACGAGGGCTGGACCACCGTGGCGACCATGCGCGACCTGTCCAAGGCGGGTGAGCTGCGCGAGCGGGGTGCGGGGTTCCCGCTGGACATCCGGCAGCTGGACGTGACCGACGACGCGGGCGTCGCGTCGGTGGTCGCCGGTGTCGTCGCGGACCACGGGTCGCTGGACGCGGTCATCAACAACGCCGGCGCCGGGCTCGTCGGCACCGCGGAGACGCTCAGCCTCGACGACTTCCGCGCGAGCATGGAGGTCAACTACTTCGGCGTCGTCCGGATGGTGCAGGCGGCCATGCCGCACCTGCGCGCGTCGGGCGGTCGGCTGCTGACGATCAGCTCGGTCGGGGGCGTCGTCGGCCAGCCGTTCAACGAGGCGTACTGCGCCGCCAAGTTCGCCGTCGAGGGCTTCCTGGAGAGCCTCGCCCCCGTGGCGGCCGCGCTGGGGGTGGCCGTGGTGATCGTCGAGCCGGGAGCGGTGGCCAGCGAGTTCGTCGCCAACGCCGGTGCCGACCGGCCCGCCGACGGGCCGTACGCGCCGCTGCTCGCCGCGTACCTCGAGCGGACCGCGGGAGCGTTCGCGCAGGCGCAGTCCGCCGCCGACGTCGCGGCGATCCTGGTCGAGCTCCTGGCGGAGGAGGAGCCGCCCGTCCGCGTGCAGACGAGCACGACCGCGCGGGCGTTCGCGGGCGTCAAGCTGGGCGACCTCGACGGGTCCTCGGTGCAGTCCCTGACACGCGGCTGGATCGGTACAGGCGCATGATGGTCCCCGCCACCCGCACGTCCTCGAGGAGACCCCTGTGTCGTTGACCGTCCCCGCCCTGCTCACCCGCTCCTCCGGAGCACCGTTCGAGCGCGGCACCGTCGAGCGCCGCGAGCTGGGCGAGCACGACGTCCTGATCGACATCGCCTACGCCGGCATCTGCCACTCCGACATCCACCAGGCCCGCGAGGAGTGGGGCAAGGGCATCTTCCCCATGGTCCCCGGGCACGAGATCGCCGGCGTCGTCTCCGCCGTCGGACCCGGCGTGACCAAGCACGCCGTCGGCGACCGCGCCGGTGTCGGGTGCTTCGTCGACTCCTGCCGCGAGTGCGAGATGTGCCAGGCCGGCGAGGAGCAGTTCTGCACCCGGGGCAACGTGGGCACGTACAACAGCAAGGCGTACGACGGCACCCCCACCTACGGCGGCTACTCGACGCAGATCGTCGTCGACGAGAGCTACGCCCTGCGCATCCCCGAGGGGATCGCGCTCGACGTCGCCGCGCCCCTGCTGTGCGCCGGGATCACCCTCTACTCGCCGCTCAAGCACTGGGGCGCCGGGCCCGGCAAGAAGATCGCGATCGTCGGCATGGGCGGCCTCGGGCACATGGGCGTCCAGCTGGCCAGCGCGCTCGGCGCCGAGGTCACCGTGCTCAGCCAGTCGCTGTCCAAGAAGGACGACGGCTTCACGCTCGGCGCCGACCACTACTACGCGACGAGCGACCGGCAGACGTTCCGGGACCTGCGCGGATCGTTCGACCTGATCATCAACACCGTGGGCGCCGACGTGGACGTCGACGCGTACCTGTCGCTGCTGCGGTTCGAGGGGTCGCTCGTGTTCGTCGGGCTGCCGGAGAACAAGCAGTCGTTCCGGGTGTTCTCGCTCACCGGTGCACGTCGGAGCATCTCCGGCTCCAACATCGGCGGCATCCGCGAGACGCAGGAGATGCTCGACTTCTGCGCGCAGCACGGGATCGGCTCGGTCATCGAGACCATCACGGCCGACGACGTCGACAAGGCCTACGACCGCGTGGTGAACAGCGACGTGCGGTACCGGTTCGTCATCGACACGGCGACGATCCCGGCGGACTGACGGCGCTCTGAGGCGCGCCGTCGTCGCCTCGCGCACGGCTCGCCGCTCGCCGCCCGCCGCTCGGCGCTCGCCGTCCGCCGCCCGCCGCGCACCGCCCGCCGCGCACCGCTCGCCGAGAACGGCAGTTCGGCGCGAGAACGGCAGGAGCACGTGCCGTTCTCGCGGCGAGCTGCCGTTCTCGTGGCACTGCCGCTCTCTCGCGGCGAGCGCGGACGTGCGGTCGCGCCCGGATACCGTGGCCCAGTGGACCCCATCCAACCCGTCGCGACGCCCCTCGCCGGGCGCGTGATCCTGTCGCAGGACTGGCTGCGGGTCAGCTTCCTGCACTGGCGCGTGCCCGCGTCCGACGTGGCGCCGCTGCTCCCGGCCGGCACGCGACCCGACGAGCACGACGGCAGCTCCTGGGTGGGTCTCATCGCGTTCCAGATGGCCCGGTTCACGCTGGAGCCGGGACCCGCGCTGCCGTACATCGGCGACTTCCCGGAGATCAACGTGCGGCTCTACTCGGTCGACGACGAGGGCCGCCGCGGCGTGGTGTTCCGGTCGCTCGAGGCGTCGCGACTGCTCACCGTGCTGGGCGCCCGGACGGTCATGAACGTGCCGTACGAGTGGGCGCGCATGTCCATCCGGCGGGCGGGTGACGCGATCGACTACCGCTCGACGCGGCTGACCGGGAGCCGGCCGTCGTCGCACATCGTCGTGCGCCCGTCGCCTGACACGGTCACCGACGACCCGCTGGTCCACTTCCTCACCGCGCGCTGGGGCATGCACACGCGGCTGCTGCGGCCGCACCAGGTTCGTGCCCAACGACCACGAGCAGTGGCCGCTGCGCCGGGCGTCGCTGGTGTCCCTCGACGACGAGCTGGTCACCGCGGCCGGCCTGCCCGGCGTCACCACGCGACCGCCCGACTCGGTCCTGTACTCACCAGGCGTGCACACCCGGTTCGCGATGCCGCTGTAGGCATCACCCCGTCGCGAGCGCCTCGCGCAGGATCCGGACCGCGCGCGGGCCGACGCCGTGCAGGCGCAGGAGCTCGTCGAGGTCGGTGCCGCGCAGGTCGTCGAGCGTCGTCACACCCGCCGCCGCGAGCGCGCGGGTGGCGGGCGCACCGATCGCTCGGGGCAGCGGGACGGGCGACGGTGCCGGCTCGGTCATCGTCCGAGACTGGCACACCGCGGCGTCGACGAGGGACCCCGCGGACGAGTCCACGGGGTCCCAGGCCGGTCGGGGTCAGTCCTGCGGTGTCGGGTCGCCGGCCAGGATCAGGTACAGGTCCCGGCGCGCGCGGTCGAGCACCTCGAGCGCCTTCGTCGCCTGCTGGTCCGTGCCGGTGCGAGCCACCTGGTGGGCCGCCGCGGCGAGCGCCTCGAGGGCCCCCCGCAGGGCGCGGCCGGGGGAGGTCGGCCGGTCGGCCGCGTCCTGCCACGGGGTGCCCAGCTGCTCGGCGTTCTCGGTGACGTAGGTACCGCCGGCCTCGGTGAGGGTGGCCATCTTGCGGCCGGACTCGGAGGTGATGGCGATGAGGCCCTCGTCCTCGAGCAGGTTCAGCGCCGGGTAGATGGCGCCAGGGCTCGGCCGCCAGGTGCCGCCGGACCGCTCGTTGATCTGCTGGATCAGCTGGTAGCCGTGCATCGGCTCCTCGGCGAGGAGCAGCAGGATCGCGGCGCGGATGTCGCCGCGGCCGGCCCGGCGACCGGGACCTCGGCCGCGGCCGCCTGGGCCGAAGCCGGGTCCGCCGAAGCCGGGTCCGCCGAACCCGCGGGGACCGCCCGGGCCGAAGCCGCGGTGCCCGCCGTGCCCGCCGTGCCCGCTCTGCTCGCTGTGCTCGTGGTGCTCGTGCGGGTAGGCGCCGCGGGGGCCGCCGCGCCGGGGGTCGAAGCCCTCCTCGTAGGGGGCCTCGGGGAAGTCGCCGCGGCGGCGGCGGGGTGTTGCGCTGTCGAAGCGTCGGTAGGGGTGTCGCATGGCTGTCTCCTTGAGGATGTGGGCCGGGAGGTCTCTCGACCGGACGCCATAACGATATATCGTCGATACATCGTTGACAACCCCTACCGATACATCGCTCACCCCTGCTTCATCTGCGCGAGCTGCACGAGGTTGCCGCAGGTGTCGTCCAGCACCGCGACGATGACCGGGCCCATGTCGGTCGGCGGCTGGACGAAGTGCACGCCGAGCCCGGACATCCGCTCGAACTCGGCCTGGATGTCGTCGACCCCGAACGACGCCGCCGGGATCCCGTCCTCGACCAGCGCGGACTTGTACGGGCCGACCGCAGGGTGGCTGCTCGGCTCCAGCAGCAGCTCGACACCGTCCGGCGCGGCCGGCGACACGACCGTCAGCCACCGGGCGCCCTCGCCGAGCGGGATGTCGTTCTTGGGCAGGAAGCCCAGCACGTCGGAGTAGAAGTCGAGCGCCTTCTGCTGGTCGTCGACGAACACACTGGTCACGGTGAGGCTGATCATGAGGACTCTCCTTCGTCGGGAACGGGCCACCGCGTCGCGATCTGCCGCAGCGGGGTGGTGTCGAGGTGGTGGAGCTTGTAGCGGCCCTCGCGGCGGACGGTGACCAGGCCGGCCTCCTCGAGCACGTCGAGGTGCTGCGAGACGGCCTGCCGCGAGGATCCGAGCCCGTGCCGCATGGTCAGTCGGCTGCACAGCTCGAACAGGGACTGCCCGTCGCGGTCCTGGAGCTCGTCGAGGATCGCGCGGCGGGTGGGATCGGCGAGTGCCTTGAAGACGTCGGCGGCCACACCGCCTGTATAGGCAAGTCATCACTTGCCTGTCAAGAGGTGTCGATTCCCGGCAGCCTCGCGCGTCATGATCGCGACAGGGTTCGTGCGACACAGGAGGACGACGACATGGCCGACCGGTGGATGGTTCTGCTCTGGGGGGACGAGGCGCTCTGGCAGAACGCCACGCCCGAGACGCAGGAACGCATCATGAGCGAGCACCGCGCGTACGCCGACGCGTGCCAGGAGCGCGGGTACACGATCCTCGGCGGCGAGGAGCTGGGCTTCTCGACGACGGCCGTCACGGTCCGCGCCTCCGCCGAGGGACTGGGCGTGACCGACGGACCGTTCGTCGAGCTCGCCGAGCAGCTCGGCGGCTACTACGTCATCGAGACCGACGACGTGCAGGGCCTGGCCCGGTTGACCGGCGAGCTGCTGCTGTCCGACGGCGGCGCGGCCGAGCTGCGTCCCGTCGTGGTGCACGACGCATGAGCGACCAGACGTTCCTCGTGCTGAACTACGCGGCGCTGAGGCATGCGATGCTCCTGCCGGAGTACACGATCGAGGTCCGCGAGATCCTGCAGCTGTGAGGTGTCGATCCGCGTCCCGCTCGACCGTCATCGGGGCAGCGGGACGCAGTCGGCGCCCCCCGAACGACCAGGAGACGACATGGCCGAGCTCACCGTCCTGCTCTACCGGGACGACGCCCAGGACGCGGCACTGACCCACGAGCAGCGCGAGCAGGCGTGGTCGGCGCACAGCGCGTTCCACCAGCTGTGCACCGACCGCGGGTGGACCGTCGTCGCGACGCGGGCGCTCGGCGCGGCGGCCCGGGCCCGCGCGCTGCGGTCCGACGGGCGCGCCGGGATCGTCGTCACCGACGGCCCCTACGCCGAGACGGCCGAGCAGGTGGCCGGCTTCTACGTGGTCGACGGGGCCACCCTGGACGAGCTCACCGAGGCCGTCCGGGCGCTCGTGCTCAACGGCGAGTCGGTCGAGATCCGGCCGACCGCTCCGTACGTCGACGGGGTGCCCGTGGACGGCGACCACGCGCTGTCGTCGTGAAGTTCGTCGTCCTCGCGTTCGGGTCCGCGACGCCGCCGGGCGGGGTCACACTGGGATCCGTGGACACGGCGACCTCGGTGCAGGACGGCGCGCTGCGCGACGGCACCGTCGACGGGCCGACGTCCGCGCTCACCGGTGTGCGCGTGCTCGAGGCGTCCGACCTCGACGTGGTGCTGGACACGCTGCCGGCCACGGGGACGTTCGAGGTGCGGCCCGCCTGGTGACCAGCTCCGACGACGCCCTCGCCGACGCCTGGCGGGACCACTGGTCCCGCCTGATCGGCCTGCTCATCGGCCAGTTCGGCCGGCCCGACCTCGCCGAGGACGCCGTCTCCGACGCCTTCGAGGCGGCCGCCAAGCACTGGCCCGACGGCGGCGTCCCGACGAACACCGGCGCCTGGCTGCTCACCGCCGCGCGCCGCCGCGTCCTCGACCGGCTCCGCACGGAGGCGGTCGCCCGGAAGAAGGAACCCCTCATGGTGGTCGACGACGAGATGCGTGCCGCCGCCGCGGCCGCCGTCGACCCCGGCGCCCACGTGGCCGACGAGCAGCTCCGGCTGATCTTCGCGTGCTGCCACCCCGCGATCGCCCCCGACGACCGTGTCGCGCTGACCCTGCGGTTCGTCGTCGGCCTGACCACCACGGAGATCGGCCGGCTGCTGCTGGTGCAGGAGTCGACCATGGCGGCCCGGCTGACCCGCGCGAAGAAGCGGCTGGCGTCCTCGGGCATCCCGTTCGCGACACCCGCGGCCGACCGGCTGGACGAGCGGCTCGACGTCGTCGCGACCGTCGTCTACCTCGCCTTCACGTCCGGCTACCACCCCGGCGCCGGCGAGGTGGCGCTGCGCGTCGACCTGGGCGACGAGGCCATCCGGCTCCTGCGCGTCCTCGACGACCTGCTGCCGGGGCGCGCCGTGGTGCGGTCGCTGCTGGCGCTGCTGCTCCTGCAGCACTCGCGCCGGGACACGCGTCTCGACGACCACGGCCAGCTGGTCCTGCTCCCCGACCAGGACCGCTCCCGCTGGCACCGCGACGAGATCGCCGAGGGTGTCGCCCTGCTGGAGTCGCTGGCGACGCCGACGCAGCTGCCTGGTGCACCGTCGGACCCGGGCGGGGCGCCTCTCGCCGGGCACCAGGGTCGGCTCGCGGCGGAGTACCGGCTGCAGGCGCTCATCGCTGCCGAGCACGCCACCGCACCGACCGCGGCGGACACCCGCTGGCCGGTGATCGCGGACCTCTACGCGCGGCTCGAGGCGCTCACGGGATCCCCGGTCGTCCGGCTGGCCCGGGCGGTCGCGGTGGCGGAGGCGTCGGGCCCGGACGCGGGTCTGCAGCTGCTCGAGGGCCTCGACGACGCCCTCCCCCGGCACCACCGGGTCCCCGCCGTCCGCGCCGAGCTCCTGGTCCGCGCCGGCCACCCGACCGCCGCCGCCGACGCCTACCGCGCCGCCCTGACCCTGGTCACCAACCCGACCGAACGCACCCACCTGCAGTCCCGCCTGTCGTCCCTCGACCTCCCCTGACGCCGGGCTCCCCGGCTCGGCCGACGGCGCCCAGACGGCGGCGCTCAGACGGCCGCGAGAACGGCAGTTCCGCGCGAGAACGGCACTTTGATGTGACGTTCTCGCGGTGATGTGACGTTCTCAGGGGGCCGTGCGGCGTCGAGATGCCGCGGGCTCCTCGGCGTGCCGTGGCGTCCTCGCGGTGGCCCGACGTCCTCGCGGTGGTCTGACGTCCTCGGCGACCGAGCACCGAGCCGCCCACCGCCACCGCGCCGCGTCGGATTCCCACAGGAGCAGACGAGGGCCGGCCGCGCACCAGCCTGGCCGCCGACGATCACGCCATGGTTCGTCGCCCCGGTTCGACTCCCCGCGCTCTCGACGCCGCCTCCCGCCCGACCGTCCATCTGGCCCGCGACGTGCCCAGTCATGTCCCCGCGCAGCGGATCGCCTCGGGCGAGTGGCGTCGGCTGGGCCGCGGGATCTACGCGCCTACCACGCCGGACCCCGACCCGCGCGCCGATGCCCGTGCGCGTATCGACGGGCTCCATCACCTGACATCGACGGGCCACGCGTTCAGCCACGCCTCGGCTGCGATCCTCCATGGTCTACCGCTCTGGCGGTTGGACCCGACCACGCACCTCTATGTGAGGTCGTCGCCGAGCAGTCGTCGTCAGCGCGACGTCGCCCGCCACGTCCCGATGCCGGAACCCGCCGACCTCGCGTCGGTCGAGGGCGTGCCGGTGACGTCGGTCGCCCGGACGGTCTGGGACTGCATCACGACCATGCGACCGCTCGCCGGCCTCGTCGTCGCCGACGGCGCGCTGCACCGGGGACTGGATCCGGCCGAGCTGGAGGATCGTGCGGCGAGCGCCAGTGGCCGGCGGGGAGCCGCACGGGCGCGCGCGCTCATCGCCATCGCCGACGGCGGCGCGGAGTCGCCGTGGGAGAGCGTGTGCCGGTTCGTCCTGCTCCGCGCCGGGCTGCCCGCGCCGCAGACCCAGATCCCGGTCGAGACGCGGCTCGGCACGTACTGGGCCGACCTCGGGTGGGTGCAGTGGCGCGTGCTGCGTGGAGTACGACGGCAGGACGAAGTACGGCGAGCGCGGCACCGACGAGCTGGTCCGCGAGAAGCGGCGGCACGACGCTCTCCTGGAGGCGCGGTGGAGCGTGGTCCGCGTCACCCGCGAGGACTTCCGCCTCGCCCGGTCGCTGCCCGACCGTGTCGCTCCACTCCTGCCCGCGAGCGTCACGGCCGATCTCCGACCCCGCCGAGACCTCACGTGACCTCCCCCGCCGACACCCCCGCGTCGGCGACGCAGAGCCCCCGCCGAGCTCCCTGCCTGTCCCGGCACGGGTACGCCCGTCTGAGAACGTCACTTCCCCGCGACAACGGCACAAAGAACTGCCGTTCTCGCGCAGGAGTGACGTTCTCGGCGGAGGCGCCGCTGAGGGGCAGCACGCGCGCGGGCGATGGAGTGCGCGGGGGCGCAGGGCGGGTGCGTGAGCTGGAGCAGGAGCAGGAGCAGCAGTGCCCGCGCGAGCGGGGCAGGGGCTGGCGCCGAACGGGGTCAGGCGAGCAGGAGGAGGGTCAGGAGGGTGAGGTTCAGGGCGACCACCAGGGTCACCACCAGCAGCAGGGTCGCGTGCAGCCAGGGGCCGTTGCGGTGCGCGCCCATCACCGTGCGGTTGCGGGTCAGGGCCACCAGCGGGATGACCGCGAACGGGATGCCGAAGCTGAGCACCACCTGCGACAGCACCAGGGTCCAGGTCGCGTCGGCACCGAGGGCGAGGAGGACGATCGCGGGCACGAGCGTGATCACGCGACGCAGCAGGAGCGGGATGCGGCGGTGGACGAGGCCCTCCATGATCGTCGCGCCCGCGTACGCGCCGACCGACGTCGACGCCAGCCCGGACGCGAGCAGCCCGACGGCGAACGCGATGCCGATGCCCACGCCGAGCGCGTCGACGATCGCGGCGTGGGCGCCCGGGATCGAGTCGGTGCCCGGGACCCCGCGCAGCCCGGACGCCGCGAGCAGGAGCAGCCCGATGTTGACGACGCCCGCGACCACCAGCGCCGAGCCGACGTCCCACCGGGTCGAGCGCAGCAGGTGGCGCAGCGCGGAGCCGGCGGTGCGTCCGTGCCGGTCGCGGACGAGGGCGGAGTGCACGTAGATGGCGTGGGGCATGACCGTCGCGCCCAGCATCGACGCCGCGAGCAGCACCGAGTCGGCGCCGTCGAACCGCGGCACCAGCCCGGACAGCACGCCGCGCGCGGACGGGGGTGACACCACCAGCCCCGCCAGGAACCCCACCGTGATGACGGCGAGCAGCGCGACGATGACGTGCTCGAACCGCCGCTGGCCGTACCGGTTCTGCGTCGCCAGCAGGGCCATCGACACGACGCCGACGATCAGGCCCGCCCAGCGGCAGCGGTACCCCGAAGAGCAGCTGCAGGGCGATCGCGCCGCCGACGACCTCGGCGATGTCGGTGGCCGCGGCGACCACCTCGGCCTGCGCCCAGAACGCGAGCCGCGGCCCGCGGCGCATCCGCTGCCCGAGCACGCCCGGCAGGGATTCTCCGGTGACCAGCCCCAGCTTGGCGGACTGGTACTGCACCAGGACGGCCATGGCGTTCGCCACCACGAGCACCCACAGGAGCAGGTACCCGTACCGCGCGCCGGCCGTGAGGTTGGCGGCGACGTTCCCGGGGTCGACGTACGCGATGGCGGCGACGAACGCCGGTCCGAGCAGGAGCGGGCTCCGACGGCGACGCGCGGCACCGGAGCGGACGGCGTCGTCCGTCGCGGTGCCGGTCATCGCTCACCTCAGAAAGTTCGGGTATCCGAACTCATGCTAACGGAGCCGCGGACATCCGCCAGACCGGACGGCGCAGCGGTGCAGCCGTCAGGCCGCCGCGGCCACCTCGCGCGCCCACCCGTCGTCCGTCGACCGGAACCCCACGCGCTCCAGGTACGCCCGCGACTCGGGGGCGGGCGACCCGCCGATCACCAGCCGGCGGAAGCCGTGGGCGGCGAACACCCCGCTGTCCCGGTACACGAACTCCCCGGGCGTGAAGTCCCGGTACCGCGGCGTCACGTAGTCGAGGTCGACCCGGCCGGTGCCCTCCCCCGCGGACCGGACCACCACGGCACCCACCAGCTCGTCGCCGCGCACGACGACGAACGCCGCGGACGGAGCGGGGTCGGCGGCGGTGAACGCCGGGTGGAACCGCGCGATGTCGGCTGCGTGCGTGCTCACCAGGTGCGCCAGCACGGAGTCGTCGGACGGGACCTCGAGCACCGCGTAGGCCTGCTCGTCGTGCCGCTCGCGCTGCAGCCGGACCAGCCAGTACACGTCGATCACGGCGATGACGCCGTTCATCACGGCGAAGGGCCAGATGCCGACGATCGCGTTGTAGGCCGTGGCGATCACCGCACCGACCAGGTTGAGCACCCGGAACCGCAGCACCCGGGCCTGCGTCAGCGACACGATGACGAGCAGCGAGCCGACCCACCCGACGATCTCCAACCACGGCATCGCGCCACCCTAGCGACCGCCGGGAAATGCCTCGCACCGGCCACCCACCCGGGAGGATCGTGGGCGCCATGACGACGTGGTCGATCCGTGAGGTGCCGGTCTGCGAGACCGTCGACGCGCCCGACGCGTGGCTGCTGCACGGCTACACCCGGGCGCTGAACGAGTGCCTGGTCGCCGCGTGGGGCAACCGGGACTTCGAGCGCACCGCGCGGGAGATCCTGGGCTCGATGCACGACCAGGGGTACGACCTCAAGCCCCGCCTGGTCGCGGTGGCCGACGACGACCGGGACGCCCCCGACCCGGACCGCGTGCTCGGCTACGCCGCACCGACCATGCCCCGGCAGGACAACACGCACACCGCCTACGTCGACCTCGGCGTCGTCCCGCAGCACCGCGGCCGGGGCATCGGCGCCTCCCTGTACGACGACGCGCTCGCCCGGGTCCGCGCCGCCGGCCGCACGCAGGTCACGGCGTCGACCGACCAGCGGGTCGAGCCGCCCGCGGGCCCGGGCACCCTCGCGCCCGCGACGGGTGCCGGGCGGGTGGCCGTGCACGACCCCGGGCCGCGGTTCCTGCTGCGACGCGGCTTCACGCTGGCACAGGTGGAGCGCTACTCGGTGCTCGACGTGCCGCTCGACCCCGGCTTCGTCGCCGCGCACCGCGCCGACGCCGAGGCGCACGCCGGTCCGGCGTACCGCCTGGTCAGCTGGCAGGGCCACGCGCCGCAGGAGTGGGTGGACGAGTACGCCGTGCTCTGCACGCGGATGAGCACCGACACCCCGCTGGGCGGCCTCGACCTCGGGGAGGACGTGTGGGACGCCGCGCGGGTCCGGGCGATGGAGAAGCAGTACGCCGAGCGCGGGCTCGAGCTGCTGGTCATGGCCGCGGAGCACGTGCCGACGCGGACGCTCGCCGCGTTCTCGTGCTTCCTGGCGGTGTCCCACACCGACGAGTTCGTGCACCAGGACGACACCCTGGTGCTCCGCGAGCACCGCGGACGGCGCCTGGGCATGCTGGTCAAGACGGCGAACCTGCAGCGCCTCGCCATCGAGCGCCCCGCCGTCCGCCGGATCGGGACGTGGAACGCCGAGGAGAACGCCCCGATGCTCGCCATCAACGTCGCGCTCGGCTTCCGCCCGGCGGGCGGCTCCGGCGAGTGGCAGCTCAAGCTCAGCTGACTCGCACCTCACCCCGCACGGGCGCCCCGCGGCCGCGCCAGCTCCCACCAGTGCGTCCAGCGCTCGCCGACCTCGTCGAACGTCTCGTCGTCGAGCCCGTAGGTGGACAGGATCGCGTCGACGGTCCCGTGCGGTGGCGTGTGCGCGGCGGGCGTCTCCATCAGGACCAGGAACATCTCGGAGATCCCGTGCAGCCGCAGCCCGAGCTGCAGGGGCGTCACGTAGGCGAGCGTGCCGCCCATGAGCGTGCCGTCCGGGCGCCGAGCCTGCATGTGCCCACCCACGGGGACGCCCCGGACGCCGACCAGCCCGGCCCGGTCCAGCAGCCGGTCGGTGCGGTCGCCCGAGGGCATGCCGAACGAGGTGATCGTGCGGCGGTCCTGGTCGGGGTGCACCGTCAGCGCGAACTGCAGCTGGTGCACCGACGCGATCCAGGCCTCGTCGACCTCGTCGCGGACCCCGTCGAACGTGGCCATGCCCTCGTGGCTGCGGCGGGTGACGGTCAGGTGGGTGCGGTGCGGCTGGTGCGCGGCGGACCGCAGCGTGAGCCGGTCGTGGTGCGGCCAGGCGAGGGTGTGGATGGTCGCGTCCCCGACCACGTCCTGCGTCTCGGTGGGTCCGTCGACGAACGTCTGCCGGATCTCGTCGTCGAGGCCGTCGTGGTCCCAGCCGTACCAGCGCCGGACCAGTGCCGGCTCCCGCAGGTGCGACCACACCGTGCCCAGCGGCGCGGCGATGTCCACGGACACGACCTCACGGAGCTCCAGCGTCATCGCCATCACCTCGGTACTCGCCTACCCGGATGCTTCCGACGGTAGACCGGGTGGGCGCCGAGCGCGATCAGTCGGCGAGGGGCAGCACCGCGAGCGCGTCGGGCTCGACACCGAGCTCGACGACGTCCCCCACGGACCACCGCCCGCCCACCGCGCCGAGTGCGGTGACCACGCCGATCCCCTCGACGTCGACCCGCACCTCGGAGCGGCCTCGTCGCGACGAGACGCTGTGCACGACCCCCTTGGCGACGCCCGGCCGGCCGACGACGAACGCGCCCTCCGCGAGCGCGAGGGTGGCGGGCGAGGCCGGGACGTCGAGGGCCTCACGCAGGGGTGCGGCGGCGGGGTGGTCCAGCGGCACGAACGACTCGTACCCGAGGAACGCGGCGACCTCGCGGGTGGCCGGCCGGGTCCACAGGTCCGCGGGGGCATCCACCTGCAGCAGCCGCCCGGCGGCCATGACGGCCACCCGGTCCGCGACCGCGAAGGCCTCGTCCTGGTCGTGCGTGACGAACACGGCGGTGGTGCCGGTGGCGACGAGGACCGCGCGCAGGTCCACCGCGAGGCGCTCGCGCAGGGTGCGGTCCAGGGCGGAGAGCGGCTCGTCCAGCAGCAGCAGCCGCGGGGCGGGCGCGAGCGCGCGGGCCAGGGCGACGCGCTGACGCTCACCGCCGGACAGCGTCGCGACGCCGCGGTCCTCGTAGCCGGCCAGGCCGACGAGCTCGAGCAGCTCGCGCACCCGCGCGCTCGACCGGGGCGGCAGGCCGTACCCGACGTTGCCGCCCACCGACCGGTGCGCGAACAGCTGGCCGTCCTGGAACATCAGCCCGAACCCGCGGCGGTGCACGGGCACGTCGGTGACGGGCACACCGTCCCACGCGACCGTGCCGGCGGTCAGGGGCTCGAGGCCCGCGACCGCCCGGAGCAGGGACGACTTGCCGCAGCCGGACGGCCCGAGCAGGGACACCACCGAGCCCGGCGGCACGTCGAGCGTGACGCCGTCGACCGCGGTCGTGGCGCCGTACCGCACGAGCACGTCCTGGATGCGCAGACCGTTCACCACTCACCTCCCGCGCCGGGGGCGCGCAGTCGTTCGCAGGCCGCGACGATGCCGGCGGTGAGCACCGCCAGGACCACGGACGCGGCGAGAGCCATGCCGTAGGAGTCGGCGCCGGGGCGCCCGATCAGCCGGAAGACGACCACCGGCAGGGTCGGCCGGTCGGGCCGCGCGAGGAACGAGGTGGCGCCGAACTCGCCGAGCGACGCCGCGAACGCGAACCCGACCGCGAGCCCGAGCGACCGGGTGGCGATCGACAGGTCGACGGTCCGCAGCACGCGACCCGGCGCCGCACCCAGGGTCGCCGCCGCCTCGCGGAGCCGGGGGTCGATGGCCCGCAGGACCGGCAGCACGGTCCGCACGACGAGGGGCACCGCGACCACGGCCTGCGCGATCGGCACGAGCACGGGGCTGGTCCGCAGGTCCACCGGCAGCCCGAACGGGTGGTGCATCGACAGCAGGAAGCCGAACCCGACGGTCACCGCGGACACCCCCAGCGGCAGCATGAACAGCGCGTCCAGCCCGGCGACCGCGCGGCGTCCGACCGCCCGCCGGGGGCGTCGGGAGACCACGAGCGCGACGAGCCCACCGACGACGAGGGCGAGCACGGTGGCGTCGAGCGCCACCCGCAGCGAGTTCAGCGTGGCCTGCCACACGGTCACGGTCAGCCCCCCGCCGGTCGTCCCGAGCGCGGTGTAGTGGTCCAGCCCCCAGCCGTCGCCCGTCTGCAGCGACCGGAGCACCAGGTTGACCAGCGGCAGCGCGAGGAGCAGCACGACGAGGCCGGTGACCGCCGTCGCCGCGAGCGTGAGTCCGTGCCCGTCGCCGGTCGGCATGCCCGCGGGCCGGCGCAGCCGCAGCGGCCGGACCGCGGCCTGCGGGGTGCTGAACGCCAGGGCGCGTTCCCGACGGGACCGGGCCCGGCCGGCGAGCGTCAGCGCGCCGGCGACCACGACCAGCTGCACGACGGACAGCACGGCCGCCGCCCGCAGGTCCAGGAACTGGGTCGTCTGCACCCAGATCTCGGTCTCGATGGTGCCGAACTGCAGGCCGCCGAGCACCAGGACCGTGCCGAACGCGGTGGCGCAGAACAGGAAGGCCAGCGACGCGGCGGACGCGATCGCCGGGGTGAGCGCCGGCAGCGTCACCGTGCGGAACGCCCGCCACGGCGTGGCGCCCAGCGCGCGCGCCGCCTGCTCGGCCCGCGGGTCCAGCCGCTCCCACAGCCCACCGACCGCGCGCACCACCACGGCGTAGTTGAAGAACACCAGGGCGGCGACGATCGCGGCGAACGTGCCGTCCAGGTGCAGGAACCCCAGCGGCCCGCCGCTGACCAGCAGGGACCGGAACGCGACGCCGACCACGACCGTCGGCAGGACGAACGGCACGGTGACCAGCGCGCGCACCGCGGCCCGCCCGCGGAACGTGTGCCGGTACAGGACGTACGCGCCCGGGACGCCCAGCAGCACGCTGAGCACCGTCCCGAGGGTCGCCTGCGCGAGCGTGAGGCCGATGATCCGCCAGGTGCGCGGCCGCGAGAACACGTCCGCGAAGCCGCCGAGGTCCAGGTGCCCGTCGACGACGAACCCCTGGCCGATCATCACCACCACGGGCCACGCGAAGAACACGCCCAGGAACACCAGCGGCACGGCGACGGCCGCCACCCAGAACGCGGTGACGCGCGCGCGACCCGACGCCACCGCGGAGGCGGCGTCGGGTCGCAGGAGCGTCGAGGTGGACACGGTCAGCCGATCACCGTCTCCGACCACTGCGACAACCACGTCTCACGGTTCTTCGTGATCTCGGCCGGGTCCACGTCGAACGGGTCGGTGGCGAGCGGGGCGAACGCCTCCCAGTCGGCCGGCAGCGTCGCCGTGGGGCTCACCGGGTACATGTACATCGAGCCCGGGATGTCGTCCTGGACCTCGTCGCTGCAGCAGGAAGTCGACCAGCTGCTGCGCCCCCGTCGGGTTGGCCGCGCCGGCCAGCACCCCCGCGTACTCCGTCTGCCGGAAGCACGTGTCCAGCAGCGCGCCGGTGGTCGGCTCGGTGCCGCCCTCGGGCACCGTGGAGGGCGGCGAGGACGCGTACGACAGGACCAGGGGACGGGGTCCGTCGGCACCCCCGCCGGAGAAGTCCGTGAAGTAGGCGTCGGACCAGCCGTCGGCCACCTTCAGGCCGTTGGCCTTGAGCGCGGTCCAGTAGTCCTGCCAGCCGTCCTCGCCGTACGCACCCACGGTGGCCAGCAGGAACGCCAGCCCCGGCGACGACGTCACGGCGTCCGGCACCACCAGCAGGTCCTTGTACTCCGGCTTGGTCAGGTCCTCGAGGGTGACCGGCTCGGCCAGCCCGTGCGCGGCGAACCAGGCGTGGTCGACGTTGATGCAGACGTCGCCGTAGTCGACGGGGACGAGGGCGTCCTCGAACGCGTCGGGCGTGCTCGTCGGCGCCACGACGCCCTCGTCGACCGCACGCGACGCGAACGTGTTGTCGATGCCGAACACCGCGTCGCCCAGCGGGGCGTCCTTGGTCAGCACCAGCTGGTTGACCAGCGTGCCGGCGTCACCGGGCTGGACCACCTGGACGGTCAGCCCGGTCTGCTGCTCGAAGTCGGCCAGGATGCCGTCCGAGAGGGCGAACGAGTCGTGGGTGACCAGCGTGACGGTGCCGGACGAGTCGCTGGGGGCCGGGTCCTGCGAGCCGACGGCCGAGCAGCCCGCGAGGGCGACGACGACGGCAACGGCGCTGAGCGTGCTGAGCGAGTGGTTCCTCGCCATGGGTGATGCTCCTCCTTGGTCGAAAGGAGGGGGTCGCCGCGGACGGGCCCGGAGGCCGACCGCGAGGACTGAGAAGCCCGACTCCCTACGCCGGTATCAACCGGATCAGGTTCGAGGGTCTGCGGTGGTCCGCACTCTCAGCGTCCAGACCGTGCGGTCCGACGCTCCCCTGTCGTTCGCCGCCGATCCTACGCCGCCGTCGAGCGGCGCGGACGCCGGGGCGGGGCTACGGTCGTCGGAGGCCTGTTCCCGCACCTCGGAGGTCCTCTCGTGGACGACTCGAAGTCCCAGTCCATCGTCGCCAAGCTCGTCGGCGCCGGCACCGCACTGGCCGCCGCCTTCGTGGTCCGGAAGATCATCGCGCAGGCGTGGCAGGCCAAGACGGGCCGCAAGCCCCCGGAGGCCGACGACCCGGGCGACGCCGGCCTGGCGGAGATCGTCGCCGCCGCCGCGATCACCGGCGCACTCGTGTCGATGGCGCGGGTGCTGGCTACCCGGGGGACCGCGAAGTTCGCGACGAAGTCGGACTGACCGTCAGGCCGGCCCGAGGTCCGGCATGCGCGTGACGCCGAACTCGCGCAGGACGCGCTTGGCGGCGTGCCAGCCGCCGAGGCCGTGCACACCCGGACCGGGCGGGGTCGACGCCGAGCACAGGTACACGCCCGACCGCCCCGTGAAGTAGGGGTCCAGCCGCGCGGTGGGCCGGGCGACCATCTGCACGATGGTGGCCGCACCGGCGGAGATGTCCCCGCCGACGTAGTTCTCGTTGTGCTCGCTCAGCTGCGCCGCGGGGATGCACCGGGACGCGACGACGACGTCCCGGAAGCCCGGCGCGTACCGCTCGATGTGCCGCGTGACGGCCTCGGTGACGTCGACGTCCGACCCGGACGGCACGTGCGCGTAGGTCCACAGCGGCCGGTAGTCGCCCACGCGGCGCGAACCGTCCACCACCGTCGGGTCGCTGACCAGCGTCACCGGCAGCTCGGGGTGCTGACCGCGGGCCACCGCCCCCTCGGTCCGGGCCATCTCCTCGCGCGTCCCGGCCACGTGCACGGTGCCGGCGAGCGCCACCTCCGGCGCCCGCCACGGCACCGGTCCGTCGAGCACGAAGTCGACCTTGGCGGCTGCGTCCCCGTACCGGAACCTCTCCATCGCCCGGCGCGTCGCGGCGGGGATGCGCTCCCCCATCACCTCGAGCAGCGTGCGGGGCGTGGTGTCGAAGAGGTAGCAGTGCGCCTGCGGCAGGTCCGCCGGCCCGCGCACCCGGTGGTCGGTGCGCAGGGTGCCCCCGTGCGCCTCGAGGTCGGCCCGCAGCGCCGCGGTGATCGTGCCCGAGCCCCCGCGCGGGATCGGCCAGCCGGAACCAGCGTGCGCGAGCGTGGCCAGCAGCAGCGCGGTGCCGGCCGCCGCGAGCGAGGGCAGCGGCGAGATGGCGTGGGCGGCGACACCCGTGAACATGGCCGGCGCCAGGTCGTCGACGAACCGGCGGTCCCAGGCCCGCGTGCCCTGCTCGAGCACGCCCAGGCCGAACCGCACGGCGTCCCGCGGGTCCACCAGCGGGATCGACCGCTTGTCCCCGAGCGCCAGGTCGACCGCCACGGACCAGTCGGCGCCCACGAGCGAGCGCCACGCGGGTCCGTCGACGCCCAGCGCCTCGACCGTCCGCTCCAGGTCGCGGTACGCGATCCCGGCGCGCCCCCCGCCGATCGGGTGCGCGTAGGAGACCTCGGGCGTGAGCAGCTCGACGCCCCGTGCCTCCAGGTCGAACGCGCGGAAGAACGGCGACGCCCAGGCCATCGGGTGCACCGCGGAGCACAGGTCGTGCACCACGCCGTCGACCAGGTCGAGCGCCTCGGTGCGCACGCCACCTCCCGCGGTCGGCTGCGCCTCGAGCACCTGCACCCCGAGGCCGGCCCGCGCCAGGATCACCGCGGCGGCCATCCCGTTCGGTCCCGAGCCGACGACCACCACGTCCGGCCGAGTCATCCGCACCTCCTGCTGTCGGTCCCCGGCCACGATGCCACGTCCGACCGTCAGTCGCGCGGGTCGTCGTCCTGCTCGCGGCCCTCGTCGCGGACCCGGGCGCGTTCCTGGTCGCTGGTGAGCTCGTCGACCACCAGCAGCTCGCTGCGGACCTTCCCCGTGCGGTAGCCCGCCCGACCGACCATGTGCGCGGCGACCGGCGCGGTGAGCAGCTGGAACACCGCGACGAGCACCAGGGCCCACACCGCTCCACCGGCGCGCAGCCGCAGCGCGAGCCCGATGAGCACGAGGATCAGGCCCAGCACCTGCGGCTTGGTGCCCGCGTGCATCCGTGCCAGGAGGTCCGGGAAGCGCAGCACCCCGACGCCGGCCGCGAAGGCCAGGAACGCGCCTCCCAGCAGGAACACGACCGAGGCGACGTCGGCCGCGGTCGTCCACAGGTCCTGCGTCATCTGACCTCCCCCTCGGCTCCGCCGCCGTGGTCCTCAGCCTCCGGCTCGAGGTCACCCTCGGGCTCGTCGGTCTCCTGGGCCGCCTGCTCCTGCGCCAGCTGCTCGACCAGCGCGGCCGCCTCCGCCGCGATCTCCTCGCGCGTGCGCACGCGCCCCTCACCCTCCGGCTCGACGGACGCGAACCGAGCGATCGTCACCGACCCCACGAAGCCGACCAGCGAGAGGACCACGAGCACCGGCACCACGTCCGCGCGCCGGTCCACGGCCGCGTACAGGGCGACCCCGACGATCATCGTCGTCACCACGACGTCGAGCGCGACCGTCCGGTCGAGCATGGACGGACCCTTCTCGGCCCGGATCACGGCGAGCGCGCCGCCGACGGTGAGCAGCACGGCGCACACCACCACGACCACCGTCACAGCGCCACCGCCAGCCCGGCGACGAGCAGCTCCTCGTCGGACGCGAAGGCCCGCATCACCCGCTCCTCCTGGTCCAGCACCGACTGCCGCGCCGCCTCGATCCCGCCGCTCTGCCGGACGTCCAGCACGTGCAGGTAGAGCATCCCGGTGAGCCGGTGCGCCTCGACCACCAGCGCTCCGGGCACCAGCGACGTCAGCTCCGCGGTCAGGGTCAGGTACAGGTCCGAGTGGCTGCGCAGCTGCACGCCGATGACGGCACCGTGCGGCACGTACCCGGGGCGCAGCGCGATGAGGCTGACCTCGAAGGAGGCGCGGACCACGTCGACGAGGAACCGAGCGAGCAGACGCAGCACGCCAACGGGCCGGATCCGGCCGTGGAACTCGATGGGCGCCATCCGCAGACCGGTGGTGACCGCCAGCGCGATCACCACGCCGGCCAGGACGTTGCCGATCGACAGGTCGCCCCACAGGAACACCCACACGGCGGTGAGCCACACGATCGTGCCCCACTGGACGTGCCAGCCGTTGCGGCGCGGGTGCAGGCTCATCCCTCGTCCTCCGCGACGTCGTCGGACACGCCTTGGCCGCGCTGGCCGTCCGGCAGCACGGCGTTCACGTACGCGCTGCGGTCGGTCAGGGACAGGGCCGCGCGCTCGGTGTAGGCGTACAGCGGTCCGGCGGCCACGGTGAGCAGCAGCCCGACACCCACCAGCGCCGCCGTGGGCGCCACCATGCCGAACGGCAGGTGCACCGGCGGGCGGGGCTCGGACGGCGTCTGCCAGAAGGCCTTGTTCCATGCCTTGACCAGCGCGTACAGCGTCAGCAGGGACGTCACCACGCTGCCCACCACCAGCGTGTACGCCAGCGGAGTACCGACTTGTACACCTGCCTCGAGCAGACCCACCTTGCCCAGGAAGCCGGACAGTGGCGGGATCCCCGCCAGGTTCATGGCGGGCACGAAGAACAGGATCGCCAGCACGGGGGTCAGCTTGGCCAGGCCACCCAGCCGGGTCAGCGACGTCGACCCGCCCGCGCGCTCCACCAGACCCACCACCAGGAACAGCGCCGTCTGCACGGTGATGTGGTGCGCGACGTAGTAGATCGCGGACGTGTAGCCCAGGTCGGTGGCCAGCGCGACGCCGAACACCATGAAGCCGATGTGGCTGACCAGGGTGAACGACAGCAGTCGCTTGATGTCGTCCTGCGCCACCGCGCCGAGGATGCCGACCACCATGGTCGCCAGCGCCGCCCAGAGCAGCGCGTCGTCGAGCCGCCCGTCGGGGAACAGGAGGGTCTGCGTGCGGATGATCGCGTACACGCCGACCTTGGTCAGCAGGCCCGCGAACACCGCCGTGACCGGTGCGGGGGCGGTCGGGTAGGAGTCCGGCAGCCACGCGGACAGCGGGAAGATGGCCGCCTTGATCGCGAACGCGAGCAGCAGCATCACCTGCAGCACCAGCCGCACCCCGGGGTCGATCTCGGGCAGGCGGATGGCCAGCTGCGCCAGGTTCACCGTGCCGCACGCGGCGTAGATCATCGCGATCGCCACCAGGAACAGCACCGAGCTGAGCAGTGCGACGACGATGTAGATGGTGCCCGCACGGATGCGCTCGCCCGTGCCGCCCAGCGAGATGAGCACGTAGCTGGCCGCCAGCAGGATCTCGAACCCGACGTAGATGTTGAACAGGTCGCCGGACAGGAACGCGTTGGCCACCCCGGCCGTCAGCACCAGGTAGGTGGGGTGGTAGATGGAGACGGGCGCGGACTCCTCGTCGTCCTGGCTGCCCTGCGCCAGCGAGTAGAGCAGGACGCAGAGGGTCACCGCGCTGGAGATGGTGAGCATGAGCCCGGACAGCCGGTCGGCCACCAGGTCGATGCCCACGGGCGCCGCCCAGCCGCCGACGTCGACGACGAGCGGTCCGTCGTCGGCCAGCACCAGGAGCGCGATGCTGGCCGCGAGCACCAGGCTCAGGGCGACCACGGAGACGAACCGCTGCAGGTTCGGCCGGCGGTACAGGGCCAGCGCGAGCCCGGCCGCGGACAGCGGGATCACCACCGGCAGCGGCACGAGCCAGGTCAGGTCGGTCACCGGCGGGCCTCCCGCGACGTCCCGGGCGCTCCGCGGTCGGTCTCGTCGCGCGTCTCGGCGGCCTCCTGGTCCAGGCTGTCGGCCTGCACCTCGGTGTCCGCGTCGCTGAACGCGCGCTCGTCCGTCGCCGCGAGCCGGGCGATGCGGCGGTCCTCCACGTCGTCCTGCACCTCGTCGTGCCGGTGCAGCTGCCACGAGCGGTACGCCATGGCCAGCAGGAACGCCGTCATGCCCAGCGTGATGACGATCGCGGTGAGGACCATGGCCTGCGGCAGCGGGTCGCTCATCTGCGCCTCGGGCTCGTCGCCCACGATCGGCGGCCGGCCGGCGGCGCCCCCCGCCACCAGGAACAGCAGGTTCGCGCCGTTGCCCAGCAGGATCACGCCGATGAGCACGCGCGACAGGCTCCGCTCGAGCAGCAGGTAGACGCCCGCGGCGAACAGCACACCGATGGTGACGACGAGGACGATGTTCGGGCTCATGTCGATCACGGCACCACCCCGTCCCAGTCGGTCGGGGTGGCCGTCGCGCCCACCCGTGCCGGGACGTCACCCTCGGACGCACCGCCCACGGCGTCGCCGCCCACCGGGTCCTCACCGGTCTCGGCCCGGCGGTCCAGCTCGGCGCCCAGGCTCCGCAGGACGTCGAGCACCAGGCCGACGACCACCAGGAACACCCCGACGTCGAAGAACAGGCTGGTCACCAGGTGCACGTCGCCGATCACCGGGACGTGCAGGTCGAGGATCCACGACTGCAGCACCTTGCCGCCGGCCAGCAGGGCCACCAGGCCGACGCCGGCCGACAGGAACAGCCCGAGGCCGAGCAGCACGCCCGGCTGCACCGGCGCGGCCTCGCCCAGCTCGTACCGGCCACCTGCCAGGTAGCGGACGATCAGCGCGATGCCCGTCACGAGGCCCGCGGCGAACCCGCCGCCGGGAGCGTTGTGCCCGCTGAACAGCAGGTACACCGAGTACACGATCATCGTGTGGAACAGCAGCCGGACGACCACCTCGAAGATCACCGACCGCCGCTGCGGGGCCAGGGTCCGGCCCGCGTGCAACCACTCGCGGCCGCGCGCCGCGCTGGACGGGATCGCGGACTCGTCGCGGCCCTCCACCATCCCGCCCGCGTCGACGGGTGCCGTGGTCCCACCGGGCCGGCGCAGCGGGGCCATCGGGTCGGGCGCACCGGCCCACACCCCGCGGTCCTTGCGCGCCTCCTGCGCCCGGTAGATGGCCCCGCCGCGGCGGGACAGGAAGACGAGCGACGCGACGCCCGTGGCCGCCACCAGCAGCACCGAGATCTCGCCCATGGTGTCCCAGGCGCGGATGTCGACCAGCGTGACGTTGACGATGTTGGTGCCACCGCCGAAGTCGACGGCCTCCTCCGCGAAGTCCTTGGACACCGGCAGGTGCACCCGCGCGCCGGGCGCCACGAGCGCCACCCCGGCGACCGTGAGACCCACCGCCAGCCCGAGGG
Organism: uncultured Actinomycetota bacterium; assembly: GCA_963837795.1. Lineage (GTDB taxonomy): Bacteria > Actinomycetota > Actinomycetes > Actinomycetales > Cellulomonadaceae > Cellulomonas. The sequence goes on from CAWIOT010000002.1 coordinate 109,067, forward strand.
CCAGTCGCAGCCACCGGCTCGCGGCGAGCGGCCGGTCGGAGAAGTACGGGGGCAGCCGGCGCAGCACCAGCACGAAGACGACCAGCGTCACCGTCTCCACCAGCACCTGTGTCAGGGCCAGGTCCGGCGCACCGTGCAGCAGGAACAGACCGGCCACCGAGTACCCGCCGATCCCCAGCAGGATCACGGCCTTGAGCCGTCGCCGCGCCCGCGTGACCAGCAGCGCCGACGCGATGGTGCCGGCCGCGAACACGAGCTGCGCCGGGTTGTCCCAGGCCCGCACACCGGACGGCAGGACGGTGCTGGCGATCGCCGTGCTGCCGACGGCTCCGACGAAGACCAGGAGGATCAGCGCGAGGTACAGGGGCAGGGAGCCGCGCTGGGTGAGACCGGTGACGTCGGCCGCGACGTCGTCGAGCCGGCGCATCAGCCGGCGGTACAGCACGTCCGCCTCCGGTCCGCGGTACACCCCGGCCTGCAGGCGCTCGACGCGGTCGCGCACGAGGAACAGCAGCGCACCCGCCAGCAGGATCGCGAGCGTGAGCACGAAGGTCGGCGTGAACCCGCCCCAGAGCGTCAGGTGGCCGGGCTTCCCCTCGGGGTAGGTCAGCGCGTACGGCTGCAGCAGGCGCTCGCCCACCTGCGGCACCAGGGCCAGGACCAGGCCCAGCACCGCCAGGATCATGGCCGGCCACACGAGCACGAGCGACGGTCGCGTGATCGGTGCCGGCTCGGCGTCGTCGTCCGCGGCCTCGCCGATCGAGGTGCCGGGCGCCGTCGACTCGCTGGTCGACTCCGGCACCACGGCCGGCTTCGTCGAGAAGGCCCCCCACCACAGGCGCAGGCTGTAGGCGACGGTGAGCACCGAGCCGACCGCCACCACGACGAGCACCACGAGGCCGACGGTCGAGTCCTCCATGTGCTCGAGGCCCTCGAGGCCGGCCTCCTTGGCCACGTAGCCGGCGAACGGCGGCAGGCCCATCATGGAGGCCGCGGCGAGGCCACCGGCGAGCGCGGTCAGCGGGAGCTCACGGCCCACCCCGGACAGTCGGCGCAGGTCACGCGTGCCGGTGGCGGCGTCCACCACGCCGACGACGAGGAACAGCGCGGCCTTGAACATGGCGTGCGCACCCAGCAGCGCCAGCCCGGCCAGGGCGGTCGCCCGCGTGCCCAGACCCACCAGCAGCACGATGAGGCCCAGCTGGCTGACCGTGCCGAACGCCAGCACGAGCTTGAGGTCGTGCTGGCGCAGCGCGCGGTAGCCGCCCAGCAGGAGGGTGCCGCTGCCGACCACGACGATGATCCACTGCCACACCGGGGTGGTCGAGTACGCCGGGGCGAACCGTGCCACCAGGTAGATGCCGGCCTTCACCATCGCCGCGGCGTGCAGGTAGGCGCTGACGGGGGTCGGCGCCGCCATCGCCGCGGGCAGCCAGAAGTGGAACGGGATCAGCGCGGACTTGGTGGCCGCGCCCGCCAGGATGCAGACGACGGCCACGGTGACCGCGGTGGTGCCCTGCGGCGGGTTCGCGATGACCTCGGAGAGCCGGTACGTCCCCGCGGACTCCCCCAGCAGCACCAGCCCGACCAGCATCGCCAGGCCGCCCGCCGTGGTGATCACGATCGCCTGCATGGCCGCGCGCCGGCTCGCCTTGCGCTCCGCGTGGTGCCCGATGAGCAGGTACGACGTCACCGTCGTGAGCTCCCAGAACGTGTACAGGAGCAGCAGGTCGTCGGTGGTGACCAGGCCCAGCATCGAGCCGCTGAACGCGACGAACACGCCGCCGAACCGCCCGAGCCCCGACGCGCTGGTCTTGAAGTACGCCGAGCAGTAGACCAGCACCAGCGCCCCGACACCGCCGACGATGAGCGTCATCAGCCAGGACAGCGTGTCCAGCCGGAACGTCAGCTCGATCCCGAGCGTGGGGATCCACTGCACCTGCTCGACCGGGCCGTCGCCCGCCTGCACCCGCGAGGTCCACGTCAGCGCCCAGACCGCCGCCGACGCCGGCGCCAGCGCGAGCACCCAGAACGCCCGCCGGCCCAGCCAGCGCACGAGAGCGGGCGCGACGACGGCTGCGGCCAGGTGAACGGCGAGCAGCAGCAGCACGTCCGGCTCCGTCCTGTAGGGGCGGGTGGTCGGTCGGGTGGATCGGGGTGGGTCAGTTGTGTGAGGCGCAGGTACGAGCACGCGCCGGGACCGTCGTGGACGCCCGGCGATGCACTGGTGATTGGGTCAAGACTGTACCAACCGGTATCGGAAGCCTCCTGCCGGCGGGGGCCGTCGGAACCCGCGGCACTGGTGACGAACGGGTCACATCTGGCGCCGCGACCGCCCCACGCGCACCAGGGGTCACCAGTGCCGCGGGTTCGTGCGCGCTGGGGCGGACGTCCCGGTCGCGCCGGGGGTGCGCGGCTAGTTTGTGCGCGTGGATGCGCTGCAGGTGGTGTGCCTGGTGATCGTCGTCGTCGCGACCGTCGTGGGGGTCGCGGTGTTCGCGCGCGGTGCCCGCGAGATCGTGCGCACCGTGCGGATCGGCCGCGCCGAGACCGGTCGCTGGACGCCCGTCGGCCCGCGGCTGGCCACGCTGACGCGCGAGGTGCTCGGGCACGGGCGGTTCCAGCACCGGCCGGTGGTCAAGGTCGCGCACTGGGTGGTCATGGTCTCGTTCGCGCTGCTGTTCCTCACGCTGGTCACCGGGTACGGGCAGGTGGTGGACCCGCCGTTCGCGCTGCCGGTGATCGGGCACTGGGCGCCGCTGGAGTGGGCGATCGAGGCGATCGCGTGGCTGTCGCTGGCCGGGATCGTGGCGCTGATCGTCCTGCGGGTCCGGCTGCTGCCGCGGGGTGACCGGCGGTCGCGGTTCTTCGGGTCCCACCAGGCGCAGGCGTTCTTCGTCGAGGGAACCGTGCTGGCCGTGGTGCTGTGCGTCCTCGCGCTGCGCGGCCTGGAGTACGCCCTGGGCGGCGGCCAGGACGCGTGGCACTTCCCGCTGACCGCGTGGTTCGGGTCGGCGTGGGTCGGGGTCCCGACGACGACCCTGGAGCACGCCGTCGTCGTCCTGGCGACCGTGAAGATCGCCGTGTCGATGTCGTGGTTCGTCGTCGTCGGCGTGCAGCCCACGATGGGCGTCGCGTGGCACCGGTTCCTGGCCGTGGTCAACGTGTACGCCCGCCGCGAGCCCACCGGCGGACCGGCTCTGGGGCCGCTGCAGCCGCTGCCGGTGGACCTGCTCGGTGACCTGCCCGACGACGTGCGGCTGGGCGTCGGCGCCATCGAGGACTTCACGTGGAAGGGCCTGCTCGACTTCTCCACCTGCACCGAGTGCGGCCGGTGCCAGGACCAGTGCCCGGCGTGGGCCACCGACAAGCCGCTGTCGCCCAAGCTGGTGACGCTGGCGCTGCGGGACCACGCGGCGGCCACCGCGCCCTACCTGCGGGCCGGCGACGACAGCCACGCGGGGATCGACCTGATCGGCTCGGGCGTCATCGACCCGGACGCCCTGTGGGCCTGCACCACGTGCGGCGCGTGCGTGCAGCAGTGCCCGGTGGACATCGAGCACGTCGACGCGATCGTGGACATGCGCCGCTACCAGGTGCTCATGGAGTCGGCGTTCCCCAAGGAGCTGGGCGGCACGTTCACCAAGCTCGAGCGGCAGGGCAACCCGTGGGGCCTGCCGGCGCGCAACCGGCTGGCGTGGGCCAAGGGACTGGAGTTCGACGTGCCGGTGGTCGGCGTCGACGTGGAGTCCGCGGCCGAGGTGGAGTACCTGTTCTGGGTCGGCTGCGCGGGCGCGTACGAGGACCGGGCGATCCGCACGACGAAGGCCGTCGCGGAGCTGCTGCACACCGCCGGCGTGAGCTTCGCGGTGCTGGGCGACGGCGAGTCCTGCACGGGTGACCCGGCGCGACGAGCCGGCAACGAGCTGCTGTTCCAGATGCTGGCCAGCGGCAACGTCGAGACGCTGAACGAGGTCGGTGCGCAGCGGATCGTGGTCACCTGCGCGCACTGCTTCAACACGATCGCCCGCGAGTACCCCCAGCTGGGCGGCCGGTACGACGTCGTGCACCACACCGAGCTGCTGAACACCCTGGTCGCGGACGGCCGGCTCACCCCGCTGCCGTCGACCGACGAGCGCACCGTGACCTACCACGACCCGTGCTACCTGGGCCGGCACAACCAGGTCTACGCGCCCCCGCGCGAGCTGCTCGGCGCGATCCCCGGCGTGCAGCTGGCGGAGATGCCGCGCAACAGGGAGCAGTCGTTCTGCTGCGGCGCGGGCGGTGCGCGCGTGTGGATGGAGGAGTCGATCGGCACGCGGATCAGCACGGCGCGGGCCGACGAGGCGATCGGGACGGGGGCGTCCGTCGTCGCGACCGCGTGCCCGTTCTGCACGGTGATGCTCTCGGACGGGGTGGCGGCCTCGACGGCGGTGGGGGTTCCCGAGGTGACCGACATCGCGCTGCTGCTCCTGGACCGCGTGCGCGAGTGACCGCCACGCGTCCGGACGAGCGGGCTGGTCGCTGATGCCGGTGCCCGGACGTCGTGGTCCTGCCCGCAGTCCGCGGCACGTCGACGGGATGCATCGCTCCCGAGGCGCCCTGTCATCCGGTTGGCCCAGCGCGCCCGGCCCGTACGTGAAGACTTCGTCGCGCCCAGTGCAACGAAGTCTTCACGCAGACGCATGGCCGGCTGGCGAGCGGCCGGTCCGGGGTGCGGCGCTGCGGGCGGCCGTCCCGGCGCGGGCCGCACGGCCATTGAGGTGGCTGCGGCGGCCGCCTCCTCGAATCGATCCGACCTCCATCCCGGAATGCGCTATCCGTCTGCCGGTGCGGGTGTCACCATGGAACCCGTGACGGACCACCCCCGCCCCCGCCTCGCCCTCGTCGACATCGACGGCGCGCACCCGGTCCGGACCGTGCTCCGCCTGCTGGGCTCGCACCGTCGGCGCGTGCTGTCGGCCATCGCGTTCTTCACCGTCAAGGACGTCCCGCTCTGGCTCATGCCGGTCATCACCGCGCGCGTCATCGACGTGGTGGTGAACGGTGGGCCGCTGCGCGAGCTGTGGCTCTGGGCGGCGATCGCGGTGGTCGCGCTGCTGCAGAACTACCCGAACCACGTGCAGTACACCAAGCTCTACATGGGCGCGGTGCGGCAGATCGGCGCCGACCTGCGCAACGGTCTGACCGCGCGGCTGCAGAGCCTGTCCATCGGGTTCCACTCGCGGGTGAGCGCCTCGATCGTGCAGACCAAGGTGGTCCGGGACGTCGAGAACGTCGAGGTGATGCTCCAGCAGACCACGCACCCGCTGCTCTCGGCGACGATGGTCGTGCTGGGCGCGATCGTCATGACCGCGGTGGCCGTGCCGGAGTTCCTGCCGGTCTACGCGCTGACCATCCCGCTCGCCGTGCTGCTGCGGTACATGCTGGCGCGCCGCTCCCGCGAGCGGAACGAGTCGTTCCGCCGCGAGGTCGAGCTGTTCTCCGCGCGCGTCGGCGAGATGGCCACGCTCATGCCCATCACCCGTGCGCACGGCCTGGAGGCCACGGCCGAGGAGCGCGTCGCCGCGGGGGCGGAGGGCGTGCGCTCCGCCGGGCTCCGGCTGGACGTGCTCAACGGGCGGTTCGCGTCGATGAGCTGGGTCAGCCTGCAGCTGCTGGGCGTCCTGTGCCTGGTGCTCGCGGCGTGGGTGTCCATCACCGGTCTCATCGCCATCACGCCCGGCCAGGTGGTGCTGCTCAGCTCCTACTTCGCGCTCATCACGGGGTCGGTGACCAACCTGCTGATGCTCCTGCCCATCGCCGCCAAGGGCATCGAGTCGGTCCGGTCCATCGCCGAGGTCATGCAGGAGCCCGACCTCGAGGAGAACGAGGGCAAGCGCCTGGTCGACCACGTCGACGGCCGGCTCACGCTCGAGCACGTGCACTTCCGCTACCCCGACGCCGACGCGGACGCGCTGAACGGCATCGACCTGACCATCGAGGCCGGGCAGACCGTCGCCTTCGTCGGCCCCTCCGGATCCGGCAAGTCCACCGTGCTGAACCTCGCGCTCGGCTTCCTGCGCCCCACGGGCGGGCGGCTGCTGCTGGACGGCGTCGACACCGCGCACCTGGACCTGCGCTCGGTGCGCCGGCACGTGTCCGTGGTCCCGCAGGAGTCGGTGCTGTTCGAGGGCTCGATCCGCGACAACGTCGCCTACGGGCTCCCCGAGGTGTCCGACGAGCGGATCCGCGCCGCGCTGGTCGACGCCAACGCCGCGGAGATCGTCGACGCGCTCCCCGACGGCTGGGACACCGTGGTCGGCGAGCGCGGCGCGCGGCTGTCCGGCGGTCAGCGCCAGCGGATCGCCATCGCCCGCGCCCTCGTCCGCGACCCCCGGATCCTGCTGCTCGACGAGGCCACCTCGGCGCTCGACCCCGAGTCCGAGGCGGCCGTGAAGGAGGCGCTGGCCCGGCTGATGCAGGGCCGCACGACGCTCGTCGTCGCGCACCGGTTGTCGACGATCCGCTCGGCCGACCGGATCGTCGTCCTCGACGACGCGCGCGTGGTGGAGGTCGGCACGCACGAGGACCTGCTCGCCGCCGACGGTCGTTACGCCCGGCTGCAGCGCGCGCAGCAGGTCTGACGGCTCAGCGCTCGAGCGCCCACGTGCGGTCGGTGAGCATCCGCGCGATCGCCAGCCCGATGGCCAGGGCCGCGACGACGAGGGCCGCCTGGACGCCGAACGCGAGCGCCTCGACGGTCTGGCCGTTGGAGATGTGGAACACCGCCCGGTACGCCAGCACGCCCGGCACCATGATCGTCACGGCCGGGACGTAGACGGTGATGCGCGGGACGTCGAGCCGCGGCGCGACGACGGCGGTCAGCAGCCCGACCACCAGGGCCGCGATCGCCGCGGCGGCCTGCGGGGGCAGCGCGCCCTCGACCAGCGCGATCCGCAGCACGTTCGCCACCATGCCGACGCCGGCGGCGGCCAGTGCGATCCGCCACGGGCTGTTGAACATGAGCGCGAAGCCGAGCACCCCCGCGAAGCTGGCGGCCGCCCGCAACGTCCACAGGGCCGACGGGTCCAGCCCGACGGGCCCGGACGGGTCGGGGTTCAGGCCGACGACGAGCGACAGCGCCCACACCGCGAGCGCCGCCGAGGTCAGGATCATCAGCGCGTAGACCAGGCGCGCCACCCCGGCGGAGAAGTCGAGCTTGGCCAGGTCGAGGAAGCCGGTGACCAGCGGGAACCCGGGCACGAGGAACAGGACCGCGGACACGTACCCCACCTGGTGGCCGGTCCCCGTGGCGCCGGCGGCCTGCAGGATCCCGACGAAGCCGAGGTACGCCAGGCACGCGACGGTCGCGCACAGCATGGTGACGCCGAACTGGTTGAACCCGGCGTGGAGCATGGTCCGTCGCAGCGCCTGCCCGAGCAGCGCGCCGACGAACACCCCGACGACCTCGATCACGCCGCCGTTGTTGAGGAACGAGAACGCGGCGCACGCCATCGCGGCCCACAGCGCGTTGAGCACCACCGGATACAGCGGCGGCGCGGCGGCGATGCGCTCGAGCTGGTCGGTGACGTCGTCGACCGACGCGTGCCCCGCGGCCTCGACCCGTCCGGCCAGGTGCTCGAGCCGGGTCAGCCGGTCGACGTTCACGCCGATGGTGCGGACCTCGGTGACCTCGGTGCGGAAGCTCGGTCCGCGGTGCGAGGTGGTGGTGATCTCGGTGAGGGTCACGTGCGCCTCGTGCCGGTCGATGCCCAGCGCGCGGGCCACCCGAGCCATCGACGCCTTGACGCGGTAGGAGCCGGTGCCGGCGGACAGGCTGAGCCGCCCGACCTGGAGCACCACGCCCGAGCGACGGATCAGCTCGAGCTCGTCGTCGTCCGGCGCGGTGGGCACGTCACCATGATGGCCGTTCGGCCGCGGCCGTCCGTGGGCCGATCGTCACGGACCGCCGGCGACCACCCGCAGCAGGCGCAGCAGCTCCTCCTGCTCCGGCTCCGAGAGCCGGCCCAGGCGCACCGCCGCGCCCTCGTTGCGCTGCGCGGAGACCGCCGCGAGCATCGCGCGGCCGTCCGGGGTGAGCTCGAGGAGCGTGGCGCGCCGGTCGGTCGGGTCGGGCAGGCGGCGGACCAGCCCGTCCTGCTCGGCGGCGTCGACCTTGGACGTCACGGACCGCGGGGCGACGTCGAGCGCGGCCGCGAGCTCACCCAGCCGGCGCGGTCCGTCGCACCGCTCGAGGGTGCGCAGCAGCCGCAGCTGCCCGGGCGTGGTCCCCTGCGGATCACGTCCGGCGACGACGTCCCGACGGATCCCGTGCAGGACACGGTGCAGGAGCTCGAGCAGCTCCCCGGACCTGTCGCGCGTCTCGCTCACGGGGGTCAGGTTAGCGCAGGTTGTGAACCAAGCACATAGTGAGTTAACCTCACCATCGGCTCACGAAGCCCCAGGACCAAGGAGGTGGGCCCGTGTCGATGACCGGCAGCCCCAACATGCGCAGCTTCGCCAAGGACCGCACCGTCGCCGAGCACCGCCTCACGCGCGACACCCTGCGCCGGATCCTGCAGTTCGCGCGCCCCTACAAGACCAGGCTCGCGGTGTTCGTCGGCCTCATCGCCCTCGAGGCGGCCGCCGGCGCGGTGACACCGCTGCTGTTCAAGCACCTCATCGACGACGGCATCACGGCAGGCAACACGCGCGTCGTCGTCGGCATCGCGGCCGTCGTCGCGGCCCTGGCGCTGGTCAGTGCGGGCCTGTCCGTGGCCGACCGCTGGGTGTCCGCGCAGGTGGGCGAGGGCCTGATCCTCGACCTGCGCACCGCGGTGTTCGACCACGTGCAGCGCATGCCGCTCGCGTTCTTCAGCCGCGCCAAGACCGGCGCGCTCGTGCAGCGGCTCAACGGGGACGTCCTCGGCGCGCAGCAGGCGTTCACCTCGACCCTGCAGAACGTGGTGAGCAACGCGCTGACCATCGTGTTCGTGCTCGCCGCGATGCTGAGCATGTCCTGGCAGCTGACCCTGCTGAGCCTCGTGCTGCTGCCCGCGTTCGTGTTCCCGGCACGCTGGTTCGGCACCAAGATCGCCGCGATCACGCGGGAGAGCTACGCCCTGAACGCCGATGCCGCGCAGATCATGAACGAGCGGTTCAACGTCGCCGGCGCGCACCTGGTGAAGATCTTCGGCGACCCGGCGCGCGAGTCCGCCGGCTACGCGGAGCAGGTGGGCCGCGTCCGGGACATCGGCGTGAAGCGCGCCCTGTACTCCACGTGGTTCCGGGTGGGCCTGACCACGCTGGCCAGCGTCGCCGTCGCCATCGTCTACGGGCTCGGTGGCGTGATGGCGATCCGCGGCGAGCTGACCGTCGGTGTCGTCGTCGCGCTCACCGCCTACCTCGGCCGGCTGTACGGGCCGCTGACGGCCATGTCCAACGTCCAGGTCGACGTCATGACGGCCCTGGTCAGCTTCGAGCGCGTGCTCGAGGTGCTCGACCTGGAGCCGACCGTCGCGGAGAAGCCGGACGCCGCGGACCTGCGGGTGGCCAGGGCGGAGCACGGCGCGAGCGTCGAGCTGGACGCGGTCACGTTCCGCTACCCGGGGGCCGACGAGGTCTCCCTGGCGTCCCTCGAGTCCGTCGTGACCCTGCGGCACGAACCGATCGAGGACACCCTGCGCGACGTCAGCTTCACGGTCCCGGCCGGCCACATGGTCGCGCTCGTCGGCCACTCCGGCGCAGGCAAGACGACGATCTCCCAGCTGGTCACCCGCATGTACGACCCGACGGCCGGCGCCGTGCGGATCGCCGGCACCGACCTGCGGGACGTCACGCACGCCTCACTGCGCGCGACGGTCGGCGTGGTCAGCCAGGAGGCGCACCTGTTCCACGACACCATCGCGGAGAACCTGCGCTACGCCCGCCCGGAGGCCACGGACGACGACATCGAGCGCGCGCTGCGCCAGGCGCACATCGCGGACCTCGTCGCGACCCTGCCCGACGGGATCCACACCGTGGTCGGCGACCGCGGCTACCGCCTGTCCGGTGGCGAGCGCCAGCGCCTGGCCATCGCCCGCATGCTGCTCAAGGCGCCGGACGTCGTCATCCTCGACGAGGCCACCGCGCACCTGGACTCCGGCTCGGAGGCCGCGGTGCAGGCCGCCCTGGACCAGGCGCTGGTCGGCCGCACGAGCATCGTCATCGCGCACCGCCTGTCCACCATCCGCAAGGCCGACGCGATCGTCGTGCTCGAGGCCGGCCGCGTCGTCGACCAGGGCACCCACGCCGAGCTCCTGGCCCGGAACGGGGTGTACGCCGAGCTGTATCGCACGCAGTTCGCGGACAGCGCTACGGTCGCCGCATGATCGGACGGATCGACGAGGTGGTCATCGACTGCGCCGAGCCGGGGGTGCTCGCGCAGTTCTGGGCGGACGTGCTCGGCGGCACGCCGGAGCGCCGCAGCGACGACTGGCACTACCTGGACCCGCCCGGCTGGACCCGTGTCGCGTTCCAGCGCGTGCCCGAGGGCAAGGTGGTGAAGAACCGCCTGCACCTCGACGTCGAGGTCGACGACATCCCGCGGGCCACCGCACAGGCCGAGGCGCTGGGCGCGACGCGGTCGGCGAGATCCACGCCGACTCGGCCGGCTCGTTCCAGGTGCTGCTGGACGTCGAGGGCAACGAGTGGTGCGTGGTCAAGCCCGCGTAAACCCCTTGCGCCGGCCGGTGCGGCGGGGAACTGTCGACGCGTGACCGTCCCCGCGCGCCTCGCTCCCCTGCTGGCCGAGTACGACTTCGCCAGCACCCGCCTCCTGCAGCGCCTCAGCGGACCGACCGTGGACAGCGGCGACGGCCTGCAGGTCGAGGTCCCGCCGCTGACCGACGCCGAGCTCCGGTGGGAGCCGGTGCCGGGCGCCTGGACGATCCGCAGGCACACGGACGGACCGGGCGGCCTCGGCGCGACACGGCTCGTCGGGTCGGGCGAGTGGGGTCACGACGGAGGCCGCCCCACCCGTGGCCGCCGCCGGTCACGAGCATCGGCTGGCGGATCAACCACGTGGCGAAGACCCTGGCCGGCCGCGCGGACCACACCGACGGCACCCACACCCACACGGAGGCGTCGGACGAGCCGCAGGGCACCGCCGCGGGGGCGGTCGCCGGCCTGACGGAGGCCGTCGCCGCATGGCGCGCGACGCTCCTGGGCGCCGACGACGCCGCCCTGGACACCGTCGGCTACAGCACCTACCCGAACGGGTCCGACGCCGAGGAGACGTTCCTCGACGTCGTCTGGTGGATGAACCAGGAGGTCGTCCACCACGGCGCCGAGATCGCCCTGCTGCGCGACCTGTACGTGCGGCTAGCGTGACGGCATGAGCTTCTGGATCTGTGCCACGTGCGCCGTCGAGAGCGCCGAGCGGCTCGACGTCTGCCCGATCTGCGCCGACGAGCGCCAGTGGGTGCCCGCGTCCGGGCAGCGCTGGACCACCCTGGACGAGCTGCGGTCGCAGGGCTACGTCGCTCACCTGACCGAGCTCGAACCGAACCTCTACGCCATCACGAGCACGCCCGGCGCCGGCATCGCGCAGCAGTCCAAGCTGCTGGTGACGCCGGCGGGCAGCCTGCTGTGGGACCCGATCGGGTTCCTCGACGACGACGTGGTCGCGGCGATCCTGGCTCTCGGCCCGGTCCGCGCGATCGCCGCGAGCCACCCGCACATGTTCGGCGTGCAGGTGGAGTGGAGCCGGGCACTGGGCGGCGCGGAGGTGCTCGTGGCCGAGGCCGACGCCGGCTGGGTGAACCGCCCCGACCCGGCGATCCGCACGTGGTCGGGCGAGCTCGAGGTCCTGCCCGGGGTGACGATGAGCCAGCCCGGCGGCCACTTCCCGGGCAGCGCGATCGTGCACTGGCCCGCGGGGGCCGAGGGGCGCGGCGTGCTGCTGACCGGCGACACGGTCTTCGCCAACCCCGACCGCGCCTCGGTCGCGTTCATGCGCAGCTACCCCAACCACCTGCCGCTGTCCGCCGCGGTGACCCGCCGGGTGGCCGACCACCTGGACCGCCTGGAGTTCGACCGCCTGTACGGCAACTTCGCCAACGTGATCGAGTCGGACGCCCGCGCGGTCGTCCGCCGCTCGGCCGACCGCCACATCGGCTGGGTGTCGGGCGCCTTCGACCACCTCACCTGAGGGCACCGACGCCGACGGACGCCTGAACCGCACCGGGACAGCCCGGGACGCGCGTCCGCGTGCGGTTCAGCCGTCCGTCGCGAGCAGCCTCCTCCAGCCGGTCCACGAACGCCGCCTGCGCGGTCACCACCAGGCGGCGCGCCTCGTCCGGGGCGAACCAGGCGGCGCGGTCCAGCTCCGGGACCAGCAGGGTGCGTCCCGAGCGCGGCGGCCACGCGATCTCCACCAGGTTGCTCGTGATCGTCGTGACGTCGAGGTCGCCCTCCACCGCCCACGCGGTCACCACCTTGCCGCCGCTCTGTCGCACCTCACCCAGGGGCAGGGGTTCCGACGACGGCGCCGGCACCCCGATCTCCTCGGCGAACTCCCGCCGCGCGGTCACGTAGGGATCCTCGCCGGGCGAGGGCTCCCCCTTGGGGATGGTCCACGCGCCGGCGTCCTTGCGCGCCCAGAACGGACCGCCCATGTGCCCGAGCAGCACCTCGAGCCCGGCCGTCCGCCGGAACACCAGCAGACCCGCACTCGTCCGGGCCGGCACGCTCACACGTCCGCGGGGTCGACCAGGAAGTCGGCCTCGTCGGCGATCTCCCCGCCGATCGCCGCGTGCACCGCGCGGGCGACCGCCTGCACCAGCGGCGCCGACCGCGCGCGCGCCACCCGGTGCTCGAACGACGGCTTCTCGGTCTCCAGCTCCTCGACGAACGTCGGCTCCCAGTGCACGCGGTAGGCCACCACGCCGTCCTGCGTCCACGGCAGGTCGCGCATCAGGGGCGGCAGCGTGGTCTCCACGCCGGCCTCGACCGACAGGGTGCCGTCGTGCCCGAGGTCGGCGAGCACGCCGTACGCCTCGGGGGCGGGCGGCACCGCCATCATCAGCTCGTCGTACGCGGACGCCTCGTCCATGAGGTGCTGCCGCTGCTTCTCGTCATCCACGCCGTGCCGGGCCAGGGCCGCCGAGAGCCCGCGGCCGCCGGCCTCCGCCACCCACCCGGGACCGTCCGGCGCGTCCCGGCCGACCCCCGGCTGCGGACCGGTCCAGGTGCCGGCCGCCTCGCTGAGCCGTGCGCGGGGCAGCACCGACTGCACGACCGTCAGCGCCTGCTCCGGCTCGAGCCACGCGTCCGACAGGACCGTCAGGTCGATCGCGCTGTCCACGTCGGGCGTGAGCACGACCCCGTGCTCGCCGGTGCGGACCGAGCCGCCGAGCCGCCGGGCGGCCGCGACGAGCCACTGCAGGACGCGCTCCTCCTCGCGGATCGGCATGCCCTCGGGGAACGCGCGCTTGAGGCCGTCCCGGTCGCCGCCGGGGTACGGCTTCTCGCCGCGCTCGCGCGGGCACACCAGCACGTAGGCGATCGCCGAGGTGCTCGGCAGGCCCAGGCTCACCGCGTCCTGCGTCTCCATCCGGTACGGCCCGTTGAGCGTGGACAGGCGCGCCAGACGCAGCGTCCGGACGACCGCGGGGGTCGAGCCGACGGCGCGGATGCCCAGCGCGGCCGTCATCGGGCCGATGATGCCGCGGGGCTGCAGGGTGTCCTGCTGCTCCTCCCACCGCGCGTTGGCGAACCGGCTGATGGCCAGCACCTCGACCTCGTCGGCGGCCACGTCGGCCGGCAGCGCCAGCAGGTGGCGGTCACGCAGGCCGGGGTCGTCGGCCGGGAGACGGGTCAGGCCGGCCATCGCGTCAGACGTCCGTCCGGTGGAAGTTCTGCCAGGACCGGGACGCGGTCGGGCCGCGCTGCCCCTGGTAGCGGGAGCCGTACTCGGAGGACCCGTACGGGTGCTCGGACGGCGACGACAGCCGGAAGAAGCACATCTGGCCGATCTTCATGCCCGGCCACAGCAGGATCGGCAGCGTCGCGACGTTGGACAGCTCGAGCGTCACGTGCCCGGAGAACCCCGGGTCGATGAAGCCCGCCGTGGAGTGCGTGAGCAGCCCCAGGCGTCCCAGCGACGACTTGCCCTCGAGCCGCGCGGCGATGTCGTCGGGCAGCGTGACCGCCTCGTACGTCGAGCCGAGGACGAACTCGCCGGGGTGCAGCACGAACGACTCGCCCGCGGACACCTCGACCAGGCGCGTGAGCTCCGGCTGGTCGGCCGACGGGTCGATGAACGGGTACTTGTGGTTGTCGAACAGCCGGAAGTACCGGTCGAGCCGCACGTCGATGCTCGACGGCTGGAGCATGGCGGGCTCGTACGGGTCGAGGGCCACGCGGCCGGACTCGAGCTCGGCCCTGATGTCACGGTCGGAGAGCAGCACGGGGCCACGGTAGTCCGGTTCGGCCCGGTCCTCAGAGCACGTCCGCGTCCCGGACCAGGAGCGCCACCTGGGTGCGGTTCTCGAGCCCGAGCTTGAGCAGGATGCTGGACACGTGCGCCTTCACGGTGGCCAGCGACAGGTACAGCTCGCGGCAGATGTCGGCGTTGCTGGCGCCCCGGCCGATCGCGACGACGACGTCCCGCTCACGCTCGGTGAGCCGGTCCAGCGACGCACGCGCGGCGGCCCGCGACCCGCCCGACGCGGGCGGTGGCGTCCATGAGCCGACGAGCCACCCGCGGCGAGAGCACCGGCTCGCCCGCGCGGCCGCGGCGAGCACCGCCTCGACGATCCGCTGCGGCTCGGTGTCCTTGAGCAGGTAGCCGCTGGCGCCCGCGTGCAGGGCGGCCTCGACCTCGTCGGCGGTGTCGAACGTGGTGAGCACGACGACGGCGGGCGGGTCCCGACGAGCCCGCACCGCCCGGGTGGCCGCGATGCCGTCGGTGCCGGGCATGCGCAGGTCCATGAGCACCACGTCGACCGGGTGCGCGTCGAGGGCGGCCGGCACGCCGGACCCGTCGGCCACCTGCGCCACCACGGCGATCCCGTGCGCGCCGTCGAGCATGAGCGTCAGGCCGGCACGCACCAGGGCGTCGTCGTCGACGACGAGCACCCGGACGGTCACGCCTCCCACGGTATCCACGCGTCCAGCACGAACCCGTCCGGCCGGGCGTCCGTGCGCAGCGTGCCGCCCAGCAGTGCCAGCCGCTCGGTCAGCCCGACCAGGCCGGTCCCGCTGCCCGGGCCGGTCCCCGGCTCTCCGGCACCGTTGACCACCTGCACCCGCAGGCCGTCGTCGACCGAGACGGTCACCTCGACGGGTGCACCGGGCGCGTGTCGGCGCGCATTCGTCAGTCCTTCCTGGCAGGTCCGGTACACCGCGAGCCCGACGGCGGCCGGTGGGTCGATGTCCGGCACCGCCAGCAGGACCCAGGCGCCCGCGGCTCTCTCCTGGTCGACCAGCGCGGCCAGGTCCCCGAGACCCGGAGTGGGCCGCAGCTCGTCGGGACCCTCGCGCAGCACGCCGATCACGGTCCGCAGCTCCTCGAGCGCCTCCCCCGCGCTCTGGCGCACGACGCCCGCCGCGGCGGACACCTGCTCCGGCGACAGGTCCGCGCGGTACTCGAGCGCACCCGCGGTCGTCGCCAAGAGGGTCAGCCGGTGCGCCAGCGTGTCGTGCATCTCGCGCGCGATCCGGGTCCGCTCCGCCGCGCGCGCCTCGTCGACCCGGCGCGCCTGGTCGCGTTCCGCGGCGCGCGCCCGCGCCCGCCACTCCTGCACCAGCGCGTCACGCGTCCGGCCGTACGCGCCCCAGCCCAGCAGCGCCGCGTGCACCGCGACGTCGCACAGCAGCCACCACCCGAGCGGCAGACCGACCGACCGCCACAGCGCCTGCACCGCGTGGCCGGCCGCGCTCGCGCCCGCCACCGCCACGGCGACCCGGAGCCGCTCGCGCCGCGCCACCACGTAGGTGCCGGCGGTGGCCGCGGGCGTCGCGGCCGGGCTCAGTGCGGCGAGCACGCCGAGCACGGCGCCGCCGGCCAGCGGGTGGGTGCGCAGCAGCGGCAGGGTCGCCACCGCGGCGGCGCCGAGCACCAGGTCGAGCAGCAGCGGCACCCCGTCGCGGGTCGCTGCCCACGCCGCGAGGGCGGACAGGGCGAGCAGCCCGGCCAGCAGCCCCCATGCCACGGGCCTGGGCGGGTCGCGCCGCAGGGACGGGTCGTCGCAGGTCATGCGGTGAGCGTAGGAACGGGCGGGGACGGACCACCACCGACCAAAGCAGGGGGTGCGCCGGACCTGCGCCCGAGGTCCGCGGCCGAGACCGCCGACAGGCTCGATGACATCCGTTCCGACGTCAGGAGAAGCTCATGTCCCGTCCGATCCCCGTCTGGCTCGTCGCCGTCACCGCCACAGGTCCTCGCCCTGCTCGTGTGGGTGCTCGCCGTCCCGGTCGCCGGCGTGGAGCTGGTCGCCGGCACGCCCGCGCAGACCATCGGCGCCGCGGCCGTCGTCGCCACGACGCTCGTCGTGACCCTCGCCGCCTGGGGCGTGCGCACGCTGCTGCGCCGTCGCACCCCGGTCGCCTGGTGGCTGACCTGCGTCGTCGTCCTCGCGCTCTCGTTGCTCGGTCCGCTCGGCGCCGCCTCGCCGGCTGCGGGCGGCGTGCTGCTCGCCCTGCACCTGGTGGTCGGCAGCGTCCTCGCGTCGGTCTGGACCCGCGCCATGCCCGGACCCGAGCGGCGGCGGTCGCCGCCTGACCCGTTCCACCACACCAGCCGGGCCGCTATGCTCCTGTCCGGGAGACGCGTGGGAGCGCTCTCGCATCAGATATCGCGCCGGGGAGCAACGACGCACCGCCCGCACTGCAGCCGGGGGACGTCGGAGAGCCGCAGCGCCACTGCCGAGCACTCGAGGGGCAAGTCCATGCGGTACGGCCAGTTTGACGACGAGGCACGCGAGTACGTCATCGAGACGCCTCACACGCCCTATCCGTGGATCAACTACCTGGGCTCCGAGCAGTTCTTCTCGCTCATCTCGCACCAGTCCGGCGGCTACTCGTTCTACCGCGACGCCAAGATGCGGCGCCTGACGCGGTACCGCTACAACAACATCCCCGCCGACGCGGGCGGCCGGTACTTCTACGTCAACGACGGCGGCGACGTGTGGACCCCGTCGTGGCTGCCGGTCAAGGCGGACCTGGACCACTTCGAGACCCGGCACGGCCTGGGCTACACCCGCATCACGGGCGAGCGCCGCGGCATCTCGGTGGAGACCCTGTTCTTCGTTCCCATCGGGGAGACCGCGGAGATCCAGAAGGTCACGGTCACCAACACCTCGGACGAGTCGAAGACGATCTCGCTCTTCTCGTTCGTCGAGTTCTGCCTCTGGAACGCGCAGGACGACCAGACCAACTACCAGCGCAACCTCTCGATCGGTGAGGTCGAGGTCGAGCAGGACGGCCCGTACGGGTCCGCCGTCTTCCACAAGACCGAGTACCGCGAGCGCCGCGACCACTACGCCGTGTACGGCGTGAACACGCGGGCCGACGGGTTCGACACGGACCGCGACACGTTCGTCGGCGCGTACAACGGGCTCGGGGAGGCCACCGTGCCGCGGTCCGGCGCCTCGGCGGACTCCGTGGCGTCCGGGTGGTACCCGATCGGCTCGCACTCGGTCAGCCTCACGCTGGCGCCGGGCGAGTCCCGCGCGCTGACCTACGTCCTGGGCTACGTGGAGAACCCCGACGAGGAGAAGTGGGCCGACGACGCCCACCAGGTCATCAACAAGGAGCGCGCGCACGCCCTGCTGGGCCGGTTCGCGACGACCGAGCAGACCGACGCCGCGTTCGAGCAGCTCCGCGCGCACTGGACCGGCCTGCTGAGCACCTACTCGGTGAAGAGCGACGACGAGAAGCTGGACCGGATGGTCAACATCTGGAACCAGTACCAGTGCATGGTCACGTTCAACATGTCCCGCTCGGCGTCGTTCTTCGAGACCGGGATCGGCCGCGGGATGGGCTTCCGCGACTCCAACCAGGACCTGCTGGGCTTCGTGCACCTCATCCCCGAGCGGGCTCGCGAGCGCATCATCGACATCGCCTCGACGCAGTTCGAGGACGGCTCGGCGTACCACCAGTACCAGCCGCTGACGAAGCGCGGGAACAACGACATCGGCTCCGGCTTCAACGACGACCCGCTGTGGCTCATCGCCGGCGTGGCCGCGTACATCAAGGAGACCGGCGACGACGCGATCCTCGACGAGCCCGTGCCGTTCGACAACGCACCCGGCTCCGAGGTGCCGCTGTTCGAGCACCTGGTCCGCTCGTTCCAGTTCACGGTGGACAACCGCGGCCCGCACGGCCTGCCGCTGATCGGCCGCGCCGACTGGAACGACTGCCTCAACCTCAACTGCTTCTCGACGACGCCCGGCGAGTCGTTCCAGACCACCGAGAACCAGGCCGGCGGCCACGCCGAGTCGGTGTTCATCGCCGCGCAGTTCGTCCTCTACGGCGCCGAGTTCGCCGTCCTCGCGGAGCGCCGCGGGCTGACCGAGGTGGCGTCGCAGGCGCGCAAGGTGGTCGACGAGGTCAGGGCCGCGGTGCTCGAGCACGGCTGGGACGGCGAGTGGTTCCTGCGCGCGTACGACTACTACGGCAACCCGATCGGCACGGACGCCAAGCCTGAGGGCAAGATCTGGATCGAGCCGCAGGGCTTCGCGGTGATGGCGGGCATCGGCGTGGACGGCCTGTCCACGGACTCGCCCGCGATCAAGGCGCTCGACTCGGTGGGCGAGATGCTGGGCACCCCGCACGGCCTGGTGCTCCAGTACCCCGCGTACACGACGTACCAGATCGAGCTCGGCGAGGTCTCCACCTACCCGCCCGGGTACAAGGAGAACGGCGGCATCTTCTGCCACAACAACCCCTGGGTGATCATCGGCGAGACCGTGGTGGGCCGCGGCGCGCAGGCGTTCGACTACTACAAGCGGATCACCCCGGCGTACCGCGAGGACATCTCCGACGTGCACAAGCTCGAGCCGTACGTGTACGCGCAGATGATCGCGGGCAAGGAGGCGTCGCGCGCCGGTGAGGCCAAGAACTCCTGGCTGACCGGCACCGCGGCGTGGAACTTCGTCGCGGTGTCCCAGTACCTGCTGGGTGTGCGGCCGGACTACGACGGCCTCGTCGTCGACCCGCAGATCGGCCCGGACGTCCCGTCGTTCACCGTCACCCGCGTGGCCCGCGGCGCCACCTACGAGATCCACGTGACCAACTCGGGCACGCCGGGGGCCCGCGGCCGGCTGACGGTCGACGGCACGCCGGTCGAGGGCAACCACGTCCCCTACGCCGCCGCCGGGCAGACCGTGCGGGTCGAGGTCACCGTCTGACCCCGGCGGGGTCGGACGGGGAGCGGCGATGACGGCCGTCCAGGAGATCGAGACGATCGCGCCTGCGCGCGGCACCACCGAACTCGTGGTGACCCTGCGCAACGCCTCCTGGGAGCTGGACGTGCTGCCGGCCACCGGCGGCTCGCTCTCCGGCGGCCGCATCCGCACGGCCGACGGCGTCTGGCGCGACCTGCTCCGACCGACCCGGCCCACGGCCCTGGGCCAGCCCGAGAAGTGCTCGAGCTTCCCGATGATCCCCTGGTCCAACCGCATCAGCGACGGCGTGCTCCGGTTCGGCGGCCGGCGCTGGCAGCTCCAGCGCAACGGCGCCGACGGCACGGCCATCCACGGGGCGGTGGCGTACTCCGCGTGGGACGTGGTCGAGCGGACCGACGCGCGCGTGGTCCTCGAGCTCGACACCAGCGAGCTCGTGGGCGTGAACTTCCCCTGGCGGTTCCGCGCCCGGATCACGTACGCCCTCACGGGCGACCGCCTCACGGTCGGCACGTCGGTGCGCAACGTCGACGCGGAGCCGTTCCCCGCCGGGTTCGGCCACCACCCGTACCTGCAACGCACCCTGTCGCCCGTCGGAGCCGTCGCGCCGACGACGCCCGGTCAGCCCGTCCTGTCCGTGCCCGCCCGCAAGGGTTACGCGCTGGTCAACGCGCTCGCGCAGGGTCCCGCCGGGGACGTACCCAGCCGCGCCGACTTCCGGGTGGCCCGGCGCCTGGGCCTCGGATTCGTCGACGACGTCCTGACCGACTGGGAGCCCGGCGCCCCCGTCCGCATCGACTACGAGGACCTCGGCGTCACCGTCGACCTGCACGCCGACCCCGTGTACGCGCACCTGGTGGTCTACGCGCCGCGGCGCCGGTCCTACTTCGCGGTCGAGCCGGTGACCAACGTCAACGACGGCTTCGCCCTGCACGCCGCGGGCGTGCCGGGCACCGGCGTCTTCGTGCTGGACCCCGGCGAGGAGCGCTGCGGGGCGTTCAGCCTGACGGTGCGGTCCTGAGTTCGCCGCACGGATCGGTCCGGGTATGCTCTCTTCCCGGACCGGTGCTCCGGTCCACGCGGGTGTAGTTCAGTGGTAGAACTTCAGCTTCCCAAGCTGATAGCGCGAGTTCGATTCTCGTCACCCGCTCCGTTGCTTCCGGACCCCTGCCGAGCTCCGTCGGATCCGAAGGCGCCCCGCCTGATGCAGGCCACCAGCATCGCGCCGGTCCCGCCGGCTGACGCTAGAGGGTGTGTCGTTCCTGGCCAAGCGCCGCGACTACCGCGACGACCAGGCGGACCACCAGCGTGGGGCGCGGCGTCAGGGCCGGTCGGGGCGTGGTTCGGCGCGCAGGGTCGGGCGTCGAGGTCTCGATGGCGGGACGGGGTGGTTCAAGAGGCTCGGTAGCGTTGCCGGGCGGCTTCGCCGGTGGTGCCGATGGCCTCACCGAGCCGGCGCCGGGACAGGTGAGCTTCGCGGGCTGCGTGGATGGCCTGGGCGAGCTCCCCCTCCGCGGCGGCGCGGCGGAACGCGGCGAGCTTGACCGCCATCAGCGGCGGCAGCGGCGCGCCGAAGACTCCCGGGGTGGGGTCGTGGTTCTCGAAGGCGTCGGCGAGCTGGTCGGCGTGGGCGATCAGGTCGGTCAGTGAGGGTCGCATGGGTATCACCTGAGGTACTTGTTCCGGGCTGGGTGCAGCGCGTGGGCGATGGCGAGCTCGCCTGGGAGCCGGTGGTGTCAGGGCCGATGAACATGTCCATGTGGTCGTCTTGACGGACGTGGGCGACGGCGAACCGCAACGCGTGCAGCATGTCCTCCTCGCTCACCCCGGGCGGTAGGCCGAGGTCAAGATGATCGGCTCGGTGGGCTCCTGGGAGCCCGTCGGTCCGCCTGCCACGATCACAAGGCTTCTTGTCGCAAGGTGACTTGCCAAGTGGGAAATGGGTATAGATCTTGGTGGCGGACAGTTCGGGGCGGCCGGCCCGCCTCAAGCATCAACGTCGCCAGGGTGTGGCGGAACGGGCAACAGGCCCCCTGCTTGCCGACCCCGAGGCGATCACGTGGTCACGGACCAGCTGGGTCAACCGGCCCAGGGAGAAGCCTGTGCCGTCGACAACGTCGTGCGCCGACCGTTCCTCCTCAGACGTCCGCGCAGGGCCGGGTCCCCACCCTCCTGGGGACCCGACCCTGCGACGTCGAATCCAGGGTGCGCCCCAGACGCGCGAAGGTCAAGCCAATACTGACTGCTATGACTCCATTCGTGTCACGTTCACGCCCCGTTGGCCTACCGCTCCGCGGTGAGGTCGAGCGCGAGCGTGTGGCCCCACTCGTGCCGCCGTGCCTCGACGAACCCCACCCGGCCGTAGAACGCGATCGCCCCCTCGTTGCGACTGTCCACGCCCAGGTGCACACCCGGCACCCCGCGCTCGCGCAGCGCGGCCGCGAGCGTCTCGATGAGGCGCCGCCCCAGCCCCTGACCCTGTACGCGCGGCAGCAGGTCGACGTGCAGGTGGGCGGGGAACCGCTCGAGCAGGGAGGCGTCGGCGCCCTCCCACTCGTGCACCCGGGCGACGAGCACCTGGTCCTGGGTTCCGTCCTGCGGGTCCGGCCGCAGCGGGTAGCGCTCGCGCAGCACCGGCCACCAGGACTCCTCGAGCCACTGCTCGAACCGGGCAGAGTCGGCCGTCGCGACGATGTACCCCGCCAGGCCGTCCTCGTCCACGACGACGAACGTCAGGCCCGGGTCGGCCATCGGGTACGGCCCGGCGTACAGGTGCCCCAGCAGGTCGGGGTCGCGGTACAGCCGGCTCGCGTCGCCGCCGACGTCACCGGTCAGCAGGCAGATCCGGTAGAGCGCGGGCAGGTCGGACGGGTGGAAGGGCCGGATCACCACAGGCATGCCGACGACCTTCTCACGCACGGATGATCGCCCGGGATTCCAGGAACACCGCCGGTCTGCCGATACAGGGAGTGTGACGCTCCTCACCGACTCCCCACGTGACGCACGGCACCAGGTGCTCGTCGTCGCCGTCGGCACGTGCGACGACGACGGCAACCCGCTGGAGCCCCGGTACAGCGTGCTCAGCTGCGACCCCGACCTGCACGTGAGCGCGATGGTGCGCACGCCCGAGGAGGCGTTCGCGCTCGCACGCCGGTGCATCAGCGCCCAGCCGACGCCCGACGCGTACGAGATCGTCAGCCTGCTGGCCTGAGGCGGTTCAGCCCGTCGTCGACGCGGTGTACGCCTTGTCCGGCCAGGAGGCCCACTCCTCGAACAGCTCGGCGCGCCCGTCCGGCCCGAACCGCAGCACCCACAGGTCGCGGTACTCCTGCGGCTTCTCGCCGCCGTAGTGCACCTCGACCCGGACCACCGCGTCCGCGCCGTCGGCCGCGACCACGGTCGCCGTCATCTCGAACGGCGTGGGGTCCACCCAGAACCCTCGGATGGCGTCGAGACCCTCCAGCGGCTCCGGGTCGTACGGCGAGCGCAGGTAGCGCGCGTCGTCGGCGAACAGCTCAGCGAGCGCGTCCACGTCCTGGGCACGCCAGGCCCGTTCGTACCGCTCGACCCAGCCCGTGACCGCATCCCTGCCCATGCCCCGCTCCTCACGCTCGACGCCTCGCCGCACGCGGAGCGCAGGTCAGCGGACCCGCGGCCCCACCTCGCCCCGCCGGAGCACCGACAGCTCGACGCGGGACCTCAGCTGGTCCGCAGGCAGCACCCGCGCCAGGTCGGCCAGCACACCGTCGCACGCCGCGACCGCGGCGTCGAGGTCCGTGTCCGGCTCGACCGTCGCGCGCAGCCGCACCACCCGCTCGCCGCGGTCGGCCAGGACGGCCCCGTGCGCCGACCGGATCAGCGGGTCCTCGGCCAGCACCTCGGCGGCCGTGGCTGCGGCGGGGTCGGGGTCGACGAACAGCCGACCCGGCTGGTCCCCCGGCTCCAGCCGCAGCGAGCCGACGGACCGCCGCGGCAGGTGGGCGAGCAACCACCACAGCCCGATGACGACGAGCACGATCCCCACGACGAGGGCCAGGGCCGGGTAGCCGGCGGCGGCGGTCACGGGACCGGAGTCGACCCCGAGGGTGTCCGGGACGTCCGGCCACACGTCGGCCAGGAAGCCCGCCTGCCACCCGACCGCCGCCACGCCGACGACGACGAGCACGAGGCCGAGCAGCAGGACCACGACGCGGTCGAGGGCCAGCACGGAGCGCCTCACCGAGCGTCACCCCCCGCGTGCAGGCCCGCCGTGACGCGGCTGGCCACCCGGACGGACATCGGTGTCACCAGCGGAGCCAGGCGGTCGGTCACCGCGGCGCGGACCGCGTCGGTCACGTCGTCGCCCTCCAGGACGGTCACCGTCACCGTCACGGACCGCCGGCTCGCCGACGCACGGGCGGACAGCACCCGGTCGACGTCCTCGGCGGCGGCGGCCGCCAGCCGGGCGGCGTCGCGGATCCCGATCGTCGTGCCGCCCGAGGACGTCACGGGCAGCCGCGTCCGGACGCGGGGGGCGAGCGCGGAGACCACCAGCCACAGCCCGAGCAGCGCCAGCAGGACGCCGACGACGGTGACCAGCACCGACGGGCCGACCCCGTCCAGCGCGTCGACGGCGGGTGCGAGCCACGGCTCCCCGCTGATCCACCCGCCGGCCACGAGCGCCTCGCGCACGACGAGCACGCCGAGCGCGACGACCACGACCGCGAGCGCCACGCCCCACCACCCGACGCGACCGGCGCGGGTGGCCGGCGCGGCCGGCGCGAACCGTGCGGGGGACTCGACGGCCGTCATCGGACCCTGGCCACGGGCTGCGCGGCGGACGCGCGGACCACCTCACGGACGGCCACGTTGACCTGCTGGACGTCCTGCCCGGCCTGACGCTCGAGCTCGCGCCGCACCGCCTCCTGCACCTGGGTGGTCACCTGCTGCGCGGACGCCGGCCAGGTGATCGCGACCTCCACCTGGACCCGCGCGTGCTGGCCGGTGCGCTGCCACTGCACGCGCGGGTAGCCGCGGCCCAGCCGGCGCTCGACCGTGCCCGCCGACTCCTCCGGCGCGACCCCGGGGACCTCGAGCGCGACCTGCCGCGTGATCCGCGTCAGGGCCCGGTCGGCGATGGTGAGGGTGCCCCGGTCCTCAGCCACGGCGCCTGCCCGCCACGACGCCGGACAGGTCCAGCCGACCGTCGACGACGAGGCCGACGAGCACGCCGACGGCGGCGAGCACGAGGGCGAGGACGAACATGCTGAACCCGCCGACGGCGGCGACGAGGGCGAGCAGGAGACCGGCGAACAGGCCGACGGCGACAGATGACATGGTGTGACTCCTCAGACGGTGGTGTCGATGTCCTCGACATGGACGCGGACGGGCATCGGGGCGACGGCGGACACCGCCCGCATCACCCGCGCGGCGGTCTGCGGGACGGGGACGAGGTCCGAGACGACGACGTGCACGTCGGTGCCGTCGTCGCCGAGCTGGACGCCGGTGACGCGCCGCCCCGGCAGGTAGGTGCCCAGCCCGCCGAACCGACCGCCGTGCATCCGCACGACGCCCGGCACGGCGAGGACCACGGCCTCGACCTGCTCGGCGGGGCTGACGGGTGCCGGCTCGTGCGCGGGGCCCGTGACGACCGCGGGTCCCGGCGTGCTCCTGACCACCGGCAGCGGTGCGTCGTCGCGCCCGCTCACTGGACCCGCTGCTCCGGCGGTGCTGCCGGCTGCGGGTCGTCCTGGGGCAGGTGGACGTCGTTCACGGAGACGTTGACCTCGACGACGTGCAGGCCGGTCATCTGCTCGACCGCGTTGATGACGTTGCGGCGGATGCCGTTGGCCAGGTCCGCGATCGAGACGCCGTAGTCGGCGACGAGGTCCAGGTCGACGGCGGCCTCCGTCTCGCCGACCTCGACCGAGACTCCCTGCGAGTGGTTGGTCCGGGCGCCCGGGATCCGCTCGCGCAGGTTCCCCATGGCGCGGGCCGCGCCACCGCCCAACGAGTGCACGCCGGACACCTCGCTCGCGGCGATGCCGGCGATCTTGCTCACCACCGTGTCCGCGATGGTGGTGCTTCCCTCGGGCGTGACCAGGGCGCTCTGCCGGTTGCGGGTGGCCGGGGTGTTCTCGGACTCGCTCATGGTGACCTCTCTCGATGGGGTTGCGTGCGTCAGTTGGTCGCCGCCGATGGAGATGTGTCACGGGCGAACCCCTGTGACGCCCATCACATCACCCCGGACGCGGGGTCACCACCGGGGCCGCAAAGTGCCCATCCCCAGACGTGCGCGACGACATCCCCGAGGAGACGCCGCAGCAGGCACGCGTCGTAGGTCAGACTCCTGCCTGTGACCGACCTGCTCTCCTCGCCGCGCCCCCTGGGCGAGCCGGGCGCCGTCGAGCACCGGGCCGACTGGTCGTGGCTCACCGACCCCGCGGACGCGCCCACCGCGCACGACCTGGCCCGTGCGCGCGACGAGGCGCAGCGCCTGCTGGCCGACCACGGCGTGACCTACGGCGCGGACCAGGAGGACGGTGACCACCCGTGGCACCTGGACCCGCTGCCCGTCATCGTCGACGAGCCCGAGTGGGCACGCCTCGACGCGGCGCTGGTGCAGCGCGCCGAGCTGCTGGACGCGATCCTGCAGGACGTCTACGGCCACCGGCTGCTCCTCACCGACAAGCTGCTGCCCCCCTCGGTCGTGGTGGGCCATCCCGGGTTCGTCCGGGCGGTCGACGGGCTGCGCCTGCCGGGCGGTCGCGAGCTGGTCCTGACGGCGACCGACCTGGTGCGGGACGGCGCTGGGGCCTGGTGCGCGGTCGCCGACCGGACGCAGGCACCCTCGGGAGCCGGTTACGCCATGGAGGACCGGCGCGTGGTGTCGCAGGTCCTGTCCGGGGTCTACCGGCAGGCCTCGATCCAGCGGCTGGGGCCGTTCTTCCGCGCGCTGCGGACGGCGTTGCGCGACGTCGCACCGGGGGGCGCCGAGCAGCCGCGCGTCGTCCTGCTCACCGCCGGGCCAGGCAGCGAGACCGCGTTCGACCAGGCCTACCTGGCCTCCATGCTCGGGCTGCCGCTCGTCGAGGGCTCGGACCTGCTGGTGCGCGACGGGCGCGTCTGGATGCGCGGCGTCGAGGGCCGCGAGCCGGTCGACGTGGTGCTGCGGCGCGTCGACGCCGAGTGGTGCGACCCGCTGGACCTGCGGCAGCGCTCGCGCCTCGGCGTGCCCGGCCTGGTCCGCGCGGTGCGTGCCGGGACCGTGAGCGTGGTCAACCCCCTCGGCAGCTCGGTGCTCGAGAACCCCGCGCTCCTGACGTATCTGCCCCGGCTGGCCAAGGCGGTGCTGGACCAGGACCTCGCGCTCGCGTCGGCACCCACGTGGTGGTGCGGTGAGCCCCGGTCGCTGCAGCACGTGCTCACGCACCTGGAGCGGCTGGTGGTCCTGCCGACGGTGCACGGCACGGACGTCGGCTCGATCCTGGGCTGGACCCTGAGCCGGCGCGAGCGCGAGCAGCTGGCCGCGCGGATCAGCGCGGAGCCGTGGCTGTGGGTGGGGCAGGAGCCGGTGGGCCCGGTCGGCCCGACGATCGACGGAACGCCCCTCGGGGTGGGCAGCGACCTGCCGTCGGCCGGGGGGGTCGGTCCGGCGGACCTCGGTCCGCGGGCGGCGGTGCTGCGGACGTACGCGGTGGCGCACCAGCAGACGTACACCGTCATGGCGGGCGGTCTGGCCCGCGTCGCGAGCGGGCACGTGGTCTCGTCGGCCCTCGGTGCCGCCGCCAAGGACGTGTGGGTGCTCTCCACGCAGCCGGACGCGCCCGTGGAGCCGTGGGTGCCGTCCGACGAGACCGGCGCGGGCGACGTCCCCACGCCGCGCCGCCCCGCGACGGGCATCTCGCCGCGCACGGCGGAGAACCTCTACTGGATGGGCCGGTACGCGGAGCGGGCCGAGGACGCCAGCCGCGTGCTGCGCGTGGTGGTGGACCGCTGGGAGGACTTCCACCGCCGGCCGGCGTCCGCGGGTGGTCGCGCGCTCGACGTGCTCCTCGCGTCGCTGACCCCCATCGACGTGCCCTCGACCGACACCCCGCCGGCCCTGCGCGACCTGGTCCTCGACCCGCGCGGCCCCGGCTCCGTGGCCCGTTCCGTGCGCCGGCTGGCCGCCGCCGCGGCGGCCGTCCGCGACCAGCTGTCCACGGACACGTTCGGCCCGCTCGCCCGGATCGACCGCGCCCTGCGCGACGAGCGCAGCCGGACGCGCGGCCGCGTGCCCGACCCCGACGCGCTCGACCTGGGCGTGGCCGCGGGCAACGCCGTGACCGCCGGCCTGCGTCCCGCGCTCGACCGCGTGCTCGAGGGCCTGCTCGCGATCGCGGGCATCACCGCCGAGGGCCTGGTGCGCGACGTCGGCTGGCAGTTCCTGGACGCCGGCCGCCGGATCGAGCGGGCGCAGCACCTGGTGGAGAGCCTGCTGGCCACCGTCGTGCAGCAGCGGCCGGCCGACGTCGACTCCGTGGTGCGCGAGTCCGTGCTGCTGGCCCACGAGTCGGCGATCACGTTCCGGCGCCGGCACCAGAGCGGCGCCGGCCTGGCCGAGCTGCTCGAGCTGCTGCTGCGGGACCCGACCAACCCGCGGTCGCTGGCCTACCAGCTGGACCGGCTGCAGGAGTCGCTCGCGCTCGTGCCGTTGGCCGGCCGGGCACCCGACCAGCGCGACCACCTCCTCGCGGACGTCGTCGACCTGCTGGCCGAGCTCGACCCGGCAGCCATGGCCGGTGCCGTGACCGAGGACGGACGGCGGGCACGGCTCGCGGAGACGCTCGAGTCGATGCTGTGGCGGCTGCAGTCGGCGGCCGACGAGATCGAGCGCGTGCACTTCGTCCGCCTGGCCCCCAGCCGGGCGCTCGAGGAGACCTGGGACACCCGCGACGGGGGTGGCGACGAGTGAGCCGCACCTACGACCTGGTGCACCGGACCACGTACACCTACGCCAACCCGGTCACGGAGTCCTACGGCCGCACGACGATGACCCCGCGGGACGTGCCCGGCCAGGCATGCCTGTCCACCTCCGTGCAGGTCGACCCGGCGCCCGCCGACAGTGCCGTCTACGTCGACTACTACGGCAACCGCACGACGTACTTCGCCGTGACCACCCCGCACACCCGCCTGGTGGTCACGTCCCGCTCGACCATCGAGGTCACCCGCGCGGTGCCGGACGCCGCGGCCCTGCCGACCGTCGGCTGGCAGGAGGTTGCACGCAAGGTCGCGGACGGCGAGGTCGGCCGGCTGGACCCCGCCCTCGTCGACCTGCGCGAGGCCCAGCTGCCCTCCCCGCACGTCGCGCTCGTCGACGAGGTCCGGGCCTGGGCCGCCCCCACGTTCGCCACCGACCGGCCCCTGGTCGACGTGCTGGTCGAGCTCGCGCACCGCATCCGCACGGAGCTGGCGTACCGGTCCGGCTCGACCACCGTGCACACCACGCAGGCCCAGCTGCTGGAGCAGAAGGCCGGGGTGTGCCAGGACTTCGCGCACCTGATGATCGCGGCGCTGCGTCTGCACGGGCTGCCCGCGCGGTACTCCAGCGGGTACATCGAGACCCGACCACCCGCGGGCCGGGAGAAGCTCCGCGGCGCGGACGCCTCACATGCCTGGGTGTCGGCGTGGGTGCCCGGCGCCGGCTGGGTGGAGGTCGACCCCACCAACGACCAGCTGGTGGACGACCGGTACGTGCTGCTCGGCTGGGGCCGCGACTACGACGACGTGCCACCGCTGCGCGGGGTCATCTTCACCGAGGGCTCGGGCTCGCGGCTGACCGTCTCGGTCGACCTGGTGCCGTCGGGCAGCGAGCCGTTCGCGTAGTCAGCGCGGCGCCGACGCCCGTCCTCGGAGGTCGTCGGCGGTCACGACGAATCCTCCGGCGTCGACCACCGTCCCCCCGACCGCGCGCCACAGGGCGGCGGTCACGCGCGCGACCGACGGCTGCACGCGTGAACGTGCGATGAGGTGCAGCTGGGACGGGTGCTCGGTGAGCAGCTCGTCGGGGTCGGGAGGCTGCCAGCTGACGTGGTACGACCACGGGCCGAACTCGCGCCAGTCCAACCGGGACAGCGCCACCGGCACCTCGCTCGACCGGCCGGTCCGCACCGTGATCGCGCCGTCGTACTCGAACGTGGCAGTGACCGAGAAGGCGGGTGGTCCGGAGGGCGGCTCGCCGGGCGCCGGCTGCGGCACGTCCGTGGGACCGAGCCGGGCACCGCTGAGCGCCGGCCGGATCAGCGGCAGGGCGTCCTGGGCGGACAGCGGCACGGGCGACCACAGGGTGAGGTCGACCGCCGAGCCCGGGTCCGGGAGCACGAGCCGGGACCGGTCGGCCGGCACGATCGCGCCGCCCGCACGCCGCGCCGCCGCGGACATCCAGCCGTAGACGAGGTCCAGGGCGACACCCGGGTCGCTCGGCGTCAACGCGTACAGGTCGAGGTCCCGCGCCGGCAGGCCCGCCGCGCCTGCCTCACCCCGGTCGACGAGCGTCGGCCCCTCGAGAGCCGCCGTGGCGTCGAGCCCGAGCAGGCCCGGCGTCGGCTCGGCGACGTCGGCGACGATGCCCCGGAACCGGGCTCCCGTCATCGGTCGAGCGCCCGCCGACGCCTCCGCCACGGTGACCGGCTCGCGCGCCCACGCCACCTCCGGGAACCACGCGGCGGCGAGCGCGACCAGGTCGGTGCCGCGGGGCACCACCAGGACGTGCCGGCCATCCAGCTCCGCGGCCACGACCACCTGCGGCAGGTTCATGCGCGCGGACGGTACACACGTCGTGATGCGGGCGTGTTACGCGTCGGCGCGCCGTCCGGGAGGTCGGGGCTGATCAGCGTGTTGTCCACAGGTTTGGCGCTGTTGCACACGGCTGTGGACAACGCCTGTGGACAAGCGTCAGCCGTGGACGTCGTGCAGGTGGTGGACGACGTCGTGCAGGAAGTACTGCCCCAGCGTCAGCACGGTGAACGTCGAGCCGTTCGAGCGGCGCCCCGACCGCGACCAGGCGTCGTCGGCCACCGAGTCGAACCGCGCCGCCGTGACCTCGGCGGCGTCCAGGATCTCCTCGGCCACCACGCGCGGGTCCTGCCGGTCGTAGCGGTCCTGCAGGGCGGTCTCGTCCTGGTCCCAGTTGGCGAACTCCGGGTCGTCCTGCGTCAGCAGCAGCTCCAGGCGGCCGTCGAAGATCCGCAGGACGTCGCGCACGTGCGCCCCGTACTCGAGCGTCGACCACGTGGTCGACGCGGGGCGCTCGCGGGCGTCGGGACGGTGCAGCGCCGAGACCCACCGCGGGGCGAGGTCCCGCACGGTGCCCCCGATCGCGGGACCGTCGACGTCCGTGGCGGTGAACCCGCACTCGGGGCAGCGCTCCGAGAGCACCCACGTCCAGTCCTTGGTGTCCGGCTGGATCTCGTCGTTCGTCATGCACCGCACGCTAGACGACGCCAGGCTCCCCGGTCTGCCACGAATCGTCGATGTCCGGTCAGACCTGTGCACGTCGCGGCTGGGCGAAGCTCCCCTCCGATCCTCGCCCAGCCGCAGCGCGCACCCCCCGGCGTCGCGGGACTGCCTCGCTACGCGGAGGCTAGGGCGGGGGACGTTGCAGGAGGGTTGCAGCGCCTACCGGTGGCGCGGCGGGGCGAGCCGGCTGTCCAGCAGGCCGAGCCGGCCGACCGCCCGGACGTGCACCGGGGAGCCCTTGGGCGCCAGGAACGCGAGCCGCTCCCACGCCTGCCAGTCGTCGGCGCCGTCGTCGCACGCGAGCCACCGGCTCACCACGGCGGGCTGTGAGCTGGCCAGCACCGCGGCACGCAGGTCCGCCGTCAGCTCCTCGCGGATGCGCTCCACGCCCGGCGCCGCCGACCGCGCCAGGACCGGTCCGGGGTACGCGGTGAGCGCCGCCTGGGTGTTCCCCGAGTCGAGCAGCGAGTGCACCATGTCCGCGTCCGTGCGCAGGTCCGACGTCAGCCGGTACGGGCGGGACTCGCTGAGCAGGGGGCCGACGAGGCGCCGCAGCCGGGACACCTCGGCGCGGACCGTGACGTCCGACAGCTCGCTGTGGCTGAGCAGCACGGCGAGCTCGTCGGCGCTGAGCCCCGCCGGGTGCCGGGCCAGCAGCAGGAGGATCTCCGCGTGCCGCAGGCTGAGCCGCACGTCCGACTGCCCCAGGTGCAGCATCGGGGTGCCCAGCACCCGCAGCCGCGCGACCGGGCCCGCGCTGCGCACCAGCGGCGCCGCGGGCAGCGCCGGTCCGCCGGTCACGCGCGCCAGCTCGGCCTCGATCGCGGCGACGGTCGCCCGCACCAGCGACATGACCAGCGGAGAGGCGACGACGTCGCCCCCGGTCACGTCCAGCACGCCGAGCACCTGGCCCTCGGGGCTGCGTACCGGCACCGCGGAGCAGTTCCACGGCTGCACCCGCCGCGCGAAGTGCTCGGTGCCCACCACCTGCACCGGCTGCTGGGTGGCCAGCGCGGTGCCGAGCGCGTTGGTGCCGGCGCTGTCCTCGCGCCAGATGCCGCCCTCGACGAACCCGACGCCCTCGACCCGGCGGCGCACCGACGCGTCGCCCTCGACCCAGAGCATGCGGCCCTCGTCGTCGGTGAGCGCCGTCAGCCAGCCGGCGTCGGCGCCGGGCCGCACCAGCAGCTCGCGCACCACCGGCATGGTCGCCGCGAGCGCCAGCGAGCCGCGGTAGCCCGCCAGGTCCTTGCCGCCCATGTCGACCGGCGCCTGCGGGACCTCCGGGTCGACGCCGCTGCGCGCGCTGCGGCGCCACGAGTCGGCGACGAGCGAGCGGACCGCGCGGCTGGACAGCTCACCCGTGGTGACGAACAGCTCGTGCGCGGCGCGGACGCGCGCGGAGTCGACGAGCTGCGTCATCGGACTCCTCCCGAACCGGCCCCCCGGCTGCACGGACGTACGAAAGTGTACGAACTGGACAGTCGTCCCGACCACCGTTTCCGGTCCCGGAGCCGACCCGACGCTTTTGGTGACACAGCGTGCAATGATGTCAGGATGCCCAAGATCATCGGCGGGTCGCTCCACGAGCACCGCGAGCAGACGCGTCAGAAGCTGTTCGCCGCGCTGTCCTCGCTCATGGCCGACCAGGGCTTCGACGCCATCACGCTGGCCGAGATCGCGGCCGCCGCCGGCGTCGGCCGCACCGCGGTGTACAACCACTTCCCCGACAAGGAGTCGCTCCTGCTCGGGTTCATCACGCACGAGACCGAGCAGTACGCGGCCACGCTGCAGCGCGCGCTCGACGACATCGAGGACCCCACCGAGCAGCTGCAGACCTACGTCCGCCAGCAGGCCGCGCTGACCCGCGTCTACCACCTGGCGCCCGGCCCGGAGCTGCGCTCGGTCCTGTCCCGGGGCACGCAGCAGCGGGTCCGCGAGCACGTCATGGTGGTCGAGCAGATCCTGCGCCGGATCCTGGCGGCCGGCATCGAGTCGGGCGCCTTCCCGTCGCAGGACCTGGACGTCACCGTGCCGCTGATCAACGCGTGCCTGTCCGGTCGCGGGGTGCCCGCGGACGGGCCCGAGCGCGAGCGGGCGATCACGCAGACCGAGGCGTTCGTGCTCCGCGCCGTCGGCGCCGCCGCCGCTGTGCCGGCCTGAGCCCGCGCGAGCATGGCGCAGCGCGGACGCGGCCGACCTCCCGCCCACCACGGCAGCCACCCGGCTGACCGGCGCCCCGGCCGCCGACCCGCCGCCCGCACGTCCACACCGCTCGAGCTGACGTTCCTGCCCGGCCTCGCGCAGGTCGTCGCCGACGAGGCCGGCGAGGTCCTGCTGCTCGACGGCACCCCGACGCCGGTGCCAGGGAGGGACGACGCGCTGGACGTGTCCCACTGGGGCCCCCTGTCCGCCGTGCTGGGCCTGCGCACCGCGGTCGCGGCGTTCGTCGTGCTGCGCTTCGACGTGCCGCGGCCCAAGTCGCTGACCAGCGGCGACCACCTGGCGCGGATCGTCGAGGCCATGTACGCCTCGCTGCGGGTGGGCAGCTGCTCGACGTTCCGGTTCGAGGCCGCCGGCAGCGACTCGGCGGTGTTCACGCGGCTCGCGGCGCTGCTGGCCGAGGCGACGGGCCTGCGGTACGACGAGCGCGACGGGGAGCTGGTGCTCCGCGTGCGCCGCGGGGTGCGCGCCGGGCGGTCCGGCGATCCCGGCTGGGACGTCCTGGTCCGGGTCGGGTCGCGGCCGCTGTCCGCGCGCCGCTGGCGGGTGACGGACTACGCGGGAGCCCTGAACGCGACGATCGCCGCGGCGATGGTGCGGCTGGGCGGCGTCGACCCGGCCGACCGCGTGCTCAACCTCATGTGCGGTTCGGGCACCCTGCTGATCGAGCGGCTGTCCGCCGGCCCGGCCGCCGATGCGGTCGCTGCCGACCTGGCGGAGGACGCCCTGACGGCCGCGGAGCAGAACCTCGGAGCGGCCGCGGTGGACGCCCGGCTCCTGCGCGCCGACTGCGCCGGCCCGGCGCTGGCCGACGCCGTCGGCACCGGGTGGGACCTGCTCCTGGCCGACCCGCCGTGGGGCACCCTGCACGGCACGCACGCGACCAACGCGGAGCTGCACGCCGGGCTGCTCCGGGCGGCCCACGAGGTCGCCGCACCGGGGGCGCGGTTCGTCGTCGTGACCCACGAGGTCAAGGTCATGGAGCGCTGCCTGCGCGACGCCGACGCCCTCTGGCGGATCCGCTCGACCACCCGCGTGTTCGCCAAGGGCCACCACCCGCGCATCTACGTCCTCGACCGCACCTGACCCGCCCTCGTCCCCTGCCCCTTCCCACAGCGTCCGCACCACCACGCGTCCCGACGACCGGTCGTGCGGACGCTGCCTCTCTCTTCCCCGCAGCGTCCGCACGAACGCGCGTCCCGACGACCGGTTGTGCGGACGCTGCGGTGGGCGGGGTGGAGGTCGGGGTCGAGGGCTGGGCGGGGGAGAATGGGCGCGTGCGTGAGAGTCGACTGCCCCGCGTCCGAGCGTCCGAGCTGATCGGCCGGGGGTGGCTCAACACCGGCGGGCGGGACGTGACCCTGGCGGAGCTGCGCGGCAAGATCGTCCTGCTCGACTTCTGGACGTTCTGCTGCATCAACTGCCTGCACGTCCTGGACGAGCTGCGTGCGCTCGAGGAGCGGCACCGCGACGTGCTCGTCATCGTCGGGGTGCACTCCCCCAAGTTCGTGCACGAGGCCGACCCGGTGGCGCTGGCCGCGGCCGTCGAGCGGTACGAGGTGCACCACCCCGTGCTCGACGACCCGGAGCTCGTGACGTGGTCCGCGTACACGGCCCGCGCCTGGCCGACGCTCGTCGTCATCGACCCGGAGGGGTACGTCGTCGCGCAGATGGCGGGCGAGGGGCACCAGCGCAACGTCGAGATCCTGGTCGACGAGCTGGTCGCCGAGCACGAGGCCAAGGGCACGCTGCACCGCGGCGACGGGCCGTACGTGCCGCCGCCGGCGAGCGAGGGCACGCTGCGGTTCCCCGCCAAGGCGGTCGCGCTGCCGAACGGGAACCTGCTGGTCGCGGATGCCGGGCACCACAGCCTCGCGGAGCTCGCGGCGGACGGGGAGACGCTGGTCCGGCGCATCGGCACCGGCGAGCGCGGGCTCGTGGACGGGGGTCCCGACGAGGCGCGGTTCAGCGAGCCGAACGGCCTGTGCCTGGTCCCCGAGGAGCTGCGTCCGTCGCTCGGGTACGACGTGCTCGTCGCGGACACCGTGAACCACGCCCTGCGCGGGGTCCGGCTGGCCGACGGCGTCGTCACCACCGTCGCGGGGACCGGCGAGCAGTACATGGTCGGCGCGGCGGACAACGTCCCCGACCCGCAGGCGGGACCGCTCGGGCACAAGCTCTCCTCCCCCTGGGACGTCACCTGGTCGCAGCCGCTCGCGGCATTCGTCGTGGCCATGGCCGGCAACCACACGCTGTGGGCGTTCGACGGCACGCAGGGCTCGATCGACCTGCTGGGCGGCACCATGAACGAGGGCCTCCTGGACGGCCCCCTGGACGCGGCGTGGTTCGCGCAGCCCTCCGGGCTCGCCGTCGGCGCCGACCACCGGATCTGGCTGGCCGACTCCGAGACGTCGGCCCTGCGCTGGGTGGACCCGGTCGGGCGGACCGTGCACACCGTCGTCGGCGAGGGGCTGTTCGACTTCGGCCACCGCGACGGACCCGCCGCCGAGGCCCGGCTGCAGCACCCGCTGGGCGTGGCGGTCCTGCCGGACGGCTCGGTCGTCGTCGCCGACACCTACAACGGTGCCGTCCGCCGGTACGCCGACGGCTCGGTGAGCACCCTGGCGACCGACCTCGCCGAGCCGAGCGGGATCGTGGTGCTCGACGGCGGCGCCACGCTGCTGGTCGTCGAGTCGGCAGCCCACCGGCTGACGCGCATCGCCCTGCCCGCGACGCTCGTCGGCCAGATCCTGGACTCCGGCAGCCACCGCACGCAGCGCCCGGTCACCGAGCTGTCACCCGGCGAGGTGCGGCTCGACGTGGTGTTCACCCCCGCCGCCGGCCAGAAGTACGACGACCGCTACGGCCCGTCCACGCGGCTGCAGGTGTCGTCGACCCCGCCGGGCCTGCTGCTCGACGGCGCCGGCGACGACGTCCCGCTCGAGCGCGTGCTCCGGCTGGACCCGGCCGTGACGGAGGGCGTCCTGCACGTCACCGCGCACGCGGCCAGCTGCGACGCCGACCCCGCGATCGAGTACCCCGCGTGCCACCTCAACGCGCAGGACTGGGGCGTGCCCGTCCGGCTGGTCGAGGGCGCGCCGGGCACGCTGACCCTGCCGCTGCACGGCTGAGCCGGGGCGCCATTGACGCGCGGAGCGTCGCGCGAGGAGTCTGGAGCTCCGGGGGAGCGGCGAGCTGCGCACAGCGCGGGCGCCCGAGTGAGCGGGTACCGAGCCGCGCCGGCGGGACTCACCTCGCCCGTCACCCGGTTGGGGGACGCCATGCACCGGCTCGCTGAGAAGAACAAGTACGTCGGGTTCCTGTTCATGAAGATCAGCCCCGAGTACTTCGCCCTGGGACGCAAGGGCATCCACGACGTCTCCGCGAGCCACGCGGCCGACCTGTCCAAGTTCTCGGACCTGCTGACGCACGTGGTGTGCAGCGGCCTCAACGGCAGGTACGACCAGGTGACGATCGTCGAGGCGGACACGCTCGAGCAGATCCATGCGGCGGCGACCGAGTTCCGGATGGGTGCGAAGGCGCAGTACATCGACGTCGTCGACGTCCTCGTCGGCATCAAGGCGCCGCCGCGCAAGCACGGGGTCCGGCTCAGCGAGTCGGTCGCGCAGGAGCCGTCCGAGGCGCAGGCGCCGTAGCTCCCGGGCGGTACGGCTACCGCGCTCCCAGCACCGCGACCGACGCGAGGGCGTCCAGCGACGTCGCGACGACCTCGCCCGTCGCCGCCGTCGCGGACATCCCGATCTCGACCTGCCACAGGTCGTGGATGACGACGGCGGTCGACGACTCGACGCCCAGCTCCGCCGGGCTTCCTCCCCGGGCGACGGCCGACGGAGGCTCGTCGGGGCTGCGCCGGGTCAGCACCGCCCACGCGGACCCGCCGAGCGTCTCGGTCGCGGCCGCCGCGAACGCGCACAGGCGCGGCACGACGCCGGACTGGGCGGCGACGATCGCCGCGGTACCGGCCACCAGCACGCGCTCGGCCGTGACCGCGGGGTCCGCCGTCGCGGGCACCAGCGACCGCAGCGCTCGGGCGCGGGCGCGCTTGGCCTTGTACTGCGCGGTGTCGGCCTGCCGGAACAGGTGCCGGGCGGACACCGACCCCGTCACGGCCGTCGAGGCGATGCCGTAGGAGATGGCCGCGCCGTGCGGCAGCGGGAACTCGGCGATGGTCGCGGCCATCACGTCCGCGACCTCGGAGCGGCGGCGACCGACCGTCACCAGGCAGAACTCGTCGCCGCCGATGCGCGCGGCGGTCGAGCCCGGCAGCGCCTCGGCGGCACGGCCCAGGACGTCCGCGACCGAACGCAGCAGGTCGTCGCCGGTGTCGTGGCCCAGCTCGTCGTTGACGCGCTTGAGCCCGTCCACGTCGCACATGACGATGCACGTCTCGAGCCCCGACTCGAGGGCGGCCTCGGCCTCTGCGTCGGCGATCCGGCGGTTGGCCAGTCCGGTCAGCGGGTCGTCGGCCACCAGGTGCCGCACCTGCGCCTCGAGGTCCACGCGCGCCACGGCGCCGGAGACCATCGCCGCGAGCACCTCCGCGCGCGCCACGTCGTCCACCCGGAAGGGCGTCGCCGGGCGCGTCCGCACGGCGTACAGCTGCCCCCAGACGCTGCCGTTGACCAGCAGGGGCGACGCCAGCGCGGAGGCCGCGTCGAGCTCCTTGAGCGTGTCCACCTCGACCGGGTCGCCCGCATCGGGGTCGTCGGCGACGGTCAGCTCGTCGTGGACCGTGCGTGCGTGCGCCACCCAGCTGGCCCGGTCCCGGATGAGGGCGCGCAGGGCCGGCCGGTCGTCGGCCCGGTACGAGGAGCGCGTCATCCACACCGCCCGCGGGTCGGTGGGCGGGGGGTCGACGAGCACGATGCGGCAGGTGTCCTGGTCGATCCGGCAGAACGCGACGCGGCGCGCGTCGAGGAGCTCGAGCGCCGTCGCCGTGGCCACCTGCGCCACCTCGTCGATGGACCGGCAGCGGTCCAGGCGGTGCGCGGCGAGGGCCAGAGCGCGCACGCCCACGACGCCCGCGGCCGCCTTGCTGTCCGCGCGCGCTCCCTCTGCGGCCACCCCGCGTCGCGTCACGTCGCCCATCATCGACCCTGGATCCCACATGCGGCGACGCAGAAGGATGAGAGGTGCGTGAGATCACCCGTTGTGGGGAAGCGACGGGCGCCCGGCGTGCGCTACGAGCTCACCGGACGTGGACAGCACCCAGCTCGCCGAACACGTCCTCGTTGAGGCGGAAGGCAGCGCGCGCCTCCTCGACGACGAGCGCGCGGGCGTCCTCGTCCAGGTCGAGGCCGTCCAGGCGCTCGCGGTAGACGTCCTTGAACGGCTTGAGACGGTGGATCTGCGGGAAGTCGTAGAACGCGATGCCGTCGTCGGTGAACCCGTAGTGGCGTTGCAGCATGCGCTTGATGATCTGCCCGCCCGACAGGTCGCCGAGGTACCGGGTGTAGGCGTGCGCGGCGTACTGCGGCAGCCGGTCGCCGACGGCCGCGAGCCGGTCCGCGTAGGCCTGCGTGGCGGGCAGGACGCGCAGGGTGGACGACCAGTCGGCCCCGTAGAGGTGGGTCAGGTCCCGCTCGATCGTGGGGACGCGCTCGAGCTCGGCGAAGACGAGCCCGCCGACGTCGTCCAGGCGCCGCCCGGCGGCCTCGAGCGCGCGGTAGACGACGAGCTGCTGAGCGGCCAGGTCGGCGTACGCGGCACGGTCCAGCCGTCCTGCGAGCAGCAGCCCGACGAAGCCCGAGCGTTCCGCCCGCTGGTGCTCCTCGCGCGTCCCTTCACGCAGGGCGACGGACAGAGGGACGGCCTGCGGCCGGGCGGACGTGACGGGCACGGAGCTCCTTGGTGCTGACGAGAGGTCAGAAACCCTAGCCGGAGCGGGCTCGCGGTGCGGTCAGGCGCTGGCGCGGATGACGCCGACCACGCGGACGTGCACGTCCACCCCGTCGACCGCACCGGGAAGGTCCGACGCGGGCGCCTGCGACACGTTGACCTGCAGCAGGTAGCCGTCGTCGGTGCGGGCGATCCCGATCCCGCGCACGTCCGGACGCCCCTGCAACGACATGCGCAGGCGTTCCTTCGCTGCCCGCGCCTGCTCGAGGTCCGCCATGGTGTCCCGCCTCCCGCCGACCGCGACGGCCGCGGGGGCGCGGTCCGACGGATCGTCAGACCAGTGTGACCCCGAGGGCGTCCAGCACGGCATCGATGGGGTTGATGTACGTCAACCCGGTGCCATTGTCGCCCCCCGACTCCGAGCCTGCAAAGAGCAGACCGATGGCCACCCCGTCCTCCCGGTACACCAGCGACCCCGAGTCGCCCCCGCGGGAGAACGGACCGGTGCCCGTGGACTCGATCTCGATCTGGTTGTCGAAGCTCAGCTCGCCCAGCTCCGGGCCGTACCCGACCACCACGTTGTCCAGCTCGATCGCGCTGACACGGCCCCGGGTGACGGCCGTGGTGCGGCCGATCTTGGCGACGAGCTCGCCGCCGAGCGCCACGGCGGTGGTCGTGATCCGCCCGACCGGGTACTGCGGGTCCACGTCCTGGTCGTCCAGGAGGGCGAGGGCGCAGTCGACGGTCGCGTCACCGCCCGGCTGGAGCTCCACGCGGGCGGCGAGGGTGCCCACCCGGTCCTGCGGTGCGCGCCCGCCGTCGGCCGGTCCGGGCTGCAGGACCAGGTCACCGAACCGCGCCTGCGGCGTGCCGGACAGCACGTGGTAGTTGGACAGCGCGTGCACCACCCCGTCCTTGTGCACGAAGGCGCCGAGCGTGCCCGCGGTGACGTCGACGTGGGCGATGGACACCCCGGGCCGCAGCGGGCGGACCCGGCCGGTCTGTCCGAGCGCGCGGGCCGTGATGACCGGCGGTCGGGGCCGCACCTTCGAGGAGTCGTCGGCGAGCGTCGAGATCCGGCCCGTGCGGCGCACGTCCGCCTCCGGACCCACCTCCGCGACGATCTTGCGTGCGATGCTGCGGACCGACGGCAGGCCGAGGCGGTAGCGGACGGCGAGCGCGTAGGAGCCGTCCTGCTGCGGGGCGAGGCCGAGCGCCAGGGCCGGACCGCCGTCGGCGACGTCGGACGGGCGCACCACGCGCTCCGACAGCTCGCGGGCGTAGTCGACGGCCTGTGCCTTGATCTTGCGTGCCTCGCTGTGGTCCATGCGTTCCCCCTGGGTGCTTCGTCCGGTACCTCCCGGCGCGCTGCCAGTCTGCCGCCCGGCACCCACACGCGCAGGCGTTCGCCGCGGCCGGCCGCGACGTCCCGCACTCAGTCGGACGCGCGCGCCGACACCGGCCGGGCGTCCGCCGGCGGCTGCCCCAGTCCGTCGACCGGCCGGGGGTCGACGACCTCGGGCGTGAGGTCCGCGCGCACGATCCGCACCAGCCGGAACCAGCGCACCGCCTGGCGCGTCCGGCACCACGCGACGAGGTACCAGACGGCGCCCGTCCGGGCGAGGACCACGGGCTCGACCCGGCGCCGCGTCACGGTGCCGTCGGCGCTGCGGTACTCGATCGCCAGCACCCGGTGCCGCGCCAGCGACTCCTCGACCGCGCGGAGCACCTGCGCGGGGACCGGCTCGTGCACCTGGTCCGGGCGGGACCAGACCCGGCCGGCCAGCTCGTCGGCACGGGCTCGGTCCGCGGGGGCGAGGGCGTCCAGCACCTTGGCGCGCGCGGCCTCCGCGTCGGCACCGAACGGGCTGCCCGGCGGCAGCGCGCGGACCGCGAGCGCCAGCGCGACCGCCTGCGCAGGCGTGAAGTTCACCGGCGGCAGCGAGACCGAGGGCGCGAGCACGTACCCGCCGCCGAGCCCCGCCTGCGCGACGACGGGCAGGCCGGCCTGCTGCAGCGCGGAGACGTCGCGCTTGACCGTCCGCGACGACACCTCGAACAGCCGAGCCAACCGGGTGCTCGTCGTCCCGGCCCGGCCCGCGCGGCGCAGCTCCTCGGCCAGGGCGTACAGGCGGTCGGTGCGGTTCATGGTCCCAGCATGGTGACATGAAGGTGACAGACGGGTGTCACCGCACCGGGTCGACGCTGGACCCATGACCACCTCACTGATCCTCGTTCCCGGCTTCTGGCTCGGCGGCTGGGCGTGGGACGCCGTCGTCGCCGCGCTGCCCGACGACCTCGACGTCCACGCCGTGACACTGCCCGGCCTCGAGCCGGACGACGACCGCCGCGGCATCACGCGCGCCGACCACGTCCGCGCCGTGACCGACCTGGTCGACCGGCTCGCCGGCGACGTGGTGCTCGTCGGCCACAGCGGCGGGGGCGCCCTCGTCGGCGAGGTCGTCGACCGTCGCCCGGACCGCGTCCGCCGGGCCGTCTACGTCGACTCCGGCCCCCTGGAGCCCGGCGCCGCCATCGACGCCGCCACCACCGAGCAGGTCGAGGTCCCCCTGCCCTCGTGGGAGCAGCTCGCCGCCCAGGGGTCGAGCACCGCGGGCATCGACGACGACGGCCTGGCTGAGGTGCGCCGCCGCGCCGTGCCGCACCCGGCCGGCGTCGTGCGCGGTGCGGTGCAGGCCGACGACCCGCGCCGGTTCGACGTCCCCGTCACTGTGGTCTGCACGAGCCTGCCCTCGGAGGTCCTGAAGACGATGGCCCACGGCGGACCGCCGTTCCACACCGAGCTCGGCGAGATCACGGACGTCACGTACGTCGACCTGCCGACGGGCCACTGGCCGATGTTCTCGCGGCCCACCGACCTCGCGGCGGCGATCGTGGAGGCAGTTCGCACATAGTGCATCCGAGGACGGGGCCGTAGGCGAAGAGGGGGTGTCAGCACATCGGCCGCCCGGGGGTACCCCGCCGGGCCAGTCCACGAAGGACGCACCATGCGCACACGCTTCGTCGCCGGCATCGCCGCCGGAACGCTCGCCCTCGTCACGCTCGCCGCCCTCCCCGCCTCGGCAGCCGACCCCGCCAAGCTCTCCGTCCTGCACGGCGTCCCCGGTCTGACCGTCGACGTCTGGGTCAACGGCGAGCGCACGCTCGACGACTTCACGCCCGGCTCGCTCGCCGGCCCGCTGGACCTGCCCGCCGGCACCTACACGGTGGCGATCACCGCGGCGGACGCCGCCGACGCCAGCTCGCCGGCCATCGGCCCGGTGGACCTGGCGCTCGAGGCGGGCAAGAACTACACGGCCGTCGCGCACCTGGACGCCGCGGGCACGCCGACCGCCACGCTGTTCACCAACGACATCTCCACCACGGCCGCGGGTCAGGGTCGGCTCACGGTCCGCCACGTCGCCGCCGCACCGGGCGTGGACGTGCTCGCGGGCGGCACCGCCGTCATCACCAACCTGACCAACCCGAACGAGCAGGTCCTCAACCTGCCGGCCGGCACGGTCTCCGCCTCGGTCACCGCCACCGGGACCACCGAGCCGGCGCTGCTCGGCCCGGCCGACGTGCCGATCACCGAGGGCACCAACACGATCGTCTACGCGTGGGGCAGCGCGACCGCGTCGCCCGCCACCCTGGCGCTCGCGACGCAGACCATCACCGGTCTGCACGGCAACCCCTCCGGCGTGAACGCCGGCGAGGTCGGCCTGGTCTCCGAGGGCGGCACGCCGGCGTGGACCTTCGCGCTCGCCGGGCTCGTCGTCGCCGGTCTGGCCGGGCTGGGCATCGCCCGCCGCCGCGTGACCGTCGACGCGCGTCGCTGAACCTGACGATGCGCACCGCACCGCTGCCCGGGACGGCCACCGCGCCGGCTCGGGCAGCGGCGCGTCCCCGATCTGCACGCGCGCTCGCGGCCGTCGTCGCACTCGGCACGACGCTCGGCCTGCTGACCGCGTGCACCGGCCCGGAATCCTCCTCCGGGCCGGAGGTCGCGGCGTCGCCGTCCACCACGGCGACGCCGCGACCGTCCCCCACCGCCCAGCCGCCGGTCCCGGACGTGCCCGTCCAGGACGCGGGGCTCGACGCCCTGCAGCAGCCCGCCCAGACCCCGCCGCCGGTGCGGGTGGTCGTGCCCGACGTCGGCATCGACATGGCCGTCGACCCCGTCGGGGTGCGCGAGGACGGCGAGATGGAGATCCCCGAGGACGCCAACCGCGCCGGCTGGTACAAGTTCGGCCCGGCCCCCGCCGACCCGGCCGGTGCCACCGTCATGGCCGCGCACGTCGACAGCGTGCGGACCGGCATCGGGCAGTTCGCCAAGCTCCGCAAGGTGCAGGTCGGCGCGACCGTCACCGTCACGGCGGCCGACGGCGTGGTGCACGACTACCG
The DNA here is from genome assembly GCA_963837795.1 of uncultured Actinomycetota bacterium. Taxonomy (GTDB): domain Bacteria; phylum Actinomycetota; class Actinomycetes; order Actinomycetales; family Cellulomonadaceae; genus Cellulomonas. The sequence continues at coordinate 152,401 of CAWIOT010000002.1, forward strand.
CGTGGTCACCGTGGAGAAGATCCCGAAGGACGGCGCGCCCGTGGACCAGTGGTTCGACCGTGCCGGTGCGCCACGACTCGTGCTCGTGACCTGCGGTGGCACGTTCCGCCGCGATATCGGGCACTATACGGACAACGTCGTCGTCACTGCCGAGCCGCTCGGTGGGTAGCGATGACACTGCTGCTGAGCGCCCCCGTCCTGTGGGGGCCGACGAGTGAGGAGCCGTGCGTGAGCGCACCCGGGTCCGGGTCTGCTGACCCGGCGCGCCCGCACGCGCTGCACCGCGCGGACCCCGACGGCGAGGGTGTCGAGGAGCTCGGGACCGCGTTCGCCCAGGGTGATGAGGCGGCGATCGCGGAGGCGTACCGTCGGTGGTCGGCGCTCGTGCACACCGTGGCGCTCCGGTCGCTCGGCAGCGTCACGGACGCGGAGGACGTGACGCAGCAGGTGTTCGTCGAGGCGTGGCGCAGCAGGGACCGGTTCGACCCGCAGCGGTCGCGCCTCCCGGCGTGGCTGCTCGGCATCACCCGGCACGTGGTCGCGGACACGCACGAGAAGCGCTCGCGGGACCGCCGCCTGCGCGACAAGACGGTCGCCGGCGCCTCGGAGACACCGGCTCCGGCGGTCGACGGCCGCGTGGTGGACCGCGTCCTGGTGGCCGACGAGCTGGACCGGTTGGGCGACCCGCAGCGGACGATCCTGCGGCTCGCGTTCTACGACGACCTCACGCACGACCAGATCGCCAGCAAGCTCGACCTGCCGCTCGGCACGGTGAAGAGCCACGTGCGGCGCAGCCTGGCCCGGCTCCGGACCCGATGGGAGGTGGATGGTGCCGTTCGATGAGTCCCACGTGGACGACGACGTGCTCGCGCTGCTCGCCCTCGGTGAGCCGGCCGGCTCGATGTCCGACCTCGCGCACGTCGAGGAGTGCGAGGTGTGCGCCGACGAGCTCACCGCCCTGCGCGACGTCGTCGGGCTCGCACGCTCGGCCGGTGCGGACGCGCCGCTCGTCGCGCCCGCACCCGAGGTCTGGGACCGGATCGCCGACGAGCTGCGGCTCACGCCCCACGAGGAGCCCGCCGCACCGGTCGTGTCCCTCGACGCCCGCCGCGCTCGCCCGCGCGCCGGGCGCTGGATCGCGGCGGCCGCTGCGGTCGGCCTGGTGGTCGGCGGCGGCGGGGCGTGGTGGATCGCGAACCAGCCCGACGCCGTGACCGTGCTCGCGACCGCGATCCTCGACCCGCTGCCGGGCTGGGACGCGTCCGGGTCCGCCACGGTCGAGACCACCGCCGACGGCACGCGCGTGCTCGTCGTCGACCTGGCGGACCACACGCCGACCGACGACGGGTTCCGCGAGGTCTGGCTGCTCAAGCCCGACGTCAGCGGGCTCGTGAGCGTCGGCACGCTGACCGGCTCGTCGGGACGCTTCGACCTGCCCGCCGGGCTGGACCTCAGCCAGTACTCGGTGGTCGACGTCTCCGAGGAGCAGTTCGACGGGAACCCCGCGCACTCCGGCGACTCGATCGTCCGCGGGCCTCTCGACGCCTGATCCCGGCGGGCATGGGAACGCCCCCTCCGCGTGGAGGGGGCGTCCCGGTGCTCGTCGTCAGACCGCGGGCGGCGCGGCCGGCGGCTGCTGCTGCTGCTGCGCCGGGGGCGCGGCCGGGGCGGCAGGCGCCTGGGGGGTGGTGCGCTGCTCGACGACCTCACGGTGCGTGGTGTTGCTGCGCTGGGCGTTGAGCGTGATCGCCAGGATCAGCGCGATGACGCCGGCACCCATGCAGATGTAGCCGATCACCGCCAGGTTGACCCCGTCGATGGCGTCGCTGACGCCGAACGAGAGGATCGCGCCGATGACGATGAGGGCGATGCCGCCTCCGATACCCATGTCGGTCCTTTCGTCGAGCCGCGCGAGGGTCGCCCGGCCTTGATCGGTGAGTCTGGCCGGGACCGGGCGACCCCGCACGTCGAGAGCTCGCGCTACCCCAGGATCTGGGGATACTCACCCGATCGGTCGAGCACGTGCTCCGCCAGGAACGCCTCGACCACCTGGTACCAGACGATGGCGTGCTGGGGGCTGAGCACCCAGTGGTTCTCGTCCGGGAAGTACAGGAAGCGGTGCAGGGTCGCGCCGTCCTCGTCGGCGGGCAGGCCGCTCTTGGCGAGCAGCTCGTACCAGAGGCGCAGACCCTCGCCGATGGGCACCCGGTAGTCGCGGTCTCCGTGGATGACGAGCATCGGGGTGACGATGTCCTCGACGTGCCGGTGCGGCGAGTTCTCCAGCGCCATCTCGGCCGTCATCTCCCGCTCCCAGTAGTAGGCGGCGTCCGTCGTCGGCCCGAACTGGTCCAGCGCCCACAGGCTCGCGTGCGTGACGATCGCCCGGAAGCGGTCGGTGTGCCCCGCCACCCAGTTGGCCATGTACCCGCCGAACGAGCCGCCCATCGCGGCCGTCCGCGTCTCGTCGATGTCGTCACGCGCCTCGGCCACGTCCGTGACGGCCATGAGGTCCGTGTACGGCGCGGCGCCCCAGGCGCCCCAGCCGGCCTGGATGAAGTCCTGCCCGTACCCGGTGGACAGCGCGGGGTCCGGGAGCAGGACGGCGTACCCGCGAGCGACGAGGATCCACGGGTTCCACCGCCACGACCACGCGTTCCAGGAGCCCAGCGGACCGCCGTGGATCCACAGCAGCAGCGGGGCCTTCTGGTCCGCACCCGCCCCCTCCGGCAGCGCCAGCCACGCGCGGACGCGCCGGCCGTCCTGCGCGGTGGTCTCCACCTCGGTGAGGGTGCCCGGCAGCTCGGGCGTCGCGGCCGGGCTGGCCAGCGCCGTCGTCTCGCCCGTGGCCAGGTCGATGCGCACCGGGTGGGCCGGCGCCAGGTACGACGAACGCAGCGCGAACGCGGTCCGGCCGTCCGGGCTGACCGACACGTCGGTGAAGGCGGCGTCGTCGCGGGTCACGCGCGTGACCTGGTCCGACTCGAGGTCGACCCGGAACACCGGGCTGCGCCCGTCCTCGTCGGCGACCACCAGCAGGCCCGAGCTGTCGGGCAGCCACACCGCGCTCGCCGGCCAGCGGTCCCAACCCTCCACGAGCGTGCGGGGCTCGCCACCCGCCAGCTCGACCACCTGCAGCGTCACGCGCGGCGCCTGCTCCGGGGTGGACAGGGACTCCCGCGCGAACGCCACCCAGCGGCCGTCCGGCGAGACCTTCGGCGCCCCGAGGTCCGCCCCCGGGTCGTCGACGAGCACGCGGCGCTCCCCCGAGGCCACGTCGATCGCGACCAGTCGGCTGCGCTGCTCACCGCGCGCCAACGGCAGGCTCCAGCCCGCGACCACCGTGCGGCCGTCGGGGCTGATCGCGCTGCCCTGCTCCACCAGCGCCGACCCGGCGTCCGGGGTCAGGTCCGTCAGCGTCAGCCGCGGGTCCGCGGCACCCGCCAGGGGCGCGACGACGTCCGTGCCGACCGTCGCGGTGAACAGGTGCGGCGACTCCGGGCCCAGGTCGTGGTCCCAGTACCGGACCGGGTAGCCACTGTGCAGGATCGCGGCGACCTTCTTGTCCTTGCGGTCCTTGCGCAGCTTCTCGTCCGACTCGGCGTCGGTGGCCGACGGGAGCACGTCCGAACCCACCAGCAGCACGTCGGCGTCCCGCGCCACGTGCACCCCGCCCAGACCGGCCGCCCGGTCCGCGACCACGCGCGCCTCCGCACCGTCGCGCGGCAGCAGCCACAGGGCCGGCACGGGCTCGTCGTCGTCGCCCTTCCCGTCCGGGTCCGGCCGCGCGCTGGTGAACAGCAGGTCGCCCTCGGGCGTGAACGCGGCGCTCGACTCCCCCTTCGCGCTGCGCGTCAGGCGGCGCGCCGGCTTCTCGCCTGCCGGGTCGACCTCCCACAGGGCGGTGACGAACTTGGTCTTCTTCTTGTCGAGGGTCGCCACCGCGGTCACCAGGCGGGTGCCGTCGTGCGAGAGCACCAGGCCGCTCAGGCGGGGGACGGCGACGTAGGCGTCGAGGTCGTGGAACGGGGTCGCGGGCGTGTCCGCGGCGTCAGCAGTCATGCGCTCCGGTCTACCACCTGCACCGGGGTGATGGCCGACCGGACGTCGGGTGGCAGGCCCGCGCGCCGGCCGGACGGCGCTCCGGCCGCCGAGCTCGACATCAGCCGCGCCACCGGGCCGGGTCACGCGAGCAACGTCGAGCTCGCCGGCGGACCGGGCGGGCTGGCACTGGCGGGGTCGGCGAGCTCGACATGACGAACGTCCGCGGCCTGAGTCGCGAGAGCAACGTCGAGCTCGCCCGCGGACCGGGCGGGCTGACACCGGCAGGCTCGGCGAGCTCGACATGACGAACGTCCGCGGCCTGAGTCGCGAGAGCAACGTCGAGTTCGACATCAGCCGCGCCATCCAGCCCCCGCACGCGCTCTGTGTCGAGTTCGCCCCCGCGACCGCCCGGGCGTGCGACTCAGCCGCAGCCCGGCTGGTGCGGGTTCTGGTTGCAGTCCTCGGCGACCAGGCGGGACCGGCGTTCGACCACCTCGAACGGAGCCGTGGTGCTGACCGTCTCTGCGGTACCGACGACGTCCCGCCACGCGGTGTCCCCGTCCACCCGGTACCGGCCCGACCAGGTGGTGGTCAGGCTGATCGCTGCGGTGCCGGGCTCCGCGTACACGTGGAAGAGATCGAAGGCGGGATACGGCTTCCCCGGACTGTTCGTCGACAGGTGGCGCGTACCGTCCTGGAAGTCCCACGAGTAGTGCGTCGGCGTCGCGATGACGTCCACCCCGTACCCGAACAGATCCGTGCGGAACGTCTGCTCGGCCGGTTCGGTCAGGACGATCGTCTCCTTGTTGACCAGCACCCAGCCGCGGTCGGGCTGCATCTTGATCACCTGCGGGGCGATCGGCAGAAGGCGGAAGTCCTCCTCGGTGAAGGTCGGCAAGAGGTCGGCGGGGCACGCCCAGCCGACGACCATCTGCCACGGACCCCACTGCGCTGCTGGAGTGGCGCGGTCGCGTCGCCACAGCGGTTGGACCGGTTCCTGCCCATCGCAGGCCGGTGTCACCGATCCATCCGATGGCGCACATGCGCCGCCGATCTCCGCCTCGAGCGTCGCCGAGGTCACGTTGCACAACGGTGCGCGCCGCAGCTGGAACAGCTGGACTGCGGGGCTCGACTCCGTTCGAAGGTACTTGCGGAGCGCCTGTTCGCCATGAAACGCGGAGAGAGCGACCGCACTGCCGTCGCCTTTCGCGGCAGCCGTCGTCCTGCCAACCGGCGGAAGCGGCGGATGCGCCGACGATGAGGAGAGCCACGAGGGCGACTGCTAGCAGAACACCACGACGCCTCACGATGCAGCCGCAGTGACGTCGACCTCTCGAACGAACCAGGCTTCACGCCATTCGAGGGCCACCAACAAGGTCGACTCCTCACCCGCTTCTTCACTAATCACCGAGCGGCTGGCATCGAGCTCAACCGCGTCACCCTGTCGAGCGTCGATGCTCACGGTGTAAAAGACGCCGGCGTCGACCTCCGTCCCAGTTGCACGGTGGATTACCGGCGGTTCTTCCTCTCGGGTGTGCGATCGGGAGGCCATGTCACCGACGTTCGTGGCCACGCTCGCGCAGAAGACGCACTCCTCAGCGGCAATGGCACTCCATTCCTCGAGATCACCCGTCGCGTACGCGTAAGCGGTACAGCTCGAGGAAGTACTCCGCCACCGCCACAGCCCCGTCGACGCTCGGCGGCTCGTCCAGCGCCGCCGGGCGCTCCGGCTTCACCGTCACGTCGTTCGTCGGCGCGGGAGTGGGGGTCGGTGCAGGCGGGCTCTGCGTCACGGTCGAGGCCGGCATCGACGGGTTCGGCAGGGTCAGCCGCGCCGCCCGTGCAACCGGCGAGCAGGAGCACCGCAGTCACAGGTGCGACGAGCTGAACCCCACCGCGACGACCGCTCCACCAGGACATGGGGGCGAACGTACCGAAAGCGGACACCTCCCGTCACGGCCGTCCACAGCACCGTGGACCCCGTCGTGACCGTTGCCGAGCCGCCCACAGCCCTCGTCGCCACCGTGCGCGTCCACCTCCGTCGCCGTCCGTCCCCTGAGTGCGCCGTCCTCCGGGTTCGATGTTCGCGTGCCCTCAATCGAGCCGGTCCCCTCCTCGCTGCGGTCCCTGAGCCTGCATCAGGAGGACCTCCTGTCCGCGCCACAGTGCGACGAGGCCGGCGTCAGCGTGGGCCGGCGCTCGCGGCTCGTGCGCGACGGGCACTGGGCGCGGGTCACCCGCGGTGTCTATGACGCAGATCCCCGTCGAGATCGCCGCTGGGAGGCTGATCATCGTCGGCGTCGCGCCGCGTGGTTGGGGATCTTGGCGTACGGGCCGTCGGCCATCTCGGTCGGGTCCTGCGCCCTCGCGCTCCTTGGGGTCGGCGGCCTGCCCGGCGATATCAGCCCCGAGATCGCGATGCCGCGTCCGGGCGCACGACCACGCCCGGGGATCCGGCTGCGCCACGACGAGCACTTCGAGACCATGCGTCTGGGCCAGGTCGCGGTGGCCGAGCTCGTCCCGGCGCTGGTCCAGGCTCTCCCGGACCTCCCCCGTCGGCATGCGGTCGCGGTGCTCGACGACGTCCTGAGGCGCGGCCTGCTGACCGATACGGCCCTGGCCGAGGTGCGCCATCGGCTCCGCGGTCGGCGCGGTGCGGCGCACCTCGCGGCACTCTGGCCGTTGGTCGACCGTCGGTCGGAGTCGCCGCTGGAGACGTTCGCGCGGCTGGAGTGCGTCGATGCCGGCGTGCCTCCCGACGAGCTCCAGGTGGAGATCCGTGACCGGCTGGGCAGGCTGCTCGGACGTGGCGACCTCGGGTGGCGACGACGCAGCGGGCGGTGGTTGATCGCCGAGATCGACGGCCGCGAGTTCCACGAGGCGCCGGAGGCGCTCCTGCGCGATCGACGACGACAGAACGACCTCGTCGCGACCGGTCGCGTCGACATCCTCCGCTTCACCGCCGTCGACATCGCCACACCCGGCCTGCTGCCGACCACGATCCGCTCGGTCCTCGCTGCCGACTGAGCAGCCCCGGTCCGACGCCTCCCGGGCGAGCTCGACAATGGTCGCGCCTACAGGGTCGGTCGCGCGACCGGTGTCGAGGTCGACGGTCGCCTGCGTGACGTCGGCACTCGCCGCACACGCGTCCGACCGGCGCGGTCATCAGTACGCCGGGCGAACTCGACGTTGGTCGTGCCGACACGGTCGATGGCGCGACTGATGTCGAGGTCGACCTTGCGCTGAGCCAAGCTGACGTTGGTCGCGGCGACTCGGCCGGCGGCGCGACTGAGGTCGAGGTCAGAGGTCGAGGTCGACGATCCGCTGGGCGATCACCCGTCATTCACGTCGGATCCGAGGGCGAACTCGACGTTGGTCGCGGCGACACGGTCGGTGGCGCGACTGATGTCGAGCTCGATGGGTCGAGCTCGGCGCTGTCCGCGCTCGCGGCCCCGACTACGTCGTCGACCGGTCGCCGGCAGCCCCGGCCCGGCCTGGACCGGCCCCGCGCCTCGCGTCGCCGGCCGCCGCATCGCCGCCCGCGTCGTGGTCGGCCAGGCCGGCCAGCATCGCGTTGTACTCGTCGAGCTCCACGTCGCCCTCGCGGTCGACGCGGCGGTCGCGGCGGCGGGCTGTGCGGTCGTCGTCGCGGGCCCAGGCAAGGGCGACGCCGACGGCCAGGGCGAGCGTCGGGACCTCGCCGATGCCCCAGGTGATGGCGCCGCCGAGCTGCTGGTCGGCGATCGCGGACGGGCCCCAGGGCCGACCCATGAGCCCGAACCAGTCGGCCACCAGCAGGACGTCGCCGGTGATGAGGGTGACGCCGAAGAATGCGTGGAACACCATCGTCGCGAACAGCAGCAGGAGGCGCTGCGGGTACGGCAGGCGGCGCGGGCCGGGGTCGATGCCGATGAGCGCGTTGACGAACAGGTACCCGGCGGCGGTGAAGTGCACGACCATCGCGAGGTGGCCGACGGAGCTGCGCAGCGACCACTCGAACAGGCCGGAGTAGTAGAAGACCAGCATCGAGCCGATGAAGTTCACGGCGGCGACGACCGGGTGCGCCAGGAACTGCCCGACGTGGCTCTCGACGAGGGTCAGGATCCACTCGCGCGGACCACGGGAGTCGTCGTCGCGCAGCTGGGTGGAGCGGACCGGCAGCGCACGCAGCGCGAGGGTGACCGGTGCCGACAGCACCAGGAACAGCGGCGCCACCATGACGAGCGTCATGTGCTGGACCATGTGCCCGCTGAACAGGACGTGGCCGTAGAGCGACGGTGCACCGTTGGTGGCCCAGAAGAAGACGAGCATCCCGACGGTCCACGACGCTGTCCGCGCCCACGGCCACGAGTCGCCCCGGCGGCGCAGCCGGAGGACCCACCGCCAGTAGGTGACGAGCGCCGCGACGGCCGCGAACGCGAGGACCAGGTCCCAGCGCCACTCGGTCAGCCACCGCAGCGGCGTCGGCTCGGGCGGCAGGGTGTGGCCGGTGAGCTGGTAGGCCGCCGACTGGTCGGGAGGCGGCTCCTGCGACACCGGCGGCGCGGTCTCACCGAGCGCGACGGCCACCCCCGACACGGCGCCCATGACGGCCAGCTCGACGAGAACGAGCCGCCAGAACAGCCAGTCGCTGGTGCGTGCGGCCAGACGGGGCAGGACGGCGCGACGGTGCGCCAGACCGAGCAGCCCCAGCATCCCGAACAGCGCCGTCTTGGTCAGCAGCAGGATCCCGTACGAGGTGGTGAGGTCCGACCAGGCGCTGGTGCGCAGCAGCCCGTTGATCAGTCCCGACACGGCCACGGCGGCGAAGCACCAGCCGGCGATCACGGAGTACCGGGCGACCGACGCCGAGAGGTCGGTGCCCACCCGCCGGACCAGCAGCGCCAGGGCGGTGAGCGCGCCGATCCAGAGGGCGGCGCCGACCAGGTGGACCACCATCGAGGAGGTCGCGATGTCGTGCCCCGAGGCGCCGGACGCGTGGCCGAGCTGCGCCTGCTGCCAGAGTGCGACGACCACGAGCGTCGTGGTCCAGGCGGCGCCGGTGGGGGTCACGACGACGAGCGCGAGCGCCGTGACGACGGCCGCGACGGTGGTGATGACCAGCAGCGTGCGGCCGAGCTCGATCTGCGTGACGAACAGGCCCAGCTCGGCCCCGAACGACCCCGAGTCGAGCGGGCGGCCGGCCACGTTGGCGTAGGTGAGGACCAGGTGGGCGATCGACAGCACGGTCCACACGCCTGCCGCGAACCCGGCGAGCAGCATGCTCCGCGGGTACGCGCGCCCGTCCGCGGTGCCGACGCCGGCGCGCACCGCACGGGTGGACGCCGCGGCCGCCCGCCGGGGGAGCACGCACACGGCGAGCACCAGCGCGCCGAACGTCACCGACCCGGCCAGCTCGGTCAGGACCGTGGTGACCGGCAGGCCCCAGCGCACGGCGGCGCCGGGGTCGCGCAGCACGGTCGTGGCCGCGGCGCCGGAGAACGCGACGCCGACCAGCGCGGCGAGCACGGCCCCGACGACGAGCGCGAGCACGCGCCACGGGCCGGGCGGTCGACGGGTGTCGACCCCCGGCCCGCCGGCGCCTGTGCGCCCGGCGCTCGTCACCGCGGCTGTCATCGGACCAGCGTAGGTCGCCCCGCGCGACGGTCCGACATGGTGTCGGTCACCCGTCCCCGGTCACGCCGACGGCGGCGCCGTCGGCGGAACGCCCGAGCGCCGGCGCAGGAGCAGCAGCGCGACCACGGCTCCGACGGCCACGAGCGCGACCGCCACCCCGACCAGCACCGGGACCGAGACCCGGCCCTCGTTCGCCGCAGGGGTCGCCGACGCGGTGACGGACGGGCTCGGTGCCGGGCTCGTCGTCGACGGCGTCGCGGACGGCGTCGACGAGGGCGCCGCGGACTCGGTGGGCGCGACCGTGGGCGTCGCGACGCCGTACGCCGTCGCCCCCGACGCCGTGAAGACGAGCTGCCCCTCGATCGGGTGCCCGTCGTCGGACGTGATCCGGTAGACCACGGTGTACGGCCCCGCGGGCAGCTCGCCGGTGACCGCCTGGCTCACGGTGTCGTCGACGAGCACGGGCGCGCCGGTGCTCACCGTCGTGCCGTCGGGTGCGGTGACCACCACCTGGCTGCCGACCGCGAGCGCCGGCTCGTCGAACGTCAGCGTGACCGTCTCGGGCACCACGGCGACCGTGGACCCGTCGGCGGGGTCGGTGCCCACCAGGACGTTGTGCGCCTGCGCCGCCGGGGCGACCAGCACGAGCGACGCCACGGCGAGCAGGAGACCGAGGACCGCGCGGCGCATCACGCGTCACCCCGTCGGCGCCGCCCGAGCAGCGCGACCACCAGGGCCACGACGCCGAGCGCGAGCCCGGCCACACCCAGGATGCGAGCGGTGGAGTCCGAGGACGCGCCCGGCGAGGAGGACGCGTCCGGCGAGGAGGACGTGTCGGACGAGGAGGCCGAGGTCGTCGTCAGCTCCGGGGCCGGGTGGTCGGGCTCGGCGCCCCCGTCCTGCGCGACCTCGTCCCAGTCGACGACCGTGCCGTCGGTGTAGGTCTGGTGCGTCGGCAGGACCAGCTGCGTGCCCGCCTCCGGCAGCGGGCCGACGGAGATCTCGAACTCCTGGAACTGCCCGTCCGTGACCTCGGCCCCCGGGTCGGCCGTCCACGTCACGGTCGAGGGCGCCTCGGTGATCTCGGTCCCGGACACGTCGACCGGCGTCGGCAGCGTGTCGGTCGTGACGGTCGCGGTCCAGCCCGGGACCGGCTGGGTGGAGACCGACAGCAGCGGGGTGTCGGTGGGCAGGTCCACGGACACGCTCGAGGTCGCGGCCGTCGCCGACTCGTTGGGCACCCGGAACGTGAGCACGGTCCATCCTCCCGCGATGGTCTGCTCGGGGACCACCCGGACGTGGGCGAAGGCGGCGCTGGGGACGAGGGCGAGGGTCAGACCGGCAGCGGCGACGAGGCCGAGCCGGGTGGTGCGCAGACGTACGGGCATGGGTATGTCCTTCGTGTGAGGGGTCGTCGGCAGGGGTTGCCCGAGACCCGTCACGCACGCGTCAGCGCGGGAAGGCCACGGGCGTCAGCCCGACCGGCGGACCGCGCCGGGGGGCGGCGTCGCGCCACCAGGCGTGCAGCGACCACGGGGTCTCGGTCGCCGTGGGAAGCGCGGGTCGGGGCACGACGACAGCCACGGCCGGCCCGGCGACGAGCGGCCGCAGCCACACCGCGAGCCACCAGATCGCCCGGTCGACCCCGGCGATCAGCAGCGCGGCGACGACCGTCGCGACGACGTGCAGCACGAGCATCGCCGACGCACCCAGCACCATGGGGTGGGCCGCACCGACCGCCGAGCACTCCGCCGCGCTCGGCAGGACCGCGGCGGCGCCGTGCACGTGCGCACCGGTCGTCGTCGGCCCCGTCATGCACGCCATCGGCGCGACGAGCCGGAAGGACGAGTGCACCGCCAGCTGGCCTGCGCCGAGCAGGACGACGGCACCGGTCGGCCGGACCCGCGAGCGCGTCAGCAGGACCGCGGCAGCCAAGGCCACCGCCGCGAGAGCACCGACCACGGGCAGCGGCGGGAGCGCACCACCGGCGAGCACGTGCGCGAGCGACGCGAGCGCCACCGTGACGACGGCGACCAGGCCCGCGCGCGCGAGGCGCAGGGCTCCGGTCGTGGGCGTCTGCATCCGGCCACGGTACCGAGCACCTCGACGCGAGTAAGGTGACACCTTGTCACTTTGTGACCGGGAACACATCGCGGGACGAGGGTGTTGCGGTTCTGGTGCAGGATGGTTGACCTGCGCAACCACATGGGCGGTCGCCCGCGGCCCGTGTCGCCTCCACCCGAGAAGGTCCGATGACGCAGCAGAGCACCTCCGCCGACACGTCGGCCGAGTCGACGTTCACCCCTCCGACCCACCGGGAGATCCTCACCATCCTCGGTGGGCTGATGCTCGGCATGTTCATGGCCGCGCTCGACCAGACGATCGTCGCCACGTCGATCCGGACCATCGGCGACGACCTGCACGGGCTGTCCCTGCAGGCGTGGGTCACCACCGCCTACCTGCTGACGGCGACCATCTCCACGCCGCTGTACGGCAAGCTCTCGGACATCTACGGCCGCAAGCCGCTGTACATGATCTCGATCTCGATCTTCGTGGTCGGCTCGCTGCTGTCCGGCACCGCCGACTCCATGTACCAGCTGGCCGTCTACCGCGGCGTCCAGGGTCTCGGCGCGGGCGGCCTCATGGCGCTGGCCATCACGATCCTCGGTGACCTCGTCGCCCCCCGCGAACGTGCCCGCTACCAGGCGTACTTCCTCGCGGTCTTCGGGACGTCGTCCGTGCTGGGCCCGGTGGTCGGCGGGTTCTTCGCCGGCGCGGACACCATCCTGGGCATCACCGGCTGGCGCTGGGTCTTCCTCATCAACGTGCCGATCGGCATCGCCGCGATCCTGGTCATCTGGCGCGTGCTGCACCTGCCCCCGCTCAAGCGCGTCGAGCACCGCATCGACTGGGCCGGTGCCGCGTTCCTCGTCGTCGCCCTGGTGCCCGTGCTGCTGGTGGCCGAGCAGGGCCGGGTCTGGGGCTGGGACTCCACGCGCTCGCTGGCCTGCTACGTGATCGGTGCGCTCGGCGTCGTCGCGTTCATCGTGGCCGAGCGGTACGCCAAGGGCGACGCGATCCTGCCGCTGTACCTGTTCCGCAACCGCACCTTCTCGGTGGGCGCGGGCGCCAACACCGTCATCGGCCTCGGCATGTTCGGTGGCCTGGCGACGCTCCCGCTGTACCTGCAGATCGTCAAGGGCCAGACCCCGACGCAGGCGGGCCTGACGCTCATCCCGTTCACGCTCGGGATCATGACCGGCTCGATCGTCGCGGGGCAGACGACGTCCCGGACGGGCCGGTACAAGGCGTTCCCGGTGATCGGCACGGTGCTCATGGGGCTCGGCGCGCTGTTCTTCTCGCGCCTCGAGGCCGGCACCACGCTGCCCTACGTGTTCGCCGTCTCGATCCTGTTCGGCCTGGGCCTGGGCTTCACGATGCAGCCGCTGGTCCTGGCCGTGCAGAACGCCGTGCAGGTGCGGGACATGGGCGTCGCGACGTCGTCGTCCCTGTTCTTCCGGCAGATGGGCGGGACGCTGGGCACCGCCGTGTTCCTCTCGGTGCTGTTCTCGACGGTCGGCGGCAACATCGCCTCGGCGTTCCGGACCGCGTCCACCACGCCCGCCTTCCAGGAGGCGCTGGCCGACCCGGCCGTGCAGGCCGACCCGGCGAACGCGCCCGTGCTGGCCCTGCTCAACGGTGGTCCGCAGCCGTCGCTCGACGACTCGTCGTTCATCAACAACCTCGACCCGCGGCTGGCCCAGCCGTTCCTCGACGGCTTCGCGCAGTCCGTGGACACCGTCCTGCTGCTGGCCGCGTGCATCATGGCCGTCGGCGTGGTCCTCACCGTCCTGCTGCCGGAGCTGCCGCTGCGCAACGTGTCCGGGATCCAGGGCCGGTTCGACGAGGCCGCGGCCGCGGACGCCGCGCGCGGACCCGCGGACGGCTCCCCCGCCCCGGCCGCTGCGGCCACCCCGGTCGGTGGGGTCGCGGGGATCGTCGCCGACGGGGCCGCGGTCACACGCTCGCAGGAGGAGGAGGCCGCCCGGGCAGACTGACCCACGCGCGCGTGCCAGGATCCGGTGAACCTTTCCGGCCCCGGCACCGTGACAGTGGTGTCAGCCCGAGCAGCCCGACCTGGAGGTCCCGATGTCCGTGACAGCACCCGCCACCACCCACACCTGCGACGGGTGCCTGGACCGCCGGGACGTGCTGGTCCGGGCGGGCCTGGTGACCATGGGCGTCGCCGCCGCGGGTGTGCTGGCCGCGTGCGGTGGCACCACCGGGGCGCAGGGGACCCCGCCCCCGAGCGGTGCGCCGCTGGCGCAGGTCTCGGACATCCCGGTGGGTGGTGCCCTCTCGGCCACCGGCCCGGACGGCGGCCCGATCATCCTGCTGCAGCCGCAGGCCGGCACCGTGGTCGCACTGTCCGCGGTGTGCACGCACCAGGGCTGCACGGTCGTACCGGACGGCGACACGCTGGCCTGCCCGTGCCACGGCTCGGTGTTCGACCTGACGGGTGACACCGTCTCCGGCCCCGCCAAGGCGCCGCTGCCGCCCATCGACGTGCACGTCGCCGACGGCGCGGTGCTGGCCGGGAAGGCCTGATCGTGGCCTGGCGCACGGGCCCGCAGGCGGCGTCGGACGTGCTGCGGGCGCTGCTGTCGGCGTGCGTGATGCTCTCCGCGGTGGTCCACCTCGACCTGTGGGCGAACGGGATGAACACCCTCGAGGTGGTCGGTCCCGCATTCCTGCTCAACGGCATCGGGGGCCTGGTGCTCGGCGTCCTCGTGCTGGTGTGGCGGCACTGGCTGCCCCTGCTGGGCGCGATCGGGTTCGGCGTCGCGACGCTGGCCGCGTTCCTCATCTCCACCACGCCCGGCGGGTTCTTCGGGGTGCACGAGCAGTGGGTCGGCATCCCGGTGTGGCTGTCCGCGATCTCCGAGGTCGGCGCGATCGTGCTGGGTGTCGCGGCGTGGGTGGTCGAGGCGCGGGCTCAGGCGCCGTCGGACAGCCGGCGCTCGTACGCCGCGACCAGCTGAGCGGTGGTCCACCCCTCGGTGCCGACCGCCTGCTCGCGCCCCACGTAGGAGCCTCGCCCCCGCTCGGCGCCCAGCCAGCACGCCTCGTCGAGGAACACCGCACGCGCCTGGGCGAACGACCGCGACGCGAAGAGGGTGGCGGTCGCGCCGGCGTCCCGGTAGCCGACGACGAACCCGTCGTCCGTCGCCTCCAGGACGATGCACTCGTCGCCGACCGCCACGCCGGCCGCGGGGACGGCGAAGTCGGTGGTCGGGAGCAGCCCGTTGTCGAGCGCGTCGTCGCGCAGGTCGACCAGCTCACCGGGTGCGGACGCCGGAGCGGGCTCGTCGGCGGTGCCCGGGGCCGCGGTCGGGTCCACCGGGACCGCGTCGGCCACCTTGTGCAGGATCCGGAACCGACGCAGGTCGCGGACGGTCAGCGGCACGCCGTGCGCGTCGAGGAACCGGTACGTCCGGCCGTCGTCGCTCAGGTCCAGCAGGACCAGGCCGTCCGCGACGAGCGGGCCCGTCGGGTCCACCCGGTACCGGTGCGCGTCCGCCCGGCCGCTGTCCCGCACCAGCGCGTCGCCGCGCTCGTACCCCACGCGCTCGAGCACGAGGTCGTCGGCCGCGGTGAGGGCCCGGATCAGCCCCACACCAGTCCCTGCGACGGGTCGTGCAGCACTCGCGCGACGTCCGCCAGCACCTGCGAGCCCAGCGCCCCGTCCACCAGCCGGTGATCCACGCTCAGGGCCAGCTGCGTGACGTGCCGGACCTTGATCTTGCCCTTGTGCACCCACGGCTGCTCCCGGATGGCGCCGAACGCGAGGATCGCCGCCTCCCCGGGGTTGAGGATGGGCGTGCCCGTGTCGATGCCGAACACCCCGACGTTGGTGATCGTGATGGTGCCGTCGGACATGTCCGCAGGCGTCGTGCGGCCCGCCCGGGCTGTCGCCGTGAGGTCCGCGAGCGCCGTGGCCAGCTCCTTGAGGCTCAGGCGGTGGGCGTCCTTGATGTTGGGCACCACCAGCCCGCGGGGCGTCGAGGCCGCGATGCCGAGGTTGATGTAGTGCTTGTAGACGATCTCCTGCGAGGCGTCGTCCCAGCTGGCGTTGACGTCGGGGTGCCGACGCACCGCGAGCATGAGCGCCTTGGCCGCGATGAGCAGCGGGGTCACCCGGACGTCCGCGAACTCGCGGTCGGCCCGCAGCCGCTCGACCAGCTTCATGGTCTTGGTGACGTCGACCGTGTGGAACACCGTGACGTGCGGGGCGGTGAACGCGCTGGCGACCATCGCCTCGGCGGTCCGCTTGCGCACCGACTTCACCGGGACGCGCGTCTGGCGGCCGTCCGAGGACACCGTGCCGCTGGCCAGCCACGGGGCGTCGTCGCCGGGGTAGGTGGCCAGCGTCCGGGCCTCGGCCTGCGCTGCGCGGGCCAGCACGTCCTCGCGCGTGACGATGCCGCCCGGACCGGTCGGGGAGACCGAGTCGAGGTCCACGCCGAGCTCGCGCGCCAGCTTGCGCACGGGCGGCTTGGCCAGGGCGTGCCGGGGGGTCTCGCTCCTCGACACCGCGGCGGGCGCGCCGTCGGCGGTGCGCTGCCGGCGGCCGGCGGTCGCCTCGGACAGCCCGTAGCCCACGAGCACGGCCTCCCGGGCGGGCTGCGGCTGCGCCACGGCGGGCCGGGCGACGGCACCGCGGGCGGCCTCGATCTCGTCGGCCCCGCCCGGCTCCGTGCCCGCGTGCAGGCCCGCACCGCCGTGGTGGCCGCGCTCGACGGCTCCTCCGGACGGCGTCGCCGCCGGCTCGGCAGGTGCGCCCGACGGGTCGGTGTCGACCTCGATGATCGGCGTGCCCACGTCCACGGTCTGGCCGGGCTCGACCAGGATCCGGGTGACGACGCCGGACCACGGGCTCGGCAGGTCCACGAGCGACTTGGCGGTCTCGATCTCGACGATCGTCTGGTTGACCTCGACGGTGTCGCCGACGGCCACGTGCCAGGCGACGATCTCGGCCTCGGTCAGGCCCTCGCCCGCGTCCGGGAGGGGGAACTGCTGGAAGGTCGGCACGGGTGTCTCCTCAGAAGGCCAGCGAGCGGTCGACCGCGTCGAGCACGCGGTCCAGCCCGGGCAGGTAGTCGTGCTCGATCTTGGCGACCGGGTACGGCATGTGGAAGCCGCCGACGCGCAGCACCGGCGCCTCGAGGTGGAAGAAGCAGTCCTCGGTGATCCGTGCGGCCACCTCGGCGCCCGTGCCGTAGAGCACCGGGGCCTCGTGCACGACGACGCAGCGGCCGGTGCGGCGCACGGAGCCGGCGATCGTGGCGGTGTCCAGCGGCGACAGGGTCCGCAGGTCCACGACCTCGATGCTGGTCCCCTCCGCCGCGGCGGTCTCGGCGGCCTTGAGCGCGGTCTGCACGGTCGGGCCGTAGGCGACGAGCGTGACGTCGGTGCCCTCGCGCAGCACCCGGGCCGTGTCCAGCGCGGGGTGCGGGGCGTCGACCGCCGCGTCGACGTCGACCTCGCCCTTCTCCCAGTAGCGACCCTTGGGCTCGAAGAACAGCACCGGGTCCGGCGACGCGATCGCCTGCTGGATCATGGCGAACGCCTCGGCCGGGCTGGACGGGCTGATCACGCGCAGACCGGCGGTGTGCGCGAAGAGCGCCTCGGGGGACTCGCTGTGGTGCTCGATGGCGCCGATCCCGCCGCCGTAGGGCACGCGGATGACGACGGGCAGGTTCAGGCGGCCCTTGGACCGGTAGTGCATCTTGGCCAGCTGGGTGGTGATCTGGTCGAACGCCGGGAAGATGAAGCCGTCGAACTGGATCTCGCACACCGGCCGGTACCCGCGCAGGGCCAGCCCGATCGCGGTCCCGACGATCCCGGACTCGGCCAGCGGGGTGTCGACCACGCGCTCCTGGCCGAAGTCCTTCTGCAGGCCGTCGGTCACGCGGAAGACACCGCCCAGCGCGCCGATGTCCTCACCCATGAGCAGCACCTTGGGGCTCTGCTCCAGCGCCTTGCGCAGGCCGAGGTTGATCGCCTTGGCGAACGTCATGGTGGTCATCGGTGGCTCCCCTCACCCTCGAGGAACGAGGCCTCGTACGCCTCGAACCACGCCCGCTCGGACTCGACGACCGCGTGGGGCGTCGCGTAGACGTGCTCGAACATCGACGCCGGGGACGGTCGACCCATGCCGCGGACCGCCGTGCGGATCCGCTCGCCCAGCGCCTCACCCTCGGCCGCGAGCGCGTCGAGGAAGTCCTGCGGCAGCTCGCCGCGGTCCTGCAGGTGCAGCCGCAGGCGGTCGATCGGGTCGCGCTGGCGCCAGTACTCCTCCTCCGCCGCAGACCGGTACCGGCTGGGGTCGTCGGACGTGGTGTGCGCACCCATCCGGAACGTGAACGCCTCGATGAACGTGGGGCCGCCGCCCGACCGCGCGCGCTCGAGGGCCTCCGCGGTCACCGCGTAGCTGGCCAGGACGTCGTTGCCGTCCACCCGCACGCTCGGGATGCCGAAGCCGGGTCCGCGGTCGGCCAGCGGGACCCGGGACTGCCGGCTGGTGGGCTCGGAGATGGCCCACTGGTTGTTCTGGCAGAAGAAGACGACCGGGGCGTTGTTCACCGCGGCGAACACGAGCGCCTCGTTCACGTCGCCCTGCGAGGTGGAGCCGTCCCCGAAGTACGTGACGACGGCCGCGTCGCGTGCGGGATCGCCCGTGCCGACCGCCCCGTCGCGCTGCAGCCCCATCGCGTACCCCGTGGCGTGCAGCGTGTGCGAGCCGATGACCAGCGTGTACAGGTGGAACCCGAACGCCGTGGGGTCCCAGCCGCCGTGGTCGATGCCGCGGAACAGGCGCAGCAGGTCCGCCAGGTCCAGGCCGCGGGTGTGCGCGACGCCGTGCTCGCGGTAGCTGGGGAACACCTGGTCCTGGGCGGCGAGCGCGCGGCCGGAGCCGATCTGCGCGGCCTCCTGGCCCAGGCACTGGGCGTAGAGGGCGAGCTCGCCCTGGCGCTGCAGGGACGTCGCCTCGTTGTCGAACCGGCGGACCAGCACCATGTCGCGGTACAGGCCGCGCAGCGCGTCGGCGTCGAGGTGCGCGACGCGGGGGTCGTAGTCGGGATGGGCCGTGCGCTGGCCGGTGGGGGTCAGCAGCTGCACGAGGCCGTCGTCGGTCTGCGGGCCGTTCGGGTCCACGCGGTTCTCCTTCGCGTGCAGCGGCGGTGGCCGCTCCGGGTGATGGGGAGCCTGTCCACGGACAGCCTCGAACCTACGTCAGCGTAGGCTACGGCACCGTAGGTTGCGCGCGAGGGACCCCGACAAGTCCGGCTCCACACCGTTGTGGACTGTCTACACCCGGCCCGCAGGCGGTGCAGCGCGTCAGCGGGCGAGCCAGTCCGCGGTCACCTCGAGCAGCAGGTCCGTGGCCTCCGGCTCCCCGACGCTGACGCGCACACCGTCGCCCGCGAACGGCCGGACCAGCACCCCGGCCCGCGCCGAGCGCTCCGCGAACGCGGCCGCGTGGTCCCCGAGGGCGAGCCACACGAAGTTCGCCTGGCTGTCCGGGACGGTCCACCCCTGCCGGCGCAGACCGGCCAGCAGGCGGGCACGCTCGACGACGATGGCGTCCACCCGGGTCATCAGCTCGCCCGTGGCCCGCAGCGACGCGAGCGCGGCCAGCTGGCCCACGTGCGAGACGCCGAACGGGGTCGACGCCGCCCGGATCCCGGCGGCCAGGCGCGGCCGGGCCACCGCGTAGCCGACCCGCAGGCCCGCCAGCCCGTACGCCTTGGAGAACGTGCGCAGCAGCACCACGTTGGGGTGGTCGGCGAACACCGCGAGGCCGTCCGGCGCCTGCGGGTCCCGGACGAACTCCACGTACGCCTCGTCCAGCACCACCAGGACGTCCTTGCGCACCGCGGCCAGGAACGCCGCCAGCTCGTCGGCGTGCACGGCTGGCCCGGTCGGGTTGTTCGGCGTGCACACCAGCACGGCCTTGGTGCGCGGGGTGATCGCGGCGGCCATCGCCTCCAGGTCCAGCCGCCCGTCGTCGCCCACCGGCACGCGCACGCCGGTGGCACCGGCGAGCGTGACGGCGATCGGGTACGCCTCGAAGGACCGCCACGGCAGCACCACCTCGTCGCCCGGCTCGCACACCGCGGTCAGCACGTGCCCGAGCACCGCGACCGACCCGCAGCCGGCCACCACGTTCTCGGGCGCGACGCCGAGCGAGGCGGCGATCGCCTCCGTCAGCTCGGTCGCGTACATGTCCGGGTACCGGTTGACGTCCTCCGCGGCGTCGGCGATGGCCAGCACCACCGACGGCAGCGGCGGGAACGGGTTCTCGTTGGAGGACAGCTTGAACGCCGCGGCACCGACCGGGACGCGCGCGCCCGGGACGTACGGCGGCAGGTCGGACAGGGCCTGGCGGAGGGGGACGCGGGTCACCGGGCCAGCATGCCACCGCCCGTCGCGCTGCCCACGGCGCCCGGGCCGGTGGCAGGATCGACGCATGGCCTTCGTGACCCGCGTGCTCATCAACGGCGTCGCCATCTGGTTCGCGACGCTCGTCCTGCCCGGCCTGACCATCGTCGGCGGCGACAGCAACTGGGAGACCCTCGGGATCATCCTGCTCATCGCGCTGGTGTTCGGGATCGTCAACGCGGTGGTCAAGCCCATCGTCGCGTTCATCTCGATCCCGCTGTACATCCTGACCCTCGGCCTGTTCACCATCATCGTGAACGCGCTCATGCTCATGCTCACGGCGTGGATCACCGAGGCGACCGACTGGGGTCTGCGGATCGACAACTTCGGGGTCGCGTGCTGGGGCGCGATCATCATCTCGATCGTCAGCCTCGTGCTCTCCGTCCTGACGCCCGGCAGCCGCACCCGGGTGAGCACCTCGCGCGAGATCACCTACTAGGCAGCACGCGGGGTGGCACCGTCGCGACGAGCGCCGGGTCCCGCGTCACCTGGAACCGGCGGGTGACCGCGGTGGTGCCGGGCGGACCGAGCACGTCGTCCGCGGCCTGGTCGAACCCGCGCATCGCCGGGCTGCCGGCCAGGGCCTCGTCGGCCTGCGCGGCGGTCTGGACGTAGCGGTGCACGTCGTGGCCGTCGAGCGGGGTCAGCACGCCCCGTTCTCGAGGCAGGTCTCGCGTCACCACGACGATGTTCCGCGCCGGCTGGTCGGGGATCCCGTCGACCTGCGGGACCCCGTCCTGCACGTGCCGGTAGTGCCGCACCTGCACGCTCGCGGGAACGGGTGGGGTGAGGTCCGGTGCGCCCGCGGTGACCACCGCCCGCACGCGGTACGCCGTGCCGGCGGCGGCCGCGACCGACATCGCGACCATCCCGCTCTGGCTGTGGCCCGCGAGCATCACGGGCTCGTCCGGCGCGATCCCGCACAGCCGCATGGCGTCGAGCACCGCGTCGGTCATGTCGTCGGGCAGACTGGCGCCGAGCCGGCCGTTGGTCGTGGAGTCCATGGCGTTGTCCGCGTTGATGCCCCAGTCCTCCGTCCCGGGGATCTCGACCACCCAGCTGCGCGACCCGTCGGGGCGCGTCAGCTGCTGGACGGTGAACGTCCCCTCCGGCACCCCCGGGCCGTCGTAGCTGCCGGCGACGTTCTGCAGCACGTCGGCCGTGGAGCGCGGCGCGGGCAGCTGCGGCGGGTGCGCGTCGACGAGCAACGCGGTCGGCCCCGCGGGCGGCAGGTACCCGAACAGCAACCGGGCTGCGTCCGGCACCGGGTGCAGGGTGGGCACCTGCCGGCCGGGCGCCGACGACCGCACGAACGACGCGACCCCGAGCATGAGGAGCTCCGCGCGGCCGTCCGTCGTCGACCGACCGGGCAGGTCGTGCACGAACCGCCCCGCGTACCACCCGAACACCTGGTTCAGGGAGGGCGAGCTGATCGAGCCGACCGCCACGATCCCGCCGCTGACGACCGCGACCGTGGCCACAGTCCGCAGGGCGGCCGCGCCGAGCAGCACGGCGGTCAGGGGGTGCTCGCCGAGCGCCGACCCGCCACCCGCGACGGCCACGCGCAGCAGGCGGTGCGCCGTCGACTCCGTCTCCACGTACAGCTCGATCACCCGGCGCAGCGCGGCGGCGAGGGCACGGAGGTGCTCCGCGGTCCGCCACGGCGAGCCGGGCCCGTCGTTCGCGCTGGTCAGCGCGTGCCGTGCCTGCGCGCCCGCCGGGGTGAGCGGGTCGCACACCAGCGCCGCCCGCGACACGGCCCACGCCGCCGTATCGAGGTGGTCGGCGGCACCCTCCAGCAGGCTGCACGTGAACGTCAGCTCCTCGACGTCGACGCGCGTCGGCCCCGGACCGCCCGCGACCCGGTACTCCCCGGACCACCCGGGGTCGCTCACAGCCCACCCGGGTTGTCGAGGTCGGCCGCCGCCACCGGCTGCACCGTCCGCTCGAGGGCCACCCGGACCTGCCCGACCTCCAGGTCCGCCTCCTCCAGCGCGGCACGGAAGCGGTCGGCTGCGGGTGACGCCCACTGCACCGGGCCCGCGTGGCGCAGCGCACGGCGGGCGCTGGACACGTCCTCCAGGGCCCGCACCACCAGCGGGAGGGCGCTCTCGTTGTGCATGGCGCGACGCTAGGGCGGCGGCGACGCTCCGCACGGGGCCGTGTGGACGGCCCGGGGCTGTGGACGGATCGCGACGCTAGGCCGTGGGCCGCGGCAGGAGCACCGCGGCGGCGGCGATCGCCGCCAGGAGCGCCAGCGCGCGCCACAGGTCGCCGTCGCCCAGGCTCACCCCGGCCAGCACCGTCGCCAGCACCGCGAGCACCTGGGCGCCCACCTGGACCACCGCCACCTCGCGCAGCCCGCGCACCAGGACCGCGGCCTCCACCCGTGTGCGCCACGACGTGCGCGCCGCGACCGCGCCGGACCACAGGGTCAGGTGCACCAGCAGGACCAGCGCCATCACCACGCCGAGGCCGGGCGGGTCCGCGACGAACAGCCGGGTCGCCGCGACGAGGACCACGAGGGCGGCCAGACCGAGCCCGGGGACGACCGCCGCGGCGACCGCGAGCACGGCGAGGGCGACGACGAGCACCGAGGGTGGCCGCGGACCCGTGCCGACGAACGCCACCACCAGCGTCGCCGCCGCCATCACCACGACCGCCGCGCGCACCGCCCATGCGGGGACGGGTCGGAGCAGCTCGAGGGTGACCTCCCGGGTGGAGCTCATCGGGACGCCCCCGCACGGCGCTGTGCCCGGCGAGCCAGCGACGCGAGCGCGACGTGCGGCGTCTCACGCCACGTGACCAGCTCGACGTCGAGGTCCGCCAGCTCCGCCAGCCGGTCCTCGCGCGCCATCCGCAGCAGCCGCAGGGCCATGCCGTCGCGCTCGCCGAGCTGTCGCTCGCGCAGGGTGGGCAGCACGTCGACGGCGACCACCCGGTGACCGGCCCGCCGCCACACCGACGCCACCAGCGCGGCCTCGTCGTCGAGGAACGTCGAGAACAGGACGACAAGTGCACCCGACGGGACCTGGGGCGCGCGGAGCCGGCGCGGCGGGTCGCCCTCCGGCCGGGTCAGCGCGAGTGCGTGCCGGATGCGGTCCAGCTGGCGTCGGCCGCCGCCGGGCGGCAGGGGCCGACGCAGGGCACCGAGGTCGTCGAGACCCACCCGGTCACCCTGGTCGAGGAATCCCTGGGCGACCGACGTGGCCGCCTGCCGGGCCAGGTCCAGCGACGTCGGGTCCTGCGCGCGCGCCGGCGTCGAACCGCGCCACGTCGTCGGGTCGGGGCCGACGTCGTCGCGCGAGTCGACCACGAGCACCACGACGGCCTCCGCGAGGGCGTGCTCCCGCCGGACGTACAGCTCGTGCAGGTCGGGTGCGCGCCGCGCGGTGACGCGCCAGTCGATGCGCCGCAGCCGGTCCCCGGGGGCGAACGGGTGCACGTCCCGCAGCCCGCCGCCCTCCCCCGGCCGGCGCGACTCGTGCGCCCCCGTCAGGCCACGCAGCCGCGGCGGCAGGGGCAGGGCACCGAGGGGGCGCGGGGCCGGCAGCACGAGGGCCGACCGGGACGCCTCCGGCATCGGTTCCGACACGCTGGCAGCGCCCGGCCCGACGCCCTGCACGTCCACCGACGCGACCTCCTGCGGGCCCGTCCGCACCGTGTGCACCACCAGCGGCAGCCGACGCGAGTCCTCGACGGACACCCACGCCTCGGCCAGCACGCGCGTCCCGCGCCGCACCGCGACGAGCACGTCCGCGGGAGCCTCCAGGACGACGTCGGCCCGCAGCGTGCCCGCCGCCGGTGGCGCCTGCGCGGCGTCCAGCCGGACCACCGGGTCCACCGACGGGCGACGCCGCCAGTCCCACACCCCGGCGACCAGCGGCGCGGCGCCGAGCACCGCGACGTCCGGGCGTCCCAGCAGCGCGCCGACGACCACCAGCACCAGGGCGACGACGACCCCGGCGGCGGTGGCCCGCGAACGCGTCCAGATCATCTGCGCCTCATCCGCGTCGCGCCGTCGTCGGCCCCGGGACCCGCCGCAGCACGTCCGCGACCACGCCCTGCGGCGCGGTGCCCGTCGCCCACGCCTGCGGGGTCAGCGAGAGCCGGTGCGCCAGGGCAGGCACGGCCACGGCCTTGACGTCCTCGGGCGTGACGAAGTCCCGGCCGGCCAGCACGGCGACCGACCGCGCGACCAGCACCAGCGCCTGCGACCCGCGCGGGGACGCGCCGACCTCGACCGCGTCGTGCGTGCGGGTGGCCGCCGCGAGGTCGACGCAGTACCGCAGGATGTCGGCGTCGACCGTGACCGCCTCGACCCCCGCCTGCATGGCGCGCAGCGTCGCGGCGTCGACCACGGTCCGTACCGAGCCCATCTCCTGGCGGCGCGCGAGCCGCCGGCTCAGCACGTCGACCTCGGCGTCGCGCTCGGGGTAGCCGACCCCCACGCGGACCATGAACCGGTCGAGCTGCGCCTCGGGCAGCGGGTACGTCCCCTCGTACTCGACCGGGTTGGACGTGGCGACCACGTGGAACGGGTCCGGCAGCCGGTACGTCTCCCCGTCGACGGTCACCTGGCGCTCGGCCATCGCCTCGAGCAGCGCCGACTGCGTCTTGGGGGCGGTCCGGTTGATCTCGTCGGCCAGCAGGAGCCCCGCGAACACCGGGCCGGGGCGGAACGCGAAGCTCGCCGAGGCGGGGTCGAACACGCTCGACCCGGTGATGTCCGACGGCAGCAGGTCCGGGGTGCACTGCACGCGCCGGAACTCCAGACCGAGCGCGGTGGCCAGGCTGCGCGCCGCGAGCGTCTTGCCCAGGCCGGGCACGTCCTCGAAGAGCACGTGGCCACCGCCGAGCACCGCGGCGAGCGCGACCGTGAGCGGCTCGCGCATGCCGACGACGAGCGTCGCGACCTCGTCGAGCACCGCGGTGCCGTGCTCGGCGACCTGCGCGACGGTGAGGGTGGGCTGTTCGGTCATCGCTGGGGGCTCCTGGGCTGGTCGGTGCGCCTCGGACCGAGGCGGTCGAGCACGTCGAGGGTGTACTTCACGTCGGCGACGGACGGCAGCGGCGACTGCGTCCGGGTGAGGGTCCGGACGGCACGGGTGCCGAGCAGACTGGCCGTCTCGGGATCGTCCAGCGTCAGCCCGTAACGGGCCAGCCGACGGCCCGCGACGTCCCGCAGGCGCCGCAGCACGCGCTCGCCGATCCGACCGTCGCGCCCGACCATCGCCCACGCGAGCTCCTGCACCTCGCCCCGAGCCCCGTGCCGGCGGTCCAGGCGCTCGCGGTCCCAGCCGGGGTCGGGCGTGCCGTCCAGGCGGGTGAGCAGCAGCGCACCGGCCGCCACCAGCAGCCCGATGAGGGCGGACGTGGCGACGGTGAGCCCCGCCGCCCAGCTGCCCACGGCTCCGACGACGAACCCCGCGACCGGCCGCCAGTCCCAGCGCCTCATGCGTCCTCCGCCCGGCGCCCCAGGTCGTCCGCGATCGCCGCCAGGCTGCTCCGGGCGGCGTCGACGTCGGCCGACGTGAGCACGTGCTCGGAGTATCGCGCCGCGAGGTACAGCCGCAGCAGGGTCCGGGTCGACCCGGGGTCGGCACGCGTGGTGCCCAGGACCTCCACGGTGAACTCCGTCGCCGTCTGCGCGCGCTCACGGACCAGCCCGGACCGCTCCGCCGCCGCCTCGAGCGCCACCCACGCCGCGATCACCGCGTCACCGGGCGGGACCTCGTCCTCGAGCACCTGTGCGGCACGCCGCACGCCCTCCCGCAGCGCCGGGGTCGCGCTGTCCAGCACGTCCCCGCCCAGCTCCACGTCGGGGTCGGCCGAGTCGGCGTCGTCGGGCGCCCGCCGCGCGAGCATCGCCCGCACGCGCTTCACCACCTGCGCGACCGCAAGGACCAGCAGCGCCCCGAGGACCGCGATGACCAGCAGGTAGACCCAGCGCTGCAGGTCCATCGACATCGGCTCGCGGGGCAGGGCCGACTCCACCGGCAGCGGCGTGGCCGTGACTGTCGGCTGCACGGCCGGTGGGAGCGTGAACGGCGCACCGCCCGCGTTGCGCTGCCCCAGCCGGAACGGCCCCGCGAGCGCCGCACCGAGCACCGCCACCACCACGAAGGCACCGACCAGCAGGACCGCGCTGGGCCTGCGTGCGGGGGGTGCCACGGGGCTCCTCGTCGTCGGGGACCGGCGCGTGCCGGTTCGCACAGGCTACTGAGTGCGCGGGCAGGGCTCGTCGTGAAGCGTTCGTCGCGCCCGGTGGGACGAGGTCTGCACGATGATCCGGGTGCCGTCGCGGACACCCGCCACGCCCGTCGGGCGGGCTCTGGGACACTGCCCCCATGTCCTCTGCTCGTGTCCGGCTCGCGGACGTCACGCCCCCGATCGCCCTCGGCCCGCTCGACGGCCGCTACCGCGGGGCGGTCGCCCCCCTGGTCGACCACCTGAGCGAGGCGGCCCTGAACCGCGAGCGCGTGCACGTCGAGGTCGAGTGGCTCATCCACCTGACCCAGCACCAGGTGGTGCCCGGCGCCCCGACGCTGAGCGACGACGACGTGGCGTACCTGCGGGACGTCGTCGCCACCTTCGGGGCCGACGAGGTCGCGGAGCTGGCGGCGATCGAGAAGGTCACCGTGCACGACGTCAAGGCCGTGGAGTACTTCCTCAAGAGCCGACTGTCGGCCGCGCCGGAGGGGTCGGCGCTGCACCAGGTGGGCGAGCTCGTGCACTTCGCGTGCACCAGCGAGGACATCAACAACCTGTCGTACGCGCTCATGGTCCGGGGGGCCGTGCGGGACGTGTGGGCGCCGGCCGCGACCGCGCTGGTCGACCAGGTCGCGGCGCTCGCGCACGAGCTGCGGGACCAGCCGATGCTCGCCCTCACGCACGGGCAGCCGGCGACGCCGACGACCCTCGGCAAGGAGCTCGCCGTCCTCGCGCACCGGCTCCGGCGGCAGCTGACCCGGATCGCGGGCGACGAGTTCCTGGGCAAGCTCAACGGCGCCACGGGCACGTACGGCGCGCACGTGGTGGCGGTGCCGGGCGCGGACTGGCCGGCGGTGAGCAAGGCGTTCGTCGAGCACCTGGGCCTGACGTGGAACCCGCTGACCACGCAGATCGAGTCGCACGACTGGCAGGCCGAGCTGTACGCGGACGTCGCGCGGTTCAACCGGGTGCTGCACAACCTGGCCACCGACGTGTGGACGTACATCTCCCGCGGGGTCTTCATCCAGATCCCGGTGGCGGGCGCGACGGGGTCCTCGACGATGCCGCACAAGGTGAACCCGATCCGGTTCGAGAACGCCGAGGCCAACCTCGAGCTGTCGAGCGCGCTGCTGGACACCCTGGCCAGCACCCTGGTGACCAGCCGCCTGCAGCGCGACCTGACCGACTCGACCACGCAGCGCAACATCGGCCCCGCGTTCGGGCACTCGCTGCTGGCCATCGACAACGTCGCGCGCGGCCTTCGCGCGCTGAGCGTGGACGCCGACCTGCTGGCGCGCGAGCTGGACCAGAACTGGGAGGTGCTGGGCGAGCCCGTGCAGTCCGCCATGCGCGCCGCCTCGGTCGCGGGCGTCACGGGGATGGAGAACCCGTACGAGCGGCTCAAGGAGCTGACCCGGGGCCGCCGCCTGACCGCACAGGACATGCGCGAGTTCATCGGGGGCCTGGGGCTTCCCGACGACGTCGCGGCGCGGCTGGCCGCCCTCACGCCCGGCTCGTACACCGGGCTGGCGGACCAGCTCGTCACCTATCTGGACTCCTGAGGGACGTACACCGACTCCCTGGCGCTCGCCACCGCACACTGGGCCGAACGGGTGAAGGACGCCGTTCGGAACCCACCTTTTGCCGCCCGCGGAGCGGAAGACCGACCCCCTCGAGGGGACCGCTCTCAAGCCCTCTGACCTGCGAATTCACGCTTCTGGGTGACTGCTTCTGGACAGGAGTCCGGTATGCCCTGCACAATCGTGCACCGACCCGCCTGATTGGTCCGGGTTCACCCGATTCTTGGCGAGGATGCCCATCGTGACGCTTATGCAGAAGGCGATCACGCCAGCGCTCACCCGCGCTCATCTGACCGCGGGCCACGACCGTCTGGCGGGGTACGTCGTACGTGCCGAGGACGTCGCCTTCGCGACGACCCCGGCGCAGCTGTTCGAGGTGCACGGGCTCGGCTACGAGGGCTCGCCGTTCAGCCCGTACGACCGGTCCATCGACGTCCTGCGGTTCGAGTCGTCCCCGCAGCTGCAGTACCGGGACGTGCCGGGCTACATCCTCCCGCTGTGGTGGCTGCGCCACTCGCGCATCCCCCCGGGCGCCGAGCTGGTGCGCATCTACGACAACGGCACCTCCACGCTGCTGGCCCGCTACGGCGACGTCGGTGCCGGGTGGACCGTCACGCAGCTGGGCGCCCCCCGCCCGTCTCTGGCGTCCCTCTCCCGCTGCGTCGGGCCCGTGGCCAAGTGGCACGGTGCCTACCTCGAGGCCGACGTCGTCGACGGCGGGCACACCGTGGTCCTGGCCCTGGCCAACCCGCCGCTCGCGGAGACCGGCTTCCACCAGTCGCCCTCGGGCCGCTGGTACCGCCGGGTCGCCCGCGAGGACGTGACGGAGCTGTTCGAGCTGGACCTCACGGCCCGCTGGAACGGCCTGAGCGTCCGCGTGGTCGACCAGTGGCAGGACGCGCAGCGCTACGTCGTCGCCCGCATCTCGCACCTGGGCGACGACATCGAGCGCGCCGAGCGACTGCACCTCAACCGCGTCGAGGCCGGCGTGTACGAGGGCATCGTCTACGCGGCCGAGCTCACCGACATCCAGACCAACCAGGTGGTCCCCCACACCTGGGCCCCCGGGCCTGCTGCTCCCCGGCAGCAGGTGGTGCGCTCGTAGCGCACCTGCCCGAGGGTTCCCGACCAGGGTCGCGCCAGTGCTGCTGCGGCCCCGCGGAACGCGTGCCGGGCCTGGCCCTCCCCCCCGTCCAGGCCCGGCACGCTTCGACCTCAGCCCGACCGTCCTGTCCAGCCCGTCCGCTCAGCGCGCGTCGGCCGCCAGCGCCGGGACCGGGATCGACGCCAGCTCCGCCAGCGCCGCCGCGTACGTCGCGGCGTCCCCCGCCCGTGCCGCCTCGCGCGCCCGCACGGTGGGACCGTGCAGCGCCGACCGGGTCCGGCGCCGGAGCGCCCGCTCCGCGCGCTCGTCGCGGGACTCGCCCGGCAAGCCTTCCAGCGCCGCCTCCAGGCCACCGAGCACGCGCGTGCGTTCCGCGACGACCGCGGGGTTCCAGTCGCGGACCCGGCGCTCGGCCTCGTAGTCCTCGGCGGCCGACTCGACGACCGCCTGCGCGGTGCGCACCGCCGCGTGCTCCGCCGGCGCGTGCTCGGCGACGGTGTGCAGGCTGACCAGCCGGACGCCGGGCAGGGACCGCACACCCGGGTCGACGTCGTGCCGCAGGGCCAGGTCGACCACGGTGAGCGACGACGAGCCGGCCGACCGCGCGGCCGCGAGCGCGTCGACGCCCAGCACGGCACCGGCGGCGCCGCTGCACGCGACCACGAGGTCGACGTCGGCCACCTCGGCGGCCAGGTCCGCGGACGCCGGCAGCGACCGGACACCGCGCGCGGCGGCGAAGGCACCGGCGCGGCCGGAGGCGGAGTAGACGCGGACGTCACGGACCCCGCGGGCCTTGAGCGCGGCCAGCGAGGCGCCCGCGTAGGAGCCGGTGCCGATGAGCACGCAGCGGACGTCCGGCCACGGGGGCAGCTCGCGCTCGGCGATGTCGAGGGCGACGCCCACCACCGACCGGCCCGTCGCGCCCAGGCCGGTCCGGCTCTCGACCAGGCGGGACACCCGCGACGCCGCCTGGAACAGCGACTCCAGCCCGGAGGTCGTCGTCTGGTCACGGCGGGCCGCGGTCAGCGCTCGGCGCACCTGGCCGGCGATCTCCCGCTCGCCCACCACCATCGAGTCCAGGCCGCTGGCCACGGAGAACAGGTGGGCCGCGGCGTCCGTGCCGGTGCGGACGCGCAGGTGCGCCGCCACCTGGTCCACGCGGTAGCCCGACCGGTCGGCGACGGCCTCGGCGGCGGCGCTGCGGGCCGCGGGGGTGTCGGCGGGGTCGTCCACCTCGAGGTACAGCTCGAACCGGTTGCACGTCGCCAGGACGACGGCACCGGAGACGAACCTGTGCGCCGTCGAGCCCACGAGCTCGGAGGCGACAGCGTGGACGTCCGACGAGAGACGTTCCAGGACATCGAGGTCGAGGTCGTGGTGACTGGCGGCGAGGGACAGCAGCACCACGTCCACGAGTTAATCATCTCGACATTTGTCCGGCACAATCGGGCGCGTGAACCTTCCTTCTGCTCACCCCCTCGTCGACGGCCGCACGACGAATTCTTCGTTGGTGCGCGCCTATTGCGGTGAGCAGCCGCAGCGCCGCCCGGTGTGGTTCATGCGACAGGCCGGCCGGTCGCTGCCCGAGTACCGCGAGGCGCGGGCCGGGACGGCCATGCTGGACGCCTGCCTGGACCCCGCGCTGGCCAGCGAGATCACGCTGCAGCCCGTCCGGCGGCACGACGTCGACGCGGCGATCTTCTTCTCCGACATCGTCGTCCCCCTCAAGCTGGCCGGTGTCGACGTGGAGATCAAGCCCGGCGTCGGACCCGTCATGGGCTCGGCGGTGCGGACCGCCGACGACGTCGCGCGGCTGCGCGACCTCGGCCCGCTGACTCCCGAGGCGCTGCAGCCGGTGTCCGACGGGGTCGCGCGCACGGTCG
The DNA here is from genome assembly GCA_963837795.1 of uncultured Actinomycetota bacterium. GTDB lineage: Bacteria > Actinomycetota > Actinomycetes > Actinomycetales > Cellulomonadaceae > Cellulomonas. The sequence goes on from CAWIOT010000002.1 coordinate 183,345, forward strand.
AGGCCCTGGGCTCGACGCCGCTGATCGGCTTCGCCGGCGCGCCGTTCACGCTCGCCGCGTACCTGGTCGAGGGCGGTCCGTCGCGCGACCACCTGGCCGCGCGCACGCTCATGCACGCGGACCCGGACACCTGGACCGCGCTGACGCAGTGGGCCGCGGACGTCACCGGTGCCTTCCTGCGCGCGCAGGTGCTGGCCGGGGCCAGTGCGACGCAGCTGTTCGACTCGTGGGCGGGCTCGCTGGGGCTGGCCGACTACACCGCGCACGTGGCCCCCGCGTCCGCGCGGGCGCTCGGCCACGTCGCCGACCTGCCGGTGCGCAAGGTCCACTTCGGCACCGGGACCAGCGAGCTGCTCGGCGCCATGCGGGACGTCGGCGCGGACGTGATCGGCGTCGACTACCGGCTGCCGCTGGACGAGGCGAACCGCCGGCTCGGCGGGACCACGCCGCTGCAGGGCAACATCGACCCCGCGCTGCTGGCGGCCCCCTGGCCGGTGCTCGAGGCGCACGTGCGCGACGTGGTGGCCCGCGGGTCCGCCGCTCCCGGGCACGTGGTGAACCTGGGTCACGGCGTGCCTCCGGACACCGACCCGACGGTGCTCACACGGGTCGTCCGGCTGGTGCACGAGATCTGATGAGCTGGGACGCGGTCGTCGTCGGCGGCGGGGTCGCGGGGCTGGTCGCGGCCCACGAGCTGGCGCGGGCGGGCCGGCGGACGCTGGTCCTGGAGGAGCGCGACGTGCCGGGCGGTGCGGTGCGCGCGCACACGGTCGGCGGGCTGCGGCTCGACGCCGGCGCGGAGTCCTACGCGACGCGCGGCGGCACGGTCGCGGCCCTGCTGGACGAGCTCGACCTCGCCGCGGCGATCCGCACGCCGGAGCCGCTCGGGTCCTGGGTGCACCTGCCGCACGGCGACGGGCCCCTGCCGCGGACCGGTCTGCTGGGCATCCCCGCGGACCCGTGGGCGGCGGACGTCCGGCGCACCCTGGGACTGGTCGGGAGCGCACGCGCGAGCCTGGACCTGGTGCTGCCGGCACGTGACGCGACGAGCCTGGGCGACCTGGTGCGGCGCCGGATGGGCGCGCGCGTCCTGGACCGGCTGGTGCGACCGGTGGTCGGGGGCGTGCACGCCGCGGACCCGGACGACCTCGCGGTCGACGCCGTCTCCCCCGGGCTGCCGGCCGCGCTGGCCCGGGAACGCGGCTCGTTGGCCCGGGCGGTGCGGAGCCTGCGCGCGGCGGCCCCGGCGGGGTCGGCGGTGCAGGGGCTCGACGGGGGCATGCACGTGCTCGTGGACCGGCTGGTGACGCGGATCGAGGCGCTCGGCGGGCAGGTCCGCACCGGCGTCCGGGTCGACGCGATCACGCCGGGGCACGTCGGCGGGGAGCGGACCGAGCGCGTCGTCGTCGCGACCCCTGCCGCCGTGGACCTGCTCGGGCTGGCCACCGGCCGGCCCGATCCCGGCGCCCAGGTCACGCTGGTCACCCTGGTGCTGGACGCGCCCGCGCTCGACGCCGCACCGCGGGGGACCGGGGTGCTCGTCGCGCGCGAGGCCACGGACGTGTCCGCCAAGGCGCTCACGCACGCGACCGCGAAGTGGGGCTGGCTGGCGCGGGCGGCGGGTCCGGGTCGGCACGTGGTCCGGCTCTCGTACGGGCGCGGCGACGAGGGTGGCGCCGGTAGCGCACCCGACCTCGACACCGCGCTGCGCGACGCGAGCACGCTGCTGGGCACCCGGCTGGTGCGTGACCAGCTGCTCGACCACGCGACCGTGCGCTGGACGCAGGCCCTGCCGCGACCGAGCGCCGCCCACCAGCGGGTGGTCGCCGACGTCCGTGCGGAGGTCGCGGCACGACCCGGCGTGGCCGTGTGCGGTGCCTGGGTGGCGGGCAACGGCTTGGCGTCGGTGGTGCCGGATGCGGTCGCCGCGGCGCGGTCCGTGCTCTGACCTGCATTTCTCCGACACTTTCTGACAACGCGTCGGCATACCGGGCAAGAATGTCTCACGTCACATTTCCGGTGGCCATTTTCTGACACCTTGTCACGACCACGTCACCCCGGGTCGGCGACATTTCCCGCGCTTCGACATCGCTGCGGCGGAGAGGGACACTGGACGGCATGCCCCAGCACGTGCGGGTCGGCACCCGCGCGAGCGCCCTCGCGCTCACGCAGACCGGCCATGTGGTCGACGCCCTCGAGGACCTCGGGCGCGGCGACCTCACCCTCGAGACCGTCCACGTCCGCACCGACGGCGACCGGCTGACCGGCTCCCTGCAGAGCCTGGGCGGGACCGGCGTCTTCGTGACCGCGCTGCGCGACGCCCTGCTGGACGGCCGGTGCGACGTCGCCGTCCACTCCCTCAAGGACCTGCCCACCACGGATCCCGACGGGCTCGCGCTGGGCGCGGTGCCCGTGCGCCAGGACCCCGCCGACGCCCTGTGCGCGCGGGACGGGCTCACGCTCGCGCAGCTGCCGGTCGGCGCGCTGGTGGGCACCGGCTCCCCGCGCCGGGCCGCGCAGCTCCTGGCCGCCCGGCCCGACCTGACCGTGGTCGACATCCGCGGCAACGTCGACACCCGGCTGGGCCGCGTGGCGGGCTCGACCACCGGGCCCGGCGACCTCGACGCGGTGGTGCTGGCGCGCGCGGGGCTGGCGCGGCTGGGCCGCCTGGACGCGGTCACCGAGGCGTTCGCGCCCGAGCTCATGGCTCCGGCACCCGGTCAGGGTGCGCTGGCCGTGGAGGTCCGCGCGGACCTGGACCCCGGATCCCCGCTGGCGCGGGCGCTGCGGGCCCTCGACCACCCCGCGACCCGGCTGGCGGTCGCCGCCGAGCGTGCGCTGCTCGGCCGGCTCGAGGCAGGGTGCGCGGCGCCGATCGGGGCGTGGGCCCAGCCCACCGACGACGGCCGCACGCTGCGCCTGGACGCCGTCGTCGCCCGGCCCGACGGGTCGACGACCCTGCGCCGCGGCGGCGTCGTCACGCTGGGCACCGACGCAGTCACCGACGCCCGGGAGCTCGGTGTCGACGTGGCCGAGCAGCTGCTCGGCGCGGGTGCCGCTGACCTGGCCGCGCTGGGGGCCGTCCGGTGAGCGCCCCGCCCGTCCTGCCCCTGGCCGGCTGGCGTGTGCTGGTCCCGCGCCCGTCCGCCGGGCGCAGCCCCGCCGAGGTCGCGCTGGCCGCCGCCGGGGCCGAGGCCGTCGTCGTGCCCCTCATCGAGACCGTGCCGCCGGAGGACCCGACCGAGCTGGACGACGCGCTGCTCGCGCTGGAGTCCGGCTGGTACGGCTGGCTCGCGGTCACCAGCGCCGCCGCCGTGCCCGTCCTGGTGGACCGCGCGCAGGAGAGCGCCGGCAGCCTGACGCAGCTGCTCGCCGACGGCCAGGTACGCGTCGCCGCCGTCGGCCCCGGGACCGCTCGGGCGCTGCGCGAGGTCGGCGTCGAGCCCGACCTGGTGCCCCGCGGCCCGTCGACGTCGCGGGCGCTCGTGGACGCGTGGCCGGCACCGAGCGAGCCCGCGCGCGTGCTGTTCCCGCGCGGCGACCTGGCCGCGGCGACCCTCACCGACGGCCTGCACGACCGCGGCTGGGAGGTCACCGACGTCGTCGCCTACCGCACGGTCTCCGCGGCGCCGCCGCCCGACGACGTCCGTGAGGCATGGGCGGACGGCAGCATCCGCGCCGCACTGCTCACGTCGGCCAGCACCGTGCGCGAGCTGGCCACCCAGCTGGGCCAGCCGCCCGCGAGCACGCTCATGATCGGCATCGGTCCCTCGACCGCCGCCGAGGCCGCCCGCCTGGGGCTGCCGCTCGCGGGCATCGCCACCGAGCAGACGATGCTCGGCATGGTCGACGCGCTGACCCGCGCGGTGGCGACCGTCCTGCCGGCCCCCACCCTCAGCCCCGAGGAGATCTCATGACCGACTCCCGCCGCGTGCGCCCCCGTCGGCTGCGCGCCACGCCCGCCCTGCGCCGCCTGACCGCCGAGACCCGCCTGGACGCCGCCCAGCTGGTGCTCCCCGTCTTCCTGCGCGAGGGCCTGACCGCGCCGCGCGAGATCACGTCCATGCCCGGCGTGCTCCAGCACACGCGCGACTCGCTGCGCAAGGCGGTCGCGGAGGCGGCCGGTGCGGGGCTGGGCGGCGTGATGCTGTTCGCCGTCCCGGAGGTCCGCGACGCGGTGGGCACGCAGGCCACCGACCCGGACGGCATCCTCAACGTGGCCATCGCCGACGCGGTCGCCGAGGCCGGGGACGCGCTCGTCGTGCAGGCCGACCTGTGCCTGGACGAGTTCACCGACCACGGGCACTGCGGTGTGCTGACGCCCGGTGGGGCCGTGGACAACGACGCGACCCTGGTCCGGTACGCCGAGATGGCCCTGGCGCAGGCCGCGGCGGGCGCCCACATGGTGGGGCTCAGCGGGATGATGGACGGCCAGGTCGGGTACGTACGCGACGCCCTCGACGCCGCCGGTCAGCAGGACGTGGCCGTGCTGGCGTACGCCGCCAAGTACGCGTCCGCGTTCTACGGTCCGTTCCGGGACGCGGTCGAGTCGCAGCTCGAGGGCGACCGGCGGACCTACCAGATGGACCCGGCCAACCGTCGCGAGGCCGTCCGCGAGGTCGAGATCGACCTGGCCGAGGGCGCCGACGTCGTCATGGTCAAGCCCGCGCTGGCCTACCTGGACATCCTCTCCGACGTCGCCGCCATGTCGACCGTCCCGGTCGCGGCCTACCAGGTGTCGGGCGAGTACGCGATGATCGAGGCCGCCGCCGCGCGAGGCTGGATCGAGCGCAGACGGGCGATCCTCGAGTCCGTGCTCAGCATCCGTCGGGCCGGTGCCGATCACGTACTCACCTACGCTGCGACAGAGCTGGCCGGCTGGCTGGCAGAGGAGATCCGATGAGCGTCACCACCCCGGCAACGACGTCCAGCGCGCAGGCGTTCGACCGCGCGCAGGCCGTCATCCCCGGCGGGGTCAACTCCCCCGTGCGTGCGTACGGGAACGTCGGCGGCACGCCCCGGTTCCTCGCCTCCGCCCGGGGCCCGTACGTCACGGACGTCGACGGGACCGAGTACGTGGACCTCGTCGGCTCGTGGGGTCCCGCGCTGCTGGGCCACGCGCACCCGCAGGTGGTGGAGGCGGTCCGGGAGGCCGCCGGGCGGGGCCTGAGCTTCGGCGCCCCGACGGTCACGGAGGTGGACCTGGTCGACGAGATCCGCTCGCGGGTCCCCCCGGCCGAGAAGGTCCGCCTGGTGTCCACCGGCACCGAGGCCACGATGACCGCGCTGCGCCTGGCGCGGGCGTTCACCGGCCGCGACCTCGTCGTGAAGTTCGCCGGCTGCTACCACGGCCACGTCGACGCCCTGCTGGCCTCCGCCGGCTCCGGCGTCGCGACCCTCGGTCTGCCTGACTCGGCCGGCGTCTCCGCCGCGGTCGCCGGCGAGACCATCGTCGTCCGCTACAACGACCTCGAGGCGATCGAGGCCGCGTTCGCCGAGCACGGCGACCGGATCGCCGCCGTCATCACGGAGGCCGCGCCCGCCAACATGGGCGTCGTCCCGCCGCTGCCCGGTTTCAACGCGTCGCTGCGCAGCCTCACGCTGAAGCACGGCGCCCTGCTCATCCAGGACGAGGTGCTCACGGGCTTCCGGGTCGGGTACTCCGGCTGGTGGGGGCTCGAGGGGCTGCGCGAGGGCTGGGCCGCGGACCTGCACACGTTCGGCAAGGTCATCGGTGGTGGCCTGCCGGTCGCCGCGGTCGGTGGGCGCCGCGACGTCATGGCGATGCTGGCCCCCGTCGGCCCCGTCTACCAGGCCGGCACCCTGTCCGGGAACCCGGTGGCGACCGCCGCCGGGCTGGCCACGCTGCGGCTCGCCGACCAGGACGTCTACGCCCGGGTCGACGCCGTCTCCGCGCAGCTGCGCGGGGAGCTGGGCGCCGTGCTGTCGGCCGAGGGCCTCCCGCACGCGATCCAGTGGGGCGGGAACCTGTTCAGCACGTTCTTCGGGCCGCGCGCCGCCGCCGAGGGCGCCCGCGACTACGACGGCGTGCTGGCCACCGAGTCGTGGCGCTACGCACCGTTCTTCCACTCGCTGCTCGAGCAGGGTGTGTACGCGCCGCCGTCGCCGTTCGAGGCGTGGTTCGTCTCGGCCGCGCACGACGACGCCGCCGTGGACCGCATCGTCTCGGCGCTGCCGGCCGCCGTCCGCGCCGCGGCCCAGGCGACGGCACCGACCGCCTGACCGCCTGACCGCCTGACCGAGGCCGAGAACGTCACGACGCCGCGAGAACGGCACATCGTCCTGCCGTTCTCGCGGCGTTCTGCCGTTCTCGCGGCCGCCTGACCGACTACGGGTTCACCCAGGCGTCCTCGCGGGCGCCCAGCTCGTGCACGTGCGCCGGCAGCTCACCGGAGACCAGGCCGGCCAGCGTGACCTGGTCGAGGACGTCGCGGACGCTCACGCGCAGCGCCACCCAGACCTCGAGCAGCGCCTGCGCGGAGCCGCCGTACTCGAGCGCGGTCGGCCGCTCGTCGCGCACGGTCACCAGCGGGCCGTCGACCGCGCGGATGACGTCCGCCAGGGTGATCTGGTCCGCCGGGCGCGCCAGGCGGTAGCCGCCGGAGCGGCCGCGCACGCTGGTCACGACGCCGCCGCGGCGCAGGTCGCCCAGGATGCGCTCGAGGAACGCGACGGGCAGCTGCTGCCCCACCGCCAGGTCGTCGGCACGCACCGGGTCGCCCTGCGGGGACGCCGCCAGCTCCGCGCACGCCCGCACCGCATAGTCCGCCTTCGCCGAGACCCGCATGCGGCCGATTCTGCCTCGCGCCCGCGCCCGGAATACCCCCTAGGGGTATTGTGTTGCGCAAAGAGCACCCGCTCGCCCCAGGAGAAGAGGCACCCATGCACGGCTACACGGACGCCAAGGACGACTACCTGAAGCGCCTGCGCCGCGTCGAGGGCCAGGTCCGGGGCATCGCGCGGATGGTCGACGAGGACGTCTACTGCATCGACATCCTCACCCAGGTGGCGGCGGTCACCAAGGCGCTGCAGGCCGTGAGCATCGGCCTGGTCGAGGACCACCTCGCGCACTGCGTCGTCGACGCCGCCCGCCAGTCCCCCGAGGAGGGCGCGGCCAAGGTGAAGGAAGCCTCGGACGCCATCGCCCGCCTCGTCCGCAGCTGAAGAGGAGACCACCATGAGCACCACCACCACGTTCGGCGTCGACGGCATGACCTGCGGGCACTGCGTGTCCGCCGTGTCCTCCGAGCTCTCGACCCTGCCCGGCGTCCAGGACGTCGCGATCCAGCTGGTCGTCGGCGGCTCGTCGACCGTCTCCGTCGTGTCGGAGCAGCCGCTGTCCGACGAGGCGGTGTCCGAGGCCGTCGTCGAGGCCGGCTACGCGGTCACGCCGCGGAGGTCCTTGCTGTGAGCGAACGCACCGTCGACCTCGCGATCGAGGGCATGACCTGCGCGTCCTGCGTCGCCCGCGTGGAGAAGAAGCTGAACCGCCTGCCCGGCGTCGAGGCGACGGTGAACCTGCCGCTCGAGTCCGCGCACGTGGTGCTGGACGCACCCGTGGCCACGGACGACCTGCTGGCCGCCGTCCGGTCCGCCGGCTACGACGCGCACGTGGTCCCGGCGCCGCACGCGCACCACGACCCCGTCGAGCACGCCCTGTCCGGCCACACCATGGCCCCCGGCCACGACATGGACCCGGACGAGGACACCTCCGCACCCACCGACGCGCGCGGCACCGAGCTGCGCAGCCGGCTGCGACTCGCCACGGTGCTGTCGGTCCCCGTGGTGCTGATCTCGATGATCCCCGCGCTGCAGCTCACGGGCTGGCAGTGGCTCGTCGCCGCGCTGGCCCTGCCGGTGGTCACGTGGGCCGCGTGGCCGTTCCACCGCGCCGCGTTCCGGGCCGCCCGGCACGGGTCGTCGACCATGGACACCCTGGTGTCCATCGGCATCATCGCCGCCACCGGGTGGTCGCTGTGGGCGCTGCTGCTGGGCGGCGCCGGTGAGCTCGGCATGACGATGACGCCGTCGCTGTGGCCGCGCGCCCAGAGCCAGATGGACGTCCCGGAGCTCTACTTCGAGGTGGCCGCCGTGGTCACCACGTTCCTGCTGGCGGGGCGGTACGCCGAGCACCGGTCCCGCCGCCGCGCCGGCGACGCGCTGCGCGCGCTGCTGGACCTGGGCGCCAAGGACGTCTCGCTGCTGGTCGACGGCACCGAGCGGCGCATCCCGGTGGACCGGCTGACCGTGGGCGACGAGTTCGTCGTGCGCCCCGGCGAGAAGGTCGCCACCGACGGCGTGGTGGTCAGCGGCACGTCCGCGCTCGACACCTCGCTGCTCACGGGCGAGCCCGTGCCGGTCGACGTCGGTCCCGGCGACGAGGTCACCGGCGCCACGATCAACACCTCGGGTGCGCTGACCGTGCGCGCCACGCGCGTGGGTGCCGAGACGCGGCTGGCGCAGATCGGCCGGCTCGTCGCGACCGCGCAGACCGGCAAGGCGCCCGTGCAGCGGCTGGCCGACCGCATCTCCGCCGTGTTCGTGCCCGTGGTCCTGGTCCTCGCGCTGGTCACACTGGCGGGCTGGCTGCTCAGCGGTTCGAGCGTGCAGTCCGCGTTCACCGCCGCCGTCGCCGTGCTGATCATCGCGTGCCCGTGCGCCCTGGGCCTGGCCACGCCCACCGCCCTGCTGGTCGGCACCGGCCGCGGCGCGCAGCGCGGCATCCTCATCAAGGGTCCCGAGGTGCTGGAGCAGACCCGCGCCGTCGACACCGTCGTGCTCGACAAGACGGGCACGGTGACCGAGGGCCGGATGGCGCTGGTCGAGGTGATCGGCGACGACGAGACCCTGCGGTACGCCGCCGCGGTCGAGCAGCTGGCCGAGCACCCCATCGGACGCGCGATCGCCGCCGCCGTCACGTCGCAGGACGGTCCCACCGGCGGCGACGGCGTGGTCATCGGCGCCGACCAGGTGCACGAGTTCCGCGCCGAGGCCGGGCACGGCGTCTCGGGCGTGGTCCGGACCGCGCACTCCGGCGTCGGGCTGGGCCGGCGCGTGCTCGTCGGCCGCCCCGCGTGGCTGCGGGACCAGGGCGTCGACCCGGCCGCGTTCCAGGAGCCGTTCGACGCCGCCGAGGCCGACGGCGCCACCGCGGTCATGGTCGCGTGGGACGGCTCACCGCGCGGGGTGCTCGTCCTGCGCGACCCGGTCAAGGAGTCGTCGGCGCAGGCCGTCGCCGAGCTGCGCGGGCTCGGGCTGCGGCCCGTCCTGCTCACCGGGGACAACGCCGGTGCGGCGCGCGCGGCGGCCCGGTCGGTCGGCATCGCCGACGAGGACGTGATCGCGCACGTGCTGCCCGCCGACAAGGTCGACGTGGTCGCGCGGCTGCAGGCGCAGGGTGCACGCGTGGCGATGGTCGGCGACGGGGTCAACGACGCCGCCGCCCTGGCCACCGCCGACCTGGGGCTCGCCATGGGCACCGGCACCGACGTGGCCATCGAGGCCGCGGACATCACGCTGGTCCGCGGCGACCTGCGCTCGGCCGGCGACGCGATCCGGCTGTCCCGTCGGACCCTGCGGGTGATCAAGCAGAACCTGTTCTGGGCGTTCGCCTACAACGTCGCCGCGATCCCCCTGGCGGCGTTCGGCCTGCTGAACCCGATGATCGCGGGCGCGGCGATGGCGGCGTCGTCGGTGCTGGTGGTCGGCAACTCGCTGCGCCTGCGCCGCTTCGAGTAGCCCGGCGCCGGCGCCGGCCCGGTCGGCGCGCTGGGCGGCTCGCCGGCCCGCCGGCGCCGAGGAATCAGAAGGATCCGGGCCGTTCGGAGCCGGATCCTTCTGATTCCCGGCCGGCAGCACCCGGCGCGCCGGCCCGCCGGCGCGCGCCGGCCGTCAGTGGAACCGGCGGCCCTCGTCGCGGCGGTACGCCGTCACCGCGAGCGCGGCGAACAGCACCGTCCACGCGAGGATCACCACCAGCGCGTAGCTGTACGCCGCGTAGCCGGTCACCGCCTGGACGGCGAGGTCGCGGGCCGCGCGCGACGGCAGCAGCTTGCTGAGCGCGTCGAGCCAGGCCGGGAACGCCTCGGGCGGCAGGAACAGCCCGCCCGCGAACGCCAGCGGGAACAGCGTCGCCTGCACCACCGCGATCGCCGCCTTGGAGCTCAGCCGGTAGCCGATCGCCAGGCCGAGCAGCAGGAACGGCACGGCCACCGCGGGCACCAGCGCGACCGCGGCGAGCGCCTGCGACGGCGTCAGGGTCGCCGCCGTGAGCAGCCAGCCCAGGAGCACCAGCGGGACCAGCGCCAGGTACGACCAGACCACCCCGTTGAGCACGCGTCCGGCCAGCCGCGGCCCGGCGCCCGCGGGCAGGGTGCGCAGGAACGGGTCGAACGGCAGGGCACGGTCCTCGGAGACGCCCACCCCGAACGAGAACAGGCACGTCGACATCACGGCGAACACGCCCAGCTGCGCGACGGCGGCGGTCGCGATCACGGGGTCGTCGGCCACCGTGCGCTGCGGGATGACGAAGAACAGGAGCGCCAGCGACGGGAACAGCAGGTTGCCGATCACCGCGATGGGCACCCGGATGGTCTCCAGGAACTGGAACCGGGCGTGCAGCACGGCCAGGGCCCAGAAGGGCCGCGGCGCCAGGGTCGTCGTCGTCATCGGACCGCCTCCTGCTCGTGGGTGAGCGTCAGGAACGCCTCCTCCAGGGAGGCACCGCGCAGCTCCAGACCGTGGAACGGCACGTCCTCGACGACGAGCGCGCGCACCAGCCGGTCGGCGTCAGAGGCCAGCACCGTCCACCGCCCGTCGGGTCCCTGCTGGGCGCTCGCCGCCCCGGGCAGCCGCGCGAGGTCGACCGTCGAGCTCGGTGGCAGGGACAGGATCACGCGCCGCAGGGCCACGAGGCCGAGCACCGAGGACAGGGAGTCGTCGGCCAGCACGCGTCCGGAGCCGATGACGACGACCCGCTGCGCCAGCGCCTCGATCTCCTCGAGGTAGTGGCTGGTCAGCAGCACGGTGGCGCCGTCGGCGTGGTAGTCACGCAGCGCCTGCCACAGCACGTGCCGCGCCTCGACGTCCAGGCCGGTGGTGGGCTCGTCCAGCAGCACGAGTCGCGGCCGTCCCACCAGTGCGAGCGCAACCGCGAGCCGGCGCTTCTGACCACCCGACAGCCCGCCGGTCTGCCGGCCCGCCAGGTCCTCCAGCCCGAACCGCGCGAGCACCTCACCCCGGGACATGGGGGCCGGGTAGTGCTTGGCGACGAGGTCCACGACCTCCCCGACCGTCAGCGTCGGCGGCAGCCCGGTCTCCTGCGGCGTGGTGCCCAGCGCGATCCGCGACGACGCCGCGCGCGGGTCGCCGCCGAACAGCCGGACCGTCCCCGTGTCCGCGCGGCGCAGGCCGCTGACCAGGCTGAGCAGGGTGGTCTTGCCGGCACCGTTCGGGCCCAGCAGCCCGACCAGCTGCCCCTCGGGGACGCTCAGCGACACGTCGTCGAGCGCGGTCACCGGGCCGAACGTCCGCGTGACCTGCTCGACCTCGACGACCGCCGTCACGACGCACCGCCCAGCAGTGCGCGCAGCGTCCGGGTGTAGCGGTCGAACGCGAGCCGACCCGTGGCCGTGAGCTCCACGTACGTGGCCGGCGTGCGTCCGTCATGGGTCTTGGTGATCTGCACGTAGTCCGCCTCCTCGAGTCGGCGTAGATGGGTGGACAGGTTCCCCGCGGTCATGTCGAGCAGCTTCTGCAGCCGCGGGAAGGCGATGCGGTCGCGCCGTCCGAGCGAGGCCAGCGTGGCGACCACCCGCAGCCGGGCCTGGGCGTGGATGACCGGGTCCAGCTCGGCGTCAGGCACGGGCACGGACCGCCTCGACGACGCCCAGCGCGAGCATCCCGCCGCCGCCCGCGAGCGCCATGACCAGGTAGGTGCCCGGCAGCCCCGCGGTCGCCCCGGCCGCTCCCACGAGCGCCATCCACGCGCCCAGCAGGTACATCGCGGTGGACGACCAGAGCAGGCCGCCCGCGACGTACAGCAGTCCGACCACCAGGGCGGCGATCGCGTTCGCCGCCAGCGCGAGCACGTCGTCCGGGGCACCGGCGCGGCCGAGCCCGCTGACGATGAGGCTCTGGGCGACGAACCCGATGGGCCAGGCCCAGCCGAACAGCGCCCCCTGCCTCGCGCTGGCGCCGGCGATCCCGCGCGTCCGGTGCTGCACGTGCACGATCGTCACGACGACGGCGAGCACACCGCCGGCGACCGCGACCGCCGCCGCCGGGCCCGACGGCGAGCCGTCCTCGCGCGCCGTGACCCACAGGGCGCCGTAGCCGACGAGCCACACCGCGCCCCAGAGGCCGAACAGGACTGCGCCGGAGGGTCGGGTGGCCCCGGCCCGGGCGCGCTGGGCATCGATGATGGACAGCGCGGACGCGGGGTCCGGCGCCGACTCGTGCTCGCTCATCTCTGACCTCCTCGTCAACTTTGCGCCACAAACTACTTTGCGAGCACGGCCGTGGCAAGCCCCGGTCCAGCGCTCGTCCAGGAGACGTCCAGACAGGCGTCCTACGCTGCGAGCATGACCGCGCCGACACCCGCCGACGCGCGCCCCGACGAGGAGCTCCCGGCAGCGGCCGCCCCGCCGCCCAGCCCTCGCGCGTACCGGCGCCGGCTGACCACCGAGATCTGGATCGTCCTGGGCCTGTCGTTGGGCCGCTCCGGCCTGTACGCGGTGGTCAACATCATCGACCGGCTCACCGCCGGCCCCCCGCTGGCGGACCAGTCCACGACGCTCAACCCCAGCCGCTCGCCGCGCCCCTGGCTCGACCTGACCTACCAGCTGCTGCAGATCGGCTTCGCGCTGGTGCCCGTCGCTCTGGCGCTCTACCTGCTCTCCGCCAACGGTCGCTCGGCGGTCCGCCGCATCGGGCTCGACGTCACGCGCCCCTGGCGCGACCTCGGGGTCGGTGTCGGGCTCGCCGCGGTGATCGGGATCCCCGGTCTCGGGCTCTACGCGGTCGCGCGCGCCCTGGGTCTGGCGGTCCAGGTGCAGGCCTCCGCGCTCAACGCTGCCTGGTGGACCATCCCGGTGCTCCTGCTCGCCGCGCTGCAGAACGCGCTGCTGGAGGAGGTCATCGTCGTCGGCTACCTGATGGAACGGCTGCGTGAGCTGCGGTGGAGCGCCCCCGCGATCGTCGTCGCGAGCGCCCTCCTGCGCGGCTCCTACCACCTGTACCAGGGGTGGGGCGCGTTCGTCGGCAACGCGATCATGGGCCTGGTGTTCGCCGAGTACTACCGGCGCAGACGACGGGTCATGCCCCTGGTCGTCGCGCACACGATCATGGACATGGTCGTGTTCGTCGGGTACGCGCTGGTGCCCGCGGCCTGGGTCGCGGCGCTCGGCCTGAACTAGCCTGAACTAGACGGTCGCGGACCCCTTGGCCAGGTCGCGGGCCAGCTGCTTGGTGGCGAACCCGCTGACGATGAGGACCACGCCGCCGACGAAGGCGAACAGACCCAGCAGCACCACGATGATGCTGATCGACGTCTGGGGGTTCATGACGAGCAGCAGCCCGAACAGGAACGACACCAGCCCGAACGTCAGCACCCAGTACCAGCCGATGTCCCGCGCCCGGTAGAGCACCACCGACGCGATCACGGACAACGCACCGATCACCAGCACCCACAGGGCGATCAGGTAGAAGATCACCTGTGCCGTCGGGCCGGTCCACACCACCGCGATGACGCCGAACGCGATGCTCACGGCGCCGGAGATCAGCCACCAGCCGGACCCCGGCTCCTTGCGGTTGGCCAGCCACTGCGCGATGGCGACCAGGCCGTCGATGATCGCGAAGATCCCGAACACCCACACCAGCGCCTTCACCGTGCCCAGCGGCTGCACCAGCATGAGCAGGCCGAGGATCAGCAGGACCACGCCGCGCAGGACGGGCAACCACCAGATGCGGCGCAGGGTGGCCGAGACGTCGGCTGCGGTCAGGTCGGACATCGGGACCTCCACGAGAGTCGGTTCCACAACGCTAGTGGACGATCCGGACGCATCGCCCAGGACGCGCGCGCGCCGGCCGCACCACGTGACGGACCGCACCGGCGCCCTGCCGGGCGGCGACGGCACCGCTGCCTAGACTCGCCCCTATGCCCGCGACGCCCGCCAGCCACGCGGCCGCCGGCTCCCCGGCGGCCGCCGACCAGGCCGAACCCGTGCTGGCCCGCCCGACCCCGACGGCCGAGGACGCCGCCGTCGCCATCGACGACGTCCCCACGGTCCGCGTCCACCACCCGGGCGACCTGCTGGGCACCGTGCTCTCCGCGCTCGGCATCGCCCTCGTCCTGGTCCTGGCGACGTACGCGCACAACACCACGACCGGTGTGGCGGAGGACGTGCAGGGCTTCGCGACCCTGCTCAAGCGCATCCTGTTCGTGCCCGTCTCGCTGCTCGAGGGCTTCGCCATCCTCGCGGTGCCGCTCGCCGTGATCATCGAGCTGGCGGTCCGGCGCCTCGGCCGCCAGCTGCTGGAGGGCCTGGCCGCGGCGCTGGCCGCCCTGGTGCTCAACCAGGTCGCGCTCTGGGCGATCCAGACCTTCGGGTCCGACGAGCTCGTCGTCGGCATGTCGATCCGCTCCGGGGGCGAGTGGGTGGTGACCCTGCCCGCGTACGTGGCGCTGCTGGTCGGCCTGCTGACCGTCGTCGGGCCCCGCGGCCGACGACGTTCCGTGAAGTGGTCCTGGAACCTGCTCTGGGTGGCCGTCGGCGTGCTGCTGATCACCGCCGGCGTCTCGCTGCCCGGGCTCGTGGTCTCGTTCCTCATCGGCCGGGTCACCGGCCTGGGCGTGCGCTACCTGTCCGGCGTGCAGTCCGAGCGGGCCTACGGGGCGAGCCTCGTGCACGGCGTGCGGCGCGCCGGCTTCGACCCGGTCCGGCTGAGCCGGGTGGCCGACGAGCTCACCGCGGCCGAGGGCGGCGCCGGACCGGACCTGCTGGGCGGCGACGCGGCGGCCCGCGCGCTGACCCGCTCGAGCGACTACCGCGTCTACGAGCTGACCACCGCCACCGGCGACGAGCTGGACCTCGTGGTCGTCGACGGCGACCGGCAGGTGGTCGGCATGCTGACCCGGCTGTGGCGCTCGCTGCGGATGCGCGGCATCGAGGGACGCTCCGTGGTGTCCCTGCGCCAGGCGGCCGAACGGACCGCGCTGCTCGCCTACGCCGCCCGCGCGGCCGGCGTCCGCACCCCCAAGCTCCTCAGCATCGCCGAGGCCGACGACTCGATGCTCCTGGTGCAGGAGCGCCCGGGCCACGCCGTCCCGCTGGGCGACCTGCACCCCGAGCAGCTGACCGACGAGGTGCTGCGCGAGATCTGGGCGCAGCTGCAGCTGGCGCACGACGCCGGCATCGCGCACCGCTCGCTCACCAGCGACGTGCTGCTCGTGGAGACCGGCGTCGGGCGGCCCGTGGTGTGGCTGACCAGCTGGGAGCAGGGGGACGTCGCGTCCTCCGAGCTGGCGCGGCGCATGGACATCACGCAGCTGGTCGCCCTGCTCGCCCTGCGCGTCGGCGCCACGCGCGCCCTGGACTCGGCCGTCTCGGTGCTGACCGGTGAGCACATCGAGACCATCGGCCCGCTGCTGCAGACGATCACGCTGCCGCGCCTGACCCGCAACGAGATGCGCGCCGACAAGAAGGTCCTCGCGGAGCTGCGGTCGGCGCTCGTCGCGCGGCTGCCCGAGGCCGACGTGCAGCCGCAGCAGCTGGTCCGGTTCGGTGCCCGGACCGTGCTGACGATCCTCGTCCCGATCGCCGCGATCGTCTTCGTCATCACCAGCATCAACGTCGACGAGATCACCTCCGCGCTCGCCGCCGGGGACTGGCGCTGGACCGTCGTCGCCTTCGTGCTGGGCCTGCTCACGCTGGTCGGAGCAGCCCTGGCCTTCGTCGCGTTCTCCCCCGTGAAGCTGTCGCTGTGGCGCGCCACCCTCGTGCAGACCGCCGCGACGTTCGTCGGCCTCGCCGCCCCCGCCGGCATCGGACCGGCCGCCCTGAACCTGCGGATGCTCACCAAGCGCGGGGTCTCGACGACCCTGTCCGCCGCCACCGTCGCGCTCGTCCAGGTCAGCCAGTTCGTGGTGACGCTCGGGCTGCTCCTCGTCCTGACCATCGCGTCCGGGGACACCGAGTCCCCGCTGCCCGTGTCGCCCGCGGTGCTGCTGGCCATCGGGATCGTCGCGGTCCTCGTCGCGTCCGGCCTGCTGGTCCCCCGCGTCCGGCAGTGGGTGCTGGCCAAGACCATGCCGACCCTGCGCCAGACGTGGCCCCGGCTCATCGAGGTGCTCGGTCAGCCGTGGCGGCTGGCCCTCGCGGTCGGCGGCAACCTGCTCATGACGCTCGGGTTCATCTTCGCGTTCGACGCCAGCCTCGCCGCGTTCGGCCAGGACGCCACCCTGATCCAGGTCGCCCTCGTGTACCTGGCCGGCAACACCGCCGGCGCGCTGGTGCCGACGCCCGGCGGCATGGGCACCATCGAGCTCGCGCTGGCCGGCACGCTGACCAGCATCACCGGCATCAACCCCGGTATCGCCACGTCCATCGCGGTCCTGTTCCGCGTGGCCACCTACTGGCTGCGCATCCCCATCGGCTGGGCGGCCATGCGGTACCTGCAACGGACCGGCGAGCTGTAGCGGTCGGCATTGCAGGGCTCACGCCCCTCCACGGCACGACGAAGCCCCCGCGACCATCCGGTCACGGGGGCTTCGTGTCGTGCTGACGTTCAGGCCGCCGCGTGCTCGCGCTGCGCCGGGACCGACTCGATCGCGCTGCGACGAGCAGCGAGCCCGGCCCACGCGGTCACGCGAGGGGCGGGGAAAGCCGGGGTGAGGTTGATGGAGGTCTCGGACGGGTCGACTGAGTACCCACGCTGGTCCATGACACTGTCCTGTCTGTTCGGTAGCCCGGCTGACCCTGGGGGTCCCGTGGCTTTGCGTCCCCTCCTTGCAGAGGGTTTGCCGTTTTCGTTGACAAGTCCGACATTAGAGCAACATGAGAGCGCGTGGAAGCGCGTGCAACGATCAAAAACGGACAGACGTCCATTTCACCCGGACGGCCGTATCTGGCGGCTCGGTGGGCGCTCCTGCAATGCTCCTGCGCACCGGACAGTCCCGGGCACGTTCGGGCATGCCGACGGCGGGCCGTTGCCGACCCGCCGTCCGCGTACCGCTGCCGTGCGCTGCGCTCACCCGAAGGTGAACGAGAACGCCTGCACACCGGGCTCGACCGACAGCTCCACGGTGCCCTGCTCCACCGACGTGTCGCTGACCAGCTCGTACGCCCGCGGCGAGCCGTCCACGGTCACCAGCCGGCGGTCGACGACCGCGCCGTCCGCGTCGCGCACCGTGGCCGTGACCGTGCCACTGCCACCGAGCACCGCCTGGACGACCTTGGCGTGGTACCGCAGGCGCAGCGACGCATCGGCGCCCGCCGTCGCACCCTGGTAGTCCGTGGTCCACGTGCCGTCGAACGCCACCGTGTCCGGTGCCTGCTCGGTGGGGAACGCGTACCGCGACTCGCCCTCGCGGTAGTCGCCCGCCACGTTGGTGTGCTTGCTCACGGACAGGAACGTCTCCTGCGTGACGTCCCCGACGGGCGTCGTGTCGTCCACCTGGGTCCGCGCGGGCAGGTCCACACCCGGGTCGGCCTGGGTGAGCAGCTCACGGATGAGCGTCTCGGTCTGCGCGTAGCCGCCCTCACCCTGCGACACCTGGCGCACCTGCCCGTCGGCGTCGATCAGGTAGTGCGCGGGCCAGTAGCGGTTCCGGTACGCCGTCCACGTGGCGTAGGAGTTGTCCTGCGCCACCGGGTAGGTGATCCCCAGCCGCTCGGCCCCGTCGCGCACGTTGCGGGTCTCACGCTCGAACGCGTACTCCGGGGTGTGCACCCCGATGACCACCAGGCCGTCGTCGCGGTACGTCTTCTCCCAGGCGGTGACGTGCGGGACCGAACGCTGGCAGTTGATGCAGGAGTACGCCCAGAAGTCGAGCAGGACCACCTTGCCGCGCAGGTCGGCCAGGTCGACGGGCGCACCGTCCGGGGTGTTCAGCCACGTGTCGATGCCGCGGATCGCCGGCGCTGGGCCGCAGTCCTCGAGCTCGGCGGCGTTGTTGGTGCACTGGGCCAGCTGCCGGTTCTCGTCGGTCACCAGACCGCCCAGGTCCAGCTGCTCACGCACGGTCTCGTTCGCGGCGACGCGGGTCTGCAGCGCGTCGGTGTACCCGGGCAGCGCGCGCTGGATCGCATCCGTCACGTTGAACGCGAGCGCGAGGGCCAGCGCGATCATCAGGGCGCCACCCGCGGCACGGATGCCGCGCTGGTGGGTGCGGAACGCGGCGATGCGCTCGGCCACGCGCCGGCCCGCCAGCGCCAGGATCAGCAGCGGGATGGCCGCACCCAGCGCGAACGACACCGTCAGCACGACCGTCCCCGGGCCCACCGACCCCGTCGCGCCCGCCACCGTGATCGCGGCGAGCACCGGGCCCGCGCAGGGCACGTACACCGCCCCGAGCCCCAGCCCGAGGACGAAGCCGCCACGCCCCGCGCCGGGTGCTCGCGTGGGGGTCAGCCGCTGGAACGGACGCTCGAGGACCTCCTCGAAACGCGGCACCAGCAGGCCGATCCCGAGCAGCGCGAGCACCGCGATACCCGCCCAGCGCAGCAGGTCCTGCGGCAGGCCGAGCAGGTTGAGCAGCAGGGTGCCGACCAGCGTGACCAGCGTGAAGCTGGTGACCAGGCCGACGATGACGAGGTAGGGCCGGCGAGCGGCGACGCGGTCACGGCGGCGGTCGTCGGGGGTGGGAGCGGGACGGTCCAGCGTCGCGACGCCGCCGGGGCCGCTCACGCGATCCGTCGTCGCGGTCGACGCGCCGTCGCCGGCCGGTCGGGACAGGAACGACGGCTGCGCCATCGCGCCGACCGAACGGGCCGCCCCCTTGGTGGCGGGTCCGCCGGCCACTGCCATGCCGGGCGGTCGGGAGCGCGCACCCTGCACCCCGCCCGCGAAGAACACCACCGGCAGCACGGGCAGGATGCACGGGGAGATGCCGGTGATGAGGCCACCGACCAGGCCGATGAGCGCGAGCGTGAGCAGGTCCATGGCGGGAGTTCGCCACCGCGGCGCCCCCGGATGGGTCGACCGGTCCGCTCGGCCGGGTGACCGTGGGGCAGTCGGGGTCCTCGTCGGTGGCTGGGGTGCTCGTCGGAAACTCGTCGCCAACTCGTACCCATCCGCCTCCCCGACCGCGCCGAACCCCACCCGAGAGACGACCGGGCGGGTACCCCACCCGGACCAGATCAAGGGAGAGTCACCATGCGCACCACGAACCGCACCCGCATCGCCGCCGTCCTGCTCGCCGGCGTCACCGGCCTCGCCCTGACGGCCTGCAGCTCCGACACCACCGACGACACGGCGGGCTCCGACACCTCCCCGTCGATGGAGGCGCCCATGGAGACGCCGTCGGAGATGCCCAGCGACGACATGATGACGGCCGACCCTGCCGCGGACCTCGTCGGCCCCGGCTGTGCCGACTACGCCGCCGCCGTCCCGGACGGCCCCGGCTCGGTCACCGGCATGTCGACCGACCCGGTCGCCGTCGCCGCGTCGAACAACCCGCTGCTGACCACGCTGGTCGCCGCGGTGTCCGGCCAGCTGAACCCGGACGTCAACCTTGTCGACACCCTCAACGGCGACGAGTTCACGGTGTTCGCGCCGGTCGACGACGCGTTCGCCAAGATCGACCCGGCCACCATCGAGTCGCTCAAGACGGACTCCGCGACGCTCTCGTCGATCCTCACGTACCACGTGGTGCCCGGGCAGCTGTCGCCGGACATGATCGACGGCACGCAGACCACCGTCCAGGGTGGGACCGTCGAGGTCACCGGCTCCGGCGACTCCATGAAGGTCAACGACGCCAACGTCATCTGCGGCGGCGTGCACACCGCCAACGCGACCGTCTACCTCATCGACTCGGTGCTCATGCCGACGATGTGACGACCCGGCGGACCGGCCGTTCGACCGGTCGGTCCGCCTGCGCTCCCGGTCACCCCTGACGACCGGCGAGCCGCGGAGCCCCCTCGCAGGGTACGGCGAGGGGGCTCCGTCGTACCCGGACAGCCGCGGGCGCCTGCACGACCGGGTCGTGCGGCGCGAGCTCGTCATGTCCAGGCGAGCTCGTCGGCTGCAGCACGCGAGCTCGACTGGAACCGACGAGCTCGGCGCCGTCCGCCGTCCGGTGATGGATGCGCCCGGTCGCACGGTCCCGATGCCGTCTCACGGCCCCCGGCACCGCCGGGCCATGCGGCGGCGAACTCGTCGGCTGCAGCACGCGAGCTCGACTGGAACGGACGAGCTCGGCGGGAGGGCTACGGCTCGTTGACTCGAGCACTGGCCGGAGGGTTCCTCAGCGGACCCGGGTCAGGTGGCGGAGAGGACGACCAGGGGGGTTGTCGTCGGCTGGGTGGAGCCGCCCGCGGGTTCGACCGTGATCGCCAGGGCGTCGCCCGTGGCGAAGTCGTCGGCGAGCTGGCGCACCGAGCCGGCGTCGTCGGCCAGCACACCCGCCGAGGCGGCCTGACCGTCGCCGCTGACCACCCAGAGCTGGTAGACGCTGTCGCCGCCGGCGTCGGGCAGGTCGGTCGCGCTGAACAGGGCCCGGTCGCTGGTCAGGACTGCGGTCGCGGTGCCGCCACCAGTGACGTCACCGTGCACGACGACCGCCGACGGGTCGGTCAGCAGGTCGGCGAGCGCCTGCTGCTGCTGCTGCGCCTGGTCGGCCCGCTGGGCCTGCTGGAGGGCGAGCGCGGTCGGCACGGCGGCGCCCACGACCAGCGCCGCGGCCACCGACAGCCAGCGCGTGCGCGAGGGCCGACGGCGGTCCGCGAGCCGGGCGACACCGGGAGCCGGGGTGGGCGGTGCCACGGCCGGCGGCACGCCAGGAGCCGTCGGCACGTGCGCGGCACCGTCCCCGACCGAGGGTGTGTCAGCAGGCGTGCTGGCGAGCGCCGCGCGGGCCCGTGAGCGGGCCGACCTGGGGGGTGTCGACGATCGCCGCGAGCACCGAGGCTCGCAGCGCCACGGGCGGGTCACCGGCGACGGCGTCGCCCAGGGCGGCCGCGACGGCGGTCAGCTCCGCCAGCTCCGCGGCAGCCGCGGGGTCGGTGGCGACCAGGTGCTCCACGGCGGCGCGCTCCTCGGCGTCCACGGCGTCCAACGCGTAGGCGCCGAGCAGGGAGCGCGCGTCGTCGTCGGAGATCGTCATGACGCCACCCCCAAGCAGTCGCGCAGGCGGAGCAGGCCGTCCCGGATCCGGGTCTTCACCGTGGGCAGCGGTGCGGCGAGCTCGTCGGCCACCTCACGGTAGGTCCGACCGCCGTAGTAGGCCAGGACGACGGCCCGGTGCTGGGTGGGCGTGAGCGAGCCGAGGCAGTCGCGGACGCGGACCTGCTCGAGCGCGGACTCGACCTCGTCGGAGACCACGTCGAACGGGCGCTCCGTGCTCTGGTCCAGGACGCGCTGGTCCCGGTCGCGCTGCGCCTGCACTGCGCGGACCCGGTCCACGGCGCGGCGGTGCGCGAGCGTCAGGGTCCACGTGCGGGCCGAGCCGCGGTCGGCGTCGAACCGGGCGGCCGTGCGCCAGACCTCGACCCACACCTCCTGCGCCACCTCGGCCGCGTGGTCCGGGTCTCGCAGGACCCCGAGGCACGTGCCGTAGACGCCTCGGCCGAGCTGGTCGTAGAGCTGCGCGAACGACGAGTCGTCGCCCAGCGCGACGTCCGAGAGCAGGGACTCGGCGGAGCGGGGCGCGTCGGCCTCGTCCGGTCGTCGCTCCACGCGGGCCAGTGTGCCCCACCGGACGCCCGCCTGCTGCACGGCGGTCCGGGGTCGCGGGCGTGGCCGCACGGGGTGGAGCTGCTGCAGGGACATCAGGCGGTCGTCCTTCGGGTCGCTGGTCACCGAGGGTTCGGTGCCGACGAGGCCGCGGATGGCTCGGCGCTCCCGGCGGTCCGCGCGCGCCCCGCGGTGCTCAGCGGCGCAGGGCGGCCGCCTGGTCGAGGTGGGTGTCCCGACGACGCTCGTGCGCGCGGCGCTCGGCGTGCTGCCACGCCTCCACCGGGGCGGGGGCGCGTCGGACCAGCCGCGCACGCGAGGAGCGGAGGACGAGTCGGGGGATCGGGATGCGCACGGTGCGCACGTCGTACGTCAGCGCGACCATGTCACGCCTCCTCGGTGGTCAGTGGTGCACGGGGGGCATCGGTGCCCGGTGTGTCCGTGCCCGGCGTCGGCTCGAAGCCGAGGTCGGGGCGGAGCGTGGCGAACCAGCGCATGAGCAGGGCTCCCGCGGGCCGCTGGTCCGCATGCTGCGCGCGGGCGGCATAGGGCTCCATCAGCGCGCCGATGGCGTCCAGCAGGCGGAAGGTCTCCTCGGGAGTGGCCCAGAACGCGTCCTTGGTCATCGACGAGGGCAACGACCGGTCGGCGAGCCCCCCGGCCTCGTCCGCCGCACCCGAGCGCTCCGCGCGTTCGCGCAGGAACCCGACGAACCCGTCGACCTCCTGGCGCAGGGCCACGTCGACCAGCTCGACGATCGCGCGCACCGACCCGGGGACGGACGCGTCGGGCGTGAGGTGCTCGCGGTGCGGACCCGGGCGCCACGGACGTTCGCGGCCTCGCCGCTCGGCCGGCTCGATGAAGCCGTAGCGCGCCAGCACGCGCAGGTGGAAGGAGCAGTTGGCCACCGACTCGCCGGTGTGCTGGGCGCACTGGGTGGCCGTGGCCTCGCCGGCACCGTCCAGGTAGTCCAGCAGCGCGAGGCGCAGCGGGTGCGCCAGCGCGCGGACCCGCTCCGGGTCGTTGGCGCCCTGCCCGTGGTCGGTGTCCTGGTGCGTCCTCATGGGAAGAGACTAGGACGCGCAACACCTCTTGCGCAATGGTTCTTGCGAAAGGGTTCTTGTGCACAACGAAGGCCCCCGACCGCGACGGTCAGGGGCCTCCGGGACGTGCGTGGGATCAGCTCACTTGAACGCGTCCTTCACGTTCTCCCCGGCCTGCTTGATGTTGGCGCTGGCCTGGTCGCCCTTGCCCTCGGACTCGAGGCGCTCGTCGTCGGTCGCCTTGCCAGTGGCTTCCTTGGCCTTGCCCTTGGCTTCCTCAGCGGAGTTGCTGATCTTGTCGTCGAGACCCATCAGAATCACACCTCTCGGGGTAGGCAGTGCCCCGACGCTACGTCCGGGACCCTTCCCCCGCATCCGCAGCGACGGCGTCCCGCAGCGCGCCCAGCACCCGCTCCCAGCTGGCGCTCGCGTGCTCGGCCTCCTGCACCGAGCCGTTCCCGTCCTGCTCGAGGGTGACCTGGGTCGCGGAGCCCCGCTCCTCGACGGCGAACGTCAGGTGGTGGTAGTTCTCGGCGACGTCCGGCTGCCCGCTCAGCGGCGAGAAGTGCGTGTACCGCAGCCGGTGCGGACGGTCGACCTCGAGGATCTCGCCGTGGTCCTGGAACGGCTTGCCGTCCCACTCCCCGTCGAAGGTGATCGGCGCGCCGACGACGTAGGCGCTGGTCACGCGCGCGCCCATCATCCAGGTGGCCTGCGGGTCCACGAGCGTGTCCCAGACGACAGCGGCCGGCGCGGGGATCTGCACCGTGGCGCGGGCGAGGTGGTTCTCGGACATGAACGCCTCCTGCGAGCGACGACCCGACCCCCCGACGGTAGCGACGACCTCCGACACGCGCCCGACGACCTCAGACCTGCTCCTCCCGGAGGCGGGGCTCGGTGCGACGCGCGGGCACGAACCCCGACTTGTCGGCGTAGAACGCGCGGACGCGGTCCATGTCCGCCGGCACGTCCCCGGTCAGGCGGAGCGTGGGCCCGAGCCCCGTGGTCATCGTCGTGCGGTCGACGTAGCCGAGCGTCACCGGGAGGTCCGTGGCACGCGCGATCCGGTAGAACCCCGACTTCCACCCGGAACCGCTGCGGGTGCCCTCGGGCGTCACCACGAGGTAGAACCGGTCACCGCCCTGGATCCGGGCCACCAGCTCGTCCACCAGGCCGGCCGGGTCCCGACGATCCACCGGGATGCCGCCCAGCGCGCGCATGACCGGCCCCGCCGGGCCGCGGAACAGCTGCTGCTTGCCCAGCCAGCGGATGCGCAGGTCCGCCTCCCAGGAGATCGCCAGCATCAGCACGAAGTCCCAGTTGGACGTGTGCGGCGCCCCGATCAGCAGCCCCGCGCCGTCGGTCGGTACCCGCTCGGTGTGCAGGGTCCACCGGCTCAGGCGCCAGTAGGTGCGGGCGAGGCTCCGTCGGATCGTCACCTCCGGACCGTACCCGAGCCGCTCAGGTGTCCCGGCAGAGCAGCAGCAGCGTGACGTCGTCGATCGACGCGGGGTCGCGGCACTCGCGGATGACGTCGTCGATGTCCACGGGCACGGTCGGGTCCTCGCGGTCGAACTGCGACCACAGGCGGTGCAGCCCGTCGCGCAGGGTCGTCTCTCGGGAGTCGACCAGGCCGTCGCTGTAGAGCACCAGGCCGCCGCCGGGCTCGATCGTCAGCGTCGTGGTCGGGGCAGAGCCGGAGCCGACGCCGAGCGGCCGGTCCACCGGGACGTCGAGCAGGTTCGCGCCGCCGTCGGCGTGCAGCAGCAGCGGCCGGGGGTGGCCCGCCACGGAGAGCGTGACCTCGCCGGAACCCAGGTCGACGAGCGCCACCACTGCGGTCGCCATCTCGTACGGCATGGTCCAGCGCACGACGTGGTCGAGCGACGCCAGCGTCTGCGCCGACGAGTCACCGCGGAGCAGGTACGCGCGCAGCGCGTTACGCAGCTGACCCATCGCCGCCGCGGCGGACAGCCCGTGCCCGGCGACGTCCCCGACGACGACCGCCAGGCGACCGTCGGGCAGGACCAGCGCGTCGTACCAGTCGCCGCCCACCTGCCCGCCGGCAGCCGGCTCGTACCGCGCCTGCAGCGACCAGCCCTCCGGTGCCGGGATGGTGGCGGGCAGCAGGCTGCGCTGGACCGTCTCCGCGGTGCGCACCTGCAGCTGGGTGCGCTCCAGCAGGACCTCGATCAGGTCCGTGCGCAGCTCGTGTGCCGACCGGACCTCGCGCTCCGCCCACGGGTCGCTGCGCCCGCGCACGGTCTCGCGCCACAGGTCGAACGACTTGCGGGGGCTCAGGCGGACCTCGCTGCCCTCCCGTCGCGCGATGGCCTTGTTGTGCGGGTCCCCGCCCCAGTCGACGTTGCGCACCGCCTCGTGGCGCAGCCACACGATGCACTGGTCGTCGGGCAGACGGACCGCCAGCACGCCGGCGATGTCGGGCAGGGCCGCCGCGAGCGCGGGCTCCTGCTCCGCCAGGGAGTCACGCACGACGACGTCCTCGGTCTGCTCCGCCACCCAGGCGAGCAGCGCGGTGTGGTCGACCGGGACCTGACCTGCCGCGCCCACCGCCCCGTCGACCGCGACGACCGCGCCCTGTGCCGGCACGAGGTCGAGCAGGCGGCTGCCGCTGACCATGGACGACGCCAGGGAACGGTTCTGGTCCCGGGCGGCCGCGACCAGGCCGGAGATCGTGGCACCGGCGGCGATGCGTGCCTCGAGCTCGTCCTCCTCCACGCGCGCCACGAGCCGCAGCGACAGGGTCGAGCCGAGGAACTCCGCCGCCGCGCGCACACCGTAGGGCGGGTCGTGCGGACCGGAGTAGTGGTGGCAGGCGATGAGCCCCCACAGCCGGCCGTCCCGCAGGAGCGACAGCGACATCGACGCCGCCACCCCCATGTTGCCCAGGTACTCGACGTGGATGGGCGAGACGCTGCGCAGGATGGAGTGGGTGAGGTCGAGAGGCTGCCCGGCCCCGTCGAGACCCGGCACGATCCGGGACGGCGCGTAGCTGACGTCCGAGATGAGCCGGACCCAGTTCTTCTCGTACAGGGCCCGGGCCTGCGGCGGGATGTCGGACGCCGGGTAGTGCAGCCCGAGGAACGAGTTGAGGTCCGGGCGCATGGCCTCCGCGACGACCTCGCCGTTGTACTCGGCGTCGAAGCGGTAGATCATCACGCGGTCGAAGCCGGTCAGGGACCGGACCTCGCGCGCGGTGATCTCGTACAGGTCAGCCAGCTCGTGCGTGTGGTTGAGGTCCTCGACCGCGCCGCGGACCGCCTGGTACGTGTTGGGGAACGAGAACGGGCGGGGTCCCGACGGCAGCTCGAGCTCGATGATCAGCAGCGTGCTGTCCCCGGAGACGACCCGGTGCAGGACCGCGTCCAGCTCGAGCTCGCCCGCGGGTGTGCGGGCCGTGACGAGCAGCGGGTTGCGCGAGCGCAGGTTCCCCCACGTGCTCACGTGCTGCCCGATCGCGTCCGCGGCGTCGGCACCCAGCAGCACGTCGAGGGCGCAGCCCAGGACCTGCTCGACCGGGCGCCCCAGGACCGCCTCGACGTTGTCGGAGACGTGCTCCACCACCAGGTCCGGCTCGGTCACCGCGAGGAACACGCCCCGGGGCTGGATGCTGCCGGGGACGTGGATGGGCTCGCGCGCGCAGTTGTCCAGGTCGACGGGTTCTCCGGGCGCGAGGAACGCCACCTCGTCGGTCTCTGCCATCCCGCCTCCGCCCGTGCTGACCGCGGTGTGCGGCGACGCAGAACGGTAACCGACCCGTCCGACACCGAGGCCGGACGAGGCCGTCAGACCTCGTCGCGCCAGCTGTGCTGGGGGTCGAAGCCCAGCATGCGACGCGCCTTGTCGATGGACAGCAGCGTCTCGCGGCCCTCGATCGGCCGGGTCACGGGCACGTCCGGGAAGTACTCGGCCACGAGCTCCGCCGACGGCCGCTCCAGGACGGTGTCCGGCGACGCGACGATGAACGCCTCGAACCCGGTGAGGTCGCTCTCGAGCGCCAGCCGGACCGCGAGCGCACCGTCGCGCGCGTCGATGTAGCCCCACAGGTTCCAGATCCGGCTGCGCGGGTCGTCGGCGAAGGAGGGGAACCGGGCGTAGTCGGCGACGTCCATGACGTTGGAGAACCGCAGGCCGATGAGCTTGAGCTCCGGGTCCCAGCGCGTGAAGTGCCGCGCCATCTCCTCCTCGACGGCCTTGCCGAGCGAGTAGGTGCTCTCCGGCCGGACGGCGTACTCCTCGTCGACGGGGACGTAGGGCGGCGGCGTCTCGAACGGCAGCCCGAGGACCGTCTCGCTCGACGCCCAGACGACGTTCGTGATGCCCGCGCGGCGGGCCGCACTGAACACGTGGTGCGTGGCGACGACGTTGTTGGCGAAGGTCGCCCCGCTCGGGCGCAGACCCGGCGCGGGGATGGCGGCGAGGTGGACCACGGCGTCGACCCCGTCGTACCGGTCGTCGATGCCGGTCAGCGCCTCGGTCACCTGCCCGAGGTCGGTGAGGTCCACGCGGCTGAACACGGCCGGCTGCCCCTCCGGCGGGAGGGCCGTGTCCACGTTGACCACGTCGTAGCCGTGGCTGGCGAGATCCTCCACGACTGCACGCCCGAGCTTTCCTGACCCACCGGTGACCACCACACGACTCATGCTCCGACGCTATCCCGGCATCGGCTTCGGCGCGGATCCAGAAGGATCGGGGCGTTCCGGAACCGGATCCTTCTGGATCCTGCGGTCACTCCGCGTCGAGCCACACGTGCGCCGGGGGCAGCAGCGCCTCCAGCGCGGGCCACAGGGAGTCTGGCAGCGGCTCGGACGCGAGGTCGAGGGTGCGGGCGACGCGGCCGGGCCGGCTCATGCCGACGATCGTCGACGCGATCCGGGGGTCCCGCAGGGAGAACTGCAGCGCCGCGGTGCCCAGGTCCGTGTGGAAGTCGGCGCAGACGCGGCGCATCGCCTCGACCGCGTGCAGGGTCTCGGGCGGTGCCGGTCGGTACCCGTAGCTCGTCGGCCCCCCGGTCTGGAAGGCGAGGATCCCGCCCCCGTAGACCGCGGCGTTGAGGATGCCCATCCCCTGCCGGACGGCCTCGTCCAGGAGCGGACCGGCGCTGCGGTCCACCAGCGTCCAGCGGTTGTGCACCAGGAGCACGTCGAACACCTCGAGCGCCAGGTACTTCGCGATCTCCTGCACCCGGCCGCCCGCCAGGCCGATCGCGCCGACCTCCCCCTCGTCGCGCAGCTGCACGAGGGCCTCGACCGGACCGCCCGGCGCCGACATCTCCGCGAAGTCGAACGACTCCGGGTCGTGCAGGTGCACCAGCGGCAGCCGGTCCAGACCCAGCCGCTCCTTGCTCTCCGCGACGGACGCGCGCACCCGGTCCGCGGAGTAGTCGCGCCCGGACGGGTCGACCTTCGTCGCGACGACGACCCCCTCGGGCAGGCCGCCCGCTTCGCGCAGCGCCGCACCGATGCGCCGCTCGCTCTCACCGTCGCTGTACCCGTTCGAGGTGTCGATGAACCGGATGGGGCTGTCCAGGGCGGCCAGCACCGTCGCGACGCCCTCGTCGGCGGGGACGTCGCGACCGAAGAGGTCGGGCATGCTGCCCAGCGGTCCGCCACCGAGACAGACGGCCGAGACGCGCAGGCCGGTGGGGCCGAGGTCGCGGATCCATCCGGGCTGACCAGGGGCGTAGACAGGCTGCTTCATCCGTCCATCGAAGCATGGCGGGGTCCGGCCCGCCGGTCGCCCGCGGCTGGGGCTGTGCACGGTTCCCGGCGAGCCGGCGCCGGCTACGGGGCAGAGCCGCCGTCGAACGCCACGAGGCTGTCGCCGATGCCGAACAGGCGATGGTCGACGACCGCCAGGGTCTGGATCCCGGCCGGCACCTGCGTGCTCCAGACCGGACGACCGGTGCGCAGGTCATACGCCGCCGCGTTCGCACCGGGCCCGTCCGTCAGCACGACCAGCCGGCTGCCGTCGGTCAGCAGGCTGTCGCCGCGCAGGGTCGTCGCCGGCAGCTCCCACAGGACGTCACCGGTCACGAGGTCGCGCACCCGCAGCGCGCCGCCGCCCAGCACCGCGACCGTGCCGTCGACCACGACCGTCGCCGCCGGCCCGACGTCGCTGCCCTGGGACGAGGTCCAGGCGTCGTCCCCCGTGCCGACGTCCACCCCGTGCAGCCCGTCCGCGTCCTGCAGGAGCAGGATCCCGGGCGCCGACCCGTCGTCCGTGGCGATCCAGGGTGGGTACGCCTGGTGGATGCCGACCGACCGACCGGTCACCACGTCGCGCAGGGTGTCGGTGTCGTCGGGGTCGACCGTCCACCGGCGCCCGCGCAGGTCGAGGAGGTAGTCCGACGTGTAGCTACCGGCGACCCCTCCCTCGCCGGTGTAGACCGTGGTGGACCCGAGCCACCCGAGCACGAGGTCGCCGCCGAGCGTGCGCACCAGCGGGGAGGACATGCCGACGGCGCCCTCCGTGCGTGGCACGCTGACCGCCCATCGCCGGGCGCCCGTGGCCGGGTCCAGGCGCTCCAGCGTCGCCGGGCTCGCGTCGAGGTCCTGCGTCTGGGCCACGACCACGTCGGAGCCCAGTCACCGCCATGGAGGTCCAGTCGCTCACCGGGCGGTCCTGCAGCACCGTGCCGTCGGTGACGTCGAACGTCCGCAGCCGCAGGGCCGACGGCCGGACGCCGGGCACGGGCTCCACGTCTGCCCCGTCGACCTGCACGTCCGTCACGGTCTCCAGCTCCCAGCCGTCGGCGACGAGGCAGGCGATGACTCCCCGGTCCGGCGCGAGGCAGGTCGTGGGGTCGCTCACCGACGCGTCCGCGGGGCCGACGTCCGGCGGCTTCCCTATCGTGGACGTCCATCGTGGGGCGCCCGTCCGGGCGTCGATGCCGCGCAGCACCTGCTCGTACCCGCCGCTCTGGCCCCACACGACCAGGACGTCGTCGCGGAGCCACGCGTGCCCGCCCACGACCAGCTCGTAGTCGTCCGGCGACGCGGGGGACGTCCAGGCGACCTGCGGGGCCGTGGCCGCCGGCTCGAGGACACCCGGCATCGCCGCCCAGACGTCGGCCTGCGCGCGGTCCGCCCGGACCGACAGGACGACCGGGACAGCGACCGCCACGACGACCGCCGCGGCCGTGCAGGCCGTCAGCACCCGGTGCCGTCGGACCCGGTCGAGACCGCCACGCAGCCGGTCGGCGACGAACCCGCGCGCACGGGCGACCTCGTCGACGTGGGGCGGCCCGGCGTCGAGCTCGTCGAGGAGCTCGACCTGCTCCATCCCGCCCCCGCGCGCCATGCGCGGACGCTACCGCGGCGTCCCCAACGTCGGTACCGCGGTCAGAGCACCCGCGCCAGATCGTCCAGCGCGGCGAGCGGGTCGGCGCCGACCGGCATCAGGACGGTCGTCGTCACCCCCGCGTCGTGCAGCTGCCCGATCCGCGTGCGCGCACCGTCCACGGTGCCGACGACCGCCAGCTGGTCCACCCACGCGTCGGGCAGGGCGGCGGCGAACTCCGCGCGGCCGGCGGACGAGGCGCGCAGCGCGCGGAAGTCGTCGGCGAACGGCAGCGGGGCGATGTGCGGCTCCCAGTCGGGCTCCCCGATCCACTCCAGCGCGGGGCGGACGGCGGTGCGCGCGGCCGCGGCGTCGTCGTCCACCGCCGCGACGCAGTACGCCACGAGGCGGTGCTCGCGCGTCGGGGCGATGTGCCGGAGCGCCTCCGCGACGTACTCGGGCGTGACCGGCTCGGCGAGGATCGTGCCGTCCGCGGACCGGCCCGCGAGCGCGAGCGACCTCGGACCGCGGACGCCGGCCAGCACGCGCGGGACGCTGCTGGGCGGGCTGTTCAGGTCCACGCCGTCCAGGCGGACGTACCGCCCGTCGGCGTCGACGCGACCGCCGCGCACGATCGAGCGCACCGCGTCCAGGTGCTCGCCGAGCAGGGTCAGCGGGCTCGTCGGCCAGGCCCCGACCTGGCGCATCCAGCCCGGCATCCCGTGCCCGATCCCCACGTCGAGTCGCCCCGGGAACAGCTCCGCGAGCGTGGCGACCTCCATCGCGGTGAACGCCGCATTGCGGACCGCTGCGGGCAGGATGCCGATGCCGACCCGGATCCGGTCCGTCGTCGCGAGCGCCACGGCGGCCTGCGCGACGCCGCCGCGGAAGAAGCAGTCCTCGACCACCCACAGCTCCTCGAACCCCAGCGCCTCCGCCCGTTGCGCGTAGGCGCGGAACTGGTCGGCGGGCAGGTCCCGCGGCAGCATGACCCCGATCGCGCGCTCGTCACTCATGCGTCCGACGCTCTCACAGGCGCGGGTCCACCGGCTCCGACTCCAGCGCGAGCACCGCGAACACCGGCTCGTGCACGCGCCACAGCGGCTCGCCCGCGACCAGCCGGTCCAGCGCCTCCAGGCCGAGCGCGTACTCCCGCAGCGCCAGGCCGCGCTTGCGCCCGAGCGAGCGGACCTTGAGCCGGTCCAGGTGCTCGGTGTACTCGGGGCCGTAGATGATCCGCAGGTACTCCCGGCCACGGACCTTCAGGCCCGGCTGCACCAGTCCGCGGCGACCGTGCACCAGGTTGGCGAACGGCTTGACCACCATCCCCTCGCCCCCGGCGGCGGTGAGCTCCTCCCACCAGTCGATGCCCGGCTGCGGGTCGGCGACGTCGACCTCGAGCCGACGGGTCGGGCGCAGCAGGACCGGGTCCGCCTCCACCAGCCGGTCGAGGACCGACAGGTGCCAGCCGTGGTCACGGTCGTGGAACGTGGACCGCGCGGCGGCCAGCACCTGGAACGGCGCCAGCTGAACGCCGTCGAGCCCGTCGGTGGGCCACACATAGCGGCGGTAGGCGTCGACGAACGCGTCGGCGTCGCGCTGCCGTCGTCGGGTCCGGTCCAGCAGCGCGGCGACGTCGAGACCGCGGGCCGACGCCGTCTCCAGGGCAGTGAGCGCCGACGGCAGCATCGCGCGCGCCGCCGCACCCGTGGCCGCGTACTGCTCGCGCAGCAGGGGCCCGGCCTTGAGCGACCACGGCAGGAGCTCGCCGTCCAGCAGGAGCCAGTCGGTGCCCAGCTCCTCCCACAGCCCCGCGCGGTCGACCGCGGCCCGCAGGCCGGCGAGGAACCGCTCGGTCGTCGGCCGGTCGAAGAACGCGCGGCCCGTGCGGGTCCACACCGCCCCGGTCTCGCCGTCCGGTGCGTCGAACCAGCGCACGCCCTCGCGGCACAGGAGCACGGTGGCCCGCGAGCCCATGTGCTTCTCCTCGCAGACCACGTGCTGCACGCCCGCGGCGGCGAACGCGGAGAACGCCTCGGCGGGGTGCTCCAGCAGGCCCGGCAGCGGGGACGTCGCCACGGGGGCCATCGTCGGCGGCAGGTACGGGACCCAGCGCGGGTGCAGCGCGAACCGGCTCATCACCTCGAGCGCCGCGACCGCGTTCTCCTCCTCGACGGTGACCCGCCCGTGGTGGCGCGTCTCCACCGAGCGGCGGCCCAGCACGTCCTCGATGTCGAGCACGTCGTCGGGACGGGTCCGCTCCGGCACCAGGAACGGTCGCGCCGGCTCGTACCAGACCCGCTCGGCCGGCACCTGCACGAGCTCCTTGCTCGGGTACCGCAGCGCCGTGAGGTGCCCCCCGAAAACCACCCCGGTGTCCAGGCACATCGTGTTGTTGACCCACTGCGGGACCGGCGTCGGCGTGTGCCCGTACAGGACCATCGCGCGGCCGCGGTACTCGTCGGCCCACGGGTAGCGCACCGGCAGCCCGTACTCGTCGGTCTCCCCCGTGGTGTCGCCGTAGAGGGCGAAGCTGCGCACGCGTCCCGACGCCCGCCCGTGGTACGCCTCCTTGAGGCCGGCGTGCGCGACGACGAGCCGGCCGTCGTCGAGCACCAGGTGCGAGACCAGGCCGTCCGCCCACGCGCGGACCTGCGCGGTGAGCTCCGGGCCCTGCTCGGCCAGCTGCGCGAGCGACGTCTCCAGCCCGTGGCTGACCGTGACCTTCCGGCCGTCCAGCGCGCGCACCAGCTTGTGCTCGTGGTTGCCCGGCACCGCGAGCGCGTGGCCCGCCGCGGTCATCCCCATGGCCAGGCGCAGCACGCCCGGGGTGTCGGGCCCGCGGTCGACGAGGTCACCGAGGAACACGACCGTGCGGCCCTCGGGGTGCACCGCGTCGACCGGTCGGCCCGCGTCGTCCCGGACCAGCGCGTACCCGAGGCGCTCCAGCAGCGTCTCCAGCTCGGAGCGGCAGCCGTGCACGTCCCCGATGACGTCGAACGGGCCGTGGTGGTCGCGCAGGTCGTTGTGCAGGCGCGTCCGCACGATCGTGGCCTGCTCGACCTCCTCGACCGTGCGCAGCACGTGCACCTGCCGGAACCCCTCGCGCGCCAGGCCGCCGATCGAGCGGCGCAGCAGGTCCCGGTGCCGACGCACCACCCTCTCCGGCAGCGCCCGGTCGCCGCGTCCGCGGTTGCGCTCGAGCACCACGTCCTCCGGCAGGTCCAGCACGATCGCCACCGGCAGCACGTCGTGCGCGCGGGCCAGCTCCACCACGTGCTTGCGGGCGTCCCGCTGGACGTTCGTCGCGTCGACCACCGTGAGCAGGCCGCGGTCCAGGCGCTTGCCGACGACGACGCCGAGCACCTCGAACGCGTCCGTGGTGGCGCCCTGGTCGGTCTCGTCGCCCGAGACCATCGCCCGGAACACGTCGCTCGACGCCACCTCGTGCGGGCCGAACACCCGCTGGGCGAACGTCGACTTCCCCGACCCCGACGCACCGACCAGTGCCACCAGTGACAGCTCCGGGACCTCGAGCGCGCTCACGCGGCGGCCCCTGCCGGTGTCGTTGCCGTGAAGACCACCAGCTGCGACGGCGGGCCGACCTCCGGGTCGACGTCCCCGACGGCCCCGGTCCGGACCGTGTACCCGTACCGCTCACCCACGGCCGCGGCCCACGACGCCAGCTCCGCGCGCGTCCACTCGAACCGGTGATCCGTGTGCCGCATGGTGCCCGCGTGCAGGGTGGGGTAGCGGACGTTGTACTCCTCGTTCGGCGTGGTCACGACGACGGTCCGCGGGTGCGCGTCCCCGAACACGGTCCGCTCCAGCGACGGCAGCCGGTCCAGGTCCACGTGCTCGATCACCTCCATGAGCACGACGGCGTCCGCGCCCGCCAACCGCGCGTCCCGGTACGTCACCGACGACTGCAGCAGCGTGAGCCGCGCACGGACCGAGTCCGGCATCCGGTCCAGGCCCAACCGGTCCGCCGCGCGGCGCAGCGCCCGGTGCGAGACGTCCGCACCGACCACGCGCGTGAACGCGGGGTCCGCCAGCAGGTCACGCAGCAGCGCACCCTCGCCGCAGCCGAGGTCGACGACCGACGACGCCCGCGCCGCCCGGAGCTCGGCCAGCACGACCTCGCGGCGCACCTCCGACAGGGGCCGCTCGACCGGGGCTGGCTCGACCGGGGCCGGCTGGGGCTCGGCGCCCGCGTCGTCGGCGACCCCCAGTCGCTCGACCGCGTCGGCCACGTACTCGCGGCGGTGCGCGAGCGACCGGCGCAGGATCCAGTCCCGCTCCGGGTGACCGCCCAGCCACTCGCCGGCGGCGCGCACCAGCTTGTCGACCTCGTCGGGTCCCACCCAGTAGTGCTTGCCGCCGTCGAGCGCGGGCAGCAGCACGTACAGGTGCCGCAGCGCCTCCGAGACCGTCAGCGTGCCGGTGAGCCGCACGTCCGCGTACGGGGACCTGCCCCACCCCGGCACGCCGGGGTCGAGCGGCGAGCCGACCACCTCCACCTGCCACCCGAGCGGCTCGAACAGCCGGGCGACCAGCGCCGGGTCACCGTCGTCCGGCACCGCGGGGACGTGGACCTCGAGCGGCAGGCGCGCGTCCACCAGGTCGGGGCGCGCGGCGCACGTGCCGGCCATCGCGGAGCGGAACACCCGACCGATCGCCACGGCCAGCAGCGAGCTCGCGGCGTACGGGCGGTCGTTCACGTAGGCCGCCAGCGCCTGCCCGTCGCCGAACCGGCCGCCGCGCACCAGCTCCACGGGGTCGACCTCGAGCAGCAGCGCGACGGTGCACCGGGCGTCGTCGGCCTCCGGGTAGAGGACGTGCGCCGTGCCGACGGACAGCTCGAACGACTGCACGCGGTCGGGGTGCTTGTGCAGCAGGAAGCCCAGGTCAGTGGCTGAGTCGGCGGTCGAGGTCAGGGTGAGGAACACCGAGCCATTGTGTCGACCACGGTGGCCGGTGGCGCCCCAATTCAGCCGGGCGTCAGCCCTGCGCGGCCCGCAGGAACTGCTCGAGCAACGGGCCGGCCGTCGTCGAGCCGTAGTCACCCACGTCGACGAACACCGCGACCGCGAGGTCACCCTGGATGGCGATCATCCAGACGTGGTTCTGCAGGTTCCCGGTCTCGCCGAACTGCGCGGTCCCGGTCTTGGCCGCGACCTCGCCGCCGGGCACGTCCTGCAGGAACCCCGCACCCCCCTCGGTCACCACGCCGCGCATGAGCTCGTGCAGCGTGGCGGCCTCGTCCGCCGTCAGCGGCACGACGGGGCGCGGCGTCTCGGTCGGCGACGCCGTGGGCGTGGCCTCCTTGTCGCCGGCGGCCGGGACGGCGGTGCCCTCGGCGGGGACCACCAGGCGCGGGACGACGGTCGAGCCGTGGGCGACCGAGGCGGCGACCGTGGCCATGCCCAGCGGGGAGGCCAGCACGCGTCCCTGCCCGATCATCGAGGCGGCGTGGTCGGTACCGTCCGAGTCTCCCGGCACGTCCCCGAGGAACCCGGCGAACCCGAGGTCGGCGTTCGGGTCGAGGCCCAGCGACCCGGCGGCGTCGATGAGTGCGTCCTGGTCGGCGGCGTCCCGCGCGGAGATGAAGGCCGTGTTGCAGGAGTTGGCGAACGCCGTGCGCAGCGGGATGGTGCCCAGCTTGTCGGTCGGGTAGTCGGGGTAGTTCGAGAACGTCCGGCCGTCCACCGCGACGGTGGCGGGGCAGGTGGTGTCGCTGTCGGCGGTGAGCCCCGAGCGCAGCAGCGCCAGCGCACTGACCACCTTGAACGTCGACCCCGGGGCGAACTGACCGAGCGTGGCGGTCGACATCCCGTCGCCCCCCTGGCCGCTCGCCGCCGCGACGATGTCCCCGGTCGACGGCCGGATGGCGACGACGGCGCTGGCGGGCGCCACCGTGGCGACCACGGCCTCGGCCGCGTTCTGCAGGTTGACGTCGAGCGTCGTGGTCAGGGGCGTGCCGGGCGTCGGGTCCACGGCGTAGAGCTGGCGCGGCTGCGACCCGTCGGCCTGTGCCGCCGTGATGGTCAGACCGGGCAGCCCGCGCAGCTGCGCGTCGTACTGCCGCTGCAACCCCGACAGGCCCGTCAGGTCGCCGGCCGAGACCGCGCCGTCCGACTTCTCGATGATCTCCGCGGTCGCCGGGCCCACGGTTCCCAGCAGGGGCCGCGCGAACAGGCGGCTCGGGGCCAGCGGCAGGGTGTCGGTGACGTCGTTGACGCCCGGCAGCGCGCCCAGGGCGGCCAGGTCATAGCCCGGGTCGCCCTCACGGATGGTGATCGCCTCGACGTACGCCTTCTCCCCCGCGGCGGCGACCCGCCCCGCGTAGGCGTCGCCGTCGATGCCGAGCTCACGGGCCAGCGTGCGGGCGGCACCGTCCTGCTCGCCCGCCGCGACCCGGGTCTTGTCGATCCCGAGACGGTGCACCTTGCGCGGCTCGACGATCACGGCGCCGCCGGCACCGAGCACGTTCGCCCGCTCCGCACGCGCCCGCGCGACGCTCAGCACCTCGCCCGCGGACAGGTCCGGCGCCAGGAGAGCGGGCGACCAGGTCACCTGCCAGGCGTCCTCGTCGTCGCGCGTGAGCCGGGCGTGCGTCTCGTAGGTCCAGTCGGCGTCGCTCTCGTCGACGTCCCAGGTGAAGCCGAGGGTCGCGGTCGCGGTGTCCTCGTCGTTCTCGTCCACCGCGGTGGAGACCACGGTCACCGTCGGCTGCCACGGTGCGAGGGGCTCGTACGCGGCGGAACGGGTCTGCGTGGCCGCGGTGGCGTCCGCGGACCCGCCGGCGAAGGGCGCCGAGCTGAAGTTCCCGGACTGCAGCGCCTTCGCGAGCTCGTCGGCGGCGCTCGCCGGGCCGGGCGGCTCGGCCGTGCACCCTGCCAGCCCCGCGGCGATCACCAGGACCACGACACCGCCACCCACGAGCCGTCGTCGGGCCGTGCTCCGTTCACCTGCGAACGCCATGCTGTCCCCTCGTCGTGCGGTCGTCCCGACCGCGACATCCCCTGCTCCCGGGCGGCCCCACCTCGACCCCGTCCGGGGGAAGCGTGCCACCGACCCCTGTGCCGGCGCGGGTGAACGGTGCACCCTTCACCACTCCTCCTCACCCATTCCCGCCCGGACCAGGGCGAACACCCCGACGAGCGCGCTGGCCCGGCAGGGGTGGACGAAGGCTGTCACGACGCCCTCGGTCGGGTCACCACCTTTCCACCGACCTCCGACACGGCCGCCGCCGGAGCCCCCGACGAGCACGACCGGCGTCACGGGGGTCGAATAGGAGGCATGAGCACCGTCCCGAACATCACCCTGAACAACGGCGTCGAGATCCCCCAGCTGGGCTTCGGCGTCTTCCAGATCGACCCCGCGGAGACCAAGGACGCGGTCCTGCAGGCGTTCGAGGTGGGCTACCGCCACATCGACACCGCGCAGATGTACAAGAACGAGAAGGGCGTCGGCGAGGCCGTCGCCAGCTCCGGCCTGTCCCGCGACGAGGTCTTCATCACCAGCAAGCTGAACAACGACTCGCACGACCCGGAGGTGGCCGCGGCCGCGTTCGACCGGACGCTCGAGACCCTCGGCCTGGAGTACGTCGACCTGTTCCTCATCCACTGGCCGCTGCCCACGGTGAGCAACTTCGTCGAGACCTGGAAGGCGATGGAGGACTTCTACCGGTCCGGCCGGGCCAAGGCGATCGGCGTCTCCAACTTCCAGCCGCACCACCTGCGTCGCCTCAACGCCGAGACCACGATCACGCCGGCGGTGAACCAGATCGAGGTGCACCCCTACCTGACCCAGGAGGACGTGCGCGCGTTCGACGCCGAGCACGGCATCGCGACCGAGGCGTGGAGCCCGATCGCGCAGGGCAAGGTGCTGGACGACCCGACGATCGTCCGGATCGCCGAGGCGCACGGCCGCACGCCGGCGCAGGTCACGCTGCGGTGGCACCTGCAGCGCGGCGACATCGTGTTCCCCAAGTCGGTGACGCGCAGCCGCATCGAGGAGAACTTCGCGATCTTCGACTTCGAGCTGTTCGACACGGACATGGTGGACATCACCGGCCTGAACCGCGACGAGCGCACCGGCCCGGACCCCGACACGTTCGACTACGTTCCCCGGTAGAGGCTGTCGATCCGGCTGCTCGCCGTTCGTCCAGACGGTGAGCAGCCGGCGCAGGGCCGGCGCCGAGACGCGGAGGACGCCATGAGCCACTACCTGCTGAGCGTGATGGAGCCTGCCGGGCCGATGCCCGCTCCGGAGGTCCTCGAACCGATCATGCAGGCCACCGGTGAGGTCGACCAGGCCATGAAGGACGCCGGGATCTGGGTGTATGCCGGGGGCCTGCACGACCCGAGCACGGCGACGGTCCTGCGCGCGAAGGACGGCGACGTCGTCCCGACGGACGGGCCGTTCGTCGAGGCCCGGGAGCACCTGGGCGGGTTCAGCATCATCGACGTCGACGACCTCGACGCGGCCCTCGAGTGGGGCGGCCGACTGGCCGTGGCGACGACGCTGCCCATCGAGGTGCGGCCGTTCCGCTACCAGTGACCGACGACCGGTGACCGACCTCGACGACGAGGTCGCGCGGGTGTTCCGCGCCGAGCACGGGCGCGCCGTCGCCGTGCTCGCCCGCTCGTTCGGGGACCTCGACGTCGCCGAGGAGGCCGTCCAGGAGGCCTTCGTCGCCGCCGTGCAGCGCTGGCCCACGGACGGTCTGCCCCCGAGCCCGGCGGGCTGGATCATCACCACCGCCCGACGCAAGGCGATCGACCGGCTGCGCCGGGAGTCGTCGCGCCACGACCGGCACGCCCAGGCGGCGCTCCTGCACGAGCGCGACGACCCCGTGGAGGTGGGACCCGTGCGCGACGACCGGCTGCGGCTGCTGTTCACCTGCTGCCACCCGGCCCTGTCGGTCGAGGCGCAGGTCGCGCTGACGCTGCGGCTGCTGGGCGGGCTCACGACGCCGGAGATCGCGCGGGCCTTCCTGGTGCCGGAGCCGACGATGGCGCAGCGGCTGGTGCGCGCCAAGGGCAAGATCCGCGACGCCCGCATCCCCTACCGCGTGCCGTCGGACGCCGACCTGCCCGACCGGCTGCGGGCGGTGCTCGCCGTCGTGTACCTGGTGTTCACCACGGGGTCGGGTGCCGAGCCGCGCCCGGAGCTCTGCGCCGAGGCCGTCCGCCTGGCCCGGGTGCTGGTCGAGCTCATGCCCGACGAGCCCGAGGCGCTCGGCCTCCTGGCGCTCCTGCTGCTCACCGACGCCCGCCGCGACGCGCGCGTGTCCGACGACGGCTCCCTGGTCCTCCTGCGCGACCAGGACCGGACCCGGTGGGACGCCGACGAGCTCCACGAGGGACGCGCCCTGGTCCGCCGGTGCCTGCGGCGCGACCACCTCGGCCCGTACCAGCTGCAGGCTGCGATGCAGGCGGTGCACAGCGAACCGTCCGGGACCGACTGGCGCCAGGTCGTGGTGCTGTACGACCAGCTGATGTCGATCGCGCCGAGCCCGGTGGTCGCCCTGAACCGTGCGGTCGCGGTCGCCGAGCTGTCCGGGCCGGCTGCGGGCCTGGCGCTCGTGGACGAGCTGCCGCCGTCCCTGGACCGGTTCTACCTGTTCCACGCGGTGCGGGCGGACCTGCTGCGCCGGCTGGACCGGTCGCAGGAGGCGGCCGTGGCGTACGACGCCGCGCTGGCCCTGGCGCCGACAAGCGCCGAGCGCGCGTTCCTGACCCGCGCCCGCACGGCGCTCCGGGTCTGACGGCGGCGCCCGGTCTGACGGCGGCGCCCGGTCTGACCGCGCTCCGGGTCTGATCGCGCTCCTCGTCTGACGGCGATCCCGGTCTGTCGGCGGCGCCCGTGGGGTTCGACCGCCGTCGGAACCCGCCGCACTTGTGACGCACGGGACCCCTGAGGCGCCCAGAACGCCTCACTGGCCCCAGCAGCATCAAGCGCGGCGGGATCGTGCGGCGCGGCGGGACCGTGCGGCGCGGCGGGACCGTGCGGCGCGGCGGGATCGCGGAGCGGGGTCGCGGGATCGCGCGCGGCGGAGCGGTGGCGGCGGGCGGGGCGGCGGCGCGGCGTGGCGGAGTGGCGGCCGTCAGCCGGGGTGGGCCGCGAGGCGGGTCTGCAGGTCGGTGCGGATCGTCGGCCACTCGTCGGCGACGATCGAGAAGTACGCCGTGTCGCGCAGGCCGCCGTCGGTCGCGACCGTGTGGACGCGTCGGACGCCCTCGAACCGGGCGCCGATCCGCTCGATCGCCGCGCGCGAGGCGGCGTTGCGCGCGTCGGTCTTCAGGGTCACCCGCAGTGACCGCCAGGTCTCGAACGCGTGCGTGAGGAGAAGGAGCTTGGTCTCCGTGTTGACCGCGGTGCGCTGGGCCGACGCCGCGTACCAGGTGCTGCCGATCTCGGCGACGGCCGGTGGCCGACCAGGCCCGGGGGCGCCACCGCTGCCGATGCCGGGCGGCCACGGCGCGGGGTCCTCGAACACCTCCAGGTCGAGGAAGCGCGTGCTGCCGACGACGGCGCCGTCGCTGAGGCGTCGGACGGCGAACGGCACCGAGCGACCGGACGCGGCGTGCTCGAGCGCGGCCTCGACATAGCGGGCGGTCTCGTCGCGACCCTCGGGCACCCACGTGAACCCGTATGACCCGCGCTCCTGCGCCGCGGCCGCCGCCAGGGCGTCGACGTGCTGCCGGGTCAGCGGCTCGAGGCGGACGTGACGGCCCTGCAGGGTGAACGGCTCGAGCATGGCGCCATCCTGCCGCAACGAGGTCGGTCCGGGTCGCGGTCAGTCGCCGCCGGCCTGGCCCGGGACGAGTGCGGCCGCCCGCGCCATCAGCAGGTTCCGCTCCCGCTGCGTCGGCGCCAGGCCGGCCGCGCGTTCGAGCTCGTCGGCGGCCTCGTCGGCTCGGCCCAGCCGCACCAGCACGTCCGCCCGCACCGCGCCCACCAGGTGGTACCGGGCCAGCCGCGGGTCGCCGCGCACCGCGTCGAGCGCCTCCAGGGCCGCCTGCGGACCGTCGGCGTGCAGCACCGCGACGGCCCGGTTCACCGCGACCACCGGCGACGGCGACAGCTGCGCGAGCGCGTCGTAGAGCGCGACGACCGCCTCCCAGTCGGTCTCCTCGAACGTGC
Source organism: uncultured Actinomycetota bacterium (assembly GCA_963837795.1). Classification (GTDB taxonomy): domain Bacteria; phylum Actinomycetota; class Actinomycetes; order Actinomycetales; family Cellulomonadaceae; genus Cellulomonas. Next base: position 224,756 of record CAWIOT010000002.1, read on the forward strand.
GGGCCCGGCTGTGGCACGCCGCGATCGCCGCCTGCAGCGTGTACGGGCCGAGCGGCCGGCCCAGGGTCGTGGCGGTCCGCAGCGCGCCCAGCCCGTGCTCGATGAGCGTGCGGTCCCACCGCGAGCGGTCCTGGTCGGGCAGCAGCACCCCGTCGCCGCGCGCGTCGAACCGCGACGCCTGCAGCTCCATGAGCGCGACGAGCCCGTGCACCTCCGGCTCCCGCGGGAGCAGCGCGGCCAGCACGCGACCCAGCCGCATCGCCTCGTCGGCCAGGTCGCGACGGACCCACGTGGAGCCCGACGTCGCCGCGTGCCCCTCGGTGAAGATCACGTAGACCACCTCGAGCACGGACCCCACCCGCGCGGGCATCTCGTCGGCCTGCGGCACCTCGAACGGCACCTGCGCCTCGGCGAGCGTGCGCTTGGCGCGCGAGATCCGCTGGCCGATCGTCGGCGACGGCACGAGGAAGGCGCGGGCGATCTCGTCGGTCGTGAGGCCACCGAACAGCCGCAGGGTCAGGGCGATCCGTGACTCGCGCGGCAGCACCGGGTGGCACGTGAGGAACACGAGGGTCAGCAGGTCGTCGCCGATGGGTTCGTCGACGACGCGGTCGGCCGGGCCCTCGTCGGCCAGCCCGTGCGCCAGGAGCGCGTACTTGGCGTCCCGGTTCTGCTCACGCCGGATCAGGTCGATCGCCCGGTGCCGGGCCGTGACCATCAGCCAGGCACCGGGGTTCTCGGGCACGCCGCTGGCGGGCCACTGCTCGAGCGCGGTGACGAACGCGTCCTGCGCGAGCTCCTCGGCCAGCCCCACGTCGCGGACCAGCCGGGTGAGCGAGGCGATGAGCCGCGGCGACTCGATCCGCCAGACGACCTCGACGGTCCGCCGCGCGTCGGTCATCGCCCCGCTCCGTCGTCGGCCCCGTCAGCCGTGCTGGATCTTCATCTTCTCCATCAGGGCCTGCTCCTTCTCCAGGATCTCCGGGGAGACCACCTGCGCGAAGTCCTCCATCTCGAAGAACGGCCGGATCTCCAGCACGGAGCGCAGACCCGCCGTCGACGGGCAGCGCCGGGCCCACTCGACCGCCTCGTCGAGCGAGCTGACCTGCCAGATCCAGTAGCCGGCGATGATCTCCTTGGCCTCCGCGAACGGGCCGTCGACCACCGAGACCTCGCCGCTGGCCTCCCAGACCACCTTGGCGCCCGCCGCGCTCGGCTGCAGCCCCTCGCCGGCGAGCATGATCCCGGCGTTCACCAGCTGCTCGTTGTAGGCGTTCATCACCCGGAACATCTCGTCCGTCGGGGCGATCTTGCCCTCGTCGGCGCCGTCACCCTTGATCATGACCAGGACCTTCATGGTGCACTCCTTCGTCTCGGGGCCGCCTCGACGCTAGTGCCGGGGCCGTGCCTCCACCAGGACGTCGAACGGGGAGCGCGTTCTTCGACGAGGAGGGGCCCGACCGTCTCGGCCGGGCCCCTCGTCGTGCGCCTCAGATCACGGCAGCGGCCACTCCACCACCGTGCTCGGACCCTGGATGGTCGGCGTCACGGGGTCGCCGGTGTCGTTGACCACGTGGTCGATCGTGCCGGCCGCGTTCAGGGAGACGGTCAGGATGTCGTGCAGCTTCACGCCCGGCGTGACCGGCACCTCGTACGCCCGGCTGGCGTGCAGGGTGGGGTTCACGTTGGTGTAGATGTAGCTGCCCATGCCCCAGGCCTCGTGCGTCGTGACCTTGTCGCCCACCTTGTAGGCGGCCCAGCCGTCGACCCCGTCGTGCTGCCAGGACGCCTGGTCGGGCGCGTCGTACGGCAGCTCGTTCTGGAAGAAGATCGTCTTGCCGCGCTCGCCGTTCCAGATCACGTTGTACTTCTGGTAGTGCTCGGCGAACAGGCCCGTCGCGGTCACGTCGTTGCCGTTGACCAGCACACCCGTGTCGGCCGTGTTCACGGTCCAGCCGACGCCGGTGCCGTGGTCGGCCCGCCAGGCCCACGTGTGGTCCACGATCGTCTGGTTGGTGTTGACCACGAGGCTCTGCGTGGCCTTGCCCACGTGCTCGCCGCCGATCCGGAAGAACACGTCCTGCACGGCGGTCGGGTTGCTCGCGCTGCTCAGCAGCGGCCGCTTCAGCCGGGCGTCGAGGGACGAGATCTTGGTGCCCAGCTGCAGCAGCGCCGGGGAGCTCGTCGTGCCGGCGTCGAACATGATCCCCGCGACGTCGATGCCCGGGACGTCGAGCGTCTGCATGGCGACGACGCCGTTGTCGGGGACGATCGTCGCGAGGCCGAGGCCCAGCACCACCGTGTTGGGCCACAGCACGTTGATCGTGCGGTTCACGTGGTAGACGCCGGGGGTGAACAGCACGTTCTTGCGCAGCGCGAGCGCGGTGTTGATCTTGGCGGCGCTGTCCCCGGGCTTGGCGACGAAGAAGCTGCTCAGGGGGAGCGACCGCCCCGGCGTGGCGCCGGCCGACCACGTGGTTCCGGTGCTGTTGGTCGTCGCCGACGGCACGAACACGTTGTACCGGCCGGACGCGTCGACGAACAGGTACGGCTTCTCCTTCGAGGCCGGGTTGGTGTCCAGCGTCGTGTACTTGTTGGTGACGAAGTCCGTGGCGGGAGCGCCCTGGACGCCGGCGAACACCTGGTTCCAGACGCTGTTGCTCCACCCGTCCACGGAGCCGTTGCGGACCAGGAACTGCTGCTGGCTGCCGCTGACGACGAACGGCAGGGCGGAGTCGGCGATGAAGCCGCCCGACGCGTACTGCGGGCCGTCGGTGCAGTAGTCCATGAGGCTGACGTTGGCGCCCGTGACGCTCACCCTGCGCATCGGTGCGGCCTGCGAGACGGCCCAGAAGTTGGCCGAGCTGCGGCACCCGTCCGCGGTGCCGGCGGCGTAGTGGATGCTCAGGTTGGACAGCGAGCGCCAGAAGTTCACCAGCGCGGTGCAGTCGGTGGGCGATCCCTCGGGGGTGGGGAAGCACTGGTTGTAGACCTCGATCGCGCCGTTGATGACCACGTCGCCGGGGTTCTTCCCCAGCCCGGCCACCTCGGTGAAGTAGCCCACCTGGAACCGCAGCGGCTGCTCGGGGGTGCCGTACGTGCCCGGCTTGAACAGCAGCGCGTAGCGGCCGTCGCCGAACTGGGCCGGCACCTGCTGCGCGGCGATCGCGTCGACCGTCGCCTGGATCTGCTCGATCGGCTGGCTGGGGTCGAACACGATCGTGTTCGGTCCGAGATCGGCCGCGGGGGCCGACGCCTGCGCGGGGGCCGCGATCAGGGGGACGAGCGCCACGGCGAGGGCGGTGGCGAGCACCGTCGCGGTCCGCCTGCGGCGGGTGCCCGCCGGTGGCTGGGCATGCTGACGCCTACGAAGGAGCATGGTGGGACCTTTCTCCGCACAGGGCACGTCGCTGGACGGACCCTCGCGCGCGAGGGGGCACCGCCGTTGGCGCCGTGCACCGGACATATTGTTGCCGGCCAGGACAAAACGTACCGCGCGAGTGGCACGTGTCAATACTTACTGGCCGGTCAGTGTTCTCGGCTCTCCTGCATTCGTGGTGGCCAACAGCGCCACCCACTGCGGCGTGGCACGGCCCCGTCCGCGGTCGGTCGCGAGCCGCAGTCGCGCGGCGGCCACCTCCGCTCGCGACACGGGCAGGACCGGACGAGCTGACGACGGACGCACCGGGGTGCCCGCGGCGTCCTCGGCAGGCACGAACACGACGTCGGCCCCGGCCGCCCGGTCCTCGACCTCGGCCAGGAGGTCCACCGACAGCCCCGCCAGGAACGCGTCGTCGTCGGGACCCGCCAGGGGCGAGGTCGCCAGCAGGGCCAGCGCGTCCAGGCCCACGGTCCTTCTGCTGTCCTCGCTCTCGAGCGCCAGGTCGACGGCCCACTGCACGCGCGCCCACCACTGCGTCCGGGCGTCCGCGGACGCGCGCTGCCGGATGGTCAGGATCCCGACCACGAGCGCACCGATCGCACCGATCGCCGCGACGAGGGGGCCCAGGGTCGCGACGACGACGTACCAGGGCTCGTCGGACGCCACCACGCTCAGCAGACCCGCTGCCATCGGTCCCCCTCCGTCGTCACCGCTGGCGAGCGTAGCGGCGGCCCCCGACGTCCGCCCCGGTCCAGCCCTGTGCTGACGGCCCGCGAGGGTCGATAGTGGGCACCATGGCCAGCACCGGCACGAAGGACGACCCCTGGCAGCTCACCACCGCCCCCGGGTCGTCGGAGTACACGATGTTCCGCGACGAGTCCGCGGACCCGCCCGCGCTCGTCTGCCAGGTCGGGTCGACGACGCTCCGCTACCACCTGAGCGCGATCGAGGACCTGCACGCCTGGCTCCTGGCGCAGGGCGACTGGGTGCCGCTCGGTGCCGCGGACGAGAGCAAGCCGGCCGCCGCGGGGACGGTCGAGGCCTGGGGTCGCGACGAGTCCAACCCGGTGGGTGGCTGGTACGGGCTGCGCAAGGGCTACCGCGGACGGTTCGGCATGTACCTGCCACCGCTGCTCGAGGCCCTCGGCCTGGCGGAGCTGACCCACGACGCCCGCAACAACCGGGTCCGCGCGCTGCAGCCCTGACCGGCAGCAGCTCGAGCACGGCCGGCGGCGGTCAGTCGAGCGTGTAGGCCAACCGCAGGCGATGAGTACCGTCCGCGTCGACGGTCAGCGCACCCCGCCCGGCGATCCCCGCCAGCTGCCCCGTCCCGCTGGCCGGCACCACGACCAGGTGCTCGTCGAACCTGTCGGTGCCGTGCGTCGAGGCGGCGTGCACGTAGTTGAAGGTGCCGGACCGCCCGTCGAGCGACCCCTCGAACGACTCCATCGCCACATACGTCCCGACGCCCGCCTCCGGGTCGAAGGCCGACGTGAACAGAGTGGTCGACCGGCCGGCGATGCCTCCCGCGTACTCCTTGACCATGGTGGCCACACCGACGCCGAGCGCGGTCTGCACCGGATGCCCGACCTCGACCGGCACCCCGGTGAACCCGCTGACGGTGAACGTGCCCTCGCTGATCATGCGCGGGACGCTACCGGCGTCCACCCACACGTCCACCGGCGCGCAACCGGACCAGCAGCCACCCGCCGCCGACCAGCACCACCCCGAGCAGCGACCACGGCAGGACGTCGAGGCCCGTCGTCGCGATCGCGCCGGCCACCGGCGGCTCGGCGCCAGGAGCGGGCGTCGGGGACGGTCCCGGCGTCGGCGGGTCCGACGGTGGGGCGGGCTGGTCCGGGTCGGCGGCGAGCACCACCTCGACGTCGTCGTAGTTGTCCGCGCTGGCCTGGTCGAGCGCCGAGGAGCCCACCAGCGCGCCGTTGAGGATCGACCCGACGCCCGCGTCGGGCAGCACCGTGACCACCACGCGGGTGGTCGCACCGACCGCCAGCGCGCCCAGCTCGCACGTCACCACGTCGATGTCCTCCGGACGGCTCACCGAGCACGCGCCCCCGGCTGTGGACACGAGCCGTGTCCCGGCGGCCAACGAGTCGCTGACCACGACGCGTGGCGCCTGCTGCGGACCGCGGTTCTCCACGTCGATCGCGAACGACACGGGCGCCCCCGCCGACGGTGCCGCGGTGAGGACCGACTTGTGCACCACGGTGTCCGCCAGCACGAAGGCGTCGACCGTCACGCCGGCGACGTCGTTGGTCGCGTCGGGGTCCGGTGAGGACGCGGTCACCGTGGCGGTGTTGACGACCGGCCCCGGCTCGAGTCCCGCCGAGAGCTCGAGCACGATCGTCGCGGTCCCGGTCACCCCGGCGGCGAGCGTCGCGGCGGTGCAGGTCACCGCGGTGGGTGCGGTGACGCAGTCGAGCCCGTCGCCGGTCGCCGCGACGACCCTCAGCCCGGACGGGACGGGATCGACCAGGACGACGTCGGTGGCGTCGGACGGGCCGGCGTCCGTCACCGCCACCGTGTACGTGACCTGCTGGCCGACGGCCTGGCTCGACGCGTCGGCAGCCTTGGTCACCACCAGGTCGGCCGACCGGGTCAGGGTCAGCGGCACCTCGGCGCGGTTGTTGTCCAGGTCGAACTCCCCGGTGACCGGTGAGGCCACGGCCGCGACGTTGACGACGGACGTCGGAGCCTGGGAGGGCGACACCTGCCCCGAGACGCGCACGGTGCGGCTCTCGCCGGCGCGGAGGGTGCCGATCGGGCAGGAGACGTAGGTGCCCTCGGGCAGCGTCACGACCGCGCAGCCGGGGTCGGAGCCGGCGGGTTCGAACACGATCTCGGGCGGGAACAGGTCGCCCACCTCGGTACCGAGGGCGTCGGAGGGGCCGGCGTTGGTGACGACCAGGCTGAACCCGGCGACGGAGCCGGCAGCGATCTCGGTGGCGTCGGGCACCTTGACGAGCGCGAGGTCGGCGACGGCCACCACGTCCTGCGTGACCTCCCCCGACGCCGGTGCGGAGATGGGCGAGGTCACCGTCGCGGAGTTGGTCAGCGACCCCGTGCCCGCAGCCTCGGCGTCGACCGTGCCGGAGACGGTGACGAGGACCGGTGGTGGCTCCGGCACCCGACCCGGCCCCAGCACGGTCCCCAGCTGGCAGGTGACCGTGCGCGGCGGGGTGATCGTGCACGTGCCCTGCGTCGTCGAGACGGCCGTGGGGGTCAGCCCCGCGGGCAGCGTGTCCGTGACCACGACGCCGTCCGCGTCCGCCGCGCCCTCGCGCTGCAGGTCGAGCACGTTCGCGATGCTCAGCAGGTACCCGAACGCGGTGCCGGGCACCAGGTCCGGGTCGCCGTCACCGTCCACGTCGGTGCCGTCGAGCACGGTCTTGTCCAGCGTCAGGGTGGCCACCGGAGCCGTGACGGTGATCGGCGCCTGCGCGGTGTTGTCGCCGGCGCTCACCTCGGTGGTCGACGACGTCACGGTCGCGGTGTTGGTGTAGCTGCCGGCCGCGGCGTTCGAGAGCGTCACGCCGTCCACCTGCACGCGCCACGCGGGGTCGCCGGCGGCGAACGGCGGGAGGTCGCCCAGGGGGCACTGCAGGTCGCCGCCGCCGGACGAGCAGTCGGCGGTGAGGTCCACCGGGTCGACGCCCGGGCGCACCAGCCGCACCTGGGTGACGACGAAGTCGGTCAGGCTGGAGGAGTCGACGAGCACGACGTCGCGCGCGACGGACGGACCGGCGTTGCGGACGTCGATCAGATAGCCGCTCGGGGTGCCGGCGGGCGCCGCGGACGGCTGGAGCAGCCCGAACCCGGGCAGCTGGAGCGAGTAGGTCTGCTTGACCACGCCGAGGTCCGCGGCGGTCGCGACCGGGTTGGTGACAGCGGCGAAGTCGTTGGACGACACCGGGTCCACCCGCGTCGGGTCGAGCAGGCTGATCCGTGCGGCGTGGGTGAGCTCCGTCCCGTCCGCCAGGTCGGGATCCACCCGCACGGTCACGGGGAAGACGGCCGCGAACTGCGCGGGCATCGGCGGCAGGTCGCACACCACCTGGTCGGGCGGCGTGAACGTGCACTCGGGGACGGACGACACGAACGTCACGCCCGGCGGCAGGGTGTCGACCACCCGCGCGGTCGCCGCGTCCGAGGGTCCGAAGTTCAGCGCCGCGACGTCGTACGTGACCGTCTCGCCCGCGATGAAGGTGCGCGGCGGCGTCCCGGGCGCCGGCGGCAGCGGCGTCGTGTCCCAGACGAGGACGGCGACGTCGGAGATCGCGCGTGACGTGATCGTCGCCGTCGCCGTGCCGTTGCCGGGCGCGGGGTCGGGCGTGGGGCTCGTCACCGAGGCGGTGTTGGCGAAGCCCGTCTGCAGGTCGGCGTCCGCCGGCACGGCCATCGTCACGTCCACCACGGCGCTGCCGCCGGGCGCCAGGTCGCCGACGTCGCACGTCAGGGCAGCGACGCTCGTGCACCTCACCCCGGGGGGTGCGTCCACGGCCATGAGCGTGAGCCCGGGCGGGAGCGCGTCGTCGAGCACGACGGACCGCGCGGTGGACGGCCCGGCGTTCGCCACGGTCACGGTGAAGGTCACGTCCTGCCCTGCGGCGGGCTGCACCGGGGCAGCGGTCTTGGTCACCGAGACGTCGGCGGAGGCCGTGACGGTGGTGTCGGCGGATCCCGCGTCGTTGCCCGGCACGGGGTCCGTCGTGGTCGTCGACGCCACCGCCGTGTTCCGCACGGAGCCGGCGGGGACGTCGGGCGCCACCTGGGCGACGATCGAGACGGTCGCCGACGAGGTCCGACCGGAGGCGTCCGGCCCGGGCAGGTCACCGAGGTCGCACGTGACCGTCGGGGCGACGACGCAGGTGCCGCGACTGGACACGACCGAGACCGGGACCACTCCGGCGGGCAGCGGGTCCACCAGCTGCACCCCCGCTGCGGACGACGGCCCGTCGTTGACCACGCCGACCGTGTAGGTGACCTGCCCGCCCGCGACGGCTGCGCTGCTCGACTTGGTGGTCACGACGTCGGCCCGGGGTGCGCTCGTGGTCACCGACGCCGTGGCGCTGCTGTTGGCGGGATCCGGGTCCGGGGTGCGCGACGTCGCGGACGCGGTGTCCCGCAGCACCTCGCCGGCCGCGGTGTCAGGCGAGACCCGTGCGGTCAGCGTCATCACCAGGGCCGCGCCGGGGGCCAGCACCGGCACCGAGCAGCGGGCTGCGTCCCCGGTGACCGTGCACGTGGCACCGGGCGCGCTCGCGGCCGTGAGCCCGGCGCCCTGACCGGCCAGCGCGTCGGTCAGCACGACGTCCACGGCGTCGGACGGGCCGGCGTTGCGTGCGGTGACGGCGAACGTCGTGGTCCCGCCGGGCACGACCGTCGCGGCATCGGCCGTCTTCGTCACGACGAGGTCGGCCGCACGCACCAGCGGCACCGAACCGCCCGCGCTGTTGTCGCTCGGGTCGAGGTCCGCCGTGGCGGCCGTGACCGACGCCGTGTTCACCAGGGACTCCGCGGTCGAACCCGACGGCACGGCGACGACGACGGTCACCACGACCGGCGCGCCGACGGCCACCGAGCCCAGGTCGCACGTCACCACCTGTGCGGCGTGCGTGCACGAGCCCTGCGCGGCGGTCGCGCCGACGAAGGTCGTGCCCGCCGGCAGGCGGTCGGTCAGGGTCGTCCGCGCGGCGGCATCGGGTCCGGCGTTCGTGACGGTGAGCGTGGACGTCACCTGGCCGCCCGCGACACCGGGCGTGGGCGCGAGCGTCTTGGTCAGGGCGAGGTCCGCCACCGCGTCCACGGCGATGGTCGCGGGCGCCACGACGTAGGTCAGGTCACGCCCGAGCGTCTGCGCGGTGTACGCGAGCACGGCCGCATTCATGAGCGTGGTCCCCCCGGCAGACGGGCCGACGAGCACCCGCACCCGCGCGCGCCACGTGCCGTCGACCGGGATCGTCCCGACCTGGCACGTGACGTCCCGCCCGGACCCGGTGCACGTGCCGCCGGACGGCTCGGCCGAGACGAACGTCGTCCCGGGCGGCAGGCGGTCGGTGAGCACGGCCGCCGTGGCCGGGTCCTGCCCGGTGTTGGGGTACGTCAGCGTGTACTCGAGCGTGTCCCCCGGGTACGCCGGGGTGCGTCCCGCCAGGTTGGCCACCGTCTTGGTGCTCGTCGTGAAGTCGGGGGCGAACAGCCGGATCGCCGTGGTGACCACGCCGGGCAGATACCGGTCCCCGGTGCTCTCCAACGTCACCGTGGCACTGGTCGCCCCGTTCGGGATGCCGCTCGCCGCCAGGTTCTTCACGTCGTACCCGAGCATGTTGACGTGCGCCGGGGTGCGGGTCGGCACGCTCACGCCGTCGGTGTCGTTGGTGCCGTTGAAGAAGTTGCTGCCCCGGGACAGCGGTGCGGTGGACAGCTGCGTGTCGTTGAGCCGTGCTGTGTCGCCGGAGGTCGAGTAGTCCCCCTCGTACGCGACCATGCCCAGCTGCGTCTCCACCGGCCCGGAGACGGGTGTGCGGAACCCGGACAGCGCGATCGCCTGCGGGTCGCCGCGGCCCACGTCCGCGAACCCGTCGAACACCGTGAGGTTGCGCAGCGGCAGGCCGGGAGCCCGGGCCACGACGACGAGCGACCACCCGGCGTAGCGGTCCTCCCCGGTCCCGGCGACGACGTCGGCGCCCCAGTACGTCCCGGGCCCGGCGGCGCGCACCCGCGCGGTCACCTCCGCGAACTCCTGGTACGAGCCGTCTGCCGTCGGACCGAACGACACCTCGGAGGTCACGCGGGTGTAGGCGCCGCCGGGTGGCCGGAACGACATGGTGCGCCGGTCACCCGTGGCCGCGGCTCCCCCGGCGCCGCGGCTGGTCCGGGCGCCCCAGTAGAGCCCCGCCCAGAGCACCTCGCCCCCGGGCGGCGTCGTCACCTCGACGCTCGAGCTGTTCGACGTCGACGGGTCGTCGTCGGCGTCGAGGTACGTCATGACGAACGCGTTGTTGTTGAGGTTCAGCGTGCCGGCCTGGGTCGCGGCGCACCGGGCGTCGCTGTCCGGGCACGTCAGCAGGTTGTTGCCGAAGACCGTCACGGTCCCGTTGTCGTCCGCGGAGAAGCGTGCCGCGAACGGGACGACCGGCTCGGCGCGCGAGGCCCCGGGCGCCACACCGACGACGAGCACGAGCAGCAGCACGCCCACGAGGCCGGTCCTGAACCACGTGATGCGGTGCGTCGAGCCGGCCGCCGCCATGCCGCGATGCTAGGGCGCAACGGGACATTCCGCCCGAGATGCCCTGCTCAGCCGCCGGCGAGCGTGCCGACCACCACCGTCGCGTCCCCCTCGTCGTCCCGCACCACGCGGCCCGTCAGCCCGCCGGCGGCGACCACCCCGACCGCCGCGGCCGCCTGCGCCTCGCTCGTCTCCACCAGCAGGTGGCCGCCGGGTGCCAGCCACCTGGGCGCCACCGCGGCGACCCGCCGCAGGACGGCCAGCCCGTCGTCGCCGCCGTCCAGCGTCACGCGGGGCTCGTGCAGCCGGGCCTCCGGCGGCATCAGGGCGATGTCCGCCGTCGGCACATAGGGGACGTTGGCGACGAGCAGCTCCACCCGGCCGCGCAGCGACGCCGGCAGGGGCCGGTCCAGGTCGCCCTCGAACACCCGACCGCCGAGCGGCCCGAGGTTGCGCCGGGCGCACCGGACCGCCGCCGGCTCGACGTCCGCGGCGTAGAGCTCCACGGTTCCCGGCAGCAGGTGCGCCAGCGCCATGCCGAGCGCCCCGGAACCGCAGCACAGGTCCAGCACGACCGTGGGGTGGTCGGACGGGCCGGCCAGTCGCGCGGCCTCGCGCACCAGCGCCTCGGTGCGGCGGCGCGGCACGAACACCCCGGGGTCGATCGCGACGCGCAGCCCGCAGAACTCGGCCCACCCGAGCACCACCTCGAGCGGCTCCCCGGCGACGCGGCGCCGGACCAGGTCCGCGAGCGCGGGCCCGTCCGCCGCGTCCAGGAGCAGCGTCGCCTCGTCCTCGGCGAACACGCAGCCGGCCGCGCGCAGCGTCGCGGTGATCGCCGCGTGGGTCTCGGGCACGGCGGGCAGGCTACGCCCGGCGGCGTCAGGCCGGCGTGATCCGGAGGATGACCCGGTTCTCGCTGCCCTTGCGGCCCAGCTTCTCGATCCCCATCATCACGCGGTACTCGAGGCCGTACTTCTCCTGCATCACCTGGTTCGTGCGGTCCCGTGCGGCGTCGTCGTCGAGGATCTGCGCGGAGCCGGTCACCACGGGGGCGTCGTCGGCGACCTTGCCCATCCGGCTGCTCGGGGACATCTCGACCCGCGGGTCGTTGCGGAGCCGCTTGACCTTGCCGCTGCCGCGCGGGGTGGTCACCAGCAGGGCGTCGCCGTCACGGGCCACCCAGACCGTCGTCGGCACCCCCACGCCGGACCGGCGGAAGGTGGTCAGGGCGATGAAGTCCTCGTGGCCGAGGGCGTCGAAAGTCGTCATGCGCGATGGTCGCCCACGCACGAGGCGGCCGCACCCGGGAGGGCACGACCGCCTCGAGACAGCGGGTCAGGCGGTGGCGTAGCCGCGCACCGGCTCGCCGCCGGTGACGCCCTGGTAGGGCTTGGAGTCGTAGCCGAGGACGTACAGGAAGATCAGGCTGAGGAACACCAGGCCCACCGTGAACCCGGCGCCGTGCCCGAACGACGTCGACAGGCCGTGGCAGACGAGCACCGCGACGACGATGTTCACGACCGGGATGAGGAACAGGATGATCCACCAGATCGGCCGGCCCGAGACCTTGATCAGGACGATGGTGTTCCAGATCGGGACGAACGCCTGCCAGACGGGCTCGTCGGCCTTGCGGAAGATGCCCACCAGGGCGAAGGCGACGAGCAGGTAGCCGACGAGACCGCTGACGAGCCCCCCGACCAGGGCTCCGGTGTTGGCGGCGGTGGAGGTCGTCGTCGTGGCCACCTCGGTGGCGAGCGCTGTGATCATGCGCGGACAGTAGCGACGAACACGGTGACCGCGAGGCGTTTTCGCAGGTGAACTCGCGGAGGCGTTGCCGCCGGAGCACCGCGCTCCTACCGTGGCCCTGACACACGGCGACGGCCCGGGGCACGTGGGCCCTCTCGGAGAGGCTCGCCCATGAGCGTCACGACGACGTCCCTGAGGTCGCAGATCTGGCGCAAGAAGCCGATCGCCGCCGCCGACGCCCGCACGAGCGAGGGTCTGGAACGGTCGCTGGGGACGTTCACGCTCATGATGTTCGGCGTCGGCGCGACCGTGGGCACCGGGGTGTTCTTCGTCATGCACGAGGCGGTGCCCGACGCCGGCCCCGCGGTGATCGTCTCGTTCCTGCTGGCCGGCCTCGCGGCGGGGCTGTCGGCCCTGTCCTACGCCGAGATGGCGTCCGCGGTGCCGGTGTCGGGCTCCACCTACTCGTACGCGTACGCGACCCTCGGTGAGGTCGTGGCCATGGGCGTCGCCGCGTGCCTGCTGCTGGAGTACGGGGTGTCCACCGCCGCGGTCGCGGTCGGCTGGAGCGGGTACCTGAACCAGCTGCTGCAGAACGTGCTCGGGTGGCAGATCCCCCAGACCCTGTCCGCGGCGCCGTGGGACGCCGACCCGGGGATCATCAACCTGCCCGCGCTGATCCTCGTGACCTTGTGCGCCGTGCTGCTGATCCGCGGCGCGTCCGAGTCCGCCAAGGTCAACGCGACGATGGTCGTCATCAAGCTCGCGGTGCTGGTCATGTTCGTCGTCATCGCGTTCACCGGGTTCACGTCGGACAACTTCGCGGACTTCGCGCCCAAGGGCGTCGCGGGCATCACCGCGGCGGCCGGCACGATCTTCTTCACGTTCATCGGACTGGACGCCATCTCGACCGCCGGCGACGAGGTCCGGGACCCGCAGCGGACCATGCCGCGGGCCATCCTCGGTGCGCTCGCGATCGTCACGACGATCTACGTGCTGGTCGCCGTGTCCGCGCTGGGCACCCAGCCGTGGCAGGACTTCGCCGACCCGGAGCAGGGCAAGGCCGGGCTGGCCAAGATCCTGCAGGACGTGGTCGGCGCGTCGTGGCCGGGCACCATCCTGTCCGCGGGGGCCGTCATCTCGATCTTCTCGGTGACCCTGGTGACGATGTACGGGCAGACGCGCATCCTGTTCGCGATCGGCCGCGACGGCCTGCTCCCGAAGGCGTTCGCGCGGGTCAACCCCCGGACGCGCACGCCCGTCAACAACACGGTCATCGTCGCGGTCGTCGTCGGCCTGCTCGCCGCGTTCATCCCGCTGGACTACCTGTGGGACCTGGTCTCCATCGGGACGCTCATCGCGTTCATCGTCGTGTCCGTCGGCGTCATGGTCCTGCGCCGCACCCGCCCCGACCTGCCCCGCGGGTTCCGGGTGCCCGGCTACCCCGTGACGCCCGTGCTCGCCGTCGCGGCCTGCCTGTACATCTTGTCGGGCCTGCACTGGTACACGTACGCGTGGTTCGGCCTGTGGCTGGCCGTGGTGCTGGCCTTCTACGTCCTGTGGGGCCGCAAGCACTCGGTGCTGCAGCGGGCTCTCGAGCTGGGCATGGTCGACGACGAGGACCTGCGGTGACGATCGTCGTCGGCGTCAACCCGTTCCGGGACTCCCGCGCCGTGCTGGACCTCGGCATCACGCTGGCGCGGACCCTGCCCGAGGCGAGCGGTCCGAACGTGCTCGTCGTCGCCACCGTGCTGCCGCCCGGGTGGACGGTGCCGTCGATGGCGCGGGTGGACGGCGAGATGCAGGGCTGGGTCCGGGCGCGTGCCGACGAGGCCGAGGCGACCGTGCTCGACATCCTCGACGGCCGCGCCGACGGGCTGACCGTGGAGCTCGTCCGGCTGCACGACCGCTCGACCCCCCGGGCGCTGGCCGGGCTGGCGCAGGCTCGCGACGCCACCGCGCTGGTGCTCGGCTCGTCGCCCGACGGCCCGGACGGTCGGGTGGTCGTCGGCTCGACGGCCGACTACCTGCTGCACTCGTCGCCCGTGCCGCTGGCCGTCGCGCCGCGGTCGTTCCGCTGCACGCCGGGGGTGGGTGCCGCGCGCCGGCTGACCTGCGCGTTCGGCGGCTCCCCGCTGGCGTCCGCCGGCGTCCGGTGGGCGGCCCGGCTGACCCGCGAGATCGACGTGCAGCTGCGCATCTGCTCGTTCGGGGTGCGCTCCGCCACCATGTACCCGCCCGAGGTCGGCACCGACATCGAGTCGGAGGTGACCGAGCAGTGGCGCACCCAGATGGCGCAGGCGCAGGCCGCCCTGCGCGAGCGCCTGGGCCACCAGCTCGACGACGACGTGGAGCTGGTGGTCGCGTCGGGGACCAGCTGGTCCGACGCGCTGACGTCCGTGGACTGGCTCCCCCACGAGCTGCTCGTCCTCGGCTCGTCGAGCGCCGGCACGCTGCGCCGGGTGTTCCTGGGCACCAACGCGACGAAGATCATCCGGCACGCACCCGTCCCGGTGCTCGTGGTGCCGCACGACGAGCTCTGAGGACAGGACTACGAGCCCTTCGGCGACCCCGCGGTCAGGTCCTCGGTCTCGTCCGGCTGGTACACGCACGCCAGGAGGGCATCGGGGCGGACGGTGACGGACAGGGTCGACGACGGGTCGATGACGTCACCGTCCAGCTGGCGCGGCTGCGGGCGGTCGCTGGTGATGGTGATCCGCGACCCGCGCAGCACCTCCATGTTGGGCACCTTGTGCCGGCCGGGACGCAGCACGCCGACCGCCGTCTGGATCCAGTGCCCCAGGTTGCGCGGGGCCAGCACGGCCACGTCCATCTGCCCGTTGTCGGGCTCGGCGTCGGGCAGCAGGTTGACCCCGCCCTGCAGGCGACCGACGTTGCCGACGAGCACCGTGCGCGCCCGGCGGCGCAGCACCGGGTAGTCGTCGACCTGGATCTCGACCTTCATCTCGGCGTCGTTCAGGTGCTTGAGCGCGGAGTACACGTAGGCCACCGAGCCGACGACGGCCTTGAGCCGGGTCGGTGCGTCGTCGACCATCGCGGCGTCCAGGCCCATGCCCGCCATCACCGCGAACGTCTGGCCCTCGACCTCGCCCAGGTCGACCTTCTTGCGGCCGCCCTCCAGGGCCAGCCGCACACCGTCGATCGTGTCGGTCGGCACGCCGAGGTTCGTCGCGAGGAGGTTCCCCGTGCCGCCGGGCAGGATGGCCAGCGCGACGCCGGTGTCCGCGAGGCCGTCGATGCACGCGCGCACCGTGCCGTCACCGCCGGCGACGAACACCACGTCGGCGCCGTCGGCCACCGCCTGCTTCGCCTGCCCCGTGCCCGGGTCCTCGGCGGTCGTCTCGATCCACTGCGGCTCCGGCCACCCGGCCTCCGTCAGCTGCTCGACGATGCCCGCGCGCAGCTCGTCGAGACCCTCCACGCGGTTGGGGTTCACGATCACCGCGGACCGCAGCGGCGGGGTGTCCACGCGCGGCTCGGCGGTGGTGGTCTCGGGGGTGGTCACGTCGGTGAGTATGGCCCGGGCACGGGGTCGCGGCCAGCGGGGACCTCGGCCGGCCGACGTACGCTGCGCCGCATGATCACCGACGCGCTCGACGACTGGGCGCCGCGCAGTCCGGCACAGGCGGCGTTGCTCGACGAGTACCGCGCGTTCGTCGCGACCGCCGGGCCGGCCGCCGTGGACCGCTCGCTCGGGCCGGCGCACCTCACCGCCAGCTGCTTCGTCCTCACGCCGGACCTGACGCAGGTGCTCCTGTGCTTCCACCGCAAGGGCCAGTTCTGGGTGCAGCTGGGCGGACACCTGGAGGGCGGGGACGGGTCCCTCGCGGCGGCCGCCCACCGCGAGGCGCGCGAGGAGAGCGGGATCGCGGACCTGCGGCTCGAGGGCGCCCTGCCCGCGGACCTCCACCGGCACGAGCTGTCCGCCAGCTTCGGTTCCTGCCGGACGCACTGGGACGTCGGGTTCGTCGCCTACGCCTCCCCCGGTGCCGTCCCGGTGGTCAGCGACGAGAGCGAGCAGGTGGCGTGGTTCGCCGTCGACGCACTGCCGGACGGGACGCCCGACGACGTCGCGGACCGGTTGGCCACCGTGCTCGCCGAGGTCCGTGGGCGCTGACGCTCGTCGCCCTACGCCTGCGTGACCGTGAGGGTGCCGCCCGTCATGCGCGCGGAGAGGCAGTCGAGGACGCGGCGGACGTCGGCCTCGGTCGCTCCGCGGCGCCGACGTCGCGGAGGCACCCGACGGCGGGAGGTCGGCCGTCACCAGCGCGTCCGTCATGGCCGGGTCGTCGAGGCACGTGCTCCAGTCACCCTGCGGGTAGGACAGCGCGATGCGCCACGGGCCCTGCCCGGGGAGCTCGACCGGACGCGAACCGAGGCCCGCGAGCGCGGACAGGGCCAGGGCCAGCGCCGCCACCAGGGCGGCGACGACACCGACCTTCCCGCGTATCGCTCGCACCCGCTGATCCTACGGACTCGTCATTGCACCAATCGGTTCAGTGTCCTATGGTGAACCGCATGGTTCAGCATGACACCCTCGACCGGATCTACTCGGCGCTCGCCGACGCGACCCGACGCGACATCCTCACGCGACTCGGGGAGGGCCCCGCCAGCATCGGGGAGCTCGCCGAGCCGCACGGCATGACCCTCACCGGCATGACCAAGCACGTCAGGGTCCTCGAGGAGGCCGGCCTGGTCCGCACCGAGAAGGTCGGCCGGTCCCGGCAGTGCCGCCTGGGCGAGGAACGACTGGACGACGCCATGGCGTGGATCTCCTTCTACCAGCGGCTCTGGGAGCGTCGGCTCGACGGTCTCGAGGCCTACTTCACCCTGCAGAGAGGAACGGACCGATGACCACCGAGACGCTCGAGATGCGCATGACCCGCGTGCTGCCCGCGACGCCGGAGGAGGTGTTCGACGCCTACACCGACGCGGAGAAGCAGACGATCTGGTTCTCGATCCTGGACGCGACGCCCGGCATCGTGGAGATCGAGGTGGACCTGCGGGTCGGTGGCACGCAGACCGCCGTGTGGGGGCCGGACGCGGACAACCTGTTCCGGGAGACGCAGACGTTCCTCGTCATCGACCGCCCGCACCGGCTGGTGACCGAGTCGTCCGGCAGCACCCCCGACGGCGTGACCATGACGACGAGCATCGACATCACGTTCGAGGCAGTCGACGGCGGCACGCTGGTCACCGTCGTGCAGAGCGGGTTCCCCGACGTCGAGATGCGCGACTTCTTCACGCAGCACGCATGGGTCGGTGCGTTCGACCGCATCGAGGCGTTCCTGCTGCGGCGCTGACCGCTCACGCCCCGGCGGGGGACCGCGTCACGCGTGCGAGCATGCAGGCGTGACGCGGATCCCGCAGGGCCTCTGGCGCCCGGGCACGGTGCGTGAGGCGGCGGGCGGCCTGCTCGCCCTCACACTGGCGACGTTCGCCGCGATCACCACCGAGCTGGTCCCCGTCGGGCTCCTGCCGCAGATCAGCTCCGACCTGGAGGTCAGCGAGTCCGTCGCCGGGCTGCTGGTCACCGTGTACGCGTTCATGGTCGCCGCGCTCGCCGTCCCGATGACGTTGGGCACCCGACGGGCCCCCCGCAAGGGACTGCTGCTCGGCACGCTGGTCGCCTACACGGTGAGCAACGCGCTGGTCGGCATCGCCCCGTCCTTCGGGCTCGTCGCGGTCGGGCGGGCTGTCGGCGGCGTGGCGCACGCGTTGTTCTTCTCGCTGAGCATCGGCTACGCCGCGCGGCTCGTCGTGCCCCGTGTGACCGGCCGTGCGCTCGCTCTGGTCACGGCCGGCGCCTCCGCGGGCCTGGTGCTGGGCGTGCCACTGTCCACCGCGCTGGGCACGGCGGTCGGCTGGCGGAGCTCGTTCCTGGTCCTGGCGGGCGCCTGCGCGCTCGCCACCCTGCTCGTGGCGTTCCTGCTCCCGCCGGTGTCGGGTGACGACGCCCCGCACGCCGACCACACCCGCCGCGACCGCCGGCGCCAGCTCGGCGTCGTCACCACGAGCAATGCCGTGACCTACCTGGCGCAGTACACCGTGTACACGTTCATCTCGGTGATCCTCCTGGCGACCGGCCTCACCGAGCAGGCGGTCGGGCCGGTGCTGCTGGGGCTCGGCGCGGTCGGGCTGGTCGGCACCACGTACGCGGCCGTGTCCCTCGACCGCCGTCCGCGCCGAGGCACCATCGTGGTGCACGCGGTCATGGCGGTCGGCCTGCTCGCGGTCGGCCTCGCGTTCCCGTCGCGCACCGGGGTGCTGGTCGCCAGCGCCGTCTGGTCGGGCGCCTTCGGAGCGATGGCGTCCGTGTTCCAGACCGCGGCCATCCGCACGCGCGGCGGGTCCCCCGACGTGATCGGTGCACTGGTGAACTCGACGGCGAACATCGGCATCGGCGGCGGCGCGGCCCTGGGTGCCGTGGTTCTCGTCGGCCCCGGCCTGGACGCACTTCCCTTCGTGGGCGCCGGCCTGGTGGCCGTGAGCCTGGGGGTCATCCTGGTCGCGCGTCGGGCCTTCCCGCCCCTGACCGCGTCGACTGCCGACGAGCGCGCGCATCCCGATCCCGACCCCGCGGGTGCGCGTCCCTGACGAGTCGTGGACGCGGCGACGAAGCACAGGACCGTCGGAGCCGACGAGTCGCCCGCAGTCCGCAGTCCGCAGTCCGCAGTCCGCAGTCCCGAGTCCGGAGTCCGCCGTCCGCAGTCAGGGCGGACCCACCGACGGGCCACGCTCCTACTCTCGCGGCGGCGAGTTGTACGGGCGCTTGTCGCGCGTCCAGAACGTGTAGCGGGCCGGCCCCGGCTCGACCCGTCGGCCGAGGGCGCGTTGCCGGCGCGCGTGGCCGGGCGGCTTCACATGCCTCTGGATCGTCAGGTCGAGCGCATGCACCTGATGGTGGTGGAAG
This sequence comes from uncultured Actinomycetota bacterium, assembly GCA_963837795.1. Classification (GTDB taxonomy): domain Bacteria; phylum Actinomycetota; class Actinomycetes; order Actinomycetales; family Cellulomonadaceae; genus Cellulomonas. The sequence goes on from CAWIOT010000002.1 coordinate 244,070, forward strand.
TCGCACAGAAGCACGCCGTTGTCCACGGAGGTCACCCCGCCGTCCCGGTCCCACCAGCGGATGTGGTGGACCTCGGACCACCGCGCCGGCGTCGCGCAGCCGTTCCAGGCACAGTGCTGGTCACGCGCGATCACCGCTCGGCGCTGCGCACCGGTGTACGTCCGCCGGGTCCGACCGAGGTCGAGCGGGACACCCTCCGCACTGACCACGATGCGGGTGAGCTCGCAGTCGCAGAGCGCCTGCGCCAGCACCGACATCGGCACCGGCGTGCCGTCCTCCAGGGTCGCCGGCGCGACGGGTGACCACTGGGTAGAGCGGTCAGTGCCCTCACGGCCGCGGAAGTGGGTGCGGAGCTCCGCGAAGGTCTCCGCAGGCACGATCAGCGACAGGTGCGGCCGCGCGGACGAACCACCGCCGGTCACCGATTCACCGCGACCGCCGGCCTCACCTGCACCCGCACCGGCCGCGGACGCTGGGGCGGACGCTTGGCGGCCCGCCCCAGACCTCCCCGGAGCCGTCCGGCTCGGCGCCGTCAGTCCCGCACAGGCTCGGTGGGCGACCACCACGAGCGCGTCGGCGGCGGCCTGGCCCGGCGACCGGTCGTCGCCCGGGACCTGACCGGCGGCGTCCAGCGCGTTCTGCAGCACCTCGCCGGACACCCGGTCCAGGAACCCCTTGAGGTAGGTGCCGCGGGGTTGGTGCGAGAGCGTGAGGAACCGGTCGCGGCGTGCGTCCTGGTGGCTGGCCTCCAGGGCGGCCGGATCCTGCGACGCGGCGAACCGGGTCAGCGACGTGGCGAAGTCCGGCGCCGACTGCGTGCTTGCCATCTGCACGACCGTGGCCTGCGCGTCGGCCGAGCGCAGGACCGACGCCACCTGCGGGGAGGCGGTCGCCGCCACGCGTGCCAGCGTGTCCAGGTGGCCGAGCGGGAACCGGCCGTCCGTCACGGCAGCGGCCACCGTCGACATGGAGACCAGCGCCTCGGCCTGACGGACCTGGCGCGTCGCCTCGGCGGTCGAGGACCGGGACACGCGTGCTCGGGCGGCCTCGAACGACCTGTCGCCGGGTCGTTGGGTGGTGCCTGCGTCGCGCTCCGCGACCAGCAGGTGAGCGCGTGCCCGGGAGACCGCCGCGAGGATCAGGTCCAGCGACTCGAGCGCCGAGCTGCGCTCCGGAGGTGCCCAACCGCGGCTCTCGGCGACCTCCTCCACGAGGATCGCCGTGTCGGCGCGCAGGCGGGACAGCAGGGCACCTGCCCCGGAGTCATTGCGCGTCTCGAACATGTGTTCGACTCTATCGTCGTCCGGGCCGAGAAACAAGGGCTGACCTGCACAAACATATCCACAGGCCCGCTCATCGAGCCGCCCACAGCCCCCGTTTCAGGCGGGCGCGGCGCGAGCGCGCACAGACTCGTCACCCCGAGCGGAGCACAGACGGATGACCACGCGCAACGTCTGCAGACCCCGTGCTCAGTCCTCCGTCGGCCCCTCGGGCCCCTCGAGCGCGCGACCTCCAGCCCCCTGCCCGACCACGACCGGGGCGACCTGCACCCGCGGCACCTCCTCCCCCGACAGCCACGCGTACCAGGCCGACTGCGGCCCGCCCTGCAGCAGCACGGCGCGGGCGAGCAGGGTCAGCGGCACGGCGAGGATCGCGCCCAGCGGCCCGATCACGAACGTCCAGAAGATGACCGACACGAAGCTGAGCGTGAGCGTGATGTTGACGGCGTCGGCCACGAACTTCGGCTGCACGAGCACCTGCAGCACCACGTTGACCGCGGAGTAGACGGCCACCACGGCGAGCGCGAGGGGCCACCCGCCGACGACCAGCGCGAGGATCGTCGGCGGGATGACGCCGATGACGAACCCGATGTTCGGGATGAAGTTGGTGACGAACGCGAGGATCGCCCACACGGCCGGCGCGGGGACGCCCAGCGCCCACAGGGCGAGCCCGTCGATGATGGCGACGATCGCACCGAACGTGGCGCTGACGACGAAGTAGCGCCGGACACCGATGTTGAACGTCGTCGCCCGGCTCAGGACGTCCCCGTGCGTGGCACCGAACTGCGCGTGCGCGCCGTCGTACCGCGCGGCGTCGACGGACATGAAGATCACGTAGGTCACGACGACGAACAGCGTGCTGGCGACGCCGACGACGGCTCCGCTGATGCTCGTCGCGACCCCCAGCAGCTGCGACGGCTGCAGGGCGTTCGTCGCGGACTCCACGGCCGACTGGTCGAGCCCGATCGAGGCCAGCCACGAGGTGATGCTGCCGGCGGCGTCCTGCAGCTGGGTGAGGTAGTCCTGCACCAGCCCGGCGAACTGGATGCCGGCGAACACCAGCATCGCGATGAGGGCGAGCAGGATCAGGTACACCACGACGATGACCACCGTGGTCGCGGCCGCGCGGTGCCAGCCGCGGCGCTCGAGCGGGTGCCGGACCGGGTGCACGATGATCACCAGGACCGCGGCGAGGAACAGCGGCGCGAGCACGTCGCGGGTGGCGTGCACCCCGGCGAGCACGACGACGGCGGCGGACAGGAACAGGAGCGTCCGGGTCGGGGGCGCGAGGCCCTGAGGTGATGCCATGGGGCCACGAGCTCCTTCGACGCAGGTCCGGGTGGTCGCAAGATAGCGCGGACGCTCCCCGGCGCCCCGGATGCTCGCACCGCCGAGCCGGCCACCCGGGCGCAGCCGTGCGGTTCACTGGCGCCATGGCATCCGAGCAGGTCGCGTCCGTCGAGCGCCACGCCAGCTGGAAAGAGCTGTTCTTCGACCTGGTCGTGGTCGCGGGCATCGCCCAGCTCGCGCACCTCCTGCGCGAGGACTCCGAGCCGACGACGCTCGGCCTCTACGCCGTCCTGTACCTGGCGTTCTGGATCTCCTGGGCCGGCTTCGCGGTCTACGGCAACATCGCGGGCGACGACGCCCAGACCCGCGTGCTGCTCAGCGCCATGCTGGGGCTCGCCGTCATGGCCGCGTCGGTCCCCGGGATCCACGGGGCGCGCGCGGGCGCGTTCGTCGTCGCGTACGTCGCCCTGCGCTGGTACTCCGGTGCGGTCGTCCAGCGGGGCAGGGTGCTGCTCGACTGGCCGCTCGCGCAGTACGGGCTCGGCGCGCTCCCGTGGCTGGCGTCCCTGTGGGTGGACGCACCGCAGCGGTACTGGCTGTGGGGCGTCGGCATCGTGATCGACCTCGCCGTGCTCCTGCTGGCCTCCGGCGAGCGCGCGATGCAGCAGGCCGAGGAGCGGCTCGAGCGGGTGAAGACCTCGCGGCGGCGCCGCGCGCCAGCTGCCGGCCTCCTCACCATCGAGGGGACGCGCAGCGAGGAGGAGCACCTGTGGGAGCGGCTGGGGCTGTTCGTCATCATCGTGCTCGGCGAGGGGCTCATCCAGGTCATCGACGCCGCGGCCGACGCGCAGGAGTGGGACCGCAGCACCGTGGTCGTCGCGCTCGGCGCCTTCGCGCTGCTGGCGTCGGTGTGGACCGCGGGCCTGCTGCACGGCACCGCCGGTCTCCCGCAGCTGCGACCGCACGTGGTCCAGCCGAGGATCGTCATGCTCCTGCACGCCCTGCTCACCGGCGCGCTCGCGGCGCTGGCGGCGTCGCTCGGGGTCGCCGTCGAGCACACGCACGAGGACCTGCCGCCCGAGTTCCGGGCCCTGCTGTGCGGCGCGGTCGCCGCCTACTGCGCACTGGGCGTGGCCACCGCGCTGCTGATGGGCAAGGGCCGCCGCTGGTTCCTGGTCCGGGGCGTGCCCAGCATCGTCGTCCCGGCCGCGCTGGTCGTCGTGCCGCCGGACCTGCCCGCCGGGGCGCTGGTCTGGATCCTGGTGGCGGTCGTGGTGTGGCTGGCGCTCGAGCCGGCCGCCGGGGCGCAGGGCCTTGTGCGCGATGATCAGCACGGAGCCTGACCCGCCCGACGAGAGGACACGCGCATGTCGTTCCAGGCCTACCTGGACACCCTCGAGGACAAGACCGGCAAGACCCCGCGCCAGCTCGTCGCGATCGCGCACGAGAAGGGTCTGGACGCGCCCGGCGCCAAGGCGGCCGGCGTGGTCACGTGGCTGCGCGACGACTACGGGGTCGGCCGCGGGCACGCCATGGCCCTGTGGCACGTGATCAGCAGGGGATCCACCATCGCCACCACCCACGTCGGCACCGACGGGGCCCACCGCGACGAGAGCGACACCCTGTGGCTGGACGGCAAGGCGACGAGGCCTCGCTGAGCGAAGGCGCGGCGCGGCGGCCGTGGATACGCTCGCCGAGGCGGCGTCGCCGCTGCACGACGGCGAGACGAGGGGAGTGTCCATGAGCATCAACGATGACGACATCACCAGCGAGCCGGCCTCAGCAGGAGAGGGTCCCGCCGACGGCGGAGCCAACTCGGGCGGCCACGACGGCGGAGCGGACGGCGGCGCGGGCGAGGGTCCGGCCGACGGCGGCGCGAACACGGGCGGCCACGACGGCGGGGCCGACGGCTCCGCGGGCGAAGGCCCGGCCGACGGCGGCGCGAACGCCGGCGGCCACGACGGCGGGGCGGACGGCTCCGCGTAGTGGCTCACCAGCTCGGCACCACGGAGCGCGGACCGGTCCTCCGGTCCGCGCTCTCGCGGTGCATCGACGTTCCCGTGCAGGAGTTCGCCGAGCAGCACTGGGGTCGCGCACCCCTGCTGGCGGAGGCGAACGACGACTTCTCCGACCTCTTCTCCCCGGACGCCGTCGACGAGCTGGTGGGCCGGCGCGGGCTGCGCACACCGTTCATCCGGCTCGCGCACGAGGGCTCCGTCCTGCCACCGGCCCGGTTCACGTCCTCCGGCGGGTTCGGCGCCGAGGTGGCGGACCAGGTGTCGAGCGACAAGGTGCTCGCGCAGTTCGCGGCCGGCGCGACGATCGTCCTGCAGGGCCTGCACCGGATGTGGCCGCCGCTCGTGGAGTTCACGCGGCAGCTGGTGGAGGAGCTCGGGCACCCGGCGCAGGTCAACGCGTACGTCACGCCGCCGTCGTCGCAGGGCTTCGCACCGCACTACGACACCCATGACGTCTTCGTCCTGCAGGTCTCGGGCGAGAAGCACTGGGTCATCCACGCGCCCGTGCACCGCGACCCCCTGAAGGACCAGGTGTGGACCGACCACCGGGCGGCCGTCGCGGAGGCCGGGCGCGGCGAGCCCGTGATCGACCGGGTCCTGCGGCCCGGCGACGCCCTCTACCTGCCCCGCGGCTGGATCCACTCCGCGACCGCGCTGGGCGACACCTCGATCCACCTGACCGTCGGGATGTCGGCGTACACGCGGGCGGACGTCGTCGACACGCTCCTCAGCCTGGTCGGCGACACCGAGGCGCTGCGCGCCTCCCTCCCCCTGGGGATCGACGTCGCGGACCCGGACCAGCTGCGACCGATCGTCGAGGAGACAGTCGCGGACCTGGTCCGCGCACTGACCGACGCACCCGACCCGACCGGTCTGGCGGCGCAGCGGCTGGGCGCCCGGGTGGACCGCGACACCCGCCCCGAACCCGTCGCGCCGCTGGCCACGCTGTCCGCGATGACCTCGCTCGACGAGCACACCCGCATCCGGTGGCGGGCGTCGTACGGCGGCCGGATCACGACCGACGGCGACCGGGTCCGGCTCACCGCCCGCGGCACGACCCTGTCCCTGCCGGCGCAGGCCGCGCCGGCGCTGCACGCACTGCGCACCGGGGACCCCGTGGCCGTCGGCGAGCTGCCCGGCCTGGACCTGGCCAGCGCGCTCGTCGTCGTCCGGCGGCTGCTGCGCGAGGGTGTGGTGGTGACGTCGGCGTGACCGACGACTGGGTCCCCTGCAGCGACGGCGCCCGCGCGCGCGGCGACTCGCTGGTGGGCACCGCCTCGCACGGCGACCGCTGGTTCCTGGTGGAGAACCAGGCCGGGTGGGGGCGGCACGCGCTGCTCGACCCGCCGTTCGACCCGGAGCTCGGGCGCGCGCTGGTGCACCGGGTCGAGGCGGCCGGTCTGCGCCCGCTGGCCATCCGTCGCCCCGGCCGTCGACCCGTGCAGACCGGGGCCCGGTGGGCCGTCGTCGACTCACGTCCGGGGCAGGAGTCCGTGCGCTGGGGACGGGTCGAGCACCTGCGCGAGCTGCTCGACGTCCCGCTGGACGGATCCACCGGTGAGCCCGACGGCCGCCCGGTGTTCGCGGTGTGCGCCCACGGGCGGCACGACCGGTGCTGCGCGGTGCGCGGTCGCGTCGTCGCCGCCCGGCTCGCCGAGGCCTACCCCGAGGAGACGTGGGAGTGCTCGCACCTGGGCGGGGACCGGTTCGCGGGGACCATGGTGCTGCTCCCGCACGGCCTGTCCTACGGGTGGGTCGACGACGGCGACGCGGTCGCGGTGGCCGACGCCTACCTGGGGGGCCGGGTGGTCCCGGCGTTCCTGCGCGGTCGCACCGCCTACTCGCGTCCCGCCCAGGCCGCGCAGCACGTCGCGCGCGTCGAGCTGGGCGACGACACCCTCGACGCCTACCCGCCGCTGCGCGAGGAGCGCACGGACGACGGGTGGTCCGTGCAGCTCGGCACCGAGGACGGACCGGTCACCGTCGCGCTCGTCGAGACGTCGTCGGCCCCCCTGCTGTCCACCTGCGCCGCGACCCGGGCGCTCCCGGTGCGCCAGTGGACCCTCGCCGGGCCGGTCGGCGGCCCGCGCTAGGGGACGATGTGCCCGGCGGTGCGGAACAGCTCGTACCACTCCGCGCGGGTCAGCGGGATGTCCGATCCCTGGGCAGCACCCGTGACGCGGTCCGGGCTCGTGGTGCCCAGCACCACCTGCATCTGCGCCGGGTGCCGGGTGATCCACGCCGTCGCGATCGCGATGGGCGGCACGTCGTACTCGTGCGCCAGCCGGTCGATCACCGCGTTGAGCTCGGGGTAGTCGTCCGATCCGAGGAAGACGCCGGTGAAGAACCCGGCCTGGAACGGCGACCACGCCTGGATCGTGATGTCGTGCAGCCGGCAGTAGTCGACGATGCCGCCGTCGCGGTCGATCGACTGGTCCTCGCCCTGCATGTTCGCTGCGACGCCCTGCGCGACGATCGACGAGTGCGTGATCGACAGCTGCAGCTGGTTCGCGACGATGGGCTGGCGCACGAACCTGCGCAGGAGCGCGATCTGCCCGGGCGTCTGGTTGGAGACGCCGAACGCGCGCACCTTGCCCGCGGCCTCGAGCTCGTCGAACGCGCGGGCAACCTCCTCCGGCTCCACCAGGGCGTCGGGGCGGTGCAGCAGCAGGATGTCGAGGTAGTCGGTGCCGAGCGCCTCGAGGGAGCCGTTCACCGACTCGATGATGTGCTCGTAGGAGAAGTCGAAGCCGTCGGGTGGCACGATTCCGCACTTGCTCTGGATGACCACCTCGGCGCGGTCGCTGGGGGTCAGGCGCAGCGCCTCGGCGTACCGGCGCTCGCACGCGTGCATGGCTCCGCCGTAGATGTCGGCGTGGTCGATCATCGTGATCCCGGCGTCCCGGCCGGCGGCGACGAGCGCGCGGATCTCGTCGTCGGACTTGTCGGCGATGCGCATGAGGCCGAGCACGATGTTGGGGACGACGATGTCGGTGCCGGGCAGGTTGAAGGTCTTCACCGGACCATGCTGCGGGCTCAGTCCCGCACCCGCACCCGGAACCCGGCGTCGCCCACGGTCGCGTCGATCCGGCCGACGTCCGGCAGGTCGACGACGGCGCACCCCTGCGCCTGCGGCCGGTCCGCCGACCCCGTGACGCGGCACAGCAGGGCGTTGCCGGCGGGCAGGTCCAGGTCGAACCGGCCGCCTGCGCGCACGGGAACCAGCACGCCGTCCAGGCGCTCGACGGCCTCGGTGTCGAGCCGGCGGTCGAGGTGGTGCACGTCACCGTCCGCGTCCGGCCACAGCTCGGTGGTGTCCGTGGCGCCCGGCACGGCCAGCACCCAGCCGTCGTCCAGCGCCGTGTCGGCGAGGCCGGTGTCGTCGATCGAGAACAGCCGGCCCCGCACGCCGTCACCGCCCGTGCACCCGGCCAGCAGGAGCGCGACGCCGACGGCCGCGACGAGCCGCCGCACGTCAGGCCGTGACCTGGAACCCGGCCCGCAGCAGCACCTCGTCGCGCGACGACGGGCCGACCAGCAGCTCGAACGCCCCGGGCTCGACGATCCGGTTCCCCGCGGCGTCGACCAGCGTGCAGTCCGCCACCGGCAGCTCGAGGTCCACGCGCACGCGCTCGCCCGGTGCGACGTCGACCTGCCGGTACGTCTTGAGCTCCTTGGTGGCCCAGGTGACCGACGTGACGGTGTCGCGGACGTAGACCTGCACGGTCTCGCGCGCCGGGCGCTCCCCCGTGTTGTGCAGGGTCACGTGGGCCCGGACGGTGTCGGCGACGCCCAGCGCCGGCTCGACGACCTGCAGGTCCGCGTACTCGACGGTGGTGTAGGACAGCCCCTCGCCGAACGCGAACGGCACGCGCTGCGTGAGGTCGGCGTACCGGGTGCCGTGCTGGCCCGGCAGCTGGTTGTAGAACACGGGCAGCTGGCCCACGTGCTCCGCGAACGAGATGGGCAGGCGGCCCGACGGCTCGATCCGGCCGAGCACCAGCTCCGCGATCGCCTGCCCGCCGCGCATGCCCGGGTTGGCGGCCCAGACGATCGCGGCGGCGTTCCTTGCGGAGGCGGGCAGCACGTGCGGCTTGCTGGCGATGACGACGACGACCATCGGGGTGCCCGTCTGCGCGAGCGCGTCCAGCAGCGCCACCTGGGCGCCCACCAGCTCGAGCGTGGCGGTGGACCGACCCTCGCCCACCAGCTCGATGCGGTCGCCGACCACGGCGACCACCACGTCGGCGTCCCGCGCGGCGGCCACGGCCTCGGCGATCAGCGCCTCGTCGGGCTCCGCGGGGATGACCACCTGCGGGCGCGGCTGGCCGTCGGGGAAGAACTGGCCCTCCGGGTCGGCGCCGAGCGTGAGGATGTCCGCGCCGCGCGCGTGCGTGACCGTCCAGCCGTCGGGCACCTGGTCGCGGAAGCCGTCCAGGACCGTGGTCGTCATCTCGCGCGGGTGGCCGTCGGGCAGCCAGTCGGCCTGGCCGGAGGCGCCCGCCCAGTCGCCCAGCTGGGTGTGCTGGTCGTCGGCGTTGGGGCCGACGACGGCGATCGTCTTCCTCTCGTCGGCAAGCGGCAGCGTGCCGTCGTTGGTGAGCAGCACCAGCGAGCGCCGCGCCAGCTCGAGGTTGAGCTCGGCGTGCTCCGCGGAGCCGATGACGGCGCGCTGCCGCTCGACCGACGGGTGGCGCGGGTCCTCGAACAGCCCGAGCTCGAACTTCAGCGTGAGGATCCGGCCGACGGCCGCGTCGAGGGCGGCCTCGTCGAGGAGACCGTCACGCACCGCCTCCTGCGCGCCCTCGAAGAACCCGGGCGTCGTCATGACCATGTCGTTGCCGGCGCGGACCGCTGCCGCCGACGCGTGCGCGTAGTCGGGCTGGATGTGCTGCTCCCAGACCATCCGGCCGACGTTGTCCCAGTCCGTGATGAGCGTGCCCTCGTAGCCCCACTCGCCGCGCAGCACCTCGTTGAGCAGCCAGTCGTTGATGGTGATCGGCACGCCGTCCATCGACTGGTAGCCGAGCATGAACGTGCGGCACCCCTCGCGGGCGACGCGCTCGAACGGCGGCAGGAACCAGGAGCGGAGCTTGCGGCGGCTGATGTCCGCCTCGGTGGCGTCACGGCCGCCCTGCGTCTCGGAGTAGCCGGCGAAGTGCTTGGCGGTGGCCAGGATGGCGGTCGGGTCGGACAGCCCGTCGCCCTGGTAGCCGCGGACCATCGCCGACGACAGCTCGCCCAGCAGGAACGGGTCCTCGCCGAACGTCTCGCTCACGCGACCCCAGCGCAGGTCCCGGGCGATGCAGAGCACGGGGGAGAACGTCCAGTGGATCCCGGTCGCGGCCACCTCGACGGCCGTCGCGCGCGCCGCCCGCTCCAGCAGGTCCGCGTCCCACGACGCCGCCATGCCGAGCTGCGTCGGGAAGATCGTCGCGCCCTCCCAGAACGAGTGCCCGTGGATGCAGTCCTCCGCGATGAGCAGCGGGATCTGCAGGCGCGTCCGCGCGGTGAGCTCGTGCGCCTGGCGGACCCGCTCCGGGGACGTGTGCAGGATCGACCCCACGTGCCGGTTCAGCACCATGTCCTCGACGCCGTCCTTGGCGTTCAGCTGCATCATCTGCCCGACCTTCTCCTCGAGCGTCATGCGCCCGACGAGGTCGGCCACGCGCTCGGCGACGGGGAGGCTGGGGTCCTGGTACGGCGCAGTCATGAGGGTGTCCCGGGGGTCGGATCGATTCGAGCAGGGTCGGCTGCCGACACCCTAGAGGAGGCGGCGGTGGCCGACGAGCACGGCACGGGGCGGGCGAGGGGGAACGATCGGGTCCCGCTCCCGCGCGGGCTCCGTGCACGGGGCGCGGCCGACGAGCACAGACCGGCCGGGCGAGACGGAACCACCGGGTCCCGCTCCCACGCCGGCTCCATGCCCGGGGCGCGAGGTCGATGTCAGTGGCTGGTCGTACATTTGTTCGATAGGGGACAAATCGACGGGTGTCTGGTGGGTGATGAGCGTGACGGCTGTTCTCGACGACGTGGTGGTGGATGGCCGCACGAGTGCGTCGACGCCCGTCCCGCGCGCGGTCCGTGGGGGCTCACCGGCCTCCGCCACCTCGGCCACGCCTTCCGCACCGCACGTGCCCGCCGTTCTGCCCGTTCTGCCCGTTCCGCCCGTGCCGCCGATGATCTGGGCCGACTCCGGTCACGGCGCGCGGCCCGGCGCAGCGCTCCTGGCGCCCGCGGGGGCGCAGGTCGTCGACCTGGGCGCAGTGGAGGAGTTCCCCCTACCCGCGGTCGACCTGGCGGCACTGGTCGCCATGCTGAGTGCCGTGCCCGTGGCGGAGGTGTCGGGGGCGGCGCTGGTGAACGGGGTGGCGGCCTGGCAGCAGGTGCTCACCATGGCGCAGGCCGCGCAGGCGACATGGGTCCGCGAGCTCGAGGCACGGACCCCGGACGCGCTGCGGCACGTCCCCGACGAGCTCGCGTGCGTGATGGTGTGCACCAAGCGGCACGCCGAGACGGTGTTCCTGAGGGCGTGGGGCACGGCGCAGCACCCCGCCCTGGCCGACGCCTGGGCGGCCGGCGCCATCGACACGCGCAAGGTCGACATCATCCTGGACGAGATCCACCGATCGGGATCAGCCGTGTCCGCCGGCCAGGCCGACGCCGTGGTCGTCGACGCGATCGATCGGGCTCGCGAGATGACCGGCCCTCAGCTGACGCGGCACGTGCGCGCCGCCCTGATCGCCGCGAGCCCGGCGGTCGCCGAGGAACGTCGGACCGTCGAGCGCGAGCGGCGCGGGGTGTACCTCGACCTCGCCCCGGACGCGATGGCGCGCCTGATCGCGTACCTGCCGGCGGCCGACGCCACCGCGGCGTTCACGGCGATCGACGCACTGGCCGGGCACGCCGGGATCGACGGCGACGAACGCACGGTCGACCAGCGCCGAGCCGACGCGTTCAGCGACGTGTTCACCTCGATCCTCGACCGGCAGGCGACCCCGGACGGGACGCCACTACCCACACGCCACGGCCAGCGGGTCGCTCTGCAGGTCACGGTCGCCGCGAGCACCCTGGCCGGCCTGGATGACGCCCCGGCCCATCTGGGGTCGTACGGACCCATCCCGGCGCAGCTGGCGCGCGAGCTGGCCCAGGACGCCACCTGGAGGCGCGTCCTCACCGACCCCGCCACCGGCCAGGTCTGCTCCGTGGGCACCCAGGGCTACCGCCCCGGTGCGGACCTGACCCGCACGGTGCAAGCCCGAGACGTGACCTGCACGTTCCCCGGCTGCCGCCAGCCCGCTACCCGTTGCGAGATCGACCACCGGGTCCCGTACGACGCCGGCCGCGCCGCCCGCGGCGGCGAGCAGGACGCGCAGACCTGCGAGGCGAACCTGCACGCGCTGTGCAAGCACCACCACCAGGCGAAGACCGACGGCTGGTGGAACGTCACCTATGACAAGGAGACGGGCGTCTCGCGGTGGACCGATCGCCACGGGATCACCACGGCCCGACATCCGGTCCAGGTCCTCGTCCCGCCGGAAGCGCTGGCCCATCGACGACCACCAGCCGCCCGAGCCGACTTCGGCGACCCTCCGTTCTGACCGTGCCCGCCTCGCGGACAGGGCGGGGCCACCGGCCCCGTTCTGACCGTGCCCTCCTCGCGGACAGGGCGAGGCCACCGGCTCCGTTCTGACCGTGCCCGCCGGTGCCCGCCGCGGGTCAGGTCGCGAGCAGCGCACCCGCTCGCGGCGCCCGGACGACGGGTCGGCGCCGACGCCGGATGACCCATTCGGCGAACGCCAGGTTGATCATCCAGGCCGCGGCCATGAGCAGCGCCCGCACCGTCTCGCTCGGCGCCCCGAGCACCAGCGTCCACGGCAGGAAGATCACCGCCTGGGTGCCGGCGCCCTGACCGATCGCGTAGCCGCGGGTCACCCACGCGCTGTGCGCGACGACGTCGCCGCGGCGGATGCGCACGACGCCCAGCACCAGCGCCACCACCATGCCGGTGCCGAACACCAGCCGGAAGACCTCGAGCAGGGGCCCGTCGCCGGCGGGCAGGTCGCTGAACACCGCCATCCACAGCCCCGCGAGCGCGGCCACGATCCCCGCCGGCGCCACCACGCGACCGGCGACGCGGTGCCACCGTGGCCGCCGCCGGCGCAGGCCCGGATGGAACTGGAACGCGCCGAGCAGGCAGAACAGGGTCGCGCCGACGATGTGCAGCACCACCGGGAGCGGCATCGTCACGAAGCGCTCGTTGTCCGGCGTGACCTCCGGGCTGCCGCTCAGCTCGACCAGACGCATCGTCCCGGCCAGCACGGGCACGAGGCTGAGCAGGATCAGTCCGGCGGGGATCCGCCACGCGTGTCTGGGCACCGCAGGCTCCTCGGGTCAGGTGGGTCGTCCTGAGGAGAGCCTGCTCGCGCGGTCCGTCGCCCGGATCGGCACGTCGACCGGTCCTGGTCTCGACCGATCGGCCGAGGCGCATCAGGATGCGCGCCGGTCCTGACGGAAGGCCGTGGGAGGGCCTGGGAGGGCCCGGGAGGGCTCAGACGATCTGCTCGACCAGCGCGATCACCGTCGACTCGTTCCACCCGTCGATGCCCTCGAACACCACGACCCGCTCGGGCGAGTCCATCCACGCCTGCTCGAGCCGCGCGAACTCCTGGGCGTCCCCTTCGGCGCTGACCGCCCAGGTGAACTCCGCCGCCTCGCGGTTGAGGTACGCGGACTCGACCCGGAACCCGTACGCCTCCCGGCCGGGGACCAGGAGGGAGGGCCACCAGACCAGGAACTCGTCGACCAGGTGGGGCTTGAGGTTGTAGCGGCGCAGCTGCACGGTCCGAGGCATGCGGCCATCCTGCCTCGTCGGCTCGTGACGGGCCTACGGTGACGAGATGACGTTCCGCGACCTGCACGCCGGACCCGCACCGCTGCTGCTGCCGAACGCGTGGGACGTCGGGTCCGCGCTGGCGTTCGTCGATGCGGGGTTCCCCGCGGTCGGCACCACCAGCTTCGGCGTCGGCGCGGCGCTCGGCCGACCGGACGGGTACCGCTCCACGCGCGACGCCACGCGGGACCTGGTGCGCCTGCTCGCTGGGCTGCCGGTGCCGGTCTCGGCCGACGTCGAGGACGGGTTCGACGACGACCCGGAGGCCGTCGCGGACTACGTGGCGGGGCTGCCGGTCGCCGGCATCAACCTGGAGGACAGTGCCGACGGTCGGCTGGTGGCGCCGGACCGGTACGCGGCCAAGGTCGCGGCCGTCACGGAGCGCTGCCCGGAGGTGTTCCTCAACGCGCGGGTGGACACGTTCTGGTTCGGGCAGGACGCGACCGTCTCGGCCACCGTCGCCCGCGCCCTGACCTACGTCGCCGCCGGCGCGCACGGCATCTTCGTGCCGGGTGCGAGCGCGCGCGAGGACCTGCGCCTGCTCGCCCGGGAGATCCCCGTGCCGGTCAACGTCCTGGCCGTGCCGGACGTCGGACTGGCCGAGCTGGCCGACCTCGGCATCCGCCGCGTGAGCACCGGCTCGCTGCCGTACCGCGCCGCGATCGACGCCGCGGTCGGCGTCGCGACGAGCCTGCGCGACGGGCGACCCACCCCTGAGGCGACGTCCTACGCCCGCGCCCAGGAGCGGCTGCGCCGGTTCGCGCAGGGTTAGCGGCCCTCCGCCAGCCACGCCTCGAACGCGTCGAACGACGACGGCCGGCCGAGGAACCGCTCGACCAGCTCCGCGGCGTCGGCCGACCCGCCGGGCTCGAGGATCGACTCGCGGTACCGGCGGCCGACCGGCGGGTCCATGAGGCCGGCCGAGAACGCGGTGCGCAGGTCCTTGGCGATGACCAGGCTCCAGAGGTACGTGTAGTAGGCGGAGCCGTACCCGTCCAGGTGCCCGAACCCGGCGTACTGGTGCGTGCCGGCGATCGGCGTGTACGGCCCGAAGCGCTCGTCCACGTCCGCCGTGAACCCGGCGAGGTCCGTCGGCGGGTCCGCGTGCAGACCGTAGGACAGCGCCGTGTAGTTGAGCTGGCGGCGGGTCCAGGCGCCGCGGCCGAACCCGTCCGCGCGGCGCATCCGGTCGACGAGCGCGGCGGGGATGGGCTCCCCGGCGGCGTTCGTCGCGAACGAGCCCAGCACGCCCGCGTCCCAGCCCCACTCCTCCAGCAGCTGGCTGGGAGCCTCGACGAAGTCCCACTCCGTGGCGACGCCCGAGAACATGGCCCACGGCTGATGGCCGCCGAGCACCTCGTGCACCAGGTGGCCCAGCTCGTGGAAGAACGTCAGGACGTCGTCGTGCTCCATGAGGCCCGTGGGGAAGTTGCACACCAGCGTGCCCTCGGGCAGCGAGCGGTCGGCGATGCCCGGCACCAGCGGGAACTGGGCGGCGTGGTTGAACTTGCCCGCACGCGGGTGCATGTCGAGGTAGACCCGGCCGATCGCGCGGCCGTCGTCGGTGACGTCGTAGACCTCGACGTCCGGGTGCCAGGTGGGCGCCTCGACCCGCTCCAGCGCGATCCCGAACAGCCGCGAGACCACGCCCAGCACCCCGGGCTTGACCGTCTCGTAGCGGAAGTACTCGCGGACCTCGCGGGCGTCGACGTCGTACTGCTCGTTCTTGATGACCTGCTCGTAGTACAGGTTGTCGGCGGCGGTGACGGCGGCGGCCTCCGGCACGTCCTGGCGGTACCGGTCGAGCATGACCTGCACGTCGGCGGCAGCCGGTGCGGCGGTGAGCGCGTCCAGCCGGTCCACGAGGTCCGCGATGGCCTGCCCGGTGCCGATCATCTTGACCTCGGCGTCGTACGTGGGCCAGTCCGGGTAGCCCAGCAGGTGCGCCCGCTCGGCACGCAGCCGCAGGAGCTCGGACAGGATCGGCTCGTTGGCCGGCCAGCCGATGCTCTGGTGCTCGCGGGTGAGCGCGAGGCGGACCTCCGGGTCGGTGGCATAGGTGCGGACCGGGAGCAGGTCCGGGTACTCGGTGGTCAGGGTCACCAGCCCGTCCTCGTCGGCCGGGTGCTCGGCGCGGAAGTCCTCGGGCAGGCCGTCCAGCTGCTCGGGACGCACCCGGATGCTGCGCACGCCGTCGCGGATGTTCCGGGAGAACTCCAGCCCCAGCTCCGTGCACCGCTGCGCCAGCGCGCGCAGGCGCTCGCGGTCCTCGGGCGAGCGGTCGACGCCGGCCCGGCGGAAGTCGCGCAGCACGTGCTCGCGCACGCGGGCCGCGCCGGCCTCGAGCCCGTCGGGGTCGGTCGCCGCGAGCACCTGCCACAGCTCGTGGTCGAGCCCGCGCTCGGTGACCAGGTCCTCGGCGGCCTGCGCACGCTCCTCCGCGGCGGCACGCAGGTCGGCGTCGGGGTGCACCTCGGAGAGCAGGTGCGCGGCCGACGAGCCGCGGGCGATCGCGATGTCGGCGTCGTTCCACAGGGCCAGCACGTCCTGCGTCGAGCGTGGCGTGCCGTCCTTCAGGCGGGCCAGCAGCGCGCGGGCGTCGTCGAGCGACGCGTCCACCGTGCTGGTGAGGAAGGCCGGCCAGGCGGCGGCGTCGGCGGGGAAGGCGGTGGGCTGCGCAGCGGGCATGGGCCGACGATAGCCGCGGCCTGCGACACCGCAGGTGGCGGCGTGCGTAGGCTCGGCGCGTGCAGACCCGGCTGGCGGACATCGCGCACCTCGCGCAGGTGAGCACGGCGACGGTGTCCCGCGTGCTCAACGGCCGCCCCGGCGTCTCGGGCACCACCCGTCAGGCCGTGCTCGCCGCGCTCGACATGCTCGGTTACGAGCGCCCCGCCTCGCTGACGACGAAGGCCGTGGGCCTGGTCGGCCTGGTGGTGCCGGAGCTGACCAACCCCGTCTTCCCCGCGTTCGTCGACGCCCTCGAGCAGCGCCTGTCCGACGAGCACCTGACGCCGCTGCTGTGCACGCAGTCGCCGGGCGGCACCCCGGAGGACCGGTACGTCGAGGTCCTGCTGGACCATGCGGTGAACGGGATCGTCTTCGTCTCCGGGCTGCACGCGGACACCACCGCCAACCTGGGCCGCTACCACCGGCTGCGGAACACGGGTGTGCCGATCGTGCTGGTCAACGGGTACACGCCGCAGATCGACGCCCCGTTCGTGTCCACCGACGACGCCGCCGCCATCGATGCCGTCGTCGACCACCTGGTCCGGTTCGGGCACCGCCGCATCGGCCTGGCCATCGGCCCCGAGCGGTTCGTGCCGACGCGCCGCAAGGTCGCCGCGTTCGGTGCCGCGCTGGTCCGCCACGGCCTGCTCGACGACCCCGACCAGGCCGCGGCGCACGTGAGCTCGTCGCTCTACACCGCCGAGGGCGGGCAGGCCGCCGCCACGGACCTGCTGGACTCCCGGCACACCGCGATCGCGTGCGGCTCCGACCTCATGGCCCTGGGCGCCATCCGGGCGGCACGGTCGCGCGGGCTGAGGGTCCCGCAGGACGTGTCCGTCGTCGGCTACGACGACTCCCCGCTGGTGGCGTTCACCGACCCGCCGCTGACCACGGTGCGCCAGCCGGTCGAGGCCATCTGCCAGGCGACCGTCGACGCCCTCGTCGCCGAGATGCGCGGCGAGCGCCCGTCCCGGACCGAGCAGCTGTTCACCCCGGAGCTCGTGGTCCGGGCCTCGACCGGGCGGGCGCCCGCCGCGTGATCCTCAGTGCCAGTCGGAGACCTGCACGTCGTCGGGCGCCGGTGCTCCGGTGCCCGTCTCCACCAGCTGCTTGAGGCTCATCAGGAACGTGGCCCACTTGGTGCTGCAGTGGTGCATGAACTCGCCCGGCTCGCGCCAGCCCTCGTGGCTGAACAGGACGATCGTGAAGTCGTCGGACTGCGACAGCTCCCAGCGCACGGTGGTGCCGATCCACTCGGCCGGCCCGTCCACCACCTCCCACAGCACCAGCTTGTCCGGCTCCTGCTCGCGCACGAGCATGTCGAACCCGCCGGCGTCGCCGAACCGGAACTGCACGGTGCCGCCCACCTCCGGCTGCCCCGTGGTGTCCCGGGTCCACCAGCCGGCCAGCCCGTCGACCGTGGTCAGCGCCGCGTACACCTGCTGCGGCGTCGTCGTCCTGGTCCCGATCCTGTGCAGGATGTCCACCATCTCGTCCTCCTCGCGTGCTCTCACGGTGTCGTCGTCCGGGTGTGCGCGATCGCCTCGGCGATCCGCCTGATGCGCTGCAGCCGGGAGTCCCACGTGGACCCGACCTGGGTGAGCTGGGCCACGGCGCGGGCGAGCTGCGCCTGGTCCACCTCGTAGCGGCGCTCGCGGCCGGCGGGCGTCGCGTGCACCAGGCCGACGCGGTCGAGCACGGTGAGGTGCTTGGCCACCGCCTGGCGCGTGACGGGCAGGCGCTCACTGAGCGAGGTGGCACTGCCGGGGCCGTCGGCGAGCAGGAGGTCGAGCATCCGGCGCCGCGTGGGGTCGCCGATCGCGGACCACAGGTCGTCGTCGACCGCGCCGCTCGCGTGACCGCTCACGGTGTCGCCACCAGGCGGGCGGTGTACCGCGCGATCTCGGGCACGAACACGTCCCAGCCCCGGCCGTGGTCGGCGTAGGCCTCCTCGAGCACCGCGGCCTCCCAGCCCTTCTCGCGGAACCCGGTCTCGGTCAGCCGGAGCCGGGTGCCGGAGCCCTCGGCCGCCAGCTCGAACGTCACCAGCAGCGAGCGCGTGGAGGTCGCGACGTCCTCGTCGTCGTCGAACACCCAGCGGAACGCGAACCGGTGCGGCGGCTGGGCGTCGACGACGACCAGTGTCTCGGCGTGCTCGTCGTCGGTACCCCGCCCCCACGCGACCTCGGTGACGGTCCCCGGCGTCGCGGACAACCCGGTCTCGACGCCGCCCCACCACTCGCGCACGTGCTCCGGGATGCTGACGACGTCGAAGACGACCTGCGGCGGGGCGTCGACGTAGATCTCCCGCTCGATGCTGCCCAGCTCCATCGGGTCACCTGCTCTCAGCGCGTACTGCAATGGTTGGTTGCGCATCACGCTACGCCGCGAGGTGGCCTGACGCAACCATCAGTTGCGCATCACCGCGGTCCACCCAGGATCAGGTGGACCGTGACCACGTCGCCGACGTCCAGGAGCTCGGCCCTGCGCACCAGGTCCTTCACGGGGACCAGGTACCGGCCGTCCTTGGGGAACAGCGACGTCTCCCACTCGGTGTCGTCGATCCGAGCGAGCACGGGGATGACGCCCCATCCGTAGCTGACCTGCGACGACACTGCCTTGATCGCGGCACTCTCGTCGGCCGGGACGGGCACGTAGTGGTACGGCGACGGGCCGCGCCAGTAGATGATCTCGCCACTGAACTCGAGCTCCATCGGCCCATGATGGCGGGCTCTGCCAGCGCCGACGGTCAGATCGGCGACGAGATCGACATCAGCCACGCCACCACGGCCGCGGACGCGACCAATGTCGAGCTCGGCGCCGGGACAGCGACCAGCCCGACCGTGGGGTCAGCGGCGGCGGGCGGCTGCAGCAGCGACCAGTGGCGCGAGCAGGGCGACGGCGGCCGCGGCGAACGCGGCGACGGCCACGGTCTGGTCGACCAGGGGACCGTTGGTCCGACCGATCCCGATCCACATCAGCCCCCACGCCAGCGCCAGCCCGACCGGCACGGTCACCGACGGCCGGGTCCGCCCGAACACCGCGTACGCGACCGCCAGCACGGCCGCAGCCACCAGCACGATCACGGACCACGCGGTGGCGCCCAGGCCCAGCTCGCCGACGTCCGCGATGCTGAGGAACGCCGCGATGTTCGCCAGCGTCGCCACGCTGACCCACCCCAGGTAGAGCCCCACGGTCACGTCCGTGACCCAGGACGCCGCCGCCCCCGTGTGCGGCAGGCGCACGAGCCGCACGAAGATCACGGACAGCACCGCGAGCAGCGCGAGGATGACCACGACGCTGCCGCCCACGGACCCCGCCTGCACGACGCCGATCCACAGCGCGTTGAGCAGCATCGAGACCAGCACCCACCACGACACGGCGCGCAGGCGCGGGTCGGTGCCGTGGCGGGGCAGCGCCTGCACCACCGCGAAGACCGCGAGCCCGAGGTAGATGACCGACCAGATGGAGAACGCCGGGGTGTCGGGCGCGATCGGGGTCGCGGTCGCGGACAGCGCCCCGTCGGCCGCCTCCGCGATCGGTTGCCCGCCGAACGCCCCGGACCCCACGGCGGCGCCGCCGATCGCGACGACCGCCCCGACCAGGACGGTGATCTGACGCACCCGGTCGGCGGACGTCGCGGGTGCCCGGACAGCTGCGGTCGTCGTCTCCATCGCTCCATGGTGCCAACGCTCAGCATGCTGAGCATCTCGAACGGCTTTGACGTCGCCGCCGTCTCGACGGACCATGGTCGGGTGCCGCGTGACCGAGCCGCGGCGACGACGACGGAGCGCACGACGATGCAGCAGGGAAGCGAGGCGGCCGTCCTGGCCTGCTCAGGCAGGACCCGGACGCCCGCACGGCACGCCTGACGCCACACCGGCGACACCACCGACGGCCCTTGAGCCCGTCGGTCGGACGGCGTACCCGCGGGCTGCCTGCTTGCCCGCGCCGCCGCGACCCGTGGCGGCTCCCGTCGTCCTGAGAGCGCTGACCCCATGGAACCCCTGACCGAGAAGCAGATCCGCGCGTCCTTCGTGAACTGCTCGCGCCGCGAGGCCGCACAGCTGACCCTCCCCGCCGACCTGGACACCCTGCGCTGGGACCGCCTGGACTACCTCGGGTGGATCGACCGCAAGGCACCCCTGCGCGCGTACGTGGTGCTGACCGTCGACGACGAGCTCGTCGGCCTGACGCTGCGGTCCCCGGAGGGTGTGGCGTCGCGACGTCGCGCCGTGTGCGCCTGGTGCGAGGACGTCTACGCCACCGACGACGTCTCCATGTACGTCGCCCGCCGCGCCGGAGCCGCCGGCCGCAACGGCGACACGCTGGGCACCCTGATCTGCACCGGCTTCGAGTGCTCGCAGAACGTGCGGCGCAAGCCCACGCTCGTCGAGGCGGGGCAAGACCCCGCCGGGCTGGTGCAGCGCCGGATCGAGGGACTGCGCGAGCGGTCCGTGCGGTTCGCGCAGGAGGTGCTGCGGCAGCCGTGATCCACAACCCCGTCCTGCCCGGGTCGCACCCGGACCCCTCGATCGTCCGCGTCGACGACGTCTACTACGTCGCGACGTCGACGTTCGAGTGGGCTCCGGGGGTCCGCCTGCACGCCTCGCGTGACCTGCGCACCTGGGCGGACCTGGGCGGAGCGCTCGACTCCACCCGGCTGCTGGACCTGTCCGGCGTCCCGGACTCCGGCGGGGTCTGGGCACCGAACCTCAGCCACGTCGACGGCCGGTTCCATCTGGTCTACAGCAACGTCTCCGCCTACACCGACGGGTTCTCGGACGCACCGAACTACCTGGTGACGGCGCCGACCATCGAGGGCCCGTGGTCCGACCCCGTGCTCCTGCACGCCCGCGGGTTCGACGCGTCGCTGTTCCACGACGGCCCCGACAGCTGGCTGCTCAACCTGGAGCACGACTGGCGACCGGGGCACGGCGGGTCGGCGGGACTGGAGCTGACCCGGTTCGACCGCGCGACCCGCACGCTCGTCGGGGAACCGCTGCGGATCGACCTGCCGAGCGACGGCACCTGGATCGAGGGGCCGAACCTCTACCGCCGCGGCGACTGGTACTACCTGGTCACGGCGGACGGCGGCACGGGCTACGACCACCAGGTGACCGTCGCCCGGTCGCGCTCGCTGACCGGCCCGTACGTCCGCGACCCGCACGGTCCGCTGGTCACCGCCCGGGACCGCCCCGACCTGCCGCTGCAGAAGGCCGGCCACGGGAGCCTCGTCGAGACCGCGGCGGGTGACTGGTACCTGGCCTACCTCGTCGCCCGGCCCGAGGGCCGCCACGGCCCGTGCATCCTCGGGCGCGAGACGGCCCTGGCGGTGGTGACGTGGTCCGACGACGGCTGGCCGCGCACCGCCTCGGGCCTCCCCGAGGTCGACGTCCCCGCGCTCCTCGACGAGAGACCGCCCCCTGCGCGCACGGCGGACCGACCGCTCGGCCCCGAGTGGTCCACGCTGCGACGACCGGCCACGGCGGACTGGCTCACGGTCGACGGCGGCGCGATCACCGTCCGCGGCGGCCGGTCACCGCTGAGCCTGGTGGGGCCGAGCCTCCTGGCCCAGCGGGTGACGGCCGCCCGCTGCACGTTCGAGGTCACGGTCGACCACCGACCCCGGGCGTTCCAGCACCTGGCCGGGATCACCGCGTACTACAACACCCGCAACTGGGTGTTCCTGCACGTCACGGTCGACGACGACGGCCGCACGGTGCTGCGGACGGCCACCAGCGACCACGGTGTCGTGACCGTCGACGAGGCCGGGCAGGAGGTCCTGGACGCCGGCCCGCTGCGCCTGGGGCTGACCCTGGACGGTCCCCGGCTGCAGCTCCGCCGGGACACCGGGGACGGCTGGCGACCGTTCGGCCCGGTGCTCGACGCCACGATCCTGTCCGACGAGCACGCCGTGGAGCTGCACGACGGCCGCCCTCGCGCGATGGGGTTCACGGGCGCGTTCGTCGGGCTGTGGGCCTGGGACCTCACGGGCGCCGGTCACCCGGCCACGTTCACCGCGCCGAGCTACCGCGTCTGACCGTCAGCCCAGCGCCGCGAGCTTGCCCTCGAGGACCGCGCGCTCGCGGTCGTTCCCGCACAGGGCGATCGCCGACCGCAGCTCCGACCGCGCCTCGTCGGGACGCCCGAGGCGGCGCAGCAGCTCGCCGCGCACGCTCGGCAGAAGGTGGGAGCCCGCGAGGCTGCCGCCGCCGACCAGCTCGTCGACCAGCAGCAACGCCGGCGCGGGCCCGTGCGCCATGGACACGGCGACCGCGCGGTTGAGCTCCACCACGGGCGACGGAGCCAGCCGGCCGAGCGCCTCGTACAGCAGCACGATCCGCTCCCAGTCCGTCTCGTCGACGGACGGCGCAACCGCGTGGCACTCGGCGATGGCCGCCTGCACCCCGTACGCGCCGAGGCCCCGACCCACCCGACCCGCGGTCGCCAGGGCGGCTCGGCCGCGCCGGATCGCCGCGCGGTCCCAGCGCCGACGGTCCTGCGCCTCGAGCAGCACCGGCTCACCGTCGTCGCGCACCCGCGCCGGGAACCGCGCCGCCGTGAGCTCGAGCAGGGCGAGCAGACCGTGCACCTCGGGCTCGTCGGGGACCAGCCGGGCCAGCACGCGCGCCTGGCGGACGGCCTCGTGGGCCAGGTCGGGCCGGATCCAGTCGGCACCCGACGTCGCCGACGAGCCCTCGGTGAACATCAGGTACAGGACGCTGAGCACCGCCCCGAGGCGCTCGCGCCGCTCGTGCGGCTCCGGCACCTCGAACGGGACCTGCGCCGCGGCGAGCGTCTTCTTGGCCCGCGTGATCCGTGCCTGCACGGTGGAGGTGGGCAGCAGGAGGGCGCGGGCGATCTCGTCGCTGGTCAGGCCGCCGACGACGCGCAGGGTCAGCGTCACCTGGGCCTCACGGGACAGGACCGGGTGGCACGCGACGAACACCAGCGCCAGGACGTCGTCGTCGATCCGGTCGGGGTCCCACAGCAGGTCGTCGTCCGGGGACGGACCGTCCGGGTCGAGCTCGCGCGCGATCGTGGCGTGCCGCTGGTCCAGCGCGGCCCGGCGGCGGTAGGTGTCGACCGCCCGCCGACGCGCGACCGTGAGCAGCCACGCGGCCGGCGCGTCCGGGACCCCGTCGCGCGGCCACGCGACGAGCGCGGCCGCGAGCGCCTCCTGGGCGAGGTCCTCCGCGAGCGCGAAGTCCCCGGTGGACCGGGCGAGGGTCGCGACGATGCGCGCGGACTCGATCCGCCACACCGCCTCGACCGCGTCCCGCCCGGTCCCCGAGCGGGTCAGAGCTGGCCCGTCCGCTCGCGCCACGCGCGCTCCTTACGGATCCACTCGTTGTCCTGCGGGAAGTCGTCGATGCTCGTGACCCGGCGGATCTCCGTCTTCTGCCCCGGCCCCGTCATGGGCGCCCGCTTGGCCCACTCGACGGCCTCCTCCTTGGAGGCGACGTCGAGGATCCAGTAGCCGCCGAACAGCTCCTTGGTCTCGCCGTACGGGCCGTCGCTGACCACCGGCGGCTGCGACGAGAAGTCGACGACCACGCCCTGGGCGGGGTCGTCGAGCCCCTCGGCCGCCACCAGGACGCCCGCCGAGAGCATCTCCTCGTTGAACCGCCCCATCGCCTCCATGATCTCGGCGAACTCGACGTCCTGGAACGCGGCCTACGCCTCGTCCGTGGTCCGCATGATCAGCATGAACTTCACGGTGCTCTCCTCCGGCTCGGGGTCTCGGTCGGACCCTCTCACCCCCAGGTCGAACGGGGGAACCGGCAGATCGACATCGGGCGCCGACGACTTCTCAGCCCTGCGGCGGGTCCTCCCCGACCAGCCCGTCGACGGCCTCCCGGAACAGGTCGGCATGGCCCACGTGCCGGGCGTACTCGTCGTGCAGGTCGGTCAGCGCGCGCCGCACGTTGGGGGACCCACCGTCGGTCACGAAGTGCGACGGCTGCCCAGGGCCGCCGTCGGCGAGCAGCGCCGCCACCGCGGCTCTCGACCGTGCCACGGCCGACTCCCAGAGCGCGTACAGCTGTTCCGGGGTGTCGTCGGCGGCGGAGTGCCAGTCCCACTCGTGGTCCGCCTGGAAGCGGTCGCGCGTCCAGGGCGGCGCGATCGGTCCGTCGGTGAAGAACTCCGCGGTGTAGCGGTCCTCGACGAACGCGAGGTGCTTGACCAGGCCCCCGAGCGTCATCTCCGACGGCGGGTGCGGGCGGTTCAGCGCCTCGGCGTCGAGGCCGCCGGTCTTCCACGCGAACGTGGCTCGCGAGCGGGCGAGGGCGAACTGGATCATCTCGGCCTCGTCGGCCGTGAAGGAGGGCTCGTGGAGCGTCATGTCGTAGGTCATGCGCCGACGCTAGGGTCGGTTCCGGACGTTCTGCTTCCGGATCGGAGACACCCGTGCCGCTCGATGCCAGCCCCGCCGCGCGGGCGCTCCTGGCCCTCGAGCTGGTCCAGAGCAGCCCGGGGATCACCGCCGAGCGGCTCGGCGGTGCACTTGGGGTCTCGGAGCGGGCCGCCCGCCGCTACGTCGCCATCCTGCGCGAGGCCGGCATCCCGATCGTCGCCGAGCGTGGACCGTACGGCGGCTACCGCGTCGGCCGCGGCCTGCGCCTGCCACCCCTGATGTTCACGTCCGCCGAGGCACTGGGTCTGGTCATGGCCGTGCTCGACGGCCACCACGACGCCGCCGACCCCACCGACCCCGTGGGAACCGCGCTCGGCAAGATCGTGCGCGCCCTGCCCGAACCGGTGGCCGCGCAGGCGGAGGTGGTGCGCCGGACCACGGCCCCGGCCCCTGACCGCGCCGCCGCCCGCCCCGACCCGGCGGTCACCGCGCGCCTGGTCGAGGCGTGCGCCGCTCGCCGGCCGGTCCGCGTGACGTACCGCTCGGAGTCCGGGGACGAGTGGGACGCCGAGCTCGACCCGTGGGCCGTCGTCGTCCGGCACGGTCGGTGGTACCTGCTGTGCCGGAGCCGGGCCAAGGACGCGGTCCGCACGTTCCGGATCGACCGGGTCGGTGCGGTCGAGGAGCTGGACGGGACCTGCGAGCCGCCGCCCGGCCTGGACGCCGTCGCCGTGCTCGAGGAGAACCTGGCGGTGGGGTGGGAGTACACCGTCGACGTCGTCATCGAGGCCCCGGTGGAGACGGTGTCGAGATCGCTGCCGCGCTCGCTCGGCCGGCTCGAGGTCGTCGACGGCGGTACCACGCGGCTCGTCGCCAGCACCAGCAACCCCTGGTGGTACGCGGAGCAGCTGGCGGTCCTGCCGGCACCGTTCCGGGTGCTCGGTGGTGCCGAGCTGCGCGCGACCACCCGGGCGATCGGGCAGCGCCTGCTCGACGCGGTGCAGGACTGAGCAGGCGCCCGCGAGCACCGTCACCGGGCGGTGGCCAGCTGCGTCTCGTCCGCCGTCGCCCGCCCGGCCAGGAGCCGGTGGCCGACGAGCCCGGTCACGACGGTCGCCAGCAGCGCGCCGCTGGCGCCGAAGACGACGTACCCACGGTCGGCGTCGACGATGACCTGCGCGGTGGTGAACCAGGCTGCCGCCCACGCGAGGGCGACCGTACCCGACCACAGCAGGACCGAGCGGAGCACGAGTCCTTGGGCGAGCCCGACGGCGGCGCCGGCGACCAGCCCCGTGACGACAAGGTCCGCCACGCCTGTCCCCGCTCCGGTCAGCTGGACCGCGAGCGCCGTGCCCGCCGACATCCCGGCCGCCGTCGCGGGCACCCACCACGGCGAGACGCCGCGGGTGCGCAGCGCCAGCCACTGCCCCGTCCCGATGACCGCGCCCGCCAGGGCTCCGGCGACGACGGCGGAGCCGACCGAGGTCGTGGAGCCGACCACCGTCACCGCCAGGAGGCCGGCAAGGGGGAAGGCCAGGAAGGTGGGGAGCCACCGCAGCAGCCAGCGGGTCAGAGACATCAGGGTCACCTCGTTGTTGGTGTACTTAGTACGTTAGCGGTTAACGTACGCTGTACGCATGACTGCGTCAAGCCCCCGCGCTCGCCGACCTCGCGGCTCGCTCACGCCCGACGCGATCCTGGACGCGGCCGAGCAGGCCGCGGCTGGCGGGATCGACGCCGTCACCGTGCGCACGGTCGCCGCCGCGCTGGGTGCCTCGCCCATGTCTCTCTACCGCTACTTCGCGACGATGGATCAGCTCGTCGATGCCCTCCTCGACCGCGTCCTGGGCCGGTTCGAGCCGCCGACCGGGACGGACGACTGGCGCGGTGACCTCGAGGCGTTCGCACGGGCGCACCGTGCGGTCCTGCTCGCCCACCCCTGGGCTGTCCCCGCGCTGTTCACCCACCCGAACCCGGGACCGAACGCCACCCGGATCGGCGAGTCGGCCCTCGACATCGCCCGACGCGGCGGCGCCGACGACGAGTCAGCGGTGGTGATCTTCAGCGCGGTGCTGGCGCTGAACTACGGCTGGAGCGCGTTCTCCACGGCGCGCACGCAGGTCGACACCGACGCCCTGCGGACGGCTCTCGCCGCGGTCCCGGCCGAGCTGTACCCGCGCACCGCCGCGGTCGCCCACGTGCTCGCCGACTACGGCAGCGACGCACACTACGACGCCGCGCTCACGCTGCTGCTGCGCGGTGTGCCTGCCTCGGGGTGACCGCAGAATCGTCTCGTCGCGGGCGCGCCGGCGGTCCTACGATGCGGCGATGGACCTGGGACAGCCTGCCGAGCCGGTCCTGGTGCGACGCGTCCGCGCCGACGAGTGGCGGGTGGCCCGCGACCTGCGGCTCGACGCGCTCCAGGACGAGGCCGCGCCGATCGCCTTCCTGGAGACGCATGCCAGAGCCGCGGCGCAGGCGGACGACTTCTACCGCGACCGCACCAGGACGGCGGCGGTCGGCGACGAGGTCGCGCAGCTGGTCGCCGTGGCGGGCAGCGGGTGGGTCGGGTCCGTCACCGTGATCGTGCAGCCAGCCGGGTCGGTGGACCACCACGAGCGGACGATCGAGCACGCGCGCGCCTCGGTGGTCGGCGTCTACGTCCGTCCGGAGCAGCGCGGGACCGGCGTCGTCGACCGGCTCCTCGACGCCGCGGCGAAGTGGGCGCGCGAGCAGGGCTTCGACAGCCTGCGGCTCGACGTGCACGGCGCGAACCACCGCGCGCAGGCCGCCTACCGGCGCGCGGGCTTCGTGCCGTCCGGCGACGAGTTCGTCGGCTCCATCGGCCGGGAGCTGGAGATGGTCCGGCCCCTCTGACTCACGGCTGGCGGCGCAGCACCGTCCAGGCCGCCGCGGTGTCCAGGTCCCCCGCCGCCGCGCGCACGAACACCAGCCGGTCGTGCAGCCGGTCGCGTCGACCCGCCCACAGCTCGATCTCGTCGCAGTCGATCCGCCAACCGCCCCAGCCGTCGGGCACGGGGACGTCCGTCGCGGAGCCGGTGTCGGGGTAGCGGGCCGCGTACCGGTCGTACGCCGCCACGAGCGCCGCGCGGTCGGCCACCGGCTGCGACTGGTCCGACGCCCACGCGCTGATCCGGGACCCCCACGGCCGGGAGGTGAAGTAGGCCGTGATCTCGTCGCGACCGATCGCCACCGCCCTCCCACGGAACCGGACCGCGCGGTACATCGACGGCCAGGTCAGGGCCGCGGCGACCGAGCCGGTCGCGGTGATCTCCCGGCTCTTCGCGGAGCCGAGGTCGGTGACGAACCCCGGACCGCGCTCGTCGAGGAAGCGCATGAGGACGGTCCGGACGTTGGGGTGACCGCCGGCGTCGACCGTCGCGACCGACAGCGCGGTCGGCTCCGGCACGTCACCGCGCTCGGCCTGCCGCTCCTCCGCCGCGGCGACCCACCGGCGCACCTGCTCCAGGGGCGTCGCCGCCAGCTGCTCCTCGCTGAGCCCGTCGCCCAGGTAGTCGTTGTGCACGACCGCGAGCGTACGTGGGACGGCCTCGCCGGGGAGCGGTGTGCTGGTATGAGCCCGTGACCGACGACTTCCACGATCCCGAGCGCATCTCCACGGGCCGGCTGCCGCGTGACGAGCTGGTCGCCGGGCTCATGCAGGACGCGTACGACCGGTATGTGTCGGTGGACGACGGGGCGGTGGCCGACTACATCCCCGCGCTGGCCGGCGCCGACCCGGCGCTGTTCGGGCTCAGCATCGTCTCCGTGACGGGTGCCTCGCACAGCGTCGGCGACGCGGAGCACCGGTTCTCCGTGCAGTCCATCTCCAAGGCGTTCGTCTTCGCCCTCGTCTGCGACGCGCTGGGGCCGCAGGTGGTGCTCGACGCGGTGGGCGTGAACAACACGGGGCTGCCGTTCAACTCGGTGATGGCGCTCGAGCTCAACGCCGGCAGTCCCCTGAACCCCCTGGTCAACGCGGGCGCGCTCGCGACGACCAGCCTGGTGCCGGGGGCCACGGCCGACGACAAGTGGCGGTTCGTGCAGGCCGGGCTGTCCGCGTTCGCCGGCCGGCCGCTCGAGCTGGACGCGGAGGTGTACGCGTCGGAGGCCGCGAGCAACCAGCGCAACCAGGCCATCGCCCGGCTGCTGGAGAGCTACGGCCGGATCGCTCACGACCCGCTGGAGACCACCGACGTCTACACGCGGCAGTGCTCGCTGCTGGTGTCCGCGCACGACCTGGCGGTGATGGGTGCGACGCTGGCCGACGGTGGGGTCAACCCGGTGACCGGTGTGCGCGTGGTCGACGCGTCGGTGTGCCGGTACGTGCTGGCCGCGCTGGCCACGAGCGGGCTGTACGAGCGCTCGGGCGAGTGGCTGTTCAGCATCGGCCTGCCCGGCAAGAGCGGGGTGTCGGGCGGCATCGTCACCGTCGCACCCGGCAAGGGCAGCCTGAGCACGTTCTCGCCGCGGCTCGACGAGGCGGGCAACAGCGTCCGCGGGCGGCTGGCCACCCGGTACCTGTCGGGGGCGCTCGGCCTCAACCTGTTCGCGTCGCGGCCCGAGCCGGGGCCTGCCGCCCTCTCCCGGTGACCGTCCACCGGGCCTACCCTGGACGGACCAGCACATCTCACCCGCGGGAGCTCCCGTGACCGACACCATCGACCGGCCCGTCGTCCTGGACCTCGACCTCGACGACGTCCGCGAGCGCCCGGTGGTCACGCGTCGCCCGATCCGGCCGCCGGCCGCACCGCTGCCCCTCCTGTCGAGCACCGTGCGCTATCCGCCCGGCCCGGTCCCCGACGTCCAGGACCGCACGGCCGTGGAGGTGCCCGCCCCCCGGCCGGTGGTCCGACGGACCTGGACCCGGTCCCGCGTGGTCGCCGGACTGCTGGGCGTGTTCCTCGGCGGGCTCGGCCTGCACCGGATGTACCTGGGCTACTGGCGGCGCGGGTTCGCGATGCTCGCGATCACCGTCATCGGCGGCTTCTTCACGCTCGGGCTGGCGGCGCTGGCCATGGGCGTGTGCGGGTTCGTCGAGGGCCTGCTCTACCTGTCCGCGCGCCGAGGTCGGTTCGCGCGGGACGCGCGCGGTCTCCCGCTGCGGGGCTGACGGCGGAGGTCAGCCGCCGTAGAAGCTCTTGAGGAGCTCGAAGACGACGACCGCCGGCCAGATCAGTGCCTTGGGGATCGCCAGCACGAACAGCCAGAAGGTGTCGGCCTGCTGGAAGTAGTACACCGCGGCACCGATCAGGCCGAGGCCGTACACGGCACCGCCGCCCGCACCGCCCGCCGACGGACCGTTGGCCATGGTCGCTCCCTCGCTCGTGTCGTCGAGCGCCACCGTCCTCCTGCCCGGCCGGGCGGTCAAGGAGCACGCGCACCGTCCGGAGCCGTTGTCGGAGGGCGGTGGGACGGTGGCCGCATGGAGATCACCCGGATGCAGCCGGCCGGCCTCGTGCGCAGCCCGGCCTTCAGCCATGTCGCCGTCGTTCCCGCGGGCGCGACGACCATCTACGTCGGCGGTCAGAACGGCGTCGACCACACCGGCGCGGTCGTCTCGGCGGACGTCGCCGAGCAGTCGGCCCGCGCCCTGGACAACGCGGCCCTCGCGCTCGAGGCGGCGGGCGCGACGCTGACGGACGTCGTGCAGTGGACCGTGCTCATCGACCAGGACGCCGACCTGCGCGCCGCCTACGGCGCGATCGCGCCCCGGCTCGCCGGCGACGGCCCACCGCCTCTGGTCACGGCCGCGCGCGTGGCGGGGCTCGGGGTGCCCGGCGCGCTGATCGAGGTGAGCGCCATCGCCGCGGTGCTCCCTAGCGCTGCTCCATGACCGACCGGAGCAGCTCCAGGTCGCGGCGGACCAGCGTCTCGTCGCGGTCGAGCTCCTCGGCTGTCATGCCCTCGCCCGGGCGCAGCGTGAAGACGACCTCGCAGCCGTCGCCGTCGGCGATCACGCGCAGCGGCACGTAGACGGTCTCGCCGGACGGCGTCCGCACCTCGTGGTCGAGGACGCCGAAGGGGTTCTGCGGAGCGAACGTCAGTCCCACACGGCCCTGCGGCGTCTCGACGAACCACGTGCCGTCGCCGGCCGGTTCCACCGCGCCGCCCAGCCCGGGTGCCCACCGCGGCAGGTTCGCGGGGTCGGACGCGAAGGCGTAGACCGCGGCGGCCGGTCGGTCCACGTGGATGCTCAGGTGCCGGGACGTCGTCGTCATCCCGCCATCCTCTCCTCGCTCGGGACCTTGGACCCGCGCAGGAGCGTCGCGGCCGCGCGACCGTGAGGGCATGACCGCGCTGCTCGTCTTCGAGTCCATGTACGGAAGCACCGCCGCGATCGCCCAGGCGATCGGCGCCGGGCTGGCGGACCTGCGTATCCCCGTCACGGTCTGCGAGGTCGGCCTGGCGGAGGTGCCGTCGTTCCGCACCCGCCCGAGCCTGCTCGTCGTCGGCGCGCCCACGCACCAGCGCGGCCTGTCCACGCCGCGCACCCGGGACGTCGCCCGCGGTGACGTCGCCGACACGGTGTCGCGCGGGGACGGCGTGCGCGAGTGGCTCGAGCTGCTGGTCGGGCAGGTGTCCGGTCAGGCGACCGCCGTGTTCGACACCGCGGTCGCGGGTCGGCTGGCGGGGTCGGCGGCGCACACGATCGGCAAGCGGCTCACCAAGGCCGGTGCGCAGCTGGTGGTGCCGCCGGAGTCGTTCACCGTGACGGGTCGCAGCAGCGGGCTGCTCCCGGACCAGCTCGAGCACGCGCGGTCGTGGGGCCGCAGCCTGGCCCTGTTCGCCGCGGCGGCCGCAACGAACGCGCGCTGACGGTCAGGCGAGCGCGAGGAACAGGCGCTCGAGCCGCTCGGTCGCGTCGTCCGTCGCCTGCGGGTCGTCGGCCAGGCGGGCGTCCGCGAAGCACTCGCGCAGGCCACCCGCGACGAGCGTGAAGCCGGCGCGGTCGAGCGCCTTGCTCACCGCGGCGAGCTGCGTGACCACGTCCTCGCACTCGCGGCCCTCCTCGAGCATGCGCAGGACGCCGGCCAGCTGGCCGTGCGCGCGGCGCAGGCGCTTGAGGGCGGTGGTGGTGGTCTCGTCGGAGAGCTGCATGCGTGGAGCATACCCCCTGGGGTATGTTACGGTCGCTCTGCTCGATACCCCCCCGGGTATTCTCCGTCGAAAGGACACCACCGTGTGCCACGCCGTTCGCTGCCGTTCCTGCGGGAAGACCACCTGGAGCGGCTGCGGCCAGCACGTCGACTCCGTGATGCGCGGGGTCAAGCAGGCCGACCGTTGCACCTGCCAGACGCAGCAGGCCACGCCCGACGCCTCCACGCGCGGCGGCTGGCTCTCCTCGCTGTTCGGTCGCTGAGGCCCCGATGACGCTCACGCACCCGCGCCTGGACCGGCACCGCACCGTCGTCGTCGGCGGCGTGGCCGGCGGCATGTCCACGGCCACCCGCCTGCGGCGCAACGACGAGCACCGCGAGATCGTCGTGCTCGAACGCGGCGCGCACGTCTCGTTCGCCAACTGCGGCCTGCCGTACCACCTCAGCGGCGTCATCCCCGAGCGGTCCGACCTGCTGCTCAGCACGCCCGAGGCACTCCGCAGCCGGTTCGACCTCGACGTCCGCACGGGCCACGAGGTGCTGGCGATCGACACTGCCGCGCAGGTGGTCACGGTCCGCGACCTGGCTGCCGGCACCCTCCAGACGTGGGAGTACGACGACCTGGTGCTCGCCACCGGCGCGCGGCCCGTCCGGCCGCCGGTGCCCGGCATCGCGCGCGCCCACGCGCTGCGGGACATCGCCGACCTGGACTCCCTCAGCGCCGCGCTCGACGCCCGTGACCCCGCCGGTGACGTCCCCGCGACCGCCGTCGTCATCGGTGCGGGCTTCGTCGGCCTCGAGGTGGCCGAGAACCTGGCCCGCCGCGGCCTGGCCGTGACCGTCGTCGAGCTCGCGCC
The DNA here is from genome assembly GCA_963837795.1 of uncultured Actinomycetota bacterium. GTDB lineage: Bacteria > Actinomycetota > Actinomycetes > Actinomycetales > Cellulomonadaceae > Cellulomonas. The sequence continues at coordinate 276,621 of CAWIOT010000002.1, forward strand.
GCAGGTGCTCACCCCGCTGGACGCCGAGATGGCCGCGCTCGTGGAGCAGCGGCTCACCGCCGTCGGCACGACCGTGCGGACGGGGTCGCAGGTGGTCGCGACAGAGCAGACGTCCGTGCTTCTCGACGACGGCACCTGCGTGCCCGCCGACCTCGTCGTCGTCGCCATCGGCGTCACCCCCGAGTCCGACCTGGCCCGCGCCGCCGGCCTCGACCTGCACCCCCACGGCGGCATCGTCGTCGACGACCAGCAGCGCACCAGCGACCCGCGCGTCTACGCCGTCGGCGACGTCTGCGCCAAGACCGATGCCGTGTCCGGCGACGCGGTGCTCGTCCCCCTCGCGCAGGCGGCCAACCGGCACGGCCGGCTCGTCGCCGACGTGCTCGCCGGGCGACCCGTCCGCGCGGTCCCGTCCCTCGGTGCGGCCGTCGTCTCCGTGCACGGCACCACGGTCGGGCTGGTCGGCTGGAACGAGCGACGCCTGCGCGCCGCCGGCCGGTCCGTGCGCGCCATCCACACGCACCCGCTCCACCACGTCGGCTACTACCCGGGCGCCCAGCCGATGGCGCTCAAGCTGCTGGTCGATCCGGGCACGGACCAGATCCTCGGCGCCCAGGGCGTCGGCGGCGACGGGGTCGACAAGGTCATCGACGTCATCGCGACCGCCATGCGCGGCGGGCTGACCGCGAGCGACCTGGCCGACCTCGAGCTCGTGTACGCCCCGCAGTACGGGTCCGCCAAGAGCCCCGTGGCCATGCTCGGCATGGTCGCGGACAACCTGGCGGGCGGCACGGTGCGCACCGTGCAGTGGCACGAGGTGGCGCGGCAGCAGGCCGACGGCGCGACGCTGGTCGACGTCCGCAGCCCCGCGGAGGTCGCCGCCGGCACCCTGCCCGGCGCCGTCGCGATCCCCCTCGACGACCTGCGCGCCCGGCACGCCGAGCTGCCCGCCGGGCCGCTGGTGGTGTTCTGCGCGGTCGGCCAGCGCGGCAACGTCGCCACCCGGCTGCTGCAGAACCTCGGGCACGACGACGTCGCCAACCTCGACGGCGGCTACCGCACGTGGAGCACCGCGCCGGCCGTCCGCGTCCCGGAGCCCGCGCTGGCCTGAGGCGGCAGCGGCAGGGCCATGATGGCCGGATGAAGGCCGACCTCGTGCGGGAGCTCGAGTCGTACCGTGCCCGGCGGGGGACGTTCGCGCTCGTCACGGTCCCGCCGCTGCTGTACCTGATGGTCGACGGCCACGGCGCCCCGGGCTCGTCGGACTACCAGGACGCGCTGACCAGCCTCTACCCGGTGGCGTACGCGCTGAAGTTCCACAGCAAGAACGAGCTGGGTCGCGACTACACGGTGCCGCCCCTGGAAGGGCTGTGGTGGGCGGACGACATGACAGCGTTCACGTCGGCCCGCGACAAATCCCGCTGGGACTGGACCCTGATGATCCTGGCGCCCGACTGGCTCGGCGACGACCACGTGGACCACGCGCGGCGGAAGGTGGCCGCCAAGGGCGGTGCGCCGGTGCTCGACGCGGTCCGGCTGGAGGGGCTCGACGAGGGACGGTGCGTGCAGACGCTGCACGTCGGCTCGTACGACGACGAGGCGCCCGTGCTGGCCGCGATGCACGACGAGTTCATCCCCGAGCACGGCCTTCGCATGACGGGCAAGCACCACGAGATCTACCTCAGCGACGCGCGCCGGACCGCCCCGGACCGCCTCCGCACGATCCTGCGCCAGCCGGTCACGGACGCCCCCTGACCCGCCGGCCGCGCCACGCCTCAGCTGACGTACCGGCGCGCCGCCGACCTGCGCTGGCTGTCCTCGAGCGCCTCGAACCGGGCCTCGACGCGCGGCGGCAGCGCCCGACGGTCGCGCAGCACCCACGGCAGCCCGCGGACGGCCAGCAGCACGCCGGCGGCGGACACGCGGTCCCTCGGCAGCGACCGGAGCACGTCCCAGGTGCGGCGCAGCGCGGGCCGGGCAGGTCGCCGCAGCCACGTGAACCACAGGGTGTTGCGGATCCCGTCGCGTCGGCGCCTGTCGCTGTCCCGGAGCGCGGACGCCTGGTGGTGGACCACCATCGCCTCGACGAAGCAGAGCTCCCAGCCGGCCGCGGCGAGGTCGGCGGCGAGCAGCTCCTCCTCGCCGCCGAGCCACAGGCGCCGGTGGAAGCCGCCGACCGCCGTGAACGCGTCGCGCCGGACCACCGACGCGCCGGCGAGGAAGCTGCCCAGCGCGGGACCAGGCAGACCCGGAGCCGTCGGGACCGGCGACTCGCGCAGCTCGGCCACGATCGGGTCCTCGACGCCGGCGGGCTCGACGACGATCCGCGCGGTCAGCACCGCGACGTGCGGGTGCGCCTCGAGCACGTCGGCGGCCGTCCGCAACGAGCCGGGCTCCCACCAGGTGTCGTCGTCGCAGAACGCGACGTACGGGGTGCCCACGCGCGCGACGCCGACGTTGCGTCCCACCGCGCCCAGGTTGTCGGGGCTCGCGACCAGGTCCACCCAGCCGTGCCGGTCGCGGACCGCCTGCGCGGTCCCGTCGCTGGAACCGTTGTCGACGACCACGACGGCCGGCCGTTCCGGCAGCGCACGCAGCCGGTCGAGCGCCACGAGGACCTCGTCGCGACGGTTGTGCGTGATGACGACGACGGCGACGCGCGGGTCCGACTCGGCTCCGCTCGTCATGGGGCGGACCGGACCGCGTCGCGGGGGCGTCGGGCGGGCGGGGACGCCAGCAGCGCGAGGTCGGCGAGGACGTCGGCGGGCAGGGTGGCGCGGCGACGCAGGGCCCTCGGGAGGCTGCTCAGCGCGTCGAGCACACCCCGCCGCGCCGCCGGCCCAGCCCGGAGCTCGGCGACGACCCGGGCGACGACCGTCGACCACGGCAGCCGCAGGACGGCGCTGAGCACGCGAGCGCGCGCCACCCCGCGCCGGCGTCGACCGGAGGTGTCCCGCAGGGGCGAGGGGTGATGGTGCACCACCGGTCCGGGCAGGAAGACGAGCGGCCGGCCGGCGGCGGTCAGGTCCCACGCGAGCCGTTCCTCCTCGCCCGGGAAGCGGACCACGTCGTCGAACCCGCCGACCTGCAGGAAGGCGTCGCGACGGACCATCACCGCGCAGGCCATGAACCCGAGCACGCGCGGACCCGGCAGGGGCGGTCCTCGGGTCGGCAGCGGAGAGTCGGCCAGGACCTGCGTGAACGGGTCGAGCACGTCGTCGGGACCGACGCGTGTCTCGACCGCGACCAGCCCGACGTGCGGGTGGGCGGCCAGCGCGTCCGCGGCAGTGCGGAGCGAGCCGGGCGACCACCAGGAGTCGTCGTCGGCGAAGGCCACGAACGGCGTCTCGGCGCGACGCGCACCCAGCGTGCGAGCGGCCGCGCCGAGGTTCGTGCCCAGCTCCACCACGTGGACGTGCGGGTGCGCCAGACGGACCGCGGCCGGTGTCCCGTCGGTCGAGCCGTTGTCGACCAGGACCACCGGCGCACGGTGCCGCCCGAGGTTGCGCACGAGCTCGTCGCGCCTGTTGCGGCTGGCGATCACGACGGTGACGCGGGGGTCCTCCTCCATGTCCCTGTCCTATCGCGTCACCGTCGCGGCGTCGCGCCGAGCACCCCCAGATGCGCGGGACGGCAGGGCGCGGGAACCTCGAAGGACCGACGACGAGAGAAGGAGCGACATGGACCAGCAGCGTCCCCCGATGAACCCGAACTCCTCCGAGGCGAGCCCCGACCAGCTGGAGCTGGCGGAGGCGCAGGGCAAGGCCTACCGCCGCGCCCTGGAGCACATGGCGAACGACGTCGCCGACGACGGCGGACTGCAGGAGGCCGGCGACTACCTGGTCGGCTACGCCGTCGAGGAGGCCGAGGGCATGTACGAGCTGGAAGACGGGCAGCTCGTCTGGCACAACCCCGGCGACACCAACCTCCACCTCGAGATCGCCGTGTGCGACGCCGGCGACGGCCGGTTCGTGCCGGGCCTGGACGTCACGGCGACGCTCGTGACACCCGGCGGCGACGAGCTGGGGCCGCATGCGCAGAAGCTCGTGTGGCACCCGATGATCTACCACTACGCCCGCAACTGGACCCTGCCCGAGGACGGCGAGTACCGGCTGCGCGTGCACATCGAGCCGGCTCCGTTCATGCGGCACGACGAGATCAACGGCCGCCGGTTCGCCGAGCCGGTCGACGTCGAGTTCCCTGGTGTGAAGGTGAAGCGCGGCGCGGAACCCGTGCAGCCACCGCAGCAGTGACCACGCCCACGCCCTTCGAGGTCCACCCGTCCGGTGCCCTCCTGCACGGGACCAAGGCGGACCTGCAGATCGGTGACCTGCTCGAGCCCGGCCGGCGGTCCAACTTCGGCGACGACCGCACGGCGGGCCACGTCTACGTGACCGCGACGCTCGACGCCGCGACGTGGGGTGCCGAGCTGGCCCAGGGCGAAGGGCGGGGCCGGATCTACGTCGTCGAACCCACCGGGGACCTCGAGGACGACCCGAACGTCACGGACAAGCGCTTCCCCGGGAACCCGACCCGGTCGTACCGCACCCGCGCGCCGGTCCGCGTGGTCGGCGAGCTGACGGAGTGGGTGGGGCACCCGCCGGAGCAGGTCCAGGGCATGCGCGACCACCTCGCCGAGCTCCGCCGTCAGGGCGCCGACGAGATCGACGACTGATGGACCGCAGCGGCGCCGAGCACTGGGTGACCCACCGCGAGCGCTACGACCGCATGTACGCGCCGTTCCAGGCCGCCCTGCTCTCCGCCGCGCAGATCCGCCCGGGTCAGAGCGTGCTCGACGTGGGGTGCGGGTACGGCACGACGACGCGGGCGGCGGCCGCGCTGGCCCGCCCGGGCACGGTCACGGGGATCGACGTGTCACCGACCATGCTCGACCTGGCCCGGGAGCTGGCCGGCGACGACGACCACGTCGCCTTCGTCGAGGCCGACGCCCAGGTCCACCCGTTCGCACCGGAGGCGTTCGACGCGGTGGTGTCCCGGTTCGGCACCATGTTCTTCGCCGACCCGGTCGCGGCGTTCACCCACCTGCGGCACGCCACCCGGCCCGGCGGCCGCCTCGCGTTCGTCGCGTGGCGCTCGCTGAGGCACCAGGCGTGGCTCCGCGTCCCCGGAGCCGCCGCCGCCCGCGTCGTACCGGTCCCCGACCTGCGCACCGGCGACGGCCCGGGCATGTTCTCGATGGCCGACGACACTCGGGTCCGGACCGTGCTCGAGGAGTCGGGCTGGACCGGGGTCGAGGTCGAGGACGTCACGGTGGCGATCCCCGTCGGCGGTGGCGGCCCCGTCGAGGAGGCCGTGACGTTCCTGCGCACCGGGACCCTGGGGCAGCGCGTGCTGGGCGACGCCGACCCGGCGACGCAGGAGCGGGTGCTGGACCAGGTCCGCGAGGCGCTCGCCCCGCACGCCGGCCCGGACGGCGTGCTGCTGGACGCCAGCGTGTGGCTGGTGCGGGCGCGCGCCTGACGGGTCGGCCCGGGCTCAGTCCTCGGTTCAGTCCTGCGCGACGCCGACCGCGCTCGAGCAGCGGGCCACCTCGTCGGCGTCGAGCACCAGGTCCGCGGCCGCGGCGGAGTCCGTGATCGACTCCGGGCGCCGCGCACCCGGGATGGCCACCAGCGCCGGGCTGAGCGCGAGCTCCCACGCGAGGACCACCTGCTGCGGGCTCACGCCGTGCGCGTCCCCGATCTCGCGGAACACCGAGAACCGGTCACCGACGCTCCGCGCTCCGCCGCCCGTGCCGCCCAGCGGGCTCCACGGCAGGAACGCGATGCCGTGCTCCTCGCAGTACCGCAGCTCGTCGTAGCTGCCCGGGTGCCGCGGCGAGAACTCGTTCTGCACGCTGACCAGGGAGCCGAGCACCTGCTGGGCGATCTCGATCTCCTCCACGCTGGCGTTCGAGATGCCGATCTCGCGGATCTTGCCCTCGCGCTTCAGCTCCGCCAGGTTCTGCATGATCTCGCCGTAGACGATCCAGCGGTCGGGCCGGTGGTACTGGTACAGGTCGATCGCCTCGACCTGCAGCGCGCGCAGCGAGCGCTCGACCGCCGAGCGCAGGTACGCCAGCGAGCCGTCGCGGCCCCACTGCTCGCCCTCGCTGCGGGTGATCCCGCCCTTGGTGGTGACCAGCACCTGTGACGTGTCACCGCCCCACGTCCGCACGGCCTCGCCCACCAGCCGCTCGTTGTGCCCCATCTGGTCCCAGGCCGGCGCGTAGATGTCGGCGGTGTCGATCAGGGTGACGCCGGCGTCCAGCGCGGCGTGGATGGTCCGGATGGCGTCGTCCGGGTCCGGGTACTGCCGGTCGTTGTTCATCGACAACGGCATGGCGCCGAGGCCGATGGCGGAGACGCTGTACGGGCCGAGCTGGCGGTGCTGCACGGTGAACCTCTCGAAGGGCGGTCGTCGGGATGGACCCAGCATCACCCTCCGGCGGCAGGGCGGCACCCGCAGCGGTCAGTGCACCAGCTCGTCGCCACCCGGCACCGAGGCGGGCGACGCGGGCTCCTGGTGGGTGCCGCGCCAGCGGGCGATGATCCGCATCAGGTGGTAGATCACGATGGCCGCCGCGGTGCCCAGTGCGATGCCGGTGAACTGCAGGTCGCCGGTGGTCCAGCTGAAGTCCGCGATGCCGACCACCAGCGCGACGGCGGCCGTCGTGAGGTTGACCGGGTTGGAGAAGTCGACCTTGTTCTGGATCCAGATCCGCGCCCCGAGCAGGCCGATCATCCCGTAGAGCAGGGTCGCGGCACCGCCGAGGACGCCCGGAGGCACGGTGGCCACGGCCGCGCCGAACTTGGGCGACATCGACAGGACCAGCGCACCGGCGCCGGCCACCCAGTACGCGGCGGTGGAGTACACGCGCGTCGCGGCCATCACGCCGATGTTCTCGGCGTAGGTCGTGGTCCCCGAGCCGCCACCGAGGCCGGCGAGGGTGGTCGCGAGCCCGTCGGCGAGCAGCGCCCGGCCGGTCACCGGGTTGAGGTCGTGGCCCGTCATGGCGGAGACCGACTTCAGGTGCCCGATGTTCTCGGCGACGAGCACGATCACCACCGGCACGAACAGCGCCCAGGTGCCCGGCGCGAACGACGGCGCGAGGAAGGTGGGCAGGCCCACCCAGTCGGCCCGCTCGACCGCGTCGAAGACCACCTCGCCGCGCACCCAGGCGACGACGTAGCCGACGACGACGCCGAGCAGGATCGACAGCCGGCCGAGGATGCCCCGGAACAGGACGCTCGAGATGATGATCGTGCCCAGCGTGGCCAGCGCGGTGATCGGGGAGGCCTGCACGCCCGAGCCGCCGACGCCGTCGACCGGCGGGGTGCCCCACGCCACGGGCGCGAGGTTGAGCCCGATGAGCGCGACGATCGACCCGGTGACCACGGGCGGCATCACCACGTCGATCCAGTGGGTGCCGGCGAGGTGCACCACCACGCCGACGACCGCGAGCAGCACGCCCGTGACGAGGATGCCGCCGAAGGCCGCGGACTGCCCGTCGCTGGCCGTCGCCGCGAGGATCGGGGCGATGAACGCGAAGCTCGAGCCCAGGTAGCTGGGCACACGGTTGCGGGTGATCAGCAGGAAGCCGATGGTGCCGACCGCGGAGAAGAACAGCGTGGTCTGCGGCGAGAACCCGGTGATGAGCGGGACCAGGAAGGTCGCCCCGAACATCGCGACGATGTGCTGCAGGCCCAGGCCGATGGTCCGCGGCCACGTCAGCCGCTCGTCGGGCGCGACCACCTCGCCCGGGGGGATGGTGCGGCCGTCCCCGTGCAGCGCCCACCGCGGCAGGACCCCCGACGCGCCTCGCTCGTTCCCCGCCATCGGGCTCACTCCGTCCTGTCGTCCCCGCCGCTCACGCACGGCCCGACACGGAGGGTAGTCACCCCCGGTGCAGGCCAAGACCGCCCGTCCCGTTCACCGAGCGACTTCTGGACGGTCGACCTACCGTGGACAGCAAGCAGTGGTCCCGACGGAAGGAGAACGGCATGCCGACGATCGACGAGACGATCGACATCGACGTCCCGATCAGCACCGCCTACAACCAGTGGACGCAGTTCGAGGAGTTCCCGAAGTTCATGGGCGGGGTCGACGAGATCCGCCAGGTGGACGACACCCTGACGCACTGGAAGACGTCCATCGGGGGCGTGGACCGCGAGTTCGACGCGAAGATCATCGACCAGGAGCCCGACCGGCAGATCGGGTGGCGCAGCATCGACGGCACCACGCACGAGGGCCACGTGCGGTTCGAGTCGCTCGGCGCGACGTCGACCCGCGTGAGCGTGCAGACCCGGTGGGAGCCGGAGTCGCTCGTGGAGAAGGCCGGTGCGGCCGTCGGCGCGGACGACCACCAGGTCAAGGCCGACCTCAAGCGGTTCAAGGAGTTCATCGAGAGCCGCGGCGCCGAGACCGGCGGCTGGCGCGGCGACGTCTGACCGCAGCCCTCTTTCTCGACGACGCCCGGCGCTCACTGCGGTGACGCCGGGCGCCGTCGCGCTTGGGCGGGACCATTGACGCCGCCGGACAACGAGGTGCCCGCGGTCGTCGAGGCCAGTGGCGTCGTCGCCCGGTCCGCTGACGCAGCGGTCCTCCTGGCGGGCGTGAGCCGCTACACGTGCGGGCTCGCCATCGACCTGGCCATCCGTCAGCGGGTAGACCCGGAGCCGACCGAGCAGATGTTCCCCAGCTTCGGCGGCCCGCTGCTGGTCGGGGTCGAGCTCGCCGACGGCCGCACCGTCGTCGCGGGGAACCCCAGCTGGGAGGGCTCGCCGGACCCGGACGAGCTGATGCTGGTGCACCGCGGGGGCGGAGGGGGCGGCCGGGAGTGGTCCAGCCAGCTCTGGTTGACGCCCGCCCCGCCACCGGGTGACCTCGTGCTCGTCGTCGCGAGCTCCCGGCTCGGCCTCGACGAGTCGCGGCTCGTCGTCCCCGGCGACGCCCTGCGGCGGGCAGCCGACCGGACCGAGGTGCTGTGGCCCCGCGAGCCGGACCGCGTGCATCCGCCCGTCGAGCCCGACCCCGTGGACGTCCCGCCGGGTGGCTGGTTCGCGCGGGCGCTCGCCGGGCGCGCGGCACGACCGACCGACTGAAACACCCTCGGACGGGCATCGCCGCGTGGCAGGGTGCAGGGATGCCGCTCGCCGACGCACCCGCCGCCGCACCGGTCGTCGACGACCGTCCGCTGCCCACGTCGTACGCGCACTGGTGGCGCCGCGCGGTGGCGTCCGTGCTCGACGGCGCCCTCGTCGGCGCGGTCGCGTGGCTGGCGACGGCGTCCGTCACGCCCGTGCCGTTCCGCCTGGTCCCGTGGCCCACCGACGTCGTCCAGGTCGGTGGGGTCGAGCCGGCGGGGCAGTTCTCGTGGTGGACGTGCGCGGCGGTGGTCCTGCTCCTGCTCGCGCAGGCCCTCACGGGCACCACGCCCGGCAAGGCCGTCGTGGGGATCCGGGTGGTGCGCGAGGCCGACGGCGCCCCGGCGGGCGTGCTCCGCACGATCGGCCGCGAGCTGCTGCACCTGCTCGACTGGATCTTCCTGATCGGCTGGCTGCGCCCGCTGTGGCACGCCCGGCGCCAGACGTTCGCGGACACGATCGCCTCCACCGTGGTGGTCCCCGCCCGGCCACCCGCGCCGGTCCGGCTGCTCGGGGTGCTCGTCGGCGTGGCGGCCATCGCCCTCGTCGTGGCACCGACCGTCTCCGAGACCGGCGAGACCACCGTGGCGTGCCAGCTGCCCGACGCCGTGGGAGGCGTGGAGTCCCTCACGCTGCGGATACCCGGCGACCTGTCGGTGACGCGGCTCGGCTGGAGTCGGACGTCCTCGGCCCACCCCGCGGCGGTCGCCACCTGGGTTCTCGCCACGGACACGCCGCCGACGGAGGGCACGCAGCTGCACGCGGCGCTGGCCGACCGCGACGACCACGAGGTGTGGCAGTCCACCGTCACGTTCCGCGACGACGCCGCCTACCTGGACGCCCGGACCGAGGTCACCGAGCTGGTCATCCCGCACGACGCGTGGGCGCAGGCGCCCGGCGGGATGGTCACGTTCACCGCCGAGGTCGGCGGCGAGCGCACCATGCTGTGCGGCGCGGGCGGTCCCGACGCCCCGGAGCAGAGCTAGCCGGCACCTCCGCGCCACGGCTCGTGCGTGTGGCTGAGCCAGACCGCCTCCGGGTCGAGCGCCCGCACCAGCAGCTGGCCCTCGGTCTGCGGCTCGTCGAGCTCACCGAACCACACGGCCATGTCCCCGCCGATCACGACGGGCCGTCCGCCGGTCTCGACGACCACGACCTGGGAACCCCGGGTGTGGCCGGGCGCCGGGACCAGCCGGATCCCGGGGAGCAGCTCGAGCTCGCCGTCGACGGGGACGTACCGCACCCCGGGGGCGTCGACCCACTCGCGGATCGTGTAGTCCTCCAGGGTGCGCGCGTCCTCGAGCTCCCGGCGCTGGACGTAGACCGGCCGGCCCGCGAAGAGGTGGTTCCCGCCGCAGTGGTCGAAGTGCAGGTGCGTGTTCACGACGATGTCGATACTCGCGAGGTCGACGTCCTGCTCGCTCAGCGGGTACAGCCGCGGCTGCATGTCGGCCACCGCGGGGTGCAGCTCGGTGAAGCCGGTGTCCACGAGCACGCGCCCGTCCGGATGGTCGAGGACGTGCACGTACACCGGCATCGGCTGGCCCTCGGCGACCAGGTCGGCGACGTGCACGGGGGTGACGGTGATCGGGACGGACATGGTGCTCCTCCGGTTGTCGTCGGAACTGTTGGTGGGACTCACCACGACGGGCTGTCCGAGCCCAGGGCGCGCGCGGGTCGGTCGGTGTGCAGCGGCAGGGACAGGGGCGCGACGAGCCGGCGGGCCGGCCCCCACGACGTGTGCTCGATCTGCGGGGCGACGTCGTCGGCACGCTCCGGCTCCAGCGTGCCCTCGCTCGCGGGGCCCGACAGCAGCGCGGCCGTCCGGGCGAGCGACAGCCGCGCGACCGACCCCTCGCCGGTGGCGAGCCGGTGCGCGACGCCCTGGAGCGCAGCGAACGCCAGGAGGTAGCCGGTGCCGTGGTCGAGCGCCTGGACGGGCAGCGGCGTCGGGCGGTCCGAGCCGGCGTGCCGCATGCCCGCGTCGGCGATGCCGGTGCTCATCTGCACCAGGCTGTCGAACCCGCGGCGGCCGCGCCACGGCCCGGTCCACCCGTAGGCGTCGAGGCTGACGTCGACCAGTCCGGGGCTGGCCCGCCGGCGCGTCTCCTCGTCGAGCCCCAGGCCGTCCAGCGCGCCGGGCCGGTACCCGTGCACGAGCACGTCGGCGCGTGCCAGCAGGCCGGTCAGCGCGTCCGCCCGCAGATCGAGGCGAGCGGAGCGCTTGCCCAGCATGACCTCGGGGATGACCCCCGGCTCGTCCCACCAGGGCGGGTCGATGCGCAGCACGTCGGCGCCGAGCAGCGCCAGGAACCTCGTCGCCACCGGCCCGGCGAGCACGCGCGTCAGGTCGAGCACCCGGAGCCCCGCCAACGGTCTGGCCGGGTCCAGCGGCAGGTCGAGCGCCGCGCGTCCGCCGGGCGACCAGGCGATGAGCGGCTCGCCCAGGACGCTGCGCCCGGGCGGGCTCGACGCCCACTCCTGCGCGGTGCGCATGACGGCGGCGCACCCGCCGGCTGCCACGACGGCGGACTCGAGCTCCTCGCCCTCCCGCTCCGCGACCGCGGCGGCGACCCGCGCCCGGTCCTCGGGGACGCCGAGCACCGCCACGGCCGCCGCCCGGTGCACCGGCGCGTTGGTGTGCAGCCGGATCCACCCGTCCGCGGTCCGGTAGTCGCCGGCGATCGCATCCCACGCGGGCGGCAGCGTCCACCCGTCGGGGCGGATGGTCATGCCGAACCACATCGAGGCGAGCCGCCGGTCGACCACGACGTCCGGACGCCCGACGAGGTCCGCCGCCGCCACCCCGGCCGCGCCGATCGTCGCCGCGGCGAGCTCGGTGACGGGCAGCGCCGAGGGCAGGTCGCCCGCGCCGCGCACCACCAGACGTGCCGACGACGGCCGCCGGCCGGCCGCCAGGATCTCCTCGATCACGATGCCGAGCGTAGGGGTGTTCAGCCGGGTTGCTCCGTGGTCCGACCGAGCAGCAGACCCCGCTCCGTGGAGACCAGCGCGTAGCGGACCGCCGCGGTCCGGCCGTGCAGCACGAAGACCGTGCGGTGCTCGTCGCGGTCGATCAGCTCCCACCACCCGGTGTCGGCGATGAGCTTGGTGTCGTCGGTGTAGGTGAGGTGGTCCAGGTCGTGGTCCGGCACCGCGATCGCGAGCCTCGGCCGGCCCGGCTCCGTCGGCAGCCCGCGGGGGACAGCCCAGGACCGGAGCACGCCGCCCTCCTCCAGCCGCAGGTCGAGGTGCGGCCGGGGGACGCGGTGGTCGTGCAGCACGAAGGCGGGCCGGTCGGGGCTCACGTGCTCAGGCTCGACTCCTTGTGCGCCGCCCGCGCACCCGTCTTCTCCGACTCGACGATCCAGTACGGCTCCTCCTCGGAGGCGCGGAACTGCTGGCCGTCGAACGTGAAGTCGGACGTGCGTCGCTCGACGGTCCGGCCGGTGGTCTGCCCCTGCGAGGTGTTCCAGTGCACCTGCTGCCCTGTGCGCATGCGGGCGACGTTACGACGGCGCCGCCCGGCGTGCTCGCGGTGGCGACCATGGTCGTCGAGGCCGCGCACTGTTAATCGTTTTACATCGGGTCGACCCGGGACCGCCCTGTGCCACAGTGACCGAAGTGTGAGCGCTAACACGCACCCCGCGAGCTTCCCGACATCGATGTCGGGGACGGGGTGTCCACACACACCGATCCCACCGACGGCGCGCGCTGCGTGCTGCCCGAACGAGAGGGAGACCCCATGCGCACGACACTCGAGCACGCCCGACCGCAGGTCCGACGACGACGACCCGCCGCACTCGCCGCCATCGCCGGCTTGGTCCTGACCACGGTCGTGGCCCTGGCCGACCCGGCCCAGGCGGCCTCGACGCTCGGTGCCTCCGCGGCCGACACGGGCCGGTACTTCGGCACCGCGATCGCCGCCGGGCGGCTGGGCGACAGCACCTACACCAGCATCGCCAGCCGTGAGTTCAGCATGATCACGGCCGAGAACGAGATGAAGATGGACGCGACGGAGCCGTCGCAGAACCAGTTCAGCTTCACCAACGGCGACCGGATCCTCAACTGGGCGGTGAGCAACGGCAAGCGCGTCCGCGGCCACACCCTCGCGTGGCACGGCCAGCAGCCGGGCTGGATGCAGAACATGTCCGGCACCGCGCTGCGCAACGCGCTGCTCAACCACGTCACCCAGGTGGCCACGCACTACCGCGGCAAGGTCTACGCCTGGGACGTGGTCAACGAGGCGTTCGCCGACGACGGCCGCGGCAGCCGTCGCGACTCCAACCTGCAGCGCACCGGCAACGACTGGATCGAGGCCGCGTTCCGCGCCGCCCGCGCCGCCGACCCTGGCGCCAAGCTCTGCTACAACGACTACAACACCGACGGCATCAACGCGAAGTCCACGGGCGTCTACAGCATGGTCCGCGACTTCAAGGCCCGCGGCGTGCCCATCGACTGCGTCGGCTTCCAGGCCCACCTGGGCACCAGCCTGCCGGGCGACTTCCAGGCCAACCTGCAGCGGTTCGCGGACCTGGGCGTCGACGTGCAGCTCACCGAGCTCGACATCCAGCAGGGCTCGAACCAGGCGAACATGTACGCCGCCGTCACCAACGCCTGCCTGGCCGTGTCGCGCTGCACCGGCATCACGGTCTGGGGCGTGCGCGACTCCGACTCGTGGCGCACCGGCGCCAACCCGCTGCTGTTCGACGCCTCCGGCAACAAGAAGGCGGCCTACACCTCCGTGCTCAACGCCCTCAACGCGGGCAGCGGCAACGGTGGCGGAGGTGGCAGCAGCGACTCGATCGACACGGGCGCCTGGTACGTGCTGGTCAACCGCAACAGCGGCAAGGCCCTCGACGTCTACAACCTCGCGACGAACGACGGTGCCCGGATCACCCAGTGGTCCCGCAACGACGGCGCCCAGCAGCAGTGGCAGTTCGTCAGCTCCGGCGACGGGTACTACGAGATCAGGTCCCGCCTGTCCGGCAAGAACCTGGACGTCTCCGGCTGGTCGACGGCGGACGGCGCCGCGATCATCCAGTGGTCCGACAGCAGCGGGGCCAACCAGCAGTGGCGCGCGACCATCGCGAACGGGTACGCGTCGCTGATCAGCCGGCACAGCGGCAAGGCCCTCGAGGTGCAGGGCGCCTCGACGGCCGACGGCGCGAACATCGTCCAGTACAGCAGCTGGAACGGCGCCAACCAGCAGTGGCAGCTCGTCCGCGTCGGCTGACCGACACCCGCCAGCGGGGTGGGGCGCCGACCGGGCGCCCCACCCCCACGCCCCCGAAGGAGTGGGACTCGTGAGAACGACTCAAGCACCCCCCGCCGCACGGACCCGGCGGCGCTGGCAGGCGTCGCTCGTCGTGCTGAGCGTCGCCGTGGCCGGCATGACCGCACTGGTCACGGCACCGGCGGCCAGCGCCGCGTCGATCGACACCTCCGCGTCGTACGTGCTGGTCAACCGCAACAGCGGCAAGGCACTCGACGTCTACAACCTGGCGACGAACGACGGCGCCCGGATCGCCCAGTGGTCCCGCAACGACGGCGCCCAGCAGCAGTGGCAGTTCGTCGAGTCCGGCGGTGGCTACTACCGGCTCAGGTCGCGCCTGTCGGGCAAGGTGCTCGACGTCTCCGGGCGGTCCACCGCGGACGGCGCGGCCCTGATCCAGTGGACCGACAACAACGCCGCCAACCAGCAGTTCAGCATCCAGGACGTCGACGGCTACATCCAGCTGATCAGCCGCAACAGCGGCAAGGCCGTCGAGGTGCAGGGCGCGTCCACCGCGGACGGCGCGAACGTGGTCCAGTACGCCGACTGGAACGGCGCCAACCAGCAGTGGCAGCTGGCCCGCGTGGGCGGGACGACACCTCCGCCGACCGGCTCGTGCACCCTGCCGTCGTCGTACCGGTGGACGTCCACCGGCGCGCTGGCCACCCCGCGGTCCGGCTGGGCGTCGCTCAAGGACTTCACCACGGCCGAGTACAACGGCCGGCACCTGGTCTACGCGACGACGCACGACAACGGCTCGTCGTGGGGGTCCATGAACTTCGGCCTGTTCTCCAGCTGGTCCGACATGGGCTCCGCGTCGCAGAACGCCATGTCCTCCGGGACGGTCGCCCCGTCGCTGTTCTACTTCGCGCCCAAGAACATCTGGGTCCTCACCTACCAGTGGGGTCCGTCCGCCTTCATGTACCGGACGTCCAGCGACCCGACGAACGCCAACGGCTGGTCGGCGGCGAGCACCCTGTTCTCCGGGTCGATCTCCGGCTCCGGCACGGGGCCCGATCGACCAGACCGTCATCGGCGACGGCAGCACCATGTACCTGTTCTTCGCCGGCGACAACGGGAAGATCTACCGCGCGAGCATGCCGATCGGCGAGCTTCCCGGGCAGCTTCGGCTCGTCGTCGACGATCGTCATGAGCGACTCGACCAACAACCTGTTCGAGGCGCCGCAGGTCTACAAGGTCAAGGGCCAGAACCAGTACCTGATGATCGTCGAGGCGATCGGCGCCAACGGCCGGTACTTCCGCTCGTTCACGGCCAGCAGCCTGTCGGGCTCGTGGACGCCGCAGGCCGCGAGCGAGGGCAACCCCTTCGCCGGCAAGGCCAACAGCGGGGCGACGTGGACCAACGACATCAGCCACGGTGAGCTCATCCGCTCGAGCAACGACCAGACCATGACGATCGACCCCTGCAACCTGCAGCTGCTGTACCAGGGGCGCTCGCCCAGCTCCGGCGGGGACTACGGGCTGCTGCCGTACCGGCCGGGGCTGCTGACGCTGCAGCGCTGACGGCCACAGGTGGGCGGGCTCGCCTCCGGGCGGGCCCGCCCCGTCCGCCAATTGCCGCGACGTGCGCGCGCCCGGCTCCTACGCTGCGCTGGATGACCGACCCAGCCCCTCCGGAGATCACCGCCGACCTGGTGCGCCGCCTCGTCGCGGAGCAGCATCCGCAGTGGGCCGGGCTGCCGGTCTCACCCGTCCCGCGTGGCGGCTGGGACAACCGCACGTTCCGGTTGGGCGACCAGCTGCTCGTGCGCCTGCCCAGCGCCGCCGGCTACGCCGAGGCCGTGGCGAAGGAGCAGCGCTGGCTCCCCGCGCTCGCCGCCCATCTACCGCTGCCGATCCCGGCGCCCGTGGCCGTGGGCGTCCCCGGTCAGGGCTACCCGTGGCCGTGGTCCGTGTACCGGTGGCTGCCCGGACGCTCCGCCGACGAGGCGCCGCCCGCCGACCTGACGCGCCTCGCCGGCGACGTCGCGGCGTTCCTCGTGGCCCTGCAACGCGCACCCGGGCCGGGCCCCGCACCTGGCTCCCACAACTTCTGGCGCGGTGGTCCGGTGGCGTACTACGACGGCGAGACCCGACGGGCGCTCGACCTGCACGCCCGCGAGGTCGACGTCCCGGCCGCCACCGAGGTGTGGGAGGCCGCGCTGGCCTCCGGCTGGGACGGGCCGGACGTGTGGCTGCACGGCGACATCGCCCCCGGCAACCTTCTGGTGCGTGCCGGTGCCCTGAGCGCGGTCATCGACTTCGGCACGTCCGGTTGGGGCGACCCGTCGTGTGACCTGGTGATCGCCTGGACGCTGTTCTCCGGTCGGTCGCGGGAGGCCTTCCGGGCGGCGGTCGATGCCGACGCGGCGACGTGGGCACGGGCGCGCGGGTGGGCGCTGTGGAAGGCGCTGATCACGCTCGACGGACCGCACGGCGTTGCGTCCCGGCGCGTGGTGGAGGCTGTGCTGGCGGATCACGCCGAGCACGCGTGATCCGCGCGGCGACCGGCCGCGCATCGGTCAGTCGGGAGGCTCGACCGCCGACGGGTGCTCCTCCTGCTCGCCGGGCGTCGGCCCGTCGTCGTCGGAACCGCCGCTCGACCCCTCGGAGCCCTCCAGCACCTCCGGGGTGACTTCCTGCTCGAGGGTCGGGGACCCGTAGCCGCCCTCCTGCTCCGCGATGTCCGGCTCCTGCGGTGTGTCGGTCATGGTCGCCCTTCCGTGCCTGCCCGGACGCTCGAGGACCAGGTCGGTCCCATCGTCGGCGCCCGCGCGGCGCCCCGCCATCCGGGGCGGGGCCGGGTTCAGACCGCGCGCAAGCCGTCGACGACGAGCCGTACGACGCCGTCCGACTCCCGGGGGGTCGACCTGCGCACGCACCGACGGACGACGGCTCCGCTGCGCACCCCGCTGCTCTCCGCGGTCGGCATGTCCCTGGCCACCAGCCGACTGAGTCAGCTCAGGAACGCGTCGATCGCCGCCCACGTCGCCTCGGGGGACTCGAGCTGCGGGAGGTGCCCGGCCGCCGGGATCTCGACGAAGGCCGCACCCGGCACGGCAGCCGCGAGCGCCCGCCCGTAGGCCGGGGTGACGACGCGGTCGCTGGCACCCCAGACCACGAGGGTGCGCACATCCACCGCCGCGAGGCGGTCCAGCAGGGTCGGGTCGCTCATGCTCGCGCCCCCCACGGCGGCCATGGTGAGGCCGTTCGCCCGCTGCAGCGCGCGCTGCTCGTCGGTGAACCGGGCCGGGTCCTGGAAGCCGCGCTCCGGGTCGTGCCACGCCACCTCCGCGAGGCCGCGCGCGTCCAGGGCGAAGAAGTCGGCGATCGGCTCACCGTCCACGACGACACCCACGCTGTCGATCACCACGACGGCGCCGACGAGGCCGGCCAACCGCTCGTCGGCCCCGGCTTGCACGGCCATCTCCAAGGCGATCCAGCCCCCGATCGATGACCCGACCACGACGACGTCCCGCTCGCCGCGCTGGAGTAGCCGCCCGAGGTACATCGCCGCGAGGTCGGCGACCGAGGCGATGGACTGCGGCCGCGGCGTCCCGTCCCAGCCGGGGTGCGTGGGTGCGGTGGCATGGAACCTGTCCGCGAGATGCCGCACGATCGGCGCGACGGTCTGCGGCCCACCCCCGCCGTGGAGGACCAGCGCCTCTCGTGCGGCGGGAAGGTCGGCGGAGGGATCACTGGTCATGAGGACACCTAACTAAACATGTTGATGTAAGGATGTTGATACCGTAGCACGATGACGACGGACCTCGGCGCCCTCGGGCTGGCGCTCAAGCGGGCGCAGTACCGGAACCACCGGACCATGGACACCGCGCTCCGGGACGTCGGCGTCAGCCTCGTGCAGTGGGACGCCCTGCGCGCCATCGAGCGGATGCCGGACGCGTCCAGCCACGACCTCGCCGTCGCGACGTTCCAGAGCGACCAGGCGTTCGGGACGCTCGCGGCGCGGCTGGTGGAACGCGGGCTCATCGTGCGGTCGGCGGGGCGCGGACGCCGACTGGTGCACGCACTCACCGACACGGGTCGGGCTGCCCTCGACGACGGGCAGGAGATCGCGGGTCGTGTGCTCGAGGACCTGTTCGCGCCGCTGGGCGAGGAGCGACGGCGGGGTCTGATGGAGGCGCTGGTGGCGCTCACCGCGCAGGAGTGAGGCACGGACGTGGACCTCGGGTCGCCGCTAGCGTGGGGCGATGGACCAGCGCCTGCTCACCTGGCTGCTCGACTCCGACCCCGCCCTGCGCTGGCAGGTGGAGCGAGACCTGATGCGGGCCCCGAGGGAGACCTGGGAGGCGACTCGGGCCCGGGTCGCGAGGGAGGGCTTCGGCGCCGAGCTGCTCTCGAAGCAGGACCCGGACGGTCAGTGGGCGGGCGGCGCGTACTTCCCTGCCGGGTACTTCGGGAGCGCCGAGGCCGATCAACCCGGCCAGCCGTGGACCGCGACGACCTGGTCGCTCAAGGACCTGCGTGACTGGGGCCTCGACGCCTCCGAGCTGACCGGCACGGCGAACAAGCTCGCGGCCAACAGCCGCTGGGAGTACGACGACCTGCCGTACTGGGGCGGCGAGGTCGACGTCTGCATCAACTCCTACACGCTCGCGACCGGGGCGTGGCTCGGCGCCGACGTCTCCGCCCTGGCCGCCTGGTTCCCCGCCCACCGCCTGGCCGACGGCGGCTGGAACTGCGAGGCCGAGGAGGGCCGCTCGACACGCTCGTCGTTCCACTCGACCCTCAATGCACTGCGCGGGATGCTCGCCTATGAGCGGATCACCGGCGACACCGGCCTGCGCGCAGCCCGGCACGCCGGGGAGGAGTACCTGCTCAGCCGGCACCTGCTGTACCGGGCGACCACGGGCGCACCCGTCGGCGACTTCGTCGGGCAGTTCGTGTTCCCGAGCCGGCACCGGTACAGCGCGCTCGTGGCGCTCGACCACTTCCGCGACGCCGCGCTGCTCGACGGCACGGCGCCCGATCCGCGCCTCGCCGACGCCGTGGACCTGGTGCGCGCCGCGCGCCAGCCGGACGGCACCTGGATGCAGGGCGCTCCTCTGCTCGGCCGCACGTGGTTCGACGTCGACGTCCCCGAGGGCGAACCGTCGCGGTGGCTCACGCTGATCGGCACACGCACGCTCGACTGGTGGGACCAGGAGCGGGCCGGCCTGCCTGCCGTCGTTCACCAGGGTGGGTAGTAGGTGAGGAGGTCGGAGGGAACCCTGCACCCACGAACAGGACTCGCGCTGTCCCGACGCCGGGTCCGGCCGAATGTCGGACGACCCGATGCCAGCGCTACAGCGTCACCCTCGTCGCCCTGAACCGCTCAACCCCGGGGTACTTCTCGCCCAGGGACGTGACCTCGAAGCCGCACGATCGGTAGAAGCCCACGGCGTCCCCGTCAGTCTCGGCGTCGAGCCGGTCCACACCGAGCCGTGCGATCGTCGCGTCGATCAGAGCGCGTCCGATGCCCCGACCGCGCACACGCGCGTCGACCGCGAGCGCCGTCAGCCGTGCCGACGAACCGTCCACCTCCAGCGTGCAGGCCGCCGCGACCTCCCCGGACCACAGGCCGGTGACCATGACCGACTCGTCCACCATGCGCTCGGCCCTCGAGCGGCGTTCGTCCCACCCGGACCCACCGACGGCGTCGATCAGCAGGACGACGACGGCCTCGCGGACGGCGCCCTCCACTGGTCCCACAGCGGTCGACAACACCCGGACACTTTCCCACCCGGTGCGACGTCCGCACGCGCTCGGCCGGACGTCAGGGGCGCCAACCGTGGGCGTCACCGCCGGCCGCCGCGTCGAGCTCATCTGGCTGCCAGGAGGCCCAGTCGAGTGCCCACGGCGGGTCGCCCCGCTCGATGGCGGCGATCACCGCTTCGCCGTTTGCCCGGATGACTGCGGCCTCCGTCGCGGAATGCACACCGTGCGCCACGGCCGCGAGAAGCTCGTCCTCGTCCTTCCAGCGCCACCACGACAGGTCGGGCGCGACGACGATGTCGAGAACGTGGTCGAGCGTCTCGAAGCCGTCGACCGTACGCCGCAGTGGTTCCTGGAGGTTGACGTACCAGGACGCCACACCTCGCTCGTCTGGTGTCGACTGTCGCCAGACCTCGAACGGCTGGCCCACACGGCCGATCCGTAGACGACCCGGCGGTTGCCACACCGTGTCGCGAAGCGTCCACTGCCTGCTCGCCATGATCCGCAGGTAGTCAGCGCGCTCTGACCGGTCGATGGGCTCGCGGGTCACGCTGCCGGCAGCTTGGTGCAGGACGAGCTGGTCAGGGTCGTCGACGACGACCGTGACCGGTCGCTCGGTCCACACCATTCCGTCGATGACCTCACGGACGACGATGCTCTGCCCAGGTCTGAAGCGCTCGCCCACGGGAGCATCCTCTCTGGCCGACCTCGGCGACGTGGGGACCGGCTCAGGGCACTGGCGTCGTCCGCACGGCCGCGTTGCGGTCCTTCACCGAGACGAGCGCCACGTCGTCACCCACCGGCAACGGCCACGGGATGCCGAGGTCCGGGCTCAGCGGGTTGAGCGCGACGCCCTGCATGCCGCTCCGTGTCCCAACGGCCGAGCGGTCCCCGGAAGACGTCGCCGCGACGCTTCGACAGCTCGTCGGCTGGTAGACAGCCAGACGGTCGTTCTCAGCCGAGGAGGAAGGTGCCGCCGGCGGCGACGGCGATGCCGGACCCGAGGGCAGCCGCCGGGGTGTAGGCGCCGGGTTTACCTGCGCCCTTGGCGAGCTGGACGGCGACCTCGGTGGCCACAGCGGCCGTGTAGTCCATCCCGTCGTCAGCGCGGAGCCAGCCTTCGCGCCGGGTGCCGTCGGGCCAGGTGATGACCGCGTGACCCCAGGAGTGCTGCCGGGGCCGTGGCGCGGCCTTGAGCTTGGTCCGGGCCAGCTGGCGTACGGCGAGACGCTGCAGCGCGGGGATGGACACCAGCAGTGAGAGGAGAGGAAGCAGGGCCCGTACGACGGGCGATGTGGGCATCAAGGCGCTGGTCGCGATGACCGAGGGCGCGTTGCTGGCTCGTTGGGCGGCGAGTAGTTCGGCGCTGGGAGCACCGGCGGACTTCACATCCTCCCCGTCGGGCAGGATCAGGTGCTGCGGGTCGGCTCCGAGGCGTGCGCTGACGATGCGTCCGTCCTGGTAGCGGCGTCCGCCGGTGGTCACGGAATCGATGATGGATGTGGCGAAGCCGGCGCCGATCACGCCCTCTTCGGTCGCTACCGAGGACAGGGCATCGACTCGTACTGCGGCGGGGGCCGGTCGGTTCTCGCACAGCTTGACGACGACGGCTTCCGTGGCGAGGACGCCGAAGCCTGACCCGGTCACCAGCGTGCTGCCCTGCGAGGCGGCCTCCTCGTGCAGGTCCAGAAGACGCTGCACGGCGGTCAGATCTGCGGCCAGATCGACGCAGTGGCCGCCCGGCATGCATGCGCGGGCGAGGTTGGTCGCGGTCTCGGCGTAGTTGCCGATGGCGTTGACGACCACGGCAGGGCGCTGGCGCCCGATCTCGGCCGCGATCGCGTCGCCGCCGTCGGCGATGACGGTCTGAAGACCGAGGCTCGCCGCCGTCGTGCGCAGCAGGTCGCTCTCGCGCCCGACGAGGACCGGGCTCGTTCCGCGGTCGACGAGGCGTGCGGTGACGGCTCTGCCGATGCGGCCGGTCGCCCCGAGGATCCACACCTCGCTGGAGCGGGTGTGGTCGGCGGTTCCAGGCATGGGGTACTTCCCTTCATGAGGCATGGGTGGCCGCGCGGATGGCACCCCCAGGCGACAGTGATGTCTCGCTGTGTCATCACGACCGTACCATCCATGACTCACTGAGACATCGCTTGCTATCGTCGAACCATGGCCAGATGGGATCCCGGCACCGAAGAGCGCCTCGTGCACTCAGCACTGGAGCTCTTCACGGAGCGCGGCTACGACGACGTGACCGTGACGCACATCGCCGAGCGAGCCGGGATCACCCGTCGCTCGTACTTCCGGTACTTCCCGGACAAGCGAGAGGTCCTGTTTGCCGGCTCAGAGAGGATGCCTCCCGCGCTGGCCGAGGCCGTGCTCGCCGCCGACGAGACGGCCGCTCCGCTGCCCGCGGTCCTCGCCGCCTTCGCCGAGGTAGGAAGTCGCCTCGTCGAAGTCGTCGACCACGCGGTCGAGCGCCGCGCCGTGATCGACGCCAGCCCGGAACTTCAAGAGCGCGAGCGCACCAAGCTCGCCGCTCTCACCGGCGCCGCGCAAGACGCGCTGCTCAAGCGCGGAGTGGACGACGACCGCGCAAAGCTCGCCGCCCAGATCGCCACGATCGCCTTCCAGAACGCCTTCGAACGGTGGCTCGACGGCCACGGCGATCAGGACTTCAGCTCGTGCCTCCAAGCCGTCACCGAATCGCTCTACTCCGTCCTGCCGACGTAGCGGCACGCACGGTCGGGGCGGCGAACAACACGGCCCGGCTCACCCGTGTCCGCGCCTGGGATGACGTGCGAGCGTCTACTTCGACCGGCGACCCTCCGCGGGGACCGGTTGGTCGAACTATCCGCCGAGGTGCCCGACCATCGCCAAGTGACGGGCCCGTCGCACGCAACGAGGTTCGATGCGCCGGCCGATCGCCGTTGCGGCCTAGGGTTCCTGAGTGACCCTGGAACGGCGGACAGCACGCCTGCTGATGCGCCAGTGGACCGAGGCGGATCTGGAACCCTTCGCCGCGATGAACGCCGACCCCGAGGTGATGGAGTACTTCCCGTCCACCCTGTCACGGGGGGCCAGTGACGCTCTCGCCGCCCGCGCGCAGGCCTGGCTCAGCGACAACGGGTGGGGGCTCTGGGCCCTCGAGGTGGACGGCCGCTTCGCCGGGTTCACAGGACTGTCTCGGCCGGCGTGGAACCCGGAGTTCGTCGAGGTGGGCTGGCGGCTGCCGCGGTGGGCATGGGGGCACGGCTACGCGACAGAAGCGGCGCGCGAGGCGTTGGCCGCCGGCTTCGACGAGGTCGGCATGACGGAGATCGTCTCCTTCACAGCCGTTCCCAACGAGCGGTCCCAGTCCGTCATGCGCCGACTGGGCATGACGCGCGACCCAGCAGACGACTTCGACTACCCCACGATCGTTGAGGGGCACCCCCTGCGGCGCAGCGTGCCGTACCGGATCCGCCGGGACGGACGCGGGGACGATCATGAGGGCCGCGGACCGCTCTGAGCGACTACGCCGGTGACGTGTCGATCTGCGCAGCGGTCGTCCCGACCTCGGGAGCAGATGCCGGAGGCCGATGCAGCAGGCGCTCTTTCGGAGCATCATCCATCAAGTCCCCCGAGGTAGCGCTGTCCTTCGGCCCAGGCGGAGAAGGCCGGCGCAGGCGGGAGGAATCTCTGTGGACGGCGGGGGCACGTCCACGGTCTCGGTCCTGGACCGGCCCGCACGTGGCAGGAAGCTGTTACTTCTCCGCCGTCCCGGACACTTCCCAGTGTGGACCGAGATCACCCGACCGACGCGGAGCGCTTCTCCGCGCTGTGGGAACGCCATGCCGGGCGCGTGCAGGCGTACGCGATGCGGCACGTCGATCGCGAGACGGCTCAAGAGGTGGTGGCGGAGACGTTCCTCGTCGCGTGGCGTCGTCTCGAGGACGTACCGGGCGAGGCGCTGCCGTGGTTGCTGGTCGTCGCCCGCAACACGGTGCGCAACCACGGGCGCTCGGTGTACCGGGCTCGCCAGCTGCACGCGGCCCTGGCGGCGCTCGCACCCGCTGGTCCCGCGGATCCGGCCAGCACGGTTCACGAACGGCAGACGCTGCTGCGTGCCCTGGCGGCGATGGCAGCCACCGACCGTGAGGCGATCCTTCTCGTCGCGTGGGACGGGCTGGCCTCGGATGAGGCGGCTGCTGTCCTCGGGTGCACCGAGGCCGCGTTCAAGATGCGCCTGTCCCGGGCACGGCGCCGGCTCGCCGGAGCAGTCGAGGAACGGAACACCAGCACAGTCACCGCACCGTCCGGGAGCCCCGCATGAGCGACATCCTCGATCGCGTGGCAGCGATCGCTCCACGCGTCCCCATCGACCCGGAAGGTCTCACGTCCGCGCGGGATCTGGCTCGCCGACGCGACGACCGGACCAGACAGCAGAGGCCCCGCTGATGGAAGGACCTGTGGGACCTCGACCGACCGGAACGACCTGCGAGAGCTCCGTCCCCGTCGCCGCCGGCGGCGGCTCGTGCTCGTGGGCGCCGCTGCGGTGGTCCTGGCGGCGGTGGCGGTAGTCGGCGCTCCGATGTGGCCGACGAGTGCGCCGTCTCCAGAGGGCGGCGGAGCACCGCTCGGCTCCTTCTTCGTGATGCCGGCGAGCGCGGCGGACAACCCGAAGTGCCTCACCGATCCGCTCAATCCCCGGGTGCGGCGCTGCAGTCGATCGGCGCCGCGGACCTGTCAGTCGGTGCCTCAGCTCGCAGCGGCTTCCTACCTGGTCGGCGGCGCGTGCGCCCGAATGGCCTGGCGGTCAGTGGTGAGAGCTACCCGTGCGGGGTGGCGTTGGCCAGCGCGGTCTTCTACGACCCTGCCGGCTCTGGCGGCATCTCGCTTGTACGCGGACGTGGCCGACCCATTCACGCATGTGTCCGACCGGCACGGTCCCGGTGCGCGGAACAGAGGCGCACGTGCTGACGCCACCGGCGGGCCACCACTTCGTCACCTGGACCGAACCAGACGGGATCCGGTGGTACGTCGTCGCCCGAGGCATGACTGTCGCGCAGCTCGCCTCCTGGCTCGACGCCGCCCCTCTGGCCGGCGTCACCGTGGGTGCCGACGCCTCGTTCCCCGGCATGGTGCGCACACCGGACCTGGTCCGCGCCCCGGAGGGCCCCAGCACCCTGTGGACGTGGGACGCGACCTACACGGGCGTGAGCCCCGCACGCATCGACAGCGGATACAGCGACACCCCGGCCGGCGCGGTGACGCTGAGGGTGCTCGTCGGCCCGCAAGACGACCCGACGGCGCGCCTGTCGTGGGCCATCCAAGGTCGAGTCGTGACGACCGTGGACGGAATTCCGGCGACCTACACCCCCCACACGGAGGGCGGCTCCCTGCTCACCTGGAGCAAGGACGGAGCGACCTTCCAGCTGTTCGTCGGCGCACACACACTGGACGCGAGCCTGGCCGTCGCGGCGCAGCTGGAGCACGTCGCCCTCGACGACCCGCGCGTGACGTCTGTGCTGGCTCCATGACTCATGGGGCGACGGCGACACTGGCACGATGGCGCGCATGCTCACGTTCCCGCCGCCGCTCAGACCCGGCGACCGCATCGGGGTGACGTCTCCATCGGCGGGGGTCGAGGGGCAGGGGGCGGCCCGGATCGACTTCTGCGTCACGTGGCTGCGCGAGGCCGGGTTCGACGTAGTGGTCGGACAGATGATGGACGGCACCGGCATCACCGCAGGGCCGGCGACCGCCCGCGCGGCTGAGCTCTCGGCGATGCTCAGCGACCCGACGATCCGATGTGTCGTCCCGCCGTGGGGTGGCGAGACCGCGATCGACCTGGTCGACCTGCTGGACTGGGACGCTCTCGCCGCTGCGGAGCCCACCTGGCTCGTCGGCTTCTCCGACCTGTCCACGATCCTGGTCCCGCTCACCACCCGCTTGGGGTGGGCCACGGTGCACGGGGACAACCTGGCGGACACCCCGTACGGAGCGCCGGAAGGGCTGCTCAGCTGGCGTGAGGTTGTGGCCGGACCGGGTCCGCACCTGCAGCGGGACTCGGGTGTGATCGCTGGATGGCCCGGGTTCGACGACCCGAGTGCGACCCGGTGGGACACGGTTGGCGAGGGACGGTGGACGCTGCACGGCGCTGACTCGCTGGAGGTCACCGGGCGGTTGATCGGTGGCTGCGTGGAGACGTTGTGCAACATCGCCGGCACGCCGTACGGCGATGTCGCGGCGTTCGGCCGACAGCACGCCGACGACGGGCTCATCGTCTACATCGAGGCGGCCGAAGCCGATGCCGCCGCCGTCTGCCGCAACCTGCACGGCCTGCGTCTCGCCGGCTGGTTCGACCATGCCCGCGCGGTCCTCGTCGGCCGGACGCGCGCACCCGACCACCCGATGATGACCCAGCGGGAAGCCGTCCTCGACGCACTCGGCCGCCTACAGCTGCCGATCGTCTTCGACGTGGAGATCGGGCACGTGCCGCCCCACCTCCCGCTG
This sequence comes from uncultured Actinomycetota bacterium, assembly GCA_963837795.1. GTDB lineage: Bacteria > Actinomycetota > Actinomycetes > Actinomycetales > Cellulomonadaceae > Cellulomonas. The sequence continues at coordinate 303,252 of CAWIOT010000002.1, forward strand.
GTCAACGGCGCGCTCGCCACCGTCACCGTCAACGGGGACACCCGGACGATCGAGCAGCTGCTCCGCTGACTGCGTCGGTGCTGCCCCACTGCCGACCGCTCGGCGACGGCGCGGTTCACGGGTTGAGGTGCCCGAAGGCGATGACGTTGTCCGTGTAGTGCTGGATGGTCCGGTCGAACGCGCCGCCGCACGTGATGAGGCGGATCTCGGCTCGGCTCGTGTGCCCGTACACCAGTGCGGTGGGGAACTCGGCCTTCGGGTAGCGAGCGACGGAGTCGATGGTGAACGTCGCCACCGTGCCGTCGGCGCGCGTGACGCTCACCTGCGCACCGGCGGCGAGCTCTCCGAGCCGGTAGAAGATCGCCGGGCCGTCGGGGCCGTCGACGTGGCCGGCGATGATCGCGGGGCCGAGCTGGCCCGGCGTCGGACCCCCGGTGTACCAGCCGGCCTGGTCGTAGTCGGTGGGGGCGGGCAGGGTGCCGTCGGCGTCGACGCTCAGCGGGGCCAACGAGGTGGCGTGCACGCCGATGCTCGGGATGTCCACGGCCACGGGTTCCGAGGCGGCCAGGACCGGTCCGAGGTCCGCGGCCGGCACCTCAGGCGGGACCGTCGTCGTCGGGCCAGGTGTCGGCGTCGCGGTGGGTTCCGGGCGTGCGACGACCGCTGCGCTCGGCGCCGCGGCCGGCGGCTGCGGCGGACCGGCGGTCCCGGTGAGGCCGAAGGCGACGAGCAGGGCGCCGGCGACGCCGAGCGTGCCGGCCGTCGCGACGAAGATGCCGCGACGGCCGGCGCCCCAGGCCCGGAAGCGCCCAGAGGTCGTGACCATCAGACCTTGGCGCGGGCGCGACGACCGACGAGCGCGCTCGCACCGGCGGCGACGAGCAGGCCGGCGCCCGTGTACACGTAGACGAGGTTGCTGGTGCCACCGGCGGCGCCACCCGCACCCGTGGCCATGGAGCCGACGGGCGCCGCAGCGAGCACGCCGCACAGTGCCGGGTCGGTCGCCTCGGCGGGGAGCGTCGCGTCCAGGTCCGACTTGGTGTCGCCGTCGTAGGAGCCGTTGTGGTTGTGGTCGACGCCGTGGATGACGACGACGGACTTGCCGTCGACGATGGCCTGCGCGGCCGCGGGGTCCACCTCGATGGAACCGCGCTCGTACGAGATCTTGCCGCCGGGCGCCGTGTCGAACCGGTCCACGGCCAGCGCGCTGTCGGGACTCGTGTCACCGGTCTTGGTCAGCGAGACCACGATCGGGCCGTAGGCCGGTGCGGCCTCGGTCGTCGTCAGGGTGCCGTCCTTGCTGGCGTCGTCGGTGGCCGCCGGGCACTCGTGACGCGCGTCGGCGCCGAAGTGGATGTGCGCCGCGTGAGGCGAGTCGGCGAGCAGACCGCTCGCCGCCATCGTCACCGTCAGCGTCGTGCCCCTGACCTGGACCATCGCGGTACCGCTGCCGTCGACCCCGTTGAGGGCCACGGGGGCGAGGTTCGCGTTGACGTCGCCGTCAGCGGCGAAGGCCGAGGACATGCCCAGGGGCAGCAGCGCGGCCGCCCCGATCGCGACGGAGGCCAGCTTGAAGCTCGTGCGCATGATGACTCCAGTACCGGGCGCGTGGTGCAGAGCGCCCTTGTGTCGGGTTTGTCGGACCCAACGGGTTCGGAGTCGGTGCAGGAGCGGATGGGTGCGGATGGTTGCGGATCTGCTCTCCCGACGAATGTTTGTCGAGGTGCCCCACGGGCGTCGGCGACGTCAGGTCGTTCGGGTCGACGGAGTGGAGTCCGGCAGACATGGGACGCACGGTGATCCAGGTTCCTGCTCCAGCGCTGGAATCGATCAGTACGCGGCCCGGGGTCGCGCCTGCGTGCCCGCACGTCACGGGCACGGCCCGTTCGTCGACCGGTCCCATGTCGATGACGCCCTCGTCGGCACCATCCGCGACCCGTTGGTGTGTGGGCGAAGAAGTACTTCCTGGCCAGCCGAGCCCCCAAGGAGGCCGTACTGCGTCCCTACGACCTGGGGAAACACGCAGTGGTACGTCCTGTACCGGCTCAGCCGTGATCGCCGCACTCGTGCGTTCGATATGTCCGGCGGCGCCGGGCGCCGCCGCTGCGGTGCAACTACTCGCCGCCGCCGCGATCTTGCTGAGCGACTGAGCGATCCGGCGGCGCGCCTCTGCTGGCGGCTAGCCCGAAGACGTCGGTCGTCATGACCGCCACGCGCCGGCACACGCCTCGATCCAGGAGGTGAGGTCCGGTAACGAGTCGACGCGCAGCAGCGAGTACGGCGGGCAGCCGGGGAGCGGCGTGACGCCGTCGAAGTCGTGGTCGGGTGCGAAGAGGAGCAGCGCACCGCTGCGTCGGTGCGCAAGGGTCAGGTTGCCGTTGGCTTCCACGGCGACGACGTAGTAGTCGTCGGCATCGATCGGGATCTGCAGGTCCTCGCCGTCCCAGAGCCAGCGATAGTCCTCGAGGTTCTGTGCAAGGAGCTGATGTGTCGCGGCCACGGTGAGCACCTCGTTCTGGTTGTCCCACCAGGTCGAGGGGCCTCCGAACTGTTCGACGATGCCACCGCAGAGGGTCCAGAACTGCTCGTGGACGGGATGGACGCCCGTCTCCATGGCCACGTCGGGTGGTGGCAGGACGAGCCATCCGCGACGAGCGTCAGGCGGACCCCAGGCGATCAGCTCGTAGTGCTGCCCGCTGACCAGCACAGGAGTGACCGTGCCGACGCCGACGAGGCGCGAGAGCATGGGCAGGCCGGGCACGGCCGCGCGTTGCCACGGCCGTTCCTCACCCACCTCGGCGGCCACCCCCGCCGGGAGGAACCATGGCACTTCCTCGACAAAGGTCTCCCAGTCGCGCACGGGAGCAGTCTCAACCCTGGGTGCCGCCCGGAGCGAGTGGCCGTTCAAGGTGGTCGTCGTCCGGAGGACGTCTGCCTCGAGGTCGACGTCGTACGTGCTAGCCAGTGTCATCACCGCCCTAAGGCAGTCGGCCAGCTCGTGCGAGCCGCCCGGTCAATGTACGAGCTCGGCCACGCTCGATCTGTGAGGATCTGGACAGCGCGCCGGAAGACTGCCAGCGTGGCAAAGCCGTGTCCCAAGGAGATCCGCGACGACGTGGTGGCCGTGGCCCGCTGGGAGGCGTCGTGGCGTTGACCGCGAAGGACTTCGGCATCTCCGAAGGCTCGCTGGCCAACTGGATGAAGAAGGCCGACGTCGAAGACGGCCGCGGTCCTGGCCTCAGCGCGGACGATCGCAGGCAGCTGCGGGAGGCGAACAGGCGGATCCGGCAGCTCGAGCAGGGGAACGATCTCCTGACGACGGGCTGCGGCCTACCTATCCCAGGCGCGGCTGTCGGGAAAATAGTCTTCCGCTCGTCCGTGAGATGGCCGCTAGCGGTGACCGCATCAGGGTGCCGGTCGCGGTGGCGTGCAGGGTGCTGGGGCTCTCGACCCAGGGGTACTACAAGTGGCTCAAAGAGCCCGTATCCCCGCGGGACTGCGACGACGCGCACCTCATCGAGCGTCCGGAACGACTTGCATGCCGTCGGCGCGGTGCTGGGGTACAGGTTTTCTCACCGCTGCTCTAGCCGCGAGCACGGCACCGTCGGTGGGGTGAATCGCGTGCACCGGCTCGTCAGGACGCGGGCATCACGCCCAGCCATCACAAGAAGAGAGGCAAACACGCCAAGGCCGGCCCGGCACCCCACGACGACCTGCTCGCCGTGGTCGACAAGCACGGCGTGGTCCGCCACGAGTTCACCGCAACGGGCCCGAACCAGGTCTGGTTGTGGGACAACCTGAGCACCAGTCCCGTGAAGGGATGCTGAACATCGCGGGATCAAGGACGTCTTGTTCCAACAAGATCGTCGGGTACTGCTGTTGCCGACTCGCTATGAAGTCGAACTGGCGATGGCGGACGATGCGAACCCTGATCTGTGCTGGGCTAGGTCGCGACGATCGATTCGGATCGAGGTGGGCAGTTCCGGGCCAGAAGGTACTGCAGCTGCTGAAGAACATCGACGACGTCGGCTCGATGGGCCGCGCCTACGGCGCCGGCGACAACGCCAGCATGGAGTCTTCTTCAGCTTGCTCCAGAAGAACGTCCTGAACACCGGCGGGTGGGACCCGCGAAGACCTTGGCGCTCGCGCTCGGCGTCTGGACCGCGACAAGTGCAAGCGCTGACATCGAAGGGCGCCATTCGGAAGGTCAAGTCCCTGGGCGTGTGTGTGATGACGGCTTGGGTTCAGGAGCTGGCCCGACACCGCTTACCCCGGGACACCGAGTCTGAGGCTCCGATCGCGGCACCACGGGCGCTGCCGGACGCCACACCACCGCCACATCTACAGGGCGGAATCCACAACATCTAGCCGGGACTGCACGCGTCGCTACGCCTGCATGTCCACGAACCGCGAGTAGTGCCCCTGGAACGCCACGACCAGCGTGTCCGTCGGCCCGTTTCGGTGCTTGGCCACGATGACGTCGGCCTCGCCCGCGCGCGGTGACTCCTTCTCGTACGCGTCCTCACGGTGCAGCAGGATCACGATGTCGGCGTCCTGCTCGATCGACCCCGACTCACGCAGGTCGCTCATCTGCGGCCGCTTGTCGGTGCGCTGCTCGGCGCCACGGTTCAGCTGGGAGATGGCGATGACGGGGACCTCGAGCTCCTTGGCCAGCAGCTTGAGCGCTCGGGAGAACTCGGAGACCTCCTGCTGACGCGACTCGACGCGCTTGCCGGAGGACATGAGCTGGAGGTAGTCGATGACCACCAGCTTGAGGTCGTGCTTCTGCTTGAGGCGCCGGCACTTGGCGCGGATCTCCATCAGCGACATGTTGGGGGAGTCGTCGATGAAGAGCGGCGCCTCGGAGATCTTGCCCATCGTGGCGGCGATCTTGGCCCAGTCGTCCTCGCCCATCTGGCCGTTGCGCAGCTTCTGCAGGTGCACGCGCGCCTCGGCCGACAGCAGACGCATCGTGATCTCGTTGCGGCTCATCTCGAGCGAGAAGACGACGGAAGTTAAACCGTGCTTGATTGACGCGGATCGAACAATGTCAATTCCCATCGTTGATTTCCCAATTGCAGGCCTTGCCGCCAAAACAATCATTTGCCCGGGGTGCAATCCATTGGTCAGCCGGTCCAGGTCCGAGAACCCCGTCGGCACGCCGATCATGCCCTCGCCGCGGTGGCCGGCCGCCTCGATCTCGTCGACCGCGCCGCCGATGATGTCGCCCAGGATCAGGTAGTCCTCGGACGACCGGCGCTCGGTGACCGCGTAGACCTCGGCCTGGGCGTTGTTGACGATCTCGTCGACGTCGCCGCCGTCGGTGCCGTAGCCCAGCTGGACGATGCGGGTGCCGGCCTCGACCAGCTTGCGCAGCACCGACCGCTCGCGCACGATCCGCGCGTAGTAGCCGGCGTTCGCCGCGGTGGGCACGCCGGAGATCAGGGTGTGCAGGTACGGAGCCCCGCCGATGCGGCCGATCTCGCCGCGCTTGGTCAGCTCGTCGGCGACCGTGATGGCGTCGGCCGGCTCGCCGCGGCCGTACAGGTCGATGATCGCGTCGTACACGACCTCGTGCGCCGGGCGGTAGAAGTCGGTGCCGCGGATCTGCTCGACGACGTCCGCGATGGCGTCCTTGGAGATCATCATGCCGCCGAGCACGCTGCGCTCGGCGTCGAGGTCCTGCGGCGGAGTCCGGTCGTAGCCGGCGCTGCCTCCCCGGCTGTTGCCGGACGGCATGCCGTACTCGAGCTCCTCGATCGTCATCAATGCCCCATCGTCGTCGTTCGCACACATGTTCCATGGGGGGTCTGACATCACCCAGACGAGGTCCCGCACACGCGACGGTAGGGCCGGTCGGCGCGTGGGCAAAACGGCGTCGTCGGGCCTGTGGGAAAGGTCCTCCACACCTGTGGGCGACGGTGTGGACTTCTGTGGAGCGCGGCTCACCTACTGTGAGTGCGGCTGTGGATCGTGTCCGAGTTTGTCCACAACCCGTGGACAGGGGTGTGGACGGTCCCGACGAGTTTCCTCGCGGATGCGCGCCTCACCCGCAGGAACGCTGTGCACGTGCTGTGGATGCGAGAACGAGATCGGAAAGGTTGTCGGAGATTTCATCTGTCGGACACTCGTCCCGCGGTATCGACCGCCAGATACTGACCCTCGCCGTCCCGGCGCTCGGTGCGCTCGTCGCCGAGCCGCTCTTCGTCCTCGTCGACTCGGCCGTCGTCGGCCACCTCGGCACCGCCCCGCTGGCCGGTCTGGCGCTCGCGTCGACCGTCCTGGTGACCGTCGTCGGCCTGTGCGTCTTCCTGGCCTACGCGACGACGGCCGCCGTCGCCCGACGCCTGGGCGCCGGTGACCGCACCGGGGCGCTGCAGGTCGGCGTCGACGGGATGTGGCTCGCGCTCGGCCTGGGCGTCGTGCTCGCCGCCGCGACCTGGCTCAGCGCGCCGTGGCTGGTCGCGGCGCTCGGAGCGTCCGGCGACGTCGCCACGCAGGCCGTGACCTACCTGCGCTGGTCCTCCCCGGGCCTGCCGGGGATGCTCCTGGTCCTCGCCTCGACGGGTGCCCTGCGCGGCCTGCTCGACACCCGCACGCCGCTGGTCGTCGCGTCCCTGGGCGCCGTGGTGAACGCCGTGCTCAACGTCGTGCTCGTCTACGGCGTCGGCATGGGGATCGCCGGCTCCGGGCTCGGCACCGCGCTGACGCAGCTGGGCATGGCGGTCGCGCTGTCCGTGGTCGTCGTCCGCGGTGCCCGGGGCGTCGGCGCGCACCTGCGGCCGGCAGCGGGCGGGATCTGGGCCAACGCCCGCGCCGGGACACCCCTGCTGGTCCGCACGCTGTCGCTGCGCGTGGCGATCCTGCTGACCGTGTGGGTGGCCACCGGGCTGGGCGCGGTCGAGCTGGCCGGGCACCAGGTGGTCAACGCCGTCTGGGGGCTCGCGGCGTTCGCGCTCGACGCCCTCGCCATCGCCGCGCAGGCCCTCGTCGGCCACGCCCTCGGTGCCGCCGACGTGCCTCGAGTCCGCGCCGTGCTGCGCCGCACCCTGCAGTGGGGCGTCGGCGCGGGTGCCACGCTGGGGATCGTCGTCGGCGGGTTCTCCTGGCTCTACGTGCGGCTCTTCACGTCCGACGACGACGTCCGACGAGCCGCCGTCGCCGCCCTCGTCGTCGCCGCCGTGACCATGCCGATGGCCGGGTGGGTGTTCGTCCTGGACGGCGTGCTCATCGGCGCCGGGGACGGCCGGTTCCTCGCCTGGGCCGGCATGGCGACGCTGGTGGTCTACGTGCCGTTCGCCCTGCTGGTCCGGGACATGGCACCCCCGGGCGCCGCCGGTCTGGCGTGGCTGTGGGCGGCGTTCGCGGGCGTCTTCATGCTCGCCCGAGCCGTCACCACCGGCTGGCGCGCCCGCGGCACGGCGTGGATGGTCACGGGCGCCTGACGCCCCGCCGCCTCGGGACGTCCGCACAACGCAGAAGCGCCCCGCTCCCTGCAGGAGGGAACGGGGCGCTTCAGGGACTGCTCAGCTCAGGCTGCGACGACCTTGACGGTCACCGTCGCGGACACGTCTGCGTGCAGACGGACCGACACCTGGTACTCGCCGAGGGCCTTGATCGGCTGACCGATCTCGACCTTCCGCTTGTCGATCTGCGGGGCGCCCGACTTCTTGACCGCGTCGGCGATCTCGGCAGTCGTGACGGCACCGAACAGACGGCCCGACTCGCCGGCCTTGGCCGACACGACGACCGGCTTGCTCTGCAGCGAGTCGCGGATCGCCTTGGCGTCGTCGAGCGTCGCGATCTCGCGGGCCTTGCGGGCCTTGCGGATCGCGGTGACGTCCTTCTCGGCGCCCTTGGTCCAGGGCGTCGCCAGGTTGCGCGGGACGAGGTAGTTCCGGGCGTACCCGTCCTTGACCTCGACCACGTCGCCGGGCTCACCGAGACCGGTGACCTCGTGGGTCAGGATGATCTTCGCCATGATGGTCCCCTTTCTCAGCGCGCCGACGACGAGTACGGCAGCAGGGCCATCTCGCGGGCGTTCTTGACGGCACGCGCGATCGCGCGCTGCTCCTGGACGGACACACCGGTCACCCGACGCGCGCGGATCTTCCCGCGGTCGGAGATGAACTTGCGCAGCAGCGCAGTGTCCTTGTAGTCGACGACGTCGATCTTCGCCGCCTTGAGCGGGTTCTGCTTCTTCTTCGGCTTACGAACCACGGGCTTGGCCATCGTGGTGCTCCTTGTCTGCTGGAGCCCTGGGCGTTGCCGTGCCCAGGGATGGGGAATGTCTAGTTGTCAGGCGCCGATCAGAACGGGGGCTCGTCGGAGTAGCCGCCGCCGGAACCACCTGCGGGCGTGGCCCACGGGTCGTCCTGCTGGCTGCTGCCCCCGCCGGAGCCGCCGAATCCGCCGCCTCCGCCACCGCCGTTGAAGCCGCCGCCGCCCCCGCCGCCGAAGCCACCACCGCCGCCACCCGAACGCTGGGTCCGGGTGACCTTGGCCGTGGCGTAGCGCAGGGACGGGCCGACCTCGTCGACCTGGAGCTCGTACACGGTGCGCTTCTCGCCCTCGCGGGTCTCGTAGGAGCGCTGCACGAGCCGGCCGGTCACGATGACGCGGGTGCCCTTGGTGAGCGACTCGGCGACCGACTCGGCCGCCTCCCGCCAGATGGAGCAGCGCAGGAACAGCGTGTCGCCGTCCTTCCACTCGTTGCTCTGGCGGTCGAACGTCCGGGGGGTGGACGCGACGGTGAAGTTCGCGACCGCAGCCCCCGAGGGGGTGAAGCGCAGCTCGGGATCCCCGGTCAGGTTCCCGATCACCGTGATGACGGTCTCACCGCTCATGCCCAGCTCCTCGTTCGTTCGATCAGTCGGATGATGTGGAGCCGCACGCTACGTGCGGCCACCGACACGGGATCAGGCGTCGGCGCGCAGGACCTTGGTCCGCAGGACGACCTCGTTGAGGCCGAGCTGGCGGTCGAGCTCCTTGGCGGTCGCGGGCGTCGCGTGGAAGTCGATGACGGCGTAGATGCCCTCGGACTTCTTCTGGATCTCGTAGGCGAGACGACGACGACCCCAGATGTCGACCTTGTCGACAGTCCCACCGTCGGTCTTGACGACCGTCAGGTACTTGTCGAGCGACGGAGCAACGGTGCGCTCCTCGATCTCGGGGTCAAGGATGATCATGAGTTCGTACTGACGCAGGCTCATACCCACCTCCTCTGGTCTTCGCGGCCACGGTCGATCCGTGGCAGGAGGGTGTGTGCGTCGCTGCGCGGAGCGGCCCGTCCATGACGACGGGTCTTTCCGGGCACAGCAATCTGCAAGGCTACCCGGCCGCGACCCCCTGCCGAAATCGGCTGGGGGTCGCTGCCGGACCTCGAGACGATCAGGGTGCCGCCGGTGCCGCCGCCGGGGCGGTCGGTGTCGGGGTCGGCTTGGGTGTGGCCGTCGGCTTCGGCGTCGCCGGCGCGGCCGGACCGGTGGACACGACGAGCGTCACGGCGCTGCCCGGTGCGACCGTCGCCCCGCCCCCCGGGTCCGTGCGGATGACACGGCCCTTGGTCACGGTGTCGGAGGGCTCGGTCACCACGCTGGCACCGAGGCCGGCGTTGGCGAGCGACGCGGTGGCGTCGGCCTCGAGCTTGCCCTCGAGGCCCGACGGCACGGTCACCTCGGTCGGCGCCTCCTGCGTGGGCTCCTGCGTCGGCGTCTCCGTCACGGTGGGCTCCGGGGCTCGGGTCGGCTTCGGCTTGGCACCGACGTTGGCACGCGGCGGGAAGTCGACGACTGCCGAGTACTGCGGCTGCGCGAAGACGTCCTTCATGTAGGACTGCCACAGGAACGCCGGCCACCGACCACCGGTGACCTCCTGCTTCTCGTGGCCGACGAACGGCTCGATCGTCTCCTGCGACTTGCCGTCGGTCCCCACCTGGCTGAGCGAGACCGCCGTCGCGATGTTCGGCGTGAAGCCGACGAACCACGCCGACTTGTTGTACTGCGACGTCCCGGTCTTGCCCGCGATCGGGCGGTCCAGCGGCTTGATCCACTGCTTGCCGGAGCCCTTCTCGACGACCTGCGTCATGGCGTAGGTCGCGTCGGCGATCACGTCCTGCGCGAAGGCGCGCTCGGTGGGGTCCTTGTGCTGGAACGCGACGGAGTCGTCGGGGTTCGCGCACGGTGCGCACGATGTACGGGTCCACCCGGACGCCTCCGGACGCGAGGGTCGCGTACGCCCCGGCGATGTCCTTGGGGTGGACGGACTCCGTGCCGAGCACGTTCGACCGGTTGGTGTCGACCGGCGCGGGCACTCCCGCGCGCTCGGCCACCTCGGCCGTCTTCTCGGGCCCCACCTGCAGGTTCAGCTGCGCGTACACGGTGTTCACCGACTGCGCCGTGGCCTCGACCAGGTCGATGTTGCCGAAGTCCTCACCGGAGAAGTTGTTGACCTCCCAGTCACCGAACGTCTGCGGACTGCGCCCGTTGAACCGCGTGCTCAGGCTGACGCCGTTCTCCAGCCCGGCGATCAGGGCGAACGGCTTGAAGGTCGAGCCGGGCTGGATGGCGTCGAACGTCGCGGTGTTCTTCTGGTCGGCCAGGAAGTCCGGCCCGCCGTAGAGCGCGACGATCGCACCGTCCTTCGGGTCGACCGACGTGATGGAGACCCGGAGGCGGTCGTTGGCCGGCGTCGCGCCGTCCTGCTCCGGCAGCGTCCCCGCGCGGAACGCGGCGACCTGCGCCTCGGCCGACGCCTGCAGCGGCTGCTGGATCGTCGTGACCACCTTGAGGCCCTGGCGGTTGATCTCGTCCTCGGTCAGGGCGAGCGGCGGGGCCTTGAGCTCGTCGAGGACCATCTCCAGGAGGTAGCCGGCCGGGCCACGCATGGTCTCGGACCGCTGGTACTCGACCGTCGGCGGGAACACCATCGCGGCACGGTCGGCGGCGGTGAGCCAGCCCTGCTCCTCCATCGAGTCGAGCACGATGTTCCAGCGCGCCTGCGCCTTCTCGGGGCTCACGGCCGGGTCCCAGTTGTTGGGCGACGGGATGATGCCGGCCAGCATGGCGGACTGCGCCAGGGTGAGGTCCGCGGCGTTGACCCCGAAGTACGACTGCGCGGCGGCCTGGATCCCGTACGAGTCACGGCCCCAGTAGATGGTGTTGAGGTAGCGGCCCATGATCTCCGCCTTGGACTCCGTCTTGGCGATCTTCATCGCCAGGAGGGTCTCCTTGAACTTGCCGACGTAGTCCGTCGTCGTCTTGTCGACGTAGTACCGCTCGACGTACTGCTGCGTCAGCGTCGACCCGCCCTGCGTCTTGCCGCCGCGCAGGTTGTTGAGGAACGCGCGGCCCATGCCCGTGATGGACACACCGCTGTTGTTGGTGAAGAACGTCTTGTCCTCCGCGGCCGCCACCGACTGGCCCACGTAGTCCGGCAGCGTCGGGTACTCCACGATCTCGCGCTTCTGCGTCGCGAACGTGCCCATCACCGCGCCGGGCGTGCCGTCCGCGTTGTCGGCGTAGTAGACGGTGGTCGTCTGCGCGCGGGTGTCGTCGGCCGGGTTCGGGACGTCCGTCGAGGCGTACGCCGCCACCATGGCACCCATCCCGAGGAAGGCGATGCCGAGGATCGTGCCCAGGACCACGCGCCACGACGGCAGCCAGCGGTGCAGGCCGTGGAACCCGGTCCGCGGGTAGTCGAAGAACGGCTTCTTGGTGGCGCCGCTGCGCGACGAGGAACCCGTCGACCCACGGGGCGCACTGCGCTTGCCCCGGGCGGGAGCCCTCCGGTTCGTGCCTGCCAACGCGCTGCCTTCCGTCCGACGACCAGGTTTCGGCTGCGCGCGCCCCGTCGGTCGAGCGACCGGTTTCGGGCAGGCGTCTGCCGCGACAGCCAGTATGGGGGACCGCTCTGTGGCCGCCAGGGGACCCGCGGCCGTGGCGACGACCCTTCACACGATCGGCACCGTGCCCCCGGAGGCCCGCCGCACCGGCGCCCGCGGAGGTGACGCGGGTCACGACGATCCGCCCGGCTTGCCGCGAAGCGTGCATCCGACATACTCTCCGGATGTATCGAGTTGATACATCGACTCCACCCACAGCCCGAGGAGGTGCCCCCGTGCGCGGTCGTTCCGACGTGCTCGAGCCGGCCATCCTCGGCCTGCTGCACGAGTCGCCGATGCACGGCTACGAGCTGCGCAAGCGCCTCAACCTCGTGCTCGGCTCGTTCCGGGCGCTGTCCTACGGCTCGCTGTACCCGTGCCTCAAGTCGCTGGTCGACCGCGGGTGGATCCAGGGCACCGAGTCCGTCGTGGCACCGCACGCCGTGGCGTCCAAGCGCGCACGGATCGTCTACCAGCTGACCGCCGACGGCAAGGAGCACCTCCAGCAGGTGCTCGCGTCGTCCGGCCCGTCCGCGTGGGAGGACGAGAACTTCGACGTCCGGTTCGCCTTCTTCGGGCAGACCGACGCCGAGACCCGGCTCCGGATCCTCGAAGGTCGGCGCACGCGCCTGACCGAACGTCTCGAGACGGTCCGCCAGTCCTTCGCCCGCACCCGCGAGCGCATGGACGAGTACACCCTCGAGCTCCAGCGGCACGGCCTCGAACAGGTCGAGCGTGAGGTCCGCTGGCTCGACGGGCTGATCGACAACGAGCGCGGCGTGCGCCGCACCCGTCCTGCAGGCACCGGTCATCCGGCCGTTGCTGACACACCCGCTGGGGACGACGACGTCGTCTCCGCGCGAACCACCGAGAAGGAGCGAGGATGACCTCCATCCGCGTCGCCATCGTCGGCGTCGGCAACTGCGCCGCGTCGCTCGTCCAGGGCGTGCACTTCTACGCCGACGCCGACCCGAGCAGCACCGTGCCCGGCCTGATGCACGTGCAGTTCGGCGACTACCACGTGCGCGACATCGAGTTCGTCGCCGCGTTCGACGTCGACGCGAAGAAGGTCGGCTTCGACCTGTCCGAGGCCATCGTCGCCTCGGAGAACAACACCATCAAGATCGCCGACGTCCCGCCGCTCGGCGTGACCGTCCAGCGCGGCGTGACCAACGACGGTCTCGGCAAGTACTACCGCGAGACGATCACCGAGTCCGACGCCGAGCCGGTCGACATCGTCGCCGCCCTGCGCGAGGCCCAGGCCGACGTCCTCATCTGCTACCTGCCCGTCGGGTCGGAGATCGCCGCCAAGTACTACGCGCAGTGCGCGATCGACGCGGGCGTCGCGTTCGTCAACGCCCTGCCCGTCTTCATCGCGTCCGACCCGGTGTGGGCCGCGAAGTTCGAGGCCGCCGGCGTCCCGATCGTCGGCGACGACATCAAGTCGCAGGTCGGCGCCACCATCACGCACCGCGTCCTCGCGAAGCTGTTCGAGGACCGCGGCGTCGTCCTGGACCGCACGTACCAGCTGAACGTCGGCGGCAACATGGACTTCAAGAACATGCTCGAGCGTGAGCGCCTGGAGTCCAAGAAGCTGTCCAAGACGCAGGCCGTGACCTCCAACCTGACCGGCCCGCTGGGCGGCAAGAAGGAGGACCACAACGTCCACATCGGCCCGTCGGACTACGTCGCGTGGCTCGACGACCGCAAGTGGGCCTACGTCCGCCTCGAGGGCCGCGCGTTCGGCGAGGTGCCCCTGAACCTGGAGTACAAGCTCGAGGTCTGGGACTCGCCCAACTCGGCCGGCATCATCATCGACGCCCTGCGCGCCGCGAAGATCGCCAAGGACCGCGGCGTCGGCGGCCCGATCCTGTCGGCGTCGACCTACTTCATGAAGTCCCCGCCGGTCCAGATGGAGGACACCCTGGGCCGCGCCCAGCTGGAGTCCTTCATCCGCGGCGAGAACGAGCGCTGACCCAGCACGCTTCTGACACACGAAGGCGCGCATCCCCGCGGGGGTGCGCGCCTTCGTCGTGCCCATCGTGAAGACATCGTCGCGCCTGGCGTGACGATGTCTTCACGGTGACGCGTTCGGCGCAGGCTCCGGCACTCTGCCCGCGCCCAGCGCCAGCGACGAGCGCCGACCGCTGAGCTGACGCGCGCTGACCGCCAAGGTGCGGGGTGCGCGCCCTCGTCGCACTCAGCGTGAAGACGTCGTCGCGCTCACCGTGACGAGGTCTTCACGGTGAGCACCTGTGCATGACGCCGACGCACTCGGCGTGGGCTGCGGCACCCTGCCCGGATGACGGGAAGGAGCACGACGCCTGCAGGGCGTCTGCCCGCGTGCCTCGACGAGCGGGCGCGTCTGGTGCTCGCTCGCCAGGACGCGGTCGCGTCCACCAGCCAGCTCCAGGACTGGGGCGTCACGCGGTCGCTGATGAGCCGCAGGGTGCTCAGCGGGGAGTGGCAGCAGCTCTGGCGCGGCGTCGTCGTCCTGCACTCCGGTGAGATCACGTGGCGCCAGCGGGCTCGCGGCGCGCTCATGTACGCGGGCGCGGACGCGGCGCTCTCGCATCGGGCGGCGGCGTTCGTGCACGGGATCGTGCGGACTCCCGGGCCGGTGCTGACGGTGAGCGTGCCGGTTCGTCGAGCGGTCCGAGGCCAGCCGGGGCTCGTCGTCCGTCGCCGCCGGACGATGCCCTTTGCGGCCGGCGACCTGCGCGCGGTCGGCATCGACCAGACGGTGCTGGACCTCCTGGACGAGGTCACCGACGAGGACGAGGCCGTCGCCGTCGTCTGCGACGCCGTGCGCTGCGGGGTGCTCCCGGGCCGGGTCCTGCTGCATGCGGCGCAGCGACCGCGGCTCCGGCACCGGGCGCTGCTCATCGAGCTTCTGTCGGAGGCCGGCAGCGGGACCGAGTCACCGCTCGAGCACCGCTACGCCCGCGACGTCGAGCGCCGGCACGGTCTTCCGACCGCGAGCGCGCAGCTGCGCCAGCAGATCGAGGGGCGATGGATCCGGGCCGACCGCGTGCACGTCGGGCTCGGCGTGCGGATCGAGCTCGACGGTCGGTTGGCGCACCCGTTCGGGCGGACCGACGACGACACGTGGCGGGACAACGCGGTGCTGATCGCGCACTCGGAGGTCACGCTGCGGTACCGGTGGCGCCACGTGGCGACCCAGCCGTGCGCCACGGCCGCCCAGGTGGCCGCCGCTCTGCGCTCGCGGGGCTGGCCGGGCCACGCCCGCCGCTGCTCCCCGACCTGCGCGATGCCACCGGCCTGACCGGACTGCACCCGCCGCCGGCGCGGACGACCCGATCGTGAAGACCTCGTCACGCCGGGCAGGACGAAGTCTTCACGGTGACGTGGGGCGGGCAGGGACGTGCACCTGGCTGCGCTGGCCCTGCAGGTGGCGCGGGCGCGTGTGCCCGCGAGCGCGCTCGGGTCAGCGCCCGATCGTGAAGACCTCGTCACGCCGGGCAGGACGAAGTCTTCACGGTGACGTGGATAGCCCGGGAGCCGGCGACGCGAGCGCGCCGGGCGGGTACGGGCCGGCAGGACGCGCGGCGCCCGGGTGCCCGTGCGCGGGCCAGTGCGGCGTCGGATGCGAGGATGGGCCGGTGCAGGTGATCGACGACCTCAAGGCCCTGTGGCCCCTGGAGGACTTCCGCAAGCTGTTCGCCGTCCGGCTCACCAGCCAGGCGGCCGACGGCATGTTCCAGGTCGGGCTCGCCACCCTGTTCTTCTTCTCGCCCGAGAACGCCAGCACCGCGGCCGGCGTCGCGACCGCGTTCGCGGTCCTCCTGCTGCCGTTCACCATCGTCGGCCCCTGGGCGGGGGTGCTGCTGGACCGGTGGCGGCGCCGGCAGGTGCTGTTCGTCGGCAACCTGGTCCGCGTGGGGATCACCACGCTCATCGCGGTGCTCATGCTGACGGACGGTGTGGGGCCGGCGGTGTACGTGCTGGCGCTGGTGGACCTGTCGATCAACCGGTTCCTGCTCTCGGCGCTCAGTGCCTCGCTGCCGCGCACCGTCGACGGTCCGCTGCTGCTCACCGCGAACTCGTTGACGCCCACGCTCGGGGCGGCCGCGGCGGGGATCGGCGGCGGGATCGGGTTCGTGCTGGGCCTGGTGCTGCCCGCGGGTCACGGCCGGGACGCGACGGCGCTCGTGGTCGCCGCGGCGGTCATGGCGGCGGCGGCGCTGCTGGCCACGCGGCTGGGCAAGGACCGGTTGGGTCCCGACGAGCGCGCCGACGCCGCCCAGCTGCGCGCCGCCCTCGGGATGCTCGCGCGCGGGCTGGTCGCCGGCGCCCGGCACCTGATCGCCCGCCGCACCCCGGCGCGCGCGCTCGGGATCATGACCGCGCACCGGTTCCTGTACGGCGTCACGTTCATCGCGAGCATCCTCATCGCCCGCAACCTGCTGTCCGACCCGGCGGACGCCGACGAGGGCCTGCGCACGTTCGGCCTGGTGCTGGCGGCGTCGGCGCTCGGGTTCGTGCTCGCGGTCGTGCTGACGCCGGTGCTGTCGCCGCGGACCGGCCCGCACGTGTGGATCGTGCTGTGCCTGTCGCTCGCCGCGGTCAGCCAGCTGCTGCTCGTCGCGTCGGCCTCGCGCGCCGCGGTGCTCGTCGCCGCCGGTGCCCTGGGCCTGGCCGCGCAGGGCGCCAAGATCGCGGTCGACACCATCGTGCAGCGCGACACCGACGACGCCTACCGCGGACGGGCGTTCGCGCTGTACGACGTCCTCTACAACGCGGCCTTCGTCGGCGCCGCCGCGCTCGGCGCGGTCACCCTGCCCGACACCGGCTACTCCCGCGGACTGTTCCTCGTCCTCGCGGTCGCGTACGCCGGGTTCGCCACCCTGTACGGCTCAGCCTCCCGGCGGCTACCCGCAGGGGACCCGGTCGAGGCACGATTGGCCTCGTGAGCAGCGACGACAAGGTGGTCGGCCCGCAGGACGACCTCCCGCTGAGCGCCGTGCTCGCCAGCGACCTGGCCCTGTCCATCTCCGACGCGCTGCGGCCCGACGACCCCCTGGTGTGGGTCAACGCCGCGTTCAGCCGCCTGACGGGGTACCCGGCCGACGAGGTCCTCGGACGCAACTGCCGGTTCCTGCAGGGTGTCGAGACCGACCCGATCGCGGTGTCCCGGATCCGCATCGGCCTGGACGAGGGGCGCGCGGTCGCGACGGTCGTGCGCAACTACCGGCGCGACGGGACGCCGTTCTGGAACCAGGTCGTGATCAGCCCGGTGACGGACGAGTCGGGTCGGGTGACCCACCACGTGGGGATCCAGGCGGACGTCACCGAACGCGTCGAGACCGACCGGGTCCGGGACATCCAGGCCGAGCTGGTCGAGCAGACCAGCGCGCGGCTGGACCTCCTGGCCCGCGTCAGCGACGAGCTGGCGCAGCGGCTCGACTACGAGGAGGCGGTGAACGCGCTCGGGGACGTCGCGATCCCCGCGCTGGCCAGCTGGGGGTTCGTGGCGGTCACCGACGACCACGGCCGGTTCACCCGGGTCCACCTGGTGGCCGCCGACCTGGACGACCGCGACACGGCGCGCGCCCTGGCCCATGAGGACCTCGGCTGGCTGACGCGGTCGCCCACGATCATGCGCGCGCTGCACAGCAGCCCCGGGTTCGTCGCGACCCCGTACGCGATCGACACGGAGACCCTGCACGAGCGCACCACCCCCGAGCAGCTGGCGCTCCTCACCCGGCTCGGCCTGAGCCAGGCGATGGTGGTGCCGCTGCGCGCACGCGACCACGTCCTCGGCGTGCTGGCCCTCGTCTCCGCCGACGGGTTCACGTCCGACGCCGTCGTCACGGCCGCTCACCTCGGTCGCCGCGCCGGCCTGGCGCTCGACAACGTCCGGCTGTTCCTGGCCGAGCGGACCGCGGCGCTGACGCTGCAGCACAGCCTCCTGCCCGCGATCCCCCAGATCGAGGGGCTCGACGTGGCCGCGGCGTACATCCCGTCCGGTCGCCGCGCGGAGGTGGGCGGGGACTGGTTCGACGTCCTGCGCCTGCCCGACGGGGCGATCGGCATCGCCGTCGGGGACGTCGTCGGCCACGACCTGCGGGCCGCCGCCGCGATGGGCCAGCTGCGCTCGCTGCTGCGGTCGTACGCCTGGGAGGGCTCGTCGCCGGGGCAGGTCCTGGCACGGGCCGACCAGCTGGTCCGCGGCCTCGACATCGCCGACATCGCGACGTGCGCGTACCTGCGCTGGCGGTCGACCGAGGACGGCGCCCAGGTCGCCTACGCGCGCGCCGGGCACCCGCCCCCGCTGCTGCGGCTCCCGGGCGGCCAGGTCCGTCAGCTGGACCAAGGGCTCTCGACCCCGATCGGCCTGGCCGGCTGCGGCGGCGCGGAGGCCACGATCGAGGTGCCGTTGGACGGCCTGCTCGTCCTGTACACCGACGGTCTGGTCGAGCGGCGCGACCGCGGGCTGCGCGACGGGATCGCGGCCCTGACGGCCGAGCTCTCGTCGTTCGCCGACGACGACTCCGCGCAGACCGTCCGCGACCGCCTGGTCGAGCGTTTCGTGGGCGAACGGCAGGAGGACGACGTGTGCCTGCTGGTCGTCAGGCGCGCGAAGCCCACCAGCTGAGCAGCTCCTCGCGCGCGGCGTCCGGACCGAGCGGTCCCTGCTCCATCCGCAGCTCGAGCAGGTGCTTGTAGGCCTCGCCGACCTCGCGGCCGGGGCGCAGGCCGAGGATCTCCATGATCTGCGTGCCGTCCAGGTCCGGGCGGATCGAGTCCAGCTCCTCCTGCTCCTGCAGGCGCGCGATCCGGACCTCCAGGTCGTCGTAGGCCGCCGACAGCCGGGCCGCCTTGCGCAGGTTCCGGGTGGTGCAGTCCGACCGCGTCAACCGGTGCAGCCGCTCCAGCAGCGGACCGGCGTCGGTGACGTAGCGCCGCACGGCGGAGTCGGTCCAGCCGCCCTCGCCGTACCCGTGGAAGCGCAGGTGCAGCTCGGTCAGGCGCGCGACGGCCTGCACGGTCGCCTTGTCGAACCGCAGCTCACGCAGGCGCTTGGCGACGAGCTTCGCGCCGACCATCTCGTGGTGGTGGAAGCTGACGCCGCCGCCCTCCTCGTGGCGCTTGGTCCGCGGCTTGCCGATGTCGTGCAGCAGCGCCGCGAGCCGCAGCACCAGGTCCGGACCGGGCACCGCGCCGTCGGGTCCGGTCTCCAGGGCGATGGCCCTGTCCAGGACGGTCAGCGAGTGCTCGTACACGTCCTTGTGCCGGTGGTGCTCGTCGATCTCCAGGCGCAGCGCGGGCAGCTCGGGCAGCACGTGGTCGGCCAGCCCCGTGTCGACCAGCACCTCCAGGCCCGTGCGCGGCTGCGCGGAGACCAGCAGCTTGCTCAGCTCGTCGCGCACCCGCTCGGCCGAGACGATGCTGATGCGGTCGGCCATGTCGACGATCGCCGCGCGCGCGGCGGGGTCCACCGCGAAGCCCAGCTGGGCGGCGAACCGTGCGGCGCGCATCATCCGCAGCGGGTCGTCGTCGAACGACTGGCGCGGGTCCACCGGGGTGCGCAGGACGCCGGCCGCCAGGTCGGTGAGCCCGTCGAACGGGTCGACGAACGTCAGGTCCGGCACGCGCACGGCCATGGAGTTCACCGTGAAGTCGCGCCGCGACAGGTCACCCTCGAGCGAGTCGCCGAACGCCACCTGCGGCTTGCGCGAGGCCGGGTCGTACTCGTCGGTGCGGTACGTGGTGACCTCGACGACGACGTCCTGCGCCACCGACGACCGCCGACCCGCGAACCGCCGCGCACCGATGGTGCCGAACTCCTTGCCGATGTCCCAGTGCGCATCGCCCCAGCGCGCCAGGATCGCCTCGGTCTGGTCGGGGGTGGCCGACGTGGTGAAGTCGAGGTCCGTGGCGGCCCGGCCCAGGAACGCGTCCCGCACGGGTCCGCCGACGAGGGCGAGCTCGTGGCCGGCCTCCCGGAACAGCGCACCGAGCTCGAGCGCGTCGGCGGGCAGCGCGGCGAGGACCCCGAGCGCGCGCTTCTGCAGGGCGACGAGGGCGGCGCTCAGGTCGGGCGACTCGGGGCTGGCGGGCGGGTCGAGGGGCGGCACTCGTCCAAGCCTGCCAGATGCGCCGCGCGTCCCGACCACGTCCCCGCGGGCCCGTCGTCGTCAGGCTCCCGGGTGTCCAGTCGTTACAGTGTCGATATGTCGAGCCCGGCGCGCCCACCCGTCCCCGGGGGCGTGCCGTCGCCGCCGGGCGGTCATCCGCTGCGCATCGACCCCCGGCACGCCGTCGCTCCGCACACCCGTCGTCCCGCTGCCCGTGGTCGACGAGACGTCGGCCGGCGGGATCGTCGTCAGCCGCCGCGACGGCGTCGACCACGCCGCCGTGATCGCGCGCCGCAACCGCGCCGGCCGCCTCGAGTGGTGCCTGCCGAAGGGGCACCTCGAGGGCGACGAGACGCCCGAGCAGGCGGCCGTCCGTGAGATCGCCGAGGAGACCGGGATCACCGGGCAGGTCCTGCGCCGCCTCGGGGTCATCGACTACTGGTTCAGCGGCGACGACCGCCGCGTGCACAAGGTGGTGCACCACTTCCTGCTCGGCGCGACCGGCGGGTCGCTCACCGTCGAGGGCGATCCGGACGGCGAGGCGGAGGACGCGGCGTGGATCCCGGTCGCGGAGCTGCACGGGGTGCTCGCGTACCCGAACGAGCGCCGGCTCGCCGAGGCAGCACTCGTCGTGCTCGTCGGCGAGGCATGAGCGGCCCCTCGCTGCGGCGCCGGGTCCTCAGCGCGATCCTGGCGGTCGGCGGCGCGCTGGCTCTCGCGGTGCCGGTCGGCGGTCCGGCCGTCGCCGCGACCCCGAGCCCCGACCCGGACCTGCCCGTGACGGTCCAGATCACCGAGGTCGCCCCGAGCGTGCTGCGGCCGGGCGAGGACCTGCTGGTCCGGGCGACGCTGCGCAACGACGGCGACGAGACGATCGACTCGCCGTCGGCCGCCCTGCGCCTGAGCCGGTACCGGGTCAGCTCGCGCGCCGAGGTGGACGCGTGGGCGTCGGCGGGCACCCGAGGCCTGACCCGCACCGGCCGTGTGGCGACCGCGCAGGTGCCCGCGCCGCTCGAACCGGGCGCGAGCGTCGCGGTCGAGCTGCAGGTCCCCGCCGCCGGCATCCGGCTCCTCGAGGGAGCCGACACCTGGGGTCCGCGCGGGCTCGCGGTCGAGGTCCTGGACGGCTCGACGCGCGTGGGGCTGCAGCGCACCTTCCTGCTGTGGCTGACCACCGACGACGTCCCGCGCACCCCGGTGTCCGTGCTCGTGCCGATGGTCGGCCCGCCGTCCGCCCCGGCAGCTCCCGCGGACGGGTCGGCGGGTCCCGACGAGGCCACGGTCGCCGCCCTCGACGAGGCGACGCGCGCGGGCGGCCGGCTCCGGTCGCTGGCCGCAGCCGTCGCGACCGACCCGGCCGTCGGCGTGGCCGTCGATCCCGCCCTGCTGTCGGCGGCCGCCGCGGGCAGCCAGGGGTCGCGCACCTGGGCCACCGACGTGACGGACGAGCTCGGCGCGCACGACGTCGTCGCCCTGCCGTGGGCCGATCCCGACCTCGCCGCCGCGGCGCACGCCCAGCACCCCGACCTGGTCCAGCTGGCCGTGGACCGGACCGCACAGACCGGGGTGCCGGGGCTGCAGACGACCTCGGGACTGCTGTGGGCCCCGGGGCCGGGGCTGCCCGACCAGGCGACCGCGGCGGTGACGTCCCAGGTGGGCGCCGAGGCGATCGTGCTCCCGCCGACCACCGACGAGGACGCCAAGGTGACGCGCGGCGCCGCGGCGCAGGCGACGACGTCGGCCGGCGCGGTGACCACGCTGAGCCCGGACGCGGTCCTGACCGGGCTCCTGACCTCCCCGCGCGAGGTCGAGCCGGGGGCGACGACGACCACCACCGTGCAGCGCGCCCTCGCCGAGCTCGCGGTCATCACCCGGGAGACCGAGTCCGACCAGCCGCACGTGCTGCTGGCGCCGGACCGCACCTGGAAGCCGGACGTCCCCACGGTGACGGCCCTGGTCGACGCCCTCGGCAGCACGCCGTGGGTCCGCCTGGCGCCCGTGTCGACGCTCCTCGACGACGACACCCCGGACGCCCGGCGGTCCCTGCCCGCGAGCGCCGTCGACGACGACGAGCTCGCGCCGGCCTCGGTCCGTGCGCTGGCCGACGCCCGCGCCCGCGCCACGGCCTTCTCCACGGTCACCAGCGAGCCGGCGACGCTGCTCGAGGGCGTCGACACGCAGGTCCTGGCGCCGCTGGCCGTCGCCTGGCGCACCGACCCGGTCGGCCGGGACGCCCTCGTCGCCACCGCGGTCTCCGCCGCGGACGCCCGCACGCAGGGCCTGAGCGTCGCGCCCCTCAGTGACGTGCGCGTCACCGCGGCGAGCACCGAGCTGCCCGTCGTCGTGCGGAACACCCTGACGGTGCCGGCGACCGTGCTCCTCGACGTCGCCCCGCGCAAGGCGTGCCTCGAGGTCGGCGAGATCCCGCCGGTCAGCGTCGACGCGCAGAGCGAGACGAGCGTCCGGGTACCCCTGCGCGCGCGCGCCAACTGCTCGGTCGTCGTCACGGCGCACCTGACCGCCTCGGACGGCCTGCCGGTCTCCCCGACCGTTCGCTTCACGGCGCAGGTGGCTCCGACCATCGAGAGCATCGGCACGATCGTCGTCGGTGCCCTGCTGGCCGTCGGTCTGGTGCTGGGCATCATCCGCACGGTGCGCCGCGGGCAGAGCGCCCGCCGCGGTGCGCGGACCGAGGCGGAGTCCGAGGGCCCCGTCACGCTCGGCGTACTGGGTGGTGTCGGTCCCGACGACGCGCCGACGAACGACCAGGAGGCCCGATGAGCACCGACAGCGGCCTGCGCCGCGGTGCCGCGGCCATGGCGTCGGGCACAGCCGCGTCGCGGGTGCTCGGGTTGCTGCGCGGCATGGTCATGGTCAGCGCCATCGGTGCGACGGGTCAGGCGGCCGACGCGTTCGCGGTGGCCAACAAGCTGCCGAACATCCTGTACATGCTGCTCGCGGGGGGCGTCCTCAACGCCGTCCTGGTCCCGCAGGTGGTGCGTGCGTACAAGCGCAAGGCCGGTCAGGAGTACGTGGACCGGCTGCTCACCCTCGGGTTCACCGTGCTGGCGGGGGCCACGCTGGTCCTCACCCTCCTGGCACCGGCGCTCGTCCACCTCTACTCGAAGTTCGGCGACCCGGCGCAGGTGGCGCTCGCGACGACGTTCGCCTACTGGTGCATCCCGCAGCTGTTCTTCTACGGGGCGTACGCGTTGCTCGGTCAGGTGCTCAACGCGCGCGGCTCGTTCGGCCCGTACATGTGGGCGCCGGCCGTCAACAACGTGGTGGCGATCGTCGGGTTCGGCGTGTTCATCGCGGTCTTCGGGATCTGGGACACGTCCGGCGTGGTCGACGCGTCGACGTGGACGAGCGGGCAGGTCGCGCTGCTGGCGGGCTCCGCGACGCTCGGCGTGATCGGACAGGCCGTCGTCCTCGTCCCGGCGCTGCGGCGGGCGGGCGTGCACTACCGACCGCGCTGGGGGTTGCGGGGCTCGGGCCTGGGGACCGCCGGCGGCGTCGCGACCTGGACCCTGGCCGGTCTCGCGGCCGGTCAGCTCGGGTACCTCGTCGCGTCCCGGGTCTCGACGGCGGCTCCCGACGCCGCCGTGGCAGACGGCCTGGCCGCCACCGCGGTCGCCGGCCCGGCCGCCTACGACGTCGCGTTCCTGATCTTCATGCTGCCCCACTCGCTGGTCACGGTGTCGTTGGCCACCGCCCTGTTCACGCGCCTGTCCGGGCAGGCGCACGACGCGGACGTCGCCGGCGTCCGCGCGACCCTCTCCTCGGGCCTGCGCGTGGTGGGCGTGTTCACCGTCTTCGCGACCGCCGCCGTGCTGGTCCTCGGGCTGCCGTTGACCCGCGTGGTGCTGGCGACGGCGTCGGCGGGGTCGGCCGACGCGGTGGCGTCGGTCGTGCTCGCGATGATCATCGGTCTGCCGGCGTTCGGTGCGTGGTCGATGTTCCAGCGGGCGTACTACGCCTACGAGGACGCGCGGTCCATGGTGCCCATCCAGGTGGCCATGGCCGCGGTCGTGGCGCTGGGTGCCCTGCTCTCGCAGCGGTTCCTGCCGCCCTCGTCGTGGGTGGTCGGCGTGGGCGCGGCGATGACGGTGTCCTACGTGCTCGGCGCGGGCATCGCACAGCGGCAGCTGCGCCGCCGGCTCGGGGGCATCGACGGCGCGCGGGTCCTGCGGGTGCTGGCGCGCGCCACGCTCGCGGCCCTGGTGTCCGCCGGGGTCGGCGCCGGGGTCCTCCAGCTGCTCCGGCTCGGCCTGTCCACCGGTCTGCTGGCGTCGATCGTGCAGTGCGCCGTCGTCGGGACCGTCATGGGCCTCGTCTACGTCGGTGGCCTGCGGGTCCTGCGCGTGACCGAGCTGGACAGCCTCCTGCTGCCCCTGCTGCGTCGCCTGCCCGGAGGACGCCGCTGATCCGGCACGTCTAGCATGCTGGTGGCCGGGTGGGTGCCCGCGCGCACGATCGACACGGAGGTGCTGGTGAGCGAGGTCGTCGGACGGGGCACGGTGCTCGCCGGCCGCTACCGCGTGCTCGCGCCGGTGGTGTCCGACCTGGCCGGTGCCAGCGCCTGGCAGGCCACGGACCAGATCCTCGACCGCCCGGTCCGCGTGCGCATCCTCGAGCACGGTGCCGTCGCCCCCGCGCTCGACGCCGCCCGCCGCGCGGCCCTGGTCACCGACTCGCGGCTGGTCCGGGTCCTCGACGTGGGGACGCACGAGGGGTACGGCTACGTCGTCTCCGAGCAGCAGACGGGCCCGTCGCTCGCCCAGCTCGTCGCTCAGGCCCCGCTGACGGCCGACCAGGCTCGCGCCGTCGTCGGCGAGGCCGCAGCAGCGCTCGAGATGGCCCGCCGCCGTGGCGTGCACCACCTGGCCCTGCGCCCCTCCGTGCTGCACGTCAGCCCCGACGGTCGCGTCCTGCTCGGCGGGCTCGCGCTCGACGCGGCCCTGCTGGGCGACTCCGGCGGCGACGCCCGCTCGACCTCCCGCGCGGACGCCGTCGGCCTGGTCCGCCTCCTGTACGCCGCCCTGACCGGCCGCTGGCCCGCCGACCCGCGGGCACCGCAGACGCCCGGCGGCGAGACGCTGCCCCCCGCCCCCGTGGTCGACGGCGTCACGGTCGCGCCCGCCGACCTGGTCCCGGGGGTGCCCAACGACCTCGACACGCTGTGCGTCGTCACCCTCGGCCCGAACGACGACGGACCGCACAGCCCCGGTGAGCTGGTGCGCGAGCTCGAGCCGTGGGGCGAGATCCGCCCGTCCGGCGGCGACGCCACCCTCGGTGGCGCCGTGACCGCACAGTTCCCCCCGACCGGTGCCGCGGCACCTGGAGGTGGCATCACGATGCCCGACGAGCCCGACCAGCACGACGAGCAGGACACCGCGCCCGTCGTCGTCCAGCGGCAGTCCGTCCGCTCCGCGTTCCAGCAGCAGGACCCGGCCGGCGCCAACCGCCCGGGCACGCCACCACCGGCGACACCCCGCCGGCCGAGCTCCTTCCGGCCCGGCGCCGACGCGACGCCGCCCACCGAGCTGGTCCCGCCCGCGGCAGCCACGGCGCCCCTGCCTCCCGCGGAGATGCCGCTGCCGGTCCTGCCCACGGTCGTCCGGCGTTCCGTCGCCCAGACGTCGAGCGCCCCGCCCCCGCCGGTGCCGCCGGTCCCGGCCGGCGATCCCGAGCCGGACGCCTTCGACTTCGGCGACGTCCTCGGCGCGGAGCCGGCCCCTCCGGGCCGGTCCCGGTTCGACCCGACGGCACTCGTCCTCATCATCGTCGTGATCGTCGTGATCATCGGCGTCGTGCTGGCCTTCAAGGCCCTGTTCTCGTCGTTCGACACCCGGTCGACCCCGGAACCCGAGACGCAGCCGAGCGCGTCCGCGCCGGCCACGCCGCAGGAGCAGCCCAGCGAGGAAGCACCCGCCCCCGAGGAGCCGGCGCCACCGGCCGGCGTCGCCCCCGTCATCGCATCGGCCACGTCGATCGACCCGTCGGACGCCGACGGCGAGCACGAGGAGGACGTGGCCAAGGCGTTCGACAGCGACCCGGCGACGTTCTGGTACACGATGACCTACAAGCGCGACGACTTCGCCGGCTTCAAGGACGCGGTGGGCTACGCCGTCACGCTCACGACGAAGACCACCGTCAGCACGGTCACGCTGCACTCCAACAGCACCGGCGGGAACGTCGAGATCCGCGCGACCGACGCGGCCAACCCGACGGCCGGTCCGGTGCTGGCGTCCGGCCCCTTCGGCCCCGACGCGACGTTCACGCTGGACCCCGCGACCGAGACCCAGTCGCTCGTCCTGTGGATCACGCAGCTGCCCACCGCTCCCGACGGCGGGTTCCGGCTCGAGCTCACGGAGATCGCCCTGTCCTGAGTCGGGCACGGAACAGATCGCCTCTAGGATCGGTTGACGCATCAGCCCGCCCGGTGGACCGCCGGGATGCCCAACCGCAAGGACCTCACGTGAGCGACCAGTCCAGCACCGTCCGCGATCTCGTCATCGTCGGCTCGGGTCCCGCCGGCTACACCGCCGCGATCTACGCGGCCCGTGCCGGCCTGGCTCCCCTGGTGATCGCCGGCTCGGTCACCGCCGGCGGCGCGCTGATGAACACCACCGAGGTGGAGAACTTCCCCGGCTTCCCCGAGGGTGTCCAGGGACCGGAGCTCATGGAGGGTCTGCAGAAGCAGGCCGAGCGGTTCGGTGCCGAGGTGCTCTGGGACGACGCGTCGCGACTCGACCTCACGGGTGACGTCAAGACCGTCGAGACGCTCGGCGGCGAGACGTTCCAGGCGCGCGCCGTCATCCTGGCGACGGGCTCCGCGTACCGCGAGCTGGGTCTCGACGACGAGAAGCGCATGTCCGGGCGCGGCGTGTCCTGGTGCGCCACCTGCGACGGGTTCTTCTTCCGCGACCAGGAGATCATCGTGGTCGGCGGCGGCGACTCGGCCGTCGAGGAGGCCACGTTCCTCACCCGGTTCGGCAAGCGCGTCACCCTGGTGCACCGTCGCGACTCGCTGCGGGCGTCCAAGATCATGGCGGACCGCGCCGCGAACGACCCGAAGATCGAGATGGCCTGGAACAGCGAGGTCGTCGCGATCCACGGCGACGCCAAGGTCACGGGCGTGACCCTGCGCGACACCGTCACCGGGGAGACCCGTGAGCACCCCGCCACCGGCATCTTCGTCGCGATCGGCCACGTCCCGCGCTCCGAGCTGCTCCTGGGCCAGGTGGACCTGGACGACGACGGCTACGTGCAGGTGGACGGTCGGACCACCGCGACCAACGTGACCGGCGTCTTCGCGTGCGGCGACCTGGTGGACAACCGCTACCGCCAGGCGATCACGGCCGCCGGCTCCGGCTGTGCGGCCGCGCTCGACGCGCAGCACTTCCTCGCGTCGCTCGGCGACCTCGTCCCGCCCGTCCCCCCCGTCGAGTCCTACGTGCAGGAGATCTCGTGAGCACGACCGCCCCCGTCACCGACGCCACGTTCCAGGCGGAGGTGCTCGACTCCGACCTGCCGGTCATCGTGGACTTCTGGGCGCCGTGGTGCGGGCCGTGCCGCATGGTCGCGCCGGTGCTCGAGGAGCTGGCTCGCCAGTACGACGGCCGCGTGAAGATCGTCAAGCTCAACTCCGACGAGAACCCGCAGGTCACGGGCGACTACGGCATCGTGTCCATCCCGACCCTGAACTTCTACGCCGGCGGTGAGCTGGTGAAGTCGGTCGTCGGCGCGCGACCCAAGTCGATGATCGCCGAGGACATCGAGAGCGTGCTCGCCTCCGTCTGACCTCCTGTCGTCCCGTGTCGGTGGGACGGTGCGTCGGTGATCGTCGTCACCGTGCGAAACTCGGGCGCATGACTGCGCACCCCGTTCCCGACGGCGAGACGTCGGGCCCCCCCACGTCCTCCGCCGCCGGCAGCGGCACGCGCCTCGACCGCTGGCTCGGTGCCTACGCCGAGCGCACGCACGGCATGCGGTCCAGCGAGATCCGCGCCCTGTTCGCCGTCGCCAACCGACCCGAGGTGGTCTCCCTGGCGGGAGGCATGCCGTTCCTCGAGGGGCTGCCGCTCGACGTCCTCGGTGACGTGGCGCAGCGCGTCGTCGCCACCCGCGGCCTGCAGGCCCTGCAGTACGGGTCCGGGCAGGGCGACGAGACGCTGCGCGAGCAGATCCTCGAGGTCATGGCGCTCGAGGGCATCGATGCGCACCCCGACGACGTGGTCGTCACGACGGGGTCGCAGCAGGCGCTCGACCTGGTCACGCGCATCTTCGTCGACCCCGGCGACGTCGTCGTCGCGGAGGCGCCGTCCTACGTCGGCGCCCTCGGCGTGTTCCGGGCGTACCAGGCCGACGTCGTGCACGTCCCGATCGACGCCGACGGGCTGGTGCCCGCTGCGCTGGAGTCGACCCTCGCCGCGCTGGCCCGCGAGGGCCGACGGGTCAAGCTGCTCTACACGGTGCCGAACTTCCACAACCCGGCCGGCGTCTCGCTCTCCGTGGAACGCCGACCCCAGATCCTCGAGATCGCGCGGCGCTACGGCGTGCTCGTCCTCGAGGACAACCCGTACGGGCTGCTCGGCTTCGACGGTGACCCGCGGCCCGCCCTGCGGTCGATGGACGACGACGGTGTGCTCTACCTCGGCTCGTTCTCCAAGACCTTTGCCCCGGGCTACCGCGTCGGATGGGTGGTCGCCCCGCACGCCGTCCGCGAGAAGCTGGTCCTGGCCAGCGAGTCCGCGATCCTGTGCCCCTCGAACGCCTCGCAGATCGCGATCTCCACGTACCTGTCCACGTGCGACTGGCGGGGACAGGTCAAGTCGTACCGCGAGCAGTACCGCGAGCGGCGGGACGCCATGATCTCGGCGCTCGCCGAGCACCTGCCGGACGCGTCATGGAACGTGCCCGACGGCGGTTTCTACACCTGGGTCCGGCTCCCCGACGGGCTCGACGCCAAGGACATGCTGCCGCGGGCGGTCACCGCTCGGGTGGCCTACGTGCCGGGGACCGCCTTCTACTTCGACGGTTCGGGTGCGGACCACATGCGCCTGTCCTTCTGCTACCCGACGCCCGAGCGCATCCGCGAGGGTGTCCGGCGGTTGGCCGGCGTCGTGGCGGGCGAGCGTGAGCTGGTGGAGCTGTTCGGCACCTCGGGCTCCGCCGGGCACGGCGACGTGCAGCAGCCCGGCCCCGACATCGCCTGACCTGCACGACCACCTCTCGCCGTCCTCGCATCGGAGCCTCGCCGCCGTGACCAGCGCACCGTCCCCCCGCGTCGTCGTCCTCGCCGGGGGGCTCTCGCACGAGCGCGACGTCTCGCTGCGCTCAGGCCGACGGGTCGCCGAGGCGCTGCGCCAGGCCGGCGTCGAGGTCACGGTGCACGACGTCGACGCCGATCTGGTCCCTGCGCTCGTGCAGCTGCAGCCCGACCTCGTCTGGCCGCTCCTGCACGGGACCAGCGGCGAGGACGGCTCCGTGCGCGACGTCGTGCAGATGCTCGGGCTGCGCGTCCTGGGCACCGGTCCGCGGGAGAGTCGGACCGCCTGGAGCAAGCCGATCGCCAAGACCGTGATCGCCCGCGCGGGGATCGCCACCCCCGACTTCGTCACCCTCCCGCAGTCGCTCTTCCGCGAGCTCGGCGCGCGGCACGTCCTCGAGGCGATCGTCCGGCGCCTCGGTCTGCCCCTCGTGGTGAAGCCCTCCCGAGGCGGGTCGGCGCTGGGCGTGTCTCTGGTCAGCACCGCCGACGCCCTGCCGCAGGCGATGGTCGACTGCTTCGCGTACGGCGACACGGCCCTGGTCGAGCGTGCGGTCGTCGGGACGGAGGTCGCGGTCAGCGTGGTGGACACCGGCGACGGACCGGTCGCGCTGCCCGGCGTCGAGATCGTGACCGAGGGCCCGTATGACTTCGACGCCCGCTACAACCCGGGGCGTACCGAGTACTTCGCACCCGCACGACTGTCGCCGGCGCTCACCACCGCCGCCGCCGACGTCGCCGTCACCGCACACCGGTCCCTCGGCCTGAGCGCCGTGTCCCGGACCGACCTCATCGTCGACGACGCCGGAACGGTCTGGTTCCTCGAGGTGAACGTGGCGCCCGGCATGACCGAGACGTCCCTGCTGCCACAGGCCGCGGAAGCAGCGGGGCTGTCGCTCCCGGACCTGTACCGGTCCCTCGTCGACGCCGCGCTAGCCTCCTGACCTGCGCTTTCGTCCGGTCTCGTACAGATTCGTCGCCCTCCGGCGTACGGCTCAGCCCTTGAGGAGGCCCGGGTCCTCGGGAGCCAGGCTCTCGAGGATCCGGTTGAGGTCCTGGACCGACGCGAACTCCACCGTCAGGCGACCGCGAGACTTGCCGAGGCTCACCTTGACGCGGGTGTCGAACCGGTCCGAGAGACGAGCCGCGAGGTGGTCCAACGCCTCGTTCTTCACGCCCGCCCGAGGGGCCGCTCGCCGGGCGTTCGGTGCTGCGTCACCACCGAGCGACACGATCTCCTCGACCGCACGCACCGAGAGACCCTCCGCGACGATCCGCTGCGCGAGCCGCTCGATCGCCGCTGCGTCGTTGAGGCCCAGCAGCGCTCGGGCGTGCCCGGCGGACAGAACTCCGGCGGCGACGCGGCGCTGGACGAGCGGAGGCAGCTTCAGCAGCCGCAGGGTGTTCGAGATCTGCGGCCTCGAGCGCTGGATGCGGGCAGCAAGCTGCTCGTGCGTGCAGCCGAAGTCGTCCAGCAGCTGCTGGTACGCGGCCGCCTCCTCCAGCGGGTTCAGCTGGGAGCGGTGCAGGTTCTCCAGCAGCGCGTCCCGCAGCAGGTCGGCGTCGTCGGTGTCCCGGATGATCGCGGGGACGGTGGCCAGACCGGCCGCCTGGGTCGCGCGCCAGCGGCGCTCACCCATGATCAGCTCGTAGCCGTCCCCGGCGTCCCGGACGACGATCGGCTGGAGGACGCCGATCTCCCGGATGGAGCCGACCAGCTCGTCCAGCGCGTCCTCGTCGAAGACGGTGCGCGGCTGCTTGGGGTTGGGGCGGATCTGCCCCACGGGCAGCTCCGCGAACCGCGCACCCGGGACCGGGAGGAGGCCGTCCGGGTCGGTGGTCTGCGCGGACGATGCTGGGCCGGACTGGCTCGCGGAGGCGGCGACGCCGTCGCCGGCGACGTCGGCAGCGACACCCCCGGGCGCCGCACCGCCCGACGAGCCTGATGTCGGCGCCGCAGACTCGTCCGTCGCCGTGCGAGTCTGGTCGGCTGTCGTTCCGGCGGCGGCCGTCAGGACCGCGTCCGTCGATGCCGGCATGTCGTCGCCGTCAGCGTCTCGGTCGTCTCTTGCTGTGCCGTTCACCGCGACGCCGTTGCTGCGGGCGTCGGTGCTCTCCGCGACGGTATCTGGCGAGCCGCTGTGGTCGCCGTCAGGTCGCCCCTGCACGGTCGCCGCGTCAGCGTCGGTCCCCTGGGCCGGGGGCGCCTCTGTCACCGTCGTCGTCGCACCCGAGGTGGTCGCCTCCGCGTTGTCCCGCTTCGGGTCCGGGAAGAACACGTCCACCGGACGCTCCGCCCCGGACGGCCGCTGACCGTCCAGGCCGGTGGGGATGAGGGCTCCGAGCCCTCGGCCCAGACCCCGCCGCTTCTCGCTCACTGTTCCTCCTGAAGGACGGCAGCTGCCATCTCGTGCTCGTGGTCGGTGGACCGGCTGTGGTCGCGGGGGTCGGCCCCGAGCTCGGACTGCCCGTCCTGATGGTCATCGACGCTTCCCGCTGCTCCCCGCTCCGCTACCTCGCGGGCGGCCTCGAGGTAGGCGAGCGCACCCGACGAGCCCGGGTCGTAGGTCATGACGGTCTGGCCGTAGCTCGGCGCCTCCGAGATGCGCACCGACCTCGGCACCGTCGTGCGCAGGGTGCGCTCCGGGAAGTGTGTGCGGACCTCGTTCGCCACCTGCTGCGCCAGGTTGGTGCGTGCGTCGTACATGGTGAGCAGGATCGTCGACACATGCAGCGTCGGGTTCAGGTGTGCCTGGATGAGCTGGATCGTCTTGAGGAGCTGGCTCAGTCCCTCCAGCGCGTAGTACTCGCACTGGATCGGGATGAGCACCTCACGCGCCACGACGAACGCGTTCACCGTCAGCAGCCCCAGGCTCGGCGGGCAGTCGACGAAGACGTAGTCGATGCGCTCCTGGCCGTTCGCGAGGCGCCACTCCAGGTACGTGTCGAGCGCGTTCCGCAGCCGAGTCTCGCGCGCCACCAGCGAGACCAGCTCGATCTCCGCACCGGACAGGTCGATGGTGGCCGGCAGGCAGAACAAGCTCGGCACGTCGGGGCTCTGCTGGACGGCGTCCGCCATGGGTGCCCCGTCCACGAGCACCTCGTAGATCGATGGCGTGCCCGCGCGGTGCTCGATCCCCAGCGCGGTCGACGCGTTGCCCTGCGGGTCGTTGTCCAGCACGAGCACGTTCAGTCCGGCCTGCGCCAACGCGGCGGCGAGGTTGACGGTCGTCGTCGTCTTGCCGACGCCACCCTTCTGGTTGGCGACAGTGATCACGCGCGTCTGCGGCGGTCGCGGGAAGCGTCGACCGCGGAGCTCGATCCGGCGTCGCGCGTCCTGCTTGAGCTCAGCCATGAGCGGCGTGTCGTCGGAGACGGCCGGCAGGCTCTGCACCAGGGCAGCGCGACGGCTCTCGTCGGGATCGAGGTCGTGACGCGCAGC
The DNA here is from genome assembly GCA_963837795.1 of uncultured Actinomycetota bacterium. Lineage (GTDB taxonomy): Bacteria > Actinomycetota > Actinomycetes > Actinomycetales > Cellulomonadaceae > Cellulomonas. Next base: position 335,951 of record CAWIOT010000002.1, read on the forward strand.
CATGGGCGAGATGGTGTCACGGACTTCGGGGTCCTCCACGCCGTCATGGGCGTTCGCGGTGTCCGCGTCGGCGATCTTGCGTGCCGATCCCGCGTCACCGACCGCGTCACCCGTGTCGCCACCGGCTGCGCCAGCCTCGCGATCGTGGCCCTGACCTGCGGTGTCGCTGTGAAGGTGCCGAGGCAGTGACGCATCTGCCGCCTGCGTCCTGTGCTCCGACTCACGCGAGACAGAGGAGGCCGGCTCCGTCGTTTCACGTGGAACCACCGCGCCGGAGTCCGTGGACTTCGATGCGGCTCCCACGCCGTCGCCGAGCGGTGCGGTGTCCGCCGCCTCGCCGTGCTGCGGAACGGACGTTCCCGAGTCCCCCGTTTCACGTGAAACAACGCGAGCGTGGGACTCGGCAGGGGCGCCGTGGTCGCCGGCCGGCGTGGGGTTCTCGTGAAGCCCTGATGCACCGGCGCCTGGGACGTCCAGATCATGCGGCGGCGGGGCCGCGTCGTTGCTGGCACCGGCACCGCGCTCCGGCGGGTCCGCATCGGGCGCGGCCGTGTTGCTTGTTTCACGTGAAACGGTCGCCGCGCCCGAGGCTGCCGACTCGTCTGAGGGTTCTCCCTCGAAGACCGACGGCTCGTCGCCCTCTCGTCCGGTGTTCGTACCGTCGGGCTGCGCGTCCTCGGCTCGCGCCTCAAGCACTTCTCTGCCTACCTCGTGGTCCACCTCGTGCGGCCTCACACCGCGGTCCACAGGTGCACCGACTCTGCTCGTCTGGCTCCCGATCACCTCTCGTGCTTCCCCGATCGACTCGGGCGCCTCCGCACGCTGCCGCGTCGTCCACGCGCCCAGGTGGGAGATCGCTGGGGTGGCGGACCCTGCGGACGGAGTCTCCGACGGGACCGCCGTGGTGTCGCTCCCGGTCGTCAGGCCTGCCAGGCCGCCCGTCGGCAGATCCTCGACACGCCTCACGTCCCGATCGTCGACGTCATGGTCGCCGTCATCGGCGGGCTCGCCCTCTGCGCCAATCGCGGAGGCTCCGCTGCTCATGTGGTCTCGCGTGAGCCGCTCATCAGAAGACCGTGCACCGGGCGTCCCGTCCCCGTCGTGCAGTGGTTCTCCGCCGACCCGCCCGGGGATGGTGGGTTCCCAGGCCGACGACACCGCAGTGTCGCGCACACCCTCCGTCGCTACGGGTGTCGCAGTCTCCGCATTCGCCGCGGTGTCGGTCTCGTCGTGACGACGCTTCTTCCTACCGAACACCAGGCACTGCCTCCCGTACGACTCGAACAACCCTCGTGATGCCGACGCCATCGATCGTCGGCGCGTCGACGACGGAGGCTTCTCCGCCCCCGAGCTTGCGGCCCACATGCTTGGCCGCATCGATCTCCTCCGTGGCCTTGCTGCCCTTCAGCGCGACGAGCGTCCCGCCGGCCCGCAGCAACGGCAGCGCCCACCGGTAGAGCTTGTCCAGCGAGGCGACAGCTCGGACGGTCACCGCGTCCGCGGTCAGGCGGCCGTGCTCGTCCTGCGCGCGGCCTCGCCGGACGACCACGTTGTCGAGAGCCAACGCTTCTGCCACCTCGGTGAGCCAGTCGGTCCGGCGTTCCATCGGCTCGAGCAGCACGACCTCGACGTCGGGAAGCATCGCCGCGACAACCACGCCCGGCAGCCCGGCGCCGCTCCCCAGGTCGACGACGCGCCCGTCCGTGGGCAGAAAGGGGACCACCGCGGCGGAGTTCAGCAGGTGGCGCTCCCAGAGGCGCGTCAGCTCTCGGGGACCGACGAGGCCCCGGATCTCCCCTTGATCGACGAGCAAGTCATGGAAGCCCGAGACCGCAGGCCACGCGGGCCCGAAGAACGCCTCGACACGCGGGTCTCCGTCCCAGGGGTCCACTTCGCCGCCATCGATCAGCGAAGCATCGACCACCGTCTGGTCCCCCTGGTTTCACGTGGAACGGGTCTGATCGTCAACCATGAACCGCCATGGACGGACCCGAATTGCGCCGGCCTACCGTACCGCGCGACGGTGCTGCGATCGCTCATCCACAGCGGTGGTGCGCGGAGCTCTGGGAATGGACGTCGTGCGGCCGGCCCCCCGGAGTGAGGGCCCGACCGACCGCCGCTCGCACCATTCCCCGCTGCTCCTGACACTCGGCGCTTGATACACCCGCGCCCGGCGTCGGGGCCCCCCGGGGACGGTTCCGTAGGCGGGGTGCCCGCGCTGGCCTGCCCCGGTCCGCGGAATCCTTCCTCCAGACCCAGGTCGTCGCCCAACACTTCAAGGACACTCCGGTTCAACCGCCGTAGCCCTGGCTCGGCCAGCAGGCTCCACATCGACGGGAGAATCCGCCCCAGCGACCGCTCACCTGCCGACGGCGATGCTCCCGGCCGGCGGCGATCCTCGCTCCACCGATGAGCCCGGGGTCGCCAGATCGTCGCCGTGATCAGGCCGCTCACCCGGCCACCGCTGCGCCGAGCCGGACAGGCTCCCGACTGTGGGCACGCCTCACCTCTTCCGCCGCCTCCAGATCGCGACCGCCATGCCCGTTCCACGTGAAACATGCATCGTCCTCGTGGTTCCTCCGTGCAGTCGAGCAAACGCTGACCATGGTCTTCGGTGCGATTGTCGACGGCGCGCCACGCTCTCCGCGCACCCGCTTCCGCCCATCGCCCAGCACGTGAGGTACGGAGATCGGCTGTCGATCGTCACCAGCGTTGCTTTGCCGACACGACCGCTGCAGGCCGCCGGGCCGCCCACGCGACTACCCCTTCGCCGCTGCCCCGCCGCGCGGTCCATGGTCGTGCGGCGACACGATCGCAACCGCCCCACCCTCCACGCTGCTTCGCAGACACGACCCCCGCCGCGCCGTACATCGTGGTGCGGCAACACCATCGCCGCCGCCCCCGCCCGGTCCATGGTGGTGCGACCACACGATCGCTGCCCCCCCGCGGCCCATGCGCTCGTCCTCGACACGAGGCGATGCCCCACGGCGATCGATCGCGGCTCGGGTCCCCGCCACGGAGTGGCGGCTCGACGTCGCGCCAGCGCGCCGGGTCCTGCAGTCGTGCCGCCCAGCGAGTGGCGGCGGCCGAGCCTGTGGTCGTGCCAACGGTCGTGCCTGGCAGCCGATGCTTGCGCTCCTCCCGCGCGGGGCTTGCCCTCGCGTCAGCCGCCCGGCGCCGACAGAAGCCATGCTGGCAAACGACGGCCCACGGCCATATCGGCGAGCTGGCACATCCTCACGAACTCCGGACAAGCCCTCGTGTCGGTGACCGACACGCGCGCGAGCGCCGGCCCGCGGCACGCGAAGGCCGCGAGCCCGTACCTCCGTTCCACGTGAAACAACCAGGAACCACGGCTAGTCCGTCGGCCTCTCGCACCATGCGCATGAGCGATGGACGTTCGCCCGTCCCCCGCGACCAGTGTGTGTGGTCCTCGGCCCACTGCGACATGTCGTCGACGGCTACCCGGCCGCACGTCGCCGGACGCACGTTGTGACTCACGAGCAATGCGCAACCGCCCGCCTCTCGCGGGCGACACCGAGCCAGCACGAACACTGCACGCCCGTGCCCTCGCCCCACCACCACGAACGGGCGGGTCCAACGGTCGCGCGGTCCGACGTGTTTCACGTGAAACAGCACGCCGTTCGCCCCACCGACAGCTCGCCAGCACCGGCGCGCACCCGCGGTCCAGTCGACGCCCGCGCCGCAAGACGCCACCCGATCCGCACTCGTCCACGCAGCTCGCCGGTGAGACCGACGGCCGACTCGGAGCAGCCGTGACAACGGGAGCACGACTCGCGGATCCCAGCGCCTCCGATACCCGATCCCAGCCGCCCCCGATCACGCACGAGCATCACTCGCTCCAGCCGGAACGTCGTTTCACGTGAAACACCGTCGCGGTTCCACGTGAAACACCCCCACCAACGACGAAGGGGCGGACCCGCAGGCCCGCCCCCTCCTCCGTACGCGTCACGCCGGACGGATCACCACATGCCGCTGCGGCTCCACGCCGTCGGAGTCGCTCGTCATCCCAGCCGCCGCCACGGCGTCGTGCACGACCTTGCGCTCGAACGGGTTCATCGGCGCCAGGGCGACCGACTCACCGGACGTCTTCACGCGCTCGATCGCCTCCGTCGCCACGGCGACCAGCTCGGCCCGGCGCGCGGCGCGATAGCCGGCGACATCCAGCATCAGCCGGCTGCGCTCACCCGTCTTGGCCTGCACCGCCAGACGCGTCAGCTCCTGCAGCGCGTCCAGGACCTCCCCGTCGGCCCCGGCCAGACGGGTCAGTGAACGGTCGTTGGGGTCCTCGGACACGATCTCCACCGCGGCACGGCCGTGGTCGATGTCGATGTCGATGTCGCCGTCGAGGTCGGCGATGTCCAGCAGCTCCTCGAGGTAGTCGGCGGCGATCTCGCCCTCTTCTTCGAGGCGCTTCGTGCTGGGCGTCTCGACGGGGGCGTCTGGCTGGGTCGAGGTCATGGAGTTCTCTCCGATCAACGTCGCGCGGGTGCGCTACTTCTTAGGCTTGGTGGGAGCGCCGGATGCCGGCTTCGCGGGGCCGTCGGGCTCGTCATCGGTGGGCGCGACCGGCTTGTCGCTCACCTCGTCGGTGACGACGCGCGGCTTGTTGCGGTCCTTGCGCTTGGGCTGCTGACGCTGCCCGCGCGGCTTCTCCTCGATGGTCAGAGTGGTCGCCGCGGGGGTCTCCTCGATGAGACCGTGCGCCTTCGCCTTGCGCGCCTTGCGCTCCTTCATGGCGATCTCCGCCTGCGAGCCGGGAGCCGGCATCCGACGGATCGTGTAGAACTGCTGGCCCATCGACCACAGGTTGGTGGTGGTCCAGTAGATGAGGACACCGATGGGGAAGTTGACGCCGGAGAACGCGAAGATCAGCGGCAGCACGTAGAGCAGCACCTTCTGCTGCTGCGCCATGGGGCCCTGCAGAGCGGCAGGCGGCATGTTCTTCATGGTCAGCTGGCGCTGCGTGAGGAACGTCGTGGCGGACATCGCGATGATGAGCACCACGGTGACCACGCGGATGTGCCAGTTGTCGCCGGCCTGCATGAACGTGCCGGACAGGGGAGCGCCGAAGATCGTCGCGGCCTCGGCCTGCGTCGGCGAGCTCGGGGGACATCGGCCCGATCGGCGGGTAGGTGCCGTTCGCGATGCCGGGGAGCTCGATCAGCACGCGGAACAGTGCGAAGAAGATCGGCGACTGCAGCAGGATCGGCAGGCACGACGCGAACGGGTTGGTGCCGTGCTCGCGGTACAGCGCCATGGTCTCGCGGCTCATGGCCTCGCGGGACGCGGGATCGGACTTCCCCTTGTACTTCTTCTGGATCGCCTGCATCTCGGGAGCCAGCAGCTGCATCCCGCGCGACGCCTTGATCTGGCGGAAGAACAGCGGGATCAGGGCGATGCGGATGACGATCACGAGACCGACGATGGACAGCGCCCATGCGGCACCGCCGGCCGGGTCAAGACCGATCGCCGAGAGGAGCGCGTGGAACTGGACCATGATCCAGGCCACGACGACCATGATCGGTTTGAGCAGACCGTCGAACCAGTCCATCGGGCAGAACTCCTCGGGGGGTCAGGGTGTGGGCGAGGCCACGTGGTGGTGATGGTGGACGGGTCGTGCTGGTGGAACGTCGTCCACACCGCCCAGGTTCCAGGGGTTGCAGCGCAGCAGCCGCCACGCGGCGAGCCCGGTGCCACGGATGGCACCGTGACGCTGCACCGCGATCACGGCGTACTGCGAGCACGACGGGTAGAACTTGCAGGTCGGCGGTGTCATCGGCGAGATGAACCGCTGGTAGCCCTTGAGCAGCAGCAGGAGGAGCCACCCCGGAGCACGCACGATGGCGCGCAGTACGCGACGAGCAGTCATGGGACGACTACGCCTCGTTCCGACGACGAGCCCGGCGCGACGCCGTCTCGAGCGCGGCGTCGAGGTCCGCACCGAGCTGGGCGTACGGCCGGTCCGCGGCGGCGGGCAGTGCACGGACGACGATGCCCGCGTCGACCGGCATCGACGACAGCCGTGCGCGGACCAGCTCGCGCAGCCGGCGCTTGACCAGGTTCCTGGTCACGGCCGTCCCGACCGCCTTGGACACGACAAGACCGACCACCGGCCCGGAGGGCGAGTGATCGGTCCTGGTCGTCAGATGCACCACGAGGGTGTCCCGTCCGCCGCGCGCGCCTCGGCGCACCGCCTGCTCGAAGTCGGCAGCCCGGCGCATCCGGTGCGCAGCGGAGAGCACCGACGCGTGTGTCAGGCCGAGAGCTCCGCGCGGCCCTTGCGACGACGTGCCGCCAGGATCGCGCGGCCCGCGCGGGTGCGCATGCGCAGGCGGAAGCCGTGGGTCTTGGCCCGGCGCCGGTTGTTCGGCTGGAAGGTGCGCTTGGTCACGAGAGTCTCCAACTACATCGGGTGGGTCTCGCAGATGCCGCGCGACCAGATTCAGGCTGCCGAGATCGAATGCTCCCAGGACACGCATCGCGTGCGTGCGGCGTCAGGGCGCGCCAGCAAGAGCCATCGATAAGGCTGCAATACCGTACTTCCCGCCGTCCTGGCCGGTCAAATGCGCGCGACTCGCCGCAGCGATCGTCCCACAGCCGTCGACCACGCCGGTGCTCACGCCGGATATCACGGCCGTCGACCTCACCCGGTCGGACCCTCCCGCCGACGGGACCGGAGCACTAGCATCGGTCGTCGTCGCAGGGGGTGCGCGGCCTGTGGACCACAGTGTGGTGGACGGGCCCAGACCGCGACGCGCGTCGGGCGCCGGACCGCCGACGACGAGCGGCCAGGACCACATGTCGTCGACGTCGCCATCTGCTCACAGGTGTGGACAACTGTGTGGACAACGCAGGGTCGTGCGAGACTCGACCACCCACGCGAACGAACAGCCGAGGTAGCACGTGTCACAGGACGAAGAGCTCTCCCGGGTCTGGGGGCACGTGGTGTCGACCCTGGAGTCCAGTCCGGACATCACGCCGCGACAGATCGCCTTCGTCCGGTTGGCCCGTCCCCTGGGCCTCCTCGACGGCACCCTGCTGCTGGCCGTCGGCAACGACCTCACCAAGGACTACCTCGAGTCGCGCGTGCGCGGCGAGGTCACCGCGGCGCTGAGCACCGCCCTCGAGCGCGAGGCGCGGTTCGCCATCACCGTCGACCCCGAGCTCGCCGAGGATGCACCTCCCGCGCTGCGCGTCGTCGGCGGCAACCCGGACCAGCGCCACGAGACGTACAGCCCGGCGCGCGACGAGCGCGAGGCCGAGGAGGCCGACGCCCGCCGCGAGGCCCGGGCGGACCTGTCGCTGGTGGTCGACGACGACGAGCCGACGGCCGACTCCGACGGAGGCGTCGAGCGTCGCTTCCCGGGTCGCAACGACGACCGCCCGGCGCGACGCCAGCCGGCGGAGCCCGCGCGCCTCAACCCGAAGTACCTGTTCGAGACCTTCGTCATCGGCAGCTCGAACCGTTTCGCGCATGCCGCCGCGGTGGCTGTGGCGGAGGCGCCGGCCAAGGCGTACAACCCGCTGTTCATCTACGGCGACTCCGGCCTGGGCAAGACGCACCTGCTGCACGCCATCGGCCACTATGCGCAGAACCTCTACCCGAGCGTGCGGGTGCGGTACGTGAACTCGGAGGAGTTCACCAACGACTTCATCAACTCGATCAGCGAGGGCAAGGCCGGCGCCTTCCAGCGGCGCTACCGCGAGGTCGACGTGCTCCTCATCGACGACATCCAGTTCCTGCAGGGCAAGGAACAGACGATGGAGGAGTTCTTCCACACGTTCAACACCCTGCACAACGCGAACAAGCAGGTCGTGATCACCTCCGACCTGCCCCCCAAGCAGCTCAACGGCTTCGAGGACCGGATGCGGTCCCGCTTCGAGTGGGGCCTGATCACCGACGTGCAGCCGCCGGACCTCGAGACGCGCATCGCGATCCTGCGCAAGAAGGCCGGCAGCGAACGGCTGCAGGCTCCCCCGGACGTGCTCGAGTACATCGCCAGCAAGATCTCGACCAACATCCGCGAGCTCGAGGGCGCCCTGATCCGGGTGACCGCGTTCGCCAACCTGAACCGTCAGCAGGTCGACCTGTCGCTCGCGGAGATCGTCCTCAAGGACCTCATCACCGACGACCAGACCACCGAGATCACCGCCACCCAGGTGATCGGGCAGACGGCGGCGTACTTCGGTCTGAGCATCGACGACCTGTGCGGCTCGAGCCGCTCGCGCGTGCTCGTGACGGCGCGGCAGATCGCGATGTACCTGTGCCGCGAGCTGACGGACCTGTCGCTGCCCAAGATCGGCCAGGCCTTCGGCGGGCGGGACCACACGACGGTCATGCACGCCAACCGCAAGATCCGCGAGCTCATGGCGGAGCGCCGGTCGATCTACAACCAGGTCACCGAGCTCACCAACCGGATCAAGCAGCAGAACAGGGGCTGACACCGGCCGTCGGGGCGGGGTTATCCACAGTTGTCCACAGGGACCTGGGGACGCTTGTGACGGGATTCACTCGTTCGCGTCATCTGGTGCCCGGAGCGACGACAGCACGGCGCTGACGTGCAGAAACGCCCGAGACGTGACATCCAGGGCATCCCGCGGTACGTCAGAACGGGCCGGATCGCCCATCGCGGCATGAGACGACTCTCATCGTCGAAACGATACGACGGGCTTGACCGCAACCTTCACCCTCGGAATGAGACATGCATGGGACGAATCTCCACACCTGTGCGTACACCTGTGGATGACGGTGGATGACACGGCGTGGTGATGTGGATGAACAGGCACCCGGCGGTGGACGGAAAACGGCCCGGACACAGCCGTCCACGACCGTCCACCGCGTGTCCGATCTGACCCACACCCGCGGTCCACACGCCGACCGGTCGGTGACCTGCGGCAACGCACCTCGTCCACACAGTGCACAGCACCGATGACGATGATGAGACTTCTCTAGGTGATGGATCCACACACCGCCAGAACGTCCGACCCGACGACGAACGACACGGCTGTCGTTGTCATCCCGGTGCCCGTACCGAGCGTCGGACCACTCGCGTAGTGTTCGCCTGACGCCTGAGCCCCCGCACGCCACGACATCGTGGCGGCACGACGGCCGGCCAGCTCGACGAGAGGTGAGGTATGAGGTTCCGGGTCGACCGTGACGTTCTCGCGGACGCCGTCACGTGGACGGCGCGCAGCCTGCCCACGCGACCGCCGGTCCCGGTGCTGGCGGGTGTGCGGCTCGAGGCCGACACCACGGGCACCGTGCAGCTCTCGAGCTTCGACTACGAGGTCTCCGCCCGGTCGCAGATCCCCGCGGACGTGAGCGAGCCCGGCTCCGTGCTGGTGTCCGGGCGCCTGCTCGCGGAGATCTCCCGGGCACTGCCCGACAAGCCGGTCGACGTGGTGCTCGAGGGCACCAAGGTCGTCGTGACCTGCGGTGCCAGCCGCTTCACGCTGCTGACCATGCCGGTCGACGACTACCCGAACCTCCCGGTCATGCCCCCGACCACGGGCACCGTCGACGGCGACGAGCTCACCCACGCCGTCGCCCAGGTCTCCGTGGCCGCCAGCCGGGACGACACGCTCCCCCTGCTCACGGGCGTGCGCGTCGAGATCGAGGGCGAGAAGGTCACGCTGCTGGCCACCGACCGCTACCGGCTCGCGCTGCGCGAGCTCACGTGGAAGCCGTCGACGCCGGACATCTCGACCGTCGCGCTGGTCCGGGCGCGCACGCTGTCCGACGCCGCCAAGTCCCTGGGCAGCGCGGGCTCGGTCACGGTGGCGCTGTCCACGGGCGCCGGCGTGGACATGATCGGCTTCGAGGCGGCCGGCCGGCAGACCACCAGCCTGCTCGTCGACGGCGACTACCCCGCCGTGCGGCGCCTGTTCCCCGACGAGACGCCGATCCACGCGATCGTCAGCACGCACGCACTGGCTGACGCGGCCAAGCGCGTCAGCCTGGTCGCCGAGCGCAACACGCCCATCCGGCTGTCGTTCAGCGAGGGTCAGGTGGTCCTCGACGCCGGTCAGGGCGACGACGCGCAGGCGTCCGAGGCGCTCGAGGCGACGCTGGTCGGCGAGGACATCTCGGTCGCGTTCAACCCGCAGTTCCTGCTGGACGGGCTCGGCGCACTGAGCACCACCTTCGTCCGCCTGTCGTTCACGCACCCCAACAAGCCGGTGGAGTTCACGGGCCAGGAGTCGCTGGACGGCGAGGACAACCCGCAGTACCGCTACCTGCTGGTCCCCATCCGCTTCGCCAGCTGACGCACCGCAGGCCGGGGCGGCCCGGCACCGACCGGCGAGCCACCCCAGCCTGCGGCAGAGTGAGACGCGCACGCAGGACGCGAACCGAGAGAGGCACACAATGCACATCGGGCTGGTGGGGCTGGGCAAGATGGGCGCGAACATGCGTTCGCGCATCCGAGCCGCAGGCATCGAGGTCACGGGGTACGACCGGAACCCGGACGTGACGGACGTCCCGTCGCTGGAGGCGCTGGTCGAGGCGCTGCCCGCGGGCGAACGTGTGGTCTGGGTGATGGTGCCGTCCGGCGAGATCACCGATGGCGTCATCAACGACCTGGCCGCGCTGCTGACCGCCGGCGACGTGCTCATCGACGGCGGCAACTCGTACTACCAGGACGACCAGAAGCACGCCGACATCCTCGCGAAGATGGGCGTCGGCTTCATCGACGCCGGTGTCTCGGGTGGCGTCTGGGGCCTGGAGAACGGGTACGGCCTGATGGTCGGCGGCGAGGCGGACGTCGTCGCGAAGGCCATGCCGGTCTTCGACGCGCTGCGGCCGGAGGGGCCGCGCGAGGAGGGCTTCGTGCACGCCGGCACCACCGGCGCCGGGCACTACGCCAAGATGGTGCACAACGGCATCGAGTACGGCGTGATGCAGGCGTACGCCGAGGGCTACGAGCTGCTGGCCGCGAAGAGCCTGGTCACGGACGTGCACGGGACGATGCGCGCGTGGCAGCGGGGCACCGTCGTGCGGTCGTGGCTGCTGGAGCTGCTGGTCAAGGCGCTCGAGCAGGACCCGGGTCTCGGCGAGATCGACGACTGGGTGGAGGACTCGGGCGAGGGCCGCTGGACGGTCGACGAGGCGATCGACCTGGCCGTGCCGGCTCCGGTGATCTCGGCCTCCCTGTTCGCACGCTTCGCCTCCCGGCAGGAGGAGTCGCCGGCCATGAAGGCGGTGGCGGCACTGCGCCAGCAGTTCGGCGGCCACGCGGTCAAGCCTGCCGGCACCACGGGCCCGGTCACGGGTACCCCGCCGTCGCAGTCCCTCTGACCGGCCCCGATGTACGTCGCCCACCTCTCGCTGACCGACTTCCGCTCCTACGCGCAGGTCGAGCTCCCGCTGGAGCCCGGCATCACGGCGCTCGTCGGCCCCAACGGGCAGGGGAAGACCAACCTGGTCGAGGCGATGGGCTACGTGGCGACGCTCGGCAGCCACCGGGTGCCGAGCGATGCGGCGCTGGTGCGTGCGGGAGCGACGCGGGCGGTGGTGCGGACCAAGGTCGTGCGCGAGCTGGAGCCCGGCCATCCACGCGCGACCCTCGTCGAGATCGAGGTCACGCCCGGCAAGGCGAACCGCGCCCGCGTCAACGGTGGGTCACCGACGCGGGCGCGGGACGTGCTGGGCATCCTGCGGACGGTCCTGTTCGCACCCGAGGACCTGTCGCTGGTCAAGGGTGACCCGGACGGCCGGCGGCGGTTCCTCGACGACCTGCTGGTGCAGCTGACACCGCGGGTGGCCGGCACGATCGGTGACTACGAACGGGTGCTGCGGCAGCGGTCGGCGTTGCTGAAGACCGCGGCTGCGGCCCGGCGCGGCGGCGGGGCGGACCTGCGGACGCTCGACGTGTGGGATGCCAAGCTCGCGCAGACCGGAGCGCAGATCGTCGTCGCCCGCCGCGCCCTCGTCCGCGCCCTCGCCCCGCACGTCGAGCGTGCGTATGCCCAGGTCAGCGCCGGACAGGGCGACGCGATCCTCACGTACAAGGCGTCGCTGGACGCCGTGCTGGAGACCGACGACGAGACGGCCGGCGTGGACCTGGTCGAGGCACAGCTGCTCGAGGCGATGGGACGGCTGCGCAGCAAGGAGATCGAGCGGGGTGTCAGTCTCGTCGGCCCCCACCGCGACGACCTCGTCCTGACGCTCGCGGGCCTACCGGCCAAGGGGTATGCGAGCCACGGCGAGTCGTGGTCGTTCGCGCTGGCGCTGCGGCTGGCGTCCTACCAGCTGCTGACGCACGGCGACGAGGGTGTCGGGGGCGACTGGGGTCCGGACGGCGAGCCGGTCCTGATCCTCGACGACGTGTTCGCCGAGCTCGACGCCCGTCGTCGCGACCGCCTGGCCGAGCTGGTCGCGCCCGCCCGGCAGGTGCTCATCACGGCCGCGGTGGCCGACGACGTGCCCGCACCGCTGGCGGGCTCGCGCGTGGACGTGATGGCCGGGGAGGTGGCCCGTGTCCTCTGACGGAGCGCCGCTGCGCGACCTCGTCGACCTCACGCCGCCGCGGCAGGTGGCGGCCGGTGCCCTGGGCCGGGCGAAGGCGGCCGCGGCACAGCGCGGGTTCCGGCCGGGCGACCCCGCACGCCGTACCCCGCTGGTCCAGGTGCAGGTGGGAACGGCGGGTCCGGGCGCCCGCGACCCGCAGCTCGTCGGGTCGACCGTGAGCGGTCTGCTGGACCAGCTGGGCGGGGCGTCGGACCAGGTGGCGGGCGTGATCAAGCACCGTTGGGCGGAGCTCGTCGGCCCCCAGGTGGCGGAGCACTGCGAGTACGTGTCGTTCGAGGGCGGGGCGCTGACCCTGCGGGCCAGCTCGACATCGTGGGCCACGCAGCTGAAGTTCCTCGTCCCGGCGATGCTGGGCCGCTTCGCGGCGGACCTGGGCGACGGGGTGGTCGTGGAGATCACCGTGCTGAACCCCGGCGGCCCGCGGTTCCGCACCGGTCCGAAGCGCGTGGCGGGCCGCGGCGAGCGCGACACGTTCCGCTGAGCCGACGACCGAGCGACGGCTGCCGTGTGGAAACCGGGTCTGGGCGGTTCCACCAGGTAGACTGTGAAGGTCATTCCCGGCGCATCTGTGCCCGGAACTCCAGCGTCATGGAGTGATCCGTCCCGACCAAGTTCGGTCGGCGGCCTCCGTCGCGTGTGAGAGCTTGAGGAGCACCACCGCCCGTGGCCGAGCAGAGCACCACCCCGCCCAGCACGACGACGAGCACCAAGGACGGCAACGGCGGGTACGACGCCAGCGCCATCACGGTGCTCGAGGGGCTCGAGGCGGTGCGCAAGCGGCCCGGCATGTACATCGGCTCCACCGGCGAGCGCGGTCTGCACCACCTCGTCTACGAGGTCGTCGACAACTCCGTGGACGAGGCGCTGGCCGGGTACTGCGACCACATCGAGGTGACGCTGCTGCCCGACGGCGGCGTGCGCGTGGTGGACAACGGCCGCGGCATCCCCGTCGCCATCCACCCCACCGAGGGTCGGCCGACGGTCGAGGTCGTCATGACGATCCTGCACGCGGGCGGCAAGTTCGGCGGCGCCGGCTACGCGGTCTCCGGCGGCCTGCACGGCGTGGGCATCTCCGTGGTGAACGCGCTCTCGACGCGGGTCGAGACGGTGGTCAAGCGTGACGGGTTCACCTGGCAGCAGGACTTCTCCGGCGGCGGCAAGCCGCTCGGCGAGCTGCAGAAGGGTGCCGCCACCGAGGAGACCGGGACGTCGCAGACCTTCTGGGCCGACCCCGCCATCTTCGAGACCACCGAGTACGACTTCGAGACGCTGCGCGCCCGGTTCCAGCAGTACGCGTTCCTGAACAAGGGGCTGCAGATCTCGCTGACCGACGAGCGCCCGGCGCACCTGGGCACCGAGGACGAGGTCGCCGGCGAGGACGACCAGGAGGACGGTGCCGCGGCCCCCGCCCGGACGGTCACCTACCGGTACGACGACGGCCTGGTCGACTACGTCAAGCACCTGAACGGCGCCAAGAAGGTGGAGGTCGTCCACCCGGAGATCATCGACTTCGAGTCCGAGGACACCGAGCGCCGGATCGCCGTCGAGATCGCGATGCAGTGGACGAACGCGTACTCCGAGTCGGTGCACACGTACGCCAACACGATCTCCACCACGGAGGGTGGCACGCACGAGGAGGGCTTCCGTGCGGCCATGACGTCCCTGATCAACCGCTACGCGCGCGAGAAGGGCATCCTCAAGGAGAAGGACGAGAACCTCACGGGCGACGACATCCGCGAGGGCCTCACCGCGGTCATCTCCATCAAGCTGGGCGAGCCGCAGTTCGAGGGTCAGACCAAGACGAAGCTGGGCAACACCGAGGCCAAGACGTTCGTGCAGCGCGTGGTCAACGAGCAGCTGGGCGACTGGCTGGACTCGCACCCGAACGAGGCGCGCGACGTCATCCGCAAGTCGATCCAGGCCGCGGCCGCGCGCATGGCGGCCCGCAAGGCGCGCGAGGCGACCCGCCGCAAGGGCCTGCTCGAGTCGGGTGGCATGCCCGGCAAGCTGCGGGACTGCCAGTCCAACCGGGCCGAGGAGTGCGAGGTCTTCATCGTCGAGGGCGACTCGGCCGGTGGGTCCGCGGTCCGCGGCCGGAACCCGCGCACGCAGGCGATCCTGCCCATCCGCGGCAAGATCCTCAACGTCGAGCGCGCCCGGCTGGACCGCGCGCTGGGCAACCAGGAGGTCCAGGCGCTGATCACGGCCTTCGGGACGGGCATCGGCGAGGACTTCGACATCAGCAAGCTGCGGTACCACAAGATCGTGCTGATGGCCGATGCCGACGTCGACGGCCAGCACATCCGGACCCTGCTGCTCACGCTGCTGTTCCGGTACATGCCGGAGCTCATCACGCACGGCCACGTCTACCTCGCGCAGCCCCCGCTGTACCGGATCAAGTGGTCCAACGCCGACCACGACTACGTGTACTCGGACCGGGAGCGCGACGCGTTCATCACCGAGGGACAGGCCAACGGCAAGCGGCTGCCCAAGGACAACTCGGTGCAGCGGTACAAGGGTCTGGGCGAGATGGACTACTCCGAGCTGTGGGAGACCACGATGTCGCCGGAGCACCGCACGCTGCTGCAGGTCACCCTCGACGAGGCCGCCGCGGCCGACGAGATCTTCTCGGTCCTCATGGGCGAGGACGTCGAGTCGCGCCGCTCGTTCATCCAGCGCAACGCGAAGGACGTCCGGTTCCTCGACATCTAGTCGTCGAACCCCGCACCGCGCCCGCACGCACCTGACGTAAGGAACCACGTTGAGCGAGACCACCGGCAACGAGATCGAGCACGGCCGGATCGACCAGATCGACCTGCAGCTCGAGATGCAGCGCTCGTACCTCGACTACGCCATGTCGGTCATCGTCGGACGTGCCTTGCCCGACGTGCGCGACGGCCTCAAGCCGGTGCACCGCCGCGTCCTGTACGCCATGTACGACGGTGGCTACCGCCCGGACCGCCAGTTCTCCAAGTGCTCGCGCGTGGTCGGCGACGTCATGGGCAAGTACCACCCGCACGGTGACACGGCCATCTACGACGCCCTCGTCCGGCTGGTCCAGGACTGGTCGCTGCGCTACCCGCTGGTGGCCGGCCAGGGCAACTTCGGCTCCCCGGGCGACGACCCGGCCGCGGCCCCGCGGTACACCGAGTGCAAGATGGCGCCGCTGTCCATGGAGATGGTCCGGGACATCGACAAGGACACCGTCGACTTCCAGGACAACTACGACGGCCGCACGCAGGAGCCCGCCGTCCTGCCGTCGCGCTTCCCGAACCTGCTGGTCAACGGCTCGGCGGGCATCGCCGTGGGCATGGCGACCAACATCCCGCCGCACAACCTGCGCGAGGTCGCGGACGGCGTGCAGTGGTACCTCGACCACCCGGACGCGTCCAAGGAGGAGCTGCTCGCCGCCCTCCTGCTGAAGATCAAGGGCCCGGACTTCCCGACGGGCGCGACGATCCTGGGCCACAAGGGCATCGAGGAGGCGTACCGGACGGGCCGCGGCTCGATCACCATGCGCGCGGTGGTCGAGGTCGAGGAGATCCAGGGCCGCATCTGCCTGGTGGTCACCGAGCTGCCGTACCAGGTGAACCCGGACACGCTGGCCAAGAAGATCGCGGACCTGGTGCGCGAGAACCGGGTGACCGGCATCGCGGACATCCGCGACGAGACCTCCGGCCGCGCCGGCCAGCGGCTGGTGATCGTGCTCAAGCGCGACGCCGTCGCCAAGGTCGTGCTCAACAACCTCTACAAGCACACGCAGCTGCAGGACACGTTCGGCGCCAACATGCTCGCGCTCGTCGACGACGTGCCGCGCACGCTGAGCATCGACGCGTTCGTGCGCCACTGGGTCACCCACCAGCTCGACGTCGTCGTCCGCCGCACGGCGTTCAAGCTGCGCGAGGCCGAGGCGGACATCCACATCTACCGCGGCTACCTCAAGGCGCTCGACGCGCTCGACGAGGTCATCGCCCTCATCCGGCGCTCGCCCGACTCGGAGGAGGCGCGCGAGGGCCTGATGGCTCTGCTCGACATCGACGAGCTCCAGGCCAACGCGATCCTCAACCTGCAGCTGCGCCGCCTGGCCGCCCTGCAGCGCCAGCAGATCCTGGAGAACTACGCCAAGCTCGAGGCCGAGATCGCCGAGTACCGCGCGATCCTCGAGTCGGAGCAGCGCCAGCGCGACATCGTCTCCGAGGAGCTCGGCGAGATCGTCGCCAAGTACGGCGACGAGCGGCGCACGACGATCCTGCCGTTCGACGGCGAGGTCAGCGTCGAGGACCTCATCGCCGAGGAGGAGATGGTCGTCACCATCACCCGCGGCGGCTACGCCAAGCGGACCCGCTCGGACAACTACCGGGCGCAGCGTCGCGGCGGCAAGGGCGTGCGCGGCGCGCAGCTGCGCGAGGACGACCTGGTCGACCACTTCTTCGTCACGACGACGCACCACTGGCTGCTGTTCTTCACCAACCTCGGTCGGGTCTACCGGGCCAAGGCGTACGAGCTGCCCGAGGGCGGCCGCGACGCCAAGGGTCAGCACGTCGCCAACCTGCTGGCGTTCCAGCCGGGCGAGAAGATCGCGCAGGTGCTCGACATCCGCGACTACGGCAAGGCCGAGTACCTGGTGCTCGCCACGCAGCGCGGGCTGGTCAAGAAGACGCGCCTCGCCGACTACGACTCCAACCGCTCCGGCGGTGTCATCGCGATCAACCTGCGCGAGGACGAGGACGGGCTGCCCGACGAGCTGGTGTCCGCGCGGCTCGTCGACTCCGACCAGGACCTGATCCTCGTCTCCCGCAAGGGCCAGTCCGTCCGGTTCACCGCGTCCGACGAGTCGCTGCGGCCCATGGGTCGCGCGACCTCGGGTGTCACGGGCATGAAGTTCCGGTCGGACGACGAGCTGCTGGCCATGGACGTCGTGCGCGAGGACGCGTTCCTGTTCACGGTCACGCAGGGCGGCATCGCCAAGCGCACCGCGCTCACGGTGGAGAACTACCGGCAGCAGGGCCGCGGCGGTCTGGGCATCAAGGTGGCCAACCTGCCGGAGGCCAACGGGGACCTGGTGGGTGCCCTGGTGGTCGACCCCGACGACGAGGTGCTGGTCATCATGGAGCGCGGCAAGATCGTCCGCTCGGCCACCGCGGAGGTCAACGCGACGGGTCGCACGACCCAGGGCGTCATCTTCGCCAAGCCCGACAACGGGGACCGGATCATCGCCGTCGCCCGCAACACCGAACGACACCTTGCCGACGAGGCGGGTACCGTGGGCGCTGAGCATGGCCCCGTTTCCGACGGTTCGGACGCCGCAGCGGCCTCTCCTGACGCCGACGGCGTCGCGGAGACCGCCGTTGACGAGGCCGCGACCGACCAGTCAGCGGAGGACGCATGACCGATTCCACGCCCCCCTCGATCCCGCCGCGCAAGCGCCCGACGACGCCGACGACCGCCGGTCGTCAGACGACGTCGGCACCGCGGTCCGGGTCGACGACGGCGCGGAACGGCACCAGCACGGGCACCGACGAGTCGACCGAGCTGCCGCACCAGAACGGGTCCACGTTCGCGGTGCCGATGGCCGTGACACCGCCGACGGTCACCCCCACCCGGACGTCCACGACGGCTCGGCGCACCGAGGAGCCGTCCTCCGAGAAGGGCTCAGCCGCCGAGACGCGCGTGGCGCCCGCGACATCTCCACAGGATCGTGACACCTCCGCCGCCGAAGACGGGGACGAGGACGACTCCCCGTCCCCGATGATGGTCGCGGTGGACACCGCCACGGTCTGGCTCAAGAAGGCCGGCGTCGCCACGTCCGCCGCGTTCGCTGCGGCCACTCGACCCCGTACCAAGGAACCGACCATGACGACGACACCGGCCCCCGCCCCGGCGGCCTCTCCGAGCGCCGCGCGGCCGGCCGGCGCCACCGAGAACCTCACGGGCGCACGGCCCGCCACCGGCCGCGTGCCGAGCGTCGGCCAGCACGGCGCACCGCGCCGGGTCCGTCTCGCCATCTCGCGCGTCGACCCGTGGTCGGTCATGAAGCTCGCGTTCCTGCTGTCCGTCGCGATCGGCGTGATGATCGTCGTCGCCGCGGCCGTCGTGTGGTTCACGCTCAACGGTCTGCAGGTCTTCACCAAGGCCGACGCGCTCGTCACGCAGATCACGGGCACCGAGGGCGGCCCCGACATCCTGCAGTACGTCGAGTTCTCCCGCGTCATCTCCGGTGCGACCCTGATCGCGGTCATCGATGTCTTCCTCATGACCGCCCTGGCCACCATCGGCGCGTTCCTCTACAACATCGTGGCCGCGCTGGTCGGTGGCGTGCACGTGACCATGACGGACGAGTGACCAGCCCCACCCGGTAGCGGGTTTGGGCGGCGCCGCCGCCCTGGGGTAGTCTCATCCGGCGCCACCGCGGCGCTCGTAGTGCACGGGCCTATAGCTCAGACGGTTAGAGCGCTTCCCTGATAAGGAAGAGGTCACAGGTTCAAGTCCTGTTAGGCCCACTCCCGACCCGTGGGGGAACCGATGAAGAAGCTCCTGCTCCTGGCGGCTGCGGCCGCCGTCGGCTACGTCGTGTGGCAGAAGTACGCGCAGGATCGCGACGAGCGAGACCTGTGGGCCGAGGTCACCGACACCTTCGAGTGACGGTCCGCCCCCTGGTTCTGACCCGGGGCCATGGCGCAATTGGTAGCGCACCTGCTTTGCAAGCAGGGGGTTAGGGGTTCGAGTCCCCTTGGCTCCACGGCCGACGAGTGCCCCCGCCGCGACGACGGCGGGGGCACTCGTGCGTCCGAGGCTCAGCGCACCGGCTGCGGCTCGAGCACGGCGCCCGGTCGTCGCACGCCGCGCACCACCAGATAGCCGACGAGGGTGAGCTCGGCGATCGTCGTCGCCGCGCCGGTGACTCCGCGCAGCACCCCAGGGTCGGGGACGGCGACCGCGAGCACCGTGTCGGCCACCCAGGCGCCCGCCCCGACGAGGACCAGCACACCGAGCCACGTCGGGAACAGAGGTGTGCGGACGGCGACCCAGCCGACGGGGAGCAACCAGAGGCCGAAGAAGATCCCCCCGAGCAGGTACCCCCACGCGTGCAGGTCGAGCAGGAGCAAGGTCGTGGCGTCGTCGTACGCGGTGCTCGTCGCCGTCAGCAGAGCGCCCACCTGGAACGTCAGGTTCAGCAGCACCGTGCCGGCGCCCACGGAGACGAAGACGAGCAGCGCGGTTGCTGCGCGCCGGTCGACGTCGTCGAGGAGGCGGTACAACGTGAGCCCGAGGAGCACGAAGACGGTGGCCATGAGGACGTCGGCGACGAGGCTGAGGCGGAACACCGACTCGTGGTCCACGATCGCGGTGGCGGTGGCTGTCGCGTCCCCGGGGACGTAGATCGACCCCCGGGCGACGAGCTCCGCCCATCCCCCCAGCACGGCGACGGCGAGGTAGAGGACGCCGGCGGTTCGGCCGAGCGTCGTGGGTGTGGTCATGTTGGTCATGAGGGCTCCCGGGTCGCTGATGACGGACGACGACCACCGTCCCGCCGGGCGTGCCGGGGGCACATCAGCGCAACGGTCGAGTGGGCGCTCGACCGGACGGCGGAGGGTTCGCCGGACCGCGCCGCTAGAGGCCGAGCTGCTCCCGGCCGCGGTACGTCGTCAACCGCAAAGCGGTCGGCCCGTGTCGGTGACCTCGTCTAGGTTGTCCGCTGTGACCGCACCCGTCATCGCCGCCGCCGGCCTCACCAAGCGCTTCGGCGACTTCACCGCCGTCGACGGCATCGACTTCGAGGTGCCGCCGGGCGAGTCGTTCGGCCTGCTGGGCCCCAACGGCGCGGGGAAGTCGACGACCATGCGGATGGTCGGCGCGGTGTCGTCGCGCACCGCGGGCGACCTGCGGGTGCTCGGCCTGGACCCCGAGACGCACGGGCCGGAGATCCGGTCCCTGCTCGGCGTGGTCCCGCAGGAGGACAACCTCGACACGGAGCTGCGCGTCCGGGACAACCTCATCGTGTACGGGCGGTACTTCGGCATCCCGCGGTCGGTGTGCGCCTCGCGGGCCGACGAGCTCCTGGGCTTCGCGCAGCTCGAGGAGAAGCGCGACGCCAAGGTCGACGACCTGTCCGGCGGCATGAAGCGCCGGCTGACCATCGCGCGTGCCCTCATCAACGAGCCGCGCATCCTCATGCTCGACGAGCCCACCACGGGACTGGACCCGCAGGCGCGGCACGTGCTGTGGGACCGGCTGTTCCGGCTCAAGGAGCGCGGCACCACCCTGGTCCTCACCACGCACTACATGGACGAGGCCGAGCAGCTGTGCGACCGCCTCGTGGTGGTGGACAAGGGCCGCATCATGGCGGAGGGCAGCCCGTCGTCGCTGATCCGGCAGTACTCGACGCGTGAGGTGGTGGAGCTGCGGTTCGGCTCCGACCGCAACGCCGACGCCGCCGAGCGCATGGCCGGGCTGGCGGAGCGGATCGAGGTGCTGCCGGACCGGGTGCTGCTGTACGCGCAGGACGGTGAGGCGGTGCTCGAGCGGCTGACCGACCTGGGCCTGCACCCGACGACGTCGCTGGTGCGGCGCTCGAGCCTCGAGGACGTGTTCCTGCGGCTCACGGGACGGAGCCTGATCGAGTGACGACGACGACCCTGCCCGACGCCGCGATCGCCGCCGCGGTCCGGCCCCGGCGCTTCGGCGCCTGGTACATCGCCGAGCACCAGCTGCGCGGCATGAAGGCGTACGGCTGGACCATCGTGGTGGGCAGCGTCGGCAACCCGCTGCTGTACCTGCTGGGCATCGGGCTGGGCCTGGCCGCGTTCCTGGACCAGCCCATCGCGTCCGGCGCCGACGGTCTCGTGGACTACGTGTGGTTCGTCGCGCCGGCGCTGCTGGCCACGGCCGCGGTCACCGTGGCGATGGACGAGTTCACCTTCGTGATCATGGCCGGGTTCAAGTGGCGCCGGATCTTCTGGGGCATGAACGCGTCCCCGATCGCCCCGCCGCAGATCGCCGCCGGCCTGGTCCTGTCGGTCGTCGCGCGGATGCTGTTCACCACCACGGTCTACTACCTGCTGATCCTGGCGTTCGGCGCGGTCGGGGACCCGCTCAGCGGCGCGCTCATGCCGCTCGTCGGTGTGCTGGCCGGCCTCGCGTTCGGCCTGCCGGTCATGGCGTTCTCCGCCGGGCTGACGGAGGACAAGGGGCAGTTCGCGCTGGTGCAGCGGTTCGTCTTCACGCCCCTGTTCCTGTTCTCCGGCACGTTCTTCCCGCTGGCCACCCTGCCGGCGTGGCTGCAGTGGATCGGGTGGATCTCCCCGCTGTGGCACGCCAGCGAGATCGGGCGCGCGCTGTCCTACGGGTCCCCTCCCGGGGCGTGGCCGGTGGGCTGGCACCTCGTCGTCCTGCTCGTGCTCGCCGGCGCCGGCTGGTTCCAGGCGCGGCGCGTGTTCGTCAGGAGGCTGCGCGCGGGATGACGACGACCACCACGGAGCAGACCCGAGGCAGCGCGGTGAGCGCCCTCTACGCGCGCAACGCGCGGTCCGTCGTCGCGCGCGGGCTCAAGGCGACCCAGAGCACCAACTGGGTGATCGTCCTGTCCGGCTTCTTCGAGCCGGTGTTCTTCCTGCTGGCCATGGGCCTCGGCCTGGGGACGTTCATCGGGGACGTCGACCTGCCGTCGGGCGGGTCGGTCTCCTACGCCGCGTTCATCGCCCCCGCGCTGCTGGCGGTGTCCGCCATGAACGGCGCGGTGTACGACTCCACGTGGAACGTGTTCTTCAAGATGCACTTCGGCAAGCTGTACGACGCCATGCTGGCCACCTCGCTCGGGCCGCTCGACGTGGCGTTCGGGGAGATCACCTACGCGCTCCTGCGCGGTGGCGTCTACGCGATCGGCTTCCTCACCGTCATGCAGGTGATGGGCCTGAACCTGGCGTGGTCCGCGGCCCTGGCCGTGCCGGCGGTGCTCCTGGTCGCGTTCGGGTTCGCCTCCGTGGGCATGGCCGTGACCAGCTACATGAAGACCTTCCAGCAGATGGACTGGATCAACTTCGTCATGCTGCCGATGTTCCTGTTCTCGGCCACGTTCTACCCGATCACCGTCTACCCCGGCTGGATCCAGGGGCTCATCAAGGCGCTCCCGCTGTGGCACGCCGTCGAGCTGGTCCGGGGCCTGACGCTGGGCGTCATGGACGGATCGATGCTCACGCACGTCGCGTACTTCGTCGTCATGATCGGCCTCGGGCTGGCCTTCACCACCGTCCGGCTCCGGGCGCTGTTCCTCGACTGACGTCCGATATGTGAGACACCTGCCCGTGTACGATCGGGCAAGTGATCGGCATCATCGACTACCGCACCGGTAATTCGCAGAGCATTTCCTATGCCCTCGAACATCTCGGTGTCCCGCACGCGCTGGTGTCCAAGCCCGGCGAGTGCGACGAGGTCGACCGGTACATCCTTCCCGGCGTCGGCGCGGCCGGCGTGACCATGGAGTCGCTGGCCCACGAGGGCTGGATCGACCACCTGTCGGAGAAGGTCCTGAGCGAGGGCCAGCCGTTCCTGGGCGTCTGCGTGGGGCTGCAGGTGCTGTTCGAGCACTCCGCGGAGGACGACGTCGAGTGCCTGGGCTGGATCCCGGGCAGCGTCCACCAGTTCGACCGCGCGCAGGTCCGCGTCCCGCACATGGGCTGGAACACGGTCGCGGTCCGGGGCGAGCACCCCTTTTCCCGGTCATTCACGCCCGACGGTTTCTATTACTTCGTGAATTCCTACTACGCGCGCCCGACCGACGATTCCACGCTGGTCGGCGTGACGTCCTACGGCGAGGAGTTCGCGGCCGCGGTGGCGCACAAGAACATCATGGCGACGCAGTTCCACACCGAGAAGAGCGCCCGCGCCGGCCTGCAGGTGCTCCAGGCGTTCTGCGAGCTGTCCGCGACGGACCTGAAGGATCTCGATGCTCGCTAACCGGCTGATCGCCTGCTTCGACGTCAAGGACGGCCGCGTCACCAAGGCCCAGCAGTTCCAGGACAACATCGACGTCGGGGACCCGGCCGAGCTGGCCGACCGGCTGTACCACGAGGACGTCGACGAGATCGTCATCTACGACATCATGGCCAGCGCGCAGAAGCGCCAGATCGACCTGGCCATGGTCCGCCGTGCGGCGCACCGCACCTTCGTGCCGCTGACCGTGGGCGGTGGCATCCGGCACCTCGAGGACATGCACGAGGTGCTGCGGGCCGGCGCGGAGAAGATCTCCATCGACTCGATGGCCGTGCGGAACCCGCAGATCATCACGCAGGGCTCGGTCGAGTTCGGCCGTCAGTGCATCGTGCTGAGCATGCAGGTCAAGCGCGTGGAGCCGACGGCGAAGATCCCCAGCGGCTACGAGATCGCGATCGACGGCGCCCGGACGTTCACCGGGATGGATGCCGTGGAGTGGGCGCGGCGAGGTCAGGACCTGGGTGCCGGCGAGATCGTGGTGAACAGCATCGACCGCGACGGCACGGGTGCGGGCTACGACCTGGACATCACGCAGCGGATCACCGAGGCGGTCTCGCTGCCGGTCATCGCGTCGGGCGGCGCGGGCCTGGTCAGCCACGTGAGCGACGCGTTCGCCATCGGCGCGACCGGGGCGATCGTCAGCTCGATGCTGTACTCCCCGCGCGTGGAGCACACGCTGTCGGTCGAGGAGATGAAGGCGCAGCTCGGCGCCATGGGCGAGCACGTCCGCCCGGTGCACAGCGCGGACTAGCTCCACCTCGGCAGACGACGAGAAGGGCGCCGCACGCGACCGTGCGGCGCCCTTCGTCGGTCCTCGGCCGGTCAGGAGACCGTGCAGGCCGTCCCGTTGACCGTGAACGCCGTCGGGGCCGTGTTGGTCCCGGCGTGGGAGCCGTTGAACCCGATGTCGGTGCTGGCGCCGGGGGCGAGCGTGGCGTTCCAGCCCAGACCGGTCGCCGTGACCGCGGACCCGGTCTGCGACCACGTCGCGCTCCAGCCCTGCGTGACCTGCTGGCCGGAGGGGAAGGTGAACGCCAGCGTCCACGTCAGCGGTGCCGACGACGTGTTGGTGATCCGCACGCTGCCGGTGAAGCCGACGTTCCAGCTGTTCGCCGAGTACGCCACCGCGCAGCCGCCGGTCGTGGTCGTCGGCAACGTCGTGACGGTGACCGACGGGCTCGCCGCCGAGACGTTCCCGGCCGCGTCCCTGGCCCGCACCGTGTAGGTGGTGGCCGTGCCGGGCGTCAGGCCGGTCAGGGTGGCCGACGCCACCGGGGTGGACACGACCAGTGTCGAGGCCGCGCCCTGCACGCGGTACACGTCGTACCCGGTCAGGCCGCTGCCGCCGGTGTCGGTCGACGCGGTCCACGTCAGCGTCGCGGTCGACTGGCCGACCGCCGACGCCACCGGCGCGCCCGGCACCGTCGGGGCCGTGGTGTCGGTGGCCGCGCTCGTGGTGAACGCCACGGTCGGCGACGCCGGCGAGACGTTGCCCGCCGCGTCCTTGGCCCGGACCGTGAACGCGTACGCCGTGCCGGGCGTCAGTCCCGTGAGGACGGCTGACGGGCCGGTGGTCGAGGTGACCAGCGTGCTGGTGCTCCCCTGGACCCGGTAGACGTCGTAGCCGGCGACGCCGCTGCCCGCGTCGGTGGACGGCGCCCAGCTCAGCGAGGCGCCGGTGGTGGTGATCCCGCTGGCCGCGGGGGCGCCCGGCACGCTCGGTGCGGTGGTGTCGGTGACCGTGCCGGTGGGCTCCGTGCCCCAGATCAGCCGGCCGCCGTCGTAGAGCGTGATCGCCGTCGTCTTCGCCAGCGCCGTCGTGGTCAGCCCCGCGAAGGACGGGTCGTTCGCCGCGTTCCACGTGGAACCACCGGTCACCCGGAACTGGATCTCGCGGCGGTGCTGCGACTGTCCACCCGGGTAGATGTTCTGGCCGACGCAGCTCAGCTCGGCGTAGTAGAGCGAGCCGCCCGCGCTGACGGGCTTGGCGGTCTGCGGGCCGCACTCGCTGTAGTTGGCGCTGAGCGTGAGGTTGGCCGGCGAGTCCCCGGCGTCGAGCCTGAACCAGTACCGCAGCGTCCCGTTGCGCAACGACCGCGCCGGGAACGCCGACCGGTTCCGGATCATCGCCTTGACCTCGGTGAACGTGCTGCCGGCAGGCTGGTTGAGCATGGCCTCCACGAAGATCTCGTCGCCGTCGGGCTGCTCCGCCACCGGGAAGGACGCCAGCGCCGTGCCGCCGTACTCCTGCGTCAGGCGCGCCAGCGCGCTCGAGAACCCGGCGTTGTAGTCCGTCGCCACCTCGTTCGACGTGTAGTCCGAGCGGCTGTCGGTGTAGGCGTCGTTGGCCGACGAGGGTCCGCCGACGAGCGCCCCGTACAGGACGTGCCGGGTCTTCACGGGGTCGGTGATCGAGTCGAGCCACGAGCCGTGCGCGGTCCGGTGGTGCGGGCTCTGGGGCGGGTTGGCGCCGAACCCGACGACGAAGCTGCTCCTGCGCGGGTTGTCACCGAGCGCGTAGTCGATCTGCCGCACTCCGAAGTCGTGGTACCGGGCCTTGCGCGTGGCGTCCGTGAGCCAGTCGGAGTAGACCAGCGCGACGAACGAGGTGTTCGCCGCGTAGCGCAGCGACCCCCACGAGTCGAGGACGGCCTGGCCGCCGGGCGAGTACGGCACACGCTGCCCGTTCACCCCGACCGTCCAGTAGTCCAGCCACCGGTTGGCGTCGTCGACGTACTGCTGCTTGCCGGTCTCCATGGCCAGCAGCGCGTACATGGCGTACGTCTTGTCGTCCCACGCGACCGTCCACTTGTAGGAGTGCGTGGTGGTCTGGTTCTCGCGGCTGAGCGTGGAGTACTCCGCCTCCGCCTTGGCCAGGTAGGCGGCGTCGCCCGTGGCCTTGTAGAGCCAGTACGCGCCCCAGACCAGCTCGTCCTGGTAGCCCGACCACGACTTGTAGTACGCGGCGGCGGCGGTCACGCAGTCCGAGTACGCACCGCGGTACGTGTCCGCGAACGTGTAGAGCTGCTTGGCGTGCGTCAGGAGCGTCGCCGCGTAGGCGGGGTCGTCGGACCGCAGCACGATGGCCGACGACGCGAGGGCCGCGGCCGTCTCCCCGGCCACGTCAGAGCCGGGGCACGACGGGCTCACCTTGTAGGCCGGCCGGGCCATCGTCATGACCTCGGCCGGGCCCCACCACTTGTGGTCCGCCTCGCCGTCGCCCACCTGCACGTACAGCTCGTTCGGCGCGGTGTGTGCCTTGACCAGGTAGTCGTCGACCCAGCGCAGGTTGCCCTTGAGCTCGTCGAGCTGGCCGGCCCGGGTGTAGCCCTGCGGGGACGCGATCGCGCCCCAGGCCAGCATCGTGGCGCTGAACGCCATCGGCAGCCCGAACTTCACGTGGTCGCCGGCGTCGTACCAGCCGCCCGTCAGGTCCTTGCCCACGTCCGCACCGTCGGTCAGGGCCGAGTCGCCGCGCCAGGACACGGGGTTGTCCGCGGGCAGGTCGCCCGAGCGCTGAGCCTCGTAGAAGAACATCGACTTCTGGAGCGCCTCGGCATAGTTGTACGTCGGGTCGGCTGCCGTCGCGGCACCGGCCAGCGGTGCGACGAGCAGGCCGGCGGCCACGGTGAGCGCGGTCGTGCACGCGATCGCGACGCGACCGCGGGTTCGGGGGCGGAGCATGGGGTCCTCTTCCACGGCACTGGGGATGGGTCGACGCAGCGCTGTCGTCGCCTTCCGCCGGCGTCGCCTCGGTGCGGCCCCGGCGCGACGCGCCTCGCGCATCGTCCTGACCGCGCCGCGGGAGGGTCAACGTCCGAAACGTTTCGGGCGGTCACACGTGGACGAGGAGGTGACCACGGACGAGGACATGGCGAGACCCCCCGACCGCAGGCGGTCGAGGGGTCTCATGGAGGGGGTCAGGAGGGGCTGTCACCCTCGGACGCCGGCGGGGTGTCGATGACCGGCTCCACCGGGGCCTCGTCCGACGAGCCCTCCGCCGACTTGGCCGGGCGGCGCGTGGCCTTGCGGGCCGCCTCCGTCGCACCGGCCACCTTGTCCTTCGCGACGTCGGTCAGCTCGTCCTTGGCGGACGTGACCTTCTCGGCGGCCTTGCGCGTGGCCTCGCGGCCCTTGGCGACCGCGCTGCCGGCGGCCTCGCCGACCGCGTCCGCGGCGTCACCCACGCGGGCGTGGCTGGACGAGGACCCGTCCGTGGGCTCCCACGGCTCGGCCCACGGGTCGACGCTCGAGCGCGACCGGGTCCACGCGGCGACACCCGCGCCGATGCCGACGAGCGCGGCGAGCAGCCAGAACACCTTGGCGCCCGTGTGCTTCTTCTTGCCGGAGGCCGCTGCGGCGGCCGCGGCCACGGCGGCCGCCTTGCCCTTGCTGGAGGAGGCGGAGGCGTCGGCGGCCTTCTCGACCGCGGCCCCGGCCTTCACGGCGGCGTCGTTCATGGCGGCGACGAGCCGGGGGATGAACTCCTCGACGATCCGGTCGTGCGCGGTGTCGATGGCCGGCGAGACCCGCTCCGCCGCTGTCTCGACCTTGGGCGCCGCCGCCTTCACGCTCTCCCTGTAGAGGTGCTCGGCGCGGGGGGCCAGCCAGTCGATGAACGCCTCCACGCGAGGGGACGTCCAGTCCTTGGCCTGCCCGGCCGCGTCGCTGGCGCGGGCGGCGGCTACACCGGCCGTCTCCTTGGCGGACTTCGCGGCGTCGGCGAGCGTGGCACCCAGGTCTGCTGCCTGGTCCTTCAGCTTCTCGCTGTCGACGTCGATCTTCGGGCGGCTCTTGGTGAACGGCATCTCGGCTCCCGGCTCGTCGGCTGTGCTGGGCTCCCACTCTGCCACCGCCAGGCCACATTCGCCCACGGTCGTGCGGTGTTCATCGTGCCTGTGGCCTGCGCAACCGCGTGATCCTGCGTGTGCGTGGGGGGCGCGTGCGAGACTTCTCGCATGTTTGCGACCCTGCACACGACCGCCGGAGACATCCGGATCGAGCTGTACCCCAACCACGCGCCCCGCACGGTGCAGAACTTCGCGGGGCTGGCCACGGGGTCGACCCCGTGGACGGACCCGACCACCGGCGAGGAGCGGACCGACCCGCTCTACAACGGCGTCGTCTTCCACCGCGTGATCTCCGGCTTCATGATCCAGGGCGGCGACCCCCTGGGCACCGGCCGCGGCGGACCCGGCTACACGTTCGACGACGAGATCCACCCCGAGCTGTCCTTCAACGAGCCCTACCTGCTGGCCATGGCCAACGCCGGCAAGCGCCTCGACCCCACCACGGGCAAGGTCGGCGGCACCAACGGCTCGCAGTTCTTCATCTCGGTCGCCCCCACCGAGTGGCTCAACGGCAAGCACACGATCTTCGGCAAGGTCGCCGACGACGAGAGCCGCGCCGTGGTCGACGCCATCGAGTCCACCCGGGTGCGCCCGGGCGACCGTCCCGTCGAGGACATCGTCATCAACTCGATCACCATCGAGGACTGAGGGCACCATCAGCGAGTCCTCCCAGCCGGGCGCGCCGGTCGCGCCGCCGGTCTGCCCTCGTCACCCCGACCGGGTGTCGTACGTGCGGTGCCAGCGGTGCGGCCGGCCCGCGTGCCCGGACTGTCAGCGTCAGGCAGCCGTCGGCATCCACTGCGTCGACTGCGTCGCGGAGGCGGCACGCGCCGTGCCCAGCACACGGACCGCGCTCGGCGGCGTGCGGCACGACGGCCGGCCGGTCATCACGCTGACCCTCATCGGGCTGTGCGTCGCCAGCTTCGCGCTGCAGCTGGTCCTGCCCACCTGGACCTCCCAGTGGCTGTTCTCACCGTCGCTCGGGTTCTACCAGCCGTGGCGGTTCCTGTCCGCCGCGTTCCTGCACTCCCCCGGCCAGTTCCTGCACATCGCGTTCAACATGGTCGCCCTGTGGTTCGTCGGCCCCACGCTCGAGAAGACACTGGGTCGAGCGCGCTACCTGACGCTCTACCTCCTGTCCGCCGTGGGCGGCTCGGTGGGCTCGGTCCTGCTGGCCAGCGCGACCGACAGCTGGTTCACGGCCACCGTCGGCGCCTCGGGGGCGGTGTTCGGTCTGTTCGGCGCGATGCTCGTGGTGAGCAGGCGCCTGGGCGGTGACGTGCGCGGGATCCTCGTGCTCATCGGCCTCAACCTCGCGCTCGGCTTCGTCATGGCGAACATCGCCTGGCAGGCGCACGTCGGCGGCCTGGTCACGGGCGCACTGCTGGCCGGTGCCTACGCCTACGCACCGGCCCGGTACCGAGGCGTCGTCGCGGTCGCGGCACCGGTCGCGCTCGGCGCGATCCTCCTGGTGGCCACCCTGCTCGCCTACGCGTCGGTCGGCGCGTTCGGCTGAGGCCGCAGGCCCGCAGGGAGCCGCTCAGCGCAGGTTTCGACGGACCCGGCGTCATCCCCACCGTTGCTCACACCTGTGGAACTACACCGGTGTAGTTATCCACAGAGTTGTGCACCGCTGGGGATGATCGCGGCGTCCCCGCAGGTCAGCGCTGCGTGGCCGGCGGCCGAGCGCCCACACGTGGCTGGTGCGTCCCTGGGGACGGGCGGCGGAGGCGCCCCGCGCTCGACAGCTGGGGTGCCGACGAGGCCGAGCCCGACTCACGGGTCACCGACGCGGCCGAGCTCGACATCAGCCCCGTGCGGGGGCGTCGAGGCGCGAGCAACGTCGAGCTCGCCGCGCGGGCGCGCTCCCGACAGGGTCCCCCAGCGCTCGAGCTCGACATCAGCGTCGTGAGGGGGCGTCGAGGCGTCAGCAACGTCGAGCTCGCCGGGAGGGCGCGCGCGACAGGGTCCCCAACCGCTCGAGGTCGACATCAGCACCGTGAGGGGGCGTCGAGACGTGAGCAATGTCGAGCTCGCCGGGAGGGCGCGCCCCAACGGCCCGGTGCCCGCGGTCGCGCCCGACAGGGTTCGCCAGCGCTCGAGCTCGACATCAGCGCCGTGAGGGGGCGTCGGGGCGTGAGCAATGTCGAGCTCGCCGGGTGAGTGTGCCCGGGGGGCATGACGAAGGCGCCGACCGCGGTGTGCGGACGGCGCCTCGGTCGAGGTCGGGCGGGTGTCAGCGCCAGCGCGTGGTCATGCCGAACCCCGCGATGATCAGCACGAACCCGATGAGCAGGTTCCACTGGTTGATGCCCGGGATCGGGTACTGCGACTGCGTCAGGTACGTGACCACGATCCAGATCAGCCCGAGGATCATCAGCCCCAGCATCACGGGCAGGAACCAGGGCGCGTTGACCTTGGGGCCGGCGGCCTTGGCGGGCGGCGGTGTGTACGTCGCCTTCTTGCGCGACTTCGACTCAGGCACGTCCGGTGCTCCTGTCCTGGGGCGTGCGGCCCGCGGGCCACGGGGGACCGCACCCTGCGGTGCGGTCGAGGTCGATCGATCGGGTGCGGGGAGCCCGCGTCGTCACGCACTCCCTGCTTCGTGACCTAGCGTAGTGCCCGCCCGTCCCGGGCCGTCCCTCGAGGAGCCTTCGTGACCGACCGTCCGCACCGCGCGCGCCGTCTGCTCGCGCGCGGCACGCTGTCGGTCGCTCTCGTCCTGGCCCTCTCGGGCGCCCTGTTCGCGGCCAACGCCAAGTTCGCCCGCGCATCCGGCGACCGGCATCCGCAGGACCTGCGGGAGCTGGCCCAGGTGGAGACCCGCCGCGTCTCGCAGCTGTCCACCGAGGTGGACGCCCTGCGTGCCGACGTCGACGCGCTCACCACGCAGGAGAACGGCATCGCCGGCGCCGCCGTCGGCACCCCGAGCACGGGCTACGAGATCGAGGGCGGGCTGACTCCCGTGACCGGGCCCGGCCTGACGGTGAAGCTCGACGACGCCCCGCAGGACTCGCCGCGCCGCGAGGACGTGAGCCCCGACGTGCTCGTCGTGCACCAGCAGGACGTGCAGGCCGTGATGAACGCGCTGTGGGCCGGCGGCGCGGAAGCCATGGAGCTCATGGACCAGCGGGTCATCTCCACCAGCGCGTTCCGCTGCGCCGGCAACGTCCTGCGCCTGCACGGCCGCCTGTACTCCCCGCCGTACGAGGTCCGCGCGATCGGCGACCCGGACGAGCTGCGTGCGGCGCTCGAGGAGTCGTCGGCCGTGCAGGACTACCTGCGCGACGCCGCGTTC
Source organism: uncultured Actinomycetota bacterium (assembly GCA_963837795.1). Lineage (GTDB taxonomy): Bacteria > Actinomycetota > Actinomycetes > Actinomycetales > Cellulomonadaceae > Cellulomonas. The sequence continues at coordinate 367,641 of CAWIOT010000002.1, forward strand.
GTCGGGCTCGGGTGGACCGTGACGGAGGCGGAGAAGCCGCTCGAGCTGCCGGCGTACTCGGGCGCCACGGAGCTGCGGTCGGCGAGCGTCCCCGAGGGCGTCGAGATCCTGCCGGGGCTCGCGGCCGCCGAGGCGGCGCAGGCCGCGGAGCGCGCACGGGAGGAGCAGTCCTCGCCGGCTCCGGGTGGCACGCAGTGAGCGGGCAGACGACGACCGAGCCCGCACCGACGCCGCCGACACCTCCGGCTCGCGGGACGGCTCACGTGGTCTACGGCGTGGTCGGGGTGGTGGGCGAGCTGCTCATCACGCTCGGTGTGCTGCTGTTCGCGTTCCTGGTGTGGCAGCTGTGGTGGACCGACGTGGTGGGCAACCGCGCCCAGGCGGAGATCGTCCGTGAGCTGCCGTTCGAGCCGGTCCCGACGGCCACGGCGACGACGTCGGGCGCTCCCGCCGGACCGGTCGTCGCGACCCCGCGGCACGGCGAGCCGCCGGTGATGGACGAGCCCGCGCACGCCACGACGTTCGCGACGATCCAGGTGCCGCGCTGGACCGGTGAGCCCGAGCGACCGATCAGCCAGGGCACCGACCGGGCGACCGTGCTGGACGTGCTCGGCATCGGGCACTACGAGGGCACCGCGATGCCGGGCGACGTCGGCAACTTCGCCGTCGCGGGCCATCGGACCACCTACGCCAAGCCGTTCAACCGCGTGCAGGAGCTGCAGGTCGGCGACCCGTTGGTCGTCCGGACCACCGACGACGTCTGGTACGTCTACCGCGTGACGTCCACCGAGATCGTGCGGCCGACGGACGTCGACGTCATCGCTCCCGTCCCGGACGACCCCGGCGCGGCGCCCACCGAGCGGATGATCACGCTCACCACGTGCCACCCCATGTTCTCGGCGCGCGAGCGGTTCATCGTGCACGGGGTGCTGGACTACTGGGCGCCCACGTCGGACGGGATCCCGGCCGAGCTGGTGCAGGGCGCATGATGGTCACCTGCGTGAGGGACCGAGAAGGACAGGGGCGCTGATGTACGGGTGGTTGTGGCACCGGCTGCCCGGCCCGGTCGGGGTCCGCGTGCTGGTCCTCGCGGTGGCGGCGGTCGCGGTGCTGGCCGTGTGCTTCCTGTGGGTGTTCCCCGCGGTGGCGCCCTTCATGCCCTTCAACGAGACGACAGTGGGTGAGTGACATGACCAGGATCCTGGTGATCGACAACTACGACTCGTTCGTCTACACGATCGTCGGCTACCTCAACCAGCTGGGCGCCGAGACGGTGGTGGTGCGCAACGACGCCGTGCCGCCCGTCGAGGAGCGCGCCGGGTTCGACGGCGTCCTGGTCAGCCCCGGCCCCGGCACCCCGGCCGACGCCGGCCAGAGCATGCAGGTCATCCGCGACTGCGCCGCCGCCGGGCTGCCGATGCTCGGGGTGTGCCTGGGCCACCAGGCGCTGGGTGAGGTGTTCGGCGGGACCGTCACGCATGCCCCGGAGCTCATGCACGGCAAGACCAGCCGCATCGAGCACAAGGGCCAGGGGGTGCTGGCCGGGCTGCCGGACCCGTTCACCGCCACGCGGTACCACTCGCTCGCGGTGGTCGACGGCACGGTGTCCGACGAGCTCGAGGTCACGGCCGTGGTGGCCACCGACGAGCGCGAGATCATCATGGGCCTGCAGCACGTCTCCCTGCCGCTGCACGGGGTCCAGTTCCACCCGGAGTCCGTGCTCACCGAGGGCGGCCACCGGCTCCTGGCCAACTGGCTGGAGATCTGCGGCGACGACCAGGCCGTGGCGCGGTCCGAGGGGCTGCACCCGCTGGTCCGCGTCTGACACGCCACAGGGGCGCCCCCGGCCGGGGACGCCCCTGTGTTCGTGCGCGACCTACGGGGTCGCGGTCGGGTTCGGGTTGTTGCCGCCGCCGCTCCCGCGCGAGACGTGGATGTCGACCTGCTGGTCCAGCGGCACCTCGGTGCCGGCGGTGGGGTCGGTGCGCAGCACCTCGTCCTTGGGCCGGTCGGACTGCTCGTCGATCCGGTTGACGTTGGTCAGTCCGGCAGCCTGCAGCGCCTGGACCACCTGGTCGTAGGTCTGCCCGGCCAGACCGTCGGGGATGGTCGCGGTGGTGGGTGCCTGGGCGATCTGCAGGTTGATCACGCGGCCCTGCTTGACCAGCGTGCCGGGCGCCACGTCCTGCTGGACCACGGTGCCCGGGGTCTGGTCGGACTCCACCGGCGACGTGTTGACCTGCAGCTTGGAGGCGTTGAGCAGCTGCGTGGCCTCCTCCTGCGTCTTGCCGTTGACGTCGGGCACCTGCACGTTGCCCGTCGACACGTACAGCGTGACCTCGGCACCCGAGCTGACCGACGTGCCCTCGGCGGGGTCGGTCTTGGTGACCTGGCCCTGCGGGAAGTCGGGGTTGTCGTCGTCCTGCCGGTTGGCGGCGACCGTCAGGCCGGCGTCGGTGAGGATCGACTCGGCCTCCTGCTCCGTCCGGCCGGCCACGCCGGGCACCGTCACGCTGGCGGGGCCGGTCGAGATGTAGACGGTGACCTGGGAGGCGGGCTCGACCTCCGTGCCCGCCTCGGGGTCCGAGCGGATGGCGTGCTCCGCTTCGACGGAGTCGGACGCTTCGACCGCGCGCACGAACTCCAGGCCTGCCGCCGTGATCGCGTCCTCGGCTTGCTGCGCCGTCATGTTCTCCACGGTCGGCACCGCGACGAGGGTGGCGCCCTGGTCCTTCTGCGAGTTGGCGATGATGAGCGCGACGATGCCCGCGACCGCCAGCACGGCGATGGCGATGAGCAGGGGGATCAGCCACGGACGGCGCCGCTCCTCCTCCTCGTCCTCCGGGGGGGCGGTCGCGACGGCTGCCCCGGTCGCCGCCCACGGCGCGCTGGCGGGCGGCATGGCCTGCGTGGTGGCGGCAGGCGGGGCCATCACCTGGGTGGCTTCGGTGGTCGGCGTCGCGACGAGGGCGCCGGCGGCGAGGGCACCGACGGCCGGCGCGCCGACCGCCCCGCCGCGCACCGCGGCCTCGAGGTCCGAGCGGAACTCCGCGGCGCTGGAGTAGCGCGAGTCGCGCTCCTTGGCCAGCGCCTTGAGCGTGATGCGATCCAGCGTGTCCGGCACGTCGGACGCGAAGGTCGACGGCACCGGCGCGGCCTCGCGCACGTGCTGGTAGGCCACGGCGACCGGGGAGTCGCCGGTGAACGGGGGGCGGCCGGTGAGCAGCTCGAACAGCAGGCAGCCGGTGGAGTACAGGTCCGAGCGGGCGTCGACGGTCTCCCCGCGCGCCTGCTCGGGCGACAGGTACTGCGCGGTGCCGATGACGGCCTGCGTCTGGGTCATCGTCGCGGCGGAGTCGGCCATGGCGCGGGCGATGCCGAAGTCCATGACCTTGACGGCACCCGTCGGCGTGAGCATGACGTTGGCGGGCTTGATGTCGCGGTGCACGATGCCCGCGTGGTGCGAGTACTCCAGGGCGGACAGGACACCGGCCGTGATCTCCACGGCCTCCTCGATGGGGACCGCGTGCCCGTCGCGCAGGATGTCGCGGACGGTGTGCCCCTCGACGTACTCCATGACGATGAACGGCACGTGCGCGACCACGCCGGTCGGCTCGGTGAACACGTCCTCGCCGGTGTCGTAGACCGACACGATCGCGGGGTGGTTCAGCGCGGCCGCGGACTGGGCCTCGCGGCGGAACCGGTTCTGGAACGAGGGGTCGCGGGCCAGGTCGGAGCGCAGGATCTTGATGGCGACGGTGCGGCCGAGCCGGGTGTCGTGGCCGATGTGCACCTCGGCCATGCCACCGCGGCCGATGAGCTCGCCGACCTCGTACCGTCCGGCGAGGGTGCGGGATCCTTCGTCCACCACTAGGCGTCCTTTGCTTCCGTCGATGCCGGGTCTGCGGCGTGCGCCGCGGCCCCGTTCTCGGTGATCATTCCATCCAGGGTGCCGCCACGAGGGTAGTCGGCGCCCGACGCGGTCAACCCGGGCGTGCCTCCGACCGGCCCGTCGGCCTTGGTCAGCTGCGTCGCGAGGGCGGCGCCGAGCAGACCGATGAGCAGCAGGACCAGGGCCAGCAGGGGCCACGACAGTCGGCCGGTGCGGCCGATCCGCACCCCCGTCGTCGGTGCCGCGCGGTGCGCGGCGCCACGCCCGGTGGCCTCCTCCGCACGGCGGGTGCGCCGGGGCGGGTACGACGGCGGCGCGGCGGGCGCGCCGCCCGAGCTGACCGCCGCGGTGGCGAACGTGTCCGGCGTGCGGGTGTGCGAGCTGACCAGCACGGGGACGCCCGACGGCGGCGTGCGGGGGACCAGCTTGTCCAGCAGCTGCGCGAGCTCCTCGCCCGAGGCGGGACGCGCGCTGGGCTCCTTGGACAGCAGGCGCATCACCAGGGCGGCCAGGTGCTTGTCGACGGTGGACGGCAGCGGCGGGACCGGGTTGTTCACGTGCGCCACGGCGATGTCCACGGCGGTCGGCCCGGTGAAGGGACGATGGCCGACGAGGGCCTCGTACGCGATGATCCCCAGCGAGTACAGGTCGGACAGCGGCGTCGCGGGCTTGCCCACGGCCTGCTCGGGCGACAGGTACTGCGCGGTGCCCATGACCATGCCGGTGGCGGTCATGGTCACCTGGTTGCGGGCCAGCGAGACGCCGAAGTCGGTGATCTTCACGCGCCCGCCGCGGCCCAGCAGGATGTTGCCGGGCTTGACGTCGCGGTGCACCACGCCCGCCAGGTGCGCAGCGTGCAGCGCGCGGGCGGTCTGCGCGAGGATCGGCAGCAGGCGGCGGGTGGACAGCACGGGCTCGCGCTCGAGCAGGTCGGACAGCGGCTCGCCGACGACGAGCTCCATGACCAGGAAGCCCGAGCCCTCCTGCTCGCCGTAGTCGAACAGCTGCGCGATGTTCGGGTGCGACAGGGACGCGGAGTTGCGCGCCTCGGTGCGGAACCGCTCCAGGAAGCCCCGGTCCCCGGCGAACTCCGAGCGCAGCACCTTGACGGCGACGGGGCGGGCGAGGGCGTCGTCGTACCCCTCCCACACCTCACCCATGCCACCGACGGCGATCTGCCGGACCAGCCGGTAGCGCTCGCCGAGCAGGACGCCCGATGCCGTCTTCACTGGGCCAGCACCGCCTGGATGACGGACTTGGCGATCGGCGCCGCGACCCGTCCGCCGGTGGCCTCGTTCCCGGCGTTCCCGCCGTGCTCGACCAGGACCGCGACCGCCACGCGCGGGTTGTCCGCGGGCGCGAACGCGGTGAACCAGGCGTGCGGCGCCTCGCCGTCGGCCGTCTGCGCGGTGCCCGTCTTGCCGGCCACCTGCACGCCGGGGATCTGTGCGGCCGTGCCGGAACCGCCCTCGACGACGCCGACCATCATGTCCCGCAGCGACGCCGCGGTCCCGGGCGAGATCGCGGTGGAGTACAGGGTCGGCTCGGTCTCGGACACCCGCTGCAGGTCCGCCGAGCGCACGGTCTGCACGACGTACGGCGTCATGAGCCGCCCGCCGTTGGCGATCGCCGCGGACACCATCGCCATCTGCATCGGCGTCGCCTGCACGTCGCGCTGCCCGATGGCCGACTGCGCCGTGATCGGGGCGTTCATCTCGTCCGGGAAGACGCTCTCGACGACCTTCATCGGGATGGTCAGGTCGGGGTCGTTGAAGCCGAACCGCTCGGCCTGCGTGCGCAGGGCGTCCGCACCCAGGTCCAGGCCCAGCTGCCCGAACGCGGTGTTGCAGGAGACGCGCAGCGCGTCGGCCAGGGTGATCGGGTCGCTCCCGCACCCGCCGCCGCCGAAGTTGCCGATGGTCGCGGTGGTCTGCGGCAGGGTCAGCCGGTCCGGGGCCGGCAGGGTGCTCTCGGGCGTGTACTGCCCGCTCTCGAGCGCGGCCGCGGAGGTGACCAGCTTGAACGTGGACCCCGGGGGGTAGCGCTCGAGCGTCGCGTTGCTGCGCAGGGGGTTGCCGTCCGCGGCGTTGAGCTGCTGGTACGCGGCGCCGGCGGCGGCGATGTCGTGCGACGCCAGGGCGTTCGGGTCGAAGCCGGGCGTCGAGACGAGGGCGAGGATCTTGCCGGTCGACGGCTCGAGCGCGACGACCGCACCCTGCTGACCGGCCAGCCCGTCCAGGGCGGCCTGCTGCGCGGCCGGGATGATCGTCGTCTCGACGGCCGCACCCTCCGGCTGGCGCCCGGTGAGCAGGTCCCGGATGCGGGAGAAGAACAGCTGGTCGCCGCGCCCGGTGAGCTGGTCGTTGGCGGCGGCCTCCAGCTCGGTGCGGCCGTTGACCACCGAGTAGAAGCCGGTCACCGCGGAGTACAGCTCGCCGTTCGTGTACGAGCGCTGGTAGCCGTACGGGTCCTCGACCTTGGTCGACAGCGCGATGGCGTCACCGCCGACGACGATCGGCCCGCGCGCGTTGCCGAACTCGCGGTACAGCGTGCGCACGTTGCGGCTGTCGTTGTTGAGCCGCTCGGCCTGGAAGTACTGCACCCACGTGGCACTGGCCATGAGGGCGACGAACATGACCAGGACGACCGTCGCGAGGCGACGCAGCGGGGTGTTCATCGGACCCCCCGGATGACCTCGGTGGGCTGGTCGTCGCCGCTGTCGACCACGGGCGTGCCGCCGACGGGCGTCAGCGCGGGCTTCATGGACGGCGCGGGGCGGCGGGCCTCGTCGGAGATCCGCAGCAGCAGGGCGACGATGACCCAGTTGGCCACCAGCGACGAGCCGCCGTACGCGAGGAACGGCGTGGTCAGGCCGGTCAGCGGGATGACCCGCGTGACGCCGCCGACGACGACGAACGTCTGCAGCGCGACGATGAACGCCAGGCCGCCCGCGAGCAGCTTGCCGAACCCGTCCCGGACGCCGATCGCCGTGCGCATGCCGCGCTCGGCCAGGATCGCGTAGAAGAGCAGGATCGCGATCAGCCCGGTCAGCCCGAGCTCCTCGCCGAGGGACGCGACGATGAAGTCGGACTCCGCGAACGGCACCAGGTCCGGGCGCCCCTGACCCCAGCCGGTCCCGAACAGCCCGCCGCTGGCCATGCCGAACAGGCCGCGGACCAGCTGCCCGGAGCCGCCCGGGCTCTGGTCGAACACCGCCGGGTCGAAGGCGTTGAGCCAGGCGTCGAACCGCGCGCCGACGTGCGAGAACGCCTCCGCGGCCAGGACGGCGCCGACGACGAACAGCAGCAGGCCGATGACCACCCAGCTCAGCCGTTCGGTGGCCAGGTAGAGCATCGCGACGAAGAGGCCGAAGAACAGCAGCGACGTGCCGAGGTCGCGCTCGAGCACCAGCACGGCGACCGACGCGCCCCAGACGATGAGGATCGGTCCGAGGTCCCGCGGCCGCGGCAGCTGCAGGCCCAGCACCTTGGGCCCGGCGAGCGCGAGCGTGTCGCGGTGCGTGACGAGGTAGCCCGCGAAGAACACCGCGAACGCGATCTTGGCGAACTCCGCCGGCTGGAAACCCACGCCGCCGACGCGCACCCAGATGCGGGCGCCGTTGATCAGCACGCCCAGGCCCGGCACCAGCGGCAGCATCACGAGCACCAGACCGGCGACCATCGCGGTGTACGTGTAGCGCCGCAGCGTGCGGTGGTCGCGCAGCAGGATGATCACGGCCGCCGCGAGCACCACGGACACCGCCGTCCACACCAGCTGCCGCTGCGCGAACGTGTCCTCCCGGCCGCGCGCCGTGTAGGCGAAGTCGATGCGGTAGATCATCGCCAGGCCGATGCCGTTGAGCGCCACGGTGATCGGCAGGATCACCGGGTCCGCGAACGGCGCGCGCCACCGCAGCACCAGGTGCACCCCGATGGCCAGCGCGGCCATGCCGACGCCGTAGCCGATGACGTCGGGCGGCACCGCGTCCGTGGTGCCGATGCCGGCGAGCGCGTACGACGCGACGCCGATGGCGAGGGCGAGCAGCAGGAGGCCGAGCTCGACACCCCGGCCGGCGCGCACCCGGTGCGGCTGGACGGTTGCCATCACGCGCGGCTCACGGCGCGGCCGTCCCGGACGGCACCGGCTCGAGGCTCGTCGTCGCGGTCGGCGTGGGGGACGGCTGGGTGGGCGCGTCGGCGAGCATGCCGACCAGCCCGCGGGCCTCGGTCAGGGAGTCGGCGTGGATGGTCTGCTCGACGCGCTCGCGCAGGTAGCGGGACTCGAGGTCCTCCAGGGCGGTGCCCGTGCGCTCCACCACGGAGGACAGCGGCACGGTGACGATGGTCTGCGGCAGGCCGCGGAAGATCACGACCTCGCCGTCGTCGACCCCCACGTAGTACTGCGTCTGGGTCCAGCCGTAGGCGATCCCGGCGGCCGCCAGCACCAGGACGCCGGCGACGACCCACGCGACGACCGCGCGCCAGCGTCGCCGGGGTGCGTCGGGCTCGTCCTCGTGGTCGTCGTCGGACCCGCCGGGCGGCGGGGCGTCGTCGTCGCCCCTCGGCTCGCTCAGCTGGATCCTGCCCAGGACGGCCGCGCGGGCGGCCGGTCCGTCGGCGGCCGACGTGGGTGCGTTGCGGGTCAGCGCCGCGGCACCGACCACCGTCGCGTGGGTGGTCGGCCCCGCCCCGTCGGCGAGGTCGTCGAGCTCGATCACGTCCGCCAGGACCACCGTGATGTTGTCGCCGCCGCCGGCGCGCAGCGCCAGCTGGACCAGGCGGTCCGCGCAGACGTCGACGTCGTCGATCGACGCCATCGTCTCCTCGATGGTCTCCGCGCTGACGAAGCCGGACAGGCCGTCGGAGCACAGCAGCCACCGGTCGCCCGGACGCGCCTCCCGGACGGACAGGTCCGGGGTCACCTCGGGGTCGAAGTCGCCCAGCACGCGCATGACGACCGAGCGCTGCGGGTGGTGCTCGGCCTCCTCCGGCGTGATCCGGCCGATGTCGACCAGGTGCTGCACGAAGGTGTGGTCGGTGGTGACCTGCGTGAGCACGCCGTCGCGCATGAGGTACCCGCGCGAGTCGCCCAGGTGCACCATGGCGAGCTTGTTCCCGGCCCGCAGGATGGCCAGCACCGTGGTGCCCATGCCGCTCAGGTCCGGGTCGGCGTCGCTGCGGGCGATGATCTCGTCGCGGGCGTCGGCCAGCGCGGTCTCCAGCTGGTCCAGCGCGTCGTCGGGACCGTGCGACTCCCCGTCCAGGGGCGCGAAGGCCGCGACCGCGACGGACGAGGCGACGTCACCCCCCGCGTGCCCGCCCATGCCGTCCGCGACCATCAGCAGGTGCGGCCCGGCGTAGGCCGAGTCCTGGTTGTTGGAGCGCACGAGTCCGACGTCGGACCGCGCCGCATACCTGAGTGCGACGGTCACCGGGTCTACCTCTGCAGCTCGAGAACGCTCTGGCCCACGCGGACGGGTGTACCCGTCGAGACGGGTGTCGGCGCCTCGACGCGCTGGTCGGCCACGAATGTCCCGTTCGTCGATCCGAGGTCCTCGACGAACCACTGGCCACCCTGCGGGAAGATCCGTGCGTGCCGCGACGACGAGTAGTCGTCGTCCAGGACGAGCGTGCAGCTGGGCGCCCGGCCGATGAGGACCGCCGACGAGCCCAGCGGGACGATCGTGCCGCGCAGGGGGCCCTCGGTCACCACCAGCCGGCTGGGACCCGAGCCGCTGCGGGTGCTCCGCGGCGTCCGCGCCGGCGCGGCCTCCGGCTTGGCCGGCTCCGTCGCCACCGCCGCGGCCGCCACGGGTGCCGCCTTGCGTCGCCGCCGGTCGGTGATCCGCGTGCCGTACAGGTCGCGGCGCAGCACACCGATCGCGAAGAGCACCAGCACCCAGAGCAGGGCCAGGTATCCCAGCCGCAGCAGGGTGACGGTCAGCTCACTCATGGGCCGGCGTCACTCGTCCGGGTCCGGCTCGCCGCCTGTCCAGAACAGGATCCGGGTGCGCCCGATGGTCAGCGTGTTGCCGTCCAGCAGGGTCGCGGCCGGCACCTGGTGGCCTTCGACGAAGAGCCCGTTGGTCGACCCCATGTCCGTGGCGACGACGCCCTCGGGCGTCACGCGGATCTCGAGGTGACGCCGGGAGACGCCCGGGTCGTCGACGATGATGTCCGCCTCCGACCCGCGGCCGATGACCGTGACCGGCCCGGTGAGGATGTAGCGCTGCCCGTCGATGTCGACCAGGGGGTGGCGGGCGCTGGGTGCCGACGAGGCGCCGGCCGGGGCGACCGCACCGCGGACCGTCGCGCTGTGCACCCGGAACCGCGCGGGCTCGAGCTCGCCGTCCTCGCTGAACGACACGGTCACCGGCCCGACGAACGCGTAGCGCTGGCTGGCGGCGTAGTCGGTGACGTTGTTGGCGAACTCGTCCGCCAACGCCTCCGCACCCCAGGACTCCACCTGGTCGTAGTCGGCAGTCGCGAGCTCGATCGTGAACTCGTTGGGCACCACGGTTCTGTCGCGGCCCACCACGGCCGCCCGGTCGTCCACCTCGCGGCGCAGCGCGCTGGACAGGTCCAGGGGCTTGAGCTCGCTCTTGAAGGCCTTGGCGATGGCGTTGTTGACCACCCGCTCCACGCCGTTCTCGAACCTGTCGAGGATGCCCACGCCCACCTCCCCAGTGCCTCGTGCGTGCCCGTGCGCAGGTGTCCTCCCCGCGATCCGCCTTGATCGTATCCGGGACCTGCGGGTGCGGGGCCGGAAGGTGGGTGATGTGCGCGCGCCGGACGCCACGGGGGTGGTCTGGAGGGGGGCGCGATCGTGCTAATGTTCTGCACCGCGCGCGAGTGGCGGAACGGCAGACGCGCTGGCTTCAGGTGCCAGTGTCCGAAAGGGCGTGGGGGTTCAAATCCCCCCTCGCGCACAGATCCTTGGGAGATGTCCCAGGGAGACGAAGAGTCGGGAACCTCAGGGTTCCCGACTCTTTGTCGTTCCGACGATGACCAGGTCCCGCACTCGGGGTGCAACCGGTGCTCACACCGTGACCGGCTGGACCCCGAGCTCGTCGAGGAGGCCGAGGATCCGGGTGCGGATCTCGTCGCGGATGGGGCGCACGGAGTCGATCCCCTGGCCGGCCGGGTCCTCGAGCACCCAGTCCTCGTACCGCTTGCCCGGGAAGTAGGGGCAGGCGTCCCCGCAGCCCATCGTGATCACGACGTCAGACGCCTGCACGGCGTCGGTCGTCAGGACCTTGGGCTGCTCGGACGCGATGTCGACGCCGACCTCGGCCATCGCCTGGACGGCGACGGGGTTGACCTGGTTGCCGGGCATCGACCCGGCGGAACGAACCTCGACGGCCCCTCCGGACAAGGCGTTCAGGAATCCGGCGGCCATCTGGGAGCGGCCGGCGTTGTGCACGCAGACGAACAGGACGCTGGGCTTGTCGGTGGTGGTCATGCTTCTCCTCGGGAGTTCTGTGCGGTGTGTGCGGGGGTGGCGGCGAGCGCGGTGATGCGGGGGACGAGCTGCTCGGTCGGAAGGTCGTCAGGTACCGGCGACGCTTCCCGTGCCGGGTAGAACGCGGCGACGGCAGCAATCCCGAGCGCGGCGCCGACCACTTGGGCCAGCACGAAGAGCGGGACCGATCCGGGCGCGATGCCGGCGAAGGTGTCGGTGAAGACGCGCCCCACGGTCACGGCGGGGTTGGCGAACGACGTCGAGGAGGTGAACCAGTACGCCGACCCGATCCAGGCGGCGACTGCCACCGGGACCAGCGCCGCGCGATGCGATCGCACCAGCGCGAAGATCACGAGCACCAGCCCTGCGGTCGCGACGACCTCGCCGATCACCAGCCCGGTCCCGACGCGCTGCGTGGTGGAGATGGCGGGCGTCACGTCGAACATCGCGTCCGCCACGAGCGCCCCCGCAACGGCGCCAGCGCACTGCGCGAGCACGTACCCGACGACCTCAGCGGTCGGCCGCCGCGACGACGCGTCCCGGGCGAGGACTCGGTCGGCCATGGTGACGACCGGGTTCAGGTGGGCTCCCGACACCGGGCCCAGCACGACGATCAGGACGGCCAACCCGAACACGGTGGCCAGGCTGTTCGCCAGGAGCTGGAGGCCGACGTCGTCGGTCAACCGCTGGGCCATGATCCCGGACCCGACCACGACGGCGACGAGCGTGGCGGTGCCGACGAGCTCGGCAGCGAGCCGGGTGGGCAGAGGCAGAGGACCGGGTTCCGGTGCTGAGGTCACGGCGGCATCTTGACCCGGCCAGGGTCACTCAGTCAACATTGACTCAATGAACACTGAATGGATGTCCCAGGTGGAGAGGCGTGCGGCCCTGCACGGCGCACTGGCCGATGCGGGTCGGCTCGCGGTCGTGGACCTGCTCTCGCGTGGGGACGCATCGCCCTCGGAGCTGGCGAGCGAGCTGTCGATGCCGTCCAACCTGCTCGCCCACCACGTCAACGTGCTCATCGAGCACGGGTTCGTCGAGCGCACCCGCTCCGAGGGCGACCGGCGGCGGACCTACCTCCGCCTCCTGCCCACCGAGCTCGGACCCTTCACCACCGCACTGCCGCGCCCGCCGCGGGTGCTGTTCCTCTGCACCGCCAACTCCGCCCGCTCGCACCTGGCCGTCGCGATGTGGCGACGCGCCAGCACGATCCCGGCCACCTCAGCAGGCACGCACCCGGCCGACTCGATCGACCCCGGCGCCGTGCACGCGGCCCGTCGGCACCACCTGGACCTGCAGAGCGTCAGCCCACGGCACCTCGACGAGGTCCGCCGACCCGACGACCTCGTGATCACCGTCTGCGACCGAGCGCACGAGGAAGTCGGCCTCACCGCGGACGTGCACTGGTCCATCCCCGACCCGGTCCGGCGCGGCAGCGACGACGCCTTCGACGTGGCCGTCGCCGAGCTCGGCCGCCGGGTGGGAGACCTGGCACCCCGTCTCGTCATGGCCTGACCCGAGGAGCAACGACGACGTCCGCCACCTGAGCGTCATCGCGCAGGTGCCCCGACCCTTCGGGCGTGGGTCCGTGAAGCCGAGCTCCTCGTCGAACGTACGCCCAGCGGTCACGAGACGGATCGTCGGCCCCTTGCCTGCGTGGAATGTTAGTGACTAACATTCCACCGTGACCTCGTCCCGCACCGCTCGCACCCGCGAGAACCTGCTCCGCTCGGCGCTCGACCTGTTCGACGCGCAGGGCTTCGACGCGACGACCGTGGCGCAGATCGCGGCGGCGGCCGGTGTCACCCCGATGACGTTCTTCCGGCACTTCCCGACGAAGGAGTCCGTGGTGGTGACCGACCCGTACGACCCGCAGATCGTCGCAGCGGTGCTCGCGCAGCCGGCCGACCTGCCGCCGATCGAGCGCGTCCGGCGCGGCTTCCTGGTCGCGGTCGAGCAGATCGAGGCGATCGAGGGGGAGCAGGTCCGTCGTCGCGTCGCGCTGGCGGCCCGGACCCCGGCGCTGCGGGCGGCGACCTCGGCGGGATCGCAGGAGACCGAGGACCTGGTCGCCGGCGCCCTCGTCGACGGCGGTGCCGACCCGCTCGAGGCCGCCGTCGCCGCCTCCGTGTGCGTCTCCGCCATGACCGCCGCGCTGCTCTGGTGGGCGACGGCCCCGGACCCGGTCGGCCTGCAGGAGACCGCCCGGCGCGCCCTCGGGCACCTGACGCTCGCCGGGGACCGGTCATGAGCGGACACACCGGCGTGCCGCTGCAGGTCGAGGACCTGGTGCGGACCTACGGCACCGAGCGCGCGCTCGACGGGCTGAGCCTGACGGTCGAGCGCGGCACGGTGCACGCCCTCGTCGGGCTCAACGGCGCGGGCAAGACCACCCTGATGCGGACGCTGGTCGGCATGGTCGAGCCGGACTCGGGCCGCGTCGCCCTGTGGGGCACCGACGTCCGGCACGCCGACGCGGACCTGTGGCGCCGGGTCGGGCAGATGATCGAGCACCCGTTCGTGTACCCGGAGCTGAGCACGCGTGAGGACCTGGTGTGCGCCGCGCGCCTGCACGGGCTGGACCGGCGCACGGCCCAGGAGCGGTCGGCCGAGCTGCTGGCGCGCCTGCGGCTGGACCGCTGGGCGGACCGTCGGACGGGTGCGCTGTCGCTGGGCAACCGGCAGCGCCTCGGCATCGCGTGCGCGGTGGTCCACGAGCCGGCGCTCGTGATCCTCGACGAGCCGACGAGCGCCCTGGACCCGGCCGGCGTGCTGGTGGTGCGCGAGCTGCTCGCCGAGCTGGCCGGGCGCGGGTGCGCGGTGCTGGTGTCCAGCCACCACCTGGACGAGGTCGCCCGGGTGGCGGACCGGATCACGGTCGTGCACGCGGGTCGGGCGGTGGGCACCCTGCCGCCCGGCGGGGTCGACCTGGAACGGCAGTTCTTCGCGATGGTGCACGACGCCGACCTGGCCGACGCCGGGACGGGTGAGGGGGTCCTGCGGTGACGACGACGCTCGCGGTCGAGTGGCTCAAGCTGCGCCGGTCGGCGGTGTTCCGGCTGACGACCGCGCTGTTCCTGGTGGCCGTCCCGGCGGCCGCCGTCGGGTTCGTCCTGCTGGCCCGCAGCCCGGGCGTGGACTCGCCGACGCGCGCCAAGCTCGCCGCCTACGCGGTGGGCGAGGTGCACGTCGCGCAGGTGTCGGCCGCCGGCCAGGTGCTGTCGGTGGCCATGGTGCTGGGTGGCGGGTTCGTCGTCGCGTGGCTGTACGGGCGCGAGTTCGCGGACCGGACCATCGGCTCGCTGTACGGGCTGCCGGTGGACCGCGGTCGGATCGCCCTGGCCAAGTCCGCGGTCGCCGTCGCGTGGGTCGTCGCCGTGTCCGTCGCAGCGGTCGGTGTGACCCTGCTGGCCAGCTGGGCGACGTCGCCCACCGGCTTCGACCTGGGCGCGCTGGCGCCGACCGCGGGGGTCGCCCTCGTCGCCAGCGTGCTGTCGGGGCTGCTGGCGATGCCGTTCGGATGGGTGGCCACGGTCGTGCGCGGGTACTTCGGGGCGCTCGCGGCGATCATCCTGCTCGTCATGGCCACCCAGATCATCGTGACCCTCGGCGCGGGCGGCTGGTTCCCGTACGCCGCACCCAGCCTGTGGGCAGGGATGGCAGGGGCCGACGCCGCCGCGCTGATCCGTCCGGTCCAGCTCGCGCTGGTGCCCGCGGTCGGTGCCGCCGGCGTCGCCCTCACCGTGTGGTGGTGGCGCCGGATGCAGGTCGCCGCGGTCTGAGGTCGCCGCTCGACCTGCGGACCGGGCTCGTCGTGCCGATACTCGGTCGATGGCCGACACGACCACCACCGAACCCGCGTCCGGGCTCAAGAGAGCCGTCACCGGACCGCTGCTGTTCCTGTTCATCCTCGGCGACGTCCTGGGCGCCGGCGTGTACGCCCTGGTCGGCGTGCTGGCCGACGAGGCCGGCGGCATGGTCTGGCTGCCGCTGCTCGTCGCCCTGGGCATGGCCCTGCTCACGGCGTCGTCGTACGCCGAGCTGGTCACCAAGTACCCCCGGGCCGGTGGCTCGGCGGTGTACGCCCAGCGGGCGTTCAAGAAGCCGCTGATCGCGTTCCTCGTCGGGTTCTCCATGCTCGCCGCCGGCGTCACGTCCGCGGCCGGCCTGTCGCTCGCGTTCGCCGGCGACTACCTCGGTGTCTTCCTCGACGTCCCCAAGATCCCGGCGGCGCTCGTGTTCCTGGCGCTGGTGGCCGCGCTCAACGCGCGGGGCATCCAGGAGTCGCTGCGCGCCAACGTGGTCATGACCGTGATCGAGCTGAGCGGCCTGGTGCTCGTCGTCGTCCTCGGCGCCCTGGTCCTGGGACGCGGTGACGGGGACCTGGCGCGCGTGACGGAGCTGCCGCCGGATGTCACGGTGGCCGGCGCCACGCTCGGCGGGGCGCTCATCGCGTTCTACTCGTTCGTCGGTTTCGAGACGTCCGCCAACCTGGCCGAGGAGGTGGTGGACGTCCGACGCAACTACCCGCGGGCCCTGTTCGGCGCGCTGCTCACCGCCGGGGTCGTGTACCTGCTGGTCGGCATCGTGGCGCCCGCGGTGGTGGCCCCCGACGACCTGGCCGGGTCCAGCGGCCCGCTGCTCGAGGTGGTCCGGGTGGCCGGCGGTGTCCCGCTCGAGGTGTTCTCCGTCATCGCGCTCGTGGCGGTGGCCAACGGTGCGCTGCTGACCATGATCATGGCGAGCCGGCTCACGTACGGCATGGCCCAGGAGCGGTTGCTCCCGTCGCTGTTCGGCCGGGTGCTGCCGGGGCGTCGCACGCCGATCGTGGCGATCGTCGCGACGACCATCGTCGCGATGGCGCTCACGCTCACCGGCTCGCTCGCGGACCTGGCGTCGACCGTCGTCCTCCTCCTGCTGTTCGTGTTCCTCAGCACCAACGTCGCGGTGCTCGTGCTGCGTCGGGACCACGTCGACCACTCGCACTTCCGGGCCTGGACGCCGCTGCCGGTGCTCGCGTCGCTGACCTGCGTCGGTCTGCTCACGCAGCAGGAGGCCAAGCACTGGCTGCTGGCCGGGGCGCTGCTCGTGCTCGGCCTCGTGCTGTACCTCGCGACCCGGCGCTCGTCGACGCGCACCGAGCAGCCGCAGGGGGCCGACACCGCGCGCTGAGCTGGGATCGGCGCCGGGTGGCTTGGGACCGTCGCGGCGCGTCCCGCACGCGAGTGTCAGTGGTCGGTTGCACCCTGGAGCCATGATCACCCTCTCGTGCTCGTGCGGTTCGGTCGGCACCACGCGCCGGCACCCCCTCAAGGGCCTCTCGGCCGACGAGCGGGCGGCGCTGATCCGCCGTGCCTTCTCGGTGAGCGGCGGGTTCCTGGCGCTCGAGCTCGACGCGTCCTGGCACCCGGGCGACGACGAGCCCGCCGAGTCCTGCGTCGTGCTCGCGGACATGGACTCCCTCGACGCGTCGGTCGGCCTCGATGCCGAGGGTGCGGCGAGGATCCGGGCGCTGCTCGAGCACGCGCACGTGGGCGGTCGGCCGTTGCCTGCGCCGGTGGACGTGGGTGCCGTCCGGTTCCGGGTCGCGCCGTCGGAGGAGTTCGTCCCGGCCGTGACCTACCTGGTGACCGACGGGACGGAGACCGTGCTGGAGGTCTCGGTGTCCATGCCGCACGAGGGGCTGCTGGACAGCCTTGTCGCGCTGCACCAGGCGGAGGGCGTTCCCGGGCTGGCACGGGTGGACGCGCTCGCCCGGCGGCTCGGGCTCGCGGGCGCGATCGGGCACGTGCTGCACGAGCGGTCGGTGGCGGTGGCCTGACGCCTCGGACGAGGGAATCGGGGCCGCGGGGGTCATCGGGGCTCGCTGGTGTGCCGATGACCAGGCATGCTCTCTTCCCGCTCCACCCGTCAGGTCGCCGGTTCGCTCCTCGCCGGTCTCGTCGTCGCGGTCTCCCTCACGGCCTGCGGCAGTGGGCCTGGACCCATGGAGGTCGCGCACGTCGTGGCGGGGGACACCGTCGAGGTGACCCAGGGCGACCGGACGGTCCAGGTGCGCCTGGCCAACGTCGACGCGCCAGCGCCCGGCGGGACCGGCGACGACGTCGAGTGCCTGGGCGACGAGTCCGCGGCGGCCCTCCAGGAGCTGCTGCCCGAGGGCACCGAGGTGCGGCTCGAGCCGGCGCTCGATCCGGACAGCGAGGCCGACCAGGCGGTGGCCGCGGTGTTCGTCGGCGACGTGCTCGTCAACGCCGAGATCGTCCGGCAGGGGCTGGGGCACGCTCTCGCCGATGACGCGGCCTCGGCGACGGACGTCGCGAGCGCCGAGGAGGAGGCGATCGCCGCCGGTGCCGGGCTGTTCGGCACCGACGACTCCTGCACCGTCCCCGCGCAGCTCGCCGCGTTCGAGGACGCGAGCGAGTCCGCCACGGTGGCTGCCGCCGCGTTGGCCGCCGGCGTCGGGCTGGACGAGGTCGACCGCCGCAGCACGGCCGTCGACACGGCCGCGGCCTCGGGCGCGGCGCTCACCGCTCTGCTCAGCGGCGACCCGACCGCCTACCCGCTGTCCCGGTACCCGGCCACGATGATCGCGAACATGCGCGGCCGGGTCGAGCAGTCCAGCAGCACCCTGGTCAGCACCGCAGCGACGGTCCAGCAGCTCCGCACGGCCGAGGAGCAGCGCATCGAGGCCGAGCGGGTCGCCGCCGAGGAGGCCGCGCGCGTCGCGGCGGAGGCCGAGGCTGCCCGCGTGGCCCAGGAGGCGGCGGACGCCGAGGCTGCCCGGGTCGCTGCCGAGAAGGCCGCGGCGAAGGCCGCCAAGCCAGCACCCGTGGCACCGGCCGCTCCGCCGGTCTCCGCGGGGACCGCGACGTCCTACGCCAACTGCACGGCGGTGCGCGCCGCCGGAGCCGCACCGATCTACGCCGGTCAGCCCGGCTACAGCCGCAAGCTCGACCGTGACGGGGACGGCATCGGCTGCGAGTAGTGCGGGCTCGCGGGCGCCTAGGACTTCCGCCCTCTGTCGGCCGGCGATCCGGCCGCCATGCTGGCGGAGGCGCTCGTCGCGCCGGACACGGACGGCACCCGGAGGTTCAGCATGAGCACCGCGCACGAGGCGCTCGTCGACGTCGGTCCGACCAGCTCCTGGGACCTGGTCGCCCAGGCGACGGCGGCGGGGATCGGGCCGGGCGTCTACCTGGCTCACCGCCCCTCGGCGGCCGCGGGCGACTGGCACCCCTCGGGGTGGACGGTCGCGGACGTCGCGGACCCGGCGCGGTCCCGGCAGTTCCCGGTCGAGGACGCCACGGACGGCGACGAGGTGCTGCTGGACGCGATCACCTGGGCGAACGGGCGGTACGGCACGACGGTGTGGGCCACCGTCCCCGGGCTGCTGGGTGACATCTTCCCGGCCGAGGTGGCGCGGTGGGCTGCCGAGCGGGTGCTCGTCGCCGCCTGACCCGGCTCAGTCCGTGGGCGCGTGCCGGTCCAGGAACCGGTACACCTCCGTGGTGTCCACCCCCGGGAACACCCCCACGGGCAGCGCCGCCAGCAGGGACGCGTGGGGGCGCGCGCTCGGCCAGGACTTGTCCGACCACCTCGCGGCCAGCTCGGCGGGCGGCTGGCGGCAGCACATCGGGTCCGGGCACCGCGACGCCGCACGCTCGGTGGTCTCGCGGCCCCGGAACCAGCGCACGTGCGCGAACGGCACCCCGACGGACACCGAGAACGCGCCCTGCGACGACGGCTGCACGCGGCTGGTGCACCAGTACGTGCCCGACGACGTGTCGGTGTACTGGTAGTACGGCGTGAACCGGTCGGGCAGCGTGAACACCACGCGTGCGGTCCACTGCCGGCAGACGGGCTGACCCTCGATGGCGCCCAAGGGGTCCGCGGGGAACTTCACGCCGTCGTTCTCGTACGCCTTGTGCAGGGTGCCGCCCTCGTGGACCTTCATGAAGTGCACCGGGATGCCCAGGTGGCGCGTCGCCAGGTTGGTGAACCGGTGGGCGGCGGTCTCGTAGGGCACGGCGAAGGCGTCGCGAAGGTCCTCCACGGACAGCCGACGGTCGGCCTTGGCCTCCTGCAGGAACGGGACCGCGCCGTCCTCGGGGAGCATGAGCGCGGCCGCCAGGTAGTTGGCCTCGACGCGCTGGCGCAGGAAGTCGCCGTAGTCCGTGGGCTCCGCGTGGCCGAGCACGTGGCTGGCGATGGCCTGCAGGAGCGGTGAGCGGGCGTCGCTGGTGCCGGGGTTGCCCTGCGGCAGGTAGATGCGACCGTGGGCCAGGTCGGTGACCGACCGGGTCGAGTGCGGCAGGTCCGGGACGTAGTGCAGGGCGAACCCGAGGTGCGCGGCGATGTCCGCGGTCGCGCGCTGCGACAGGGGGCCGCCGGGGTGGTCGATCGCCGCGAGCAGGCGGCGCGCGTGGTCCTCGAGCTCCGGGAAGTAGTTGTCCTGCGCGCGCATGCGGATGCGCAGCTCGGCGTTGGCGCGGCGGGCCTCCTCGGGCGTCGCGGCGTTCTCGGTGAGCAGCCGCTGGACCTCGGCCTGCAGACGCACCAGTGCCTCCAGGGCGTCGGCCGGCAGGGAGCGTCCCACCTTCACCGGGGGCACGCCGAGCGACGCGAACAGGGGGCCGCGCTGCGCCCGCTCGAGCTCGACCTCGAGCGCGGCCCGCCGCGTCGGCGGCTCGGTGCGCAGCAGCTCGGCCAGCGGCACGTCGAGGGCCTCGGCCACCTGCGCCAGGAGCGAGAGCTTGGGCTCGCGGTGACCGTTCTCCAGCATCGAGACCTGGGAGGGTGCGCGACCGATCGCGGTGCCCAGGTCGTCGAGCGTCATGTTCCGGCCCGTGCGCAGGTGCCGGATCCGTCGTCCCAGCACGAGCGTGTCGAGGCCGCCGTTGGCCGTCGTCGTCATGCGTCCACCCTTGCCCGCCGTCACCGCTTCTGTCGAGGAGAAGGATCGCGGATCTTCTGCGGCATCCGGCGGGGAAGAACGCCGGAACAGCGAGGAACGTGGTCGTCAGGCCGCAGGGCCGAGAAGAACCCCCCAACGACGGAGGACACCATGAGCACCACCAGGCACGGCGACCAGACGCAGACCGCGGCCGAGCTCGCGGCCGACTGGGACCTCGACCCGCGCTGGGCCGGCATCCGCCGCACCCACACGGCCGAGGACGTCGTCGCCCTGCGCGGGTCGGTCCGCGAGGAGAGCACGCTGGCCCGCCGGGGCGCCGAGCGGCTGTGGGAGCTGCTGCACTCGCGGACCCTGCTCCCGGCACTGGGCGCGCTGACCGGCAACCAGGCGGTGCAGCAGGTGCGCGCCGGGCTCGAAGCGATCTACCTGTCGGGGTGGCAGGTGGCCGCCGACGCCAACCTGTCCGGTCAGACGTACCCGGACCAGTCGCTGTACCCGGCCAACTCGGTGCCGGCCGTGGTCCGGCGGATCAACAACGCGCTCCTGCGGGCCGACCAGGTCGAGTTCGCCGAGACGGGTCGGCGCACCCGCGACTGGCTGGCGCCGATCGTCGCGGACGCCGAGGCCGGGTTCGGTGGCCCGCTCAACGCCTACGAGCTCATGCACGCGATGATCTCCGCCGGCGCGGCGGGCGTGCACTGGGAGGACCAGCTGGCGGCCGAGAAGAAGTGCGGGCACCTGGGCGGCAAGGTCCTGGTCCCCACGTCGCAGCACGTCCGGACGCTCTCCGCGGCACGCCTGGCGGCCGACGTCGCGGGGGTGCCGTCGGTGATCGTCGCCCGGACCGACGCCCTGGGCGCGGACCTGCTGACCTCCGACGTCGACCCGCGCGACGAGCCGTTCCTCACCGGGGAGCGGACCGCCGAGGGCTACTACCGGGTCCGGCCCGGGCTCGACCCCGTGGTCGCGCGAGCGGAGGCGTACGCGCCGCACGCGGACCTCCTGTGGGTCGAGACGTCGACGCCCGACGTCGGCCTGGCCATCGAGTTCGCCGAGCGTCTGCACGACCGGTTCCCCGGCAAGCTCCTGGCGTACAACTGCTCGCCGTCGTTCCACTGGCGCTCGCAGCTGGACGACCTGCAGATCGCGCGGTTCCAGCGCGAGCTGGCCGGCCACGGGTACGTGTTCCAGTTCATCACCCTGGCCGGGTTCCACGCCCTGAACCACTCGATGTTCGCGCTGGCCCACGGCTACGCCGAGCGCGGCATGAGCGCCTACGTCGAGCTGCAGGAGGCCGAGATCGCCTCCGAGACCGACGGCTACACCGCCACGCGCCACCAGCGCGAGGTGGGCACCGGCTACTTCGACCGCGTCGCCACGGCGATCAGCCCCGACAGCGCCACCCTCGCGCTCGCGGGCAGCACCGAGACGGCCCAGTTCACCCACTGACCCGCGGCGCGCCCGCGAGAACGGCACGACGCGTCGAGAACGGCAGTCTGAACTGCCGTTCTGGCGCCGGACTGCCGTTCTCGCGGCCGCCGCCCCAGCACCAGGAGCACCGCCATGACCGTCACCATGACCACCCGTCCGCAGCTCGAGCTGACCGGACCGCGCGTCGCCGGCTCCGCCGAGATCCTCACCTCCGAGGCGATCGACTTCCTCACCGACCTGCACGTCCGGTTCTCCGGTCGACGCCACGACCTGCTGCTGGGCCGCCAGCACCGCCGGACGCGGTTCTCCAACGGCGCCGACCCCGACTTCCTGCCGCTGACCGCCGGCATCCGCGCGGACCGCAGCTGGCGCGTGGCCGGTCCCGGCCCGGGCCTGGAGGACCGGCGCGTCGAGATCACCGGCCCGACCGACCGCAAGATGACCGTCAACGCGCTGAACAGCGGCGCCAAGGTGTGGCTGGCCGACATGGAGGACGCCACCAGCCCCACCTGGACCAACGTGATCGGCGGGCAGCACAGCCTGTTCGACGCCATCCGCGGGCAGGTCGACTTCACCTCACCGGAGGGCAAGGAGTACCGGGTGGGCGACGAGACACCGACGATCGTCTTCCGGCCCGCGCGGTTGGCACCTGACCGAGAAGCACCTGGAGTTCACGGACCGCGCCGGGCAGGTCTGCGCGGCGTCGGCGAGCCTGGTCGACGCCGGCCTGTACCTGTTCCACAACGCGCAGGCCCTCATCGACTCCGGCCGCGGGCCGTACCTCTACCTGCCCAAGCTCGAGGGGCACCTGGAGGCGCGGCTGTGGGACGAGGTGTTCCGGTTCACGGAGACCTACCTCGGCCTGCGGTACGGCACCATCCGCGCGACCGTCCTGATCGAGACCATCACCGCCGCGTTCGAGATGGAGGAGATCCTCTACGAGCTGCGCGACCACTGCGCCGGCCTGAACGCGGGCCGCTGGGACTACATCTTCAGCGTCATCAAGAACTTCCGCGCTCGCGGACCGCGGTTCGTCCTGCCCGACCGCAGCAGCGTGACGATGACCGTCCCGTTCATGCGGGCGTACACCGAGCTGCTCGTCGCCACCTGCCACCAGCGCGGCGCCCAGGCCATCGGCGGCATGAGCGCGTTCATCCCCGACCGCCGCGACCCGGAGGTCACCGAGACGGCGTTGGCGCAGGTCAGGGCGGACAAGCAGCGGGAGGCCGGGCAGGGTTACGACGGGACCTGGGTGGCGCACCCCGACCTCGTCCCGGTCGCGCGGGAGGTGTTCGACGAGGCCCTCGGCGACCGCGTCGACCAGCGCCACCGCCTGCGCGACGACGTGCGGGTGACCGCCGCAGACCTGCTCGACATCCCGTCGGCCGGCGGTGGCGAGCCCGGTGCCGTCACCGACGCGGGGCTGCGCGGCAACGTGTCCGTCGGCGTCCGGTACCTCGAGGCGTGGCTGCGGGGCATCGGCGCGGTCGCCATCGACCACCTGATGGAGGACGCCGCGACCGCCGAGATCTCGCGGTCGCAGGTGTGGCAGTGGGTGCACCAGGGCGTCGTCACGGCCGAGGGCAGCCGGATCGACGCGGAGCTCGTCGAGAAGCTCCTGGCGGACGTGCTGGGCGAGGTGCCGCGGTGGGACGGCGACCGGTACGACGACGCGGCCGACCTGTTCCGGCAGGTCGCGCTGGCGGAGGACTTCCCGACGTTCCTCACGGTGCCGGCGTACACGCAGTTCCTCGTCGAGCACGGGTGAGCCGCGCACGGTCATGAGGTGTCGGAACCCGCGGCACTGGTGACGGAGGGGACGGGTGGGGCGCCCCATCCGGCCCCGCCAGGTCACCAGTGCCGCGGGTTCGTGCGTCAGGATGGCGGGCATGGCCGACGACGAACGCCCCGTGCTGGTCACCGGTGGGACCGGGACCCTCGGACGAGCCCTGGTGCACACGCTGCTCGATGCGGGCCTCCCGGTCCGGGTGCTCAGCCGACGCGATCGCACCCCGGCCGCCCCGCCCACGGTCGAGTGGGCGGTCGGTGACCTGGTGACTGGGGAAGGACTGCCGCAGGCGCTGGCCGACGTGCGTGCGGTGGTGCACTGCGCGAGCGACCCCCGCCACCCGGACCACGACGTCGACGCGTCCGTGCAGCTGCTGCTCGGCGCCCGCGCCGCCGCCGTCCCGCACCTGCTGTACATCTCGATCGTCGGCGTCGACCGCGTGCCCTTCGCGTACTACGCGGCCAAGCACCGCGTCGAGCAGCTGGTCGAGGACGGCGGCGTGCCGTGGACGATCCTGCGGGCGACGCAGTTCCACGACTTCGTCGCGACCCTGCTGGACTACCTCTCGCGCGGACCGGTCGCCGTGGCGCCGGCCGGCGTGCGTGACCAGCCGGTGGACGTGCGGGAGGTCGCGGCCCGGCTGGCGGAGCTGGTCGCGGCCGGTCCGTCCGGTCGGGTGCCGGACCTGGGCGGCCCCCAGGTGCTCACCACCACCGAGCTGATGCGGACCTACCTGGCGGGCACGGGTCGGCGTCGTCCGGTGTGGACCGTGCGGCTCCCGGGGCTGAACGGCTTCCGCAGCGGCGACCACCTGGCGCCCGAGCACGCCGACGGCCGCGTCACGTTCGCCGAGTGGATCCAGCGTCGCGCCGCGGCCCAGCAGCCGCCGGGCGGTCAGAGCGGGCGCGGCCGGTAGGTCTCCAGGAGGCGCTCCGTCAGGGCCTCGAACTTCTGGTCGACCACGCGGCGGTCCGGGTCGGCGTCGTGCCACGCGACGATCTCGCGGGCACCCTGCGCGAACGGGATCCGCGGCGAGAACTGCGGGACCAGGCGCCGGATCTTGGTGTTGTCGAAGATCATGGTGTGCGCCTTGTCGCCGATGATCCCCGCACCGAGCTCCGGGTCGGCGGCCGCGACCGCGTCGGACGCGACGTGCACCAGCCGGGGGTCGTCGACACCGGCCGCCCGGCCCATCGCGCGGAAGATCTGGTCCCACGTCGGCGCCTCGTCGCCGGTGATGTGGAACGCCTCGCCGATCGCCTCCTCGCGCCCCAGCAGCCCGACGAGCCCGACCGCGACGTCGGCGCTGTGCGTGAGGGTCCACCGCGAGGTCCCGTCGCCCGGGACGACGACCTCGAGGCCGCGGCGCATCCGGTCGATCACGGTCCAGCCGCCGTCCATCGGGACGAGCGTGGCGTCGTAGGTGTGCGACGGGCGCACGATCGTCATCGGCAGGCCGGTGTCGCGGTACGCGTCGACCAGCAGGTCCTCGCACGCGATCTTGTTCCGCGAGTACTCCCAGAACGGGTTCCGCAGCGGCGTCGACTCGACGACCGGCAGGTGGGTCGGCGGCGTCTGGTAGGCCGACGCGGAGCTGATGAACACGTACTGCCCGGTCCGGCCGGAGAACAGGTCGAGGTCCGTCTGGACGTGCTCGGGCGTGAACGCCATGAACTCGACGACGGCGTCGAACTCCAGGTCACCCAGCGCCGAGCGGACGGACTGCGGGTCGCGCACGTCGGCGTGCAGCACGCGGGCGCCCTCGGGGACGGGCCGCGTCGACGACTGCCCACGGTTGAGCAGCGTCAGGTCGACGCCCTCCGCGAGCGCCCGCCGGGCCGCCTCGGTGCTGATGATGCCGGTCCCGCCGATGAACAGTGCGCGCAGTGCCATGACGTGCACGATACGGAGCGCCGACCGAGCCCGCCGGTCGACGGGACCGACGTCCTAGCTCTCGAAGAAGCAGAACGGGTGCCCGGCGGGGTCGAGCAGCACGCGGACCTCGTCCTGCGGCTGGAACCCGGCCAGCGTCGCGCCCTGCGCGAGGGCGTGCTCGACGCCGCGCGCCATGTCGTTCACCCAGATGTCGAGGTGCTCCATCATCTGCTGGTGGTCGGTGGTCGCCGGCCAGACCGGCGGCTCGTAGAGCGGGTCGGAGCTGAACGCGACGCCGGTGCCACCGGCCGGTGGGCGCAGCAGGACCCAGCCGGGCTCCTCGCCCATGACGCGCCAGCCGAGCAGGCGTCGGTAGAAGTCGGCCAGGGCGTTGGCGTCACGCGCCTCGAGCACCGTCGTCGACAGGGACAGCTCCAGGCCGGCGTGGTGGGTGACCGGCTCGCGGGCCGCCGGTCCGCCGAAGACCGTCAGTGGCGAGGGGTGCGACGGCTCGTACAGGCCCAGGACGGCGCCGCTGGGCAGCGCGAGGCGCGCGACGACGCCGTACGGCCGGGTCGCCGGCGGGTCGAGCGGTCGGACGCCCCTCGTCGCCAGGTCGGCCAGGGTGCGGTCGAGGTCGTCGCACATGAGGTGCAGCGTGGCGCCGTCCGCACTGTCGCCGGGGTGCACGCCGAGCTCGGCGGGCGGGAGGGCGAAGATGAGCCAGCCGTCGCCGGACGTCGCATCCTCCACCGACGACCAGCGCAGGACGTCCCGCAGGAACGCGCGGTCGGCGTCCGGGTCGGAGCTGGCGAGCAGCACGTGCACCGCGGAGATCACGCGTCCAGGGTCCTCACCTGTTCCCACGTTCGCCACCCGGGAAATCGGTTGGCTCGCACCGTCACCCGGACGTACGGTCGGATCACACGGGAAGGAGGTGGTCCAGGACATGTTCTATTCCAGGACGCGTGAGGTGACTGTCCGCTAGTCGCCCGATCAGTACTCGGACGGATTGCACAGACGATCCGCCCGCGGGCCACCGGCCGGCGAGCGAGTCCAAGGCAGTCACCGCAGCCCGTGGGAGCCGCGACCTCGTCCTTCGCGGCAGGGCCTCCTCGGAGGTCCGGCCCACGGGCTGTTGCCTGCCCGGCACGTGGCAGGGTGGGACCGTGGCCCTCAAGAACCCTGCTCAGATCAACCAGATGCGCCCGGCCGGGAAGTTCGTCGCCGGTGTGCTCTCCTCCTTGCGTGACGTCGCCCGCGAGGGGATGACCCTCAAGCAGCTGGACACCCACGCGCACCAGATGATCGACGCCGCCGGTGCGCACTCGGTCTACCTGGGCTACCACCCGTCCTTCGGCGCGATGCCGTACCCCGGCGTCCTGTGCACGTCCGTCAACGACGCAGCCCTGCACGGTCTGCCGTCCGACCACGTGCTGGCCGACGGCGACGTGCTCAGCATCGACTTCGCCGCGCAGGTCCAGGGCTGGGTGGCCGACTCCGCGCTGACGTTCCAGATCGGCACGCAGGACCCGGCGGTCACCGCGCTCATCGAGACCACCGAACGAGCTCTCGACGCCGGCATCAAGGCGGCCCGCGCCGGTGCGCGGATGGGCGACGTGTCGTCGGCCATCGGGACGATCGGCCGCGCGGGCGGGTACGGGATCAACGCCGACTTCGGCGGCCACGGCGTCGGCCGCACCATGCACGAGGACCCGCACGTGCCCAACCTCGGGCGTCCCGGCACCGGCCTCAAGCTCAAGCCGGGCCTGGTCATCGCGATCGAGCCGTGGTTCATGGCGGGTGGCGACGACTACACGATCGACCCGGACGGGTGGACCATCCGCACGGCCGACGGCTCCCTGGCCGCCCACGCCGAGCACACGGTCGCGATCACCCCCGACGGCCCCCTGGTCCTCACAGCCCGCGACTGACCCCCTCCGCTGCGTCCGAGCACCTACGCCCCAGGGCCCGTACATGCTCGGACGTCCCACGACCTCGATCCCGTTGCGTCCGAGCAAAGACGGCCTCTGACCCGTACCTGCTCGGACGCAACGGGTTCTGCCGGGGGAGGCCCGGCGGGTGCCTTGACGGTGGATCTAGATTGGCTCGATCCGGCAATGTCGTCGGATCCGGCTGGAAGAGGGCTCCGATGTCCGCGCTCGTCGATACCGTTCCGCTCATCGGTCACGTCGTCGGCGGGCAGGTGACGACGCCGGAGGGGTCCCGTACCCAGGACGTGTTCGACCCCGCGACCGGGCAGGTGTCCGGCCGGGTGCTGCTGGCCGAGCAGGCGGACGTCGACGCGGCGGTCGCGGCGGCGGTCACCGCGGCGGAAAGCTGGTCGCAGGAGCCCGTCGGCAAGCGCGCCGGGGTGCTGTTCGCGCTGCGGGAGCAGATCGTCCAGCACACCGACGAGCTGGCCGCGATCATCACCGCGGAGCACGGCAAGGTGCTGGCGGACTCGCACGGGGAGATCGCGCGGGGGCTGGAGGTGATCGAGTACGCGTGCGGGATGCCGCAGCTGCTCAAGGGCGAGTACACCGACCAGGCGGCCACCGGCGTGGACGTGTTCTCGTTCCGGGAGCCTCTGGGCGTGGTCGCCGGGATCACGCCGTTCAACTTCCCCGCGATGGTCCCGCTGTGGATGGCACCGATGGCGATCGCGACGGGCAACGCGTTCGTGCTCAAGCCGTCGGAGCGCGACCCGTCGGCGTCCCTGTTCCTCGCCCGGATGTGGCAGGCGGCCGGGCTCCCGGACGGTGTGTTCTCCGTGGTGCAGGGTGACCGGGTGGCCGTCGACGCCCTGCTCACGCATCCCGACATCGACGCCGTCTCGTTCGTCGGCTCGACGCCCATCGCGCAGCACGTCCACGCCACGGCCACCGCGCACGGCAAGCGCGTCCAGGCGCTCGGCGGCGCCAAGAACCACGCGGTCGTGCTCGCCGACGCCGATCTCGACCTCGCGGCGACGCACCTGACCGGTGCGGCGTTCGGCGCGGCGGGTGAGCGGTGCATGGCGATCTCGGTGGCGGTGGTGGTCGACGAGGTCGCGGACGCGCTGCTCGAGCGGCTGCGGGCCGGCGCGGAGAAGGTGCGGGTGGCGCCCGGTGCGGACCCCGACTCGGACATGGGTCCGGTGATCACGCACGCGGCGAAGGTGCGGATCGAGGAGATCGTCACCGACGCGGTGGACGGCGGGGCCTCCGCGCTGGTCGACGGGCGCGGGTGCACGGTGCCCGGTCACGAGGGCGGGTTCTTCGTCGGCCCCACCGTCCTGGACGGCGTCACCACGGACATGCGGGCGTACGCCGAGGAGATCTTCGGGCCGGTGCTCGTCGTGGTCCGGGTGGCGGACCTGGCGGAGGCGATCGCCCTGGTCAACGCCAACCCGTACGGCAACGGCACCGCGCTGTTCACGTCCTCCGGCGACGCGGCCCGCACGTTCCAGCGCGCCGTGACGGTCGGCATGATCGGCATCAACGTGCCCATCCCGGTGCCGGTCGGGTGGCACTCGTTCGGCGGGTGGAAGAGCTCGCTGTTCGGCGAGAGCCACATCTACGGACCCGAGGCGGTGCGCTTCTACACGCGCGGCAAGGTGGTCACCAGCCGCTGGCCGAGCAGCCCGGCGACGGCCCGCTTCCACTTCGGCCGCACCACCTCCCACTGAGCCCCCCCGCTGGCCCGACGTCCGAGGAAGTACGGGCCAGAACCCGTCTTTCCTCGGACGTCGGGGAATGGGCACCCACAACGTCCGAGCATCGTCGGGTCAGGACCGGTAGATGCTCGGACGTTGCGTGTGGGGAGCGGCGTCAGAGGGAGCGCTGGTACGTGCGCATCGCGCGGACCGACCACCACGCGACCAGCGCCGCGAGCGCCAGGAGCAGCGCGCCGCGGGTGCCGACGACGCCCCAGTCCACCGAGTCCGACATCGCCGTCCGGGCGATCTCGGTGGCCCACGTCAGCGGGTTGTAGCGCGCGACCGTCTGCACCCAGTCGGGCAGCAGCGCCGCGGGCATGAGCGCCGTGGACAGGAACGTGGCCGGGAGCACGACGATCGTCGAGATGCCGATGAGCGCGGTCTGGTCCCGGGTCAGGAGCGCCACCGCGGCCGACAGCGAGCAGAACGCCGCCGCGAGCAGCAGGGACGCCCCGACGGCGACGGCCATCCCGACCACACCCCCGGAGTAGTGCGCCCCGGCCAGGGCACCGATGCCGAGCACGCAGATCCCCTGCACCACGCAGACGAGCAGCTGCTGGACCAGCTGCCCGGCCACCAGCGACGAGCGCGACACCGGCGAGGTGAGCATCCGGTCCATGACGCCGCTGGAGATGTCCTCGATGAACCCGGTCCCGGCCCAGGCGCCGGAGTACAGGACGGTCATCATGAGGATGCCCGGCACCAGGAAGGTCAGGTAGTCGTCGGACCCGAAGCCGGGCACGGACCCGACCGAGGAGAACACGTTCCCGAACAGGACCAGCCAGACGACCGGCTGGATGATCGCGACGCCGAGCCCCCACGGCTGCCGGATCGCGTCGACGGTCCAGCGACGCGTCACCTCCGAGGTCTGCACCGTCCACGTCGCGGCGCTCATCGGGCGACCTCCGCGACGACGAGGTCCGCCGAGCTCCACGAGCGGCCGGCGTGCCGCAGGTAGACGTCGTCGAGGGTGGGCCGGGACACGGCGACCGCGCCGTGGCGCACCCCGGCCGCCTGCAGGGCGGCGATGGTGGGGCCGACGACGGCCGGCCCGTCGGGCGTCCGCGCGACGAGCCGGCCGGTCGGACCCTCGACCTGCACGACGACGTCACGCAGCCCGGCGACCGCCGTCGCGACCGACCGCACCAGCTCGGCCGACGGATCGATCAGGTCGACCGTGAGGGTGTCCCCGGCCAGCGTCGCCTTGAGCGACTCGGGCGTGCCCTGCGCGACGACCCGGCCGCGGTCGACGATGGTGAGCGCGTCGGCCAGCCGGTCGGCCTCCTCGAGGTAGTGCGTGGTCAGGACGACGGTCAGTGCGTCCTCGCCCGCCAAGCGCCTGACCTCCTGCCACATCGCGGCGCGCGCCTCGGGGTCGAGCCCGGTGGTCGGCTCGTCGAGGAAGAGCACCTGCGGCGTGCCCACCAGGCCCAGGGCCACGTCGAGCTTGCGCCGGGTGCCGCCGGAGAGCTTGCCGGCAGACCGGTCCGCGGCCTCGGTGAGCCCGAACCGGTCGACGAGCGCGGCGGCTCGGTCGGTCGACGCGGACCGGGACAGCCCGCGCAGCCGCGCGGCCATCACGAGGTTCTCCCGCGGGCTCAGCAGCGGGTCGGCGCCGGTGCCCTGGGAGACGTAGCCGATGCGCCGGCGGACGGTGTCGGCGTCGCGGACCACGTCGTGCCCACCCACGCGGGCCGTGCCGGAGGTGGCGCGCGCGAGGGTGGTCAGGACCTTCGTCGTCGTCGACTTGCCGGCACCGTTGGGGCCCAGGAGCCCGTGCACGGTGCCCGCGGCGATGCTCAGGGTGAGGCCGTCCAGGGCCCGGACGTCGGGCCGGCCGCGGCCGCCCGGGTAGGTCTTCACGAGGTCGAGTGCCTCGACCACGGGTGCTGATGGCATGGTGCTGCCTTCTCTCGGTCGTGCCGTCCGGGGACGGCGGGGTGGGTCCGACCGAGCTGCCACCTATGCTGATTCGTGCGGCGGATCGCACAGGTGCCCTCACGGGTCCCGGTCGGTTCGTGGTGGTCGGCCCGGGTGTTGCCGCACCTGGGCCGACCTTCTTCTCCGGAGGTCTACGGCGGTCCCAGGTAGGGCGCCAACGCCTCCGCGAGCTCCTCGGGGTCCAGCCGACCGTTCGCGGTCGTCCGGGCGTGCAGGTCGCGCCAGAAGCCCACCCCCTCGAACGACCCGTCCGCGAGGCTGTCGACCAGACCGGTCACGAAGCCGAGCTCCGCCTGGACCAGCGCGGCGGCGTACTCGGCCTCCAGGGCGAAGAGCGGGGGCAGCCCCATGTCCCGGGCCTCCTGCACCGACGCGCGCAGCCCGGCGAGCTGCCGCTCGAGGGAGTTCTGGCGCAGCCGGAGCAGCCGCAGGACGTCGTCGGGCCCCAGGAGCGGGAGGAACGACAGGGCCGCCTCGAACTGCGGGAACTCCTTGACGGGCGTCCGCACCAGCTCGGTGAGCCAGTCGATCGCCTCGGTCGCGCCGTCGTCGGTGATCCGGTACACCGTCCGGGTGGGCCGGTTGCCGTCGCGCTCGGTGGACGCCGCCTCGATCAGACCCCGCTTCACCAGCGAGTCGACCACCGAGTACAGCGAGCCGAAGTTGAGCCGCACCGACTCGTCCTTGCGGCGCTCGCGCAGCGTCATCGACATCTCGTAGGGGTGCATGGGCCGCTCCCACAGGAGCGCCAGCACCGCGAGCGCCAAGGGGTTGGTCCGGCTGCGCGCCACGACTCCCCCGCTCGCTCGATCCCGGATGTTCGAACCAGAATATATCGCGACTATTACGCGTCTATCAACCCTCCACCGGCTCCCGACGTCGCTCCAGACACAGCAACGTCCGAGGAAGTACGGGCTGGGACCCGTACTTGCTCGGACGTCGCGGAGGGTTGAGGCGCAACGTCCGAGCATCGACGGCTCAGGACCCGTACATCCTCGGACGCTGCGGGGGTGGAGATGGGTGGGGTGGGTGGGGTGGGGCCGGGTCAGGGGACGCGGACGACGACCTTGCCGCGGACGTGGCCCGTCTCGCTGGCCTCGTGGGCCGCGGCGGCGTCGGCCAGGTCGAACACCTCGGCCACCTCCACACGGACGGTGCCGGCCTCGATCAGCGCGGTGAGCGCGTCGAGGTCCTCGGTCGAGGGGCGGACCCACACGTAGTGGCCGCCGAGCTCGTCGCGGGCGGCGGCGTCGACGACCGACGCCACGGTGCCGCCCTCGGCCAGCACGGCCCTCGAGGTCGCGACGAGGTCGTCCCCGCCGAAGTCCAGCACCACGTCGACGCCCTCCGGGGCGAGTGCGCGGACGCGGTCGGCCAGCCCGTCGCCGTACTGCACCGGCTCGGCGCCGAGGCCGCGCAGGTACTCGTGGTTGCGCTCGGACGCGGTGCCGATGACGCGGGCGCCCATCGAGCGGGCGATCTGCACCGCGAACGCACCGACCCCGCCGGCCGCGGCCTGCACGAGCACGGTCTGACCGGCCTGGACGCCGGCTCGTCGGATCGCCTGGTACGCGGTCAGGCCGGCCAGCGGCGACGGCCGCGGCCTCCTCGAACGACAGCGACGCGGGCTTGCGCGCGAGGGTGCGGACCGGCGCCGCCACGTACTCGGCGAACGTGCCGCCCTGCAGCCAGTCGCGCCGGACGTACCCGTAGACCTCGTCGCCCACCTGGTACTCCGGGGTGTCCAGACCGACGCGCTCGACCACCCCGGCGACGTCCCAGCCGGGCACCGCGGGGAACGCGACGTCCATGATCGGGTCGAGGTAGCCCGCGCGGACCTTCCAGTCGACCGGGTTGACCGAGGCGGCGTGCACGCGGACGAGCACGCTGTCGGGGCCCACCTTGGGGGTGGGCTGCTCGGTGAGCTCGAGGACGTCGGCGCCGCCGTAGCGGGAGTAGGTGATGGCTCGCATGTCTCGCACAACCTCCGTCTGGTGAGCGGTGTTTCGTGACCTGTGTCGCAGCAGCCTCGAGCGGGCCGGGCAGCGATGGGCGATCATGGCGGCGTGCCCCAGCCCTACACCGTCATGATCGTCTGCACCGGCAACATCTGCCGCTCACCGATGGCCGAGGTGGTGCTGCGCGAGCGGTTCGCCGCCGCGGGCCTGGGTGACCGGGTGGTCGTCGACTCCACGGGGATCAGCGACGAGGAGGACGGCAACCCGATCGACCCGCGCGCCCGGGCCGTCCTGCAGCGGCACGGCTACCCGGCCGGCGACGAGCACCGTGCCCGCCAGGTCCACGCCGACCAGCTGCCCGACCGCGACCTGGTGCTCGCGATGACGTCGGCCCACGCCCGTGCCCTGCGCCGGCTCACCGCGGACCCCGACCAGGTCGTGCTGTTCCGCTCGTTCGACCCCGCCGCGGGCGGCGCGGACATGGCGGACCCCTGGTTCGGCGGGCCGGCGGAGTTCGAGGAGTGCCTGGCGCAGATCGAGTCGGCGGCCGGCGGCATCGTCGCGCGCGTCCGCGACGACCTGGCCGGGAATGCCGGCACGTCGGCCGCGGGTTGACCCAGGCATGTCCCTCGACGCGATCTCCCTGACCACGCTGCACGGCGAGCAGACCACGTTCGGTGCCTACGCGGGGCAGGTGCGGCTCGTCGTCAACGTCGCCTCCCGGTGCGGGCTGGCGCCGCAGTACGAGAAGCTCGAGCAGCTGCAGAAGACCTACGGCGACCGCGGCTTCACGGTTCTCGGCTTCCCCAGCAACCAGTTCCTGCAGGAGCTCGGCTCGCAGGAGGCCATCGCCGAGTACTGCTCGACCACGTGGGGCGTGACGTTCCCGATGTTCGAGAAGATCAAGGTCAACGGTCGCCACCAGCACCCGCTGTACGCGGAGCTGACGAAGGCGCCGGACGCGTCGGGCAAGGCCGGCCGGGTCACGTGGAACTTCGAGAAGTTCGTCGTCACGCCCGACGGGTCGGTGCACCGGTTCCGCCCGCAGACCCAGCCGGACGCCCCGGAGATCGTGGAGCTGATCGAGGCCTCGCTGCCCACCGGCTGAAGCCTGCGTGCCCGTGCGTCACGATGGGCACATGAAGGTCGCCGCCCGCTCCCAGGTCCCGCCGTTCGCCGTGATGGAGATCCTGGCGGCGGCGAACGCCCGGCGGGCCGCCGGCGAGGACGTGCTGAACCTCTGCGCGGGTGAGCCCTCGTCCGGTGCGTCGGACGTGGTCCGGCAGCGCGCGATCGAGGTGCTCACCTCCGGCGACCTGGGCTACACCGAGGCCCTGGGCGTCCCGGCCCTGCGCGCGGCGATCGCCCAGCACTACGGCGACCGGTACGGCGTCGACGTCGACCCGGCACGCGTCGCCGTGACCACCGGCTCGTCCGGGGGCTTCATCCTCGCCTTCCTGGCCGCGTTCGACGTGGGCGACCGGGTGGCCCTGGCCGTGCCCGGGTACCCCGCGTACGCCAACATCCTCACCGCGCTGGGCTGCGAGGTGGTGGTGGTCCCCTGCGGCCCGGACACCCGCTACCAGCCGACCGTCGCGCAGCTCGAGGCCCTGGACCAGCCGATCGACGGGCTCGTCGTCGCCAGCCCGGCCAACCCGACCGGCACCATGATCGACCCCGAGGAGCTGGCCGCCCTGGCCCGCTGGTGCGCCGAGCACGGGGTCCGGCTGATCAGCGACGAGATCTACCACGGGATCACGTACGGCTCGGAGGAGACCGCGACGGCCGCCCGGTACCTCGACGACGGCGCCGTCGTCGTCAGCTCGTTCTCCAAGTACTGGGCCATGACCGGCTGGCGGCTGGGGTGGCTGATCCTGCCCGAGGACCTGGTGACCTCGGTGAGCGCGCTGGCCGGCAACGTCGCGCTGTGCCCGCCCGCGCTCGCCCAGCACGCCGGCGTCGCCGCCTTCAGCGCCGACGGGTACGCCGCGGCCCGGCAGAACGTCGAGCACTACGCCGCCGCCCGCGCGCACCTGCTCGAGCGCCTGCCGGAGCTGGGCTGGACGCGCGTCGCCCCGGCCGACGGCGCGTTCTACCTGTACGCCGACATCTCCGCCAGCGGCCTGGACTCGGTCACGTGGTGCGAGCGGCTGCTCGACGAGGCCGGGGTGGCGCTGACGCCGGGCACCGACTTCGACCCGGTCGACGGCAGCCGCTGGGTGCGGCTGTCGTTCGCGTCGTCGGTGGACGTGGTGCGCCGGGCGGTGGACCGGATCGTCGCGTGGCAGCGGACGCTCTGACGGTGCGCGCGGCCTCGACGTAGGTTGGTCGTCGTGCCGCTCGCTCCGCTCGTCCCCCCGGGACCGCCCCTGACCCCCGCGCAGCTGGCGCGCGGGTCGCGGCACCTGCTGCTCGGGCAGATCGGCGTCGACGGTCAGCGCCGCCTGCGCGGTGCGCGGGTGCTCGTCGTCGGCGCGGGGGGCCTGGGCGCCCCGGTGCTGCAGTACCTCGCGGCTGCGGGCGTCGGCACCCTCGGCATCGTCGACGACGACGTGGTCGAGGTGAGCAACCTGCAGCGCCAGGTCATCCACCGCACCGCCGACGTCGGCCGCGCCAAGGTGGACAGCGCGCGCGACGCGGTGGCGGCCCTCGACCCGGACATCCAGGTGGCGGTCCACCGTGAGCGGCTGACCGAGCAGAACGTCGACGAGGTCCTGCGCGGCTACGACCTCGTCGTCGACGGCACCGACAACTTCCCCACCCGCTACCTGGTCAACGACGCGTGCGTGCGGCTCGGCCTGCCCGAGGTCTGGGGCTCGGTCCTGCGGTTCGACGCGCAGACCACCGTGTTCTGGGAGCGCCACGGCCCGCAGCTGCGCGACCTGTTCCCCACCCCGCCCGCTCCCGACGAGGTCCCGTCCTGCGCGGAGGCCGGCGTGCTCGGCGCCCTGTGCGGGCAGGTCGGCTCGATCATGGCCACCGAGGTGGTCAAGCTCCTCACCGGCACCGGAGAGCCGCTGCTCGGCCGCGTGCTCGTCGTCGACGCCCTGCGCGGCCGGTGGACCGAGGTCCCCCTGACCTCCACCCGTCCGAGAACCACCCACCCAGAACCCGAGGTGCTCCCCATGTCCGACGTCCCCGTCGTCACCGCCCCGGAGCTGGTCCAGCGCCTCGCCGCGCGCGAGGCCGGCACCGACGACTTCCTGCTGATCGACGTGCGCGAGCCCGGCGAGCACGCCCAGGCCTCGATCCCCGGCGCGGTGCTGGTCCCGCTGGGCACGGTGCTCGACGGCTCCGCACTGGCGGACCTGCCGCGCGACCAGGAGATCGTCGTGCACTGCCAGGTCGGCGCGCGGTCGCTGACAGCCGCGACGGTCCTGCGTGGTGCGGGGTTCGACGCCGCGAACGTGGACGGCGGCATCATGGCCTGGATGGCCGTCCGCTGACCGTGCGCAGCCTCTCCGACCACCGCGCCGCTGCCCTGGCGCTCGCGGCGCCGCTGCCCCCGGTCGACGTCGCGCTCGAGGACGCCGACGGGCTGGTGCTCGCGCAGGACCTGCGCACGGACGAGCCGCTGCCGCGCTGGGACAACTCGGCGATGGACGGGTACGCGGTCCGGCACGCCGACGTGGCCAGTCTGCCCGTCACGCTCCGGGTGGTTGCGGACCTGCCGGCCGGGTCCGGCGACCAGCCGGTCGTGGCACCGGGCACGGCGGCGCGGATCATGACGGGCGCGCCCGTGCCCCCCGGTGCGGACACGATCGTCCCGGTGGAGCTGACGGACGCGGGCACGGAGACCGTCCTGGTGCGCGAGGCTCCGGCGGTCGGGACGCACGTGCGCCCGGCCGGCGAGGACGCCGAGGCGGGGGACGTGGTGGTCGCCGCGGGCACGCTGCTGGGTCCGGCCGCGGT
The DNA here is from genome assembly GCA_963837795.1 of uncultured Actinomycetota bacterium. Lineage (GTDB taxonomy): Bacteria > Actinomycetota > Actinomycetes > Actinomycetales > Cellulomonadaceae > Cellulomonas. The sequence continues at coordinate 404,517 of CAWIOT010000002.1, forward strand.
CGCCGCGGTCGCGTCGCTGGGGCACGCGGCCGTGCGGGTGCACCGCCGGCCGGGCGTCGCCGTGGTGTCCACCGGCGACGAGCTGGTCACCCCCGGGTCGCCGCTGCGCCGCGGGCAGCTGCCCGACTCGAACTCGTGGCTCCTGGCCTCGGCGGTGCGGGAGGCCGGCGGTGTGCCGGTGCGGCTCGGTCCGGTGCCCGACGACGTCGAGGCGCTGCGCACCCTGCTCGCGGGGCTGGACCGGGACGACTCGGTGGACGCCATCATCACGTCCGGCGGGGTCAGCGTCGGTGCCTACGACGTGGTCAAGGCGGCGCTGATCGACCAGCCGGACGTCGAGTTCGTCGCCGTCGCGGTCCAGCCCGGCAAGCCGCAGGGCCTCGGCCGGCTGCCCGGCGGCACCCCCGTGTTCACCCTGCCGGGCAACCCGGTGAGCTCGTTCGCGTCGTTCGAGATGTTCGTGCGGCCGGCGCTGCTGCGGATGCGCGGGCTGGTCGACGTCGAGCGCCCCACGGTCCGTGCGGTGGCCGACGAGGGCTGGACCACCCCGCCCGGACGCGCCCAGCTCATGCCCGTGCGCTGGGTGGGTCCCGACCGCGTGGTCCGCGCGACCGCCCGCGGGTCCGGCTCCCACCTCGTCGCCCGCCTGGCGCTCGCCGAGGGGCTGGCCCTGATCCCCGCCGAGATCGACGAGGTCGCCGCCGGCGATTCAGGTCGCCGTCCTGAGAGTGGTCCGATGACAGAGCAGTCCGAGCAGTTCACGCACCTCGACGCCGCCGGGCACGCGCGCATGGTCGACGTCACCGCCAAGCAGCCGACGGTCCGGTCCGCCACCGCGACCGGCAAGGTGGCCTGCGGAACCGCGGTGGTGGCCGCCCTGCGCGACGGTGCGGTGCCGAAGGGCGACGTGCTCGCGGTCGCCCGGATCGCCGGCATCGCCGCCGCCAAGCGCACCCCCGAGCTGCTCCCGCTCGCGCACGTGATCGGCGTGCACGGCGTGGTGGTGGACCTGGAGATCACCGACGAGGGCGTGACGATCTCCGCGACCGTCCGCACGGCGGACCGCACCGGGGTCGAGATGGAGGCGCTGACCGCGGTGTCGGTGGCCGCGCTCGCGGTGGTGGACATGGTCAAGGGCCTGGACAAGTCGGTGCGGATCGTGGACGTGCAGCTCGAGGCCAAGTCCGGTGGGCGCTCGGGCGACTGGCGGCGCGGGGCGTGAGGTTCGACGCGGTCGTGCTGGCCGGTGGCCGCGGCCGCCGGCTGGGTGGCGCGAGCAAGCCGGAGGTGCCGGTGGGCGGCGTCGCGCTGCTCGACCACGCGCTCGCGGCGGTCGCCGGGGCCGAGCACGTGGTGGTCGTCGGCCCTGCGCACCTGTCCCGGCCCGGGGTCACGACCGTGCTGGAGGACCCGCCGGACGGGGGCCCCGTCGCGGGCGTCGCGGCCGGGCTGGCCCGGCTTCCCGACGACGGTCCGGACCTCGTCGCCGTGCTCGCGTGCGACGTGCCCGGGGCCGGCCGGATCCTGCCGGCGCTGCTGGCGGCGGTCGGCGACGCGGACGGTGCGCGGGCGCTCGCTGACGGGCGGCCGCAGCACCTGGTGGCCGTCTACCGGCGGCGCGTTCTGGACGCCGCGCTGGCCGCGACCCCGCAGGTGCACGGCGCCTCGATGCACCACCTCCTGAGCGGCCTGCGCCTGGTCGACGTGCCGGACCCCGACCGTGCGACCGCCGACGCGGACACCTGGGCGGACGTGGAACGGCTCGATCGGGAGCTCGACCCGACGCACGGTGACAGGATCGGACCATGAGCGACGACCCCCGACGCGCCCCGGGCGCGGACCTGCCGGCCTGGATCGACAGCCTGACCGCGGAGCTCGGCGTGGACCGGGACCTGGTGGACATCGACCGCATCCTCGCGGTGTCGTCGGACGTCGCGCACCAGGTGGCCCGGCCCGCGGTCCCCGTGACCATGTTCGTGGCCGGCCTCCTTGCGGCCGGTGGCGACCCCGCCGCGGTCCTGGACAGGATCGAGTCCCGCGCCGCCGCGTGGAGCTCGCGAGCCGTGATCACGGTCCGCTACTTCGCCGCCGCCGCGGAGGCCGCCGGTGTGGACACCGAGCAGCTGCCCGCGGGGACGGCCGCGCAGGTGCGCGCCGCGATGGTCGCCGCGCACGGGCCCGGCCTCGACCGCGTGCTGGGTCGGTGCGCCCTGCTGGCCGACGGCATCCGGGTCGAGGGCCACGACCCGGTGCCCGCGGGTGCAACCCTCGACGTGCTGCCCCCGTTCGCCGGCGGCTAGGACCGACAACGTGCAGCGTTCGTCACGCCAGGCGCGACGGACCCTGCACGATCAGCCGCCGATCGCGCTCATCGGGCGGTCGGGCTGCAGGAACGCCGGGTTGTCGATGTCGTGGCCCGCCTTCTTGCCGGCCAGGCAGCGGCGGTAGGCGTCGGCCAACGCGGCGTCGACGTCGCCCGCAGGGACGGGCCGCTCGGGTGCGGTGCTGCCGATGCGCAGGGCCTGGTCGGGTCCGATGCCGAGCTCGGCCGGTGGCTCGACCGAACCGCGCAGCAGGTCGCGCACGTTGGTCTCCGTCTGCGAGAACAGGCACGCCCGCAGCTGACCGTCGGCCGTCAGGCGCAGCCGGTCGCACGCGCCGCAGAAGGGTGCCGTGACGGACGCGATCACCCCGACCGTCGCGGGTCCGCCGTCGACCGTCCACAGCTCTGCCGGCGCGGCACCGCGGCCGGGCACCTCCTCGAGCGTGAACTCGGCGGTGAGCCGCTCCAGGATCTCCGCCTGCGTCACCATCTCGGTGCGGTCCCACGTGTGGCCGGCGTCCAGCGGCATCTGCTCGATGAACCGCATCTGGTACCCGCGCTCGACGGCGAACCGCGTCAGGGCGACCACCTCGTCGTCGTTGACCCCGCGCATGGCCACCGCGTTGATCTTCACGGGGTGCAGGCCGGCGGCGTCCGCGGCGGCGATCCCGGCGAGGGTCTCGACGAGCTTGTCCCGGCGGGTCAGCTGGAGGAACTTCTGCCGGTCGAGGGTGTCCAGGCTGATGTTCACGCGGGACAGCCCGGCGTCCTTGAGCTCCGACGCGAGTCCCGGCAGGCGCAGGGCGTTCGTCGTGAGCGAGACCTCGGGGCTTCCCGACGGCCCGCTGAGGGCGGTGAGCCGGCGGACCACGTCCACGATGTCGACGCGCAGCAGCGGCTCGCCGCCGGTGAGCCGGATCTCGTCGATGCCCATCGACACCCCGACCCGGGCGACGTGCACGATCTCGTCGGTGGTGAGCATCGTGGACCGGGCCAGCCACGGGACGCCGTCGGCCGGCATGCAGTACGTGCAGCGCAGCGAGCAGCGGTCGGTCAGGGAGATGCGCAGGTCGCGGTGCACGCGCCCGAACCGGTCGACCAGCTGCTCGCTCATCGCAGACCCACCCATACGTGCGTTCCGTCCTCGAGGATCTCACGCTTCCACACGGGCAGCTCGGCCTTGACGGTCTCGACGAGCGCCCGGCACACCTCGAACGCCTCGGCCCGGTGCGCGGTGGCGACGGCCGCGACGATCGCCGCGTCCCCGACCGCCAGGTGACCGGTCCGGTGGCTGATCGCGATGCCGAGCACGTCGTCGGTCAGCGCCCTGTCGACGATCCCGCGCAGCACCGCCTCGGCGTCCGGGTGCGCGCTGTAGTCGAGGCCGACCACGCGGCCCTCGACCGACGGGTCGTGGTCGCGCACCAGCCCGACGAACGTCGCGACCGCGCCGGCGCGCGGCCCGCTGACCTGTTCCACGTGGAACGCCAGGTCGAGGGGCTCGTCGACCACCCGCGCCAGCACGCTCATCCGTGGTCACCGCCGGCGAGCTGGTCCAGCACGTGCCCGACCAGCGGGAGCAGCACGTCCAGGCCCTCGGTCACGCCGCTGGGCGAGCCGGGCAGGTTGACGACGAGCGCGCCGCCGTCGGTCACCCCGGCGAGCCCCCGCGACAGCGCGGCGGTCGGCACCCGCGACGCGCCCTCGCGGCGCAGCAGCTCGGCGATGCCCGGCAGCTCCCGGTCCAGCACCGCCCGCGTGCCCTCGGGGGTGCGGTCACGCGGACCGACACCCGTCCCGCCCGACGTCACCACCAACCGGGCGCCGCCGGCGAGCGCGCCACGCAGGGCGGCCTCGACGGACTCGGCGCCGTCGGGCACGACGGTGACCTCCACGGGGGCGAAGCCGGCGTCCTGCAGGCTGGTGAGCGCCGCGGGGCCGGAGGCGTCGGGTCGCGTACCCGCGGCCGACCGGTCCGACACGACGATCACCGTGGCGGCGTGGGGGGCGTTCTGCACCCGGCCAATGTACGCAGAGGCATGGCCGCCCGGCCCGGCGGGCTGGACCCTGGACAGCGCCGGGTACGCTGACCCCACAACTTCACACGCTGCTCGAACCGCGGCGGGAGAGCTCCCGCACCACGCGTGCGGGGCGCCGTAGGAGCAACCCTCCCCGGGAAACTCTCAGGCCCCTGTACCGCCACGGCGAGGCAACTCTGGAAAGCGGACTTCGCGCAAGTCCCACCGACGGTGCAAGCCGGCGCGCCCCGACAGGCGGACCGGCAAAACTCTCAGGTCTGCACGTGCGTCCGCGCACGAGGGCAGGTGACAGAGCGGGGAGCCCACCCACCGTCCCGGCACGTCCGGACGACCCTGCGGAGCAGCCCGTGACCGATCTGAGCCAGTTGCACGACGCCGTCGTCAGCGGTGTCCCCGCCGTCCACCTCGACTCCGCGCCCGACGCGGTGCCGTTCACCAGCGTGGAGCACACGCCGGCGGCCGAGGCCTTCGCCGACCGCCACATCGGTCCGCGCGGCGGCGAGACGGCGCACATGCTGTCCGTCGTCGGCTACCGCTCGCTCGACGAGCTGGTCGATGCCGCCGTCCCCGCGAGCATCCGCACCGACCGCCCGCTGGACCTGCCGGCCGCCCGCTCCGAGGAGGAGGTGCTGGCCGCGCTGCGCACGATCGCGGGCAAGAACCGCACGATGACGCAGATGATCGGCCAGGGCTACTCCGACACGATCACCCCCGCGGTCATCCGCCGCAACGTGCTGGAGTCCCCCGCCTGGTACACCGCGTACACGCCGTACCAGCCGGAGATCTCGCAGGGCCGCCTCGAGGCGCTGCTCAACTTCCAGACGATGGTCACCGACCTCACCGGTCTGGACGTGGCCAACGCGTCGCTGCTCGACGAGGCGACCGCGGTGGCCGAGGCCGTCGCGCTCATGTGGCGCGCCGCACGCGGCAAGGCCGGCACCGTGGTGCTCGACGCCGACCTGTTCGGCCAGTCGCTGGCCGTCACGCTCGGTCGGGCGGAGGCGATCGGCCTGCCGGTCGTCGTCGCCGACCTCACGGACGGGCTGCCGGAGATCGAGGGCGACCTCATCGGCGTGGTCCTGCAGCAGGTCGGCGCGTCGGGACGCGTCCGGGACCTGCGACCCGTCGTCGCGCAGGCCAAGGAGCGCGGTGCGCTGGTGACCGTCGCCGCCGATCTGCTCGCGCTGACGCTCCTGACGTCCCCGGGCGAGCTCGGCGCCGACATCTCCGTCGGCTCCGCGCAGCGCTTCGGCGTGCCGCTGTTCGGCGGCGGCCCGCACGCCGCCTTCATGGCCGTCCGCAGCGGGCTCGAGCGCATGCTGCCGGGCCGGCTCGTGGGCGTCTCCATCGACGCCGACGGTGCGCGCGCCTACCGGCTGGCCCTGCAGACCCGTGAGCAGCACATCCGCCGCGAGAAGGCGACGAGCAACATCTGCACCGCGCAGGCCCTGCTGGCGATCGTCGCGTCGATGTACGCGGTCTACCACGGGCCGGACGGGCTGCGCGCGATCGCGCAGCGGGTGCACGCGCGCGCCGCGCAGGTGGCCTCGTTGCTGACGCAGGCGGGCGTCGAGGTCGAGCACGACGTCTACTTCGACACCGTCCGCGCCGTGGTGCCGGGCCGGGCGCGTGCCGTCGTCGCCGCGGCGGCCGCGCAGGGGATCAACCTGTGGGCGCCGGACGACCACCACGTGCAGGCCGCGTGCGACGAGCGGACCACGGAGGCCGACACGTTCGCGGTGCTCGTGGCCTTCCGGGACGGCGGCGCGACGGACCCGGCCCTGCCCGCGACGGCGCCCCTCGCCGCTCCCGCGAACGTGCTCCCGGACGAGGCCCTGCGGACCAGCGCCTACCTGCAGCACCCCGTGTTCCACCTGCACCGCTCCGAGACCGCGATGCTGCGCTACCTGCGTCGCCTCTCGGACAAGGACCTGGCCCTCGACCGCACGATGATCCCGCTGGGCTCCTGCACCATGAAGCTCAACGCGACCGCGGAGATGGAGCCCATCTCCTGGCCGGAGTTCGCCACCATCCACCCGTACGCGCCCACCGACCAGACGCAGGGCTACGCCGAGCTGGTCACCGAGCTGCAGGACTGGCTGGCGGAGATCACCGGGTACGCGGCCGTGTCGGTGCAGCCGAACGCGGGCAGCCAGGGCGAGCTCGCCGGGCTGCTCGCCATCCACGGGTACCACGCGTCCCGCGGCGACGAGCGCGACGTGTGCCTCATCCCCGCGTCCGCGCACGGCACCAACGCGGCGTCGGCGGCGCTCGCGGGCATGCGCGTCGTCGTGGTCGCGACGGCCGACGACGGCTCCATCGACCTGAACGACCTCGCCGCCAAGCTGAGCGAGCACGGCCCCCAGGTCGCGGCGATCATGATCACCTACCCCTCGACGCACGGCGTCTACGAGGAGGGTGTCCGCGCGGTCTGCGACCTCGTGCACGCCGCGGGCGGCCAGGTGTACATCGACGGCGCCAACCTCAACGCGCTCGTCGGCCTGGCCCGGCCGGGTGAGCTGGGCGGCGACGTGAGCCACCTGAACCTGCACAAGACGTTCTGCATCCCCCACGGCGGTGGCGGTCCGGGTGTCGGCCCGGTCGCGGTCGCCGCGCACCTGGCCCCGTTCCTGCCGGGCGACCCGACGCCGACCGCGGTGCGGGAGGGCACCCCGCCGGTCAGCGCCGCACCGTGGGGCTCGGCGGGCATCCTGCCGATCTCGTGGGCCTACGTCGCCCTCATGGGTCCCGACGGGCTCACGGCGGCCACGCAGACCGCGGTGCTCGCCGCGAACTACCTGGCCACGCGCCTGTCGGGCCACTTCCCCGTGCTGTACACCGGCCCCAACGGGCTGGTCGCGCACGAGTGCATCCTCGACCTGCGGGAGATCACCAAGCAGACCGGGGTGACCGCGGAGGACGTGGCCAAGCGGCTCATGGACTACGGCTTCCACGCGCCGACGCTGTCCTTCCCGGTGGCCGGCACGCTCATGGTGGAGCCCACCGAGTCCGAGGACCTGGCCGAGCTGGACCGGTTCGTCGACGCCCTGGTGGCCATCCGCGGCGAGATCGACGCCGTCGAGTCCGGCCGGTGGGCCGTCGCCGACTCACCGCTGCGGCACGCCCCGCACACCGCGGCCGCGCTCAGCGCGGACGAGTGGGACCACGCCTACCCCCGCGAGCTCGCCGCGTTCCCCGTGGCCGCGCTGCGCGAGGGCAAGTACTGGCCGCCGGTCCGCCGGATCGACGGAGCGCACGGCGACCGGAACCTGGTCTGCTCCTGCCCGCCCATCGAGTCGTACGCCGAGTAGAGGGACGAACCCGTGGACACCCTTTCCCCGCTGCACGACGAGCACGTCGCCCTCGGCGCCGCCCTCACCAGCTTCGCCGGCTGGCAGATGCCGCTGCGCTACACCTCCGACATCGCGGAGCACACGGCGGTGCGCACCGCGGCGGGGCTGTTCGACCTGTCGCACATGGGCGAGATCGGCGTCGCGGGACCCGACGCCGGCCGGTTCCTCGACCACGCGCTCGTCGGCAACATCTCCGGCCTGCGCCTGCTGGGTGCGCGCTACACGATGATCTGCGCCGAGGACGGCGGTGTGGTGGACGACCTCATCGTCTACCGGGACACGCAGGACACGTTCCTGGTGGTCGCGAACGCCTCGAACCACGAGACGGTGCTGGCGGCGCTGGCCGAGCGCGTCGCAGGGTTCGACGCCGCCGTCGAGGACCGGTCCCCGCAGACCGCGCTGATCGCCGTCCAGGGTCCGCGCGCGCTCGAGATCCTGCGGGCGACGCCCGGTCTGGCCGAGGCGGGGCACGACGCCGAGACGCTGAAGTACTACGCGGCCATGCCGATGACGTTCGACGGCCACCCGGTCCTCGTCGCGCGCACCGGCTACACCGGTGAGGACGGGTTCGAGTTCTTCCTCGACGCCGCCCTGGCGCCTGCCCTCTGGCGCGCGTTCCTCGCCGCCGGCGAGCCGTTCGGTCTGGTCCCGGCGGGGCTGTCGGCGCGCGACAGCCTGCGCCTGGAGGCCGGCATGCCGCTCTACGGCAACGAGCTGGACCGCACCACCACCCCGCACGACGCCGGGCTGGGCCGCGTGGTCAAGCTGGACAAGGTCGACGACGAGGGACGGCCGCTGCCGTTCGTCGGCCGGACCGCGCTCGAGGCCCGGTCGCAGTCCGCGCCCGCGCGGGTGCTCGTCGGCCTGCAGGGCCTGGGCCGGCGTGCCGCGCGCCACGGCTACCCCGTCCGGGCGTCCACCGCCGCGGACTCGCCTGAGGTCGGTACCGTCACCTCGGGTGCACCGTCACCCACGCTCGGGTACCCCGTGGCGATGGCGTACGTGACCCCCGAGGTCGGCGCCGTCGGCACCGAGCTGGCGGTCGACGTGCGCGGTCGGCTGGAGCCCGTCCGGGTCGTCGCCCTTCCCTTCTACCGCCGACACCGGTAGACCAAGCCCTAGAGAAGTACCGACAGGAGCACAGATGTCCGCGGAGCTGCCCCCCCACCTGCACTACACGGTCGAGCACGAATGGCTGGATGACGGCGCCCCGGCGACCGTCGGCATCACCGGGACCGCGGCGGACGCGCTCGGCGACATCGTCTACCTCGAGCTCCCCGCCGTCGGCGAGGGGGTCACCGCCGGTGCGGTGGTGGGCGAGATCGAGTCGACCAAGTCGGTCTCCGAGCTCTACTCCCCGGTCACCGGCACCGTCGTCGAGGTCAACCAGGCCGCCGTGGACGACCCCTCGGTGGTCAACTCCGACCCGTTCGGTCGGGGCTGGCTGCTCAAGGTGGACGTGACCTCCACCGGTCCGGTGCTGACCGCGCAGGAGTACGCCGCGCAGAACGTCGGCTGAGCACCGGTTGCTGCTCCGTCCGAGGGAACAGTGCCGTCGGGTTCAGCCATCCGAGTGAAAAAACATCACGAGTCGGACACCTGACGTATCAGACGGTACAAGCGGCGTTCATTGTGGGTGGCAAGCGCGAATCGGCGCATGGCGGGGGGGAACCCGCGCATGAGGAGATCGCTGGAAGTGGCGTCATGGTTCACGACCAGCCCTCTCTCATCCGGTACGCAGCCCTAGTGCGGGACCTGGACGCCCCGGGTCCCGTCGCACACCGGAGGACATCATGAGCATGATGGAGACGAGCAGGACCGTCGGGACCACCAACGAGGCACTCACCCGCCGCGAACGGGTGGTGCTGGCTGAGCTCGCCGAGGACGTGACGCTGGAGGAGATCGCCACGCGGCTCTTCGTGACCCGGAACACCGTCAAGTCGCAGGTGCGGAGCGTGTACCGCAAGATCGGCGCGTCGACGCGCGCCGAGGCCGTGGCCTGGGCCATCGAGCACGGCATCCGCTGACGGCGCTCCGACGGCTCAAGACAACGGGCCGCCCCCCGGTCGCCACGTCCGTGACACGCGGGCCTGGCAGACTCCCCGCATGACCCCACCCGTGCTCGTCGTGGCCGCCGCGATCGTCGACGACCTGGACGACCCCCGAGAGCTGTTGGCCGCGCGTCGAGCCGTCCCGGCGCGCCTGGCGGGCCGCTGGGAGTTCCCCGGCGGCAAGGTGGACGGCGACGAGTCGCCCGAGGACGCGCTGCACCGCGAGATCCGCGAGGAGCTCGGCGTCCGGATCGGTCTGGGCGACGAGGTCGTCGGCCCGGACGACGGCATGTGGCGCCTGTCCGACGAGTACGTGATGCGCCTGTGGCTGGCGGAGGTGGTGGACGGCACCCCCGAGCCCCTCGTCGAGCACGACGAGCTGCGCTGGCTGGCCCCGCACCAGTGGCACGACGTGCCCTGGCTCGATGCGGACGTCCGCATCGTCGACCGTCTCGCCGGCCTCGCGCTCCGGCGGGTCTGAGCCTCAGCTCACCAGCGGTGGTTCGAGTTCTTCATGCACGTCTGGCCGGTCCCCCGGCAGTAGCTGCACTCCCCTGACCACCGCTTGCGACCGGCGCCGTCGCACCGCTCGCACACCTGCACGGCGGCGCTGCACTCGTCGCACTTGACCATGTCGAACTCCCGTGACGTCGTCGTCCCTCGCGCGCCTCCTCCGGCCCGCTCCGGAGAGATCGGCACGCGGTCGGGGTGGACATGAGTCCAGATCGCCGACGGATGGTCACGAAACGATCTCAGCCGGTCAGCGCACGGGCCAGACGTCCCACCGCGTCCGTGAGCGTGCTCGTCGACGCAGCCAGGTTGAGCCGGACGAACCCGGTGCCCTCGGCGCCGAACGTCGGACCGGGGTTGACGGCGACCCGGCCGCGCTCCAGCGCCACGTCGGACGGGTCGGACCCGGCCGCCACCGCCGGCGTGCCGCGCAGGTCGATCCACGCGAAGTAGGTGGCCGGAGGCGGTGACCAGGACGCGGCCGGCAGCCGCTCGGCCAGCAGGTCCGCGACCAGGTGCTGGTTGTGCGCGAGCCCGGCGAGCACCCGGTCCAGCCAGTCGCCGCACTCGCGGTACGCGGTCGCGTGGGCGACCGCGCCGAGGTGCATGACGCCGTGTCCCACGACCTCGGGCAGGCGGGCCAGGTCGGCGACGGCGTCGGGACCGGGCACCGCGACCGCGGCGCGCAGCCCGGCCAGGTTGAACGCCTTGGACGCCGAGTGCAGGGCGATCGCATCCGGGATCTGCGTGGTCGTGGGCACGAAGCGGGCACCGACCCCCACGACGAGGGGTGCGTGGATCTCGTCGGCGACCACCCGCACGCCGTGCCGGGCGGCCAGCTCACCCAGCGCACGCAGCTCGTCGGCGGTGTGCAGGGTGCCCGTGGGGTTGTGCGGGTGGCACAGGAGGTGGACCGCGCGACGACCCCCGGCCGTGGCCTGCGCGTAGGCGCGGTCCAGGACGTCCAGGTCCAGCCGTCCGTCCGTGCCGAGCGGCGCGTCGACCACCCGGCGCTCGGCGTGCCGGGTGAACCCCGTGAACGGCGGGTACACCGGCGGGTTGATGACGACCGCGTCGCCCGGGTCGGTGAGCAGCCGGATCACCTCGACCGCACCCGTCATCACGTCCGGCAGCATGCGCGTGGCGGCCACGTCGACCGCCCAGTCCCAGCGTCGCTGCGCGAATGCCGCCATCGCCTCCGCGTACCCGTGGCCCGAGGGGTAGCCCGTGTCACCGCGCCGCAGCGCGTCGCTCACGGCCGCGACCACCGGCTCGGCCTGGGGGACATCCATCTCGGCGACGAACAGGGGCAGCACGTCGGCCGGGTAGTGGCGCCACTTCTCGCTGGTGCGGGCGCGGAGCTGGTCCAGGGGGACCTCGTCGAAGATCGTCGTCACGCGACGACCCTAGGACGCACGACAGCCCCGGACACCTGGCGGGCCGGGGCTGTCGGGTGGCTGACGGGTCGAGCGTCAGAGCGTGGCGCGGACCTTCCGCGTCGCCTCGAGGATGTGCTCCAGCGACGGGGCGACCTCCTCGTACCGGCGCGTCTTCAGGCCGCAGTCCGGGTTGACCCAGAGCTGGTCCACCGCGATGGCCTTGACCGCCTCGGTGAGCAGCTCCTCGACCTCGGCCTCGCTGGGGACGCGCGGCGAGTGGATGTCGTAGACGCCCGGGCCGATCCCGCGCGGGTAGCCGGCCGCCGAGATGTCGCCCAGGATCTCCATCTTGGAGCGTGCCGCCTCGATCGACGTCACGTCGGCGTCCAGCCCGTCGATCGCGCCGATGATCTCGCCGAACTCCGAGTAGCACAGGTGCGTGTGGATCTGCGTGTCCGGGCGGACACCGGCGGTGGCCAGCCGGAACGAGCGGACCGACCACTCCAGGTACGCCGGGTGGTCCTCGACCCGCAGCGGCAGGAGCTCGCGCAGGGCGGGCTCGTCCACCTGGATCACGGCGATGCCGGCGGCCTCGAGGTCGGCGATCTCGTCGCGCAGCGCGAGGCCCACCTGGTTGGCGGTGTCACCCAGCGGCTGGTCGTCGCGCACGAACGACCACGCGAGGATGGTCACCGGACCGGTGAGCATGCCCTTGACGGGCTTCTCGGTCAGCGACTGCGTGTACGACGACCACTCGACCGTGATCGGCTTCGGCCGCGAGACGTCGCCCCACAGGATCGACGGGCGGGTGCAGCGCGACCCGTACGACTGGACCCAGCCGTTCTGCGTCACGGCGAACCCGTCCAGGTTCTCCGCGAAGTACTGGACCATATCGTTGCGCTCGGGCTCACCGTGCACCAGCACGTCGAAGCCGATCTTCTCCTGCAGCTCGACGACGCGGCGGATCTCCGCCTTCATCTCCTCGTCGTACTGCTCCTGCGTCAGCTCACCCTTGCCGAACGCGGCGCGCGCGGTGCGGATCTCGGTGGTCTGCGGGAACGAGCCGATGGACGTCGTCGGCAGCGGGGGCAGGTTGAGCCGGGCGGTCTGGGCGGCCTTGCGCTGGTCGAAGTCGCCCCGGCTGAACGCGTCCTCGCCCAGGGCGGCCACGCGCTCGCGGACCTGCGGGTTCACCACGCCCGGCGCCGAGCGGCGGCTGGCGACCGCGTCGCTCGCGGCGAGCAGCTGCTCGTGGATCGCCTCGCGGCCCTCGGTCAGGCCCTCGGCCAGCGTGACGACCTCGACGACCTTCTCGTCGGCGAACGCCAGCCACGTCTTCAGCGTCGCGTCGAGGGCGGGCTCGTCCTCGAGGGTGTGCGGCACGTGGAACAGGGACGTCGAGGTGCCGACGGTGACGGCGGCCGCACCCAAGCCCTCCAGCCGCTCGAGGATCGCCAGCTTGGCGTCCAGGTCCGCGCGCCAGATGTTGTGCCCGTCGATGACCCCGGCGACCAGCGTCTTGGTCTCCAGGCCCGGAGCCGGCTCGGTGGGTGCGTCGCCGCGGACCAGGTCGATGCCGATCGCCTCGATGTCCGTGGCGGCCAGCACGGGGAACGCCGCGCCGAGGTCGCCGTAGGGCGCCGCGACGAGCAGCGCGGGACGCTCCGGGCGGGCAAGGTCGGTGGCCAGCGCGCGGTACGCCTCGATGACCGACGCGAGCAGCTGCTCGGTGGGCACGCCGACGGAGTCGGAGACCAGGGCCGGCTCCTCGAGCTGGACCCAGGTGGCGCCGGCGGCGGCCAGCGCACGCAGCAGCTCGGCGTACACGGGCAGCAGGTCGGCCAGGCGGTCGATGGGCGCGAAGCCCTCGGGGGCGTCCTCGGTGGGCTTGGCCAGCGCCAGGTAGGTGACCGGGCCGACGAGCACCGGGCGCGTGAGCACACCGTCGGCCAGCGCCTCCGCGAACTCGCGCACGGGACGGTCGCTGGCGAACCGGAAGGTGGTCTCGGGGCCGATCTCCGGGACCAGGTAGTGGTAGTTGGTGTCGAACCACTTGGTCATCTCGAGCGGCAGGTCGTCGCCGCGGCCGCGGGCCACGGTCGAGTAGCCCGCCAGGTCGAGCGCACCGTCGTCGCCGACGACGTCCGCGAACCGGGCGGGGACGGCACCCACGACGGCGGTCGCGTCGAGCACGTGGTCGTAGAACGAGAACGCGCTGGGGATGGCCGGCACGTCCGTGGCCAGGCCGAGCTCCGCGAGACGCGTGCGGGTGCGCTTGCGCAGGTCGGCGGCGGTCGCCTCGACCTCGTCGGCCGACGTGCGGCCGGCCCAGAACGCCTCGAGGGCCTTCTTCAGCTCACGGCGCGGTCCGATGCGGGGGTAGCCCAGCACGGAGCTCGTAGGGAAGTTCGGGGTGGTGTCGCTCATGTGCTTCTCAGTCCCTCGGGGGTCGGGCGGGTGCCGTGTCCTGCGGCCAGCTGGCCAGGTCGGGAGCTGTCCGAGCTCCGCCGTCGAGGTGTGCACCCTCGAGCAGGTCCAGTGCGGCGTGGTGCTGGTTGAACGTGTACAGGTGGACGCCGGGCGCCCCACCGTCCAGGACGCCGTTGACCAGGTCGACGCTGGCGCGGATGCCCCGGCGGTGACGGTCGAGCTCGTCGTCGGCGGAGCCGAGCAGGTCCAGGAGGCGCTGCGGTACCGGGACGCCGGTCAGCTCCTGCACGCGCAGCAGCCGGGCGGGGTCGGTGGTCGGGATGATGCCGGGGATGATCGGGATGGTCACGCCCGCCTCGCGGGCCTCCGCGACGATACCGAGATAGTCGTCCGCGTCGAAGAAGACCTGCGTGATGGCGAAGTCCGCGCCAGCCTGCTGCTTGGCCAGCAGCGACGCGACGTCCTGCGCCCGCGTGCCGCCCGTGGCGTGGTTGCCGCGCGGGAACGCCGCGACGGCCACGGACAGGGGCCGCACCCGCGCACGCACGGCCTGCGAGGGGCTGTCCGCGCACCGGCGTGCCTCGATGTCGCGCAGCAGCTCGACCAGCTCGCCGGCCGTCTGGAGGCCGTCGGGGTGCGCCGCCCAGTCGCTGGCGTCCGTGGGCGGGTCCCCGCGCAGCGCGAGGAACGACCGCAGGCCCTCGTCGAGGAACTCCCCCACGATCGTGGTGATCTCCTCGCGCGACGTCCCGACGCAGGTCAGGTGCGCGATCGGGTTCAGCGTGGTCTCGCGCAGCAGGCGGCGGACCAGCGCGCGGGTGGTGGTCCGGGTCTTGCCCGACGCGCCGTAGGTCACCGACACGAAGTCGGGGTGCACGGACTCGAGCGCCTGGATGGTGGACCACAGCCGGGGTGCCGCGTCGGGGTTGCGCGGCGGGAACAGCTCGAACGAGATGGTCGGGCGGTCGTTGGCGGTCTGCGGCCGACGAGCCGGGGCCGCGTGCGCGCCGGGCGTGCGAGGCTCCACGGCGGCGGCGCTCACGGCGCGACCGGTGCGTGCGGCGGCACCGGGACGGTGCTCGGGGACAGGACCTGCGGGGACATCGCTCACTCCATCGCCCCTGGCGGAAGCACCCACACCCTCGTCGAGGAGGGGGGTTGCTGCGGCGTCGTCGAGCCAGGTCTCTCGGCCGCTCTGGATGGTAGGCGCGATGCTAGACCGCGGATCACATGCTGGGCAACCGTGCTCGTTCTGTGAGACAAGCGCGTCCGGGGAACGTCAGGGCCCGCCCGGCTGCGGTGGCAGCGGGTGTGCGGCGGGTGCCGGGATCAGTGCGGGCGGCGCGAGGTGAGCGTGCCGCTGCGGAGGCGGCTGCGCTGCGACGGGACGTCGAACCACGAGGTCGGAGAGCCCGCGGGGACGGACAGGAGCCCGTCCTGGACGGCCGCGAGGATGCGCGCGTCGGGGGCGACGTCGTCCGCCAGAGCCTCGGCCGCAGCACGCGCGGCAGCGTGCCGGGCGTCGTGGTCGGGGTTGTGCGTCATGCGCGGCACTGTAGTCGGGGGCCCGTCGGCTTTCGATACCCGACGGGCCCCGGTCACCCGGCAGGAGTAGCGCCAGGGCCGGGTGATTTCTGGGTAGCGACCTCCTGTGACCGAGGGGCAGGACGCCAGGTGGTCGTCGACGACCCCGCACGCCTGCATGGCCGCGTACGCCGTGACGGGTCCGACGAACCGGAAGCCCAGCGCCTTGAGCTCGCGGGCCAGCGCCGTGCTCTCCGGCGTCTTCGCGGGCACGTCGGTCCACGTCGTCGGCCGGCGGTAGCCCGACCGCTCCGGTGCGTGCGACCACAGCACCTGGTCCAGCGTGCCGCCCGCCGCGTGCAGCTCCCGCAGGGCCCGGCCGTTGGCGATCGTGGCCTCGATCTTGGCGCGGTTGCGCACGATGCCCGCGTCGGCCAGGAGGCGCGCGACGTCGTCGTCGCCGAACTGCGCCACCACCTCCGGGTCGAAGTCCGCGAACGCCAGCCGGAACGCCGGGCGCTTGCGCAGGATGGTGATCCAGGCGAGCCCCGACTGGAACGCCTCGAGGGCGAACCGCTCGTACAGCGCGTGCTCGCCGTGCACCGGCACGCCCCACTCCTCGTCGTGGTACCGCTCGTAGAGGGGGTTGCCGTCACCGAAGCAGCGGCCCGCGGGGAGGGGATCGGTCGAGGTCATGGCGTGAGTCTGCCGCGGTCCGCCCACACCGTGCCGTGTCGGTGTGCGCGGTCGGGGGCTGTGGTCGGCTCGGCGCCCGTGCGATAGACCAGAGGCATGACGACCGAGTCGCCCTTCCCCCCGACCGGATCACCCGACCCCCAGGAGGAGCCGTCGACCGGGCGGCGCGGCTGGCTGATTGCGCTCGCGGTCCTGCTGGTCGTGGCCGTCGGCGTCATCGTGTACCTGCTGGCCCAGGGCGACGACGACACCCCCGTGCCGGTCACGTCCTCGGAGCCAGCGACCACGACGACCGTCACCGTCAGCCCCGAGCCGTCGGACACCGCGTCGTCGGCCGCACCCGTGGCCGGCTGCGCGCCGAACGACCAGACCGCCCCTGCCGGTGCCGACATCGTGACGGTGATCGACGTGGACGGCGACGACCGTCCGGACCAGGCGTGGCTCAGCTCCGGTGCGGACCGCCGCTTCGGGATCACCACCGCGTCGGGCGCCACGTTCTCGACCGCCATCGAGTCCGCCTCCCCGGTGCCGGCGTCGGCGATCGTGCAGCGGATCCAGGCGGAGGACATCCCCATCGCGCTGGTCGACCTCGGCCGCGAGGCGCTCGTCTACACGCTGACCGACTGCGCTGTGACCCCGGTGGCCAACGCGCAGGGACAGCCGTACACGTTCGACCGCGGGTTCGCCGGCGCCGGGACCGGTGTCGGCTGCACGCAGGACGGGGGCGTGCTGCGGCTGGCCGGGCTGAACGCGGTGGCCGACGCCGACCAGAGCTACACGGTGACCAGGACGTTCGTGAACCTCAGCGCGGACGGCCGACGAGCCACCAACGGCGACCCCGAGCAGGTGGCGACCGGTGCGTCCGCCGACGACCCCGTGGTGACGACGGCGCAGGAGGTCAGCTGCGGTGATCTGGTGGCGGGCAGCGACGCGGGGCCGGTGGAGCGTCAGTAGGCGGCGAGCGCCTTCGTGATGCGGGTGGTGGAGACCGGCGCCGGGGTGCCCAGCTGCTGCGCGAACAGGCTCACGCGCAGCTCCTCGAGCATCCAGCGCACGGCCGCCACCTCGGGGTCGTGCGGGTGCCGGGCGGCGACCTCGTCGTAGCGGGCCTCGACGTCGTGCACCTGCCAGGCCAGGTCGGCGTCGCGCTGCGGGTTGTCCGCGGCCTTGACCAGACGGTGGCGTGCGGCACGCAGGTAGCGCGTCAGGTGCGGCAGCCGGGACGCGCCCGTCTCGCTGACGAACCCGTCGTGCACCAGCCGTGCGGCCTGCGCGCGGACGTCCTGCGCGGTGGCGAGCAGGGCGAGGCTCGACCGGTCGCGGATCTCGGCGTCGAGCTCGCGCCACGCGGTGAGCACCGCGACGAGGTCCGTGACCACGGCGAACACCGTGTCCTCCAGGCGGTCTCTGACGGCCGCCCGCAGCGCGCGGTAGTCCTCCGCGGTGCGGACCGACGTGGCGGGTGCGGTCAGCAGCGACTCGATCGCGGCCAGCTGCACGTCCGCGACCAGCGCCTCGGTGCTCGGGTACGGGCTGGCTGCGAGCGTGAGCGCCTGCGTGCCGGTCCAGCGCGTGGTGATCCGGCCCGCCGTCAGCCCGACGTCGAGGAGCAGGAGCCGCCGCAGACCACGGCGCGACGCCTCCGGGCGGAGGGACTCGTCGGCGAGCGCCCGGATGGCGACCGAGGTGCCCTCCTCCACCAGGGACGGGAACGCGCGGACGCGGCCGGCCTCCACGGTCTCGGGCAGCTCCGGCAGGTCCGCCGGCCACGTGGTCAGACCCGTGCGTTCGATGTCGAGGGGTACCGGTGCCGGCACCTCGGCAGGTGCCTGGGACGCCTCCGCCATCGCCGCGCGCACGGCCTGCCGGACGGCGTCGTCGACCGCCTGCTGCGTCCGGTCCGCCAGCCGGCGCTGCAGCAGCGCGAGGTCCTTGCCCTCGTCGACCACTCCCCCGCGGTCGCCGACAACGCGGAACGTCATGCGCAGGTGCGGGGGCAGGCGCTCGTCGTCGAACGCGTCCGGCGGCACGTCCACGTCGCGCAGCTCGCGCACGGCTCGTCGGAACACGTCCTGGAACGACGGTGCGGCGTCGCCGGCCCGGACGGTGTCCTCCCACGCGGCGGTGTGCTCGGACATCCAGGCGGCGACGCCGCGGGCGACGTCGGGTGCGGGCACCAGCTGCACGCGCACGGGCTTGGGCAGCGACCGGATCGTGGCGGTGATCAGCTCCTCGCGCAGACCGGGCACCATCCAGCCGAACCCTTCGGGGCTGAGCCGGGCGAGGGTCGACAACGGGATGTGTACAGTCACGCCGTCCGCTTCTGTACCAGGCTCGAACTGGTACGTCAGCGGCAGGCGCAGGTCGCCCTGCGGCCAGCGCGACGGGAACGCGGACTCGTCGATCGCCCCGGCCTCACCCACCAGCAGCTCGCGCGTGAAGGACAGCAGGTCCGGGTTCTGGCGGCGGGCCGTCTTCCACCACTGGTCGAAGTGCCGGCTGGACACCACGTCGGCGGGCACGCGCTCGTCGTAGAAGTCGAACAGCGTGTCGTCGTCGACCACCAGGTCCCGTCGGCGCGCGCGGGCCTCCAGGCCCTCGGCCTCGGCCAGCAGGCGCCGGTTCTCGTGGAAGAACGCGTGGTGCGTGCTCCACTCGCCCTGCACCAGCGCGTGCCGCAGGAACAGCTCGCGGGCGTGCTCGGGGTCGACCTTGGCGAACAGGACGCGGCGCTGCGTGACGATCGGGACGCCGTAGAGCAGCACCTTCTCGAACGCCGTGGCCGCGCCCTGCTTGGTGGACCAGGCCGGGTCCGAGTAGGTGCGCTTGACCAGGTGCGCCCCGACCTCCTCGGCCCACTCCGGCTGGATGCGGGCGACGTCGCGGCCCCACAGGCGGGACGTCTCGACGAGCTCGGCGGCCATCACCCACGCCGGCGGCTTCCGCGCCAGGCCGGAGCCGGGGAAGATCGCGAACCGCGCACCGCGCGCGCCGAGGTACTCGTTGCGCCCGCGGCGGTCGGGGCGTCCCGTGCGACCGCGGGCCGGGGCGGCGACCTCGGTGGCCTCCTGCATGCCGATCTGGGACAGCAGGCCGGACAGGATCGCGAGGTGGATGCGGTCGGCGTCCCACTCCAGCCGCAGCTCGTCCCTGTCCGGGGAGGTCCGCGGCGCGTTCATGACGATGCCCAGCGGCTTGGCCAGCTCGCGCAGCTGGGTGACCACGTCCTGCCACTCGCGGATGCGCAGGTAGTTCAGGTGCTCGGCACGGCACATGCGCCGGAACGCGGACCCCGACAGGTCGCGCTGCTGGTCGCGCAGGTACTGCCAGAGGTTCAGGTAGGTGAGCAGGTCGGAGGTGGGATCGGTGAACCGCGCGTGCGCCAGGTCGGCCTTGTCGCGCTCCTCGACCGGGCGCTCACGCGGGTCCTGGATGGACAGGGCGGCGGCGATGATCATGACCTCGCGGGCCACCGACCGGCGGCCGCCCTCGACGATCATCCGCGCCAGCCGCGGGTCCATGGGCAGCTGCGCGAGCGCGCGGCCCACGTCCGTCAGCCGGCCGTCGCCCAGGGCACCGAGCTCGGTCAGCAGCTGCACGCCGTCGCGCACCGCGCGCGTGTCCGGCGGGTCGACGAACGGGAAGTCACCGATGTCCTGCGGCGTCGTCGCGACCCCGACCGCGATCATCTGCAGGATCACCGAGGCGAGGGACGTCCGCAGGATCTCCGGCTCGGTGTACGCGGGACGCGCCTCGAAGTCCTCCTGCGAGTACAGCCGGATGGCGATGCCGTCGGCGACGCGGCCGCAGCGTCCCGAGCGCTGGTTCGCGGATGCCTGCGAGATGGGCTCGATGGGCAGCCGCTGCACCTTGGTGGCCTTGGAGTACCGGGAGATGCGCGCCGTGCCCGGGTCGATCACGTACCGGATGCCCGGCACGGTCAGCGACGTCTCCGCGACGTTGGTGGACAGGACCACCCGACGGTTCTGGTGCCGCTCGAACACCCGGTGCTGCTCCGCGGCGGACAGGCGGCTGTACAGGGGGAGCAGCTCGACCGCGTTCGGGCTGCGCGGGTCGGTGACCCGGGTGCCGAGGGAGGCGCGCAGGGCGTCCTCGGCGTCGCGGATCTCGCGCTCGCCCGAGAGGAACACCAGGATGTCGCCGGGGCCCTCCAGGCAGAGCTCGTCGACCGCCTCGGCGATCGCCGTCATGGGGTCGCGGTCGTCCGCCTTCCTGCGCTGGCCCTCGACGGCCTCGGCGACGAGCGGCCGGTACCGGATCTCCACCGGGTAGGTGCGGCCGCTGACCTCGACCACGGGCGCCGGCTCACCGTCCGCGGAGGCGAAGTGCCGTGCGAACCGGGCCGAGTCGATGGTGGCCGACGTGATGACCACCTTGAGGTCCGGCCGCTGGGGGAGCAGCCGCGTGAGGTACCCGAGGATGAAGTCGATGTTGAGCGAGCGCTCGTGCGCCTCGTCGATGATCAGCGTGTCGTACGACCAGAGCATCGGGTCCCGCTGGATCTGGGCCAGCAGGATGCCGTCGGTCATGACCTTGACCAGGGTGGACTCGCTCGACTCGTCGGTGAACCGCACCTGGTAGCCGACGATCCCGCCCAGCGGGGTGTCGCCGACGAGCTCCTCGTTGATCCGCTCCGCGACGCTGCGGGCCGCGATCCGACGAGGCTGCGTGTGCCCGATCTGGCCGGCGCGCCCGCGGCCCAGCTCCAGGGCGATCTTCGGGATCTGGGTGGTCTTGCCCGAGCCGGTCTCCCCGGCGACGACGACCACCTGGTGGTCCCGCAGCGCGTCGGAGATCTCGGCGCGACGGGCGCTGACGGGCAGCTGCTCGGGGTAGACGATCGGGGGGAGGTCGACCGCCTGCCGGATCTCCGCGGCGCGTGCGCGGCGGGCGGTGGCGCGCGCGGTGTCGTCGCGACCGGCCGTTCCCTGACCTGCCGGCCGTCGCCCGCGGCCCCGCCGCGAGCTCCGGCGGGGTCGCCCCTGCCCGGACCCGGTGGGGTCGGCGGGGGAGGGGGACGGCGTGCTCACGACGTCCCAGTCTCCCAGGTGACCGGCGCGGACCGCGCGCTCATTCGTCCTGGGCGAACGCGCGGTACGGCCCGACCGGTGCCGACGACGGCCCCCAGACCTCGTCGGCCCACGCGGCCGAGGCGCCCAGCAGGTCGGCCACGGCGGGCAGCGTGGCCCGTATCCGGGTGGCACCCCAGCGCCACCGGGTGACCAGCAGCTGCCGGTACGACGGCGACGGGACGCCCGGCGGGCCGACGCGGGGCCGGTCCTCGTCGGCGCCGTCCAGCAGCCAGCCGGTCATCGCGAGGATCCAGCTGGCGCACGCGAGGTCGACCAGGCGCCCCCAGCGGGGCTCCTGCACGACGTCCGGAAGGTGCGGGGCGAGGGCGTCCGTGAACGCCGTCAGCAGCGAGTCGGTGAACCCCGGCGGCGGGTCGAAGACGCACCAGCACGTCGAGAACGGCATCGCGGCGTAGGCGGCGTCGTAGGCCACGTGGTGCACGGTGGTGCCCTCGAGGTCGAGGAACCGCCAGCCCTGCGAGGTCCGCACCGCGTTGTCGGGGCAGGTGTCGGTGGGGGAGACGACGTCGGCGGCCGGCTCGCCGGTGTCCCGGACGGCGTCGCGGTGGTCGAGCGTCGCGATCAGCGCGAGCTCGTCGTCGAGGTCGTCGGACGGCGGGCGCCGCACCACGTCGTCGAGCAGACGTCGTGCACCCGTGCGCGCGGCGTCGGACACCGGCTCGGCGGCGGGGCCCTGGAACGCCGGCACCGAGTCGTGCGAGCGGCCGAGCATGTCCGCCAGCGCCGCGACCCACTCCAGCGCGCCGTGCCACGCCGCCTTCGGGTCGTCGTCGAGCAGCAGGTCCGCGAGCGTCGGGCCGTCGCCCAGGTCGCTCATCACCACGAGGCGGTGCTCGGCGTCCTCGGCCAGCAGGTCAGGGGTGGCGGCCAGCGCGCGCAGCCCGGCGACCTCGCGCGCCCACGCCAGCCCCGCGCGGTCGCCCTCGGGGTAGCGCTTGACGACGACCGCGCCCGACGGCGTCCGGCAGCGCAGCACCTCGGAGCGGTCCGACCCGCCGAGCGGCCGAGGGTCGGTGAGCGGCAGGCCCAGTGCGGCGGAGGCGAGCCGGAGCGTGTCGGTCATGCGCGTTCCTCTCGTCGGCGGCGGGTCCCCAGGATGGCCGACGAGAGGAACACGCGCGCCGCCTACAGTGACCGGATGAGCGACGCCGCCGACGCACCGACCGAGGGGGAGCGCCGCGCGACCGCGGGCCTGCAGTCCTCCGGCATCCCGTTCCAGGTGACCCGGCACGGGCCGGTCGGCTCGCTCGCGGAGGCGGCCGCGGCGCGAGGCATCGAGCCGGCGGGCATCGTCAAGACCCTCGTCGTGCGCCGCGGGGACGACGACTTCCTCTTCGTGCTCGTGCCCGGCGACCGCACGATCTCCTGGCCCAAGCTGCGCGCCCTGCTGGGCGTGACACGGCTGTCCATGCCGGACGCGGAGACCGCCAGGGACGTCACGGGCTACGTGCGCGGCACGATCACGCCGTTCGGGGCGCACGTCGCGTGGCCCGTCGTCGCCGACTCGCGGGTGCCCGAACGGACCGTGTCGATCGGTGCGGGTGCGCACGGGGTGGCCGCGACCGTCGCTGGGGCGGACCTGGTGCGTGCCCTCGACGCGACGGTCGCGGACGTCACCGACCCGGAGGGCTGAGGGCGACGCGACGACGGACGGCGGGAACCTCCGGCGCCCATTGTCCGTTCCTGTCTCTCGGATGGCGGCTCCGGGCAGGACGGGTACCGTCATCCCGCCGGATGCAGCTCTGGCGCCAGGTCGGTACGGACTGAGGAGCGATGGACCTGATCGAGCAGTCAGACCCCGCCGGCACCATCCGGGTCGAGCCCGAGGCGCACCGCACCGTCATCGTGCTGGTCGGGGAGATCGACGCCGCGCTGCGCGACGAGGCCAGCGCGTGCATGGGACTGGCGCTCGTCAGCGGGCTCCCCGTGCTGATCGACGCCACGCTGGCGACGTTCATCGACTCCTCCGGGATCGCCTTCGTCCTGCAGCTGCACCTGGCCGCCACGGAGGCCGAGATCCCCGTGACCCTGCGGGACCCGCACCGTGTGCTGCGGGACGTCCTGGAGATGGTCGGCCTGTCCGGCGAGCTGCCCGAGGAGCATGTGACGTCCGTCTGACGCAACACCCCGGGGCCGGTCGGCGGGGGTGTCGGTGGGCTGGTCTACCTTCGCCGCATGCGGTTGTTGCACACGTCGGACTGGCACCTGGGCCGGTCGCTGCACGGGGTCGATCTCCTCGACCACCAGGCGGCGTACCTGGAGCACCTGGTGGACGTCGTGCGCGCCGAGCAGGTCGATGCGGTGGTCGTCGCGGGAGACGTCTACGACCGCGCGATCCCGCCGGTCGAGGCCGTGACGCTGCTGAGCGAGACGCTCGCGCGGCTGGCCGAGCACACCACCGTCGTGGTCACGTCCGGCAACCACGACTCGGCGACGCGGCTGGGCTTCGGCTCGGCGCTCATGCGGGAGCGGGTCCGGCTGCGCACCCGCGTGGCCGGGCTGGCGGAGCCGGTCGTGCTTCCCGACGACGACGGCGACGTGCTCGTCTACGGCATCCCGTACCTGGACCCCGACTTCGCCCGGGTCGAGCTGGCGGACGGCCCGGAGCCGTTGGCGCGCTCGCACGAGGCGGTGGCCGCGGCAGCGATGCGCCGGATCCGCGCGGATGCCGAGAACCGGTCCGATGCGGCTCGTGCGCGCACGGTGGTGGCGGCGCACGCCTTCGTGATCGGCGGCGCACCGACGGAGTCGGAACGGGACATCCGCGTCGGTGGCGTGGACCAGGTCCCTGCGGGTGTCTTCACGGGCGCCGACTACGTGGCGCTCGGGCACCTGCACGGACCGCAGACCGTCAGTGGGGTCGACGGCACGGTCCTGCGGTACAGCGGCTCGCCCCTGGCCTACTCGTTCTCCGAGCAGCACCACGCCAAGTCGACGGTGCTGGTGGACCTGTCGGCCGGGCAGGTGCGCACCGAGCTGGTGCACGCGCCGGTCCCGCGTCGGCTGGCCGACGTGACGGGCACGCTCGAGGACCTGCTGGGCGCCGCCGGGGAGCCGCACGTCGGCGCCTGGACGCGGGTCACGGTGACGGACGCCCACCGCCCGACGGACCTGTACCGGCGCGTGAAGCAGCGCTTCCCGCACGCGCTCGTGGTGCAGCACCGGGCGGTCGAACCGGCGACGAGCGCCCGTGCGGCCGTGATCACGGCGGCGCACGACCCGCTGGACGTCGCCGCCGACTTCCTGGCGCACGTCACCGGCCACCGGCCCACCCCGGCGGAGGCCGACGTGCTGCGCCGGGCGTACGAGGACGTCGCGGCGATCGAGCGGAGCGCCTGATGCACCTGCGCAGCCTGACCCTGCAGGCCATCGGCCCGTTCGCCGGGCGGCACACCGTCGACTTCGACGCGCTCGGCCAGGCCGGGCTGTTCCTCTTGGAGGGGCCCACCGGCTCGGGCAAGTCGACGCTGATCGACGCGATCGTGTTCGCCTTGTACGGCAAGGTCGCCTCGACCGAGGCGTCGGAGGACCGGCTGCGCTCGGCCTACGCCGCCGACGACACCGAGAGCGTGGTCGACCTGGTGTTCGAGGTACCGGCGGGTGTGTACCGGGTGCGCCGGACCCCCGCGTACCAGCGGGCCAAGCGCCGCGGCACCGGCACCACCACGGCGAACGCGACGGTCAAGGCGTGGCGCCTGCCCGCGGGGGTGGACGTCGCCGTGGGTGGTGACCAGCTGGACGCCCTGGGCGTGCCGCTGGGCAACCGGCTCGACGAGATCGGGGCGGAGATCCAGAAGGCGGTCGGCCTGGACCGCGCGCAGTTCGTCCAGACGATCGTGCTGCCGCAGGGGGAGTTCGCCCACTTCCTGCGCGCCAAGCCCGAGGACCGGCGCGGCCTGCTGCAGAAGATCTTCGGCACCGAGGTGTACGACCGGCTGGCGCAGCGGCTGGCGGAGATGCGCCGGGAGGGCGACCGCGCGAGCGAGGGCGCCCGGGCCGAGCTGACCTCGAGCACGTCCCTGCTGGTCGGCGCCGCGCGGCTGGAGGGCGCGGACGCCACCGACCTGCGGGCCGAGATCGAGACGGCTGCGCGGGACGCCGAGGGCCTGGTCCCGGCGGTCCGGGAGGCCGTGTCGGCGCACACCGCGGTGCTCGACGCGCACGCCGCGACCGCGCGTGACGCCGCGGCCGTGGCGGAGTCGGCCCGGCAGGCTGCTCGCGAGCACCTGGACCGGACCACGGCGACGGACGCCCTGCTCCGCCGACGCGACGTCCTGCGCGCCGAGCGTGCGGAGCTGGAGGCGGCGGCGGACCTGAACGCCGACGCGGTGCTGCGGCTCACGGCGGCCCGAGCGGCACGCGCGGTGCGACCGCTCCTGGTGGGTGCCGAGAGGGCCGCGACCGCGCTGGACGCGGCCCGCAAGACCGTCACCGCAGCGCTCGACGCAGCGCCGGCGGACGTGGCGACCCCGCCCGCCGGTACCGAGCTGCAGGCCCATGTGCAGTCGACCGGGCGAGCCGCGCTCGAGGACGCAGCACAGCTGGCCCGGCTGGTGGAGGTGGAGGCCGGCCTGGAGGCACGCCGCCGGGCGGTCCGGGACGCACGGCACGGCATCGACGACCTGGTGGCGGCCATCGCCGCCGACGACCAGTGGCTGGCCCGTCGGCCCGAGGCGCGAGCGGCGCTGGTCACCGAGCTGGAGGCGGCCCGCGCGCTCGCCGCGTGCACCGGCGAGCGGGAGGCCGCGCTGGCCGCGGCGGCGCAGACCGTCCGCGCCCACGCTGATCTCGCCACGGCTGAGGCGTCGCTGGCGCACGCCGTGACCGCCCGGGCAGCCGCGGCGGCGGCCGCGACCACGGCCCTCGACAGTGAGCGCGACCTGCGTGCCGCTCGGATCGCCGGGCTCGCCGGGGAGATCGCCGCCGGGCTGGCGGACGGCGACCCGTGCCCGGTGTGCGGCTCCGCGGAGCACCCGGCCAAGGCCGTGCTGGGCGCGGACCACGTCTCGGCCGACGACGTCGAGCGCGCCGAGGGCACCCGTGCGGCCGCGGAGGACGCCCTGCGGGCCGCCGCCGAGCGGTGCAGCGTGCTGGGCGAGCGCGTGGACGCGCTGAGGGCGCGGATCGGCACGGTCAGCGCCGAGGCGGCGACGGCGCAGCAGGGTGCGGCGCGTGCAGCGCTCGACGAGTCCCGCGCCGCACAGGCCGACGTCGACCGGCTGGGACCCGCGCTCGACGCGTTCGATGCGCAGACCCGGCAGCGGGAGACCGACCGTGCGGCGGCGGTCGCCCGGCTGTCCGGTGACCGGGCCGCCCTCGAGGTCATCGTCCTGGACCTCGACGCGGCCGAGGCGCAGGTGGTCGCCGGCCGCGGTGAGCACCCCACCGTCGCGGCCCGGCACTCCGAGCTGCTCGAGCGGTCTGCGGCCGCGACCACCCTCCTCGAGGCGCTGGCCGAGCAGGAGACGGCGCGCGACGACCTGGACCGCCGCGAGGCGGAGCTGGCCGAGGGGCTGTCCGAGCACGGGTTCGACTCCGCCGACGAGGCGCGCGCGGCGAGCGTGGAGGCGGCCGTCCTGGCCGAGCTCGAGCGTGTGGTCACCGCGTACGCCACCCGGCTCGACCGGGTCACGGCGGGGCTCGCCGAGGCGCCGATCGCGGCTCTCGGCGAAGACCTGGTGGTGGACCTGGACGGCGCCACGGCGGCCGAGGCCTCGGCGCGGACCGAGGCAGAGCGCGCCGGCGGCGAGGCTCGCGTGGCGCAGGAGCGGGCGGCTGCCGCGAGCACGGCAGCCGACGGGGTGGTGCGCGCCGCGACCGGTTTGGCCGACGCGCTGGCCGCCGCCGGACCGGTGTCCCGCCTGGCGGACCTGGCCAACGGTGGGGGCGGAGACAACGCGCGCCGGCTGTCGCTGGCCACGTTCGTGCTGATGCGGCGGTTCGAGGACGTGGTCGCGGCCGCCAACGAGCGGCTCCTGGTCATGTCCGACGGTCGGTTCGAGCTGGCGCGCAGCGACGAGAAGGAGGACGTCCGCGCGCGCAGCACGGGTCTGGCCATGCGCGTCCTCGACCACCGCACCGGTCAGCCGCGGGACCCGCGGACGCTGTCGGGCGGCGAGACGTTCTACGTGTCGCTGTGCCTGGCCCTCGGCATGGCGGACGTCGTCACGGCCGAGGCGGGCGGAATCGAGCTGGGGACGCTGTTCGTCGACGAGGGCTTCGGCTCGCTGGACCCGCACACCCTCGACGCGGTGCTGGTCGAGCTGGGCCGGTTGCGGGCGGGTGGCCGGGTGGTGGGCGTGGTCTCTCACGTCGAGGCCATGAAGCAGTCGATCGCCGACCGCATCGAGGTCCGACCCCAGGCGGACGGCCCGAGCACGCTGACGGTACGGGCCGGCTGACGTCGGTCGGCTGGTGGGTGGCCCCGACTCAGCGGGACGTCACCATGCCCAGCCCCGGGAGGCGAGCTCGACCTCCTCGCGGAACCGCTCGGCGGGGTCGCCCTTGGCCACCACCTGCACCTCGACGCCGGCCAGCACGCACGCCTCCGCGAGCAGCTGGTCGTACGCCAGCTGGGAGGCGATGATCCGCTCGGCACGCGCGAACGTGTGCGGGTCCAGCTCCAGCGCCCGCACGTGGTCCGCCACCACGCTCAGTCGCGCCTGCACGCGCAGCACCTCGAACGGGTCGAACACCGGGGGCCGCGGCCGGCGCAGGCGCGCAGCCAGACGCTCGAGCCGGGCGGCCAGGAACGTCCGCCATCGCGGCGGCTCGTCGGGCGACGGGAACAGCTGCCAGATCGCACCGAAGACGAGCGCCGGGAGGAAGAAGACCGTCGCCAGCAGCACCCAGCTCATCGTGCGTCCTTCGTCGAGCGCGTATCTCTCAGGCTAGGTCTCGGCTGTGACGCACGCCACAAGTATTCGCACCGGGACGGTTGCGATGTGGTGAAGGCCTGCGGTCAGCGGGGGGACGGGACCGCGTCGGCGCCATCGGCGGTGGCCGGCGCCGTCGTGAGGACGTGCGCCGCCGGTTCGCGCCGGTCCGCCCCGTCGACGAGCCGGCGCGCCCACGAGCGGCGCACGGCGACCAGGAGGGCGGCGGCGATCACGATGACGCCTGCCATGACGGCGCCCATCGTCACCGCCGTCGGCGTCCCCGCGATGCTGGTCAGCGGCGCGATGATCGCGCCGAGCCCGAACTGCAGGGCGCCCAGCAGGGCCGCGGCCGAACCGGCGCGGTGCGGGTTGGACGCCAGCGCGATGGCCGGCGCGGAGGGCAGGACGAACCCCGCGGTGCCCAGGGTGAGCACCAGCAGGACGGTCACCGGCCAGAACGGGGCGCCCAGCAGCGTCGTCGCGAAGAGCGACAGGGCGAGCACCACCCCGACGCGGACGGCGCCGGTGAGCACCTGCTCGGGAGTGAAGCGCCCGACCAGTGCACCGTTGATCTGCGAGCCCGCCGTGATCGCCACGGCCCCGGCGGCGAACACCCAGCCGAACTGCTGGGGCGTCAGGCCGTACCCGTCCTGGAACACGAAGGTCGACGACGCGACGTAGGTGAACATCGCCGCGAGGTAGAACGCGGACATGAGGGCGAGCCCGAGGAACGGCAGGTCGGTGAGCAGGTCGCGGTACGTGCGCAGCGCGGCGCGCGTCCCGCCGGTGCGGCGCAGCTCGACGGGCAGCGACTCGCGCAGCGCCACGGAGGCGACGGCCAGCAGGACCGTGCCCGTCACGGCGAGGAACACGAAGATCAGCCGCCACGAGCCCAGCAGGAGCAGCTGCGCGCCGATGGTGGGCGCGAGGATCGGGGCGACGCCGACGACGAGCATCAGACGGGCCATGACCTTGGACACCGCGAGGCCCTCGTACCGGTCGCGCACGATCGCCATCGACAGCACCATCCCGGCGGCCGCCGTGAACCCCTGGACGAAGCGCAGCGCCGTGAACGCGGTGATGTTCTGCACCAGGGTGAGCCCGACGGACGTCAGCACGTACACGCTGAGCGCGCCCAGCAGCGGGCGCCGCCGGCCGAACGCGTCGGAGATCGAGCCGAAGAGCAGCTGCCCGAGCGCGAGCCCGGCCAGCGAGGCGGCGATGGTGAGCTGGACGGCCGCGGGGGTCGCGTTCAGGTCGTCGGCGATCTGGGGGAACGCGGCGAGGTAGGTGTCGAAGGTGAGCGGGCCGACGGCGGTGAGCGCCGAGAGGAGCAGGACGAAGCCGACGCTCACGCGCGTCGCGGGGATCCGGGGCATGACACCCCCAAGATTGACCGGTGCAAGCATCTTCCCGCTGTGTCCACCCTGTGGGACGGGACACGTCACGTGAGCGTGACGCCGTGCCGATGATCCGGGAGTGAGGCCACCGAGGAGCACGCGCCGACGCAGGACCGCCGGGCGTCGTGCCGGGGGACTCGGGCTGCTGATCGGCGCCCTCGTCGTCCTGTCCGCCGTGGCTGCACCGGTGCTCGGCCGCGCGGACGCGCCGACGAGCACCACCCCGGCCCCGGTCGCGACGGCTCCAGGAACGGCGCCGCCCTATGCGGGGCCGACGACCGTGACCGCGCTCGCCACCGCGCAGGCGCTCCCGGTCAAGGGCCGCGCCCCGCGCACCGGTTACGACCGCGCGATGTTCGGCCCGGCGTGGACGGACGTCGACCGCAACGGCTGCGACACCCGCAACGACATCCTGCGCCGTGACCTCGTGTCCCAGGTGCTCAAGGACGGTACGCACGGCTGCGTGGTCGCGTCGGGCACGCTCGAGGACCCGTACTCCGGCCGGAGCATCGCGTTCGTGCGCGGGCAGGGCACCTCGTCGGCGGTGCAGATCGACCACGTGGTCGCCCTCTCGGACGCCTGGCAGAAGGGTGCCCAGCAGTGGGACGCCGGGACCCGGGAGGCGTTCGCCAACGACCCGATGAACCTCCTGGCCGTGGACGGGCCGCTCAACGCGCAGAAGGGCGACGGCGACACCGCCACCTGGCTGCCCCCGAACAAGCCGTTCCGGTGCACGTACGTGGCCCGGCAGGTGGCGGTCAAGCACGCGTACGGGCTGTGGACCACGGCGGCCGAGCGGGACGCGATGGTGCGCGTGCTGTCCACCTGCCCGAGCGAGCCGCTGCCGCCGCGACCCTGACCGGCGCCGGGCGGCCCCGGCCCCTACGGTGAGGACCGTGAGCGGACGCGGGGTGGTCGTCGGGGTGGTTGCCGTCGTCGTGCTGGTGGGCGGTGCCGTCGTCGCCGACCGCGTGACGCACGCGGCCGCCGAGCAGCGGGTGACCGAGGCGATCGAGCAGAACCTGGACGTCGACGGGACACCGACCGTGGACATCGGCGGGTTCCCGTTCCTCACGCAGCTGCTCGCCGGCTCGATCGACCACGTCACCGGCTCGGTCGACGGGGTCACGCTCGAGGGCATCGACGCCACGGACGTCACGATCGACGCGCACGGCGTCGGGACGTCCGAGCCGTACACGGTGAGCGAGGCCACCGTCTCGGCGACTCTGCCCACCGCGTCCATCGAGCAGATCGTCGCCGACCGCTCACAGCTCGACGTGGCCGTCGCGGTGGACGGGGACGCGCTGACCGCGTCCGGTCGCGTCTTCGGGCTCGCGCTCGCGGCCAACCTGGTGCCGCGCGTGGAGGCCGGCAAGCTCCTGGTCAGTGTGGCGAACGTGCAGGTCGCCGGCCTGACGGTGTCCGTGGAGGACCTCCCGCGCGGCGTCGGGGACCGGCTGACCGACATCGAGGTCCCCGTCGACGGTCTCCCCGAGGGCATGGCGCTCTCCGACGCGACGGTCGTGCCCGACGGCGTCCGGGTCACCGCGACCGGCTCGGACGTCGTGCTGCCCACCGAGGCGCCCCCGGCTGGGTAGGGTCCGTCGTGCCTGGCCGCCGTGGGTGGCCGACGACGCACCGGAGGACCACGCGTGGACTGGCTCGGCGACGCCTGGCACGACATCACCACCCCGCAGCCCGTCCCGTCCACGACCGTCGTCCTGGCGACCGCGCTCGGCGTGCTGCTGGTGCTGGTCGTCCCCGTGGCCTGGCACGTGGCCCGGCACGGTCTGACGATCGTGCACGAGGCGGCGCACGCGGGCGTCGCGGTGCTCGTCGGCCGACGACTGTCCGGCATCCGGGTCCACTCCGACACCTCGGGGCTCACCGTGTCGGTGGGCAAGCCCCGCGGTCCGGGCATGGTCGCCACCGCCGCGGCGGGCTACCTGGGTCCGGCCGTGCTCGGCGTGGGGGCGGCCTGGTTGTTGTCCCGCGGGTACGCGGTGGCGCTGCTGTGGATCCTGCTCGTCGTGCTCCTGCTCGTGCTGGTGCAGATCCGCAACTGGTACGGGCTGTGGTCGGTGCTGGTCACCGGGGCGCTGCTCGTGGGCCTGACGGTGTGGGGGTCCGCGACCGTGCAGGGTGTCGCGGCGTACGTGATGACCTGGTTCCTGCTGCTGGGTGCACCGCGCGCCGTGCTGGAGATGCAGTCGCAGCGCCGCCGCACCCGCCGCCGGGGCGCGACCGACACCTCCGACGCCGGGATGCTGGGCCGCCTGACCCACCTGCCGGGCGCCGTCTGGGTGGGCATCCTGCTGCTCCTGTGCCTGGCCGCCCTCGCGCTCGGCGCGGTCTGGCTGATCGGGCTGCAGGTCTAGCGTGTCTCGGCCCCCACCACGCACCGGCCCAGCTCCCGCTCCAGCGCGTCCCGTTCCGCCGCGGTCACCCACAGCCCGTAGGCCGCCTTCACGCGCACCTGCCGCAGCGCGTACACGCAGCGGTACCCCCGGTTGGGCGGCAGCCAGGTGGCTGCGTCCCCGGCGCCCTTCTCCTGGTTGGCCGGACCGTCCACGGCCAGCAGGTTGGCCGGGTCGTTGGCGAACGCCAGGCGCCGGGTGGGGTCCCACTGCTGCGCGCCGGTCTGCCAGGCGTCGGACAGGGCGACCACGTGGTCGATCTGCACGGCGGTCGAGTCCGGTCCGCGCACGAACGTGATCGGCAGGCCGGTGTACGGGTCGTCGAGCGTCCCGCTGAGCACCACGCAGTCCTGGGCCACCACGGCCACCAGGTCCCGGCGCAGGACGTCGTTGCGGGTGTCGCAGCCGTTGCGGTCGACGTCGGCCCACGCCTGCCCGAACTGCTCCCGGGCGTACCCGGTGGTCGGGGCCCGGCCACGGACCGGCAGCGCTGGCCAGCGCGGCGCGGCCGGCGGCGAGGTCGTCGGCGGTGACCGCCCAGCGCGCCGCGACGCGCGCCTGCGACCACGCGGGGACCCCGGCACCGACCGCCACGCAGACCGCGAGCCCGAGGAGCCAGGGTCCGGGGTGGCGCCAGGACGTCGTCACGGCCGTCAGCCTGCCCGGCCCGCCCGGCCCCGCACGGGCGGCGGCGACCGCGGGGGACGGCCGGGGGCTGTGGACGGGTGGCAGGGCTTGACCTCGAGCGCACTCGAAGGCGCACCATCGGGGCATGAGCGTCCTGACCGACCGTCCGACCGAGCGCGTCAGCCTGAGCATCGCGGAGGCGGCCGAGGCCACGGGCCTGACCACCCACACGCTGCGGTACTACGAGCGGGACGGGCTCCTGCTCGACGCCGTCGACCGGGGGCCGTCGGGCCATCGTCGCTACTCGCCGGATGACCTGGGGTGGATCCGCATGGTCACGCGGCTGCGCTCCACGGGCATGCCCATCCGGGAGGTCCGCCGGTACGCCGACCTGGTGCGCGCGGGCGAGGGGAACGAGGACCAGCGTCTGGACCTGCTGCGGGCGCACCGCGACCAGGTCCGGCACCAGCTGGTCGAGGTCGCCGCCCACCTGGACGCCATCGAGCTGAAGATCGACCTGTACGAGAGCCGCACGTCCGCCAGGGAGCGCGACATAGCCTGGGCGCCGTGACCGACACCGCACGGACGTCGTCGCGCGAGGCGCCACCGAGCCGGCGCGACGGGACCCGCCGGACCGCGGCGCTCGCGGCCGCCGGCCTGGTCGTCGTCGGGATCGCGGTGTCGCGGCTGGACCACCCGCTCGCGGACCCCGTCGGCGATGCCCTGTACGCGATGTTCGTGTACGCGCTGCTGGCCGTCGTCGCACCGCGCGCGCGGACGCTCGTGCTGGCCGCGGTCGCGGTCGGTCTGTGCACCGCCGTGGAGCTGGCGCAGCTGACCGGGGTGCCCGCCGCGATCGTCGACGCCGTCCCCGTGGCCCGCTACGCGCTCGGCACCACGTTCGTCGCGACGGACCTGCTCGCCTACGCGGTCGGTGTCGCGCTCGCGGCGGGCGTGCACGCCGCGTCCAGGCGTCGTTCGGCAGGACGAACCGGGCCCTGACCGGCATGCTCGTGCCCGGGGGTGAGACATGTCCGTCAGCACGAGCATCTTCCGCCGCAAGTCCGTCGAGGACTCCCTCCAGGAGTCGCTGGACCCGGAACGCGCCCTGCGCCGCACCCTGACGACGTGGGACCTGATCGTCCTGGGCGTCGCCGTCGCGGTCGGCGCGGGCATCTTCTCCGTGGGCGCCACCGCGGCCGCCAACTACGCCGGCCCGTCCGTGATCGTCTCGTTCCTCATCGCCTCGGTCGTGTGCGGCCTGGCCATCATGTGCTACGCCGAGTTCGCGTCGACGCTGCCCGTGGCCGGCTCGGCGTACACGTTCTCCTACGCGTCGATGGGCGAGCTCGTCGCGTGGATCATCGGGTGGGACCTCATCCTCGAGATGCTCCTGGGCTCGGCGGTGATCGCGAAGTTCTGGGGCGTGTACCTGGCGGACGCGTTCGGCCTGTTCGGCATCGAGGTGCCGACGACCCTCGAGCTGGGCGGCGTGCACCTGGACTGGGGACCCGTGGTGATCGTCGGGATCTTCACCGCCCTGCTCGCGCTGGGCACCAAGCTGAGCACGCGCGTGAACAGCGTGTTCACCGTCATCAAGGTCGCGATCACGCTGTTCGTCATCGTGGTCGGGTTCTTCTACGTGAACACGGCCAACTACTCGCCGTTCGTGCCGCCGTCGCAGCCGGCACCCGGCAAGACCAGCCTCGAGCAGCCGCTGTTCGCGTTCCTGTCCGGGCTGGAGCCCACCGCGTACGGCGTCATCGGGATCCTGTCCGGCGCGGCCCTGGTGTTCTTCGCGTTCATCGGCTTCGACGTGGTCGCGACGACGGCCGAGGAGACCAAGGAGCCGCAACGGACCGTGCCGCGGGGGATCCTGGGCGGTCTGGCGATCGTGACCGTGCTGTACGTGCTGGTGACGGTCGTGGTCACGGGGATGGTGTCCTACACGGACCTCGCCGCGCAGGACACCCCGTCCCTCACCACGGCCTTCGTGCTGGTCGGCGCCGACTGGGCCGGCCGCGTCATCTCCGTCGGCATCCTGGTGGGTCTCACCTCGGTGCTCATGGTGCTGCTGCTGGGCCTCACGCGGATCGTGTTCGCCATGAGCCGCGACGGGCTGCTGCCCCGTGGGGCGTCCCGCACCTCCCCGCGGTACGGCACACCGGTCCGGCTGCAGATCGGCGTCGGCATCGTCGTCGCGGTCATCGCCGGGCTGTCCCAGGTGGAGCTGCTCGAGGAGATGATCAACATCGGGACGCTGTCGGCGTTCGTGCTGGTCAGCTTCGGCATCCCGATCCTGCGGCGGACGCGGCCCGACCTGCCGCGCGGGTTCCGCGTGCCGTGGTCACCGGTCCTGCCGATCGTCGCGGGCGTCGCGTGCCTGTGGCTGATGGCGAACCTGACCACCCTGACCTGGCTGCGGTTCCTGGCCTGGCTGGTGGTCGGGTTCGTCATCTACTTCACGTACTCCTACCGGCACGCCCTCGCGAACAAGCCGCAGCCCTAGCGCCTAGCCCTCGGTCGGGCCCATCGGCTCCAGGACGAACAGCGGGATGAGCCGGTCCGTCTTGGTCTGGTAGTCGTCGTACGCGGGCCACACGGCGGTGGCGTACCCCCACCACTCGTCGCGCTCCGCGCCGGTGGCCTCGTGCGCCCGGTAGTCCTTCTTCACCGCGCCGTCCTGCAGCTCGACGTGCGGGTGCTCCACCAGGTTGCGGTACCAGGCCGGGTTCTCCGGAGCGCCGCCCTTGGACGCGACCACCGCGTACCGGCCCTCGTGCTCGACGCGCATCAGGGCGGTCTTGCGCAGCTTGCCGCTCGTCGCGCCGACGGACGTCAGCACGATGACGGGCTTGCCCTGCAGCGTGTTCTTCTCGCGTCCGTCGGTCCGCTCGTACGTCTCGGCCTGCGTGCGGGCCCACTCGGACGTGCTCGGCTCGTACTCTCCAGTCAGTGGCATGCCGAGCCCAACGACCCGGCGCTGGGACGCATTCCCGTGCACAGTGGTGACATGTGGTTCGACTCCTGGAGCGACGTCCTGCGCGTGGTCGCCGTCGGCACGGCGGCCTACGTGTCGCTCGTCGTGGTGCTGCGGTTCTCGGGCAAGCGGACGCTGGCCAAGCTCAACGCCTTCGACCTGGTGGTCACGGTGGCGCTCGGGTCGACGCTGGCCACCATCCTGCTCAGCTCCGACGTGTCGTGGGCCGACGGCATGACCGCGTTCCTGGTCCTGGTGCTGCTGCAGCTGCTCGTCTCCTGGTCCACGGCGCACCTCGGCCAGGGTCGGTCGGTCGTGACGGCGCGGCCGACCACGGTGCTGCGCGACGGGACCCCGGACGAGCATGCGATGGCCCAGCAGCGCCTGACCCACGCGGAGCTGCGGCAGGCGGTCCGCAGCAGCGGCGTCGGCGGCCTGGACCAGGTGGCGCGGGTGGTCCTGGAGACCGACGGCACGCTCAGCGTCATCCCGTCGAGCAGCCTCGGGGACGGGTCCGCGCTGGAGCCCGACGACTGGTAGGAGTCAGGTCCCGGCTGCGGCCTGGGGGTCGGCTGTCCGTGACGCGTACAGCACCCGGAACGGGACCGCGGTCAGGCCGGCGGCGACGACGCTCGCTGTGATGGCCAGGGTGCCCGCGGCGAACAGCCGCGGGTCCGTGACGCCCTCGTGCCGGCTGTGCGCCAGGTAGAACAGGGCGCTCACGCCCATGGGGCCGAACCACCCCGCGAACGCCGCGGTGCCCACGGACAGCCGCAGCGGCCGGGCCAGGGCGAGCACCACCGGAGGGCGTCGGACAACGAGGACCGCCAGCACGAACAGCATCGCGGCCGGCCCGAAGGCGACCCAGTCGTCCCACGGCAGCACCATGCCGAGCAGGACGAACACGGGCAGCGCTGCGTATCGGTTCACCGCCTCGTCCACCTGGTCCTGGGACGAGCGCTCCTGCTGGTCGGAGTCGCCGTCGCGGCCCGAGCCGATCACCAGGTTGTAGGCGAGTCCCGAGGCGAACACGGCGAGCACGGCCCCGAGCTCGAGCAGGCGCGCGACGCCGAGCGTGGTGACCGCCAGGAGCAGGGGGAGCAGCAGGCCCGGACCGGCCTCGAGCCGTGCGTCGCGGCGCGCCCGGACGCATCACGAGCGCCGCGAGCGAGCCCGGTCACGGCGCCGAGCACCACCCCGCCGACCACCTCGAGCAGGACGCGGGGGACGGCCGCGCCGAGCGACTCGTCGGACAGGTAGACGGCCAGCGCGATGCCGACCAGCGGCAGCGCGAGCCCGTCGTTGGCGCCGCTCTCCAGCGTCAGCATGCGTCGCAGGCGCCCGGGCAGGTCCCGCGTGGCGGGCCCGCCGGTCACCACCGACGCGGCCAGGACCGGGTCCGTCGGGGACAGGCAGCAGCCCAGCACGAGCGCGAGCGCCACGGGCAGCCCGAGCAGCAGGCCGGCCGCCCCGGCGAGCACCGCGGCCACCGGCATGGCGACGGCGAGCAGCAGCACGGCGGCGCGCAGCACGTCGCGCAGCGACCGCGCCCGGAACCGCAGCGCGGCGACCATGACGGAGGCAGCCAGGAGCAGCCTGGTGCCCTCCAGGAGCAGGGTGTTGGTGACGTCGGCCGGGACCTCGAGCCATCCGAGCAGGTGCGGACCGACCAGCACGCCCAGCACCAGGGCGACGAGCGGCTCGCTCAGCGGCAACCGGGTGACCGCCCCACTGACCAGCGCGAGGCCGAGGGCGGCGAGGCCGATGACGGCGTAGGCGACGTCCAGCTGGTGAACCAGGGCTACTTCTTCTTCTGGTCGTCGATGAACGTCTTGGCCTTCTCGACGACGCTGTCCACGACGTCGTCCTGGCCGTCGTTCGTCCGTGCCTTCACGGCCTCGCCGGCGCGCTCGATCGCGTCCTTGGCCTGCTCCTCGTGACCGTCGACGGCGGCCTTGGCCTGGTTGACCAGGTCCTCGATGCCCATGTGCGTACCTCTCCTCGATCCCACGGGGACCCGATCAGTCTGCTCCAGGGACGTTCTCGTCGCTCGCGGAGTGCTCGGTCGTGGTGCGCGGCATGGCCGCCGAGGCGATGACGACGGCGACCGCGACGAGGGCCACGGCGGTGAACGCGAGGGTCACCGCGTGCCCGAACTGCTCCGGGTCCTGCGCAGGCGTCTGCCCGTGGAGCAGGGCGTTGATGAGCGCTCCGAGAGCCGCGACGCCGACCGCGCTGCCCATGGACCGGGCGAACAGGTTGGCGCCCGTGACGACCCCCCGGTCGCCCCAGCCGACGCTGGACTGTGCGGCGATGAGGCTGGGCGACGCGACGAGCCCCAGCCCGGCGCCCGCGACGAAGCACGCGAGCCCCACCGCCCACACCGAGGGGTGCACCGTGGCCAGCGCGAGCCCGGCGGTGCCCACCACCACGACGCTGGAGCCCAGCAGCATGGTGGTGCGGAACCCGAAGCGCAGGTACAGCCGGCCGGACTGTGACGCGGCGATGGGCCAGCCGATGGTGAGCGCCGCGAGCGTCAGCCCCGACGTGAGCGGCGAGACGCCGAGCAGCGACTCCAGGAACGTGGGCACGTACGACGTCAGCCCGATGAGGATGACGCCGACCCCCACGGCCACGAGCGCCGAGGCCAGCAGCAGCCGCCGCCGGAACACCCACAGCGGCAGCACCGGCTCGGACGCACGCTGCTCCACCTGGACGAACGCCACCAGGAGCAGGGTGCCGACGACGAACGCCCCGATGCTCGGCAGCGACAGCCACTCCCACGCGTTCCCGCCCTCGAGCAGCGCCAGGATCAGCAGGCTCATCGCGGTGGTGAGCAGCAGGCCGCCCGCCCAGTCGATCCGGTGCCGGGTGCGCTCGACCGTCTCGTGGAAGTACCTGACCAGCAGCCACGCCGCGGCGAGGCACAGCGGGATGTTGACGAAGAAGATCCAGTTCCAGGACAGGAACTCGGAGAACAGCCCGCCGAGGGTCGGACCGACCACCGACGAGACACCCCACACGCTCGCGATGTACCCCTGCGCCTTGGCCCGCTCGGCGACCGTGTAGATGTCCCCGGCGATCGTGATGGCCATGGGCTGCACCGCCCCGGCGCCCAGCCCCTGGATGGCTCGGAAGGCGATGAGCGCCGGCATGCTCCACGCGAACCCGCACAGCACCGAGCCCAGCAGGAACAGTCCGATGCCGAGCAGGACCACCGGCTTGCGGCCCACCGTGTCGGCCAGCTTGGAGTAGATCGGCACGCTCACGGCCTGCGTCAGCAGGTAGACGGAGAACAGCCACGGGAAGCTGGAGAACCCGCCGAGGTCGTCGACGATGGTCGGGACGGCGGTGGCCAGGATGGTCGCGTCGATCGCGACCAGTCCGGTGGTCACCATGATGGCGACGAGGATCGGTCCGCGCTCGGAGCGGAAGCCGACGCCGGTGGCGGTGGCGGTACGCGTGCTGCTCAGGGGAGCCTCCTCGGGTCAGCCCACAGCATGCGCCACCGCCGGACCGCCGGCCCACCCGCTGTGCTCGGTCGCCTGCTCGGCCGCTCTGCTCGGTCGCGCGGCGCCGGGCGTCCGCAGGGTGGCGATACTCGCACGCGCTCGGTGCTGGGCGTCCGCACGAACCCGCCGCTCTTGTGGCGGGAGTGACCCGTGGGGCGGCCGGCGCGCCACGGGGGTCCCGCCAGTCACCAGTGCCGCGGGTTCCGACGGCTCGCGGCGGGGTCCCGCTGACGTCGTCGCGGATCCCGAGCGGCCGTGCCGCCCGTCGAGCGCCCCAGGGTCAGGGGTGCGGCTCGTGGCCCGGGCGGCCGTGGGTGCGGTTCTCCTCCTTGAGCCGCGCCTCGTACACGTGCCGACGCCCCGCCATGAGCTCGTCCCGGACGCGCTTCTCCGCCGCCTCGAACACGCGGTAGTACTCGGCGTCGTACTCCTCGACCACCTGGAACGTCCACCGTCCGGGCAGCACGTTGCGGCCGACGAGCTCCGCACGCAGCTCGTCGGCGAGGTCCGGGTGGCCCGCCTCCGCCAGCTGGTCGAGGGCCTCGGACAGCTCGGCGTCCGCGCGTCCGGTCAGCCGGTGGAACGCGTAGAGCATGCCGCGCGCGTGCTCGACGACCTCGAACGCCGCGGTCAGGGCGCCGACCGCGTCGACCACCTGCTCGCTGGTCCCGGCCGGCTGTCGATGGGCCTCGTCTCGCTCGTCGCGCGTCATCGGCCGATCGTCGCGCGCGCCCGCGGACCTCGCACGCGGAGCCGCTCTGCTGGCCGGAGGCGGCGAAGAGGATCACCGCGAAGACGTCGTCGCGCCCACCGCAACGCAGTCTTCACGTTGGCGCTCCAGCGAGCCCGACCCGCGGCCTGTCAGTCGCCCAGGACCCAGCCGTGCGGCTCCGCCAGGCGGTCGGCCGCCGCCGGCCCCCAGGACCCGGGCGCGTACGGCTCGGGCGTCGGGCGGTCGTCGCCCAGCAGCGGCTCGAACGCGCGCCACGCCGACTCGAGACCGGTCGGGGTGGTGAACAGCGTCCGGTCGCCGACGAGCACGTCCTCGAGCAGCCCCGCGTACGCCGGCAGCGGGTCGCCCGGCTCCACGTCGGCCAGCGCCAGATCCGCCGTACCGGTCCCCAGCTCGAGGAACGCGCCGGGCTGCTTGACCGTCGTCGTGACCTTGATCTGCCCGGAGCCCTTCAGGGACACGATCACCCGGTTGGGCCCGACGGGGGAGCCGAACAGCTCGTCGGGCGTGCGCAGCACCAGCGTCACCTGCTGCGCGGACGCGGCCATCCGCTTGCCCGTGCGCAGCAGGAACGGCACACCCCGCCAGCGGTCCGTGTCCACCCACAGCCGTGCGGCGACGAACGTGTCGGTCGTGGAGTCCTCGGGGATCGCGTCGATGTCCCGGTACCCGTCGAACTGCCCGAGCACCACGTCCTGCACCGGGTCGAGCGGGCGGAAGTGCGCGATGACGTCCTCCCGGGCGCGGCCCAGCTCCGCGGCGTCGAGGCGGCGCGGCGGCTCCATCGCCACCTCCGCGGCCACCTGGAACAGGTGCGTGACCAGCATGTCGAGCGCGGCACCGGTCGCGTCGTAGAACTCGGCGCGCTGGGCGACGTCGAGCGTCTCGGGCACGTCGATCTGCACCTGCTCCACGTGCTCGCGGCTCCAGATGCCCCCGAACAGCTCGTTGGCGAACCGCAGGACGTGCAGGTTCTGCGTCGCCTCCTTGCCCAGGAAGTGGTCGATCCGGAACACCTGCTCCTCGTCGAACGCCTCGTGGACGGTGGCGTCCAGGTCCCGGAACGACTCGGGCGACGTCCCGTACGGCTTCTCGTAGACGATCCGTACACCGTCGGTCAGCCCGGCCTTGGCCAGCGCCCGCGTGATCGGCGCGAACGACGACGGTGGCACCGCCAGGTAGTGGATGACCGTGACGTCCCCGCCGAGGACGCCGCGCAGGCGGTCGAGCTCGCCGGGGAGCTCGTCGGCGCTGTCGTCCTCGCTCACGTCTCCGCAGTACGCGGTGTGCTCCGTGAGGGCCGGCACGCCCTCCGCCGCCTCGGCGTCGCCGAACTCCTCGACCGCGTCGCGCAGCAGCTGGTCGAACTCCTGCGAGCTGATCGCCGTGCGGCCCGTGCCGAGCAGGGCCCAGTCCTTCGGCAGCAGGCCGCGGCGCTGCAGGGTGGCCAGCGCGGGGAGCACCATGCGCTTGGCCAGGTCCCCGCGCGCGCCGTGCAGGACGAAGATCAGGGGCTCGGTGGGTGCCATGGCGGGTCCTCACGACGACGACAAGCGGAGCCTCGACCGTACGTTTGCGCCGCTCGGTGCGCGCGACGAACAGGTCGGCCTACACCGTCGCCGGTACCCGCTGCACCTCCGCCACCCGGGCCAGGATCGCGTCCAGCACCGCGCCGCGGTCGAACTGCAGGGCGTGCAGCCGGGCGCGGGTCTCCCACCCGGCGCGCTCCTGCGCGGACATGGTCAGCACCCGGTCCAGCGCGGCCGCGATGGACGACGGCGACTCCACCGGGACGATGATCGCGGTGTCGCCGACCGCCTCGCCGATCCCGCCGGTGTCCGTGGTGATCACGGGTCCGCCGCCGGCCAGCATCTTCTCCACGAGGGCGATGCCGAACGTCTCGACGAACTCCGGGCGCGGCTTGCTGGGCAGGACGTACGCGGCGGAGCCGGCCATGAGGTGGGCCTTCTCGTCGTCGTCGACGTCGTCGAGGAACACGATGCGGTCGGCCGCGCAGGACGCCGCGGCGAGCTCCTGGAGACGCGCCGCGTCGGGGCCGTTCCCCGCGACCACCAGCTGCAGGTCCTCGGCGGCGTGGCTCCGGGCGAAGCCGGCCACCAGGTCGTCGACACCCTTGGCGTGCGCCAGGCGGGACAGGAACAGGACGTACCCGTCGTGCCGCAGGTGACGCTCGTCGAGCACGCGCGCCGTCTCGCGGATGTCGAGGTCCAGGTAGGAGCCGACGTCGATCGCCGGGTAGGAGACCGTGACGCGCTCGCGGCACTGGGCGGCGAACGTGGTGCCGTGCTTGGCGTCGATCGCGGAGGCCTCCGCGATGATGAGCTCGCGCGTGTAGTCGCTGACCGCCAGGCACACGTCGTGCTCCAGGTAGCTGGACAGGACGTGCGCCGCGGCACCGAACTCGTCCTTCTCCACGCAGGCGCGCACCACGTTGGTGACGTCCGAGCCGACGGCCTCGGCCACCGTGGTGACGTTGACCGGCAGGCCCGTACGACGAGCCACGTGCACGGCGTCGGCGACGGCGAGCGAGTGCGGGCTCAGGTACAGCGACATGGCGACCGTGGGGACGCCGTCGGTGAAGAGCTCGACGAGGCGGCCGACGATGCCCGCGAGCCAGCGCCCGTCGGGGACCTTGTAGTCGCCGACCGGTTCCGGGCGCTCCACGGTGATGCCCGGCGAGTACGGCATGACCCCGTCGAGCGGCTTGAGCGGCAGGCCGGTCTGCTGCAGCCGGTCGATCGGCCACGTGACGATGCGGACGTCGTCGAAACCCCGCTGCAGCGCGGCCTCGGCGAGGTTGCGGGCCTCCCCCGAGTGGCCGCAGATGACCGGGTCGGCCCGGACGACGATGACGAGACGGCGGTTCGTGCTCACGTCGGCTCCTAGCTCAGCGCCGCAGCGCGGTGGTCGGTGGGG
Organism: uncultured Actinomycetota bacterium; assembly: GCA_963837795.1. Classification (GTDB taxonomy): domain Bacteria; phylum Actinomycetota; class Actinomycetes; order Actinomycetales; family Cellulomonadaceae; genus Cellulomonas. The sequence continues at coordinate 447,420 of CAWIOT010000002.1, forward strand.
TGGTGCTGACGGACGGGGGTCGGACGGTGGTGCCCCAGTCGCTGGGGGCGGGGCCGAGGCCGACGTGCAGGCGTCCTCCGCGGTGGAGCTCGGTGCCCGTGAGCCACGTGCGGTTCAGCCGCTCACCGTCGAGGTGGACGGACTGTACGTACTGCACCGGTCCGTCGGGTGTCGGTTCGATGAACCCTGAGGTCTCGATGGTCAGGTTCCGGTCGCCGACGTCGATGCTCGACTCCCGCCACGCGGGTGCGCTGATCAGGAAGAGGTTCTGACCCGCGACGGGGAACAGGCCCAGCGACGCCCAGACGAACCACGACGAGAGCCCGCCCGAGTCGTCGTTGCCGGGCAGCCCGCCGCGGCCGGTGCCGAACTGGTTCTGCACGATCGCCTGGACCACCTCGGCGGTGCGGTCGGGCCGGCCGGCGTAGTGGTAGGACCACGGCGCCTCCATGTCCGGCTCGTTGTTGAGCCCCTCGAAGCGGTTCAGCGCGTACCCGGCGGCCATCTCCTCCAGGCCGGGCCGGTGCCCCGGCTGCGCGACGGGCGGCGCCCCGAAGCCGAAGAACTCGTCCAGCTGGGCGACGAAGGCGTCGTCGCCACCCGAGAGCTTGATGCGCGCCGCCATGTCGTGCAGCAGCCGGAACGAGTAGTTCCACCGGCCGCCCTCGTAGTACGTGGAGTCCTGCAGCAGCCCGGTGTCCTCGTCGAACGCGTTGACCCAGCGGGCCGCCAGGGGCGCGAACTGCTCGACCAGCATGGGGTCGCCCACGTGCGCGGCGATCTGGGACGTGCACCAGTACCCGAACGCGAGGTCCAGCGTGTGGCTGATGGGGTGCACCTTGCCGCGCAGCAGGAAGTCCTCGCCGTACGTCCGGCGCAGGTCGTTGTGCATGTGCACCAGCGCCCAGTCCCAGTCCATGCCGGGCAGCCCCAGCTGGCACAGGTCGGCCAGGAACGTGTGCGCGAGGGCACTTGCTTGGCGGCTGAACTGGTCGGCACCGCGGGCCATCCGGTACCCGATGGGCAGGTTGCCCTCCTCCTCGGAGATGTACAGCAGCGCGTTCGCCAGCTCGACCGCCTTGTCCGGCAGGAGCGTGGTGAGCAGCGGCAGCTGCGTGCGGTAGATGTCCCACATGGTCGCGATGTCGAACGTGAACGGGCCGTCGGCCGGCCAGAACGGCGACTCGTCGGGAGCCAGGCACGGCTTGATCAGCGAGTGGTACAGCGCGGTGGAGAAGACGGTCTGCTTGTCCGTCGACGGGGTGTCCACGCGGATCTTGCCCAGCGCCTCCTGCCACACCTGGGCGGTCGCCGCGCGCCTCGTCGCAAAGCTGGACGGCCCCGGGCCGCACTCGCGCTCGAGGTTCTCGCGGGCCTGGTCGACGCCCCGCAGCGAGAACCCGAACCGCAGCTCCACCACCTGCCCCGGCTCCGACGGCCCCGCCCACATGAGCCCGAACGGCCGCAGCGTGGTGGGGCGGATGCGGTCGAAGTCCAGCCGCGTCCCACCCGGCATGAGCCGCCGGTCGTACCAGAGCATCTGCCGCCAGCGCGGGTCGTCGCACTCCACGTGGACGGCCAGCGGAGCGCCCTCGACGACGATCTCACCCTGCGCGATGCCCGGGCTCAGCGAGTGCAGGTGCGCCCGCAGCGGCACGGTCCGCCCGTGCGGGATGGTCAGGCCGCCCAGCGAGAAGTCGATGACCAGCCGCGCGTCGCGGTGCCCCGGGAAGGTGTACCGGTGCACGGCCGACTTGGGCCCGACGGTGATCTCCGCCCGGATGCCGCTGTCCAGCGTCGCCGCGTAGTAGCCGGGCTCGGCGTCCTCGTCGACGACGTCCCACAGCCGGCCCAGGTCGTCCAGCGGCTGCAGCATCGGGGTGACGCGGAAGTAGTTGTAGTACTTGCGGATCGCGCCCGTGCCCGACTGCTGGAAGTGCGTGAACCCGCTGGCGACGGGCCGGTCGTAAAGCTCGGTCGGCAGCCCCTCGGTGCCCAGGTCGTACCGTCCGTAGCCCGTCGGGTACGCGCCGCTGTACGCGCACGCGCTGACCATGCCGAGCGGGTACGTCGCCCCCGGGTGCGTGTTGCCGACCTGCGGCTTGGGCCACCACCAGCTGCGCGCGATGCCGTGCTGCGGTGGCAGGGCCGTGGCCTCCGTGCCGATGAAGGGGTCGACGCGCTCGAACATCGGTCCGCTCCTCTCGCTCGGCGCCGGGGACGGCGGCGTCGCGTGCGAGCGACGGCCGCGTCCATGCCTCGTGCGGGGGACGGTACGGGGGGAGTGTGTCTGGCGGGTTACGGGATGGCGGACGCGGTCAACGCGACGCGTTGGCCTCGAACCGACTCCACCGCCAGGCGAGCAGGTCGCGGTCGGGCCGGTCCTTGGTGCGCTTCGGCAGTGTGAGCGTCCGGCCGTGCATGTCTTGGAGCCCGTGCTTCAGCATCGGACCGTCGATCTCCCGCAGCAGGTCGCGGTCGATGGCGACCCGGTAGTCGGGCGAGATCCCGAGCATCCGCTGGTCGTAGGCCGCGTGATGGATCTTGCACAACGCCAGGCCGTTCGGGGTCGTCGGAACACCGCGCGTCTCCGTGTCGGGAACGATGTGCGCCGCATCGAGCAGAGAGCCGTGCCGCAAGGTGCAGACCGCGCAGGTGGTGTCGTAGGCCAACAGGACTCGCGTGCGGAAGGCGGGCTGGTGCAGCCGCTGCCGGGCAAGCCGGAGCGCGTACGAGCGTTGCGGGTCCGACAGGTCCCGGGTCGATCCCATGAAGCGGAACGCCTCGTCGAGCGCGATCGTGAACGAGCGCCGCTCGGGGTCGTCGTCGACGACGAACACCGGGAGGACCGGCGTGTAGTAGTTGGCGATCTCCTTGCGGAACAGGATCAGCGGCTGCCCGGTGGTCATGGCCGCGCGGAGCTTCCGGTTGTCACCGCCTGCCGGGTCGCCCGCGCGGTAGGCGTAGTGCAGCAGCCCGTCCGCGTGGCTCTCCGTGTCGTCGTAGGGGCCGTCCGCCGAGGCGACGATGGCCAGAGTGGAGGCGAAGCCGCGGGGGTTTCGGATGCCTCGGGAGAAGTCGATGATCGGCAGCTCGGCGCCGTCGATGGTGAACCCGAGCAGCTCCTGGCGGTGCAGGAAGCCACCGTTCGCGTCGGCGCGGTCGCGTACCCAGTCGAAGATCCGTCTGCGCAGAGCCTCTTCGACGGCCGTGTCCACGGGCTCAGCTGAGCAGTCGGGGGATGCCGAACGCAAGACGCAGCCGACCACACCACTCCGATGGCCGACCGGCGAGCTCACCTTGCCGCTCACTCCTGCCGATAGGGCGAGGGGAGGACCGACGGCATGCCTGCAGGAGATTCGGCCGCGAGCGAGGCTCAGAGGCAGCTCGCCCTGGCGACCGCGCACGAGCGCGCGGCCGCCGACGCACGCGCGACCGCGGCCCGATACGACGTCGCGGCGACGACGGAGCAGCGGACCGCCCGCACCCTCGCACCGCTCGCGGCCGCCGGCTATCACTTGCTCGCTGACCGCGCGTGGCCGGGGAGCAGGCGTGCGCAGGTCGACATGGTCGTCATCGGTCCGGGCGGGGTCTTCATCGTGGACACCAAGGCGTGGTCGGAGGTCTCGATCCATGCCGACCGCATCTTCCGCGGCCAGGAGGATGTCACCGACGACCTCATGGCTCTCGCCGATCTCGGGTACGCCGCCGAGGCGGAGTTCGCTGACGTCGGCCTCGCCCCGGGCGAGGTCCGTGTCGTGGCGGTCCTGGCGGGGCGGCAGGGCGTCGACGAGTCGGTCGGGCCGGTGCGCGTGGTCGGCGAGAAGGATGTCGTGAAGTGCATCGCCCGGCACGGCCACCGTCTGACCCCCACGCAGATCGACGTGGTGCTGGCACGCGCGCTGACCTTCTTCCCTCAGCTCAATGCGCCACCGCCGGTCAACGCGACCGTCCCCGAGCCCGTCCTGCCAGCACGGGCGCCAGACGCCGTGCCGCTCGCCGTGCAGGACTCGCTGATCTCCGATGCCGAGGTGCAGGAGGCCATGCTCGAGGGCCTCATGGCGGCGCCGATCGAGGAGTGGATGTCCTTTCTGCACCCTGCGCAGGCCAAGATCGTCCGGCGATCGTTCAGCGGGCCGGCGCGCATCCGCGGTGCCGCCGGGACGGGCAAGACGGTCGTCGGGCTGCACCGGGCGGCGTATCTCGCGCGTACGCGGCCCGGTCGCGTCCTGGTCACGACCTTCGTGCGGACCTTGCCCCAGGTGCTGCGTCATCTCCTCGAGCGCATGGCGCCGGATGTTGTCGATCGCGTGGACTTCGCCGGAGTGCACGAGCTCACGCGCTCGATCCTCGATGAACGGGGCGTGCGCTTCCGCACGATTCCGAGCAAGGTCGACGAGGCCTGGGACGCCGCGTGGGAGCAGTTCGGCAAGGGGACGCCGCTCGACTCCGGGCGTGTGGGCCGGCACTACTGGCACGACGAGATCCAGTACGTCCTCAAGGGCCGCGGACTGACGCGGTTCGACGACTACGCGGATCTACCCCGTGCAGGGCGTCGGCATCGGCTCGGCACCGTCCAGCGCAGGTCGGTGTGGCAGCTCTACGAGGCCTACCAGTCGGAGCTCGCCGCGCGCGGCATCCACGACTACGCCGACCAGATCCTGCTCGCGGGAGCCGAGCTTCGGCGGGCTCCCATGACGGATCGCTACACCGCAGTCGTCGTCGATGAGGCGCAAGACCTGTCGTGCGCGATGATCCGACTCCTGCACGGACTCGTCGGGGACGCTCCCGATGGGCTGACGCTCGTCGGCGACGGTCAGCAGACCATCTACCCCGGCGGCTTCACTCTCGCCGAGGCCGGAGTCTCGGTGGCGGGCCGCGGCACGGTGCTGGACGTGAACTACCGCAACACCGCCGAGATCCTCGAGTTCGCCTCGCTGATGGTGGCCGACGACGAGTTCGCCGACATCGAAGGAGCGACCTCTCGCGGCGATCGTCCGGCCCAGGTCGCACGCCATGGCACCAAGCCGGTCTACATCCGGTGCGGCAACAGCGCGGACCGATCGCGGCAGCTCATCGAACGCGTGCACGACGTCGTCCGCGAGGTCGGGACCGGGTACGGAGACGTGGGCGTGCTGGCGCTCAGCCGCTACGGCGTCCAGCAGGCGCTCCAGGTACTGAGGCGGTCTGGGATCCCCGTGGTGCCTCTCGACGAGTACAACGGTGCGCCCATCGATGCCGTCAAGGTCGGCACGGTCAAGCGGGCCAAGGGACTCGAGTTCAAGCAGGTCTTGATCTCGGACGTCCAGGCGTCCTGGTTCGCCGAGGCCCCGGAGCAGGCGACCGACGCGGAGCGGGAGCGCCGTGACTACCGGCTTCGCGAGCTCTACGTCGCCATGACGCGGGCTCGTGACGGGCTCTGGGTCGCCGTGGTCTAGTGCGGCGTGGAAGCCG
>CAWIOT010000003.1:0-527099 GCA_963837795.1 uncultured Actinomycetota bacterium
GCCTTTGGTGGCACGGCCTGGACCGCGATCCCCGCGAAGTGGCCGTGACCCACGTAGCCGCTGTTCGGGCTGAAGGGACTTGAACCTGCGACCCCCTAAGAGATCGACGATGACGTCCTCAAACCGAGAGCCCTCTCACGATGTTGCTCGATGGCGACGCCCGCTGAGAGAGAGGGCCGATCCGATCAGGGTCGAGCGGCGCCGGGACTGATTCGGACCCCGAAGGCCTCAAGGGTCACCGGCTCTCCCTCGAAGGGCACCTCGGCGTCACGATCAGTGTGATTGATGAGGAATGTCAGGTCTCCACGCTCGACCACCTCCACGCCGCGGCGGGGCGCGTCCAGCAGGCGGCGCACTCCGGCCTGGTGATCATGTCGTCGAGCCGAATGGGGAGTTGCCAGCGCGTGACAGCGTCGTTCGGCCGAATCCGGACCTCCGGTACGGCGGCACGACACGCCGCTGAACCCGACGTGGGCCGTACGCCAACTGCGTACGCCAACCAGCACGTGTTCGGGGGTGTCCGCCGGCGTCCGCCGACCGCGCCACAACGCTGTGACCTGCACTGATGGACCTCAGTGGATGTTCCCGGACCCCCTCCCGATCTCTGACACGGAAGAGGTCACTGGTTCGATCCCAGTATCGCCCACCAGCATTGCAGCAGGTCAGAGGGCCGTTTCCGGATCATCGGAGCGGCCCTCAGTCACGCGTCCACAGCGGGTCGATGGACGGACGCGGACAGCGCTGGACACCGACGGCTTGGGCCCGCCGCGCTCATACCGCCGGCGACCGCGCCGGCGGCGACGTCCAGCGGCCCGATCCGGGGACCTTCGTCCCTGGTCGGGGCACGCTCGGCGGCGGACAGTTCAAGCGTGGTTGCATCAATCGAGATCGAGACGACTCAGCCGGGTTTGGCTCACGTGGGCCCGCTGAGCGTCCTGCAGGCGGTGGCGGACCCCGTGCGCTGGACGGTTCTGGAGCGGCTGTCGGCCGGGCCGACGTGCGTGTGCCACCTGCAAGAGCACGTGACTGTGCCGGCGAACCTGCTCAGCTATCACCTCAGGGTCCTGCGGGAGGCGGGTCTGGTCACCGCGACCCGCCGGGGCCGCTGGGTCGACTACGCGCTCGCGCACGACGCGCAGACCCGCATGGTCGCGGCACTGCCCGGGGTGCAGGCGGCGGTGTGAGGTGAGCACGCTCGAGCTCGCGACGGCGAGGACGCCGACGAGGCGCTGGGTCGGCCTCGGTGCCGCGGCCGTGGTGTGGTTCGTGCTCTACGCAGTGAACGGGCACTTCTGGGACTGGCTTCTGATCGACGTGCTCGGGCTGGACCCCGACAGCCGCTTGGGTTCCAGTGTGCGGTTCTTCCTGTACGACACGGTCAAGATCGCGCTGCTGCTGATCGGGATCATCTTCCTGATCACCGTGCTGCGGTCGTTCATGAGCGTGGAACGCACCCGAGCCGTGCTGGGCGGCCGGCGCGAGGGCGTCGGCAACGTGATGGCTGCCGGCCTCGGGGTGATCACGCCGTTCTGCTCGTGCAGCGCCGTCCCGGCGTTCATCGGGTTCGTCGCGGCCGGGGTCCCGCTCGGGGTGACGATGAGCTTCCTGATCGCCAGCCCTCTGGTCAACGAGGTCGCGATCGCGCTGCTGTTCGGTCTGTTCGGGCTCGGTCCTACGGTCCTGTACGTCGCGGCAGGGGTCGGCATCGCCATCGTCGCCGGGTTCGTGCTCGGGCGGATCTCGCCCGAACGCTGGGTCGAGCCGTTCGTCTTCACGACCCACCTCGGCGGCCAGCTCGTCGACTCCGCCGCCGACCTGACCTGGGACGACCGGATCCAGATGGGCATCGAGGAGGTCCGCTCGATCCTGCACAGGATCTGGCCCTATCTGATGGTCGGGATCGGCCTGGGCGCGCTGATCCACGGCTGGGCGCCCGAAGACCTCTTCGCCCGGTATGCCGGCGCCGGCAACCCGTTCGCCGTCCTGGTCGCCGTGCTCATCGGCATCCCGCTGTACTCGAACGCGGCCGGCGTGCTGCCGCTCGTCGAGGCGCTCCACGACCAGGGCCTGCCGATGGGCACCCTGCTGGCCTTCATGATGGCCGTCGTCGCGCTCAGCCTGCCCGAGGTCATCCTGCTGCGCCGCGTCCTGCGGGCCCCACTCATCGCCGCCTTCGTCGGCGTCACCGGCCTCGGGATCGTCGCCATCGGCTACCTGTTCAACGCCACCGTCGGCGCGTGAGCACCGACCCACGAAGGAGACCACCATGAAGATCATGATTCTTGGACCCGGCTGCGCGAACTGCGTCAACCTCGAGCGCGTCACCCGGGAGGCCGTCGCGGCTCTCGGCCTGGACGCGGAGATCGAGAAGATCACCGACTTTCCGACGATCGTCGGCTACGGCGTCATGACCACGCCCGGACTGGTCGTCGATGGAAGGGTCGTGCTCTCGGGCCGCGTCCCGACCGCCGCCCACGTCAAGGAACTCCTCGCCGTGCAGGTCGCTTGACCGCGCACCCGATGCCGCGATTGCGCCGTCTGCGAAGGAAGCTGGCCAGATGAGCCCGGCGACGAGACCCGCCGGTCCGCACGACGACCTCCCGGCCTCAGGCGACGTCAGGACGGCGCGGCTGCTCGTCGCCTGCCAGTTCGTGCTCATCGGCGCCCTGCTGGTACTCCCCTACCGCAACGACTGGGCCCTGCCCGCCGTACTCGCCGTCGCCTGCGGCGCCGCCACCCTTCTGGGACTGGCCGCGATGGTCGTCGGCGCCACAGGACTCGGCCGAGGACTGACGGCGACGCCGTTGCCGAACACGCACGCACGGCTCAGGACGGGCGGCCTCTACCGCTACGTACGACACCCCATCTACAGCGGGCTGATGCTCATGATGGCCTCGATCACCGTGGTGGCCGGGAGCGCCCTGCGGCTCCTCGTCCTGGGAGCGCTCGTCGTGCTGCTGAACGTCAAGGCTCGGTGGGAGGAGACGCGCCTGGTCGAGCGATTCGAGGGGTACGCCGACTACGCCGCGCAGACACCGCGGTTCGTGCCGTCACCGTTCCGGAGGCGAAGGTGAGCGCGGACCGCCACATGACGACGGCGGCGACGACGTTGCTGTGCGACCAGTGCACGACCTGGTTCGATCCCAGTATCCCCACCAGGGTTTCTGCACCTCACAGCCCGTCCCGGGACCCCGAGACTGCCCATGCACCTCTCCTGAGAGATGGCCAGCGGCGCCCGCTAGCGTGACCGGCATGTCCCGACGGCAGCTCTCGGTCCGTGCGCGGTCCGCCCTCGCCGCCATGGGCGCCGTCACCCTCGCCCTGGTGCTCGCCTCGCTCGCTCTGCTCGTCGTCCTGCACGACTCGGTGCAGAACAACGCCGTCGCGACAGCCAGCAGCCGCGCGCACGACGTCGCCACCGAGCTGACCACCGACGGCCAGGTCGCCGCCGGGGTCGACGTCGCGCCCGGCCTCGGCGACGGCGCCCACGTGCAGGTGCTGCTCGAGGGTGACGTGGTGGGGTCCAGCCCCTCAGTCGCCGGCCAGCCGGCGCTGTCGACGGCGCCCGCCACGGTCGGCTCGGCCCAGCAGGTGCCCGCGGAGACGACCGGCCCGGGACCCGGCCCGTTCGTGACGGTCGTGCTGGGCGTCAGCGGCGTGGCGGGCGCGGACACCGTGGTCGTGCAGCAGTCCTACGCCGGGGGCAGCGAGACGGTCGTCGACGCCGCCCAGGCGTTGCTGCTCGCGGTCCCGGCGCTGGTGCTGGTGGTGGGCGCGATGACGTACGTGCTGACGGGGCGGGCGCTGCGGCCCGTCGAGCAGATCCGCCGACGGACGTCCCAGATCGGTGCGGCGGACACGGGTACGCGCATCGACGTCCCCGCCACGGGCGACGAGGTCGCCCAGCTGGCGATCACGCTCAACACGATGCTCGACCGCCTGCACGAGTCGGCGCAGGCCCAGGCGCGGTTCGTGGCCGACGCCAGCCACGAGCTGCGCACCCCGCTGGCGGCGGTCCGCGCCGAGCTCGACGTGGCGACCCGCCAAGGTGGGTCGGCCGACTGGGCGGCGGCCGCGCGGCACATCGGTGCGTCCAACGACCGGATGCAGCAGCTGGTCGACGACCTGCTCGTGCTCACCCGGACGTCCGAGCGGTCGGCCGTGCGACGTGATGCCGAGGTCGACCTCGACGAGGTCGTCGAGCACGTCGGGTACGCGCTCGGGCGCGCCGCGCCGGTCACCGTCGAGGTGTCCACGAGGCCGGCACGCGTGCGCGGAGACGCCTCGGAGCTGGAACGGGCCCTCCAGAACCTGGCCGACAATGCCGCCCTGCACGCGTCGCACCGCGTGCGCCTGTCCGTCGAGGTGGACGGACCCTCGGCCGTCGTGCGGGTCGACGACGACGGCCCCGGCATCCCGGTGGACGCACGTGCGGTCGTGTTCGACAGGTTCGTGCGCCTGGACGCGGGACGCGCGCGGGCCGAGGGAGGCTCCGGGCTGGGGCTGGCCATCGTCGCCGGCATCGTCGCCTCGCACGGCGGCACGGTCGTGGCGCGGGAGTCGGACCTCGGGGGCGCCGCGTTCGTCGTCGTGCTCCCGCTGCTCGAGCCTCAGTCTCCGTCCGCCGCGATCCGGTAGCCCATCCCCCGGACCGTGAGGATCGACGCGCGTTCGAACGGGGCGTCCACCTTGCGGCGCAGGTAGCTGATGTAGACCTCGACGACGTTCGGGTCGCCGTCGAACGCCGAGTCCCAGACGTTCTCCAGGATCTCCCGCTTGGTGACGACGTCCCCACCACGACGCAGCAGGAGCTCGAGGACCCCGTACTCGCGCGGCGTCAGGGCGATCTCGGTGTCGCCGCGCGAGACCCGCCGACGTGCCGGCTCCAGGCGCAGGTCTCCCGCCGTCAGGACCACGGGCCGCTCCGGGGCCCCGCGCCGCACCAGCGCACGCAGCCGCGCGAGCAGCACGTCGAAGGAGAACGGCTTGGTGAGGAAGTCGTCGGCGCCTCGGTCGAAGAGGTCGACCTGCACCGCGTCGCCGTCGCGGGCGGTCAGCACCAGCACGGGCGTCCAGATCCCGCGCTCACGCAGGCCGACGAGCACCTCCGTGCCGCTCAGCCCCGGGAGCATGAGGTCGAGGACGATGGCGTCGTAGGCGCTCTCGGTCGCCGCCCACAGGCCGTCGACGCCGTCGCCCATCACGTCGACGGCGATGCCCTCGCCCTCGAGGCCCCGCCGGACCACGTCGGCCAGCGGCACCTCGTCCTCGACCACGAGCACCTTCACGCGCACGCCCCTCGCCCGGTCGTCCTCGGGCACCATCGAACACCCACGTCCCGGCGCCCGGGCACGTCCCTCATGCGCGAGCACCGGGGCGCACCGCGCCGACGCGGTGCGCGAGCAGCCGCGCGCTGACGACGGACGCGACGGACTGCGCCGCGAGCAGGCCCACCAGGACCAGGAGCTGGACCTGCGCCGCCTCGTAGGGCGATGCGCCACCGAGCAGCAGGCCGACGAACGCGCCAGGCAGGACGACCAGCCCGGCGCTGCGGGTCTGGTCGATCGCCGGCACCAGTGCGCGCGCGACCGCACGGCGGACCTGCGGCGCCACCGCGGCCCGGGGAGGTGCCCCGAGCGCGAGCCACCCCTCGACCGCGTCCCACTCGGCCAGCACGTCGTCCCGGAGCCGTCCCCCGGTCAGCGAGACGGCCGTCATGGAGCCCCCGATGATCTGCGCGACGAACGGCAGCACGGTCTGGGCGCGGAAGTCGAGGGCACCGCTGAGCAGGACGGGCAGCGCGGCAGCCGTCGTCCCGGCCGCGATCGCGAGGGCGACGACCGGCAGCACCGGGGACCCCAGACCGATCCGGGAGGTGGACGTCCACGCCGCGACCCCGAGCATGACGGCCAGGTAGAGCGCCGCTCCCTCGGGGTGCAGGAAGACCCACGCGATGACGAGCGCGACGAGGACGAGCTGCACCGCCGCGCGCACCGCGGCGACCAGGACGTCACGCCGGACCTCGATCCGCGCAGCCGTCAGCACCGTGAGCGCGATGCCGACGAGCGCACCGAGCGCGACGCCGACCCGAGCCGTGAGGATCGCCGTCACCGACGGACCCGGTCCCGGACGAGCTGCATCGCAGCACCGTACGGCCTGGGTGACCGGTGGGCCGACTCAGGAGTTCCTCAGGTGGCGACCCCGACCCTGTCGACATGACACCGACCCCTGCGCCCGTCGGCCGTACCGCGCGAGCCGTGCTCAACAAGGTCCCGGAGATCACGATCTTCTTCTGGATCATCAAGGTGCTCGCCACGACCGTCGGTGAGACGTTCGCCGACTACCTGACCGACACCGTGGGCATGACCCTCACCGGGGCGACCGTCGTCGTCGGTGTCGTGCTCGTGGTCACCCTGGTCGCCCAGTTCCGGGCCCCGCGGTACGTCGCGCCGGTGTACTGGCTGGCGGTCGTCCTCATCAGCGTCGTCGGCACCCTCATCACCGACAACCTCGTCGACGTCGTCGGCGTCCCGCTGTGGGTGACGACCGTCGTGTTCGCCGTCGCGCTGGGCGTGGTCTTCGCGATCTGGTACCGGGTCGAGGGCACCCTGTCGATCCACTCGATCACCAGCACCCGGCGTGAAGCCTTCTACTGGCTGGCGATCCTGTTCACGTTCGCTCTCGGCACCGCCGCTGGCGACCTCCTGGCCGAGGGCCTCGCACTCGGGTACCTCGCCTCCGCACTGCTGTTCGCGGGTGCGATCGGTCTCGTGGCACTCGCGCACTACCGGTTCGGGCTCGGTGCGGTCCTGTCGTTCTGGATCGCCTACATCCTGACGCGTCCGCTCGGGGCGTCCATCGGCGACCTCCTGTCGCAGAGCACCGCCGACGGCGGTCTCGGCCTGGGCACCACCACGACCAGCGTGATCTTCCTGACCGCCATCGCGGTGACCGTCGTGTACCTCACCGTCACCCGCCGGGACGTCGAACCGGCTCAGCCGGACGGCGAACGGGATCTCGAGCTCGCCGCGGACAACCCCCTGTAGCCGCGGGCTCAGCCAATCCTCAGGTCCGGCGACGAGGCTCGACGCATGCCCGGACGAGCTGCGGTGACGAGCTCCTCGTCGCGCGGGACCGGAGCCGCGATCGCCGGCGCAGTGGCGCTGGTGGCGGTCGTGGTCAGGTGGAACCTGCTCGGCGGCGCGGTCGGGCTCCGCGGCTATCACGGGTACGACGACGGGGTGTACTTCGCGTCGTCGGTCGCGTTCGTGCACGGTCGGATGCCGTACCGCGACTTCCTGCTGCTGCACCCGCCGGGGATCATGCTGGCGCTCGCACCGTTCGGCGCTCTCGCGGGCGTCACCAGCGACCCTGTCGGGTTCGCCGCGGCACGCCTGGCGTTCATCATGGTCGGCGCCCTCAACACGGTGCTCGTCGCGCGGATCGCCCGGCGGTGGGGCACCACCGCGTCGGTCGTCGCCGGGGTCCTCTACGCCGTCTCGTCCGCGGCTGCCTACGCCGAGCGGCTCACCCTGCTCGAGGGCCTGGGCACGCTGACCCTGCTCGCTGCCATCCTGCTGGTGACCCGCGCGGGCCTCGCCGACTCGCCCCGATGGCTGCTGATCGGCGGCGGCGCGCTGCTCGGGCTCGGTCCCGTCGTGAAGATCTGGAACGTCGTGCCCGTGCTGGTCGTGCTCGCCTGGATCGCCTGGACGCGCGGTGCGCGCACGGCGGCGACCGTGGCCACCGCCGCCGTGGCGTCCGCGGGCCTGGTCGTGCTCCCGTTCGCGCTGAACGCCCCCGCCGCCATGCTTCGTCTGGTGGTCCTCGACCAGCTCGGACGTCCCCGGACTCCCGACACCCTCCTGGTCCGGCTCGAGGGCATCACCGGGGCGGACGTCACGGCGGTGACGTCCACGGCTCGTGGACGGACGCTCCTCACGGCGGCCGTGCTCGCGATCGTGTGCCTGGCGGCGTCCACGGCCTGGCGCCACCGCCGAGGGCGGTTGTGGGTGCTCCTGCTCGTGGCGCAGGTGGCCGTGATCCTGGCGTCTCCGTCGTACTTCCGGCACTACGCGGCCTACTCGGCGGCCGCGTTGCCCCTCGTGCTCGCGGCGGCGGTCTCCGTCGTCCCGCTGCGGCGTCGCGCCTGGGTCGCAGCCGCCGCCTGCGTCGCTGTCGGCGTCGTGACCGGCTCGTTCCGGATGTCCGCTGCACAGCCGTTCCCTGCGGCGCTCGTGCGTCAGGTGCTGCCCGTGGCCGGCTGCGTGCACGCGGACTCCCCCGGCGCGCTGGCGCTGCTCGGGGTGCTCTCGCGCGACGAGGCCCGTGGCTGCGACGTCCGCATCGACGTCTCGGGCCAGAGCTACGACGTGGGCAGCCGGGACGCGCGGGGGCGGCACGTGCCGCGGACGCTGAACCAGCGGTGGCAGCACGACGCCCTGGACTACCTCACGTCCGGCTCGGCGGACGTGATCGTGCGCGGCACCGGGAACGGCTTCGCCGCCGGGACCGACGACTCACTCCGGATGCGCAGGACGGTCGTGCGCATCCACGGTGTGCGGATACTCCTGCCCACGACACCCACGACACCCACGACACCCACGACGCCCGTGGCGCCGACGCGGTGACGTCCCCGCTGTGCGGCTCTCAGTCGATTGCCAGGATCGCCTCGCCAGCATGTCCGTCGTGATCCCTCCCGAGCCCCGCCTGACCTCGACCCGCCCTGCACTGCGGACGGCCGCGAGCAAGGTCCCTGCGATCACCGCGATCTTCTGGGTGACCAAGGCCATGACCACGGCCATGGGCGAGTCGAGCTCCGACTACCTCGTCCGGGCGATGGCTCCCGAGCTGGCAGTCCTGCTCGGGGCGGCGGGCCTCGCGCTCGCCCTGGTCGTCCAGCTCCGCGCACGCCTCTACGTCCCGTGGACGTACTGGTTCGCGGTGGCGATGGTCGGCGTCTTCGGCACCATGGCCGCCGACGTGGTCCATGTGGGCCTCGGCGTGCCCTACGCCGTGTCCACCGTCGCCTTCGCGGCGGCCCTCGCCGCGGTCCTCGTGCTCTGGCACCGGACGGAGGGGACGCTGTCGATCCACAGCATCCGCACGCCGCGACGCGAGTGGTTCTACTGGGCGACCGTCATGGCGACGTTCGCGCTGGGCACTGCCGCCGGAGACATGCTGGCGGTCACGCTGCACCTTGGCTACCTGGCCGCCGGCCTCGTGTTCTCCGCGATGCTGCTGGTCCCGGCGATCGGCTACCGCTGGTTCGGCCTCGACGCCGTCGCCGCGTTCTGGACCGCGTACGTCCTGACGCGTCCGGTGGGCGCATCGTTCGCCGACTGGGTCGGGGTCTCGCCGGCCCGAGGCGGACTCGGCGTCGGCTCGGGCCCCACCGCGCTCGCGCTGACCCTCGGGATCGTCGCGCTCGTCGCGCAGATGACCTACGCCGGGCGCGCCGGCCGACGGTGAGGTGCACGGGCGGCTCAGGCGGGCAGCTCCCGCGTCTCGGTCGTCCGCTCGCCGCCGACGTCGCCCGTGTTGCGTGTCCCGGCGAGCTCCACCAGGAGCACGGAGACCTCGTCGTCAGCCCTGGGGCAGTGCTCGACTCCGCGCGGGACCACGTAGACGTCGTGCGGACCGAGCTGGACGTCGCCGTCGCGCAGCTGGAGCGTCAGGGAGCCCGAGACGACCACGAACATCTCGTCGGTGTCGGGGTGGGCGTGCCAGATGAACTCGCCGTGCAGCTTGGCCACCTTGAGCTCGTGGTCGTTGAACCGGGCGAGCAGGTGCGGCTGCCACGGCTCGGTCACCTGGTCGAGCGCGGTCGTGATGTTGCGGGTCGCGGTGGGCATGCCTCCAGCGTAGGGAGCGCTCGGCGCGTGGCGAGGCACGCGCGCCGCCCGCGCCCGGTCGCCGCGACGCGAGGTGCTGGATACGTTGCTGACATGCCACGGATACCCCTCGTCCGCGGCGTCGTCGGCCCGCCCCGGCTCCACGGCGTCCTCCCGCCCACCCGAACGGTCGGCGAGCAGTGAGCGTGCTCGCCGCGGCATCCGACCCGTCGGCCCTGACCGGGGTCGCCGGCTGGGCGGTGAACCTCATGGAGACGCTCGGCGTGCTGGGTGCCGCCCTGGCCATCGCGTTGGAGAACGTCTTCCCGCCGCTGCCCAGCGAGATCATCCTGCCGCTCGCGGGGTTCACCGCCAGCCAGGGTTCGTTCGGTTTGGTCGAGGCCATCGCCTGGACCACGGTGGGCTCGGTCGTCGGTGCGGCCGCGCTGTACCTCGTCGGCGCGCTCATCGGCCAGCAGCGGACGCGCGCGCTGATCGGGAAGATCCCGCTGGTGAGTCTCGAGGACGTCGACCGGTCGGAGGCCTTCTTCGCCAAGCACGGACGCACGGCGGTGTTCGTCGGCCGCATGGTGCCCGTCTTCCGCAGCCTGATCTCGATCCCTGCGGGCGTCCAGCGCATGCCCGTCGGGACCTTCCTGCTCCTGACCGCCGCCGGCAGCGCCACCTGGAACTCGATCTTCGTGATCGCGGGCTATCTGCTGGGCGAGAACTGGAGCGCGGTGGAGCAGTACGCGGGCATCTTCCAGTGGGTGGTCGTCGGCGTCATCGTGGCGCTCGTCCTGTGGTTCGCCATCCCCCGCGTGCGGGGTGTGCTCCGGGAGCGCCGAGCGCACGACTGATCCGTGCGCCATGCACACGTGCCGCGTGCATGCATATGCTGGGACGGCGAGGTCGAGGAGCGGCGCCGCACCCGGGACACCGGTGAGCCGTGGTCCGACGTGCGCCGCTGGACGAGGGCGGCGACCGGGCCGGGTAGTCGGGCGACCGCAGCCGAGAAGCTCTGAGCCCGTGCGCGGGGTGGCACCCGGCGCGTGTGCGCGAGGGCAGGAGACGAGCGTCATGCAGACCCTGGAGACCGATCGCACGACGATCACGTGGCCCCCACCCGTCGAGGCGCGTACCCGGCGGGTGTCATGACGGTCAGGCTCGGCATCGACCTGGAGGCGCTCGAGCGCGACCTGGTCGCGGCCGTCGACGGCGAGGTCCGGTTCGACTCCGGGACCCTGGGCGCCTACTCCACGGACGGTTCCAACTACCGCCAGGTCCCGCTCGGCGTCGTGGTGCCCCGCACACCGGACGCCGCGGCGACAGCCGTCCGGGTCTGCGCCCTGCACCGAGCACCCCTGCTGTCCCGCGGGGGCGGCACGAGCCTGGCCGGCGAGTGCACCAACACCGCGGTGGTCCTCGACTGGTCGAAGTACTGCGACCAGATCGAGGACGTCGACGTCGAGCGGCGCACCGCCATCGTGCAGCCCGGGGTGGTGCTCGACGTGCTCAACGGCCGCCTCGCCCCCCACGGCCTGCGCTTCGGCCCGGAGCCGTCCACGCACCCGAACTGCACGATCGGCGGGATGCTCGGCAACAACTCCTGCGGTGCGACGGCGCAGACCTACGGCAAGACGGTGGACAACATCCGCCGGCTCGAGGTGGTGACGTACCGCGGGGACCGGTTCTGGATCGGCCCCACCGACGACGACGACTACCCCGACCTGCGCTGGGACGCCGTGCTCGAGGCGGGTGGCCCGCGTGCGCAGATCTACCGGGCGCTCAAGGACCTGGTGGACGAGCACGCCGACCAGATCCGGTCCGGCTACCCCGACATCCCCCGCCGGGTCTCCGGCTACAACCTCGACTCCCTGCTGCCCGAGCACGGCTTCGACGTGGCCCGTGCAGTCGTCGGCAGCGAGGGGACGTGCCTGACGATCCTGCGCGCCGAGCTCGAGCTCGTGCCCGCGCCGAAGGCCACCTCCCTGGTGCTCCTGGGCTACCCGGACGCTGCCGCCGCGGCGGACGCCGTCCCCGCGGTCCTGCCGCACCACCCGTTCAAGCTCGAGGGGGTCGACGAGCGCCTGGTCGACCTGGAGAAGTCCCACGGGGTGCACCGCGAGGCCATGGCGCAGCTGCCCGAGGGTGGGGCCTGGCTCTTCGTGAGCCTGCCCGGCGACGATGAGGACGACGCCCAGCGCAAGGCGGAGGCCCTCGTCCGGGACGTCAAGGGCGACGACGCGTCACCGACCGCGCACATCCTGCACGACGAGGGCCACGAGAAGGCGCTGTGGAGCGTGCGCGAGGGCGGCCTCGGCGCGACCGCCAGACCCGGGGGTGCCGGCGAGTCGAAGCCGGACTGCTGGCCCGGCTGGGAGGACTCCGCCGTCGACCCGTCCCGGCTGGGCGACTACATCCGCGACCTGCGCGCGCTGTTCCAGCGGCACGGCTACGAGGACGTGTCCCTGTACGGGCACTTCGGCCAGGGCTGCCTGCACTGCCGCATCCCGTTCGACCTGATCACGCCCACCGGCATCGCCACCTTCAGCGAGTTCGTCCACGACGCCGCGGAGCTCGTCGTCGGCTACGGCGGCTCCCTGTCGGGTGAGCACGGCGACGGGCAGGCACGCGGCCCGCTGCTCGACATCATGTTCGGTGCCGAGCTGGTCGAGGTCATGCGGACCTTCCGCCAGGTGTGGGACCCGGACGGGATGATGAACCCCGGCAAGGTGGTCGACTCGCGACCGCTGACCAGCGACCTGCGGCTGGGCACCCAGTGGGCCCCCGCCGACCCGCGGAACCTGTTCTTCCAGTACCCGGAGGACGACGGGAGCTTCCAGCGGGCGGTGCTGCGGTGCGTCGGCGTGGGCAAGTGCCACTCACCGGAGACCGACGGCCGCGTGATGTGCCCGAGCTACCGCGCCACGCGCGACGAGGAGCACGCCACCCGCGGCCGGTCGCGGCTCCTGTTCGAGATGCTCGGTGGGCACGCCGACTCGGCCGTCCAGGACGGCTGGCGGTCCACCGACGTGCTCGAGGCCCTCGACCTGTGCCTGGCGTGCAAGGGGTGCAAGAGCGACTGCCCGATGCACGTGGACATGGCGACCTACAAGGCCGAGTTCCTGGCGCACCACTACGACAAGCGGCTGCGGCCGATGTCCCACTACTCGATGGGCTGGCTCCCGCTCTGGGCACGGTTCGCCGCGCTCGCGCCCGGTGCCGTCAACGCCGTCGCCCACACCCCCGGCGTCGACCGGGCGCTCAAGGCCGTCGGCGGCATCGACCAGCAGCGCACCATCCCCCGCTTCGGCTCACGGCGCTTCACCTCGTGGTTCCGCGACCTCGAGCGGCACGGCCGGCTGCCACGCGGGGACGGGTCGCGCGGCGAGGTCCTGCTGTGGCCCGACACCTTCACCAACCACCTGTCCCCGTGGATCGGGGCGGCCGCGGTCGAGGTGCTCGAGGCGGCCGGCTTCACCGTCCGCATCCCCGACAAGGAGCTGTGCTGCGGCCTGACGTGGATCTCGACCGGTCAGCTCGGGATCGCCAAGCGGGTGCTCCGGCGGACGGCGACGGCGCTGGCGCCGTACACGTCCGCGGGCGTCCCCGTGGTGGGGCTCGAGCCCAGCTGCACGGCCGTGTTCCGTGCGGACGCGACCGACCTGTTCCCCAAGGACCGGGACATCGAGCGGCTCAGTGCGGCGACCAAGACGCTGGGTGAGCTGATGCTGGAGCGCGCCCCCGACTGGGAGCCACCCCGGCTGGACCGCTCGGCGGTCGTGCAGATGCACTGCCACCAGCACGCGGTGCTCGGCGAGCACGCCGACGTCGAGCTCATGCGGCGCGCCGGGGTGTCCCCCGAGGTCCTGGACTCCGGCTGCTGCGGGCTGGCCGGCAACTTCGGGTTCGAGGCCGGCCACTACGACGTCTCCATGGCGTGCGCCGAGGACGGGCTCCTCCCGGCACTGCGCTCGGCGAGCACCGACAGCCTCGTCGTGGCCGACGGGTTCAGCTGCCGGACCCAGATCCAGCAGAGCGGCGAGCTCCCGGGTCAGCAGGACGGTCGGCGCCCCGTGCACGTCGCGGAGCTGCTGGCGGCGGCGCTGCGCCGGGCCGGCGAGCCGACAGAGCAGCACCAGACGACAGGAGGATGAGATGGCGCTCACGGTAGGCGGTTACGTGTTGTCCCGGCTGCGGGAATGGGGTGTCGAGCACGTCTTCGGGTACCCCGGCGACGGCATCAACGGCATCCTCGCGGCCTGGACCGACGAGTCCCTGGACACCCCGATGTTCGTCCAGGCGCGCCACGAGGAGATGGCCGCGTTCGAGGCGGTCGGCTACGCCAAGTACGGCCACGGCGAGGGACAGGCCCCTCGGCTCGGGGTCTGCATGGCGACGTCCGGACCCGGGGCGATCCACCTGCTCAACGGGCTGTACGACGCCAAGCTGGACCACGTCCCGGTCGTCGCGATCGTCGGGCAGACGGCGCGCAGCGCGATGGGCGGCTCCTACCAGCAGGAGGTGGACCTGCTGTCCCTGTTCAAGGACGTCGCCAGCGACTACGTGCAGATGGTCACCGTGCCGCAGCAGCTGCCCAACGTGATCGACCGGGCCATCCGCGTGGCGATCTCGCAGCAGGCCCCGACCGCGATCATCATCCCGTCCGACGTGCAGGAGCTCGAGTACACGGCCCCCGCGCACGCGTTCAAGGAGGTGCCCTCGAGCCTGGGCACCTCGTGGCCCGACGTCGACCCGGACGACGCCGCGATCCGCCGCGCCGCCGACCTGCTCAACGCCGGCTCCAAGGTCGCCCTGCTGGTCGGCCAGGGAGCACGTGGCGCCCGGGCCGAGATCCAGGAGGTGGCCGACATCCTGGGCGCGGGCGTGGCCAAGGCGCTGCTGGGCAAGGACGTGCTGCCCGACGACCTGCCGTGGGTCACGGGGTCGATCGGGCTGCTGGGCACGCGACCGAGCTACGAGATGATGATGGGCTGCGACACGCTGCTGACCATCGGGTCGAACTTCCCGTACACGCAGTTCCTGCCTCCGCTGGACCAGGCGCGGGCCGTGCAGATCGACATCGACGCCCGGTTCATCGGGATGCGCTACCCGTACGAGGAGAACCTCGTCGGCGACGCCGCCCGCACCCTGCGGGCGCTGATCCCGCACCTGCGGCGCAACGCCGACCGCAGCTGGCGCGAGGGCATCGAGGACGACGTCGCACGCTGGTGGGAGACCATGGAGCGCGAGGCCATGGTCTCCGCCGACCCCATCAACCCCATGCGGTTGTTCTGGGAGCTGAACGAGCGGATGCCGGGCAACGCGATGCTGGCGGCGGACTCCGGCTCGGCCGCGAACTGGTACGCGCGTGACCTCAAGATCACCGACGACGTCCGCGGGTCCCTGTCCGGCACCCTGGCCACCATGGGCCCGGCGGTCCCGTACGCGATCGGCGCCAAGTTCGCCCGTCCCGACCGACCCGCGATCGCGTTCACGGGCGACGGCGCCATGCAGATGAACGGGCTGGCCGAGCTCATCACCATCAGCAAGTACTACGAGCGGTGGCGGGACCCCCGGCTCGTCGTCGCGATCCTGCACAACGACGACCTGAACCAGGTGACCTGGGAGATGCGGGCCATGCAGGGCGCGCCGAAGTTCGTCGACTCCCAGAGCCTGCCCGACGTGGACTACGCCGGGTTCGCGCGCAGCGTGGGGCTGCACGGCATCGCGGTCGACTCGCCCGACGCGATCGGGGCGGCGTGGGACGAGGCGCTCGCGGCCGACCGGCCGACCGTCCTCGACGTGCGGACCAGCCCGAACGTGCCGCCCATCCCGCCGCACGCGACCTTCGAGCAGGTCAAGGCGCTGGTGTCCTCGATGGCGTCCGGCGACGAGGACCGTTGGTCGGTGATGTGGGAGGGGGCCAAGACCAAGCTGCAGGAGTTCCTCCCCCACCGCAGCTCATGACCGACCGGCCCGGGCGATGACGCCGTCCGAGGCCGTGGTCGAGGGGCTCGACGTCACGGTGCTGACCGTGCCCACCGACCAGCCGGAGGCTGACGGGACGATGGCCTGGTCGGCGACCACCATGGTCGCCGTCCGGGCGCGGTCCGGCGGCCACGTCGGCCTGGGGTGGACCTATGCGGCGGCCGCCGCGGGTGACGTCGTCCGCGACGTCCTGGCCGACGTGGTGCGCGGCCGGCCGGTCCTCGACGTCCCGGCTGCGTGGTCCGCCATGCAGCGCGCGCTGCGCAACGTGGGGCGTCCGGGCATCGCGTCGTGCGCGCTCTCCGCGGTCGACGTCGCGCTCTGGGACCTCGCCGCGCGGCTCCTCGACGTCCCGCTCGTCCGCCTGCTCGGGCGCGTCCGCGACGACGTCCCCGTGTACGGCAGCGGTGGCTTCACCACCTACGACGACGGCACGCTGCGCCGCCAGCTCGACGGCTGGGTGCGCCAGGACGGCATCCCTCGCGTGAAGATCAAGATCGGCGAGTCGTGGGGCACGCGCGTGGACCGGGACCTCGCGCGCGTCCGCCTGGCCCGCGAGACCGTCGGGGACGGGGTGGAGCTGTACGTCGACGCCAACGGCGCCTACTCGGTCGGCCAGGCCGTCCGGGTGGCCCGTGCCCTCGAGGAGCAGGGCGTGACGTGGTTCGAGGAGCCGGTCAGCTCCGACGACCTGGCGGGTCTGCGGCACGTGCGGGGGCAGACCACCGTCGACGTGGCCGCCGGCGAGTACGCGTGGTCACTGGTCGAGGCGCAGCGGCTGTGCACCGCGGACGCGGTGGACTGCCTCCAGGCCGACGCGACGCGGTGCGGCGGGTACACGGAGTGGCTGCGGATCGCCGCGGTCGCCGCAGCCCACAACCTGCAGGTCTCCGCGCACTGCGCGCCCGCGCTGCACGCGCCCGTCGCCGCCGCGGTCAGCAACCTGCGGCACGTCGAGTGGTTCCACGACCACGTGCGTCTCGAGCACCTGCTGCTCGACGGCGCACCGGACGCCCACGGCGGCGCCATGCGGCCCGACCTGGCCACGGCCGGCCACGGGATGCGCCTGCGCCCCTCGGCCGACCGGTACCGCGCCCACTGACGAGCCGACCGACGAGCCTCACCCCACCAGGGCGCGCTCGAGCACCACCATGGGCAGGTTGGCACCGTCGTCGTCGACGGGCGCTCCGAGCGTGCGCTCGAGGACGGGCCGCAGCCGATGCCAGGCGCGCGGGTGACGCGCGGCGTAGGAGCGCAGCACCTGCGCCCGGTCAGGAGCCGGCAGCTCATGCGCGACGGCCAGCACCGGGCGCCGGCTGCCCGACCACACCCGTACGTGCGGGTCGGCGCGCACGTTGCGCAGCCACTGGGCGTGCTCGCCGAAGCCGGAGACCACCACCCAGGAGGCGTGATCCGTGCGGTCGACGACCTCCAGGACCACGTACCGCGCCAGACCGGAGGTGCGCCCGCGGTGCTCGAGCATGAGCAGCCGGCCGCCGAACAGCCCACCGAGCCGCCACCGGTAGAGCGCGATCGGTGCACGAACGACCCACCGCGTCCGCACCAGCCGCGACGCCAGCCCCGACGGGGTCCGCGGGGTCTGCGCGGCATCCGTTCGGGCGGCCGCCACCGCATCGAGCGCGGCGGTGGCGGTCGCGAAGGCGCCGCTGGCGAGCGCGCTGCGCCGGTGACCCGGCCACCGCGCCGCGGCCGCCACCATGGTGGCGGCGTGCGTCGCGTCGACGGCGACGTCGAGGGTGCGGGTCCGGGCACCCAGCGCGAGGTCGGCGGCGCCCTGGGCCAGCAGCCGGGCGCCCAGCACCCGGCAGAGCAGCCGTACGCGCGCCTCCTGCCGGTCCGGCGCCCCGACAGCGGTCAGCACGGCCCCCGGTGCGGCGACGCACACGGCACCCACGATCAGCCGAGCGCCGCTGACCGGCCTCATCGCGCGCCGCGGACCATGCGCGCGGCACCCACCGTGGCGGCCCCCAGCAGCGCCAACCCACCGGCGGCGACGGCGCCGTGGTGCTGCGACGCCCACAGCTGCAGGGACCGACCGTGGGACTGGTCGTCGAACACGCCGTGCGCACCGAAGTCGCGGCCGTCGGGGCCGTCCGCCGGCTCCCACAGGTTGGCCGGCGAGCCGGCCGGCTTGTCGTCCGGCGTCTGCTGGGACCCGAACCCGGTGCGGGCCAGGTACCGGTCCAGCAGGCCGGGCGCCACGGCGTTGCCCAGCAGGGTCGCCATGGTGCTCCCACCGACCCAGTACTCGCGACGACGCGGGTGGTCGGCGGCGTACAGGACGCCGCGCGCGGCGACCTCGGGCTGGTAGATCGGCGGCACCGGCTGCGCCTGCTTGGGCAGCCGGGACAGCACCCAGGAGAACTGCGGCGTGTTCACCGCGGGCATCTGCACCATCGTCACCCGGACCTTGCTCCCGTCGTGCAGGAGCTCGGTGCGCAGCGACTCGTTGAACCCCTGCACCGCGTGCTTCGCCCCGCAGTAGGCGCTCTGCAGCGGGATCCCCCGGTAGGCCAGCGTCGAACCCACCTGCACGATCGTGCCCCGGTCGCGCGGCAGCATCCGGCGCAGGGCCGTGCGCGTGCCGTTGACGAAGCCGAGGTACGTCACCGCGGTGACACGCGCGTACTCGTCGGGCTCGATGTCGATGAAGCGGGCGAAGACCGAGGTGAAGGCGACGTTGACCCAGACGTCGATCGGGCCGAGGTCCTCCTCGACGCGCGTGGCCACCTGGTCGAGGGCCTCGGCGTCGGCCGTGTCCACCGGGTACACGGCCGCCGTGCCGCCGAGCGCCTCGACCTCGGCGCGCGCGCCGTCCAGTCCCCGCTCACCGCGGGCCAGCAGGGCCACCCGGTCACCGCGCTCGGCGAACTGCTTGGCCACGGCGCGGCCGATCCCTCCCGAGGCGCCGGTCACGACGACGGTCCGCGGTGCGGTGGCAGGCGTGCTCATGAAGTCCTCCGAAGGGTCGGGGTCGGTCGGGCACTCGCTGGTGCCAGGATATGCATGCACTAGGCATGCGTGCACAGCGCAACGACATCGCCTGCGGCACCGGTCACGTGAGCTGCTGCACCGTGAACGCCGTGAGGAACCCGAGCGACGTGATCAGGCCGGTCAGCACGTGCGCGCGCTCGAAGGCCTCCGGGATCATCGTGTCCGCGATCATCGTGAGGATCGCCCCGGCGGCCACGGCCGTGATGACCGCGACGGTGGTGTCCGAGGCACCGCGCAGCAGCACGGCGCCGAGCAGGGCCGCCAGGCCGCTGAGCACGGCGATACCGCCCCACACCCCGAAGACGTATCCCGCAGACCGGCCCGCACGCTTCATGCCCGCGGCGCTGGACAGACCCTCGGGCACGTTCGAGATGAACACCGCGATGAGCACCCCGATGCTCACGGCACCGCCCTCGAGCAGCGAGAGACCGAGGACGACGGACTCGGGGATACCGTCCAGGAGCGCCCCGATGGCGATGGCCGC
This sequence comes from uncultured Actinomycetota bacterium, assembly GCA_963837795.1. Lineage (GTDB taxonomy): Bacteria > Actinomycetota > Actinomycetes > Actinomycetales > Cellulomonadaceae > Cellulomonas. The sequence continues at coordinate 19,327 of CAWIOT010000003.1, forward strand.
GCCGCTGCCCGAGCTCTGCTGCTCCGACGGCTGCTGGTCCCCCGAGCGCTTGCGGTGCCGCGCTCCGTGCCGGGCCAGCAGCACGTTGGCCAGCACGTACACCACCGCGCCCGCCACGAAGCCGCAGACCGTGGCCACGACACCGCCGCGGGCCGCCGCCTCGTCCACGAGGTCGAACGCCAGCGCGGCGATGAGCACCCCCGCACCGAACGCCATGACGCTGGCGACCACGGTGCGCGGCACGCGCAGGAACCACGCCACGAGGGCGCCGAGCACCAGGGCCAGCCCGCCGAGCAGCCCCCACGCGCCCGCTTGCAACCAGACGGGCATGCCGTCACCTTCCGTCGTCGGTCGTCCGCACCTCGGCGGGCGGGGTCAGTCGTCCTGCAGCATCAGGACGACCTTCACGTCCTCCGGGTCGGACGTGAACGCGTCCGCGAACCGGTCCAGCGGCAGCCGGCGGGTGATCAGCCGGCCCAGCCAGTCCAGGTCGGCCGCGGCGAGCGCGTCGGCGGCCATGCGGTAGTGCGTCAGGTTGGCGTTCACCGAGCCGACCACCGCATCGTTCTCGAGCACGAGCTCGCGGTTCAGCTCTCCCGCGTCGATGCTGAGCCGGCGGCCGCTCGGCGACACGCCGGTCAGGCACACCACGCCGTAGGCGGACGTCGCGGCGATCGCGCCGAACACGATCGACGCCACGCCCGTCGCCTCGATCACCACGTCGGGCTGCGCGGCCTCCACCGCCGCGTCCAGGCCGTCGTGGTGGTACGTCGCCCCCAGGTCCGCGACGAGGCCCGGCTTGGGACCGTCGTCGACCTGGTCGAGGACGTGCACGTCGAGCCCGCGCTGCACGCCGAGCATCGCGGCGAGCAGGCCGATGGGACCCGCGCCGGTGATCAGCGCCGTCTGCGGCTCGAACCATGCGCGCTCCCCCACCCTCTGCACCTGGTCCCACGCCTTGGCGACCACCGTCGTGGGCTCCATCAGCACGCCGACGTCCGCCAGCCGCGGGTCGAGCCGGACCGCGTAGTCGGTCTCCACCACCCACTGGTCGCTGGCGAACCCGTCGATCTGCTTGATGCCGCGCTCGGTGTAGCCGCCGTTGCGGCACATGTCGAACTGGCCGTGCGCGCACGCCCCGCACGGCTCGGGGTCCGGTCGGCGCACCACCGCGACGACGAGGTCGCCCTCGCTGAAGTCGCTGCCCTCCGGTGCCGTCCGGACGCGCCCGAACGACTCGTGCCCGATCACCAGCCGCTCGCGGCCGGGAGGCGCCCAGCCGTACAGACCGTCGGCGATCTCGCGGTCGGTGCCGCACACGCCGACGGCGATCGCGTCGACCAGGAGCTCGTCCGGCCCCGCCTCCACGTCGGGGACGTCGGTCACCTCCAGGGAGCCCTCCTGCTGGGGGATCACCGTCAGGGCGCGCATGACGCTCACTTCCTCTGGTTGTCGGTCGCGGGACGGGTCCCGCTCAGGTGGCGTGCGCTGTTGATCAGCCCGACGTGCGAGTACGCCTGGGGCGTGTTGCCGATCTGCCGACGAGCCTGCGTGTCGTACTCCTCGCTGAGCAGGCCGAGGTCGCTGCGCAGGTCGAGCAGGCGACCGAACAGCTCGCGCGCCTCGGCCGTGCGCCCGATGCCGTGCAGGGCGTCGGCGAACCAGAACGTGCAGGCCAGGAACGCGCCCTCGCCGCCCGGCAGGCCGTCGACCCCGCCGTCCGTGCCCGCGTCGTACCGCAGCAGGAACCCGTCCCGGTACAGCTCGCGCTGCACGGCCTCGACGGTCCCGACGACCCGCTCGTCGTCCCACGGCAGGAAGCCGCTGCGCGGGATGAGCAGGAGCGCCGCGTCCAGGCCGGTGGAGCCATAGAACTGGGTGAACGTGTTGCGGTCCGCGTCGAAGCCCTTCGTGCACACGTCGTCGTGGATCTGCGCTCGCAGGGACCGCCAGCGCTGCACCGGACCCTCGAGCCCGTACCGCTCCACGGCGTGCACGGCGCGGTCGACGCCGGCCCAGGCCATCACCTTGGAGTGGACGAAGTCGCGGCGGTGCCCGCGCACCTCCCAGAGGCTGTTGTCGGGCTTGTCCCAGTGCCCCTCGAGGAAGTCCAGCAGCGCACGCTGCAGGTCCCAGGCGCTCGCCTGGGAGTCGATGCCGGCCTCCCGCGCCAGGTGCAGGCCGTCGAGCACCTCGCCCCAGACGTCCAGCTGGAACTGCCCGGCGGCGGCGTTCCCCACCCGGACCGGTGTCGAGCCCTCGTACCCACCGAGCCAGTCGAGCGTCGCCTCGGGGACGCGGCGGGTGCCGTCCAGCCCGTACATGATCTGCAGGTCGGCCGGGTCGCCGGCGACCGCACGCAGCAGCCACTCGCGCCACGCCTTCGCCTCCTCGACGTACCCGGTGCCGAGCAGCGCCTGCAGCGCGAAGGTCGCGTCGCGCAGCCAGCAGAACCGGTAGTCCCAGTTGCGGGGTCCACCGAGCTGCTCGGGCAGGGACGTCGTCGCCGCCGCCGCGATGCCCCCGGTCGGCGCATAGGTGAGGGCCTTGACCGTCAGGAGCGAGCGACGCACGGCCGAGGACCACTCGCCCTCGTACTGGACGCGATCCATCCACCGGGTCCAGAAGTCGTGCGTGGTGCGCAGCGCCTCCTCGGCGTCGGTCGGCGTCGGCGGGGCCTCGTGCGACGGCTTGTGCGTGAGGACGAACGGCACCCGCTCGCCGGCAGCGACCGTGAAGTCCGCGTACGTGGTGAGGTCCTTGCCCTCGAGCGCCACCGGCGTGTGCAACCAGGCGGCGTCCGGGCCTGCGATCGCGACGAGGTCGCCGTCGCGGTGCTGGACCCACGGCACGATCCGGCCGTAGTCGAAGCGCAGGCGCAGGGCCATCCGCATGGGCACGCGTCCGCGCACGCCCTCCACGACGCGGACCACGTCGGCCGCCTCGCCGCGCGGCGGCATGGCGTCGATCACCCGCACGGTCCCGTCGGGCGTGTCCCACTCGCTCTCGATGATGAGCGTGTCCTCGCGGTACCGACGCCGGGTGGCCAGTCCCCCGTCGGCCGGGGCGATGCGCCAGAAGCCGGCGTCCTCGTCCCCCAGCAGGGCCGCGAAGCACGCCGGGGAGTCGAACCGCGGCAGGCACAGCCAGTCGATCGAGCCGTCGCGGCCCACCAGGGCGGCCGTGTGCAGGTCCCCGATCAGGCCGTAGTCCTCGATCCGCAGCGCCATGAACCACCCTCCGCACGCACCGACGACACGAGGCGGGGCACTGTCCGCACCTCGCCTCTGTAGGATATGCATGCATCACGCACGCGTGCACAGCGCACGTTCTTCCGTCCGTCCTCGAGGAGCTCCACCCGTGCGCACCCACCCGTCCGCCCACCCGGTCCCCGACGCCAGCCCCGCCGACGGCGAGCTGGTCGAGGCGTTCCTCAGCGCCAGCCGCGTGCTCGTGGCCGTGGCCGCGCGGTCCCTGGCCGCGACGGGGGCGGAGATCACGCTGCCGCAGCACCGGGCCCTGGTCCTGCTCGCGTCGCGCGGCCCGCAGCGGGTCCGGGCGCTCGCCGACCTGCTGGCCGTCAACAGCTCCACCGCCACGCGCCTGTGCGACCGGCTGGAGACTGCCGGGCTCGTCCAGCGGGACCGGTCGACGGCGGACCGGCGGGCCGTCGACGTCTCGCTGACCCCGGCCGGCCTGGACCTGGTCCGACGCGTCACCGACGCCCGACGGTCGGAGATCAGCCAGATCCTCAGCCACACGCCGGACACCGCCCGGGAGCCGATCCTCGGCGCCCTGCGCACCTTCGCGACGGCGGCCGGCGAGGTGCCGGAGCAGAGCTGGTCGCTCGGCTGGGGCTGACGCCGGCGCCGACGTGCGGGGCCGGAGCGCCCGGGGCACGATGGCCGAGCGGTCCGGAGCCGCGGCCGCATGCACTGGGACGCCCCTCGTGACCCCTCGGCTGCCGGCCTCTCCGGCCGGCCCCTGCCGGCCCGGCACCCGCGCAGCCACTGCGTCGGCCGCCCACCAGGGCGCTGAGTGACCACCGTGGAGGACGATGAACCCCGACTTCCCGACCGCCGTCACGGTCATCGCGATCGTGTCGCTGGTCGTCGCCGTCGCGTGCGCGATCTGGACCACCGTCGACGTCGTCCGCCACCCCCCGAAGATGCGGGTGATGGCCTTCGTGTGGCCCCTCACCATGCTGTTCGGCAGCGTGCTGTGGCTGGCGTTCTACCTGCGCTGGGGGCGCGCCACCCGATCCCAGGAGCACCCCGGCTGGGTGTCGGTGGCCACCGGGACCAGCCACTGCGGCGCGGGCTGCACGCTCGGGGACCTGGTGGGCGAGATGCTGATCGTCCTGGTCCCCGCGGTCGCGGTGGTCGGCGGCTACCAGTGGCTGTTCGCCGACGAGGTCTACGCCCGGTGGGTGATCGACTTCGCGTTCGCGTTCGTGTTCGGCATCGCGTTCCAGTACTTCTCCATCGCCCCGATGAGGAACCTGGGGGTGCGCGAAGGGCTGGTCGCCGCGCTGAAGGCGGACACCCTGTCCATCACGTCGTGGCAGGTCGGCATGTTCGGTGCCATGGCCACCGCGCAGCTCTGGATCCTGCCGGCCACGGTCGGCGCCGCGGCGCCCGTGCTCTCCCCCGAGTTCTGGTGGCTCATGCAGATCGCCATGCTCGTCGGGTTCACCACGAGCGCGCCGGTCAACCGTCTCCTCATCCGGCACGGGCTCAAGGAGGCGATGTGACCGCGGGTCAGCTGATCCGCCGCCGGTAGGCCCGCATGGCCAGCACGTACGCGAGCACCAGGATCCCGACGCACCACGCGAGCGCCACCCAGATGTCACCCCCGACGGGCTGCCCGGCGAAGAGGCTCTGCACCGTGTCGACGATCGCGGTGACCGGCTGGTGCTCTGCGAACACCCGCACGGGCGTGGGCATGGTCTCCGTCGGGACGAACGCCGAGCTGATGAACGGCAGGAAGATCAGCGGGTAGGAGAACCCGGCGGCGCCGTCGACCGACTTCGCCGTCAGTCCGGCGATGACCGCGACCCAGGTGAGCGCCAGGGTGAACAGCGCCAGGATGCCGGCGACGGCGAGCCAGGCGAGCACCCCCGCCGAGGTGCGGAACCCCATGAGCAGGCCGACGCCGACGATGATCACGACGGTGATCGCGTTGGCGGCCAGGGACGTCAGCACGTGGGCCCAGAGCACGGCGGACCGGGCCACGGGCATGGAGTGGAAGCGCTCGAAGATGCCGCCCTGCAGGTCCGTGAACAGCCGCACCGCCGTGTAGGCGATGCCCGAGGCGATCGCGATGAGCAGGATGCCGGGCAGCAGGTAGTCGACGTAGCTGCCCGTGCCGGTCTCGATGGCCCCACCGAAGACGTACACGAACAGGACCATGATCGCGATCGGCGTGACCGCGGTGGTGATGATGGTGTCGACGCTGCGCGTGATGTGCCGCAGCGACCGACCCGTGAGGGCGGAGGTGTCGGCGATGACGTGGGTGCTCATGACTGCTCCTCCTGGTCGCCCCCGACGAGCGCCAGGAAGACGTCCTCGAGGCTCGGTTGCTTCTCGACGTACTCGACGGTGGCCGGCGGCAGGAGCCGCTTGAGCTCCGCCAGGGTGCCGTGGGCGATGATCCGCCCCGCGTGCAGGACGGCGATGTGGTCCGCCAGCTGCTCGGCCTCCTCGAGGTACTGGGTGGTCAGCAGCACGGTCGTGCCGCCGGCGGCCAGCTGGTGGACGACCTCCCAGACCTCGAGGCGCGCCTCCGGGTCCAGGCCCGTCGTGGGCTCGTCCAGGAAGATCACGGGCGGCTCGCCGATCAGGCTCATGGCGATGTCCAGCCGGCGCCGCATGCCGCCGGAGTACGTCGCCACGCGGCGGCCGCCGGCGTCGGTCAGCCGGAAGCGGGCCAGGAGGTCGTCGGCCACGCCACCGGGGTCGTCGAGGTGGCGCAGTCGCGCGACGAGCACCAGGTTCTCGCGACCGGAGAGGATCTCGTCGACCGCGGCGAACTGCCCGGTCAGGCTGATCGACTCCCGGACGCGGACCGGGTCGGTGGTCACGTCGAACCCCTCGACGGTCGCGGTCCCCGCGTCGGGACGCAGCAGCGTGGACAAGATCTTGATGACGGTGGTCTTGCCCGCGCCGTTGGAGCCGAGCAGGGCGAGGATGCTGCCCGGTGCGACCTCGAGGTCGACGCCGCGCAGGACGTGCAGGTCCCCGAAGGACTTCTGGAGACCCTGGGTGCGGATCGCGGCTGCGCGACCCTCGGTGCTGGTCATGTCGGTCGATCCCTCCGGTGGTTCGTGTCGCGCTCAGGACGCGCGCTGGACGGTGATGTCTCCGGCCTGGGTCCGCGCCCGGACGGCGACGGTGCGCTCCGAGCCCGCGGGGGCGCGGTCGGCCTCGAGCCGGTTGCGGACGTGGCCGCTCTTGGACGACAGGTCGAGCCAGGCCAGGACCCCGTCGAGCACTCCGACGGTCACCTGGCCGAATGCGGTGTCCAGCTGGACGGAGCCGTGGGAGACCTCGTGGAGCGTGAGCGAGCCGTAGGCCGACCTCGCCGCGACCGAGCCCCGCGCCCGGCTGATCTCGAGGTCGCCGTAGGAGAGCTTGGCGTCGAGGTCCCCGCCGGACTCCCCGACCTGGACCGACCCGTGCGACGCCTGGAGGAGCGCGTCGCCGGTGACGGTGCCGATCCGGACCTGACCGTGGTCGGCGGTGAGCTCGACACTCCCGTGGGCGGTTCCCACGGTCGCGTTGCCGTGCCCGGCGCGCAGCCACAGGTCGTCGGTCGACTCCACGTCCACGGGACCCATCGAGCTCTTGATCCGGGTGGCCCCCAGGCGTCCGACGGTGCGCAGGCCGCCCACCGCGATCTCCGCGGTGAGCCGCGAGCCCGTCGGCACCTCGATCCGCAGGTCCACGGACTCCGTCGGGCCGATCCAGCTCAGGCGCGGGCGCGGCCCGGTGACGGTGAGCCGCTGGCCGACCAGGTCGACGCGCGTCTGCTCGGCGCCGCGCCGGTCGACGGCCTTGGTGGGGTTGGTGGGCGAGACCGTGACGACGGTGTCCGTGCGGTCCGTGGCGACGACCTCGATCTCGCCGACCTGCAGGTTGACCGCGAGGTCGATCGGACCAGGTGTGGGGTACGTGGGCATGCTGACGCCTCCGTGCTTCTGGGTGTGCGGGACCGTCCCCGCGGGTCGGCGGGGTGGTGGACGAGGTGCTGTGGGGTCTAGCGGCTCAGCGGGCCCAGCCCACGAAGCTGTCACCGGTGCGCAGCGCTCGCTGCGCCGATCGTCGTTGCCGCGGTTGCAGGGCCGCCGCCACCGCCCGGACCAGCCAGGTGTTGACGGACAGACCGTCGGCGGCCGCCGCCTCGTCGACCCGCGTCTTCAGCGCGTCGGGCAGGCGGAGCGTGGTGCGGGACGTGCTCACGTCGTCGACCTCGAGGGGCGCCGGCGCGGTCTCCTCGGTGTCCGCCTCGGCCGGGGCGGTGGTCACGACGAACTCGACCTCGCGGCCGCGCAGCCGGACGTCGACGGACCCCGGCGCGAGGTCACGCGTGATCTCCCCGGCGGCGGCGGACAGCACGTCGAGCAGCACCAGGCGCGCGGCCGCGTCGAGCCCTCCGACCAGACGCTCGGCGGCGGCCCGCATCTCCTCGGTGCCGTTCTCGGCGGCGTCCACGAGCTGCCGCTGGAGGTCGTGCACATACTGTCCGAGTTCCATGGCACCACTATGACACCATCGTGGTGTCACGTCAACACTCGGTGGTGTCACCGACGACGGGACCTTGTGCTCTACGCGCCCCGGACGGCCGTCAGCAGGCTGAGAGCTGGATCGACGGCGTCCACCGCCCGTGGCGCCTCCCGGAGGACGGAGCACAGCCATGGCACACACCTGGAGGGCCGCGATCTACCTGTTCGACGCCGACGACCCCCGCGCCGACCACGACGTCACCACGGCGCACGCGGTCCTCACCACCTCCAGCGGCACCACGCTCGACGGCCACGGGCGCGCCCGGCGGGCTCCCCACGACGCCGACGTCCCGGAGATCGGCGACGAGCTCGCGGCGGCACGCGCCCTGCGCGACCTGGCCGACCGGCTCCTGCGTGCGACCTCCGACGACCTGTCCCAGCTCCAGCACGACGACGTGCAGATCGTGCGGTGAGCACGATGTCCGGCCACATCGTGGTGCTGGGGGCCGGTACGGCCGGCACCATGCTCGTCAACCGGCTCCGGCGGCGCCTCGACGACAGCTGGTCGCTCACCGTCGTCGACCGCGACGACGCTCACCCCTACCAGCCCGGCTTCCTGTTCGTGCCGTTCGGCGGCGCGACGGACGAGCTGGTGCGCTCGCGCCACGCGTTCGTCCACGACGGCGTGGACCTGGTGCTCGGGACGGTCGACCGCGTGGACGCCGCAGCCCGGCAGGTGGCCCTCGGCGACGGCCGCGTGCTGACCTACGACTACCTGGTGATCGCCTCCGGTACGACCCTGCGCCCGGACCAGACCCCCGGCATGCTCGGTCCCCAGTGGCGGCGCAGCATCTTCGACTTCTACACGCTCGACGGGGCCACCGCGCTCGCGGCCGCGCTGCGGGACTTCCGAGGCGGACGGCTCGTCGTGCACGTGACGGACGTGCCGATCAAGTGCCCGGTCGCGCCCCTCGAGTTCACCTTCCTGGCCGACGCCTGGCTGCGCGAACGAGGCCTGCGGTCGGCCACCGAGCTGGTGTTCGTGACGCCGCTGGACGGCGCCTTCACCAAGCCGGTCGCCTCGGAGCACCTGGGTTCGATGCTCACCGACCGTGGGGTCACGGTCGAGCCTGACTTCCTGGTCGAGCGGATCGAGGACCGCATGCTGGTGTCCTACGACGGCCGCGAGGTCCCGTTCGACCTGCTGGTGACCGTGCCGCTGCACATGGGCGCCGCATTCGTCGCCGAGTCGGGGCTGGGCGACGAGCTCGGGTTCGTGCCGGTGGACCGGCACACCCTGCAGTCGGTGGCGGACCCCCGCGTGTTCGCCGTCGGCGACGCGTCCGACATCCCCACGTCCAAGGCGGGCTCCGTGGCGCACTTCTCGGTGGAGGTGCTGGTGGACAACCTGGTCGAGCTCACGACCGGGCGCCCCATGACGCACTCGTTCGACGGGCACGCCAACTGCTTCGTCGAGTCGGGCGACGGCAAGGCGCTCCTGCTCGACTTCAACTACGAGACGCAGCCGCTGCCCGGCACGTTCCCCGCGCCCTGGGTCGGGCCCATGAGCCTGCTCAAGGAGAGCCGCGCCAACCACCTCGGCAAGCTCGCGTTCCGGTGGGTGTACTGGAACGTCCTGCTGCCAGGGCGACCCCTCCCGCTGGCGTCGGCCATGTCCATGGTCGGCAAGCAGACCCCCGTCACCACGTCCTGAGAAGAGGTGTGCCATGCCCGTGACCACGCTCGACGGTCATCAGCTCCACGTCGACGAGGAGGGCTTCCTCACCGACCTGTCGGAGTGGGACGTCGAGCTCGCCGACGTCCTCGCCGCGCAGATCGGTCTCACGCTGACCGACGAGCACCGCGCGGTGCTGCGGTTCCTGCGCGAGGACTACGCGCAGCGCGGCGAGACCGCGACGCTGCGGCGGGCCTCGGCGGGCAGCGGCGTGCCGGTCAAGGACCTGTTCCGCCTCTTCCCGCAGAAGCCGGCCAAGAAGATGGCCTACGTCGCCGGACTGCCCAAGCCCGTCGGGTGCGTCTGATGTCCGCCACCGACACGGCCCCCGCGGTCGTCCCCCGGCTGAGCGACGACGACCCCACCGGCCGCACCCTCGCGATCATCTGCTCCAAGGGGAACCTGGACATGGCCTACCCGGGCCTGATCCTGGCGAACGCCGCCCTCGGCGAAGGCGTCGAGACCCACCTGTTCTTCACGTTCTGGGGGCTCGACATGATCACCCGGGCGACCATGGGCGACCTGAAGTTCACCATGCTCGGGAACACCGCCACCCACCTGCCGCAGGGGCTCGGCGGCCTGCCCGGCATGACCGCCATGGCCACCTCGAGGCTCAAGAAGGCGATCGCCGACCTCGACGTGCCCGACGTGCCGGAGTTCCTCGAGCAGATCGTCGCCTCCGGCGGCCACCTCTGGGCGTGCCGGTTGTCGGCGGACATGAACCACCTGACGCCCGCGGACCTGTACGAGGACGTCGAGGGGATCATCAGCGCCAGCGACTTCATCGAGAAGACCGCGGGCGCGCAGCTGCTCTTCGTGTAGGGGGTGCGCCGTGGGCGGACCGGTGGTCGTCGGGTACGACGGGTCCGGCGCGGCGCTGGAAGCGCTCGGCTGGGCGCTGCTCGAGGCGCGCCGCGAGCGGTTGCCGGTGCGCGTCGTGCACGTCTCGGAGCTCGAGTCCGGCGTGCTCGCCGAGGCGATGGAGCAGGCGGCGACACGGGCGCCGGACGTCTCGACGACGGCGGTCCGCCTGCTGCGCGACAGCGTGCCGGCGGCGCTGCTCGAGGAGGCCGAGCACGCGCACGCGCTCGTCCTGGGCTCTCGCGGCCGCGGCGGCTTCACGGGCCTGCTGCTGGGCTCGGTGAGCGCTGCGGTCGCGGCGCACGCCCGGTGCCCGGTGGTGGTCGTGCGCCCGACGCCCACCCGCGTGCTGCCGCACGTGCGGCCGGTCGTGGTCGGCGTGGACGGTTCCGCCACGAGCGGGCGCGCGATCGACCTGGCCTTCGACCACGCCTCCTGGCTGCGCGTGCCCCTGGTCGCCGTCCACGCGTGGCGGCTGCCCGCACCCGTCGGCACGGGAGCCTCGTGGCGGACGCAGGACATCACGGACCTGCGGGTGGCCCAGGACGCGCTCCTGGCCGAGAGCCTGGCGGGACGCGCGGAGCGGTACCCCGACGTGGAGGTGCGTCCGGTGGTGCGCCGGGGCGCCGCCGCCGAGACGGTGCTCGCGGTCGCCCGCGACGCCCAGCTGCTGGTCGTCGGCTCACGGGGGCGCGGAGGGTTCCAGGGCCTGCTCCTGGGTTCGGTCAGCCGGGCCGTCCTGCACCACGCGTCCTGCCCGGTCGTCGTCGTCCACCCTGGATGACCGGTGGTCTCGCGGCGCGCCGGCCTGCCACCGGGGTGAGCCCCGGGCCGGCACGCCGGACCGCGCGCCGCTACCGTCGACGCACGCCGACGACCCGCGTCGCCGCGTCGATCGAAGGAGCCGCCGTGCACCTGCGCACCCGGGCCGGGCGACCCCTGTCCCTGGCGGCCGAGCTCGCAGCGATCTGGCGGTCGCAGAGCGTCCGCGCGCTGCGCTGGACCGGCAGGAGCACCCGAACGGGGTCCACCCGCGCACCCGGGCTACGCCGACGGTCCACGAACGAGGGACCTCGCGGGTGATCTCCGGTCCGTCCACTGGCCGTGCGCCCCACCGTTGCGCACCCTGGAGACGTGGACGAGCTGCGAGTCGAGGTCACCGACGCCGACATCAAGGTCGCGCGCCGGCTGTGGTCGGACGCGGTCCATGCCGGCGAGCCCCAGGAGCGGGTGGACGCGCTGCGGGCCGACCACGCCCGTCTCATCAGTGCGCAGGCCCAGCAGATCGCCGACGACTTCCGCCGGTCGCGTCGCCTCGCCTGACCGCCCGAGTGGCGGATCCGCGGACGGCTCGCACCATGGAGGAATGAGCGACCAGACCACTCCCCAGGACCCACGCAGCCAGCACCCCGGCCCGGAGGCGCAGCCGGCCGACCAGATCCCGCACCCGGGTCTGACCGGGCAGATGGACCACGAACCCGACCACGGCGAGCAGTCGTACCGGGGGGCGGACCGCCTTGCCGGCAAGCGTGCGCTCGTGACGGGCGCCGACTCCGGGATCGGCCGTGCCGTCGCACTGGCGTTCGCACGTGAGGGGGCGGACGTCGTGCTGTCCTACCTGCCCGAGGAGGAGCAGGACGCGCAGGAGACGGTCCGCCTGGTCGAGGAAGCCGGCCGCCGCGCGGTGCGCTGCCCCGGCGACGTCCGGGAGGAGGCCTACTGCGTCGAGCTGGTCGAGACCACCGTGCGCGAGCTGGGCGGGATCGACGTGCTCGTGAACAACGCGGCCTACCAGATGGCGCAGGAGGACGGCCTCCTGGGCATCACGACCGAGCAGCTGGACCGCGTGCTCAAGACCAACCTCTACGCCCTCTTCTGGATCACCAAGGCGGCCGTCCCCCACATGGGCGCCGGCGCGTCGATCATCAACACCAGCTCCATCCAGGCGTCCCAGCCCAGCCCCGGGCTGCTCGACTACGCCTCGAGCAAGGCGGCGATCCTCAACTTCACGCGGGGGCTGGCCCAGCAGCTCGGGGACAAGGGCATCCGCGTGAACGCCGTGTGCCCGGGGCCGATCTGGACCCCGCTGATCCCCGCGACGATGTCCGAGGAGAAGGTCGACTCGTTCGGCGAGGAGACGCCGCTCGGGCGCGCCGGCCAGCCCGCCGAGCTCGCCCCCGCGTACGTGTTCCTGGCGTCCCAGGAGTCGAGCTACGTGACCGGCGACCGGATCGCCGTCACGGGCGGCCGGTTGCTGTGCGCACGGTTGACCGCATCGGCGCGGCCAGGCCGGCGCGCAGCCCGGTAGGCCGGCACGCGCAGGGCCGCCGCCCAGCGGTAGGCGCGCAGCCCGTCGGGGCTGTGCAGCACAGGGTCGAAGCGGGACGCCTCGGGCGCGTCGGTCGCGGCCGTGGGGTACAGCTCGAGCCGGCCCCACGGCCGCCACGGTCCCGCGCCGCGGGAGCGCAGGAGCTCGACGTCGAGCCCGCCGTCGCTGCGCGGTCGACCGAGCCTCGCGCCGACCACCACGGCCCCCGCGTCGGTGGCGAACGGCATCAGCGTCGTGAACGCCCCGGGCGACTCCCGGCGGGCCGTGAGCACGAACCGGCCCAGCCGACCGGGGGCGCAGGAGGAGAGCAGGATCTCCTGGCGGCGACCCTGGTGGTACCAGCGGACCGCCAGGCCGTGGACGTCGGGCCACGCCGCAGGCAGACCGACCGCCCGAGAGAGCCGGACGTCGACTCCGCGGCGGGTGCGGCGGGTGCGGCGGCGTCGGCCTCGGTCGTCAGCCGCCCGTGCCACCACGTGCCGCGCGGGTGCAGGGGCCGGCCCGGACGCCACCTGGCGGCGGCCGAGACGGCCGCCGCCAGGAGCTCGCCGATGACCCGGGCGAGCACGCGCTACCGACGGGTGGTGCCGGTCGACGTCCCGGTCGGCGCCGTACCGGTCCGGTCACGCGCCGGCCACAGGGCGATCGCCAGACCGGCGAGCGCGCTGACCAGGTGCAGCACGTTGTCCGCCCCGTTGATGTTGAGGATGTTGGCGTCCTCGTTGTCGACGACGATCAGGCCGTACACGAACGTCGCGCCGTAGCCGACGGCCAGGATCCAGCCGTACGTGCGGGCGCCCGGGCGCGAGGCCCACAGGAACACGCCGAGCAGGCCGACGACGACGTGCACGATGTTGTGCAAGGGGTTGATCGCGAACCCGAGGATCGTCTGCGAGTGGTCGTGCTCGGTGAAGCCACTGAAGCCGGTGATGGCGAACCCGACGATGCCGACGATCAGGTAGACGATGCCGATGATCAGGGCCAACCACTGGAACACCTCGCGGTGGGCGGAGGTGCGGGTACCGGAGCCGGCGGGTGCGGTCATGACGGAACTCCCTCGGGATCGAGACATCCCGGGACGCCGCTCGGCCACGCGTCACGTCGACCCGGGTGACGCCATGGCTCGACGCGTCTGACCAGCATCGCGAACATCGGGAACGGGCGCATCCGCAGCCACCGCGGTCCCCCGGCCACCGTCAGGCGGTGCCCAGCTTCTCGTCGAAGAAGTCCAGCACCGCGGTGACCGCCTGCTCCGAGCGGTGCGCGGTGAGCGTGCTGTGCTGCGCGCCGGGCAGGTCCACGGAGAGGAAGTTGTCGCCCAGCGCACGACGCAGCGTGTCGAACCGGGTGCCCACGGCCCGGTCGTCGGCGTAGCGGACGCCCAGCACCTGGCAGCCGGCCGCCACCTTGCGCCGCACCGCCGCGACGTCGTCGGCGCCGAGCCCGAGGTCCCCCGAGCGGCGCCGACCGATCGGGAACGGTGACGCCGGCTGCGCCAGCACGGGCGCGGCGATCGGGGCGTCGGCCAGCATGGCCAGCGCGAACCCGCCCGTGAAGCACATGCCCACCGCACCCACGCCCGGTCCGCCCAGCTCGGCATGCAGCTCGCGGGCGAGCGAACGCAGCCAGCCGGCGACCGGGCTGGTGCGACCCAGCGCGAACGCATGGAGCTCCCGGCTGACGCACACGGTGGCCAAGGAGCGCGCGAGCGCCCCCGCGGACATGGGTTCCTCGGGCACCCCGAACAGCACGGGCATGACGACGGTGTGGCCGCGCGCGACGATCTGGTCACCGAACGCGATGCACTCGGGGGTGAGGCCGGGCAGCTCGTGGATCATGACGACGCCCGGCCCCGTCCCCCTGCGGTAGGTGGGGTGCGTGACGCCGTCCGCGGTGTGCGTGCCGCGGGCCCAGCCGTCGAGTGCGCTCATCTGCGCACCCTAGGCGGGACGCCGGCGCCGGGCCACGGTTGCCAGCCGGTCACCGGAGGGCGAGAGTGTGCCCAGGAGGCACCATGGACGACGCACTCGCCGCCGCGCTGCACCGCAGCCAGGTGATCGACCTGACCACCACCGGTCGCCGCACGGGCACGCCCCGGCGCATCGAGATCTTCCTGCACGACCTCGACGGGCGGTTGTTCATCTCCGGCATGCCCAGCCCGACCACGCGCGCGTGGATCCACAACGTCGCCGCCGACCCGCACGTGACGCTGCACCTCAAGCAGGACCGGGTCGCGGACGTGCCGGCCGTGGCACGCGTGGTCGACGACCCGCAGGAGCGACGCCCTCTGCTCGAGGCGGCCGCGCGCCGGTGGAAGCGGGACGACGTCGAGCTGATGATGACCAGCAGCCCGCTCATCGAGCTCGAGGTGCACGAGGACGCCTAGTCCGCCGTGGACACCCGCAGCCACCGGATGCCGTGCGCCGGCAGGGTCACGCCCGCGCGCAGGTCGACCTCCTCGTCGGCGACCAGGTCCCGCGCCGTGGCCGGCAGGCCCGAGAGCGTCGTGGCGTCGACGGTGCGCGGGTCGTCCGCCACGTTCGCGAGGACGAGCACCGTCGCGTCCGGTCCCGGGCGCGTGTAGGCCACCAGGGCCGGGTCGTGCGCGTCGAACGGCACGAGCGTGTTCCCCGCGAGCTCCGGCGTGCGGCGCCGCACCTCGATCAGCCGGCGCAGGCGGGCGTAGAGCCGACCGGCGTCCGTGCCGGGGTCCAGCCGCCGGCTGTAGGCGTCGGCCGGGTAGCGCGGCCGGTGCACCCAGCGGCTGTCGTCGGCGTGCCCGGGCTCGTCGGCGTAGTCGCGGTCGTTGAGCTGCCCCACCTCGTCCCCCAGGTACAGCAGCGGGATCCCGCCGGTGGACAGGATGATGGCGTGCGCGAGGACCACCCGGTCCAGGCCGCCGTCGTCGTGCGCCTCCAGGCCCGCCAGGGACGCGGTGGTCCCGGAGATCCGGCAGTCGCCCGTGCGCGGGTTGTCCTGGAACGGCACACCGCGCGCGAACGAGCCCGGGAACCGGTCGACGTAGAACTGGTTGAGGAACCGCCGGTGGGCGTGGCCGTCGATGCCCAGCTCCGCGGCGTCCTCGTCGGCGAACGTCCAGCCGATGTCGTCGTGGCTGCGCACGTAGCTCACCCAGGACGTGCCTGGCGGCAGCGCGTGCCGTCGCTCGAGCGCCTGCTGGAGCAGCCGCCCGTCGCGCGTGGCCAGGGAGCTCCAGATCAGCGCCATCTGCAGCGGGTCGTAGGAGAGCTGGCACTCCTCGACCGAGATGTACCCGATCACCTCGTCGGGGTGCACGATCGCCTCCGACTTGAACAGCACGGCCGGCGCGGCGATCCGGCAGACCGCGTTGAACGCCTGCAGCAGCAGGTGCGCCTGCGGCAGCGACTCGCACGAGGTGCCCAGCTGCTTCCAGATGAACGCCACCGCGTCCATGCGCAGGATGTCCACGCCCTGGTCGGCCAGGAACAGCATCTCGCCGGCCATCGCCCGGAACACCGCGGGGTTGGCGTAGCTCAGGTCCCACTGGAACGAGTGGAAGGTCGCCCAGACCCAGCGCTGACCGGTCCCGTCGGGCGTCGGCACCGGGACGAACGAGCCGGGATGGTCGTCGGGGAAGATCTC
Source organism: uncultured Actinomycetota bacterium (assembly GCA_963837795.1). Lineage (GTDB taxonomy): Bacteria > Actinomycetota > Actinomycetes > Actinomycetales > Cellulomonadaceae > Cellulomonas. Next base: position 35,599 of record CAWIOT010000003.1, read on the forward strand.
CCGCACCGTCCGCTCGTAGGCGTCCGGCATGGTGCGGTCCGGGAAGATCCAGTAGTAGCCCTCGTGCTCGGGGTCGCCCGCGCGGGCGGCGCGCGCCCACGCGTGCTCGTCGGACGTGTGGTTGAAGATGAAGTCGAGCACGAGGGCGATCCCGTTCCGGCGCAGCTCCGCGGCCAGGTCCCGCAGGTCCTGCATGGTGCCGAGCGCCGGATCGACCGCGCGGTAGCTGGACACCGCGTACCCGCCGTCGGAGTTGGCGGCCGGCGCCTCGAACAGGGGCATGAGGTGCAGGTAGGTCAGCCCGAGCTCGACGAGGTACGGGATCTGGCGGCGCACCCCGGCCAGGTCGCCGGCGTAGCGGTCCACGTACAGGACGCCGCCGAGCATGCGGTTCGAGGTGAACCAGTCGGGGTCGGCCTCGCGCGCCCGGTCCAGCTCCTGCAGGTCGGCGGGCCTGCGCTGCGCGCTGGTGGCCAGCTGGGCGGCCAGCGCGGCGAGCTCGCGCCGGGTGCTCTCCCCCGCGCCGTAGACCTGCTCGAACAGGTCCTCGAGCCGTCCGAAGTGCCGGTCGAACCGGGTCATGAGCACGGCCCACTGCGCGTCGCTGGTGCCGGGCAGCCGGGCACCGGCCACCGCGTCCTCGACGACGCGTGCGGCCTGGCCGGTCCGCGCCGGTCCGTCGTCCTGTGGTGCCACGTGCAGTCCTTGCGCTCAGGCGGCCCAGGGTGTCCGGCCGACCACCCTCGCAGACTCACGTCTCACGACGCCGACCGCAACCCCGCCCCGGCACGCCGCACTAGGGTGAGCGAAGATCCGGCGGCCGGGGAGGGACCGTGGCACGGTTGACCAGCGCGGACGTCGCCCGGGAGAGCGGCGTCTCGCGCACGACGGTGAGCTACGTCCTGAACGGCAAGAGCGACGTCGCCATCCCCGAGGCCACCCGGCAGCGGGTCCGCGACGCGGCGGCACGCCTGGGGTACACGCCGTCGGCGGCCGCGCGGGCCCTGCGCTCGGGCCGCAGCGACCTGGTCCTGTGCGTGCTGCCGGACTGGACGGTCGGCCCGGTGATCGACACGCTGCTGGACCACCTCACCACCGAGCTGGCCGAGCGGGGGCTGTCGGTCCTCGTCCACCACGACCGCGGACCGCGGCCGCTCGCGGAGCTGTGGCGCGCGGTGACGCCGCGGGTCGTGCTGGGCTTGTCGCCGTTCGCGGAGGACGACGCTCGGGCGATGCGGCAGGCCGGCATCCAGGTGGTCGGCAGCGCGCTGGACGAGGACCCGCACCCCGGCACGTTCTCGGTGCCGCAGACCCGGATCGGGCAGCTGCAGGTGCAGCACCTGGCAGGTCGGGGCCACCGGGCGATCGCGTACGCCGCGCCGAGGGACGACCGCCTGGCCGCGTTCGCCGACCGCCGGCTGGCCGGGGTGGTGCAGGAGTGTGCGCAGCTCGGGCTGCCCGCTCCCCGGGTGCGACCGGTGGAGCTGGAGACCGGTCCGGCCGCCGCGGCGGTCCGCGAGTGGCGCACCGGTGCCGACCCCGTGACGGCCGTTGCCGCGTACAACGACGAGGTCGCGCTGGCCGTGCTGTCGGGACTGCGCGCCGAGGGCCTGGCCGCACCCGGGGACGTCGCGGTCATCGGGGTCGACGACATCCCGGCCGCCCGGCTCGCGGCGCCCGCTCTGACCACCGTGTGGCAGGCCATCGACGCCCAGGCGAGCTACCTGGCGGCCGCGGTGCTCGCCGCAATCGACGGCACGGTCGAGCTGCCGGCTCAGCCCGACGAGGTGCTGCACGTCGTCGCCCGGGACTCCACCTGACGCACGGCGGCCCGGCAGCGCAGGAGCGCCGCCGGGCCGTCGAGGTGCCGACGCCTACTGGAACGTGAACCAGTTGATGTTGACGAAGTCGGCCGGCTGGCCGGAGTCGAACGTCAGGTACACGGTGTGCACCCCGGTGGTGCCCTGGATGTTGGCCGGGATGGTGCGCCACGTCTGCCAGCCGCCCGTGCTGGCCACCGCGAAGCTGCCGATGGACGGACCCGTCAGGCTGTCCAGCCGCACGTTGACCAGGCCGCTGATGCCACCCGCGGCCCCCGAGGCCACCCGCGCGCTGAACGTGGTGCGCGGGGTGCTGCCGAAGTTGACGGCGTCGAACCGCAGGTGGTCACCGTTGGCGATCCAGCCCACGTCCTCGCCGCCGTCCACGTCCTGCGTCGCCTCCTTGGCGACGCCGGCCATGCCGGTGTACGCCTCCGCCTGGATGCGCGAGGTGGCGTCGACGCCGGTCGAGCCGGACGCCGTCGTCACGGTCACGGCACTGCTGGACCCCGACCGGTTGCCGGCCGCGTCGTACGCCCGCACCGCGAACGTGTACGACGTCGACGCCGACAGGCCGGTGACCGCGTAGGTGCGGTTGCCGGTGGACCCGATCACGGTCCCGTTGCGCAGGACCTCGTAGCCGCTGACACCCACGGCGTCGGTGGACGCCGTCCACGACAGGGTCGTCCCCGACGAGGTGGTGCCCGACGCCGCCAGCCCCGTGGGCACCGACGGTGCGGTGGTGTCGCCCCCGCCGGCCGCGGTGGTGACGGAGACGGCCGCGCTCACGGACGACCGGTTGCCCGCGCCGTCGAGCGCCCGGACCGTGAACGAGTAGGTCGTCGCCGGAGCCAGGCCCGACGCGGAGTACGTCGTCCCGGCGACCGTGCCGACCACCGAGCCGTTGCGCAGCACCTCGTAGCCGGTGACTCCCGTCCCGCCGCTGTTGTCCGTCGACGCCGACCAGGACAGGGTCGTCGAGGTGGACGTGGTGCCGGCGGCCCGGAGGTTCGCGGGCACCGACGGCGCCGTGGTGTCGGTGGGGGCGGTCGCGTTCGAGCTGGCCACCGACCGCGCCGGCACGGTGAGCCGCACGCCGTTGGAGAACGTGACGGTGATCGCCGACCCGCTCATGTTGGCGGCCTGGTAGGTGCGGACGCCGTTCTTCACGAACACGGCGTGCAGCGGGGTGTCCGCGGTGACGGACCGGTCCACCGTGCCCAGACCGGACAGGTTCTTCAGCCAGTAGAACGTGTGGGCGCGGGACTCGCCCTCCTCGACGGCGTACGAGCCGGCCTGCGCGCGGAACTGCGCCAGCGCCGTGGGGGCGTCGGCGAGTGCCTGGAACTCCCAGAGGATGTCCTTCCACACCGTGGCCGGCCCGCCGTTGTTGCGTTCGAGCTCCGCGAGGTTGCGGGTGACGTACGCCGGGTCGTACCCCAGGTACAGGTGACCGGCGGTGCTCGGCAGGAGGTTGATGCCCTGGATCATCTCGGGCTCCGCGCTGAACCACGTGGAGTACGAGCCGCCGTCGCCCCACACCATGCCGACCGTGGAGTGGCCGAACGCCGCCGGGAAGGCCTCGTCGTCGGTGTCGAACCAGTAGTTCTCGATGGCCGAGGCCTGCGTGGTGTACAGGTAGATGCCCAGGTCCCGGACGGCCTTGTTGCCCGTCGCCTGTCCCCACTGGATCAGGCCGCTGGCGAAGTTCATGCCCTCGGAGGACGACTCCTGGTTGTTGCCGGCGCCGAACGCGCCGTGGCCGGCCGCCCAGTCGTGGCCGGCGTAGATGTCGAAGTCGCGCAGGAACGGGAACCGGGTGTCGGTGCGGTCCCAGTTGGCCGCGTCCTTGATGACCGTGTTGACCATGCCGCCGTACGCGGAGTCGGCCGCCCAGGCGGGGTCGAACTCGGCGACGGTCGCCGCGCCGACGACGTAGTAGCCGTAGTGGAAGTGGTGGTCGTTGAGGTCGGTGTCCGAGCCGTACGAGGCCGGGTAGCCGATCAGCGTGCCCCACGCCGGGTTGTACCAGAACGAGCGCGTGGTCTCCCCCGGCGAGGCGGTCATCCAGTCCGTCAGCCGGGTCCGCATCGAGCTGACCAGCCGGTCGCGCGCCGAGGTGTTGCCCGTCAGGTTGGCCATCTGCGCCACCTGCGCGATGCGGCCGAACGCCTTGCCCGTCCAGTACGTGTCGTCGCCGAAGCCCGCGAAGGGGTCGCCGGTGGCCACCTGCTCGACGTAGCCGTTCAGCTGCGTCGCGTCGGCGGAGCCGGCGGGGAAGCCGGTGCTCGCCAGCTGCGGCAGCACGCCGTGGAAGGCGGTGACGGTCTGGAACTGGGAGCTGCCGATGACGACCCGCATCGGGACCGCGCGGCGAGACGTACGAGTACCCGCTCATCGTCGCGCCCGCGAGGTTGTCGCGCTGGTGCGGGTAGAGCGCGTACACCGTCCCCGTGCCCGAGCCCTGGCGGGCCGTCGTGGTGAACGCGTAGGTCGCCGTCATCCTGGCGGTCGCCTCGTCGTACGACCAGGAGACCTTGGTGCCCGTCACGTGGTTGTGGGCGTACGGCGCGAACGCGTTCAGCGCCGCCAGCCGGTCCGCGTTGCTGCTGGCCGTCGTCGTGGGCAGCACCGCGACGGAGAAGAACGTGCCGCCGTTCAGCGACGAGCTGATCGTGCTGCCGGACACCGTCCAGGTGGATCCGGACGGGGCGAACGCCGCGTAGTCGTGGCCGTTGACCGTGTAGCCGACCGTGGCGTTGGTGTTGCTCCACACCGTCGGCGCCGCCGCGGCCGTGAGCAGGTCGCGTTACCGCCGGTCTTCGTCGCGTAGACGAACGGCAGCCCGTGCCCGAACGTGGTGCGCAGGCTGCTGGCTGCCGTTGGTCCACAGCTCGCTGACGGTCCAGTCCGAGTAGCCGTCGACCTTGCCGTCCGCGTCCAGCCCCGCGATGCCCAGCCGGAAGTCCTCGGTGTACGGGTAGTGGTACTCGCCCACGCCGGTGGCCGTGCCCGAGATGGATGCGGTGGTCGGGTAGCTGACCCCGAGCCCGGTGGTGAAGGCGTGGAACGCCAACGGGTGCGCCATGAGGTTCTCGGAGACCGACGCGCAGTTGAACTTGCGCCAGACGAGCGAGGTCCACCAGTCGTTGGTCGGGATGGCGCCCGCCGGGAAGTTCGCCGTGACGTGCGCGCGGGGGTTCGTGACCGGGGTGCCGTTGCACTCGGTGGGCACGGCGCCGCCGGTCGGGGTGCCCTCGGCGTAGCTGCCGGAGCCGACGCTCACCGCGGCGGCGCGCGAGACGGGGAGCAGGGTCACCTGCACGAGGTAGGCCAGCAGGGCCGCGACCAGGACCATCGCCACCAGGCGACGGCGGTCGGGGTCTCGGCGGACCACCACGGGTCCGGTCTGAGCGGACATCGGCTTCTCCGTTCCACTGCTGCCCACGGCCCCGGTGAGACCACCGGCGGGTCAGGGCAGGACGACGAGACGACCGCCGGGGCGACGGCCGCAGGGACGAGCGGCACGCGGTCAGGAGGCGGTGGAGCCGGACCGCGACGGCCGCCTCGTCGGTGAGCCGGCCGGGAGCAGGTGGAGAGGGACGTGGGCCCTGCGGCGATCTCCTCCACGTCGAGGACGCCCAGGCCCGGTGACTCGTGTCACTGGGTACGCACAGGATGTGCCGCTGCGGGTGAGAAGTCAAGCAGTCGTCGACACGGGAAAGATCGTCCTACGACTGGTCGTGCTCCGTGGGACAGCACGACGCCCGCTCCCCCGGCACGAGGAGCGGGCGTCGTCCGACGCTGGGACCGAGCGGTCAGCCGGCGTCGACCGGATGAGCCTGCGCGGCCGCGATGAACGCCAGCATGGCGGCGCGCGAGCTGCCGTCGTCGATCGACCCGTCCGGCAGGTCGATCGCCTCGGTCCAGGCCTGCGCCGCGTCGTCCGCGCCGGCCAGGGCCCGGTACATCAGCAGGTAGTCGCCGAACTGCACGCCGTACCCGTCCGGCGTCGCCTCCGCGACGGAGTCCCGGATGTGCTGCGGGTCGACCCCGCGCGCCAGGTACGTCTGCACCGGACCCATCGGGATCAGCTGGATGCCGAGGATCGCACTGGGCTCCGGGCTGAACCAGGTGGCGTAGTCCCGCTTCCCGCCCCAGTTCAGGGACACCATCGTGTGGTCGAACCCGTCGAACTGGTCCAGGTCCGGGGCGGTCCAGTACGCCCGTGCGGTCGCGGCCTCGGTGGACGCCAGCCAGGTGGCCTCCGTGGCGAGCGCCGGCTGCTGCGAGGCGTCGGCCCACAGGCCCAGCCCGTTCCAGGCGTTGACCGCCTCGGAGGAGGACTCCTGGTTGTTGCCGTCGGCGAACGGCGACGTGCCCGAGGCCCAGGAGTGACCCGCGTACGGGTCGAACGTCCGCAGCTGGGGCAGCTCGGGCGACGGCTGCGCCGCGGCGATGTCCTGCGCCAGCAGGTTCATCACCGGCGCCAGGCGGTCGGCGAGCGCCGGGTCGTCGCGCGCCACCAGACCGGCGGCGGACAGCAGGTAGCCGTAGTGGAAGTGGTGGTCGTTGAGCTCGTCGGACCCGAACGACGGCGTGAGGCCGATCGCGGAGTGCGCCGCCTCGTCGTACACGACGCACCGCGCGTCGCGCTCGCTGCACCCGTCGGGCTCGGTCCACTCCGTGAGGGCGTCGACGGTCCGCTCCCGCAGGTCGGCGACCACGTCCTGCTCCCCGAGCTGGTCGCCGAGGGCCACCAGCGAGGCCGCCCGGTACAGCGCCTTGCCGCCGAAGTACGTGTCCGACGGGAACGCCTCGGTCGACGCCACGTCCTGCTCGAGCGCCGCGACGATCGCGGACCGCTGGTCGGCGGTGATGCCGTCCAGGTCGAGCGAGCCCGCGGCGGGCAGCGCCGGTGCGGAGGAGGTCAGCTCGGAGCCGGTGCACAGCTCGAGGTCGCCGTAGATGCTCGCGTAGGTCCCCAGTCCGCAGTCCGGCCGCGACGGCTGGTCGCCGGTGCGGTGGTGGGGCATGGTCACGTACGCCGTGGGCGACCCACCTGCCGTCCGGTACGTCAGGGTGGTCCGGGCGAGCGTCGAGTCGGCCCCGTACGCGATGTCGACACCCGTCACCGGGTCCGCGGCGGCCGTGGCGAGCGCCGAGACCGCGTCCGCGTCGGCGTCCTGCGGCAGCGCGTACCAGGTCGCGGTGGAACCCGCGGTGAGCGTCGTGGTGTCGCCGTCTCCCGTCCCGCCGACGAGGCCCCAGGTCGAGGTGCCGGCGTCGGCGGTGCGTGCGCCGTCGCCCGCGGCCTCGAACGACCCGCCGACGACGGCTGAGGTCGCGGTGAGGTCCCGCTCGGCCGTGAGGCTGACGAAGGGTGAGCCCTCTGCCAGGACGACGTGCCCGAGGACGGCGCCGGAACCGTCGAGCAGGTCGATCGTGACGCTCACCGGGTCTGCTGCGCTGATCTGGGCCGACTCGGCGCCGACGTCCACCGTCACGGCCGGGACGTGCGGCGCCATGATGGTCTGCGCGCTGGCGGTCGGTGCGGGCAGACCGAGCGTGAATCCGGTGTCGGTCAGCCCGAAGGACAGCGGCTCCGCGAAGACGGGCTGCGGCTCGTCGCCGAACACCAGCCCGCTGTACCAGCGGTTGGTGGGCGGGACGACGCCGGGGGCGAGCCGGACCGGGTCGATCTTCGCCACCGGCTCGTGCGGCACCCGCGCCACCAGGGCCGCCGCATCCACGGTCGGCGGCGTGGCGTCGGAGGGGCCGCCCACGGACCCAGGACCGGGGTCGGCGCCCGGCGTGGCACCGGCCCCCTCCCAGGGGGTGGCGAACGCGAGGCCCGCGGCCACCGCGGCCGCCACCACGCTCGCCCCGATGATCATCGGGCGGCGTCGGGACGACGGGTCGGTGCTCGTCGTGTGCTCGTCGTGGTGTGCCGTCATCCGAAGAGGCCTCCCAGGTAGTCGGTCACGGAGTCGGCGGTGCGCGTCACCACGCTGTCGTTGCGCAGCTGCAGCTCGGCGGTCACCGGCGTGCCGGCCGAGACCAGACCGTGGTCGGCGCCACGCTCCAGGTCCTCACCGGACAGGGTGACGACCGCCCGGGCCTCGCCGCCGACGGTCTCGACGTCGACCTGGGAGACGTGCGCCTGGACCGTGCGCTGGTCGGGCAGCTGGACGGTCGCGTCCGCGTCCTGCGGCAGGCGCGCGAACTCGCTCGGGGTGAGCGTGTACTGCGCCTGCACGTACAGGGTGCCGGCACGCTGGACGGTGGCCAGCTGGGCGGACGACTGCACGAAGGTCCCGCGCTCGGAGGCGATGTCCGTCACGGTGCCCTCACCGGTGGCGAGCAGGACCAGCCGGCCCTGGTCGTCGACCTTCGTGGCGACCGTCCGGGGCTCCGCGAACCCGTTCGTCAGGTCGTACTGCAGACGGGCGGAGTCGAGGACGAAGAGCGGCTCACCCGCGGTGACCGTGTCCCCCACCTCGACCATCTGGTCGACGACGAGCCCCGCGTACGGCGTCCCGACGTCGTACGTCTCGGCGAGGATCTGCGCGGAGTCGCTCGCGGCGACCCCCTTCTTCTGGTTCAGCTGGTACGTGGCCACGGCGGCCACGGCGAGCACGAGGAGCGTGCCCAGGAACAGGCGGAGACGGCTGGTCCAGGTCATGCGACACCTCCGGTGGGTGCGGTCTGGGGAGCGCTCTGCGGCGCAGTCTGAGGCGCGGTCTGGGGCGCGGTCTGGGCTGCATCGACGGCGTGCCGGGAGCGGCGGCGCTCGGCGCGCGCGGCCCGACGGCCCCGGTGGCCCTCGCGCCACGCCGTCACGACGAAGCTGCCGAGGATCAGGGTGTTGGTCGCGTTCCAGGCCAGCGCCAGGCTCGGGTAGCCGTTGCCGAGGTCCTTCCAGGCGCCGACGACCGTGGTGATCAGCAGCAGCTCGAACACGAGGACCTGCGGGACCATGAACGTGAACGGCGAGCGGTAGGCGCCCTTGCGGCCGGTGACGTGCCACGTCTGCTCGCGGTGGAACAGCGCGTTGACCAGCGCACGGGTGTAGATGGGGAACGACACGGCGGCCAGCAGCAGCACCTGCCAGCGGAACGAGCCCAGCGTGTAGAACGCGAGCAGGATCTGCAGCACGTAGAAGCCGCTGTAGTACAGGAACCACGTCACCGGGGTGATCGTGAGGTTCATCGGCGTGAGGTTGAAGTAGATCTGCAGGGGCGGCACGGCGAGCAGCAGCAGGGGCGCGATCCCGGTCAGGTAGTGGGTCGCCGTCACCTGGTACTGGAGCCGCTGGTCCATGGTGAGGCGGCGCTTCCGCGAGAACGGGTTGTGCGTGAGCATGATCTCGAAGCCGCCGGTGGCCCACCGCTGCTGCTGCTTGGTGTACGCCTCGACGGTCTCCGGGGTGTCGCCCACGGCCAGCTCGGTGGGGATGTACACCGACCGCCAGCCCTCCTCGTGCAGCAGCAGGGAGGTCCAGACGTCCTCGGACTTGGAGGCGGAGTAGATCCCCCCGATGGACTCGACCGCGGAGCGCCGGTAGATGACGTTGGTGCCCACGGAGAACGCCGCGTTGAACCGGTTACGGCCCGGCTGGATGAACTTGTAGAACACCGACTGCATGTAGCCGGCGCCCTTCGAGATGACCGAGTGCAGGTTGCCGTACGCCTGCGGGGTCTGGACGAACGCCACGTCGTCGCTCGCGAAGAACGGGACGGTCTCGTGCAGGAACTCCGGCTTCGGCACGAAGTCCGCGTCGAGGATGACGAACAGGTCGCCCTTGGCCAGCGTGAGCGCGTGGTTGATGTTCCCCGCCTTGGCGCCCTGCGAGGAGAGCCGCCGCACGTACCGGGCGCCGACCTCCGCCGCCAGGTCGCGCACCTCGTCCGAGCGACCGTCGTCGAGGATCCACGTCTCGTGGCGCCCCTGCATGGCCACGGCCGCGGTCGCGGTGCGCCGGATCGTGTCCAGGTCCTCGCCGTAGGTGGTGAGGAAGACGTCGATGCTGACCGGCCACTCCTCGAGGTACATGCGCCAGGCGTTCGGCGTCGACTCGGCACGGTCCCGGGCGATCTCCGCCAGGTCGTACATGCGGTCCTGAGCCAGGTGGAACGCGAAGCCGCGCGGGTTGTGCCCGCTGGACAGGAACGTCCACATGGCCAGCAGCGCATGGGCGACCAGGATGCTCTCCGCGACGATGACCAGGCTGTACGGCAGCCAGTCGCCGCGGTTCGCGGGGTTGAGCAGGAACGCCGCGTAGACCACGACGCCCGCGCTGGCCAGGAGGACGAGGAGCATGAGCGACGGGCTCTGCGTCGACTCGGTCTCGGCCCTGCGGGTCGGTCGGATGGTGAGCTGCTCGGTCTGGGGAGGTTCTCGGACAAGAGTGTTCGACGTCATGGTCATCGACGTACCGCCTTGCGTGTCGTCCGGTCGGATGGCCGGGCGGGCGCGATCTCGGCCCACCGTGCGGGGCTCCTGGCCCACGCACGTGCAAGGGCGGCGACGGCAAGGTCTCCGGAGAGGATCTGTCCGGACCTCGCACGGCGTCGCCGCCCTGTGGAAGACCTCCACGGTAGGCAGCGCGCCGCGTGGGTCGCCACTGGGGAGGCCGTGCGACGAGTCACACCTAGGTGGCTCCCAGGCGGGAGGCCTACCGTGCGACGCACCAGCGTGAGCCGAGACCGCCGGAGGGCACCATGACCACCGACCCGAACCCGCACGTCCCCCCGCCGGCACATCCCGCCGCGGCGCCGCCCGCAGCACCTGTCGGCTGGGTCATCGCGGGCATGATCCTGTTCTGGCCCACGGGCATCCCGGCGCTGCTGGCCTCGCACCGCGCCGCGCGGGCCATCGGCGCCGCGGACACCGCGGTCGCGGAGCGGGAGGCTGCGAACGCGCGACGCTGGGGCATCATCAGCGTCATCGTCGGCGCCGCCCTGGCGGTGCTCGCGGTGCTGGCCTCGATCGCCTGGGCCTTCCTCGCCGCGTGGGCCCTGCACGGCGGGATCCACGACCGTCACTGGGAGCGGGGTCCGGGCTGGTCGTACGAGATGCCGGGCGACTCCGCCGGACCGATGCTGCCCGACCGCCGGAGCTGAGCCCGTCGGTGCGCCTCCCGGGCGGCGCACAGCATGATGTCCGCACAGGACGGCAGGCGAAGCTCCGGGAGGCAGCCGTGGACGTGCACCTCATCACGGACGACGGCGTGCGCGAGTGCACCGTCGACGAGCTGCCCGACCTGCTCGCCGCGCGGCACGGCATCGTCTGGGTGGACGTGCCGCAGTGGGACGCGCAGGCGGCCGAGGTGCTGTCCACCGTGTTCGGGCTGCACCCGCTCGCGGTGCACGACTGCGAGGTGCGCAACCGGCTGCCCAAGCTGCACGCCTATGCGAGCTCGCTGTTCCTCGTGCTGCACGCCCCGGAGCGCGGCGCGGGCGGCCACGTCCACCACGTGGAGCTGGACCGGGTGATCGGCCCGCGCTACCTGGTCACCGTGCACGGGCCCGTCAACCCGGCGGTCGCACCGGACGTGCCGCTGCGGGACACGCGCGAGGTGCTCGAGCGGATCCGCTCCGGCAGGCTCCGGCCGCGCACGTCCTTCGACATCTCGCACGCGATCGTCTCCGCCCTCACGCGGCGCATGGAGAAGTTCGTCGAGGAGCTCACGGCCGACGTGTGGGAGCTCGAGCGCCGGGTCACCGACGGCGCGTACAGCGACCCGGAGAAGTTCCTCGACGAGATGTTCCGCACCCGGCACGGGCTGCTCGCGGTCAAGACGATCGCGGCCCAGACCGCGGAGATCTACCGTCGGCTGGTGGGCCTGCCGCACGCGGTCCCCGAGGAGAGCCGGCACCTCGTCGGGGACCTGGTGGACCAGTTCGACCGGATCGCGGGCCTGGCCGGTGAGGAGAAGGAGTACCTGCAGGGCGTCATCGAGTTCTACCGCGCCCGCACGGAGACCAAGATGACGATCGCCGCCGAGCGGCTCGCGGTCATCGCCGTCGTGACGCTCCCGATCACGGCCCTCGCGTCGGTGCTGGGCATGAACCTGATCGTCAACGACCACACCACGGCGACGCCCCTGGGTGTCGCCCTGGCCGTCATGATCGCGATGTCCGGCGGTCTCCTGGCGTGGGCCAAGCGCCAGGGGTGGTGGTGACCTCCCGGCCACCTGCTGGACGTGTTCGTGTCACCCGATCGGAGTAGGTTGCCCGACGCACCGTGACCCGGTGCACATCCGACAGCACGGGAGGCATCCGGCATGGGCATCGACATCCAGCAGCGCGGCACGGGCGGGCTGCGCCGCAGAGCAGGCATCGCGGCAGCAGCCGCCGTGCTGGTGGTGGGGCTCGCCGCACCGGCCACCGCCGGCAGCGGGCACGGCCACGGCGACGGGCACGGCAACGGGCACGGCGCGTCCGACGACTACCAGCTCACGGTCATGGGCACCACCGACCTGCACGGCAGCGCCCTCAACTGGGACTACTTCAAGAACGCGGAGTACGACGACAGCGCGCACAACGACGTCGGGCTGGCCAAGGTCTCCACGCTCGTCGACCAGGTCCGCGCGGACCGCGGCCGGCGCAACACGCTCCTCATCGACGCGGGCGACACCATCCAGGGCACCTCGCTCGCGTACTACTACGCCAAGATCCAGCCCATCTCCAAGCGCGTCGAGCACCCCATGGCGACCGCCATGAACGCGATCGGCTACGACGCCGCCGCGGTCGGCAACCACGAGTTCAACTACGGCATCCCGTACCTGCGCACGTTCGAGAAGCAGCTGGACTTCCCCCTGCTCGCCGCGAACGCGCTGGACGACGGCACGGGACGGCCCGCGTTCCAGCCGTACGTGATCAAGACCGTCAAGCCGGCGCACGGCAAGCCGATCAGGGTCGGGATCCTCGGGCTGACCAACCCCGGCATCGCCATCTGGGACAAGGCGAACGTCGAGGGCCAGATGCACTTCGACGGGCTCGTCGAGCAGGCCGCGCGGTACGTCCCGCAGATGCGACGCAAGGGCGCCGACGTGGTCGTCGTGGCAGCGCACTCGGGTGCGGACACGTCCTCGTCCTACGGCGACACGCTGCCGTTCCCCGAGAACGCGGCGACGCTGGTCGCGCAGCAGGTGCCCGGGATCGACGCGATCCTCGTCGGGCACGCCCACCAGGAGATCGCCGAGCGCGTGGTCACCAACACGGCGACCGGCAAGCCGGTCGTGCTGTCCGAGCCGCTGAAGTGGGGCGAGCGGCTGTCGGTCTTCGACATCGACCTGTCGTTCGACCGCGGCCACTGGGCCGTGCAGTCGGTCGACGCGTCGGTCCTGAACGCGAACACCGTCCCGGAGGACCCGAAGATCGTCTCGCTGCTGCAGGACGAGCAGAAGACGGTCGTCGACTACGTGAACGGCGTCATCGGCACCTCGACCGAGGCCATGTCGGCGCAGACCGCCCGCTACGAGGACACCGCCGTCCTCGACTTCATCAACTACGTGCAGGCGGACGCGGTGAAGTCGGGCCTCACGGGCGCCGACGCCGACCTGCCGGTGCTGTCCATCGCGGCCCCGTTCAACAAGGACGCGGCGATCCCGCAGGGTGACGTGTCCGTCCGGGACATCGCCGGCCTGTACATCTACGACAACACGCTCCTGGGCATCAAGCTCACGGGCGCGCAGGTCAAGGCGTACCTGGAGAAGTCCGCGGAGTACTTCCGGGCCGCTCCCGCGCCCGGCACGTACGCGGCCGCCGACCTCACCAACGCGGTGACGCCGACGGCCCCGAACGGCACGCCCGACTACAACTACGACGTCATGGGCGGCCTCGACCAGCCGCTGACCTACGACATCGACCTCGCGCAGCCGGTCGGCAGCCGGATCACGAACCTCTCCTACGGCGGCGTCCCGGTCGAGGACACCCAGGAGTTCGTCGTGGCGATCAACAACTACCGGCAGTCCGGCGGTGGCAACTTCCCGGGTGTGGTCGGTGCGCCCGTCGTCTACAACCGGCAGGTCGAGATCCGGCAGCTGCTCATCGACTGGGTGAGCGCCAACCAGGTGGTGGACCCGGCGGTGTTCTCCTCGGCCGACCCCGACTGGCGGCTGACGTCCGGCGGCACGCCGCTGACCGTCACCCCGTAGCCCGTCCGCAGGCGCCGCACCCCGCGGGGGTGCGGCGCCTGCGGCGTGTCACGACGCCCGGGCCACCGCCGCCCGGCCTGCCTCCAACCGCGCGATCGGCACCCGGAACGGCGAGCAGGACACGTAGTCCAGACCCACCTCGTGGAAGAAGTGGATGGACTCGGGGTCTCCCCCGTGCTCGCCGCAGACACCGATGTGCAGGGCCGGCTTGGTGGACCGGCCGCCCTCGACCCCCGCCCGCACCAGCGCACCGACGCCGTCCGCGTCGAGCGTCTCGAACGGGGAGATCGTCAGCACCCCGTTCTGCAGGTAGTCGGCGAAGAAGGCCCGCTCCACGTCGTCGCGCGAGAAGCCCCACGTGGTCTGCGTCAGGTCGTTGGTGCCGAACGAGAAGAAGTCGGCCGCCTCGGCGATGCGGTGGGCCGTGAGCGCCGCGCGCGGCAGCTCGATCATGCAGCCGATGGGCACGTCGAGCGGCACCCCCGAGGCGGCCGAGACCTCCGCCAGGACGCGCAGCGCCTCCTCGCGCACCAGCTGCAGCTCCCGCACGGAGCCGACCAGGGGCACCATGATCTCGGGCCGGGGATCACGGCCCGCCTGGCGCAGCTGCACGGTCGCCTCCGCCACGGCGCGCACCTGCAGGGCGAACAGACCCGGCAGGGTGAGTCCCAGCCGCACGCCGCGCAGGCCCAGCATCGGGTTCTGCTCGTGCATCCGCTCGACGGCAGCGAGCAGCGCCACGTCCTTCGGGTCGGGCTGGGCGGCGGTCGCCACCCGGACGGACAGCTCGGTGAGGTCCGGCAGGAACTCGTGCAACGGCGGGTCGATGAGCCGGATGGTCGTCGGCAGGCCGTCCATGGCCTCGAGCAGCCCCGCGAAGTCCTCCCGCTGCAGCGGCAGCAGCGCATCCAGCGCGGCCTGCCGGTCCTCGTCGACGTCGGCCAGCACCAGGTGCTCGATGTACTCGCGCCGCTCCCCCAGGAACTGGTGCTCGGTCCGGCACAGACCCACGCCCTGCGCGCCGCGGGCGCGGGCCCGGCGCGCGTCGTCGGCCGTGTCGGCGTTGGTGCGGACCTCCATCCGACGCACGAGGTCGGCGTGCCGCAGGACGCGGTCCACCGCGGTCACCAGCGCGCGAGCCTCCGGGTCCGCCGCCGCCGCCAGCCCGGCGTCGAGCCCGTCGGCGACGTAGACCATGACCGGCGAGTCGACCACGGGGACCTCGCCACGGAACACCTCGCCCGTGCTGCCGTCGATCGCGATGACGTCGCCCGGCCGGAGCACCTGGTCACGGACGTGGACCTCGCCACGGACCGCATCGACCAGGAGCTCCTCGGCGCCGACCACCGCGCACGTCCCCATGCCGCGGGCGACCACGGCGGCGTGGGACGTCTTGCCGCCACGCGCGGTGAGGATGCCGTCGGCGACGATCATCCCCTGCAGGTCGTCGGGGTTGGTCTCCCGCCGGACCAGGACCACGTGGGCACCAGCCGCGGTCCGCTCGAGGGCCTGGGCGTTGTCCAGCACGATCTCCCCCACGGCGGCACCGGGTGACGCGGCCATGGCACGGGTGAGCAGGTGACGCGACGCCGTCGCGTCGAACTGCGGGAACAGCAGCTGGCTGAGCTTCTCGCCGCTGCACCGGGTGATCGCCTCGTCCATCGTGATCAGGCTCTCGTCGACCAGCTCGGTGGCGATCCGGAAGGCCGCCGCCGCGGTCCGCTTGCCCACCCGGGTCTGCAGCAGCCAGAGCTTGCCGCGCTCGATGGTGAACTCGATGTCGCACAGGTCGCGGTAGTGGGTCTCGAGCCGCCGCATCGCGTGCCGCAGCGCGTCGTAGGACACCGGGTCGAGCAGCTCGAGCTCGGCCAGCGGGAGCGTGTTGCGGATGCCCGCCACGACGTCCTCGCCCTGGGCGTTCGGCAGGTAGTCGCCGTAGACCCCGGCCTCCCCGGTGGACGGGTCGCGCGTGAAGCAGACACCCGTCCCGGAGGAGTCGCCCAGGTTGCCGAACACCATGCTGACCACGTTCACGGCCGTGCCCAGGTCGTGCGGGATCCGCTCGCGCCGGCGGTACAGCCGCGCCCGGTCGGTGTTCCAGGAGCCGAGCACCGCCTCGATCGCCATGTCGAGCTGCTCGCGCGGGTGCTGGGGGAACTCGCGGCCGGTCTGCGCGAGGACGATGTCCTTGAAGGTCTGCACCAGGATGCGCAGGTCCTGGGCGTCCAGCTCCACGTCGGTCCGGGCGCCCACCGCGGCCTTGCGCTCGTCGAGCGCCCCGGCGAACACGTCGCCGTCGATGCCCAGCACGGTCTTGCCGAACATCTGGATGAGCCGGCGGTAGGAGTCCCACGCGAAGCGTTCGTCGCCGGAGAACTCCGTCAGGCCCTTGACCGACGCGTCGTTGAGCCCGATGTTCAGGACCGTCTCCATCATGCCCGGCATGGAGAACTTGGCGCCCGAGCGGACGGAGACCAGCAGGGGCTCGTGGAAGTCACCGAGCCGTCGCCCGATCACGTCCTCGATCTCGCGGACCGCGAGCGTCACCTCGACCCGCAGCTCGGGCGGGACGTGCCCGTCGCGCATGTAGGCCCGGCACGCCTCGGTCGTGATGGTGAAGCCCGGCGGCACCGGCAGGTCGAGGTTGGTCATCTCCGCGAGGTTGGCGCCCTTGCCGCCCAGCAGATCCTTCTGGTCCTTGTCGCCGTCGCGGAAGCGGGAGACGTACCTGGTCATGGCGAGCTCCTTCGGGCCGGGCCGGGCGAGAGGAATTCCCGCCCATGTCGAGGGTTCTGGCTGCACTGGTGCGGGTTCAACAGGATCGCCCTGTCAAGAACGCCGCTTCTTGTCCTACGGTCAACGTCATGGCGACGGACCCCGCGCGACCGGTCATCGACCTGCCGGACCCACCCCAGGAGCCGGCGAGCACGGACGGGCAGCTGCTGATGCTCGGCCGGCGCATCCGTCACGCGCGCACGCAGCGCGGCCTCACGCTGGACGAGCTGGGGCGGCTGGTCGGTTCCACCGCGAGCGCGCTGTCCCTGGTGGAGAACGGCCGGCGCGAGCCCCGGCTGAGCCTGCTGCAGGCGCTCGCGAGCGCGCTGGGCACGACGACCGCGGACCTGCTGGACGCCGCACCGCCGTCGCGCCGGGCGGCCCTCGAGGTGGAGCTCGACCGCGCGCAGGGCACGGCCGCGTACGCGGCCCTGGGGCTGCCGAGCGTGCGCCCGGCCAGGACCTTGCCGACCGAGGCCCTCGAGGCGCTCGTCGGCCTGCACCGCGAGCTCGCGCGGCGTGACGACGCCGCGATCGCGACGCCCCAGGAGGCTCGCCGGGCCACGACCGCGCTGCGCCTGTGGATGCTCGAGCGCAACAACCACCTGCCGGAGATCGAGCAGGCCGCGGAGGACCTGGTGCGCCGCGCCGGGTACACCACGGGTGCGCTCACGCACAGCGCGGTCGCACAGATGGCCGCCGGGTTGGGCTTCTCGCTGCTGCACGTCGACGACCTGCCGCACTCCACCCGGACGGTCACGGACCTGGCGAACGGGCGCATCTACCTGCCGCCGGCGTCCATCCCGGGCGGTCACGGCCTGCGCTCCCTGGCGCTGCAGGCCATCGCGCACAGGGTGCTCGCCCACTCGACCCCGACCAGCTACGCGGACTTCCTGCGCCAGCGCGTCGAGATCACCTACTTCGCTGCCGCGTGCCTGATGCCGCGGACGGCGGCCGTGGCGCACCTGAGCGCCGCCAAGAAGCGTCGGGAGCTGGCGGTGGAGGACTTCCGCGACTCGTTCGGCGTCACCCACGAGGCGGCCGCGCAGCGCCTGACCAACCTGCTCACCGAGCACCTCGACATCCGCCTGCACTTCCTGCGGGTGGGCGACGACGGGACGCTCTACAAGGGCTACGCCAACGACGCCGTCCGGTTCCCCACGGACGGCACGGGTGCCATCGAGGGTCAGGTCGTGTGCCGCCAGTGGGCGGCCCGCGCGGCGTTCACCCGACGGGACCGGACCACGGAGTACTACCAGTACACGGACACGCCCGAGGGCACGTTCTGGTGCACCACCCAGACCGGCTCCACGTCGGCGGGCGGCTTCTCCATCACGGTCGGGGTGCCGTTCGGCTCCGCCAAGTGGTTCCGCGGACGCGACACGTCGACCCGTCGCCGCTCGCGCTGCCCGGACCCCACGTGCTGCCGTCAGCCCGAGGCCGGCCTCGCGGCCCGGTGGGCGCCGCACGCGTGGCCGAGCGCCGCGGTGCACGCGCACGTCCTGTCGCCGCTGCCCACCGGCTCGTTCCCCGGTGTCGACGACGCCGAGGTCTACGCGTTCCTGGAGCGCCACGGTGGGCACCCGGCACCAGCCGCACCGGCCGTCAGCGGGTCGTCGCCCCGAGGCCCGGCACCAGGCTCGCCAGGCTGACGCCCCATGTCTGCGCCCGCTCGTCCTCGCCGTCGCGCAGCGGGCCCTGCGTGCCGAGCACCCAGAAGCTCTCCGCCTCGGCCGTCACGTCGAAGCCGGCCCGGCGCAGCGCCCGCCACGCCCCGACGGCGGCGGACCCCGGCAGGTGCGGCGTGTGGATGCGGGTGTCGAAGGTGGCCGCGCGGACGGGCCGCTCGGGTGGCTCCACCGAGGCCAGCCACTCGCGCACGCCGACCGTCGGACCGTCCGCGGAGGCGCCGGTGCGTGCGCGGGCGTCCGCGCGCGTCGAGGGACGGCTCATGCCGAACGCCTGCGTGGGTCCGCCCACCACGAGGAGCTCGAGGTCCGGGGGCAGCCGGGATGGCGCGGCCGACACCTCCACCAGCTGCGCGTCGCTCACTCGCCGGGACAGCCCCTCCCACACGGCGTGCGCCACGTGGGCGGTGTTCCCGAACGACGACTCGTAGACCACCAGTGCTCGCATC
Organism: uncultured Actinomycetota bacterium; assembly: GCA_963837795.1. Lineage (GTDB taxonomy): Bacteria > Actinomycetota > Actinomycetes > Actinomycetales > Cellulomonadaceae > Cellulomonas. The sequence continues at coordinate 54,494 of CAWIOT010000003.1, forward strand.
GTCGCGACCTCCTCGTCCTCGTGTCCTGGCCCCAGGATCCGCCGCGCACGAGTGCACGCCCAGGGCCTTAAGGCCTGCCCCACCTGCACCGAGGTCCTCGACCCGCGCACGGCGCTCTGACACGATCGGTCCATGGTGGACAGTCCCGCCGGATGGACCTCGGAGATGGTCCAGGTCGAAGGCCACAGCGTCTTCGTGCGTCGCAGCGCGGACGTCGCGGACGCCCTGCCGATCGTCCACGTGCACGGCTTCGCGATCTCCGGCTCCTACCTCTTGCCGACCGCCCGGCTGCTCGCGGCGCGCGCGACGAACGTGGTGCCGGACCTGCCGGGGTACGGCCGCAGCCCCCGGTGGGACTACACGCTCGGCATCCCGGCGCTGGCCCACGCGCTGCTCGACATCCTCGACGCCCTGGGCCTGGAGCGGGTGGTGCTCGTCGGGAACTCGATGGGCTGCCCGGTCAGCCTCGAGGTGGCGCACCTGCAGCCCGCGCGGGTGGACCGGCTGGTCCTGGTGTCCCCGGCGGGAGGGGTCCACAACCAGGGGCTGAGCCGCGCCATCCGGCAGCTGGCCATGGACGGCCCGCGCGAGAGCCGGCAGATGGCCCGCGTGGCTGTCCCGGACTACCTGCGGTTCGGGCCCATCAACACGTTCAACCTGTTCAGCGAGCTCACCCGGTTCCCGTCGCTCGAGCGGATCATCTCCGCGCAGGTCCCCACGCTCGCGGTCGTCGGCAGCCGGGACCCCCTGATGCCGCCGCCGCACCGGGTCCGCGAGGTCGGGCGGCTGGCCGGGCGGCACACGACCGTCGCGCTCATCGAGGGCGCCGCCCACGCGATCAACTTCAGCCACCCCGGCGAGCTCGCGCACGTCATCTCGTCCTGGCTGGACGGCATCGAGATCGTCGACGACCCCGACTCCCCCGGCTTCACGCGCGTGCTGCAGCTGCCGCGGGACTGACTGCCGTCACGGCTCCCGGATCCGCTCCAGGAGCAGTGCGTGCAGCCGGGGGTCGGCCAGCGGCCGGAAGTGCCCGGGGGTGTCCAGCACCACGTTGTGCGCGCCGTCCAGCACGCTGCCGCCGGGGATGTGCGGGTCCCAGCGGCTGTGCACGGAGGTGATCCGCCCGTTCACGGACCGTTCCGCGGCCAGCTCGACGATGGTGCGGTCGGTCGGGATGAACGCCCTTACCGCGGGGGCGAGGAACCAGCGGGCGTACGCCGAGCCGGAGAACGGTGTGTTCACCGCGACCATCGAGGAGATGCGGCGCTCCGGGTCGTGCCGCGCCATGGCCAGCTTGCCGATGAGGCCTCCCTTGCTGTGCGCGACCACGAGCACCTCGCCCAGCTCTCGCTCGTGCACGTAGCGGGCCAGGGTGGAGGCGCCGTCGGGGACGGGTCGCCGGTTGTCGCCCAGGTCGGGCAGCACGTGCACCGCGGCTCCGTGGCGGTGCAGGAAGGTGGCCAGGGGCAACAGGAAGTGCCAGGACTCGTAGACCCCGGGCACCAGGACCACGGGTGGCCCGACCGGCCGCTCGGGCTGCCGCAGGTCGTCCGGGCCGACGCGGGACAGCAGCCCCTCGGCCTGCCAGCGCACCACCGCGGCGTAGTCCTGCGCACGCCACCAGGTGTGCTCGACCAGGTGGCGGCGCACGGTCGAGGCGAACGAGGTCACGTCGCGCATGCTCCTCCGCCCCGTGATGTCCGGTTCCGCCCTATCGTGGGGCCGTGTCCCGACCCGTCCCGCTCCTGGGCATCATCCCACCGCGCCGCGGGCGGCCGGGGTGAACCTCCTGGTCGGTGCGCTCGTCACCCTCGGGGTGACCGCCCTGTCGGTCGCGGCGATGCTGCTGGTGCGCCGACACGCGCCGGCGGGCAGCCGCTTCACCGACGGCGACCGCGCGTCGGGCGTCTTCGGCGTCCTGGCCACCGGGTTCTCCGTGCTGCTCGGCTTCATCATCTTCCTCGCCTTCGAGTCGTACGACGAGACCCGCTCCGGAGCCGAGACCGAGGCCGTCACCGTCCTGCAGCAGCTGCAGACGGCCCAGTTCCTCCCCGCGGACACCCGGGAGCAGCTCAGCGGCGAGCTGGTCTGCTACGCCCGGGCGGTGGTCGGGCTCGAGTGGGACCGGATGCAGCGGGGCACCCTGGGCGACACCATCAACCCGTGGGCCGGGCCGATGTTCCGCACGATCGGCGCGGTGGACCCGCAGACGTACGCGGAGCAGTCGGCGTACGACCGGTGGCAGGCGCAGACGGCCGACCGCGAGCAGTCGCGCGCGGACCGCGTGCACGGTGCCGAGGGGCTGATCCCGCTGCCCCTGTGGATCGTGCTGTACGTGATCTCCGCGGTGATCTTCGTCTACGTGCTCTTCTTCGCCGACAGCGCGGAGGGCGCGGTGGCGCAGGGGGTGCTGATGGGCAGCGTCTCGGTCGTCATCACGCTCCTGCTGCTGCTCCTCGGGTTCTTCGACCACCCGCACGGCGACCAGGTGGGCAAGATCCAGCCCGTGGCCATGGAGCGGACCCTGCGCCTGATGGACACCGAGCTCACCGTGGCCGGCCTGGCCGATCTCGATCCGCCGTGCGACGCCGACGGGCGAGCGTCCTGACCTACCGGCGCACACCGCGCACCGGAGCCGCGGAGAGCGGGTCGTCGGGCCACGCGTGCTTGGGGTACCGCCCCCGCAGCTCGGCGCGCACCTGCGGGTAGCCGGTCCGCCAGAACGACTCCAGGTCGGCCGTGACCGCGGCGGGCCGCCCGGCGGGCGACAGCAGGTGCAGCAGCACCGGGACGCGCCCGTCAGCCAGCCGCGGCGCAGCCCGCCACCCGAAGACCTCCTGGAGGCGAACCGCGAGGACCGGCTGGTCCCCGCGGTAGTCGAGCCGGACCTGCGAGCCGCTGGGCACCGCCACCCGCTCGGGCGCCAGCGCGTCCAGCCGGCCGGCCGCCGGCCACGGCAGCAGCCGGCGCAGCGCCTGCAGGACGTCCACCCGCGTGAGGTCACGCGCCCCGCGGACCCGCTCCAGGTCGGGCCCCAGCCAGTCCGCGAGGTGGGCGAGCAGGGCGTCGTCGGACACGTCCGGCCACGGCTGCCCGAGCGCGGCGTGCAGGAAGGCCAGGCGTCGGCGCAGGCTCGTCGCCGCGTCCGTCCAGCGCAGCAGCGCCAGGCCGTCCCGCGCCAGCCCGTCCCGCAGCGCGCGAGCCACCAGCTCGGTCGGCGGGTCCGCGAGCGCGGCCGAGGACAGCTCGATCGCACCCAGCCGGCGCACCCGCCGGGCCACGACGGCGCCGTCGACCCACGCGACGACGTCCTGCTGCTCGAGCAGGGCGGGGGCCGCCTCGGTCGCCAGGTCGAGGTCGACCGGTGCCGCGCTGCGGATGGTCGCGTCGCGCCGGCCGGGGACGCGGTCAGCGTCGGCGACCGCGAGCCACGGCGAGCCTGCGAGCGCCGACCCGGCGGGCAGGATCGCGCCGGTGCCCGACGTCATCAGGTAGGCCGACCCGCCCGGGCGCAGGCGCGCGAGGCGGTCGGGGTGGGCCAGCGCGACCACGAGCCCGACCGCGAGGTCGTCGGTGAGCGGGGCAGGGGGCGTCGTCGCGCCGGTGACCGGCACGAGGGAGTGGAGCCGGTCCGCCTGCGCGCGCCAGGCCGCCACCGTGGGCCCTCCCCGGCGCACGGCCCGCAGCGCCGCGACGAGGTCGCCCCCGGGGGCACGGACGTCCTCGGAGAGCAGCGCGACGACCTCGGCGGACCGCCGCGGGCCGACGACCTGGGCCCCGTCGAGCAGTGCGCGACCCAGCCGGGGGTCGGCCGGGATCGCCGCGACCGCGCGTCCCCGCGCCGTGGGGTGCCCCTGGGCGTCCAGCGCGCCGAGCGCCGTCAGGGTCGAGCGCGCGACGGCCATCGCGGCGTCGGGCGGTCGGTCCAGGAGCGCGAGCCCGGCACCGGCCGGGTCGCCCCAGCACGCGAGCTCGAGGGCGAACGCGGTGAGGTCGGCGGTGAGGATCTCCGGCTCGGGGTGCGCGACGAGGCGGGCGTGGTCGTGCGCCGACCAGCACCGGTAGACCGCGCCGGGGCCCTCCCGGCCCGCGCGGCCGGCACGCTGGTCGGCGGCTGCACGGCTGACGCCGACGGTGACCAGGCCGGCGAGCCCGCGCCGGTGGTCGGTGCGGGGCTCGCGCGACAGGCCGGCGTCGACCACGACGCGCACGCCGGGCACGGTGAGCGACGACTCGGCGACCGACGTCGCGACGACCACCCGGCGCCGCGGTCCCGCGGTGAGCGCGCGATCCTGCTCCGCCGTGGGCAGCCGCCCGTGCAGGGGGCGCACGTCGGCGTCGACGCCGGCGAGCCGCCGCGCCACGCCGTCGACCTCGCCGGCACCGGGCAGGAACACCAGCACGTCCCCGGCACGCTCGGCCAGGGCGCGCCGGACGGTGGCCGCGACGTGGTCGAGGAAGCCGGGCGTCACGCCGCGGTCGTCGGTCCGGACGGTGCGGGGTGGCGCTGGGCACCACACCTCGTCGACCGCGAACAGCGTCCCCGGGACGTCCACCACCGGGGCCGGGACCGCACCGCCCAGCAGCGCCGCGGTGCGCTCCGCCTCGACCGTGGCGGACATCGCCACCACCGCCAGGTCGTCGCGCAGGTGCGCGCGGACGTCCACCAGGAGCGCGAGGGTGAGGTCGTCGACGAGGTGCCGCTCGTGGACCTCGTCGAGGATCACGGCCCCGACGCCCGCCAGCTCGGGGTCGCGCTGGAGCCGGCGCAGGAGCACCCCCGTGGTGACCACCTCGACCCGGACGCCCGCGACCGCCGGACCGCTCGCCGCGCACCGAGAACCCGACGGACGCGCCCAGCGGCTCCCCGAGCAGGTGCGCGAGTCGCCGGGCGGCCGCCCGGGCCGCGATCCGCCGGGGTTGGGTGACCACCACGCGTCCCGGCACCGCGGCGGCCACGGCGGGCGGCACCAGCGTGGTCTTGCCCGTGCCGGGTGGCGCCTGGACGACGGCGACCCCGCGCGAGCGGACGGCGTCGACGACGTGCGGCAGCCCGCGCCGCACCGGCAGGTCGGGCGGGTCCGCCAGCAGCCGGGCGATCGGGTCGAGGTCCACGCAGGGAGTCTGCCCCGCTCAGGGGACGGTGCGCTCACGCGCCGACTCGACCGGGAGCAGCAGCGCACCCAGCAGGAAGCACACCGCCCCGACGAACGTGCCGAGGTTGACCAGCTCGAGGTTGGCGACCTCACCCGAGGAGCGCAGGTACCGCGCCGCGACGGCGGAGACGCCGAACGCGACGGAGCCCAGCAGGTTCAGCGCCGCGATGCGCCACCCGGTCGAGCCGTCGGCGCGCGGCAGGACCCCACGGTTCACCTCGGCGTACGCGAACCAGCTGGCCACGAGGAAGCAGACGGAACCCAGGACGTCGGGCGCCCAGACCAGGTGCCGGGCCTGCACCGTGGAGAGCTCGGAGCGGGTGGCCGCGAACGTGCTGACGTTGAAGAACACCGTGCCCACCAGCTGCACGAGCACGGCCCAGAAGTCGAGGCGGTGCGGCCGCCAGCCCACCAGCGCAGCCAGCCGTCGCGGTCGGGCCGAGTCGGCGAGCACGCCCCCGGGCGCCCGCAGGGTCTCGTGGTACTGCAGGTAGGCGGCGCTGGTGAAGAAGATCGAGCCGACGAAGAAGGTGGCGCCGACGACCGGCGCGTCCACCGCGTCGACGTACCCGGGCACCGAGCCGACCGCGAAGCACACGGAGCCCAGCGCGAACAGGCCGCCGATCCACCAGCTCAGCGCGCTCGGCCGGCCGCCGGCCAGCGCGCCGCCGACGCCCCGCAGGCCCAGACCCTTGCGGTGCCGCCGCGAGCTCCACTCGACCTCGCTGCCGTCGGGCCGCGCGAGCACCGCGTGCGTGACGAACCCCGCCGGTCCGCGCGCACGGACCACGCGCCAGCCGGCGGGGACGTCGGGGAGCGCGGACGTCACCGCGCGAGGCCGGTGCGCGCCTTGCTCTTCGCGGCCGCGTGCGCGGGTGACGTCCACACGTCCGGCTTGGCGGTCGCGCGCTGCACCGGCTGCTCGGCGTCGAGGGCCTCGCACGCGGCGAACAGGTCGCGCAGCAGCTGCTCGATCATGACTCGGGACAGGTCCAGGCGGACCACCACGCGCATCAGGTGCACCTCCTGCGCGTCCGGCGGCAGGCTGTACGCGGGCACGATCCACCCGTCCTCCCGCAGGCGCGCGGACAGGTGGTAGACGTCGAACCCCGGGTCGCCGCGCAGGCTGAAGGTGACCACCGGCTCGGCGAGCCCCGGGTTGAGGATCGTGAACCGTCCGCTGGCCTCCAGGCTCTCGTTGAGGAACCGGGCGTTGGCCAGCATGGTCTGCACGATCGACGTGTACCCGCTGCGCCCCAGCCGCAGGAAGTTGTACATCTGCGCCTGGATCATGGCGGAGCCACGGGAGAAGTTGAAGGTGAACGTCGGCTGCGCGCCGCCGAGGTAGTTCACGCTGAACACCAGGTCCTCGGGCAACTTCGATGCGTCGCGGAAGATGAGCCAGCCGACGCCCGGGTAGACCAGGCCGTACTTGTGCCCCGACACGTTGATCGAGGCCACCTGCTCGAGCCGGAAGTCCCAGCGCAGGTCGGGCTCGCTGAAGGGCGCGATGAACGCGCCGCTGGCCCCGTCCACGTGCAGCGGGATGTCCCAGCCCTTCTCGGCCTTGATCCGCACCAGCAGGTCGTTGATCTCCTCGATCGGGTCGGCTTCACCCACGTGCGTGGTGCCCAGCACCGCCCCCACCGCGATCGTGTTCTCGTCCACGTGGGCCTCGACGTCGTGCGCGCTGAGCACGAACCGGTCGGGCTTCATCGGGATCTTGCGCATCTCGACGTCGAAGTAGTTGGCGAACTTGTCCCAGACCACGTGCGTCTCCGCGCCGAACACGACGTTCGGGCGGTCGGTCGGCAGCCCGGCCGCCCGCCGCCTGTTCCGCCAAGCCCGCTTGTGCGCCAGGAGCCCCAGCATGATCGCCTCGGACGACCCGATGGTCGCCACCCCGACCACCTGCGCCGGGTCGGGGGCGTGGAAGAGGTCGCCGAGCATGTGCACGCACCCCTCCTCGATCAACGACGCGGCCGGGTACTCCTCGTGGTCGATGTGGTTCTTGCGCAGCGTGTCGTGGATGAGACGCTCCGCCTGCGGCTCCATCCAGGTGGTGACGAAGGAGGCGAGGTTGAGGGTCTCCCGGCCGTCCAGCATGAGCCCGGTGTGCAGGAGCTCGTAGGCCTCGTCGGGCTCGAGCCCGTGCGGCGGGAACGTGCCGCGGTCGATGTGCTCGCGAAAGCTGGGCCGGCCGTGGATGGGGCCGTACGGGTCGGGCATGTCGCTCACCTGTGCCTCCAGTTCGTCCGTCCGGAGCTGAGGGCTGACTGCCGACCCCGGCACGCACCGTCGTGCCGAACGTAGACCCGCCATGGGTGTTCTGTCCCGGTTCCGCCGGCACCGGGGGCCGGACCCCGGGCCGCACGCCCCTGACCCCGTCGGCGGGCCACGTCCGACGGGTAGGATCGGGCGATCCCCCACGCGTTCGGCTCGCGCGCTCCTGCCCGTCGGCCCTGCCCGTCAGCCCGAGCCAGACCACCAGCGAGGACCGCACGATGACCGCCCTGACCGACGCCACGACCACCGAGACGCGGTCCGACGCGGTCGACGCCGCCGAGCTCGCCGTCTTCCTGCGCGTCGCCGACCAGATCAGCCGGCTGCCGTCCGACCACCCGCACCTGGCCCTCGCCCGGCGGGCCACGTCGGCCCTGTTCAAGGCCGCCAAGAAGCAGCGCCGGGCCGAGAAGCGGGACGCGATCAGCGCCGCGGACAAGGCAGTCATCGCCGCCACGGCCACCGGCAGCCCGGGACGCATCGACGACGAGACGCAGGGCATCCCGCTCGCCTCGTCGGCGCAGGGCGCCTCGGCGGGCACCCTGCTGCGAGCGCGGCCGTGCTACATCTGCAAGGAGCCGTACGTCCAGGTCGACGCCTTCTACCACCAGCTGTGCCCGACGTGCGCCGTGCTCAACCACGCCAAGCGCGACGCCCGGACGGACCTGACCGGCAAGCGAGCCCTGCTCACGGGCGGCCGCGCCAAGATCGGCATGTACATCGCGCTGCGCCTGCTGCGCGACGGGGCCACGACGACCATCACCACGCGGTTCCCGCGTGACGCGGCCCGCCGGTTCGCCGCGATGCCCGACAGCGCCGACTGGCTGGACCGGCTGAGCATCGTCGGCATCGACCTGCGCGACCCGGCGCAGGTGGTCGCCCTGGCCGACTCGGTCGCGGCACAGGGACCGCTGGACATCCTCATCAACAACGCAGCGCAGACCGTGCGCCGCTCGCCCGGGGCCTACGCGCACCTGGCGGACGCCGAGCTGGAGCCGCTGCCCGACCGCCCGCTGCCGCCGATCACCACGTTCGGCCGCACCAGCGCTGCCCACCCCGCCGCGCTCGCCGGCTCGGTGACGCAGCTGACCTCCCTGGCGCCGGGCGCCGGCGTGGCGCAGCTGGCCCTGACCGCCGAGCACGCCTCGCTCGAGCGGCTGGTCGCGGGCACCGCGATCGACGCCGGAGGACTCGTCCCCGACACCGCCGAGTCGAACTCGTGGGTGCACACGGTCGACCAGGTGGACCCGATGGAGCTTCTCGAGGTCCAGCTGTGCAACCAGACCGCACCGTTCATCCTGGTCAGCCGCCTGCGCCCGGCCATGCGGGCCACGGCCGGCGCCCGCGCCTACGTGGTGAACGTCTCCGCGATGGAGGGCGTGTTCTCTCGCGGCTACAAGGGTCCCGGGCACCCGCACACCAACATGGCGAAGGCCGCGCTCAACATGCTGACCCGCACCAGCGCCCAGGAGCTGGCCCAGGACGGCATCCTCATGACCAGCGTGGACACCGGCTGGATCACCGACGAGCGCCCGCACCCCACCAAGGTCCGGCTGGCGGAGGAGGGCTTCCACGCCCCCCTCGACCTGGTCGACGGCGCCGCGCGCGTGTACGACCCGATCGTGCGCGGCGAGGCCGGCGAGGACCTGTACGGCTGCTTCCTCAAGGACTACGCCCGGTCCGCCTGGTAGTCGCCGGGCGTGTCGCGGCACCGTGCACCACCATGAGCACGTGCACCGCGACATGAGCGCCCACCTGTCCCTCGACGTCACCTCCCCCGCCACGCTCGCGTTCGAGCTGGCCGTGTCCTCGCTCGTCGCCGCCCAGGAGTCCCTGCAGGTCACCCTCGACGGCGACCCCGTCGAGGTCACCCCCGTCGCCGACCACCACGGCACCCGGCTGCACGTCGTCCACGCCGAGGTCGGCCGGCTGGTGCTGGACTACTCGGCCTCGGTCGAGGGCCGGGCCACCCCGATCGCCTCGGAGCAGGCGGACCTGCTGCGCTACCTGCGCCCCAGCCGGTACTGCGAGTCGGACACCCTGGGTCCCACCGCGCACGCGGAGTTCGCCGGGCTGCACGGTTACGACCTGTTCGCGGCGGTCAGCTCCTGGGTCGGGTCGCAGCTGTCCTACGTGCCCGGGTCGAGCCAGCCGACGGACGGCGCCGTGCAGACGCTGCTCGCGCGCCGGGGCGTGTGCCGCGACTACGCGCACCTGGTGATCGCCCTGCTGCGCGCGCTCGACATCCCTGCGCGGCTGGTCTCCGTGTACGCGCCGGGGCTGTCGCCGATGGACTTCCACGCGGTCGCCGAGGCGTACCTGGACGGCCAGTGGTACGTGGTCGACGCCACCACGCTCGCCCCGCGGACCAGCCTCGTGCGGATCGCGACGGGGCGCGACGCGGCGGACACCGCGTTCCTCAACGTGCACCACGGGCTCGCCCGCCTGGACGAGCTCGAGGTCACGGCCGTGGCGGACGCGCTGCCGGACGACGACGTGCGGGACCTGGTCACCCTCGGCTGACCCCGGCGCTGCTAGCCTCCGGAACGTGACGGATCCGGACGAGACGGGCACCCCGGCGCCGCCGCGGCGCCGCTCGTTCCTGGCCCGCCGCACAGGCACCGACGACTTCGGGATCGTCCTGGCCCTGCTGGTCACCGCCTACATCGCGCACGCCGTCAGCTCGGAGCTCTGGGTGGACGTGCTCGTCGCGGTCCTCTACCTGTCCACGATGGGGCTGGCGGTCCGCACCTCCCGACCGATGCCGCGGCAGAAGCGGTTCGTCCGCATCGTGCTGGTGGTCTCCGCGCTCGTCATGGCGGTCGGGTTGGCGACCCTGCCCACGCCGGCCGCGTCCGGGGTCCTCAACGGTGCGATCTGCGTGATCCTCATGACCACGCTGGTCGTCATCCTGGACCGGATCCTGCACCGGACCGCTGTGACGGTCCAGTCCCTGGCCGGCGCGCTCAGCGCCTACCTGATCATCGGCATGTTCTTCGCCAGCCTCTTCGGGCTCATGAACGCCCTGACCACAGAGCCGTTCTTCGCCAACGGCGAGGCGGCCAACGCCCGCTCGTTCCAGTACTTCTCGTACACGACGCTGACCACGCTGGGCTACGGCGACTACACGGCGGCCCTGTTCCCGGGGCGCAGCATCGCCACCTTCGAGGCGCTCGTCGGCCAGGTGTTCCTGGCCGTCCTCGTCGCCCGGCTCGTCGCGGCGTTCCACGGCCGCGCCGAGGCCGTGCTGCCCGAGGGTGAGCACGAGTGAGCCACGCCGGGTATCAGCGGCCCTGAGCGCGCCCCCTTCCACGCAGGACCACCGCTCATGCCGGGAGGCACCCGTGTCGACATCCTCGGGATCCGCCGGCCTGGTGCCCGCGCCCGTGCCGCTGGGCGGCCTGACCGAGATCCGCGTGCACGGCGTCGGCGGCACCAGCCCCGAGTCCCTCCTGGGCGACCCGGCTCCCACCCGCGTGGCCGGTGACCGGGTGGCGGGCTTCTACCGGACCACCGACGCCGCGGGCCGGCACCGCGAGGCGTACTCGTGGGGCGGGCTGACCTCCCGCAGCCGCGCGCGGGCGCTGTGGGCACTGCTCCTGCCGTCCATGCTCGCCAACATGGCCGGCTGGATGGCGCGGCGCTGGGTCACCTCCGGCCACGAGGAGGCGTCCCGGCCGGCGACGCTGTGGGTGTTCCGCTGGTTCGCCCGGCTGACCGCGCTGGCCCTCACGCTCAGCACGGCGTCGATGGTCACGTACCTCGCGCTCGACGTGCTCGCGTACCAGTGGGGTCGCACGGAGCCGGTCGCGTCGCCCGCCTCGTCCGGCGCGCAGCGGGGCCTGTCGGCGTGGTCGGCGCAGACGGTCCGCACCTGGACCGCCGCCGAGCACCCCGGCAACCGGCTGGTGCTCGGTGCGGTGGCCGCCCTGCTGGTCGCCGCGATGTTCGCGGTGCTGGCACGGCACTCGCGCTCGTCCTACGAGAGCGTGGTCCCGCCCACGCCGATCAGCGCCGAGCCGGGCGCCCGGGACGTGACGGCGACCGACCGGCGAGGCGGCCCGTCCGTGCGCTGCGCGGCGGCGCTGGCCGGCGGGTTGCGGCACGCGGACTTCTGGGCCGGCCTGCAGTGGCACGTCTTCCTGTCGCGCGTGCACCTGACCGCCTGCCTCGGGGTGGTCACGCTCATGCTCGGCTGGTCGACCGCAGCGCTCGGGGCCGGGACCACGGCGGGGGCGTTCGCCACGGTCGCGGCGGTGGGCGCCGGCGCCGCCCTGGTCGTCGTCGTGGGTCTGCTGGCGTTCGACGACGCCCAGCCGGACCTCGCCTGGATCGCCCTGGTGCTGACGTCCGCCGCACTGGTGCTCGCCGGGGTCAGCGCGCTGCTCCTGCCGGCCGGCGCGGGCCCGGTGGGCATGCTCCCGGGCGCCCGGCTGTCGCTCGACGCCGTCTGGGGCGCCAGCCTCGTGCTCCTGGTGCCGCTCGCGGTCCAGCAGGCGCTCGCCTGGGTCTACCGGCTCTGGAAGGCGCGGTCACTGCGCCGCACCGGCGGGCACGTGCCGCGGCTGAGCACCTTCCCGTGGGCCGGTCCGTTCGTCATGACGACCATCGCGATGGTCGTGGCGAACACCGTGCTGCTGTCCTCGATCGTCTACGTCGCGGACCTGGTGGGCACCATCGTCTGGGGGTTCGGGCCCGGCACGGGCGACGCACCCACCACGGACACCATCTACGTGCCGATGGCGATCGGCTCGCTCGCATCCATCCTGTCCCTCGGTCTGATCCTGCTGGTCGTCGCCTTCGGGGTGTCGTCCGTTCTCGCGCTGCGCCGCCGGTCGGCCCGGGACGCGCCCGCGGTCGAGGCTCGCCTGCGGGAGCAGTACGCGGCCTCGGGGGTCGTCGCACCCGAGCCGGACCCGGCGGCTCGCACCGAGGCCGCCTGGTGGCGATCGGCGTTCGACCCCCCGCTGTTCGGTGTCACGGGACCCCGCGGCGGGTCGCGACCCACCGCGTGGGTGCGCAAGGTCGCGACCATGCGGCTGGTCGGGGACCACTCCCGGGCCGTGTCGGTCCTGTTCGTCACCCTCACGGTGGCGGCGACCGTCGGGCTGGTCCTCTTCCTCGGCCAGGTGCTGTGGCTGCACCGGGACCCGCCCATGATCCTCGTCGGGGTGGGCACCACGGTGGCGGTGGCGTTCCCACCGCTCTACGTGCTGGTGCTCACGCTCGCGTGGCGCAACGAGCGGTGGCGGCGCGTGCTCGGCTCGTTGTTCGACGTCGGCACGTTCTTCCCCCGGGCGTTCCACCCGTTCGCCCCGCCGGCCTACGCGGAACGCGCCGTCCCCGAGCTGACCCGCCGGATCTGGCGCCTGCACGACAACGGGGGTCGCGTGGTGCTCAGCGCGCACTCGCAGGGCAGCGTCATCGCGGCGGCGGCGCTGGGGCGCACGTCGGGGCGGGCCGACGCGGAACCGACCATCGGTGTCGTGACGTTCGGCTCGCCCCTGGCCAAGCTGTACCGGTGGGCGTTCCCGGCCCTGTTCAGCGACGGCTTCCTGGCCGGGCTCAGCGAGGACGCCGCCGGCATCGGCCCCGTGCGCTGGCGCAACGTCTACTACGCCACGGACTACATCGGCGGGCCGGTGCGCACGCGCGACTCCACGCTGGCCGACGGCATCGACGTCGAGCTCGTGGACCCGCCCACGCACCGCTACGTCGTCGACCAACCGCTGCCGCGCGTGCTGAGCCACACCGGCTACTGGTACGACGACGCGTTCTGGGCGCAGGTCGACCAGGTGTGCGCCGACACCGTCCCGCCGGGCGGAGCCGCACCGACCGGCGGCGGGCAGGACTCCGTCGCCCCGGACCCGACGATGCCGCTGCCCTACCGCTGACTCAGGCCGTGATCCCCCGCGTCGAGGCCACGACGTCGCCGATCTTGCGCGACAGCGCCTCGTAGAACATCGACAGCGGGAACTCGTCGTCCAGCACGGCGTCGGTGAGCCCCTTGGGCGGACCGTCCAGCGGCAGGTCACCGCGTGCCCACGCCGACGCCGGGTGGGGCGTGACCGTGCCGGAGACCAGTGCGTAGGCCGCCAGCCAGTGCGCGGTCTTGGGGCGGTCGATGGAGCGCCAGTACAGCTCCTCGATCTGCTCGGCGAGGGCGATGACCGCCCCCGGCACCTGTGGCCAGTCGATGGTCAGCCGCGAGTCGGTCCAGTGCAGGACGTGGTGCTGGTGCAGCCACGCGAAGAGCAGCTGACCGCCCAGGCCGTCGTAGTTGCGCACCCGGGCCCCGGTCACGGGGAACCGGAACAGGCGGTCGAACAGGATCGCGTACTGCACGTAGCGGGCGTGCGGGACCCCGTCGGCCTCCAGCCGCACCGCCGCGCGGAACGCGGTGAGGTCGCAGCGCAGCTCCTCCAAGGAGTACAGGAAGTACGGCATGCGCTGCTTGATCATGAACGGGTCGAACGGCAGGTCGCCGCGCATGTGCGTCCGGTCGTGCACCAGGTCCCAGAGCACGAACGTCTCCTCGGCCAGGCGCTGGTCGTCCAGCAGCCGGGCGGCGTCCGGCGGGAGCGCGAGGCGCGTGGTGTCGGCCGCGGCCCGGACCACGCGACGGAACCGGGCGGCCTCCCGGTCGGCGAAGATCGCGCCCCAGGTGAAGGTCGGCACCTCGCGCACGGCCACGGTCTCCGGGAAGAGCACGGCCGAGTTGGTGTCGTAGCCGGGCGTGAAGTCCAGGAACGTCACCGGGACGAAGAGCGCGTTGCTGAACTGCTCGGCCTCGAGCCGCGCCACCAGGTCCGGCCACCGCACCTGCAGCAGCACCGCCTCGACGCGCCGGTCGGTGCTGCCGTTCTGCGTGTACATGGGGAAGAGCACGAGGTGCGGCAGCCCGTCGACGCGCTGGCGCTGCGGCTGGAAGGCGAGCAGCGAGTCGAGGAAGTCCGGTACCCCGAAGGAGTCGTCGGCCCACCGGGTCAGGTCCTTGCCCACCGCGGTCAGGTAGTCCTCGTCGTGCGGCAGCGCCGGCGCCAGCTCGTCGAGCCCACGCACGATCGCCTGCACCAGGTCCCGTGCCCGGGCGTGGTGCGCGGCGTCCGGGACGGAGCCGTCCTTGACCTGCAGCCCCTGCAGGTCGGTCACGTCCTGGCGCAGCCGGGTCCAGGCGGGGTGCGCGACGAGGTCCGCGTGGACGGCGACCTCGTGCGCCGCGGCGGTCGGTCGCGCGGCCCACACCAGGGCGTTGAGCAGGACGTCCGGCGACGGGTCGACGCCGAGCACCAGCAGGCCGCCCGCACCGTCCCGGGTCCCCGCCGCGACGGTGGCGCCCAGCGCCTGGCTGCCGGTGCCGGTGCGCAGCAGGGGCGCGGCGTCGCCGTCGAGCGTCAGCGTGGCCAGGACCGGCAGGGCCGGGTCGGTGGTCCACGCAAGCAGGTCGTCGGCGGTCAGGTCGGCGGCTACCAGGTCGGCCGGTTCCCCCGCAGCCGCCTGCACGGTCAGACCGTGGGAGGTGAGCAGGTCCGCGACGTCCGCCGTCGGCCTGCCGTCGCTCAGCACCACCGTGCCGCCGGCGCCGGCCGACCTGGACGTGCCGGGCAGCACGAGCACCACGTCCGGGTCGTCGTCGGCCCCGACCAGGGCCAGCCCGTGCCGCTCCAGGTGCGAGCGCGTCTCGGCAGGCAGGTCACCGGTCACGTGGACGGTCGGGAAGAGGCTCATGCGTCATCTCACCATTCGGACGGCAGCGTTACTGCACGGTACGGTCCGCCCGCCGCGCGGTCAACGCTCGGCCACCGATACCCCGCGCGCGCACCCGCCCGCTCCCCCACACTGATCCGATGCGGACCGTGGGTGTCGAGGAAGAGTTCTTGCTGGTCACCCCCGAGGGCCGGCCCACCTCGGTCGCCGGGGCCGTCCTGCGGCACGCGGCCGCCGACGGCACCACGGGCGGTGCGCAGCCGGGCGGCGACGTGGAGAAGGAGTTCAAGCAGGAGCAGATCGAGACCTCGACGCACCCCTGCACGCAGATCGACGAGCTCGTGGAGCAGATCCGCGACGGGCGCGCACGCACGGACGCGCTGGCCCAGCGGGCTGGCGCGCGCGTCGCCGCGCTCGCCGCCGCGCCGCAGGCGGTCGAGTCCACGGTGCTGCCGGACAAGCGGGCCTACACGATCCGCGCGGAGTTCGGGCAGACCGCGCAGGACCAGCTGACGTGCGGCTGCCACGTGCACGTCTCCGTCGCCGACGAGGAGGAGGGCGTGCGGCTGATCGACCACCTGCGCTCGTGGACCCCCGTCCTGCTCGCGCTCAGCGGCAACAGCCCGTCGTGGCTCGGCGTCGCCACGGGCTACGCGTCGTACCGCTCTCAGGTCTGGGGGCGCTGGCCGACGGCCGGTCCCACCGCCCCGTTCGGCGACGCGGCCGGCTACCACGCGGTCATCGACGGCCTCCTGGCCACCGGCGCGATCCTGGACGAGGGGATGGTGTACTTCGACGCCCGCCTCTCGTCGCGCTACCCGACGGTCGAGGTCCGCGTCGCCGACGTGTGCCTCGACGCCCGCGACGCCGCCCTGCAGGCCGCCCTGGTGCGCGGGATCGCCGACACGGCCGTCTCGACCGAGCCCGGTGCCCAGCCGCGCACGGAGCTGCTCCGGGCGGCGACGTGGCGGGCCGCCCGCTCGGGCCTGACCGGTGAGCTGGTCAGCCCGCTGTCCGGCACACCCCTGCCGGCCGCCGAGGTCGTCGCCCAGCTCGTCGACCACGTCCGCCCGGCGCTCACCGCCACCGGCGACCTCGACTGGGTGGAGCGTCAGGTCGCCACGGTCCTGCGCCGTGGCAACGGGGCCATCCAGCAGATGGGCTGGCGAGCGGAGGGGGCCGACGACGACGAGGTGGTCCGGCGCGCCGTGGACCGCACGCACGCCGGGTAGGCGTCAGGCCGGCGCAAGGAGCTCCGGCAGCGGCACGGACGGGTCGGCCAGCCGGTCCCTGGCGATCACGGCTCGCGAGCGGACGAGCGCCTGCACGTCGTCCACGACGTCCCAGACGTTGACGTTCATGCCCGCCAGGACCCGTCCGTCGCGACGCCAGAACGCGATCAGCTCGCGCGCCGCCAGGTCGCCGCGCACCACGACCTCGTCGTACCCGTGCGCACCGACGTGGCCCACGTACTCCATGCCGAGGTCGAACTGGTCGGTGAAGAAGTACGGCAGCCGGTCGTACGGCTCGTCGTCGCCCAGGATCGTCGCCGCCGCGGTCGACGGCTGGTGCAGGGCGTTGGCCCAGTGCTCGACCCGCACGTGCGTGCCCAGGAACGGGTGCTCGGCCCGGGCGATGTCCCCCACGGCCAGGACGTGCGGGTGCGACGACCGCAGGTGCGCGTCGACGACCACCCCGTCCTGGACGTGCAGACCGGCGTCACGGGCCAGGCCCACCCGCGGCACGGCGCCGATGCCGACGACCACCAGGTCGGCGCCCAGCAGCGTGCCGTCGACCAGCTCCACCGCGCCCACGTGCGTGCCGTCCCCCGCCGCCACGACGGCGGCCACCTCGGTCCGGGTGCGCAGGTCGACCCCGTTCGAGCGGTGCAGGTCGGCGAACATCGCGGCCAGCTCCGGCCCGAGGACGCCGACGAGAGGCAGCGGGTCGCGCACCAGCACGCTCACCGAGCACCCCGCGGCGCGGGCCGCGGCCGCCACCTCGAGACCGATCCAGCCACCGCCGACGACGACCACCCGGGGCGCCGCCCCGAGCAGCGAGCGCAGGCGGTCGCTGTCCCCCAGGGTCCGCAGCGTGACCACGCCGTCGAGGTCCGCACCCCGCACGTCCAGGCGTCGGGGCTCGGCGCCGGTCGCCAGGACGAGGTGGTCCCAGCCCGTGCGGGTCCCGGAGGCGTCGAGGACGTCGCGGGAGCCCAGGTCGATCGACGTGACGGTGGTGCCGGTCCGCAGGTCGACGTCGTGCTCGGCGTACCAGCCCGCCGGGTGCACGAACGCGGACCCACGCTCCTCGCCGCCCTGCAGGTAGCCCTTGGACAGCGGGGGCCGCTCGTAGGGCCGCTCCGTCTCGGCGCCCAGCAGCACCACGTGTCCGTCGTACCCCCGCCCGCGCAGGGCCTCGACCGTCTTCGCGCCCGCCAGGCCCGATCCCACCACGACGACCCGACCGCTCACGGCTGCCTCCACTGTCGCGTTCCCGCCCCGGCGGGACGTCCACCGTGACGCACGGTCAGCGCATCAGGTCGCGGCCGGGAAAGCAACGGCTCGCGGTGTGTCGAAGTCCACCCGCGGACGGCTCGCCTCCCCGCGCCAGATCGGCGGCGGCCTGGCACCCTGGGGGCCATGTTGATGTGGCCGGGACGCCCCTACCCGCTGGGCGCCACCTACGACGGGACCGGGACCAACTTCGCACTCTTCTCGGAGGTGGCGGAACGAGTCGAGCTCTGCCTCTTCGACGAGGACGGGACGGAGACGCGCGTCGAGGTGACGGAGGTGGACGCCTTCGTCTGGCACGGCTACCTGCCGGCCATCTCCCCCGGTCAGCGCTACGGCTTCCGCGTGCACGGCCCGGACGACCCGGGGCAGGGACACCGCTGCAACCCGAACAAGCTGCTGCTCGACCCGTACGCGAAGGCGATCGACGGCCAGATCGACGGGGACCCGTCGCTGTACTCGTACCAGTTCGGCGCACCGGACGAGCGCAACGACGACGACTCCGCCGCCCACACCATGAAGTCGGTCGTGATCAGCCCGTACTTCGACTGGGGCAACGACCGACCGCCGCAGCACGAGTACCACGAGTCCGTGATCTACGAGGCGCACGTGCGCGGCCTGACCATGCAGCACCCCGCCGTGCCCGACGAGCTGCGCGGCACCTACTCAGGGCTGGCGCACCCGGCCGTCATCGAGCACCTGACGTCGCTGGGCGTGACGGCTGTCGAGCTCATGCCCGTGCACCAGTTCGTCAACGACCCGTCTCTCGTCGAGAAGGGCCTGTCCAACTACTGGGGCTACAACACGATCGGGTTCTTCGCCCCGCACAACGCGTACTCCGCCTTCGCCACCTCCGGGCAGCAGGTCCAGGAGTTCAAGGCGATGGTCAAGGCGCTGCACCAGGCGGACATCGAGGTCATCCTCGACGTGGTCTACAACCACACCGCCGAGGGCAACCACCTGGGCCCGACGCTGAGCTTCCGCGGCCTGGACAACGCCAACTACTACCGGCTGGTCGACGACGACCAGGCGCACTACTTCGACACCACCGGCACCGGCAACTCGCTGCTCATGCGCTCGCCGCACGTGCTCCAGCTGATCATGGACTCGCTGCGCTACTGGGTCTCCGAGATGCACGTCGACGGCTTCCGGTTCGACCTGGCGGCCACCCTGGCGCGTCAGTTCCACGAGGTCGACCGCCTGTCGGCGTTCTTCGACCTGGTGCACCAGGACCCGGTGGTCTCGCAGGTCAAGCTGATCGCCGAGCCGTGGGACGTCGGCGACGGCGGCTACCAGGTGGGCGGGTTCCCCCCGCTGTGGTCGGAGTGGAACGGCAAGTACCGCGACACGGTCCGCGACTTCTGGCGCGGCGAGCCGTCCACGCTGGGCGAGTTCGCCAGCCGCATCTCCGGCTCGTCCGACCTGTACGAGCACACCGGTCGCCGGCCCATCGCGAGCGTCAACTTCGTCACCGCGCACGACGGCTTCACGCTCAACGACCTCGTGTCGTACAACGAGAAGCACAACGAGGCCAACGGCGAGGACAACAACGACGGCGAGAGCCACAACCGGTCCTGGAACTGCGGCGCCGAGGGACCCACGGACGACCCGGGCATCCGTGCGCTGCGCGCCCGCCAGCGCCGGAACTTCCTCACGACGCTGCTGCTGTCGCAGGGCGTCCCGATGCTGGCGCACGGTGACGAGCTCGGCCGCACGCAGCAGGGCAACAACAACGTCTACTGCCAGGACGGGCCGATCTCCTGGATCGACTGGGACCTCGACGAGGACGAGACCACGCTGCTCGAGTTCACCCGCCGAGTCGTCCGGCTGCGACAGGACCACCCGGTGTTCCGCCGGCGGCGGTTCTTCGCGGGCGAGCCGGACCTCTCCGACGAGTCCGACCTGCTCGACCTGGCCTGGCTGGCCCCCGACGGGCACCACATGCGCGACGAGGCCTGGGGCGCCGACCACGCCCGCGCGGTCATGGTGTTCCTCAACGGCGACGCCATCGCCGAGCCGGACCTGCGTGGCCAGGAGATCGTCGACGACAGCTTCCTCATCCTGTTCAACGGGCAGCCCGACCCGGCCACGTTCACGCTGCCGGACAGCCGCTACGGCGAGGTGTGGACGGCGGTCGTGGACACCGACTCGCAGATCGAGTCGGGCACCACGGTCGAGGCGCGCTCGGAGCTCCAGCTGCGCGAGAAGTCGATCATCGTCTTCACCCGCGCGCCGATCGCCCCGGCGCCGACGTCCTCGGGCATCGGTGCCGTCGTGGCGGCGTCGAGCGAGGCCGCCAAGCAGGTGAAGAACCGCGAAGCCGCGACGGACTCCTCCGACGAGAAGCCGAAGCGCCGCACGACCCGCCCTCGTCCGACCGCATGAGCGAGCCCCGTCCCACGCCCGCGCGCCGGCTGCCGGCGCCGGGGGCACCTGTGCCGGTGTCCACCTACCGGGTCCAGCTCGGCGCCGACCTGACGCTGGACGACGTCGCGCAGCGTGTGCCGTACCTGGCCTCGCTCGGTGTCACGCACGTGTACCTGTCGCCGATCCTGCGCGCCGCGCCGGGCTCGACGCACGGGTACGACGTCGTCGACCACGACGAGGTCTCCCCGGTCCTCGGCGGCATGCCGGCCCTGCGCCGGCTGGCCTCCGCCGCGCACGACGCCGGCCTCGGGCTCGTGCTCGACATCGTGCCCAACCACATGGCGGTGCCCACGCCGGTCTGGCACAACCGCGCGCTGTGGTCGGTGCTCGCCGAGGGGCCCGACTCGCCCTTCGCCGAGTGGTTCGACGTCGACTGGTCCGCCGGGGACGGCGCCGTGCTCATGCCGGTGCTCGGGGACCGGATCGGGGCGGTGCTCGGCCGCGACGAGCTGCAGCTGGACGAGGTCGAGATCCCCGGTCTGGGGCCCCGTGCCGTGCTGCGCTACTACGACCACGTCTTCCCGCTGCGCCCGGGCACCGAGCAGCTCCCGCTCGCCGAGCTGGTGGAGCGCCAGCACTACCGGCTGGCGTACTGGCGGGTGGCCGACGAGGAGCTCAACTACCGCCGGTTCTTCGACGTCGGCACGCTGCTGGCCGTGCGCGTGGAGGACCCTGCGGTGTTCGACGCCACGCACGCGCTGGTGCTGTCGCTGCTGGCGGACGGCACGATCGACGGCCTACGGATCGACCACCCCGACGGTCTGGCCGACCCCGCGGGCTACCTCGCGCGCCTGAAGGAGGCGAGCGGCGGCGCCTGGGTGGTCGTCGAGAAGATCCTGGAGGGCACCGAGACCGTGCCGCCGGACTGGGAGACCGCCGGCACCACCGGGTACGAGGCCCTCTGGCGCATCCAGGAGACGTTCGTCGACCCGGGCGGCGCGGCCGTGCTGGGCGCGGTCATGCACCGGCTCACGGGCGACACGTCGGACGCCTTCCCGGCGATGGCGGAGCAGGCCAAGCGGGAGATCGTCGACGGACCGCTGTACGCCGAGGTGCACCGGCTGACCTCGCTCGCGGCGGACATCTGCCGCGAGGACCTGCGCCTGCGCGACCACACCTGGCGGGCCCTCGAGGACTGCCTGATCGAGCTCCTCGTGGCGTTCGACCGATACCGCGCCTACGTCGTGCCCGGTGAGACGGTCCACCCGGAGTCGCTCGACGTGCTGCAGACCGCCGCGGTGCACGCCCGGGCCCGGCTGGCGCCCGAGCGCAGCGAGACCATGGACGTCGTCGTCGACCTGCTCCTGGGCCGCGAGGTCGGCAGCGCGGGCCGCACGCGCGGTGCCCGCCGCGACGAGCTGATCGTGCGGTTCCAGCAGACGTGCGGCGCGGTCATGGCCAAGGGCGTCGAGGACACCGCGTTCTACCGCTGGACGCACCTGACCAGCCTCTGCGAGGTGGGCGGCGCGCCCGAGCAGTTCGCGCTGACGCCCACCGACCTGTCCGCGTGGGCGTCCGAGGTGCAGGTGGCCGCCCCGCTCGGGATGACCACCCTGTCCACGCACGACACCAAGCGGGGCGAGGACACGCGTGCCCGCCTAGGGGTGCTGAGCGAGCTGCCGCGGGAGTGGTCCGCGCTGGTCGACGCGCTGCGCGCAGCCTCGGCCCCCTACCGCAGCGCCCTGCTGGACGGCCGGACCGAGTACCTGCTGTGGCAGACGCTCGCCGGCACGTGGACCGAGGACGGCCCGCTCGCCGAGGACCGGCTGGTGGAGTACCTCACCAAGGCGATCCGCGAGGCCAAGAGCCGCACCACCTGGACCGCGCCCGACGAGGCGTACGAGCGGGCCGTGCTGGACGCGGCACGCCAGGCGCTCGTCGACCCCGAGGTCGCGCGCCTGCTGGGTGACTGGGAGGTACGGACCCGACCGGCCGTGCGTGCCGCCACGCTGGGCACCAAGCTCGTGCAGCTGACTCTGCCGGGCGTCGCCGACGTCTACCAGGGCACGGAGGTGCCGAACCCGGTGCTCGTCGACCCCGACAACCGCCGCTACGTCGAGCTGGAGCCCCTGGTCACGCGCCTGGCGCGCCTCGATGACGGCGCCGGCCCGCGGGACCTCGCCGACGAGAAGCTGCTCGTGACGTCACGCGCGCTGCGCCTGCGCCGGTCGGTGCCCGAGGCGTTCGTCGGCCCGGACAGCGGCTTCCTGCCGCTCGCGCACTCGTCGGGCAACTGCCTGACGTTCGCCCGGACGGTCGCCGGCGAGCCCCGGGTCGCCGTCGTCGCCACCCGGCTGGCCTCGGCGGTCGACCGGCTCGGCGGCTGGGCCGACCACACCGTCGCGCTGCCCGACGGCGACTGGGTCGACGTGCTCACCGAGCGCCCGGTGACGGGCGGTGTCGTGGACGTGGGGCCCTTGCTCGACCGTTTCCCGGTGGCCCTGCTCGTGCGGGCGGAGGGCTGATCGTGCGACCCCGCGTGTGGGCTCCCTCCGCCGACCGTGTCGAGCTCGTCCAGGGTGCGACGCGGACCCCGATGGCGGCGACCGCGGACGGGTGGTGGTCCGCGGACCTCGACCTGCCGCACGGCACCGACTACGCGTTCAGCGTGGACGGGTCCGACCCCCGGCCCGACCCGCGCAGCGCCTGGCAGCCCGACGGCGTGCACGGCCCGAGCCGCGTGTTCGACACCGGCCGCTTCGCGTGGAGCGACGAGGGCTGGGTGGGCGTCGACGCCCGGGGGCACGTCATCTACGAGCTGCACGTCGGCACGTTCACCGAGGGCGGCACGCTGCGCTCCGCGATCGAGCACCTCGACGACCTGGTGACCCTCGGCGTCGACCTGGTCGAGCTCATGCCCGTGGCCCCCTTCAGCGGTGTGCACGGGTGGGGCTACGACGGCGTCGGGACGTTCGCGGTGCACGAGCCGTACGGCGGGCCGGCCGCGCTGCAGGAGTTCGTCGACGCCGCGCACGCGCGTGGCCTGGGCGTGTGCCTGGACGTGGTGCACAACCACATGGGCCCGTCCGGCAACTACCTGAGCACGTTCGGCCCGTACTTCACGGACGCGCACCAGACCCCGTGGGGCTCGGCCCTGCACCTGGAGGGCGAGGGGTCCGTGGAGGTGCGCCGCTGGGTGTGCGACAGCGCGCTGCGCTGGTTCCGCGACTTCCACGTGGACGCCCTGCGCCTGGACGCCGTGCACGCCCTCATCGACCTGTCCGACCGGCACGTGCTGGCGCAGCTGTCCGACGAGGTGGCGGCGCTGTCCACCGAGCTGGGCCGCCCGCTGTCCCTGATCGCCGAGTCGGACCTCAACGACGTGGTCAGCGTGACGCCGACGAGCCAGGGCGGCTGGGGCATGACCGCCCAGTGGGACGACGACGTGCACCACGCCGTGCACGCGCTGGTCACGGGCGAGCGGCACGGCTACTACGGCGACTTCGGCACGCCCGGAGGTCCTGCGCAAGGCCCTGACGAGCGCGTTCGTGCACGACGGCGGGTACTCCTCGTTCCGGGGCCGCGACTGGGGGCGCCCGGTCCCTGCAGGCACGGACGGGCACCGCTTCGTGGCCGCCGCCTCCACGCACGACCAGGTGGGCAACCGCGCGCTGGGCGACCGCCCGTCCGCGTCGCTCGACCCGGGCCGGCTGGCCGCCGAGGCCGCGCTGGTCCTGCTGTCGCCGTTCACGCCGATGCTGTTCATGGGCGAGGAGTGGGGCACGCGCACACCCTGGCAGTACTTCACCGACCACCCCGACCCCGACCTGGCCGCCGCCGTGCGCGACGGGCGACGCCGCGAGTTCGGCGGGCACGGCTGGGAGGCGATCTACGGCGGCGAGATCGAGGTGCCGGACCCGCAGGACCCGGAGACGTTCCGGCGGTCGATCCTGACGCGTGGGGAGCTGGACGACCCGGAGCACCCCGAGCACGCCCGGTTGCTGGAGTGGTACCGGGAGCTCATCAGCCTGCGCCGGACCGTCCCGGACCTGCGCTCCGGCGACCTCGCGGGCACGGACCTGGTCTGGGGCGACGCGTCGCGGGAGGCTCCCTGGGCCGGCTGGCTCGTGCTGCACCGCGGCTCGGCGCGTGCGGTGATCAACCTGTCCGGGGACGAGGTCGACGTGCCCGTGGCCGTCGACCGACCTGTCGACGTGGTCGCCGCCTGGGGCACCGCCACGGTCCGGCCCGCCGACGCGGGTGCGGTCGTGACGGCATCGGCCGGCTCCGTCGTCGTGCTGGCCTGACTCGGGACGTTCAGCGCACCAGCGCGGCACCGTCCGCGGCCAGCGACCCGAGCCGGGACAGCGCCCGGTAGTACTTCTTGCGGTACCCGCCCGCCAGCATCTCGGCCGAGAACAGGTCCTTCTCCCCCGCCCCGCCCAGCAGCACGGGCACGTCGCGGTCGTACAGCCGGTCCACCAGGACCACGAGCCGCAGCGCCACGTCCTGCGTGGGCACGGGGTGCACGCCCGTGACCGCCACCAGGCCGACCCCGTCCAGCAGCGCGCCGTACCGGCTGGGGTGGACGGTGGCCAGGTGCGTGAGCAGGTCGCCGAAGTCGTCGAGCGTGGCGTCGTCACGCTCCTGCGCCGCCGCACGGACCGCGTCGTCGCGCAGACCGTCGGCGTCGGTGACCAGCGACCGGTGCCGGTAGTCGTCGCCGTCGACGCGGATCACCTCGAACCGGTCCGCGAGCGCCTGGATCTCCCGCAGGAAGTCCTCGGCGGCGAACCGGCCCTCGCCCAGCGAGCCGGGCAGCGTGTTCGACGTGGCGGCCAGGGCGACGCCGCGGTCGGCGAGCTCGCGCAGCAGGCGGGACATCAGGACGGTGTCGCCGGGGTCGTCCAGCTCGAACTCGTCGATGCAGACGAGCCGCCGGGTGGCCAGCGCGTCGACGGTGGGCAGGAAGCCGAGAGCGCCCACGAGGTTGGTGTACTCGACGAACGTGCCGTAGGCCGCGTGCTCCACTCCCACCGCGTGGGCCAGCGACGTCAGCAGGTGGGTCTTGCCGACGCCGAAGCCGCCGTCGAGGTAGATCGCCACGGGGGTGGCCGGTCCGCGGCGCCAGAACGACTTCTGCGGGCCCCGTCGGATCTCCTCCGCCGCGGCCCGCAGGCGCTCGACGGCGTCGCGCTGCGAGGGGTGGCCGGGGTCCGGCCGGTAGGTGTCGAACGACTCGGCGGCGAAGTGGCGGGGCGGCACGAGCTCGGCCAGCAGGCGGTCTGCGGGGACGACCGGTCGGCGCTGCGTGAGGCTGGGGGTGCGGCCCTCGTCCGGGACGGGAGCGGGAGAGGTCACGAGCGAGGAGCCTACGTCGCGGCCTCGTCGGGCGCCGACCGGGCTGCTGCGGGCTCCTGGACGGCTGTCCCACATGTCGATCGGCGCATCTCATCATTCGAACGGGCCCTGCCGCACCCGCCGCCCGCGTGCCACCCTCGTCCGGTGATCTCCTCCGGTGTCCGCCTCGCCTGGCTGTGCATGTGCGTCTGCACGCGCACCGCCGTCGCGGACCCGTGCGCGTGCTGCTGTCCGCGGAACATCTGACCCCGCCCCTCGTCCCCCTCGGGCGCGCGGTCTGCGTCCCGGGTGCCGCTGTCCAGCGGTGGGTGCAGGCGCACGTCCATGTTCGTCCGGAGAGAACGCCCTATGGCGCAGACCAGGATCGCCCCGCCCGCCGCTCGTCCCGAGGGCCAGTGGGCCTTCGACCAGCGTGAGCCGCTGAACGGCAACGAGCAGTTCAAGCAGGACGACGACGGGCTCAACGTCCGCCACCGCATCGAGACGGTGTACGCCCGCGAGGGCTTCGCCTCGATCGCGCCGGAGGACCTGCGAGGGCGCATGCGCTGGTGGGGGCTCTACACGCAGCGCAAGCCCGGCATCGACGGCGGCAAGACCGCGACCCTCGAGCCGCACGAGCTGGACGACGAGTTCTTCATGCTCCGGGTGCGCTGCGACGGCGGCGCCCTGACCCTGGAGCAGCTGCGCGTCATCTCGCAGATCTCGGTCGACTTCGGCCGCGGCACGGCGGACATCACGGACCGGCAGAACATCCAGCTGCACTGGATCCGCATCGAGGACGTCCCGGAGATCTGGCGCCGCCTGGAGGCCACCGGCCTGAGCACGCAGGAGGCCTGCGGCGACACCCCGCGCGTCATCCTCGGCTCCCCCGTCGCCGGTGTGGCGGCCGACGAGATCATCGACGGCACCCCGGCGGTCCGCGAGATCGCCGAGCGCTACATCGGCGACCCGGCGTTCTCCAACCTGCCGCGCAAGTTCAAGACCGCGATCAGCGGCTCCCCGCACCAGGACGTGGCGCACGAGATCAACGACGTCGCGTTCGTCGGCGTCGTGCACCCCGAGCTCGGACCGGGCTTCGACCTGTGGGTCGGCGGCGCGCTGTCCACCAACCCGAAGCTGGGCGTCCGGCTCGGCGCGTTCGTCACGCTCGAGCAGGTGCCCGAGGTGTGGACCGGCGTCGTGGGGATCTTCCGCGACTACGGCTACCGCCGGCTGCGGACCCGCGCGCGCCTGAAGTTCCTGGTCGCCGACTGGGGCGCCGAGCTGTTCCGGCAGGTGCTGGAGGGCGAGTACCTGGGCTGGACGCTCGCGGACGGCCCCGCGCCGCCCCCGCCGCCCACCGGTCGCCGCGACCACGTCGGGGTGCACCCGCAGAAGGACGGCAGCTTCTACGTCGGGATGGCGCCGACCGTCGGGCGCATCTCCGGAGAGCTGCTCGGGCAGGTCGCCGACCTCGTCGAGGCCGCCGGCTCCGGGCGGGTCCGGCTCACGGTGGAGCAGAAGCTCGTCGTGCTCGACGTCGCGCCGGACAAGGTCGACGCGCTGGTGGACGGCCTCGAGGCGGTCGGTCTGGCGGTGCGGACGGCGAGCACCTTCCGCCGCGGCACCATGGCGTGCACGGGGATCGAGTTCTGCAAGCTCGCGATCGTCGAGACCAAGGCGCGCGCCACGCACCTGATCGGCGAGCTGGAGAACCGGCTGCCGACCTTCGACCAGCCGATCACCATCAACCTCAACGGCTGCCCCAACTCGTGCGCCCGCATCCAGACCGCCGACATCGGCCTCAAGGGCGCGCTGGCCGGCGGCGAGGACGGCTACCAGGTGCACCTGGGCGGCGGGCTCGGCCTCACCAGCGGGCTCGGCAAGACCCTGCGCGGCCTGCGCGTCCCCGCCGACGAGCTGCCCGACTACATCGAGCGCGTGACGCGCAAGTTCGACGAGCAGCGCACCGAGGGCGAGCTGTTCGCGCAGTGGACGCAGCGAGCGGCGGAGGAGGACCTGCGATGAGCACCAGCGGATCCGAGCGGGCGGTCCCCTACTACTGCCCCTTCTGCGCCAGCGAGGACCTGTGGCCGGCCGGGGAGAAGCACGGCGAGTGGGAGTGCCGCTCGTGCGCCCGCGCGTTCGGGCTGCGGTTCGTCGGGCTGGTGACGCAGCGATGAGCACGGTGAGCACGCCGCACCTACAGGTCCTGGCCGAGCAGGCGGGCCGCGACCTCGAGGGCGCACACCCGTCCGACATCCTGCGCTGGGCGGGCCAGACGTTCGGCACCGACCTGGTGCTGGCGTCCTCGATGGGCGACGAGGTCCTGGTGCACCTGGCCGCCGAGGCGGTCCCGGGGATCGACGTCATCTTCCTGGACACCGGCTACCACTTCGCGGAGACCCTCGGCACCCGCGACTACTACGCCGAGTTCACCGACGTCCGCCTGCGCACGGTCCTGCCCCTGCGCACCGTCGCCGAGCAGGACGCCGAGCACGGGCCCCGGCTGCACGACCGTGACCCGAACCTGTGCTGCGCGCTGCGCAAGGTCGAGCCGCTCGAGCGCGGGCTCGCGCCGTACTCGGCGTGGGTCACCGGGATGCGCCGCGAGGACGCCCCCACGCGGTCGGACATCACGGTCGTGGGCTGGGACGCCAAGCGGGGCAAGGTGAAGCTCAACCCGCTGGCCGCCTGGACGCAGGCCGACGTGGACGCCTACGCCGACGAGCACCACGTGGTGCTCAACCCCCTGCGCCAGGCCGGCTACGCCTCCATCGGCTGCGCCCCGTGCACCCGTGCGGTGGCCCCCGGCGAGGACGCGCGCGCCGGGCGCTGGTCCGGCACCTCCAAGATCGAATGCGGGCTGCACACATGACGGGCACGACGACGCTGACCCAGCTGGACGCGCTGGAGTCGGAGGCCATCCACGTCATGCGCGAGGTGGCCGGCGAGTTCGAGCGGCCGGTGCTGCTGTTCAGCGGCGGCAAGGACTCGATCGTCATGCTGCACCTGGCGCGCAAGGCGTTCTGGCCGGCCCCCGTGCCGTTCACGCTCATGCACGTCGACACCGGGCACAACTTCCCCGAGGTCATCGAGTACCGCGACCGCGTGGTGGCCCAGCACGGCCTGCGGCTCGTGGTGGCCAGCGTGCAGGACGCCATCGACGACGGCCGCGTGGCCGAGCGTGCCGACGGCTCCCGCAACCCGCTGCAGACCGTGCCGCTGCTGGACGGCATCACGGCGCACCGGTTCGACGCGGTGTTCGGCGGCGGGCGTCGCGACGAGGAGAAGGCCCGCGCCAAGGAGCGGGTGTTCTCCCTGCGCGACGAGTTCGGCCAGTGGGACCCGCGCCGCCAGCGTCCCGAGCTGTGGGACCTGTACAACGGCCGGCACAAGCCCGGCGAGCACGTGCGCGTCTTCCCGCTGTCCAACTGGACCGAGCTCGACGTGTGGCGCTACATCGAGCGCGAGGACATCGAGCTGCCCGCCATCTACTACTCCCACCAGCGCGAGGTCTTCCTGCGCGACGGCATGTGGCTGGCGCCGGGCGGCTGGGGCGGTCCGCGCGCCGGCGAGACGCTCGAGGTCCGCACGGTCCGCTACCGCACGGTCGGCGACATGAGCTGCACCGGCGCCGTGGAGTCGCACGCGTCGACGGTGCCCGACGTCATCGCCGAGGTGGCCGCGAGCCGCCTCACCGAGCGGGGTGCGACGCGCGCCGACGACCGCGCCTCGGAGGCCGCCATGGAGGACCGCAAGCGCGAGGGGTACTTCTGATGGGCGCCACGACCACCCAGACGATCACCGAGCCGGAGCCGACCGAGGAGACACCGCAGGTGAGCTCACCAGTGACCGAGCACGCGACGCGGGACCTGCTGCGCCTGGCCACGGCCGGGTCCGTCGACGACGGCAAGAGCACGCTCATCGGCCGCCTGCTGTACGACACCAAGTCGGTGCTCGCGGACCAGCTCAGCGCGGTGGAGGCGGCCACCCTGGCGCGCGGCGGCGGCGAGGTCGACCTGGCGCTGCTCACCGACGGCCTGCGTGCCGAGCGCGAGCAGGGCATCACGATCGACGTGGCGTACCGGTACTTCTCCACCGCCACGCGCGCGTTCGTGCTCGCGGACACGCCCGGCCACGTCCAGTACACGCGGAACATGGTCACCGGCGCCTCGACGGCCGAGCTGGCGATCGTGCTGGTCGACGCGCGCAAGGGCGTCCTCGAGCAGACCCGCCGGCACGCGACGATCACCGCCCTCCTGCGCGTGCCGCACGTGGTGCTCGCGGTGAACAAGATGGACCTGGTCGACTTCGACGAGGCCACGTTCCGCGCGATCGCCGACGAGTTCACCGCCTACGCCGCCGGCCTCGGCATCCCGGACGTCACCGCGGTGCCCCTGTCCGCGCTGTCGGGCGACAACGTGGTGGACCGCTCGACGCGCACCCCCTGGTACGACGGGCCGACCCTGCTGGAGCACCTGGAGTCGGTCCCGGTGGGCCGCGACGCGGTGTCCGAGCCGTTCCGGTTCCCCGTGCAGGTGGTCATCCGCCCCCGCACGGCCGAGCACCCGGACTACCGCGGCTACGCGGGACGCGTGGCGTCCGGGGTCGTGCGGGTGGGCGACGAGGTCACCGTCCTGCCCTCGGGCAAGCGCAGCACCGTGGTCGGCATCGACACGTTCGACGGCGAGCTGACGCAGGCGCACGCGCCCCAGTCGGTCACGCTGCGGCTGGCCGACGACGTCGACGTGGCCCGCGGCGACGTCCTCGTGCCGAGCGCCGAGACGGTCGAGGTCGGCTCCGACCTGGTGGGCACGGTGTGCTGGCTCGCGGAGAGGCGCAGCGTCCTGGGCGCCCGGCTGCTGGTCCGCGTGGGCACCCGCACCGTCCGGGCGCTCCTGCGCGAGGTCGACGCGCGGCTCGACGTCGACACGCTGACCGTGGACGCGTGGGACGGCGTCGACACCCTGCACACCGTCGACGCCACGGACACGTCCTCGGACATCCCGCCGCGCGCGCTGAGCCTGAACGCCATCGGCCGGGTCCGGATCCGGCTGGCGGAGCCGATCGTGCTCGACGAGTACGCCACGCACCGCCGCACCGGCGGGTTCCTGCTGGTCGACCCCGTGGACGGCACGACGCTCGCGGCCGGGATGATCGGCGCCACCCTGCTGGACCGGCTCGCCCCGACCGCGACCGTGCAGGACGACGACGACTGGTTCGCGGGGTCGGGGATATGACCGGGCCGCAGCACGCCCTGCTCCTCGACCTGGTGGGTCGGCGGGTCGTCGTCGTCGGCGGCGGACCGGTCGCCGCCCGCCGGGCCGGCAGGCTGGTCGAGGACGGTGCGGACGTGCTCGTCGTCGCGCCCGCCCTGTGCGAGGACCTCACCGACCTCGTCGCCGCGGGCCGGGTCACGTGGCGCGCCCGCGACTACCTGACCACCGACCTCGACGGCGCCTGGCTCGTGCACACCGCGACCGGCGACCGGGCGGTCGACGATGCCGTGGCCGCGGACGCCGAGAAGGCGCGGCTGTGGTGCGTGCGGGCCGACGACGCCTCGGCATCGACCGCCTGGACGCCCGCGGTCGCCCGGTCCGGGGACGTGACGGTCGCCATCGGCACCGGCGGGGACCCCCGCCGCGCGGTCGCCCTGCGCAACGCGGTCGCCCTCCTGCTCGACACCGGCGCCCTGCCGGTGCGACACCACCGCCCGGCCACCGGCCGGGTGACCCTCGTCGGCGGCGGGCCCGGCGACCCGGGCCTGATCACCACGCGCGGCCGACGCGCTCTGGCGGAGGCCGACGTGGTGGTGGTCGACCGCCTGGCCCCCCGCGCGCTCCTGGCCGAGCTCGAGCCGGACGTCGAGGTCATCGAGGCCGGCAAGTCGCCGCACGCGCACACCCTGACGCAGACGGAGATCAACGCGGTCCTGGTCGAGCGCGCGCAGGCCGGGCACCGCGTGGTGCGGCTCAAGGGCGGCGACCCGTTCGTGCTGGGCCGCGGCGGCGAGGAGGTGCTCGCCTGCGTGAGCGCCGGCGTGCCCGTCGAGGTCGTGCCCGGGGTCACCAGCGCGGTCGCCGTGCCCGCGTCGGCCGGGATCCCCGTCACGCACCGCGGGCTGGCGCGCCAGCTGACCATCCTGTCCGCGCACGACACCGCACCCGACTGGGAGACGCTCGCGCGCCTCGAGGGCACGCTCGTGCTGCTCATGGGCATCGCGCAGCTGCCGTCGCACACGCGAGCCCTGCTCGCGCACGGCAAGGACCCGGGCACCCCCGTCGCGATCGTGGAGAACGGCACGCTCCCCGGGCAGCGCACCACCGTCGGCACGCTGGCCGACATCGCGGAGCGGGCGCGCGAGCGCGGCGTCGGCAACCCCGCCGTGGTCGTCGTCGGCGACGTCGCCGCCCTGGCGGACGTCCTGTCCTAGGTTGGCGGACGTGGCCGCCCTCCCCGCGCTCGACGTCCTGCTGCCCGTCGACGCGCCAGCGCGCCGGCTCGAGCCCCGGCCCGACGAGACCGAGCTGCTGGCGCTCTTCGACGACCCGCCGCACGACGGCGTGCACGTCCGGGCCAACATGGTCGCCACCCTCGACGGCTCCGCGACCGGTGCGAACCACGCCAGCGGCTCCATCAACGGGCCCGCCGACCTGCGGGTCTTCCGCGTGCTGCGGGCGCTGGCGGACGTGGTCCTCGTGGGCGCGGGGACGGTCCGCGAGGAGCGCTACACGTCGTTGGACGTCGACCCCGGGCTGCGCGCCGGACGAGCCGCCCGCGGGCGACCTGGGGACCTGGAGCTCGCCGTGGTGACCGCGCGCGGGGAGCTGCCGGACCGACTGCTCGACGACCCGCGCCCTCCCCTGGTCCTGACCACCGGCACGGCCACCGCGCTGGGCGCGCTGCGCGAGCGGATCGGTGCCGACCGGGTCGTCGTCGCCGACGGGCCCACGCCCGGCGTCGTGGACCCCGCCACGGTGCTCGCCGCGCTGCGCGACCGCGGACTGACGCACGTGCTCGCCGAGGGTGGCCCCACGCTCCTGGCCCAGCTGGTCGACGCCGACGTCGTCGACGAGCTCTGCCTGACGTGGAGCCCGCTGCTCGTCGGCGGCCCGGCCGGTCGGATCACCCGCTGGCCCTCGTGGTTCACGCCCGCGCGGACCCTCACGCCGCTGCACCTGCTCCACGCGGACGGCGTGCTGCTGGGCCGGTGGCGGATGACTAGGCTCGGCGCGTGACCGACACGATCCTCGTCCTCACGGAGGACACCCTCGCCCGCGCCGACGTCGACAAGCTGCTCGCCCTGCACGAGGGCGACGCCCACGCGTACCGCGTCCTCGTCCCGGCGGACACCGACCGGCCGCTGGTCTCGACCATCATCGACAACCTCAGCCTCGGTGAGCTCAAGGAGGCGTGGCAGCGGGCGCTCGGCAAGGAGCCGTCCCACCGCGAGGCCCGGGCCACCGCCGACGAGCAGCTCGCCGGGAGCATCGCGGCGTTCGCCGCGGCCGGCGCGAGCGCCACGGGCGTCGTGGTCGACGACGACCCGCTGCCCGCGCTCAAGGCGGCCGTCGCGGACGGGGACGTCGTGGAGGTCGCCGTGGTCACCTATCCGCACGCCGTCGAGGACACGTTCCACCGCGACTGGGCGTCCCGGGCGCGCGAGGAGCTCCAGGTTCCCGTGCTGCACCTGTACTCCGGGACCAGCGAGCTCGGTTGAGCACAGCCGGCGCGGGTGCGGTCGGCGTCCTCGAGTACGCCGCCTTCACCCTGGACCCGGCCGGGGGCAACCCGGCGGGTGTGGTCCCCGACGCCGGCGCGATGACGCCCGAGCAGATGCAGGCGGTCGCCGCGCGGCTCGGCCACTCGGAGACCGCGTTCGTCACCCGGACGCGGGGCCGCGAGGTCGACGTCCGCTACTTCAGCCCGCTCGCCGAGGTGGCCTTCTGCGGCCACGCGACGGTGGCCACCGGCGTCGTGCTCGGTGCGCGCCTCGGTCCCGGGCGGCTCTCGTGCACACCGCGGCGGGCCCCGTCCCCGTCGACGTGACGCGGCGCGCGGACGGGCTCCTCGAGGCCGAGCTCACCAGCGTGGAGCCGGCCCTGGAGGCGGTCGGTCCCGCGGTGGTCGATGAGGCGCTGGGTGCCCTGCGCTGGAGCAGGACCGATCTGGACGACGCCCTGCCGCCCCGGATCGCCTCCGCGGGCGTCCGGCACCTCGTCCTCGCCGCGGCGACGCGCGCACGCCTGGCCGACCTGGACTACGCCACCGGACCGCTCACCGACCTCATGCACCGGCTCGACCTGACGACCGTGCAGCTGGTGTGGCGCGAGAGCGCGACCGTGCTGCACGTGCGTGACCCGTTCCCCGTGGGCGGCGTGGTCGAGGACCCGGCCACGGGCGCGGCCGCGCTGGCCCTCGGCCACTACCTGCGCGCGCTGGCCCTCGTACCCGACGACGCCGAGCTGGTCCTGCACCAGGGCGTCGACCTGGGCCGGCCGTCCCTCCTGCGCGTGCGGCTGGTCCCGGGCGACCCTCGGGTGCGGGTGCGCGGGACCGCGGTACCGCTCGGGGGTGCCGCTCAGAACCCGGTCGACGTGACCTCGGGGTAGTACCGGCGGAACTTGCGCACCTGGTTGACCAGCGCCATCCAGACGTACAGGCGCCGGCGCGGGGACAGGTCCCCCCGGTACTGCAGCGGACGCGCGGTCGCCCCCGCGCGGATCAGGCGGCGGACGCGGGCGGCCAGCTGCGGGTCGCGCACGTAGCGCAGCAGCAGCCGGTGCGGCACGACCGAGTAGAGGATCTCCTTCTCGACGACCACGGGCGTCACGGAGCGGCCCTCGACCGCGTCCTCGACCACGAACCGCATCGGGTTGGCCCCGGCCGCGGTCACGTAGTAGTTGTTCCGGCCGATCCGCGGGTTGACCTCGAAGAACCGGAACTGGCCCGTGCGCGGGTCCACCTTGACGTCGAAGTTGGCGAACCCCCGGTAGTCGGTCTGCGTGAGCAGCGTGCGCGCCTGGTCCAGCATCGCGTCGTCGCGGGACGTGATCATCGCCGCGGGGTTGCCCAGGCCCGACGGCGTGTGCTCCTCGAGCAGCACGTGCGCCGAGCACAGCAGCGTGATGTCGCCGCGCGTGTCCACGTAGGCGGTGATGGACCGCATCTGCGTGTCGTCGCCCGGCACCAGCTCCTGGACCACGAACCGGCCGTGGAACCCCGCCTCCCGCAGCGCCCCCCAGAGCCACTCCAGCTCCTGCGGCGTCGCGATCTCGAACACCTTCTTCTTGCCCGCGAACTCGACGTCCTGGTAGTCCGCGCTGCTCGCCGCCTTGGCGATCAGCGGGTACTCCAGGTCCACGTGCACGGGCTCCCACCGGTCCGGCGCGCCGAAGTCCTGCACGAGGGTGCGCGGCACCGAGATGCCGAGGTCCGTGCAGATCTGCGCGAACGTGGCCTTGTCCGAGAGCTGGTCGAGCAGGTGCTCGGACAGGAACGGGACCACGTAGTACTGCTCGAGCAGCCCGCGGTGCTGGACGACGACGCGCACCAGCCAGTCCGAGTTGGCCATGAGCAGCAGCCGCTTGTCCGGCATGGACCGCGCCACCTCCACCAGCCGGTCCACCAGCTGGCGGGGGTCGTGCCCGTCGGCGACGATCTCGTGCCGCACGATCCGCGAGTGCGCCACCGGACCGAGGGCCGCGCCGGCGACGACCACCGACGTGACGCCGTAGGCCTCGTGGAACGAGCGCGCCAGGGCGTACACGCCGATGTCGGCGCCGAGGATGACGGGCTGCAGCGGCCCCCCGCTCACGCGGGCTGCTCGGTGCGGTCGAGCGACCACTGCGTGTGGAACGTGCCGTCCTTGTCGGTGCGGCGGTACGTGTGCGCACCGAAGAAGTCACGCTGCGCCTGGATCAGCGCCGCCGGCAGCCGCTCGGCGCGGACACCGTCGTAGTACGCGAGCGACGACGAGAACGCCGGCGTCGGGATGCCGTGCAGGGCCGCACCCGACACGATCCGCCGCCAGGCCTCGACGCCGTTGCCCACGGCACCGGTGAAGTACTCGTCGGCCAGCAGCAGGGGCAGGTGCTCGTCGCGCTCGTACGCCTCGGTGATCCGGTTGAGGAACCGCGCGCGGATGATGCAGCCGCCGCGCCAGATGCGGGCCATGGCGCCGCGGTCGATGTCCCAGCCGAACTCGGCGCTGGCCGCGGCGATCTGGTCGAAGCCCTGCGAGTACGCGACCACCTTCGAGGCGTACAGCGCGAGCCGCACGTCCTCGACGAACGCGTCGCGGTCCTCGACGTCCCACGCGGTCGCGTACGCCGGCAGGACGCCCACCGCGGCACGGCGCTGGGGCACCGAGCCGGACAGCGCGCGGGCGAAGGTCGCCTCCGCGATGCCGGTGATCGGCACGCCGAGGTCCAGGCCGTTCTGCACGGTCCAGCGGCCGGTGCCCTTCTGCTCGGCCTGGTCGAGCACGATGTCGACGAACGCCGACCCCGTCTCGGCGTCCACGTGCTGCAGGACGTCGGCCGTGATCTCGATGAGGAAGGACTCGAGGTCCCCGGTGTTCCACTCGGCGAAGATCTGCCCGATCTCCGCCGCCGAGGCACCCAGCCCCTGGCGCAGGAGGTCGTAGGCCTCGGCGATGAGCTGCATGTCGGCGTACTCGATGCCGTTGTGCACCATCTTCACGAAGTGCCCGGCGCCGTCGGGGCCGACGTAGGTGCAGCACGGCACGCCGTCGACCTTGGCGGAGATCTTCTCCAGGATCGGGCCCAGCGACTCGTACGACTCCCGCGTGCCCCCGGGCATGATCGACGGGCCGAGCAGGGCGCCCTCCTCGCCGCCCGAGACACCGGAGCCGACGAAGTGCAGCCCCTTCTCGCGCAGCGCCGCCTCGCGCCGGATGGTGTCCGGGAAGTGCGCGTTCCCGGCGTCGACGACGATGTCGCCCTCCTCCAGGAACGGCACCAGCTCGTCGATCACCGCGTCGGTCGGGGCGCCGGCCTTCACCATGATCACGACCTTGCGCGGCCGGGCCAACGAGGCGACGAAGTCCTCGACGGACTCCGAGACCACGAACGTGCCCTCGTCGCCGTGGTCGGCCAGGAGCGACTGGGTCCGGGCGAACGACCGGTTGTGGATGGCCACCGTGTAGCCGTTGCGCGCGAAGTTGCGCGCGAGGTTACGACCCATCACCGCCAATCCCGTGACGCCGATCTGCGCGGTTCCGGTGACGGTTCCTGAGACGACCATGCGGGCGGTGCTCCTTCGATCGACGGCCGGCGCGCGCCGCGGCCACCACGGTGACGGGCACGTGGGGCACGTGCGCGCGGTCGGGTGGGGCGGGGTCCGGGGGTGCTGGGTGCGCGGGTCAGCCTAGTCCGGTGCGCCCACGAGAGGGTCGGCGTGCCGGACCCCGAGACGGGGTCCTCGTGCGTACGCTCCACACCGTGACACCCGCTGGTCCGGAGGACGTCCCCGTCGAGTTCGTCAGTGCGCTGCGCTCGCTGCGTCGGGTGACCGTCCGGCCCGAGGTGATCCTCGACGAGGTCCCGGGCCCGGCCCGGATCGCGCCCTTCTCCGCCGCCCTCACCGCCGAGGTCCGCACCGCTCGCCGGTCGGTGGCCGCCGCGGAGCTGGCGTCGGGGCGGTTCGTGGTCCTGTACGACCCTGCGGGCCAGGAGGCGTGGGACGGGCACTTCCGGCTCGTCACGTTGGTCCGCGCGACGCTCGAGGCCGAGGTCGGCGCCGACCCGATGCTGGCGGAGGTGGCCTGGACCTGGTTCACCGATGCGCTCGAGGGGTCCGGGCTGGACGCGCACGCGGCCGGTGGCACGGTGACGCGGGTGCTGTCGCAGAGCTTCGGTGCGCTGGACCGGCGCTCCGAGCAGACCGAGCTGGAGATCCGTGCGTCGTGGACCGCCGCCGACGAGGATCTCGGCCCACACCTGCAGGCCTGGGGCACGCTGCTGTGCACCGCGGCCGGCCTCGAACCGTTGCCCGAGGGCGTCGTCGCCCTCGGGCCGAGGCGCTGAGCACCGGTCCGGGGGGGCCGAGAACCAGGACCGACCTCAAGTCGACGGGCGCCGCTGCCGATGACAGGCACGTGAGCATCGAGCCCCTGCGACGCAACCCGGCACCGGCCCGACGGCCCGAGCTGAGGGCCGCCGGGCCTGGGACGCGCAGCACGCCGCCGTCCGCCACGCAGCAGATGTGCGTCGTCGTCACGGAGGTTGCCGACGGCGACGGTGCGTCGCTCGTGCGCAACCTGCGCCGCCGTGGCGCGCCCCGGGTCGTCGTCCTCACCCGCCGCGCCAGCCGCCCGGAGCTCACCATCCTGCTGCAGGGCGGTCTGCGTGGCGCCGTGGCGGGCGCGACCGCTCCGAGCCTGCCGCGCGCTGCCGTCGCGGCTCCTCCGCCGCCGCCGCTGCCGGAGCTGACCGCCCGGGAGATCAGCGTGCTGACCCTGGTCGCCGACGGCCGCACCAACCGGCTCATCGGCGAGGAGCTGGGCCTGTCCGCGCTCACCGTGAAGAGCCACCTGGCCCGCATCTCCCGCAAGCTGGGCACCGGTGACCGGGCCGAGCTCGTGGCGATCTCGATCCGCGGCGGCGTCGTCGCCTGACCCGTCCGTACGGTCGGTCCTGGTCGAGCCGTACGCCCCGCCCGCGCGGCCTGCACGGATGCACCGTCCGTGTCGCTTACCGTGGTCCTCATGCGACCAGAGGCGACCGCCGGTGCCCCCGCGGGGGGATCCGTGCCGCCGTCGAGCCCCGACGAGACCGTGCCGGACCCGGCCGCGGAGCAGCAGGAACCGCAGGTCGTCATGCTCACCGAGCCGGCCGACGGCATCCCGCCCGTCGTCGAGACACCGGAGGCGCTGGCCGCGGTCGTCGCCGCGTTCGGCGCCGGCACCGGGCCGGTCGCGGTGGACGCCGAGCGGGCGTCCGGCTACCGCTACGGGCAGCGGACCTACCTGGTGCAGCTGCGCCGGGAGGGCGCCGGGACCGCCCTGATCGACCCCATCGCCGTGCCGGACCTGTCGACGCTGAGCGACGCGCTGGTCGGCGTCGAATGGGTGCTGCACGCCGCCTCGCAGGACCTGCCGGGCCTGGCGGAGCAGGGCCTGCACCCCAGCCGGGTGTTCGACACCGAGCTCGGCGCGCGCCTGCTGGGCATGGAGCGCGTGGGCCTCGCGGCGGTCGTCGCCGACGCGCTCGGTCTCGGGCTGGCCAAGGAGCACTCCGCGGTCGACTGGTCCACGCGCCCGCTGCCGACCGAGTGGCTGCGCTACGCGGCGCTGGACGTCGAGGTGCTGGTCGAGCTGCGCGAGGTGCTGGCCGAGCGACTGGCCGTCGCCGGCAAGGCCGAGTGGGCCGCGCAGGAGTTCGAGGCGGTGCGCACCGCTCCGCCGCCCCCGCCCCGCCTCGAGCCGTGGCGGCGCGTGTCCGGGCTGCACGCCATCCGCGACGCGCGGCGCCTCGCCGTGGTCCGCGAGCTGTGGCTGACGCGAGACCAGAACGCGCGCACGCGGGACATCTCCCCCGGCCGGGTCCTGCCGGACCACGCGATCGTCGCCGCGGCGCAGGCGCTGCCCCGCTCGGTGGCCGCCCTCACCGCACTGCCGGCGTTCGCGGGCAAGGGCACCCGGCGCCGGGCGGCCCTGTGGCAGTCGGCCGTGGACCGCGGCCTGGCGACCCCGGAGGCGGACCTGCCGTCGGTCCGTGGGCCCAAGAGCGACGCCCCGCCGCCGCCGCGGGCCTGGGCGGAGAAGGACCCCGCCGCGGCCGCACGCCTGACCGCGGCGCGCCAGGTGGTCGCGGACCTGTCGGCCGCGCACGAGGTGCCCGCCGAGAACCTGCTGCAGCCCGACCTGCTGCGCCGCCTGTGCTGGACGCCGCCGCAGCGCCTCGACGCGGCCGGCATCGCCGACGCCCTGGCGGCCGGCGGGGCACGCCCGTGGCAGGTCGACCTGGTGGCGCAGCGGCTCGCGGACGCGTTCGCGGCGCCCCCGGGCATCTGACGCTGCTGTTACTCTCCAGTAACTTGTGGCTGGCCACGCCCGGGAGACCCGGGTAGCGTCGGCCGTCGCGGGCCCGCTCTCGCGTGCTCGTCGGACACCGCCGTCCCACCCTGGAGGCTCGATGCCCACCGCATCCCCCCGCCCCGCCGCCCTGGTCCGCCGCGTCGTCTTCGTCGACGGCGTCCGCACCCCCTTCGGCCGCGCGCGCAAGGACGGGATCTACGCCCACACCCGCGCCGACGACCTGTCGGTCAAGACCGTCCGTGAGCTGCTGCGCCGCCACCCGCAGCTGTCCCCGGAGCGCATCGACGAGGTCGCGATCGCGGCCACCACGCAGCAGGGCGACCAGGGGCTGACCCTCGGCCGCACGGTCGGCGTGCTGGCCGGGCTCCCCCGGTCCGTGCCCGGCTACGCGATCGACCGGATGTGCGCCGGCGCCATGACGGCCGTGACCAGCACGGCCGCCGCGATCGGCGTCGGTGCGCAGGACGTCGCGCTCGCCGGTGGCGTCGAGCACATGGGTCACCACCCGATGGGCTTCGACGCCGACCCGAACCCCCGGTTCCTGTCCGAGCGGCTCGTCGCGAACGACGCGCTCAACATGGGCGTCACGGCCGAGAACCTGCACGACAGGTTCCCCGCCCTGACGCGCGAGCGGGCCGACGCGTACGGCGTCGCCAGCCAGGACAAGTACGCCGCGGCGCTCGCCGCCGGCAAGATCGACCCGGACCTGGTGCCCGTGGCGCTGCGCGACCCCGAGAACGGCTGGGGGCTCGCCACGGCCGACGAGCCGCCGCGGCCCGGCACCACGGTCGAGGCGATCCAGAAGCTGCCCACCCCGTTCCGCCCGGGCGGCCGCGTGACCGCGGGGACGGCCGCACCGCTGACCGACGGCGCCGCGTCCTGCCTGCTCGCCGCCGAGGACACCGCCGCGCAGCTGGGCCTGCCCACCCGGATGCGGATGGTCTCGTTCGCCTACGCGGGCGTCGAGCCCGAGATCATGGGCATCGGCCCGGTGCCCGCCACCGTCAAGGCCCTCGAGCGCGCCGGCCTGAGCATCGAGGACATCGGCCTGTTCGAGATCAACGAGGCGTTCGCCGTCCAGGTGCTCGCCTTCCTCGACGCCTTCGGCATCGCCGACGACGACCCACGGGTCAACCAGTACGGCGGCGCGATCGCCGTCGGCCACCCGCTCGCGTCGTCGGGCGTGCGGCTCATGACGCAGCTCGCGCGCCAGTTCGAGGAGAACCCGGACGTCCGGTTCGGTCTGACCACCATGTGCGTCGGGCTCGGCCAGGGCGGCACCGTCATCTGGGAGAACCCGCACCACGCCGACTACGAGCCTCTCGAGGGGGTCAGCAAGTGAGCACGTCGACCGACGCACGCGCCGAGCGCGTCACCCACGCCCACGTCCGCGACGTCACGCTGCCCGGCGGCGCCGGCACGCTGGCGCTGGTGACGATCGACAACGGCCTCGACCACACCAAGCCGACGACGTTCGGCCCGCAGGGCATCGCCGAGCTCACCGCCGCGCTGCGCACCCTGCAGGACCGTGCCGCCGCCGGGCAGATCGCCGCGGTCGCCGTCACCGGCAAGCCGTACTTCCTGGCCGCCGGCGCCGACCTCACCCAGATCGGCACCATCCCGGGGCGGGACGGCGCGCTCGCGCTCGGTCGCAACGGCCACGCCGCCTACGAGCTGCTGCACACCATGGGCGTCCCGACGTTCGCCTTCGTCAACGGCGTCGCCCTCGGTGGCGGCCTCGAGCTCGCGCTGAACTGCGACTACCGCACGGTCGCGTCCGACGTCCGGGCCCTCGCGCTGCCGGAGACCGGTCTCGGCCTGGTGCCCGGCTGGGGCGGCGCCTACCTCGTGCCGCGGCTCGTGGGCGTCGAGAAGGCGCTGGACGTCATCCTCACGCGGCCCGCGGCCAACAAGCCGTTCGCCGCCACCGAGGCCGCCACGATCGGTCTCATGGACGTCGTGCTGGATCCCGCGGACTTCCTCGAGGAGTCCGTCCGCTGGGCCGCGCGCGTGCTGTCGGGCGAGGTCGTCGTCGAGCGTCGCGAGCTGGACCCCGCCCCCGTGTGGGACGGCGTGGTCGCCGCCGCGCGCCAGCGGCTCGACGCCGTCGTCCACCACTCGCGCCCGGCCCCCTACCGCGCGCTCGACCTCGTGGCCGCGGCACGGACGGCCAGCCGCGAGGAGGCGTTCGCCGCCGAGGACGAGGCGCTCGCCGACCTGATCATGAGCGACGAGATGCGCGCGTCGGTGTACGCGTTCGGGCTCGTGTCCGGGGGCAAGAA
The DNA here is from genome assembly GCA_963837795.1 of uncultured Actinomycetota bacterium. GTDB lineage: Bacteria > Actinomycetota > Actinomycetes > Actinomycetales > Cellulomonadaceae > Cellulomonas. The sequence goes on from CAWIOT010000003.1 coordinate 96,210, forward strand.
GCCGGTGGGTGCCCCGGACCGCGCGCTGGCGCAGCCCGTCACCCGCGTCGGCATCGTCGGCGCGGGGCTCATGGCCGCGCAGATCGCCATGCTGTTCGCGCAGCGGCTCGGTGTGCCGGTGGTCATGCGGGACCTCGACCAGGAGCGCGTGGACAAGGGCCTGGCCGCCGTCCGGTCCTCCGTCGAGCGGCTCACGTCGACGGGTCGGATGAGCGAGTCCGCCGCGTCCCGGCTGCTCGGCTCGATCCACGGCACCACGGACCTGGCCGAGTTCGCGTCCTGCGACCTCGTCATCGAGGCGGTCACGGAGATCCTCGACCTGAAGAAGAAGGTCTTCGCCGAGCTCGAGACGGTCATCGCCCCGACGACGATCCTGGCGACGAACACGTCCGCCCTGTCGGTCACGGCCATGGCCGCCGACCTGCAGCACCCCGAGCGTGTGGTCGGGCTGCACTTCTTCAACCCCGTGGCCGCGATGCCGCTGGTGGAGGTCGTGCAGGCCGAGCACACCTCGCTCGAGGCGCTGGCCACCGGGTTCGCCGTCGCGGCGAAGCTGCGCAAGACGGCCGTCCTGGTGGCGGACCGGCCCGGGTTCGTCGTCAACCGCCTGCTGGTCCTGCTCCTCGGCGTGATCGTCGACGCGGTCGAGAAGGGCACCCCGGTGGAGGTCGCGGACCGCGCGCTGCGGCCCCTCGGGCTGCCGATGCCGCCGTTCGAGCTGTTCGACCTGGTGGGCCCGGCGGTCGGCCTGCACGTGCTGACCTCGCTGCGCGAGGCGCTGGGCGACCGGTTCCCCCGGTCCCCCGGGCTCGAGAAGCTCGTCGCTGACGGGACCAGCGTGGTGCTGCCGGCGCCGGCCAAGGGCCTGCCGAAGCCGGTCGACCCGGCGATCCAGGCGGTGTTCGACAGCACGCGTGAGAACGCCGGGGCGCCGCTCGACGAGGCCGGCGTGCTCGACAGCGTGCTGACCGCGCTCACCGTCGAGGTCGGCCACATGCTCGAGGAGGGCGTCGTCGCGACCCCGCAGCAGATCGACCTCTGCATGATCCTCGGCGCCGGCTGGGGCTTCCACCTCGGCGGTCTCACGCCGTACCTGGACCGCACCGGCTACTCGGAGCGCGTCCTGGGCCGCCGGATCCTGCCCGACGGCGTCGCCAACGTCCCGACCAGCTAGCCGACCGTCACGGGCAGCCCCCGGTCCCGGAACGTCGCGCGCACGCGCTCGACGTCGTCCGGGGTCGGGGGCGCCGTGCCGTCCAGCTGGTAGCGCATCCCCAGCTCGTCCCACTTGTCGCGGCCCATCTGGTGGAACGGCAGCACCTCGAGCCGCTCGACCACCGGTCCGAGCGCGGCCGCGTGCTCGGCGACCGCCGCGACGTTCTCGGGGTCGTCCGTGAGCCCGGGGACCAGGACGAACCGCACCCAGGTGCGCGTGCCGGACTCGCGCAGCCGGCGCCCGAAGTCCAGCGTGGGCTGCAGGGCCCGTCCCGTCACGCGCCGGTAGGTGTCCGGCAGGCCCGACTTGATGTCCAGCAGCACCAGGTCGATGTCCGCGAGCATCGCGTCGGTGCACTGGCTGCCCAGGAACCCGGACGTGTCGACCGTGGTGTGCACGCCCATCGCCGTGGCCCCGCGCAGCAGCCGCGCGACGAACGCCGGCTGCATGAGCGGCTCGCCGCCCGAGATGGTCAACCCGCCGCCGGTCGCCCGGAAGACGGTCCGGTACCGGGCCACGCGGGCCAGGATCTCGTCGGCCGTGACGTCCGTGCCCCGGCGCATCTGCATGGTGTCGGGGTTGTGGCAGTACAGGCACTGCAGCGGGCAGCCGGCCAGGAAGACGGTCAGGCGCGTACCCGGGCCGTCCACCGCGGTGACCAGCTCCCACGAGTGCACGGACCCGAGCGAGCCGGACCGGACCGCCGCCATGCGGGCGGAGTGGTCCAGCTCGACCGAGGAGAGCCCGGCCGTGCCGGACCGCGCCCGGGGCAGACCCAGGTGCACGGCAGGCCACGGCGCCGTCTCGTGCACCTGGGTGGTCATCGTCGCGCTCCTCAGACCGACCCGTGGAACGTGCGCGACAGGACGTCGAGCTGCTGCTCACGCGTCAGCCGCACGAAGTTCACCGCGTACCCGGACACCCGGATGGTCAGCTGCGGGTACTCCTCGGGGTGCTCCATGGCGTCCTCGAGGGTCTCGCGGTTGAGCACGTTGATGTTCAGGTGGTAGCCCGACGACATCATGTACGCGTCCAGCAGGCCGACCAGGTTGGACACCTGCTCGTCGCGCGTGCGGCCCAGGCCCGTGGGCACCACGGACGACGTCAGCGAGATGCCGTCCATGGCCTCCGCGTAGGGCAGCTTCGCCACCGACAGCGCCGAGGCGAGCATGCCGTGCGAGTCGCGGCCGTTCATCGGGTTGGCGCCCGGCGCGAACGGCTGACCCGCCGCGCGACCGTCCGGCGTGGAGCCGGTCGACTTCCCGTACACGACGTTCGAGGTGATGGTGAGCACCGACTGGGTGTGCACCGAGCCGCGGTAGGTCGGCGTGCGGCGCAGCTTCGTCATGAAGCTCTCCACGAGCCACACGGCGATGTCGTCGGCGCGGTCGTCGTCGTTGCCGTACGTCGGGAACTCGCCCTCGACCTGGTACTCCGTCACCAGGCCGTCGACGGTGCGCACGGGGCGGACCACGGCGTGCTTGATGGCCGACAGCGAGTCCGCGACCACGGACAGGCCGGCGATGCCGCAGGCCATGGTCCGCAGGATGACCCGGTCGTGCAGGGCCATCTCGAGGCGCTCGTACGCGTACTTGTCGTGCATGTAGTGCACGCAGTTGAGCGCGTCGACGTAGGTCTGGGCCAGCCAGTCGAGCATGACGTCGAGCTTGGCCACGACGTCGTCGTAGTCCAGGACGTCCCCGGTGACGGCCGGCGCGGACGGAGCCACCTGCTTGCCCGTGAGCTCGTCGCGACCGCCGTTGATGGCGTACAGCAGCGCCTTGGCCATGTTCACGCGGGCACCGAAGAACTGCATCTGCTTGCCCACCCGCATGGGCGAGACGCAGCAGGCGATCGCGGCGTCGTCGCCCCACGACTCGCGGATGAGGTCGTCGGACTCGTACTGCAGCGCCGAGGTGTCGATGGAGACCTGCGTGCAGAACCGCTTGAACCCCTCCGGCAGCCGGTCGCTCCAGAACACCGTGAGGTTCGGCTCGGGGGCGGGGCCCAGGTTGTACAGCGTCTGCAGGTAGCGGAACGAGGTCTTGGTGACCAGCGTCCGGCCGTCCTGGCCCATCCCGCCGATCGACTCGGTCACCCAGGTGGGGTCGCCCGAGAACAGCTCGTCGTACTCCGGGGTGCGCAGGAACCGCACGATGCGCAGCTTGATCACCAGGTCGTCGATGAGCTCCTGGGCGTCCTGCTCGGTGATCCGGCCCGCCGCGAGGTCACGCTGCAGGTAGACGTCGAGGAACGTCGAGGTGCGGCCCAGCGACATCGCCGCGCCGTTCTGCTCCTTCACCGCGCCGAGGTACGCGAAGTACAGCCACTGGACGGCCTCCTTGGCGGTCGTCGCCGGACCGGAGATGTCGTAGCCGTAGGACGCCGCCATCGTCTTGAGCTCGAGCAGCGCGCGCACCTGCTCCGCGTTCTCCTCGCGGTCGCGGATGACGTCCTCCGACGAGCGCTCGTGGTCCAGGTCGACGCGGTCCTCGCGCTTGGCGGCGACGAGGGCGTCGACGCCGTACAGGGCCACCCGGCGGTAGTCGCCGATGATCCGGCCGCGCCCGTAGGCGTCCGGCAGGCCCGTGATGAGGTGCGCGGAGCGCGCGGCCCGCACGGCGGGCGGGTAGACGTCGAAGACGCCGTCGTTGTGCGTCTTGCGGTACTTGGTGAAGATCTCGCCGACGATCGGGTCCGGTGCGAAGCCGTACGTCTCGAGCGCCTTCTCCACCATCCGGTAGCCGCCGTTGGGCATGATCGCGCGCTTGAGGGGCGCGTCGGTCTGCAGGCCGACGATGATCTCGTGGTGCCGGTCGATGTAGCCGGGCTCGTGCGAGGTGATCGTGGACGGCGTGTGCGGGTCGATGTCGTAGACGCCGCGCGCCCGCTCGGCCGGGAACATCGCGGTGAGGCGTGCCCAGATGCCCGTGGTCCGCTCGGTCGGGCCGCACAGGAAGTCGGCGTCGCCGGTGAACGGCGTGTAGTTGCGCTGGACGAAGTCCCGCACGTCGATGCGGTCCACCCACGGCCCGGTGGCGAACCCTTCCCAGGCGGGCCGCAAGGCGGTCTCGTGACGTGCGCTCGGGGGGATCGTGCTGGTGGACATCTCTGCTCCTTCGACGTGGTCGATACCTCGACGCTACGAAGGGGCAGTGCTCCGTGCCCGGGACCTAAGGCCCCACAGGGTCGTCAGGTCACGTGTCGTGCGCCACTGCCGCGAGCACGTCGCGCGCCACGTCCGCCGGGTGCAACCGCAGCTGCGAGACCAGCTGCTCGCGCGTGGCGTGGTCGAGGAACGCCCGCGGGATGCCGAAGGCCTGCACCGGGGTGCCGATGCCGGCCTCGCGCGCTCGCTGGGCCAGCAGGGAGCCGAGCCCGCCGTCGACGACGCCGTCCTCGATGGTCACCACGTGGTCGTGGTCACCGACCAGCTTGGTCAGCGCGGCGGGGACCGGGATGACCCAGCGCGGGTCGACGACCGTGACGTCCAGCCCGTGCGCCGCGAGCAGCTCCGCGGTCGCCAGGCCGGTCGGTGCCATCGCACCGAAGCCGAGGACCAGCACCCGGCGCGCGTCGCGCGGACCCTCGTGGCGGGCCAGGACGTCGATGCCGTCGTGGTTCTCGATCGCGGGCACCGGGTCCACCAGCGCACCCTTGGGGTAGCGGACGACCGTCGGGGCGTCGTCGACGTCGACGGCGGTGCGCAGGGCATCCCGCAGCGTCTCCTCGTCGCGCGGCGCGGCCAGCCGCAGCCCGGGCACGACGGCCAGCATCGCCATGTCCCACATGCCGTTGTGGCTCGCCCCGTCGGAGCCGGTGAGCCCGGCGCGGTCGAGCACGAACGTCACGCCCGCCTTGTGCAGCGCGACGTCCATGAGCACCTGGTCGAAGGCGCGGTTCAGGAAGGTCGCGTAGACCGCCACCACGGGGTGCAGGCCCCCGAAGGCCATCCCCGCGGCCGAGGTCGCCGCGTGCTGCTCGGCGATGCCGACGTCGAACACGCGCGCGGGGAACTCGGCGGCGAACGGCGCCAGGCCGACGGGCTGGAGCATGGCGGCCGTGATCGCCACGACATCGGGACGCCGCCGCCCGATGCGCACCAGCTCGTCGGCGAACACGCTGGTCCACTCGAACCGGGACGGCGCCACGGGCAGGCCGGTCTCGGGGTGGATCTTGCCGACCGCGTGGAACCGGTCCGCCACGTCCTGCTCCGCCGGCACGTAGCCGCGGCCCTTCTCGGTGATGACGTGCACGATGACGGGCCCGCCGAACGCCCGGGCGCTACGCAGCGCGCGCTCGACCGCACGCACGTCGTGCCCGTCGACGGGTCCGACGTACTTGATGCCGAGGTCCTCGAACATGCCCTGCGGCGCGAGGACGTCCTTGATGCCCTTCTTCATGCCGTGCAGCGCCTCGTACGTCGCGCGTCCGGGCGGGCCGGAGCGGGACAGCGTGCGCTTGCCCCAGGACAGGACGTTCTCGTAGCCGCGCGTCGTGCGCAGGGTGTCCAGGTGGTGCGCGAGGCCGCCGATGGTCGGCGCGTACGAGCGGCCGTTGTCGTTGACGATGATGACGAGCCGGCGGTCCTGCCCGGCGGCGATGTTGTTCAGCGCCTCCCAGGCCATGCCGCCCGTGAGCGCACCGTCCCCGATGACCGCGACCACGTGCCGGTCCCCCCGGCCCTGCAGCTCGTTGGCCTTCGCGATGCCGTCGGCCCAGCTCAGCGCCGTGGACGCGTGGGAGTTCTCCACCACGTCGTGCTCGGACTCGGCCCGGCTGGGGTAGCCCGACAGGCCGCCCTTGCTGCGCAGCTGCGAGAAGTCGCGGCGACCCGTCAGCAGCTTGTGCACGTAGGCCTGGTGACCGGTGTCGAACACCATGGTGTCGAGCGGCGACTCGAAGACCCGGTGCATGGCGACGGTCAGCTCGACCACACCGAGGTTCGGTCCCAGGTGCCCGCCCGTGCGCGACACCTGGTCGACGAGGAAGGTGCGGATCTCCGCGGCGAGTTCGTCGGCCTGGTTCGGGGTGAGCCGGCGCACGTCGTCCGGGGAGCTGATGTGCCTCAGCAGACCCATGGGGTGCTTCCTCCTCCGGTGTGTGGCGACGATGCCGCACCGTGCGGACGCCAAGAGCTAGCCCCCCACTGTAGAGCGAGCGGGTCACGGCACGCGTGCGGGGACCCGGCCGGGCGGCCTCCGAACGACTATCCTGGGCCGGAAAGGGGTACACCCATGCGCTTCCTGCCCGGCCACGCGGCCACGTCCGACCTGACCTACGGAGACGTCTTCCTCGTCCCGTCCCGCTCGGAGGTCACGTCCCGCTTCGACGTCGACCTGACGGCGGTGGACGGCACGGGGACCACGATCCCCGTCGTCGTCGCCAACATGACCGCCGTCGCCGGCCGCCGGATGGCGGAGACCGTCGCACGGCGCGGCGGCCTCACGGTCCTGCCGCAGGACGTGCCCACGGATGTGGTCGCCGAGGTCGTCGCGTCCGTCAAGACCAAGCACACGATCATCGAGACGGCCGTGGTGGTCAGCACGCACGACACCGTGCACACGGCGCTGACGCTCATCGGCAAGCGGGCGCACGGCGCCGCCGTCGTGGTCGACGACGGCCGCCCGGTCGGCGTCGTGACGGCGGCCGACTGCCACGGCGTCGACCGCTTCGCCCAGGTGGGCGAGGTCATGAGTGCGCAGCCCACCACCGTCGACCTCGGCGTGGTCGAGCAGGGCGGCCTGCGCGGCCTGGAGGCCGCCTTCGAGCAGCTGCACGGCTCGCGCCGCAAGTTCTCCCCCGTCGTCCGCGACGGCGAGCTCGTCGGCGTGCTCACGCAGGTCGGCGCGCTCCGCTCGTCCATCTACCAGCCCGCGGTCGACGCGGTCGGACGCCTGCGGGTCGCCGCGGCGGTCGGGATCAACGGGGACGTCAAGCAGAAGGCGCTCGAGCTGCTCGAGTCGGGCGTCGACGTGCTCGTGGTCGACACCGCGCACGGCCACCAGCGCAAGATGCTCGACGCCCTCGAGGCCGTGCGCTCGCTGGACCCGCAGGTGCCGGTGGTCGCGGGCAACGTCGTCACGGCCGAGGGCACGCGAGACCTGGTCGCGGCGGGCGCGGACATCGTCAAGGTCGGCGTCGGCCCCGGGGCCATGTGCACCACGCGCATGATGACCGCCGTGGGGCGCCCGCAGTTCTCCGCGGTGCTGGAGTGTGCCGCGGAGGCGCGCCGGCTGGGCAAGCACGTCTGGGCCGACGGCGGCGTCCGCCACCCGCGCGACGTCGCGCTCGCGCTGGCCGCCGGTGCGTCGCAGGTCATGGTCGGCTCGTGGTTCGCCGGCACGCACGAGTCCCCCGGAGACCTGCACGAGGACGGCGACGGCCGGCTCTACAAGGAGTCGTTCGGCATGGCGTCGGCACGCGCCGTGGCCGCGCGCACGCGGGGCGGCTCGGCGTTCGACCGCGCGCGCAAGGCGCTGTACGAGGAGGGCATCTCCTCCTCCCGGATGTTCCTCGACCCGCGCCGGCCGGGCGTGGAGGACCTCATCGACCACATCACCGCTGGGGTGCGCTCGGCCGCGACCTACGTCGGCGCCACGTCGCTCGACGAGCTGCACGAGCGCGCCGTGGTCGGCATCCAGTCGGCCGCGGGCTACGAGGAGGGGCGCCCGCTGCCCGACGGCTGGTGACCGGCATGCGTCCCGTCCTGGTCATCACGCACGCCCCGCACGAGGGGCCGGGTCTCGTCGCGCGCGGGCTCGACGCGCCGATCCGGGTGCGCACCGTCCTCGACCTCGAGGACGCCCGGCTGCCCACGCTGGACGAGGTCTCGGGCGTGGTGGTCATGGGCGGACCGACCGACGCCGACGACGTCGCGGGCCATCCCGGTCTCGCCGCCGAGCGCGCCCTCCTGGCCGCCGCGGTCGACGCGGACGTGCCCGTGCTGGGCGTGTGCCTGGGCATGCAGCTCCTCGCGCTCGCGCTCGGTGCGGGTCTGCACCTGCGGGCCGCCACGGAGATCGGGTTCGCCCCGGTGGACGTGGTCGCCGACGACCTGGTGCTCGGCCCGCTGGGCGCCCGGCCGACCGTGCTGCACTGGCACTCGGACGCGGTCGACCTGCCCGTCGGCGCGACCCTGCTGGCCTCGACGCCGGCCACACCGGTGCAGGCGTTCCGTGCGGGCAGCGCGCTCGGCGTGCAGTTCCACCCGGAGCTCGACGCCGGGATGCTCGACCTGTGGCTGTCCACGCCGGACATGGTGGGCGAGCTGTCGGAGCGGGAGGTCGAGGACATCCGCGCGGCGGGCGCCGAGCACCTGCCCGCGCTGGTCCCGGCCGCCGAGAAGATGTTCGCCGGCTTCGGGGAGCTCGTGCGGGCGCGCGGATGACGACGGGGTCGTCGTCGCTGCCCGGTGCCCGGGCGGAGCTGCTGGAGCTGTGTGCGCGAGGGCTCGACTGGCGCGTCGACCCGTCGCGGACCGCGTCGGCCGCGTCGTCGGCGCGCCCCGCCGCGGTGCTCGTGCTCTTCGGCGCCCTGGACGGCATGCCGGCGCAGGACGACTCCCCCGCCGTGGCGCGCGACCTGGACGTCCTCCTGCAGCGCCGTTCCGGCTCGCTCGGCCACCATGCCGGACAGATCGCGTTCCCCGGCGGACGGCTCGAGCCGTCGGACGCCGGACCACGGGAGGCGGCCCTGCGCGAGGCGGTCGAGGAGGTGGGTCTGGACCCGGCCGGCGTCGAGGTGCTCGGCACGCTGCCGCCGATGGCGGTGCCCGTGAGCAACCACTCGGTCACGCCCGTGCCGGCCTGGTGGACGCACCCGTCCGAGGTGGCCGCCGTGGACCACGCCGAGACCGTCGACGTGTTCCGGGTGCCGGTCGCGGACCTGCTGGACCCGGCCAACCGCGCGAGCGTCGAGCACACCCGGTCCGGCCGCACGGTGCGGACCCCCGCGTTCACGGTGGGCGGCGTCCTGGTGTGGGGCTTCACGGGCATCGTCCTGGCCCGCATGTTCGACGCCCTCGGGTGGGCCGTGCCGTACGACGTCCGCCGGACCGTGCCGGTGCGCTGACGTGACGCACCCGCCGCTGGAGGTCGAGGTCTCCGAGGACCTGGTCCGCACGCTGCTGGCCGAGCAGCACCCGGACCTGGCCGGCCTGCCGCTGGCGTGGGCCGGCACCGGGTGGGACAACGCGCTCTGGCGCCTCGGCGAGCACCTGGCCGCACGGTTCCCCGTGCGTGCCGTGTCCGCCCCGCTGGTCAGCCACGAGCAGCAGTGGCTGCCCGTGCTGGCGCCCCGGCTGCCGGTCGACGTCCCGGTCCCGGTGCGGGTGGGCACCCCGTCGGCGGGCTACCCGTGGGCGTGGAGCGTCGTGCCGTGGTTCGACGCGGTCGCCGCCCACCGGACCCCGGTCGGCGACCGATCGGCGTGGGCCGGCCAGCTCGCGGACGTGTTCCGCGCCCTGCACCGGCCCGCACCAGCGGACGCCCCCGTCAACCCCTTCCGTGGCGTGCCGGTCGCCCCGCGCGAGGCGCCCCTGCGCGAGCGCCTCGAGCGGCTGGCGCTGCCCGACGCGGACCGCGTCCTGGCGCGCTGGCGCGAGCTCGCGGCCGCGCCGGCGTGGGACGGACCGGCCCTGTGGCTGCACGGCGACCCGCACCCCGCGAACCTCCTGGTGCACGAGGGGCGACTGCGCGCGGTCATCGACTTCGGCGACCTGACGTCCGGCGACCCGGCCTCCGACCTGTCGACCGCCTGGTTGACGTTCGACGCCGAGGGACGCGCCGAGCTCCGGTCCCGGCTCCCCTACGACGAGCCCACCTGGCGCCGCGCGCAGGCCTGGGCGCTGCACATGGCGGTGGTGCTGCAGATGCATCCCGTGGACCACCCGCACCTGGCCGAGATCGGCCGGCACGGGATCGCGCAGGCGCTCGCCGACTGACGGCTACACCGCGTCGAGGAGCTGGCGCAGGACCACGGACACGGGTGTGGCCGGCCGCCCGAGCACCTGCTCCAGGGTGGGGTCCGCCACAGCGAACTCGCCGCGTCGCGCAGCCTGGAACATGCCGAGGGAGAAGTCCGCGACGACCGGCGGCAGCCCGCGGTCGAGCGCGGAGGCCCGCCACTCGTCGTCGGGGACGGTGACGCGCGTGATCCTCCGGCCGGTCAGCTCGCTCAGCACGTCGGCCACCTGCCCCAGGTCGAGCAGGGCCGGCGCGGTGAGTGCCGGGCTGTGGCCCTCGAACAGGTGCTCCGAGACCACGGCGTGCGCGGCCACCTCGGCGAGGTCGTCGTGCGCGGTCCAGGACACCGGTCCGTCCTGCGGGACGACGATCCGCCCGGTCTCCAGGGCCGCGGGCAGGTGGATGGCGAGCGCGGTGGCGTAGAAGCCGTTCCGCAGGCTCACGAACGGCACCCCGAGGCCGGCGAGGTGCTGCTCCGTGGCGGCGTGCACGCGCTGGGGCGGGAAGAGCGAGTCCGCCGACGCCGCCTGGTGGCTCGTGTAGAGGATGCGGGCGGCGCCTGCCGCCCTCGCGGCGTCGATCGCGGCCCGGTTCGCCTCGAGCGCGGCACCGCCCCGGATGGCCGCCGAGACGACGAGGACCACGTCCGCCCCCTCGAAGGCGTGCGCGAGCGAGTCCGGGTCCGTGAAGTCCCCGGCCCGGACGCGGACGCCACGCGCGGCGAGGTCGGCCGCCCGGTCGACGTCGCGGACGCTGACGGCGACCGACGAGGCAGGAACCCGGTCCAGCAGCTGGTCGACGATGCGGGACCCCAGCTGTCCGGTGGCTCCGGTGAGGACGATCATGGCACGCTCCGTTTCCGTTGATAACGCTGCGACCGTAGCACCGATTCTCCACTGGTATCAATGCGGCGTTACCATGGGAAACATGACGAGCCGATCCAGGGACGACGCACGGGCGCAGATCGTCGACGCCGCCACCAGGCTGCTGCGGGAGGGCGGCACGGGAGCCGTCACCACCCGCGCCGTGGCCCACGCCGCCGGGGTGCAGGCGCCGTCGATCTACCGGCTGTTCGGGGACAAGGACGGTCTGGTCGAGGCGGTCGCCGAGCACGTCCTGGCGCAGTGGGTGCACGACAAGGCCGCCGGCCTCGCGGACGAGGATCCCGACCCCGTCGTCGCGCTGCGAGCCAGCTGGCACCGCCAGGTCGAGTTCGGCCTGGACAACCCTGAGCTGTACGTCCTGCTGCAGGATCCCCGACGACGCCGCTCGGCGGCGACGACCGCCGGCGTCGACGTCCTTCGGCACCGCGTCGGACGCCTCGCCGCGGCCGGCCGCCTGCGGGTCAGCGAGCAGCGCGCCGTCGAGATGATCCACGCCGCCGGGACGGGCACCGTCCTGACCCTCCTGGCGACACCGGCCGACGAGCGCGACCCGCGGCTCGCCGACGCCATGTGCGACGCGGTGCTGAGCGCGCTCACCACCGACCCACCTGCGGCAGCGCCGACCGGGCCGCTCGCCCTCGCCGTCGGGTTCGCCGCCGCCGTGCCGGACCTGCCCGGCCTGCGCGCCACCGAGCGCGCGCTGCTGGCCGACTGGGTCGGACGCTCCATCGAGAGCCTCGAGCGTCCTGAGCCGCCGCCCGGCGGCTGACCACCCTCAGCCCGGGACGCGCGCGAGCGCGAGGCCGAACCCGGGCAGCAGGTCGTACCACTGCACGTCCACGAACCCGGCACCCTCCAGCAGCGCCCGGAACTGCTCGGGCGTGTGGAACCCGATCCAGCCCGGATCGCCCGCGAGCGCCAGGGTGGCGGACAGGTTGACGAACCACTCGGGCCCCGGGTCGACGATCGCGTAGTGGCCGCCCGGCCGCAGGCACCGGCGGATGCCGACGGCGGCCGCCGCCGGGTCCGGGTAGTGGTGGTGCGCGAGGCAGTTGTAGACCAGGTCGAAGGCGCCGTCGAGGTCCCGGGGCAGGTCGCCCACGTCCGACTGCACGAACGCGGTGTTGTCCAGGCCGGCGGCCCACGCGGCTCGGTGGGCGCCGACGACCATCCCGGCGGCCAGGTCGACGCCGACGACCTCGCCGTCGGGGACCCGCCGCGCGACGGCCCGCAGCTCGCGGCCGGGACCGCAGCCGGCGTCCAGCACCCGCGCGTCCGGCGTCAGCAGCGGCGCCAGGACGTCCAGCGCCTCCGCGAACAGCGGGACCGAGAACGGGCGGACGTAGAAGTCGTAGGCCTCTGCCAGCCGGTCGAACTCGGCCACGAGCGGGTCGTGCTGCGTCGGCGCGTCGAGCAGTCGCGGCCCGGCGCCCGTCCCGCTGAGGAACGGTCCTCCACCGGGCATCGGCGGTCGGGCGTCGACGACGACCCCCTGCCCGCGCGCACGGGCCGCACGCCGCGCCGCCCGTGCCGGGTCGAACACCTGGGCGGCCCACGACCACATGGAGGCGGCGAGCAGCCCGCTCGCCGCGCTCTCGGCCTCGCTCACGTCTCGAGACGCCGCAGGACCACGGCGATGGTCCCCGCGGGGATGCCCTCGACGCGGACGGTGCTGCGGTGGTCGACCCCGACCGCGGCCGCCTCGGGCACCGTGGCCCGCAGCGACACGACGACGGACTGGCCGGGGGCGAGCTCGAGCCGCTCGGGCGCGACGACGACGTCGACACCCACCGGTTGACCGGCCGGGTCGCGGAAGGGGTCGACGACGACCACCCCGGCGGCCTCCGCGTCCAGCACGTTCTCCACCTCGAACGCCCCGGCCGCCTGCGTCCCGGCGGGGCCCTCGAGGACCAGCACCGCGGCGGGGGTGGGGGGCGGTGCGGGCGGTGCGTGGCGGTGCCCCGCGGGCGCGGGTGAGCTCGTCCGGGGGGCGGGCGGTGTCTGCAGGGACACCACGCCGGGGGCGGCCCGGGCCACCTCGGTCAGCTCGGTGAGCCAGTCGGTGACCAGCGAGCCCCACGCCCGGTAGTAGCTGACGTTGGCGTCGACCATCCGGCGCACCAGGTCCTCGGCGCCGGTCGCGGCTGCGTCGGGCGCTCCGTCAGCCATGGACCGGGACCCGGGTCGCGATCCGTCCCTGGGGCCGGCAGCAGGGCTCGCGGTAGAAGTGGTCGTACCAGTGGTGCAGGGTGTCGGGCTTGTCCGTCACCGCCACCTCGTGCACGCAGGAGCAGCCCCCGTCCGAGGAGGTGACCTGCCAGCGCACCACGTGGTCGCGGCACCCCCGCACCCACAGCAGCACCGAGCCCGGACCGGTCCCGTCGTCGGGCAGGTGCACGGTCGCCGTGAACGTCTCGGTCTCGTACGGGCCGATCGCCTGCTGGACCGGCTCCACCTGGACCGCCTTGGCGCCGTGTCCCGTGGCACGCACGGCGACCGTCCGGCTGGCCGGCCAGTCGTTGGTCACGGCGACCCGCAGCCGCATGGTCGCACCGGGGCAGCCGTGCGCCGTGACGGGCGGCAGCTTCTCGGGCAGGAAGCACGCGTCGGGGATGGTGCAGCCGCAGCCGCCCGTGGCCGCGCCCAGCTGCGGCAGCCGGAGCGTGCCGAGGCCGAGATCGACCCTCGACGCCTCGCTGCCCACCGCGTGCACGGCGTCCGACACGGGGGTCGTCGACCCCATCGCGTCGATCATCGACCGGCCCAGCCGGACACCCGCCCCGACCAGGGCGTCCAGTGCGGCGATCCCCGGCCGCGCGGCCTCGGTCAGGCTCTCCTGTGCGGTCACGACGACTCCTTCGCTCGCGTGCTCCTCGACCTGCTCGCGCGCGGCGTGGGCGCCGGCGCCGCTTCGCTGACCTGCAGCTCGATCCGGACGCGCACCCCGGCCACCAGCCACGTCCCGGCGTGCCCGGCGACGGACAGCCCCGCCGGCACGTGGACCTCCGCGACGACGTGGGCACCGGCGCCGGGTTCGAGCACCCCCGCGCCGTCCGTGACGACGACGCGCGCCGCGTCGGACTGGCGTGCGGCGACCGTGTCGGCCACCACGGCCCACCGGTCCAGCCCGCGGGCCTTGCCGGTGAGCCCGGCGACGATGGCGTGCTCGAGCGTCTCGCGCTCCTCGAAGGCCAGCACCGCGACCTTGGCGACCTCCACCGGGACGTTGCCGCGGTTCACCACGTCGACGCCCACGGGCACGATCGACCCCGCGGCCCCGGACACCGGCAGGACCAGGGGCCGGACGTGCACGTCGCGCACGCCCAGGACCTCGACGCGCACGTCGATCGCACCGTCGTCCCACAGCAGCTGCGCCGACCGCTCCCCCGCCGGCGCGTCGGCCGGCAGGAGCAGGCGCACCTCCGTCCGGGCGGTACCGGCCGGCGCCGTGAGCACCCGGGCGCCGGCCAGCACGGGGTCCGGCTCCTTCTCGGGCGGTTCCAGGATGATCGACAGCCGTTGCGCCGGGGGGACGTCGACCACGCCCACGACCGCGCCCGGCGGCCCGACCAGGCGCACCGCCCGGGTCCCGTCCGCCACGGCCCGTGCCACGGTCAGCCGTCCTGGTGGTCGAGGTCGTCGTCGCGCTCGGTGTACCCGCAGTGCTCGCACGGGCCCGCCGTGTAGGCCTCGGAGATCAGCTGCGCCTCGCCGCACAGCCGGACCGTGAGCAGCTCCATGCCGAGCAGGCTCAGCCCCACGGTGAAGTCGGCCGGCAGGTGCGCACGGGTCTCGGGCAGCTCGGTGACGGCCAGGTTGAGGTTGACCGGGTTGAGCGTGACCGGGTTGAGCGTGAGCGTCGCGTCCACCGGGTCCACGCCCAGCTGGATCTTGGGCAGCGGTGAGCGGACGGTGATGCCGAACTCGTTCGGGATGCCGGCCACCGTGACCGGTCCGATGGGGCCGACGCGGTCGACCTCGATGGGGTTCACGGTCACGGGTCCGACCGGACCGAGATGACCGTCGAGATGCACGTCCGAGCCCATGGCTACCCCCAAGGTGCCGAGCGGAACCGTCCCCTAGCAGGATCGACCCGGACAGATCGGGCGTCAACCACGTGGGCCCTCGAGGTCGTCGGTCAGCAGGTCCAGCCGCGCCAGCAGGGCCACCTCCGCCGACGAGATCTCGTCCGGGTGCCACGGCACCGCCTCGACGGGCGGGCGCGCCGCGGAGCGTGGGTCGGCGTGCAGCTCGTCGGCGAGGTCCTGCAGCGCGGGCACGCGCACCGAGGCCGACAGCAGGACCTCGATCACCGCGACGATCGCGGCGACCTGCGCCACCGTGCCCACCACCTCGACGCGTCCGGTCAGCACCGCGTCGCGCACCTCGAGCCGGCCGCCCAGGATCTGCCCGACCGTGGCCCGGTCGGACCACCCGCGGCAGGCCGGTCCGGCACCCCCGTCCGTGGCCGCGACAACCCGGAACGCGCCGCGGGCGTCGAAGCGCACGTCGGCCCGCTCGTCGTCCAGACCGATCCGCGCCACCTGCCGGCCGGCGAGGCGGCGCAGGCGGGCCGCGGCGACCGGGTCGCCCGCGTCGGTCCCGGCGACGAGTGCCGCCAGGAACCCGACCAGCCCACGGTCAGCCGGCACGTTCGAGCACCCCCAGCCCCGCCGCATCGACCCGCCGCCCGCCCAGCACACCCACGCACCGGAACGTGCCGACCAGCTCGTGCAGGAACCCGAACCCGGGACGCGCGGGCTCCGCGAGGACCAGCTGGGCGGCGTCGACGACGTCGAACTCCAGGTCCAGCCCGTCGAACCCGTTGCTCGCGTGCACCGTCACGCGGGCGGGCAGGCGCGCAGCAGCCCGGTCGGCGTGCAGCGCGGCCATCGCCCCGGGCAGGCGCCGCGACGGCGTCCGTCGCCCGGTCGCCTCCACCACCACCTGCTCCCCCAGGAACTGCACCTGCCGACCGCCCCACTCCACGGTCAGGAGCACGTCCCCGGCCCGGGTGTGCTCCCGGTCCGTGGTGCGGGACAGCACCACGACCGGCCCACCGCCCGCGTCCCAGCACCCCCAGTCCCAGCCCGCGTCGTCGCCCCACCACCATCGGCCCCAGTTGTGGTCGGCGTACCCGCCGGCGGCGTCGAACGTCCAGGACCGTCCGGCCGCGGCCGCGCGACCGCTCACGGTCAGCCGGGGGTACGCGAGCCAGCCCAGGTGTCCCGAGCCGAACGGCACCACCCACGCGGGACCGAGCGGGTCCCCGGACAGCACGCCCTCCAGGGACAGGTCCAGGCCGTCCTCGTCGAGCAGGGCCCGGGCCGCGACGTGGCCGCCGCGCGGCGGCGCCAGGTCGACCGCGACCGCCACACCGCCGCGCCCGAGGGACAGCACGCCCACCTCCGCGGTTCGGCACGGACCGACGTCGACGTTGCCGACCCACCCCGTGCCGGGCACGTGCAGCAGGGCCACGCCGACGGCCCGGGACGCCTCCTGGACCGGGTCCCCGTGCAACGACACGTTCACCAGGCCGACGACCCCGGTGGCGTGGTCGAACACGTTGACGTGCAGCCACTCCTTGGCGCTCTCGCGCGTCGGGTCGTCCGCTGCCGGTCGTCGCAGGTGGTCGCGCACGGCGGGACGGTCAGCGCAGGACGCCGCCGTCGACCCGCGCGGCCGCGGGTCGACCAGGCACCACGGTCACCGCCGGCACCCCGGCGCTGTCGGCGAGCGCCTGCACCAGGTCGACGGTGTCCCGGGCGAGCACCCACATCCCGACGACGAGGTCCAGCGGGTCGATGACCTCGGGCGCCGCCGGGCGGTCGGCGCCGGTCGGCTCGGCCACGAGCGGCGGCAGGTCCAGCGTCTGCGCGAGGTCGTCCACCAGCAGGAGCGCCGCGTCGTTGCGCAGCTGGTCGAGCACACGGCTGGCCGGCATGGTCGACAGCCACCGGTCGATGCCGAGCTGCTGCCACAGGAGCGCCGCGTTCGTCGCGGGCCGCCCGTGCGCGAGCCCCTCGCGCAGCCGGCGTCCCTCGGCCGTGCCGGACGCCTGCCGTCCCAGGGCCGCGACGCCGGCGGCGAGCGCCCCGACGACGTCCGCCCCGGACACGGCCGACAGCGCGGCGAGCCGCCCGGACAGCGAGGCGACCAGTGCGGCCGTGGTGCGCCCCGCCCGGTCCGGCTCGTCGACGAGCCGCATGTGCCCGCGCGCCGTCACGGGGCCGGCTCCACGGTGACCTCCAGCGGGATGCCGGCCGGGTGCAGTCCCCGCAGCGTCACCAGGCCGCGGTAGGTGCCCGGCGGCACGTCGGTGGGGACCCGGAGCCGGACCGTGACGCGCGCCTGCTCGGCGGGCGCCAGCAGCCGGAACGCCGGCTTGGTGTCGGCGTCGACGAACCACGTGGTGCCGTCGTCGGCGACCAGCGGCGTGAGCACCACGGCCAGCGCGGTGTGCACCCGCTGCCGGTTCTCCACCTCGAGCGCGATCGAGGAGCGCCCACCCGCCGCGGCCTGCACGGCCAGGGTGGCGGGTGCGTCGGGTCGCAGGACCGTGCCCGGTGCGTGCGGCTCGAACATCCCCTGCACGCGGCGCAGGTACCGCAGCGTCTCGTCGACCATCCGGGTCTGGAACTCGGTCTGCAGGCGCAGGATCTCGCTCAGCGCGTCGCCGGCTCCCTGCGGTGGCTCCGTCATCGACTCCCCCGCTCGGTGGGCTACAGCGTCCGGTCGATCACGTAGTGGAGCATCTCGCGCAGGAAATGACGATAGTCCGCCGACTCGTCGTCGCGGGAGGGCCCGAGCACCCGGGCCTGCAGCTCGAGCGCCCTGCGCGAGTAGCGCTGCGCGAGGGCCCGACCGTGCTCGAGGGAACCGGCACGCTCCATGGCGCCCGCCAGCCACGCGACCTCGCCGGCGTCCTTCGCGGGTCGCGCGACGCCGAGCAGACGCAGCGCCCGCTCCCGGTCCGCGGCGGCGGCCGTCCGCAGGAAGTGCAGGAGCATGACGGTCCGCTTGCCCTCCCACAGGTCCCCGGCCGACTCCTTGCCGTACGCGCCCTCGTCGGCGACGAGGTTGAGCACGTCGTCGGTGATCTGGAACGCCACGCCTGCATGGAACCCGAGGGCCACCAGCTCGAGCAGCTCCTCCTGCGTCGGCCGTCCCTCACCCGGCGGGCTGCCGCAGATCACACCGATCCGCAGCGGGGCGATGACGGTGTACCAGCACGTCTTCTTGTAGACCATGCGCACGTAGTCGCGGTCCTGCAGGTCGAACGTGCCGGCGGCGATCCAGTCGAGCTCGATGGCCTGACCCTCGACCGACTCGCGCGCCATCCGCTCGAACTCCCGCAGCACCAGCAGCGCCTTGCGCACCCCGAGCGTCGAGACGTTCTCCAGCAGCACGCCGACCGACAGGATGTTGGTCGCGTCACCGACGTTGATGGCCACGGGCACGCCCCGGTCGGCGAAGAGCGTCGCGCGACCGCGCCGGAACGTCGAGGCGTCCTCGATGTCGTCGTGCACCAGGAAGCCGTTGTGCAGCAGCTCGAGGGCCGTGGCGGACCCCAGCGCCTGCTCGGTGCGTCCTCCCGCCGCGATGGCCGCGCTCAGGCAGATCGCC
This sequence comes from uncultured Actinomycetota bacterium, assembly GCA_963837795.1. Lineage (GTDB taxonomy): Bacteria > Actinomycetota > Actinomycetes > Actinomycetales > Cellulomonadaceae > Cellulomonas. The sequence continues at coordinate 114,902 of CAWIOT010000003.1, forward strand.
GGCCGCAGCCCCTTGCCCTCTCGCAGCGGGTAGTCCGCCACCAGGTCGTACAGCGGCCCGTAGCCCGTGGACCGGCGGCGGGCCACCAGCTCGGCGATCTCGCCCCGCACCACGTCGCGGGCGTCGGCCAGGACCCGCGCGACCAGCCGTTCGTCATGGGCCATGGGTTCGTCCTACCGCACGACGACGGCCCCCGACCACCACGGTGGTCAGGGGCCGTCGGTGCGGGCTCGTCAGGCCTTGACGAGCGAGCGCAGCACGTACTGCAGGATGCCGCCGTTGCGGTAGTAGTCCGCCTCGCCGGGGGTGTCGATGCGCAGCACCGCGTCGAACGAGACGACCGCGCCGTCCGCCGCCGTCGCCGTCACCGCGAGCGTGCGCGGCGTCGTGCCGTCGTTGAGCGCCGTGACGCCCGCGATGTCGAACGTCTCGGTCCCGTCCAGCCCCAGGGACTCGGCGGTCTCGCCCTCGGGGAACTGCAGCGGCAGCACGCCCATCCCGATCAGGTTCGAGCGGTGGATCCGCTCGAAGCTCTCCGCGATGACCGCCTTGACGCCCAGCAGGCTCGTGCCCTTGGCGGCCCAGTCGCGCGACGAGCCGGAGCCGTACTCCTTGCCGCCCAGCACGACCAGGGGGATGCCCTGCTCCTGGTACGCCACGGAGGCGTCGTAGATCGACGACTGCTCACCCGTGAGGAAGTTCTGCGTGAACCCGCCCTCGACGCCGGGGACCAGCTGGTTGCGCAGCCGGATGTTGGCGAACGTGCCGCGGATCATGACCTCGTGGTTCCCGCGGCGCGAGCCGTAGGAGTTGAAGTCGCGACGGGCCACACCGTGCTCGGCCAGGTACAGGCCCGCCGGGCTGTCGGCCTTGATCGAGCCGGCCGGGCTGATGTGGTCGGTGGTCACCGAGTCACCCAGCTTGGCCAGCACGCGCGCACCGGAGATGTCGGTGACCGGCGTCGGCTGGGCCTGCATGCCCTCGAAGTACGGGGGCTTGCGGACGTAGGTCGACTCGGGGTCCCACTCGAACGTGTCGCCCTCGGGCGTGGGCAGCGCGCGCCACCGGTCGTCACCGGTGAACACGTCCGCGTAGTCCTTGGTGAACATCGCACGGTCGATCGAGGCGTCGATCGTGGTCTGCACCTCGTCCGGCGTGGGCCAGATGTCGCGCAGGAAGATCGGGTGCCCGGCCTCGTCGCGGCCCAGCGGGTCCGACTCGAAGTCGAAGTCCATCGTGCCGGCCAGCGCGTACGCGATGACCAGCGGCGGCGACGCCAGGTAGTTCATCTTGATGTCGGGGTTGATGCGCCCCTCGAAGTTCCGGTTGCCGGACAGGACCGCGGCCACGGCCAGGTCGTGCTCCTGCACGACGTCCGAGATGTTCTGGTCCAGCGGGCCGGAGTTGCCGATGCACGTGGCGCAGCCGTACCCGACCAGGTGGAAGCCCAGCTTCTCGAGGTACGGCCACAGGCCGGCCTTCTCGTAGTAGTTGGTCACCACCTGCGAGCCCGGCGCCATCGACGTCTTGACCCACGGCTTGGCGACGAGGCCCTTCTCGACCGCCTTCTTGGCGACGAGGGCCGCGGCGATCATGACCGACGGGTTCGACGTGTTGGTGCAGGACGTGATCGACGCGATCGCGACCGCACCGTGGAACAGGTCGAACGAGCGACCGTCCGTGTCCGTCACCGCGTAGGTGCGGGACGCCGAGGACGTGATCGCCGGGCTGTCCGACGCCGGGAACGACTCCCGCTCGGCCTCGTCGACGCTGTTGGCCAGCTCCGGGGCGTAGGTGGGCAGGTCCCGCTGGAACTGCTCCTTGGCCCGGGACAGCTCGATGCGGTCCTGCGGACGCTTGGGGCCGGCGATGGACGGCACCACGGTCGACAGGTCGAGCTCGAGGTACTCGGAGAACACCGGCTCGACGTAGGAGTCGAGCGTGGGGTCCAGCCACATGCCCTGCTCCTTGGCGTACGCCTCGACGAGGGCGAGCTGCTCCTCGGACCGGCCGGTCAGGCGCAGGTACTCCAGCGTCACGGCGTCGATCGGGAAGATCGCGGCCGTCGAGCCGAACTCGGGGCTCATGTTGCCGATGGTGGCGCGGTTGGCCAGCGGCACCGCCGCCACGCCCTCGCCGTAGAACTCGACGAACTTGCCGACGACGCCGTGCTGACGCAGCTTCTGCGTGATGGTCAGCACGATGTCGGTCGCCGTGACGCCGGACGGGATCGAGCCCGTGAGCTTGAAGCCGACCACGCGCGGGATGAGCATCGACACCGGCTGGCCGAGCATCGCGGCCTCGGCCTCGATGCCGCCGACGCCCCAGCCCAGCACGCCCAGGCCGTTGACCATCGTGGTGTGCGAGTCGGTGCCGACGCACGTGTCGGGGTACGCCTTGCCGTCGCGCACCATGACGCCGCGCGCCAGGTACTCGATGTTGACCTGGTGCACGATGCCGGTGCCCGGGGGGACGACCTTGAAGTCGTCGAACGCGGTCTGGCCCCAGCGCAGGAACTGGTAGCGCTCACGGTTGCGCTCGTACTCGAGCTCGACGTTGCGCTCGAACGCGTCCGCGCGGCCCGCGACGTCGATCTGCACGGAGTGGTCGATGACCAGCTCGGCCGGTGCCAGCGGGTTGATCCGGCTGGCGTCGCCGCCCAGGTCCACGACGGCCTCGCGCATGGTGGCCAGGTCGACCACGCACGGCACGCCGGTGAAGTCCTGCATGATCACGCGGGCGGGCGTGAACTGGATCTCGGTGTCGGGCTGGGCGTCCGGGTCCCACCCGGCCAGCGCGCGCACGTGGTCGGCGGTGATGTTGGCGCCGTCCTCGGTGCGCAGCAGGTTCTCCGCGAGCACCTTGAGGCTGAACGGCAGGCGCTCGACCCCCGGCACGGCCGAGAGGCGGTACACCTCGTACGAGGCGTCACCGACCTCGAGTGTTCCCTTCGAACCGAAGCTGTCGACGCTGCTCACGGGGGCTCCTTCGCTGGCGAGTCTGCCGGTGGTGCTGCCGGGGAGGGGTGGTCACCCGGGCCGCTGTGCGGTGCGGTCTCCCAGCCTAGGACGGCCGTGATCCGCGAATTATCTCGACATCAAGATACATGGTCGCGGGCCCCGCCGCACGCGTGTCCACGGCGGCGTGGCGCGTGCGGCGGGACCCGCGGGACCTGCTCGTCCGGGCGGCGCGTCCCGGTCTCAGTGCTGCGCGGCGCGCTCGGCGTCGACCGCGTCCTGCGCCTTGCGCTCGGCCTCGATCGCCCGCTCGTGCGAACGCGGGTCGTACTCGGGCGTGCCCTGCTTGTGCAGCTCCTGGGTGACCAGGCGCTTGGCCTCCGCCAGCCGGCTGATCGCGTCCTTCTCGCTCACCGTGCCGCTCCCCTCTGCCGGGCCGCGCGGTCCGGCGACGCTCTCCACGCTAGCCCTGGGCACGGCGGTGCGCACGCGTGTCAGCGGGTCAGGACGGCGACCGCCTCGAGGTGGTGGGTCATGGGGAACAGGTCGTACGCCTGCAGGTCCGCGAGGGCGTAGCCGGCGTCGGCGAACAGGGCGATGTCGCGAGCCAGGGCGGCCGGGTCGCACGCGACGTAGACCACGCGCTCGGGGCGCAGCTCGGTGATCCCGGCGACGACGGCGCGACCGGCCCCGGTGCGCGGCGGGTCCAGCACGACGACGTCGGCGTGCACGACGTCCGAGTCGGCGTCGATGCGTCCCGCCAGGACCTGGGCCACGTCACCGGCGTGCAGCTCGACGTTGGGCCGGCTGTGCAGGTTGCGTCGCGCGTCCTTGACGGCCCGGGCGTCGCCCTCGACGGAGACCACCTCACCGGTGGGGCCGACGGCGTCCGACAGCGGCACGGTGAACAGCCCCGCGCCCGCGTACAGGTCGAGGACCGCGGCCCCGTCGACGTCGCCGAGCCCGGCCAGCACCGCGGCGACGAGCAGGTCCGGTGCCTCGCGGTGCACCTGCCAGAACCCCGCTCCCGCGACGCGGTAGTCGTACCCGACCTCGCCCCGCTGCACGTGCTCGCGCACGGCCGTGCGCGCGTTCGGCCGGCCGTCCATGCGACGCCGTCCCAGGTCGAACGGCGCGTCGTCGACCAGCACGAGCGGGGCGTCGCCCCCGGCCGGTGCGACCGCCTCGATGCGGGACCCGGCAGGCCACCGACGCTCGAACAGGCCCAGGTCCGCGATCGTCTCGCTCGCCAGCGGCATGGCCGACAGCGCGTGCACGTCGTGCGAACGGAAGCCGCGCATGCCGGCGCGCCCCTCGGCGTCGGCCACCAGGTCGATGCGCGTGCGCCAGCCCAGCCCGCCGCGCTCGTCGTCGCCCGGCGCCGCCTGGACCGGCACCTCCAGGTCGAGCCTGGCCAGCCGCCGCAGCTGCTCGGCGAGCACCGCGGACTTCCACGCGCGCTGCGCCGGGAGCGCCACGTGCGCGAGCTCACCGCCGCCGACCCCGCCCGGGCCCGCCTCCGGCCACGCGGACGGCACCCGGTCCGGGGAGGCCTCGAGCACCTCGACCGCGTCCGCGCGCCAGAACTTCGCACTCTCGCCGGCGTCCGTGAGCCGTGCCCGCACGCGCTCGCCGGGGAGCGTGTGCCGGACGAACACGACGCGCCCCTCGTGCCGTGCGACGCAGTGGCCGCCGTGCGCGACCGGGCCGACCTCGAGCTCGATCAGGTCGTGCGACGGGTCGGTCGGGAGGTCGCGTGCAGAGTCAGTAGCCACGCGGAACGGTACCCCGCACCGGGTCCTCCAGGCCCGTCTGCCCCTCGGACGAGGCCAGCTGCCACGGCACCGACGCCACGACGACGCCCGGGGTGAACAGCAGCCGCCCCTTGAGCCGCAGCGCGCTCTGGTTGTGCAGCAGCTGCTCCCACCAGTGCCCCACCACGTACTCGGGGATGTACACGACCACGAGGTCGCGGGGGCTGTCCCGCCGGATGGAGCGGACGTACGTCAGCACGGGGCGCGTGATCTCCCGGAAGGGCGAGTCCAGCACGCGCAGCGGCACCGGGATGTTCAGCCCGTCCCACTGCTCGCGCAGCGCGACCACGTCCTCCGGGTCCACGCCCACCGTGACGGCCTCGAGCACCTGGGGTCGCGACGCCCGCGCGTACGCCAGCGCTCGCATGGTCGGCCGGTGCAGGTGCGAGACCAGCACGATCGCGTGCACCCGGCTGGGCAGCGCCCGGGCCGACTCGGCGTCCGCACCGAGGGCCAGCTCCGCGCGGACCTGCGCGTAGTGCCGGTGGATCGACTGCATGAGGACGAACACCACGACCATCGCCAGGATCGCGATGTACGCCCCGTGGGTGAACTTGGTGATCAGGACGACCACCAGGACCGTCGCGGTCATCACCAGGCCCACGGAGTTGATCACGCGGGAGCGCTTCATGCGTGCCCGGGTGTCGGGGTCGGGCTCGGTGCGCAGGTGCCGGCTCCAGTGCCGGACCATGCCGAGCTGGCTGACGGTGAACGACACGAAGACGCCGACGATGTACAGCTGGATCAGCCGGGTGACCTCCGCGTCGAACGCCCAGATCAGCACGATCGCCACGAGCGCGAGGGTGACGATGCCGTTGGAGTAGGCCAGCCGGTCGCCGCGGGTGTGCAGCTGGCGCGGCAGGTACCCGTCGCGCGCCAGGATCGAGCCCAGGACGGGGAACCCGTTGAACGCCGTGTTGGCGGCGAGCACCAGGATCAGGCCGGTGACGATCGCGACCAGGACCGCCATCCACGGCACGCTCTGGAACACCGCCGCGGACAGCTGGCTGATCACCGGGTGCTGGACGTAGGACTCCCCGACCGGCACGCCGTCCTGGAGCAGCTGCGTCTGGGGGTCGTCGGCGAACGTGACGCCGGAGGCCCGGGACAGCAGCAGGATCGACATGATCATCGTGATGGACAGGCCGCCCAGCAGGGCCAGCGTCGTGGCGGCGTTCTTGGACTTCGGCTTCTTGAACGCCGGCACGCCGTTGCTGATGGCCTCCACGCCCGTGAGCGCGGCACACCCGGACGCGAACGCCCGCAGGACCAGGAAGAACCCCGCGAGCCCGGTGAGTCCCTGGTCGAACGCGGCATCGGGCGCCAGGTCCAGGCTCGCGCTCTCCGCCATCGCCAGGTTGCCGGTCAGGTACTGCACCGCCCCGACCACGGCCACCGCGCCGATCGCGAACATGAACAGGTACACCGGGATGGCGAAGAGGCTGCCCGACTCCTTGACGCCGCGCAGGTTGGCCAGGGTCAGCAGCACCACCAGCCCCACGGCGAAGAGGGCCTCGTGGCCGCGCAAGGGAGGGAACGCCGTGGCGGCGTACTGCGCACCCGACGAGATCGAGACGGCCACGGTGAGCACGTAGTCGACCAGCAGGGCGCTGGCGACCGTGACGCCGGCGTTGGGGCCGAGGTTCGTCGTCGCGACCTCGTAGTCCCCTCCGCCCGAGGGGTAGGCGTGCACGTTCTGCCGGTAGGACGCGACCACCACGATCATCACGCCCACCACCGCCAGGCCGACCCACGGCGAGATCACGAGCGCCGACATGCCCGCCAGCGACAGCGTCAGCAGGATCTCGTCGGGCGCGTACGCCACCGAGGAGAGCGCGTCCGACGCGAACACGGGCAGCGCGATGCGCTTCGGCAGGAGCGTGTGGCCGAGCTTGTCGCTGCGGACGGGACGTCCGAGCAACAGGCGTTTGGCGGCATCCGAGAGGTCCGACACGATGCGCAATGCTAGGCCCGCGCGCGGCGGGTCACACCACCCACGCGCTGTGTCCCCGGCGCGTGGCGAGGACGGTATAGCGTGCCGCACTGTGCACTTCGTGATCATGGGATGCGGCCGGGTGGGCGCGACGCTCGCGTCGAGCCTCGAGGAGAACGGGCACTCGGTGTCCGTCATCGACCAGAACGCCGACGCGTTCCGTCGCCTCGACGCCGACTTCGCCGGCAACAAGGTGACCGGGCTCGGCTTCGACCGCGACACGCTGCGGCAGGCGGGCATCGAGGACGCGTTCGCGTTCGCGGCCGTCTCCGACGGCGACAACTCGAACATCCTGGCGGCGCGCGTGGTGCGCGAGACGTTCGGCATCGAGAACGTCGTCGCCCGCATCTACGACCCGCACCGGGCCGAGATCTACCAGCGCCTCGGCATCCCGACGGTCGCCACCGTCGTCTGGACCGCGCACCAGGTGCTGCGCCGGCTGCTGCCCATGGGTGCCAGCGACGAGTACCAGGACTCCTCCGGGCAGATCCAGCTGTCCGAGGTCGACGTGCACGCCGGCTGGGTCGGCAAACCGCTGCGCACGCTCGAGGAGGCCAGCGGCGCCCGCGTCGCGTACCTCACCCGCTACGGGGACGGTCTGCTGCCGACCGCCACCACCGTCCTGCAGGAGAACGACACCGTGCACGTGCTCATGCGGACCGACCAGTCCGGCCAGGTCGAACGTGTCCTCACCAGCGCCCCGGTGGTGTCCGCATGAGGGTCGTCATCGCCGGGGCCGGCTCGGTCGGCCGCTCGATCGCCCGCGAGCTGCTCGGGCACGGCCACGAGGTCACCCTCATCGACCGGCAGCCGTCGGCCATGCGCGTCTCCCAGGTCGCCGACGCGGAGTGGCTGCTGGCCGACGCCTGCGAGCTGCCGACGCTGCGCCAGGTGAAGACCGACGAGTGCGACGTCGTCGTCGCCGCGACCGGGGACGACAAGGCCAACCTCGTGATCTCCCTGCTCGCCAAGACGGAGTTCGGCGTCCCGCGCACGGTCGCCCGCGTGAACAACCCCAAGAACGAGTGGATGTTCGACGAGGCGTGGGGCGTGGACGTCGCCGTGTCGACGCCGCGCATCATGACGGCCATGGTCGAGGAGGCCGTGACCGTCGGCGACCTGGTCCGGATCTTCACGTTCCACCAGTCGCGCGCGGACATCCTCGAGCTCACCCTGCCCGAGGACTCGCCCCTGGCGGGCGTGCGGGTGGGTCAGATCGCGTGGCCCGCGGACACGGTGCTCGCCTGCATCGTGCGCGACGCGCGACCGATCGCCCCCAGCGCGGACGACACGCTCGAGGGCCGGGACGAGCTGCTGTTCGTCACGGCTCGGGAAGTGGACGAGTCCCAGCTGGAGGCGCTGCTGACCCACGGACCAGCAGCCAGCTGACCCAGAGCGCGAGCGCGGTGCCCGGCAGGCCCATCAGGAGCTTGGCGGTACCCAGCCAGGCGACCTCCGAGCTGAGGTAGAGCGGGAGCTGGACCAGCAGGCGCAGTCCGAAGAGCGCGACGAAGGGCAGCGTGGCGAGCGCATACCGCCGGCGCACGGACCGGTCGGCCCGCCATGCCACGGCGCCCGCCCACGAGCCGCCCTCACTCAGCGGTCCCGCCTTGGAGAACAGCCCGACCACCAGGCCGACCAGGGGCCATCCCGCGAGCACCGTCGCCAGCGTGCCCAGGAACCAGATGACGTTCACCCACAGGCCGTAGGCGAAGAAGTCCTTGGCGTCCCCGGTGCGCCACGCCCAGAAGACCCCGATCGCCACGCCGAGGAACCCGCCGAACGCCATGCTCGGCGACTGACGCTGGACCAGGCGCACCACGACCGTGACGACGGCCGCCGCGAGGGCGACGACGAGGGCCGGGGCCAGCCGCTGCCCGGCCGCCACGAAGACGACGACGAACAGCAGGCCGGGCGCGACGGACTCGACGATCCCGCGCACACCGCCGACGGCGTCCGACGCCGAGAAGGTGTCGGACGCGAGCACCCGCATGCCGCGCACCGGTCCGTCCTGCGGGTCGACGAGGTCGTCCACGGACTCGAGGACGCGCTCGCCCTCGTCAGGGCCGTCGACGGGTCCGCGGCGCTCCGGCTCACTCACCGGGACGCGGCCGCAGCTCGTAGCGCGGGTTGAACACGGTCCGCCGCCCGTCCATCATGCAGACGAGCCCCTCGATCTTCAGCCGCCGGCCGGGCATGACGCCGGCGATCTCCCGGCGACCGAGCCAGACCAGGTCCAGCGACCCGCTGCCGTCGTACAGCTCCGCCTCGAGGGCCGGGACGCCCTCGCGCGGGCGCAGGGTCACCGAGCGGATCACGCCCGAGACGCTGGCGCGCGAGCGGTCCTTCAGCTGGTCGACCGGGGTGCAGCCCACCGAGCGGTGGGCGTCGGCGCGCTCCTCGTCCGCCTCGATCTCGGCCTGGGACGCGACCGCCTTCTTCAGGCGTTCCTTGAGGGTCATCGGGTCTCCGTGATCTCCGGGCCGCGGGTGAGGGGGTCGAAGTCCGGCGCCGCCGGGCGTTCCTCGACCGGCGCACCTTCCTGCAGGTTCGGCGTGCCCGGTCCGGGCAGCCGCAGGGTGAGCAGGTCCCGCGGCGGCCGTGCATCGGTGCCGCGGACCACGACGATCCCGGCGAACAGCTGCTCGAGCGCGGTCGCGGCCGCGGGCTCCACGGCGGCGCGACCGGTGATGACGCCGCGGACGAACCAGCGCGGTCCGTCGGCGCCGACGAAGCGCGCGGGCCGGTGCCCGGTGCGACCCTCGGGCGTCCGGACGGGCAGCCTGGCCAGGAGCTCACGACCGAACGGTCCGGGCAGGTCGTCCGCCGACCCGCCCTGCTGGGTCACGGACTCCGCGATCTCCGCGCGGATCTCGTCCCAGATGCCCTCGGTGCGGGGGGCGGCGAAGGCCTGCACCTGCAGCGAGGAGCCGTCCAGCAGGATCGACGCCGCGGAGACCACCTCGGTCGCCTTGTCGATCTCCATGCGCAGCTCCATGCCCTGCACGCCGGGCAGCAGGATCGCGCCGAGGTCGACGCGCGGCACGTCGTCGTCCACCTGGGACGCGTCCCACGGGCCGCCGGTCCGTTCGACCGGTGCGGGCACCGCGTCGGTCTCGTCGCCGAGGTCGCCCTGGTCGGGCTCCTCGACCTGCGACCCCACCGTGTCATCGGTGGCGGGTTCCTTCCCGCCACGCCGGAACAGCGCCACGTGCTCACTCCTCTTCGACGCGCTCGCGCGCATCACTCGACAGTTCGACGATAGTCCCGACCTACGCGGACGGCGCAGCCTTCCAGCCGCCGCTCGAGCCGAACCCGCCCTCACCGCGGTGCGACCCGGGCAGACGCTCGGCCTCGACGAAGCGCACGCGCTCGACCCGCTGGACCACCAGCTGGGCGATCCGGTCCCCGCGGTGCAGGTGCAGGGCGTGCTCGACGTCGGTGTTGAGCAGTGTCACGGCGATCTCACCCCGGTACCCCGCGTCGACCGTGCCGGGTGCGTTGACGATCGTGAGCCCGTGACGCATCGCCAGCCCCGAGCGCGGGTGCACGAAGGCGGCGAACCCGTCGGGCAGCGCGATGGCCACACCGGTCGGCACGGTCACCCGGCCCTGCGGCGGGATCACCACGTCGATGCGGGACACCAGGTCCGCGCCGGCGTCACCGGGGTGCGCGTACGCGGGCACGGGCAGCTCGGGGTCGAGGCGCAGCAGGAGCACCTCGGTGCTGGGGTCGGCCGTCACGGGGCTCGACCCTACCCGCCGGATGGGATGCTGGGTGCATGCCCGACGCACCCTCTGGATCCTCCGCAGCCGCCCCGCGCACCGCCTCGACCTCCTACGCGGAGCGCCTGTGGCTCGGGCCTGCGGGCTGGGTGCTGCTGGTGGCGTTCGCCGCGATGATGGTCGTCGCGTTCGTCCCGCTGGACCTGGTCGTGGCCGCGGTCGTCGGGGTGGCCGTCCTCGTGCTCGGCGCCGTGCTCCTGGTGGTCTTCGCGCCGCGGGTCGAGGTGGCCGACGGTGTCCTGCGAGCCGGGCGGGCGCACATCCCGCTCACGCTGCTCGGCCCCGCCGTCCCGCTGGACCGTGCCGCCACCACCGCGGAGCTCGGACCGCGCCTGGACGCGCGTGCCCACCTGTGCCTGCGCGGCTGGATCCACACGGCGGTACGCGTCGAGGTGCAGGACCCGCAGGACCCGACCCCGTACTGGGTGGTCTCCACGCGGCACCCCGCCGCGCTGGCTGCCGCGCTGCACGGCTGAGGGCCGGTCGCCCGTCGTGCGGGCGACCGGCCCTCAGCTCGGTCGTGGTCGGGGGGAGGCGCTCAGGCCGCGCACTCCGAGCAGACGGGTCGACCGTCGCGCTCGTAGGCGAGCTGGCTGCGGTGGTGCACCAGGAAGCAGCTCGAGCAGGTGAACTCGTCGGCCTGGCGGGGCAGCACGCGTACGGAGAGCTCTTCGCCGGACAGGTCCGCGCCCGGGAGCTCGAACCCTTCGGCCGCCTCGGTCTCGTCCTCGTCCACCACGCCCGAGTTCTTGTCGGAGCGCCGGGCCTGGAGCTCCTGGAGCGAGTCCTCGCTCAGGTCCTCCTCGGTCTTGCGCGGGGCGTCGTAGTCGGTAGCCATGTGTGGCGTCACACTCCGTGTCTGGATGGAATCTCGTACGCGGGATCAATGCACGCGACGCGCTTTTTGTTCCCGCGCGCGGTGGGATTCTGCACCACAAACGAGCGCCGTGCGAACCGGACACGTGACCGATTTCGTCACACCCTGCGTGGAAGCGTTGTCACGCCTCCGAGTCGGCCCCCAGCCGTTCCAGGAAATCTCTCAGGTCCTGCACAGCGGGCGCCGCCCCGGCCACAGTCATGGACTCCTGTGCCTGCTGTCCACGCAGGCCTGTGACCTGCGCACCTGCCTCCTGGGCGATGAGCGCTCCGGCCGCCAGGTCCCACGGTTGCAAGCCGCGTTCGAAGTACAGGTCGAGCCCTCCCGAGGCGATTGCGCACAGGTCCAAGGAGGCGCATCCGGCGCGTCGAATATCACGTACCCGCGGCAACAGTTCCGCGACGATTCGGCCCTGTGACCGGCGGCGCTCCGCGACGTATCCGAAGCCGGTCCCCACCAGCGAGTCGATCAGGGGACGGGACTCGTTGGCGCGCAACCGCTGGTCACCGAGCCAGGCGCCCAGCCCGCGGCCGGCCGTGTAGGCCCGGCCGTCCTCGGGGGCGAACACGCAGCCGGCGAGCGCGGTCCACGTGGCGGGGTCCGGTGCGGCCGCGGGATCGGGTCCGGTCACCGCCGCGACGGACACCGCGTACACGGGCAGGCCGTACAGGTAGTTGACCGTCCCGTCGATGGGGTCGACCACCCAGGTCAGGCCGGAGCTCCCGGGCCGGAACGCCTCCTCCTCCCCGAGGATCGCGTCGTCCGGGCGCAGCTCGGCCAGCCGCCGGCGCAGCAGCGCCTCGGACGCCAGGTCCATGGCGGTCACCACGTCCTGCGCGCTCGACTTGGTCGCGGCCACCGTCACCGCGCGGCGACGACCGTCCCGCACGAGCGCGCCGGCCTCACGGGCCACCTGCTCGGCCACCTGCACGAGCGCGCGCACCACGTCCGGGTCCTCGGAGTTCACCCCCGCATCCTCGCAGCCAGCCGACGACCTCACCGCACGGCGCCCCGCCGCGGGCGCGGTGCCGCACTCCCCCGCCGACACCGGCCGTCACACCCACGACCACCGCGGCGGTGGGTGCGGCGGTGAGTGTCGTGCCGTGCGATCGCGCGGCGCACCGTCCCGGGTGCGCGCCGTCGCGCCGGATCGGTGGCAGGCTCGTGCCGAGGTACCGGGAGGTCGCATGGGTGAGCTGGAGCTGGTGGGTCTGCACGAGGACGGGGAACATCTCGTCCTGGCCGGCCCCGACGGGGCGCGCTTCCGCCTGCGTATCGACGAGCCGCTGCGCGCCGCCGTGCGCCGGGACCGGCCGCAGCTGGAGCAGCTGCGGGCCGAGAGCGCCGGGACCCTGAGCCCGCGGGAGATCCAGGCACGGATCCGCGCCGGAGCCACCACGCAGGAGGTCGCCGACGACGCCGGTCTGCCCGTCGAGCGGGTCCGCCGCTACGAGGGGCCGGTGCTGGCCGAGCGCGAGCACGTCGCCGAGCAGGCCCGAGGCACGCGAGTCGGCCGTGACGTCGGCGCTCCGACGCTCGGTGACCTGGTGACGGACCGGCTCGCCGCACGCGGTGTCGACCTCGCCTCGCTGGCCTGGGACGCCGCACGCGACGCGTCCGGCCCGTGGGTGGTCCTGGCACGGTTCGCGGTCGGCGACACCCAGCACGAGGCTCGCTGGACCTTCGACCCGGCCAAGCGGACGGTCGTCGCCGACGAGGACGAGGCCCGCTGGCTGTCCGAGACGGAGCTGGCCGACGAGCCGGTGTCCCGCCGCCACCTGGCCGCGGTCCGCGACGTGGTGTTCGACTTCCAGGGCGAGGGCGCCACGCTGCGCACCCCGACCGACGCGACAGCCGACGAGCCCGCACCCGAGCCGGTGCGCGACCCGCACGAGGAGACCGCGACGCTGCTGGACGACCTGCGCACGCGCCGCGGCGTCCGGCAGGCGGTCGAGCTCGGCGACGAGGGCGACGACGACGGCGACGAGTTCGAGGGGTTCGGTCCGCAGCACGCGTTCGACTTCGCTCGACTGGAGGCGTCCGTGCCCGGCGCCCACCCGGCCGACGCCGACGAGGAGGCACAGGCCCAGGTGTACCCGGCACCGGCCGCCGTCCCGGAGCCCACGCCGGCTCCTGCGGCGGAGGCCGACGACGCCGAGCGGCCCCGCGGCCGGCGCGCCCGCGCCAAGGTGCCCAGCTGGGACGAGATCGTCTTCGGCGCCAAGCCGGAGTGACCGGGCGGCTCAGAGGCTGAGCTGGTCCACCGTGCTCAGCGTCTGGGCGGTCGGCGAGGAGGCACGCGCGGCCGCGGCCGTCATGCGGCGCATGTGGTGACGGCGGCACAGCACCTCGTAGCCGACCTCGTCGGCCCCGGCCTCGACGTCCCCGACCACCACCTGCGCACCCTCGACGACCATGGTGCCGCCGATGGTCCGCGCGTTGTGCGTGGCCCGCGCGCCGCACCAGCACAGCGCCCGCACCTGCAGGATCTCGACGCGGTCGGCCAGCTCGACCAGCCGCGCCGCGCCGGGGAACAACCGCGCCCGGAAGTCGGTCGAGATCCCGAACACGTAGACGTCGACCCCGAGCTCGTCGACCACGCGCGCCAGCTGCTCCACCTGCTCGGCGGTGTAGAACTGCGCCTCGTCGCCGATGAGGTAGTCCACCGGACGCCCGTGCGTGCGGCGCGCGATGACGTCCGCCCAGAAGTCCGTGGTGTCGTCCACCTCGTGCGCCCGCTGCGTGAGCCCGAGCCGCGAGGAGATCGTGGCCGTACCGGCGCGGTCCTGTCGGGTGAACAGCACGCCGTCGCGCCCGCGCGCCGCGTGGTTGTGGTGCATCTGCAGGGCCAGGGTCGACTTGCCGCTGTCCATGGTGCCGGAGAAGAACACCAGCTCGGCCATCAGGCCACCACCAGGCAGGGCACGAGCATCTCGTGTCGGGTCAACGACCCGTGCACGCCGACCAGGTCCATCGACGCGGACGACTGCGTCCGCGAGTCGACCACGGTCGCCCGGCCGGTCATCGCGACGACCACGTCACCGATCACGGGCAGCACGTGCGGCGCGACCTCACCGAACCAGCCGTCGGCGGCCGTCTGCGCGCGGGTGGCGACGAGGGCCGCCTCACCGAGCACGTCACGCCACCGCGCCGCCACGTCCGCGGGGTCCGTGCCCGGCTCGAGGTGCAGGTGCAGCGCACGCGGCTCGCCCGCGACGAGCGCGACACCGGCACCGAGCGCCGGGTCCGTCGCGACGTCCCAGCGCAGCGCGCGGTCGACGTCGACCATCCCGTGGTCCGCGGTGACCACCAGGGCCGTGCCGCGCGGGAGCAGGCGCGCGAGGCGACCCAGCTCGGAGTCGAGCTCCGCCAGCGCGTCACCCCACTGCAGCGACCCCCACCCGTGGTGGTGGCCCGCCTTGTCCACGTCGCCCCAGTACAGGTACGCGACCCCGGGACGGCGCAAGGCGTCGACCGTGGCATCCACCCGGTCGGCGAGCGACTCGGCCGACCGGTACGTCGGCCCCCGCAGCGCGGCCTCGGTCAGCCCGGACCCGGCGAAACGCGCCGGACCGACGCTGGTCACGGCCGTGCCCGCGGCGACCAGCCGCTCGAACACCGTGGTCTCCCGCTGCCACTCGCGGGCGGGGGGCAGGCCCGTCCAGCTGACCAGGTTGCCGAGCGCTCCCGTCGCCGGGTCCCGGACCGTGTAGCCGAGCATCCCGGTGCGACCGGGCGGCTGCGCGACTCCGAACGTGCCCATGGCGGAGGCCGTGGTGGACGGGAACGTGCTGGTCAGCGGGGTGGAGTCGGCCAGTCGTCGGCGCAGGAACGGGGCGTGCCCCGCACGCTCGCTCACGTTGGTGTACCCGAGCCCGTCGACCAGCACCACGCACACCCGGGTGGCGTCGGGCAGGCCGAGCTGCGCCTGCGCGTCCCCCGACCCGGGGACGTCCATCACGCCCACCGCACCGGCGACCGCGGGCAGGACGCGTCCGAGACAGGGCCGGCCCCAGCCGGGAGCGACCAGGTCCGCCGCCTCCAGGTCAGCGAGCGCCTGCGACAGCTCGAGGTCCGTCATCGGGCCCGGGCGCTCGCGGCGGACAGCTGGCGCGCGAACGCCGTGGCGGCGCGCACGGAGTCGACGCCCTCGGCCGCGGCGCTGACGCGCACCACCACGTCGTCGGGTGCGAGGGTGCCGGTCAGGCCGTGGTCGGCGTCGCAGCTCGGGTCCCCACAGGTGGCGGGCTCCAGGTCGACGCGCGAGACGGCGCCCCAGCCGATGACCAGGGTCAGCTCATGGGCCACCTGACCGCGCTCGTGCTTCTCCGGCAGCGGCACCACGTGCGTCAGGGCGACGGACGTCAGCTCCGCCAGGGGCACGGCCTCCGTGGTCGCGGACGCCGACGCCGAGGGGTGCTCGGAGTCGGCCGGGTGGTCGTCGACGTGGGCGACGACCAGGCGGGTGGGGGTCAGCACCAGCACCGTGACGTGGCGGCGCACCTCGGCGGCGTCGAACGTCGTCTCGGGGTGGACCAGGTGAGCGACCACCTCCTCGTCGGCCAGGGCCACGTCGAGCACGTCGACGACGAGCTCCGGGTAGTAGCCGGCACGGTGGAGGTCGTGGTGCAGGGCGGGAGCGGCAGCGGGCACCCGCTCATCCTCCCACCTCGGGGGCCGTCCCCGACGACCGCGCACAGGTCACACCCTCGAGAGCCGTCGGGTTCCGTCGGCGCGGTCGGCGCGGGCGACCGCGGCCCGGGCCCCGAGCACCACGGCACCGTGCTCGGAGACGACCACCGGGTTGAGCTCGAGCGAGCGCAGCTCTGGCAGGTCGTCCGCGAGCACGGCCACGCGCGCGATGACGTCCTCGAGCGCCGCGACGTCGAGCGCGGGCAGGCCGCGGTACCCGAACAGCCGCGGGGCGGCCCGTGCCGTGCGGACCAGGTCGGCGACGTCCACGTCGGTCAGCGGCGGCACGCCGTAGGCGACGTCGCCCAGCAGGTCCGAGGCGTCGCCCGCGAGGCCGAAGCTGATGATCGGACCGAACAACGGGTCCTCGACCGACCGCACCACGCACGCCGACCCGTGCGGCGCCATGGCCTGCACCTCGAGCGGCTCGTCGTCCTCCGCGGCGCGGTGCGCCGAGGCCAGGGCGAGGACCTGGGCGACGTCGGCCCGCAGCTCCGCCTCGTCGGCGACGTCGAGTCGGACCCCTCCCAGGTCGGCGCGGTGCCGCAGGGCCGGTGCGGTCGTCTTGAGGGCGACCGGCCAGCCGATGCGGTCGGCGGCCGCCACGGCCTCGTCGGCGTCCCGGACCCGCACCGAGGGCAGCACGTCGACCCCGATCGTCGCCAGCAGCTCGCTCGTGCGTGCGGCGTCCAGGCCCAGCACCGCGTCGTCGCCGCCCGCGGCGAGCCACCCCGCCACCAGGCGCCGGGCTGCTCGGGTGTCGACGCCGTCGGGGTGCAGCGGTCGGCCGCGGTCGCCGTCGCGCCACTGGGCGTACCGCGCGGCGTGGCCCAGCGCGAGCGCGGCGTCCTCCGGGGTGCTGTACGCGGGCACGGTCCACTCGCGACCCTCGTCGTCCGCGGCGGTCAGCTGAGGCGTGAGGCCGTGCAGGTCGTAGATGCACGCCACGGTCGTGCGCCGTGACCGTGCCGCTGCCCGGGCGACGGCCTCCGGCAGCACGGTGTCGGGGCCACCCACGGTCGGGATCCGCACCACGACCACCACGTCGCTGTCGGGATCGGCGTACAGCGCGTCCACCGCAGCACCCACCTGCTCGGGTGACGCGTCCTCGCGCAGCAGCTGGACGTGCCCGCTCACCACGAGCCCCGCGGCGGCCGCGGCCTCGGCGACGAGGGCAGCGACCGAGGCCGAGCTGGCCAGGATGGCCGTGCGCCGCCCCCCGGGGAGCGGCTGGTGGGCGAGCACCTGGGCGACGTCGAGCATCTGGTGGGTGTTCTCCACCCGCACCACGCCGGACTGCCGCAGGACCTCGGCGAGCGTGCGGGGCGGGGCGTGCGTCGGCCGGACCGCGTGCCCGGGCGGGACGACCTGTCCGGACCGGCCCGCGGTCACGACGACCACGGGCTTGATGGCGGCCAGGCGCCGGGCCACCCGGGAGAACTTGCGGGGGTTGCCCAGCGACTCCAGGTACAGCCCGACCACGTCGGTGCCGTCGTCGTCGGCCCAGAACTGCATGAGGTCGTTGCCGGACACGTCGGCGCGGTGGCCGGCCGACACGAACTGCGAGACACCGATCCCCCGCCGGCCGACCGCCGCGAGCAGCGACACCGAGAGCGGGGCGGACTGGCAGAACAGGCCGACGCGCCCTGCCGGCGGCGGTTCGGCGGCCAGCGACGCGTTGAGCTGCAGGCCGCCGTCGCGCGCGGCGATGATCCCGTACGAGCCCGGACCGACCACGCGCATGCCCGCGCCGTGCGCGACCCGCAAGAGCGCTCGCTGGCGGTCCAGGCCCTCCGGGCCCTCCTCGGCGAACCCCGCGGTCATGAGCACCAGCCCCCGCACGCCCAGCCGGGCCAGGCCGCGGACCACGTCGGCGGCGCGCGACGACGGCACCGCGGCGACCGCCAGCTCGACACGACCGGGCACGTCGCTCAGCGCGTCGTGGACGGGCAGGGGCGGGTCACCGGGCACGCCGACGGCGTGCACGACGACCGACGGGTCCCCCACCAGGAGGTCGGCGAGCACGCGGGACGCGATCCGACCGGCGAAGGTGTCGCCGGCATCCGTCCCCGGGCCGACCACGACCACCGAGCCTGCGTCCAGCAGGTCACGCATCGAGCGGGCCTCGGCGCGGTGCTCCCGGTCCGCCATCACCGCGAGCGACCGGTCCGTCGGGTCGATGTCGAAGCCGACCGCGACGATGCCGTCCTCGGTGCGCTGCCGCACCTCGTACCCGGCGTCCTTGAACACCGCGATCATCCGGCCGTTCTGCGGCAGGACCTCGGCGACGAACCGCCGCACCCCGCGCTCCCGGGCCGCGGCGGCCAGGTGCTCGAGCAGGACGGAGCCGAGCCCGCGACCCTGGTGGGCGTCGGCGATGTTGAACGCCACCTCCGCCTCGTCGGTGCCGATCCGGTCGTAGCGGGCCACGCCGATGATCTGGTCCTCGTCCTCCGCCTCCGTGCCGCCGGACACCGCGACGAGCGCCACCCGGTCCACGTGGTCGACGTCGACCAGCCGGGCCAGGTCCCGCTCGGACAGCCGCTCCAGCGGCGCGAAGAACCGCAGGTAGGTCGAGCGCTCGGACTGGCCGACGTGGAAGGCCTGCAGCGCGTCGGCGTCGGTGCGGCGCAACGGGCGCACGTGCGTGGTCGACCCGTCGTGCAGCACGACGTCGGCCTCCCACGACGCCGGGTAGACCCGGGCGGGTGGCGGTGGACCGTCCGCGGTGACGTCTGCCATGCACGCCACGCTAGTGCGGTCCGCTCCTGTCCGGCTCCCGCACGACGCCGGGCGGCCAGCGCGCCGCGGCACCTCGCGGCGCCCGGACGGGACACAATGGTCCGCGCACCGCAGACCGGCCCCCGAGGAGCAAGCACCCATGGCGCGTCGCCCCGCGACCCCCGACCTCCCACCCGAGGACCTCGTCGAGCGCATCGTCGACATCGACGTGGCGACCGAGATGGAGGGCTCGTTCCTCGAGTACGCCTACTCCGTCATCTACTCGCGGGCGCTGCCGGACGCCCGCGACGGCCTCAAGCCCGTGCAGCGTCGCATCCTGTTCCAGATGTCCGACATGGGCCTGCGGCCCGACCGCCCGTACGTGAAGTCGGCGCGCGTCGTCGGCGAGGTCATGGGCAAGCTCCACCCGCACGGCGACGCGGCCATCTACGACGCGATGGTCCGCCTGGCCCAGCCGTTCTCGCTGCGGCTGCCGCTGGTCGACGGCCACGGGAACTTCGGCTCGCTCGACGACGGCCCCGCGGCCCCCCGGTACACCGAGGCGCGCATGGCACCCGCGGCGCTCGCGATGACCACGGGTCTCGACGAGGACGTCGTGAACTTCGTGCCCAACTACGACAACAAGCTGACCCAGCCGGAGGTGCTGCCGGCGGCGATCCCGAACCTGCTGGTCAACGGCGCGTCCGGCATCGCGGTCGGCATGGCGACCAACATGGCGCCGCACAACCTGGTGGAGGTCGTCGCCGCGGCCCGCCACCTGGTCCTGCACCCCCACGCCACGCTCGAGGACCTCCTGCGCTTCGTCCCCGGCCCGGACCTGCCCTCGGGCGGCAAGATCGTCGGCCTCGACGGCGTCCGTGACGCCTACCGCACCGGCCGCGGGGCGTTCCGCACCCGGGCGACCGCGCGGATCGAGAACGTCACGCCCAAGCGCAAGGGCATCGTGATCACCGAGCTGCCGTACACGGTGGGCCCGGAGAAGGTCATCGAGAAGATCAAGGAGGGCGTGCAGAGCAAGAAGCTCTCCGGCATCTCCGACGCGGTCGACCTCACGGACCGCCAGCACGGCCTGCGTCTGGTCATCGAGATCAAGACCGGCTTCCACCCCGAGGCGGTCCTCGAGCAGCTCTACCGGTACACGCCGCTCGAGGACTCGTTCTCCATCAACAACGTCGCGCTCGTCGACGGCCAGCCGCGCACGCTGGGCCTGCGCGAGCTGCTCGTCGTGTGGGTCGAGCACCGTCTGGTCGTGGTGCGTCGCCGCTCGCAGTTCCGGCTGGCCAAGCGGCTCGAGCGCCTGCACCTGGTCGAGGGGCTGCTCGTCGCGATCCTCGACATCGACGAGGTCATCCAGGTCATCCGGACGTCCGACGACGCCGACACCGCGCGCGAGCGTCTGCGCAGCGTCTTCGACCTGTCCGAGCCGCAGGCCGAGTACATCCTCGAGCTGCGGCTGCGCCGGCTGACCAAGTTCTCCCGGATCGAGCTGGAGAAGGAGCAGGAGCAGCTCACCCGGGAGATCGCGGAGCTGCGCGAGATCCTGGCCGACGACGCCCGCCTGCGGGCGCTGGTCTCCGACGAGATGGCCGAGGTCGCCGCGACCTACGGCACCCCGCGTCGCACGATCCTGCTCGAGTCCGCCGGCGGCTCGTCCATCACCGGTGCTCCGGCAGCCCGCGGCGCGTCCGCCCCGCTGGAGATCGCCGACACGCCGTGCTGGGTCCTGCTGTCCGGCACCGGCCTGCTCGCGCGCACGGCGTCGGAGGACGTGCCCGCCCGCGTCGAGGGCGCCCGCCGCGCCAAGCACGACGTCGTGTCGGCCGCGATCCCCACGACCGCCCGTGCCGAGGTCGGTGTCGTCACCTCGCAGGGTCGAGTCGTGCGCGTGTCCGTGCTGGACCTGCCCGGCCTGCCGCCGACCGACGGAGCGCCGTCGCTGTCCGGCGGGGTCCCGCTCAGCGAGGTCGTGACGCTGCTGCCGCGCGAGCGCGTGGTCGGCCTGACCTCCCTCGCCGCGGACGCGCCGACGCTCGCGCTGGCCACCGTGCAGGGCACCGTCAAGCGGGTCACCGCCGGCGACGTCCCGAACAACCGGGACGCGTGGGAGGCGATCTCCCTCAAGGACGGCGACGAGGTGGTGGCCGCGGTGCCGGTGACCGAGGCGCACGAGCTGGTCCTGCTGTCCTCCGACGCGTCGCTCCTGCACTTCCCCGCCTCGGCCGTCCGCCCGCAGGGGCGCGCCGCGGGCGGCATGGCGGGGATCAAGCTCGCCGCGGGCCAGCGCGTGGTGGCGTTCGGGGCGATCGCGGCCGAGGACGTCCCGCACGCGGTCGTCGTGACCGTCGCAGGCGCGTCGGGTGCGTTGCCCGGCACCCAGGCGGGCTCGGCCAAGGTCACGCCGTTCGAGGTCTACCCCGGCAAGGGTCGCGCGACGGGCGGCGTCCGCGCGCACCGGTTCCTGCGCAACGAGGATGCCCTGCTGCTCGGCTGGGCGGGTCCCGGACCGGCGTGGGCCACGGGATCAGCCGGCCAGCCGGTCGAGCTGCCGGAGGTCGACCCGCGGCGGGACATGTCCGGGACGGCACTGCCCGCGCCCGTGCACGCGATCGGCTGAGTCGGCTCAGACGAGAGCGACCGCGTTGTCCGGGACGGCGCGCTGCTGCAGGGGTGCGTAGAACGGCGTCGGGTCGGGGGCGCGCCGCTCAGAGGCGTTGCTCGCGACGACCGCCGCCGCGAGCAGCGCCTGACCGGCCGCGTAGGTGAGCATGACCCAGAACCCCTGTCCGGCCAGGTGCCACGACGGCACGAAGGCGTCGACCGCGATGAGCGCGTCACTGACCAGGAACAGGGCACCGCCGACCGCGCCGGTCCGGCCCAGACCGGTGGCGAGGACGGCCATGGCCACCAGGACGCCCGCGTAGACCGCGACGGGCGCGAGCAGCGTCCCGGCACCCGGCGTGCAGACGGCCACGAGCGTGACCAGGACGAGGGCGTACGGCACGAGCAGCACCGGCCGACGGTGCACCACCGAACGCCGCACCGAGGGGGCGAACGCCACGACGTAGGCCCCCTGGGCCAGCAGGAAGCAGCCGACCATCACCAGGAACGCGGCGTCGTCGCCCACGGCCGACGGCAGGACGTCACCCAGCCACGAGAACCCGAGAGCCACCAGCGTCCAGGCCACCCGACGGCCCCGCGGCCACCGCGTCGCGGTCAGCACGACCGCCGCCAGCGCGGGCATCAGCAGCCCCTGGGTCACCCGGGCCGTCGTGGCGGCACCCGTCAGCTGGGCCGCCAGGTGGGCCAGCACCAGCACGACGAGCACCGCGACCCATGCGCGCGCGACCCTGGACAGCGGACGTCCCACGGTGACCTCCTCGACCGGACACCCTCGTCCGGCATCGCAGCGACCGGACGCCGTCGTCCGGTGACGACCGCCGTCGGAGCGCCTGGCCCGGCGACGGCACGGCGGGACGTCGTCGTCCTGCCGCGCCGATGCTAGCGCGGCAGGTCGCCCGCTCAGACCTCGATCGAGAACATCGTGGCCCGGTGGAACACGACGTAGCCCAGGCTCTCGTACAGGCGGTGGGCACCTGACGGGTTGGCCGTGTCGACGCCGAGCTCCGCGTACTCGATGCCGTCCGCGCGGTACGCGGTCATCGCGGCGGTGAGCAGCGCCGGCGCGAGGCCCCGACCGCGCCACGGGCGGCGCACCCCGAGGAGCTCGGTGTATCCGGAGCTGTGCCCGACCACGGGCCAGTCGTGCTCGTACCTGCCGGACAGCAGGTATCCCGCCACCTCGTCGCTCGCCTCGTCGATCGCCACCAGGCTCCACGTCGGCGCGAACATGCTGCGGCCGTGGGCCCACTCGTCCGCGGTGCGGGGCTCGCTGCCCCAGTGGTCGGCGAACGTCTCGTTGTGCGCCAGCCGTACCTGCTCGTCCCGCTCGGCGCTCCAGCGCTCGATGCGCAGACCCGCGGGGACGGCCGCGGTCGGCAGCTCGACGTCCAGGGGCCGCCGCATCTCGGTGTAGTAGCGCACCGGGGTGAACACCGACGCGCGCAGGAGGCGGACGGTCGCGGTGGCGTCGTCGTCCGTGTACACCGCGAGCCGGCCCGGCAGGTCCTTGCCCGACGCCGCCAGGAGCTGGCGGCCGCGCGCCTCCTGCCAGCCGAGCAGCTGTCGGCCGATCCCCCGACCTCGCCACTGCGGGTCGACCGCGCCGTCCAGGAACGCGCGGACCACGCGGGTGTCACCGGGCGGCTGGCTGACCTGGGCGTAGGCCCGGATCACCCCGTCCGCGTCCACGCCGGCCAGGGTGTCGCGCGCGTGGTCCTTCCAGTCGCCGTCGAACTTCTCGCCGACCTCCTCGGGGGACGTCCGGTACGGCGCCCCGTCGGCCTCCTCGGCGGCGTTGAGCAGACGCGTCAGTGCGGGCACGTCGTCGCGGGTCAACGGTCGCCAGGTCAGGCCGTCGGGACCGTCGAGGACGGGCACCTGCGCGGGGGCGGCGGCACGTTCGGCGATGGGGGCGAGATCGGTGCTGGTCACGGTCACCCACCCTCCCGAACACACCGGGTGAACGGCAACCGGAAAGGGTCAGGCGTCGATGCGGCTGCGGTCCAGGCCGTCGGCTCCGGCGACGATGAAGTCCTTGCGCGGCGCCACGTCGGAGCCCATCAGCAGCTCGAAGATCTCCTCGGCACGCTGGGCGCCCTCCATGGTCACGCGGCGCAGCGTGCGGTGGCGCGGGTCCATCGTGGTCTCCGCCAGCTGGTCGGCGTCCATCTCCCCGAGGCCCTTGTACCGCTGGATGTCGTCCTTGTAGCGCTTGCCGGCGCGGTCCAGCTTCTTCAGCGTCGCGGCCAGCTCGGCCTCGGAGTACGTGTAGATGTACTCGTTCTTGCGCCCGCCGCCCCCGATGACCTCGATCCGGTGCAGCGGCGGCACCGCGGCGTACACCCGCCCCGCCTCGACGAGCGGGCGCATGTACCGGAACAGCAGCGTGAGCAGCAGCGTCCGGATGTGGGCGCCGTCGACGTCCGCATCCGTCATCAGCACGATCTTGCCGTAGCGCGCGGCCTCCAGGTCGAACGAGCGACCCGACCCGGCGCCGACCACCTGGATGATGGCGGCGCACTCCGCGTTCTTCAGCATGTCCGTGATGGACGCCTTCTGGACGTTGAGGATCTTGCCGCGGATGGGCAGCAGCGCCTGGAAGTCGGAGCTGCGCGCCAGCTTGGCCGTGCCCAGCGCACTGTCGCCCTCGACGATGAACAGCTCGCTGCGCTCGACGTCGTCGCTGCGGCAGTCGGCCAGCTTGGCGGGCAGCGACGAGGTCTCCAGCGCGTTCTTGCGGCGCGAGATCTCCTTCTGCTTGCGCGCCGACAGCCGCGCGCGCATCTCCCCCACGACCTTGTCCAGCAGCAGCGACGACTGCGCCTTGTGGTCGCGCTTGGGCGAGGTGAACAAGGCACCCAGCTCGGTGTCCAGAACCTTGGCGACGATGGCCCGGACGGGTCCGGTGCCCAGCACCTCCTTGGTCTGCCCCTCGAACTGCGGCTCGGCCAGGCGGACCGTGACGACGGCGGTCATCCCGGCGAGCACGTCCTCCTTCTCGATGCGCTCGGAGCTGTCCCGGGAGGAGATCTTCAGCCGACGCGCGTTGGCGTCCACCGCCTTGCGCAGCGTCCGCAGCAGCCCCGCCTCGAACCCGGCCAGGTGGGTACCGCCCTTGGGCGTCGAGATGATGTTGACGAAGCTGCGGACCTCGGTCTCGTAGCCGGTCCCCCAGCGCAGCGCGATGTCCACGTCGCAGGTGCGCGACACCTCCTGCGCCGTCATGTGCCCGCGCTCGTCGAGCACCGGGACGGTCTCCGTGAACGCGCCAGCTGCCGGTCAGGTGCCACGTGTCGGTGACCGCCGGGTCCGGCGCCAGGTGGTCGACGAAGTCCACGACGCCGCCGCTGTGCAGGAACGTCTCCTCGTGCGGACCGTCGGCGCCCGGCGTCCCCGGGATGCCGCGCTCGTCGCGCACCGTGAGCGCGAGCCCCGGCACCAGGAAGCTGGTCTGCCGGGCGCGCGTGACCAGCTCGTCGTAGGCGAAGACGGCCGTCTTGGGGAAGATCTGCGGGTCCGCCCAGTACCGCACGCGCGTCCCGGACCGTCCGCGGGCGACCTTGCCCACGACCGCCAGCTCCGAGCCGGAGACGAACGGCTCGAACGGGTTGTCCGGCCCGATGCCCGCGCTGTCGTCGAAGGTGCCGGGCTCGCCGCGGTGGAACGTCATGCGGTGCGTGCGGCCGTCGCGGTCGACCTCCACGTCCAGGCGCGCGGACAGCGCGTTCACCACCGACGCACCGACGCCGTGCAGGCCACCGGACGCACCGTAGGAGCCGCCGCCGAACTTGCCGCCGGCGTGCAGCTTGGTGAACACGACCTCCACGCCGGTCAGGCCGGTCTTGGGCTCGGTGTCCACCGGGATGCCGCGGGCGTTGTCGCGCACCTCGACCGAGGAGTCCGCGTGCAGCACGATCTCGATGCGGTCGCCGAATCCGCCCAGGGCCTCGTCGACCGAGTTGTCGATGATCTCCCAGAGGCAGTGCATGAGGCCGCGGCTGTCGGTGGTGCCGATGTACATGCCGGGCCGCTTGCGGACCGCCTCGAGACCTTCCAGCACGGACAGGTGCCGGGCGGTGTAGCCGGACTGCGAGGAGGTCGTGGTCACGGGGAGATGGTAGTCGCCGGGTCCGACGAGCCGGCTGCACCATGCCGCAGGGCACGGTCGTGTCACGGGCCGGTGACAGTCCGCTACGCGGTGAGCGAACCACCCCCTCCCGGTGCCGTCGTTCGTCCAGCGGGATGGTTGTATGGATCTGTGACCGGCACCATGACGCAACCACTGACCGCGGCCGACCGCTGCGACCGCTGCGGCGCGCAGGCCTATGTCCGAGTTGTCCTCCCCGTGGGAGAGCTCCTGTTCTGCGCGCACCACGCGCGCGAGCACGCGCCGAAGTTCGCCGAGCTGGCGACCCACGTGCAGGACGAGACCGACCGGCTGCTCGCTGAGCACGGAGCGGGAGCCGGCGCCGCGAGCTGACGCCGCGGCACGACACCGAACGACGAGGCCCGGACCGGATGGTCCGGGCCTCGTCGCATCGCCGTGCGGTCGTCAGGTGCCGGTGGCCTCCGCCCGGGCGACGAACCGGGTCAGGATCATGCCCCAGCCCCGCACGTACGAGCCCCCGCGGTAACCCTCGGGCAGGGCGCAGGCGCCGCCCAGCTGCTCCTCGGTCATGCGTTCCCACCCGCGGTGCTCGACCGACACCCGGGTCAGCCCCGGACCCAGCGACCGGAACGTGAGCTCGACCTCGGTGGGCTCGGGGGTGAGCAGCCAGGACATGGTGAAGCCGGCCGGCGGGTCCCACGCGACCAGCTCGCCCCACGTGCGCGTGGTGCCGTCGTCCCACGTCTCGACCACCTTGCCGCCGAGCCGCCGCTCCATCGACACGTCCCGGACCCGTTCACGGCCCGACGAGAACGGCTCGACCGGCCACCAGGCGCCGATCTCTCGCACGAAGACCTCGAACGTCCGGCCGACGTCGGCGCGCACCGTGGTCGCCTGGTGGACCGGCGGCGCCGCCAGCCGGACAGCCTCACGCCGTGGCACGGTCGTCCTGTTCGCAACCCTCGGCGTCGAGCACGCCGACCTCGGCCTCGACCAGCCGGCGGGCGACGTCCAACGACGCCGCCCACGTCTCGTCCAGGTACGCGCGCAGGCCAGCCAGCCCCTCGGGGCGGGACCGGTAGAAGTTGCGGGTGCCCTCCGAGCGGCGCGTGACCAACCCGGCCTCCTCCAGCACCCGCAGGTGCTGGCTGACGGCGCTGCGCGTGACGTCGAACTCGTCCGCCAGCCGCCCGACGGGCACCTCGTCGCGCGACAGCAGCGAGAGGATGTCGCGGCGTCGCGGCTCCGCCAGGGCGCGCAGCACGGCGTCGGTCTGCTGGCGGTCTGCGCTCACGCCCACAGTCCTACCGGGTGACCGTCGGGGTCCGCCAGGATCGCGATGCTCCCGTTGTCGGCGGGCAGCGCCATGGGCGGCTGGAGCGTGCTGCCGCCCAGCGCCTCCGCCCGCGTCAGGGTCGCCGCCAGGTCCTGGACCCGGACGTACATCAGGATCCCCGGCGGCAGACCGTCGGGGTCGGCGGCGCCGATCCCTCCGCCGACCGTCTCGGCCGGCGCGCCGGTGTCCAGCAGCGTGTACCCGCCCAGCTCCGGCGGAGCCTGCCCGGACCAGTCGAAGAGCTGCGTGTAGAACGCCCGCGCTCGCGCGGGATCCGTGCTGGTGATCTCGAACCACATGACAGGACTGCCCATGACGCACCTCCGGTCGACGAGCTGACCGCTCTATAGTCAGTCACGACTAACCGTTAGTCAAGACTGACGCTAGCGCCCTCGTGCAGACGCGACGAGGCCCGGACCAACCGGTCCGGGCCTCGTCGACGCGTTCGTGCGGTGGCGCGTCAGTCCAGGTAGTCCCGCAGCACCTGCGAGCGCGACGGGTGGCGCAGCTTGGACATCGTCTTCGACTCGATCTGACGGATCCGCTCACGCGTCACGCCGTAGACCTTGCCGATCTCGTCCAACGTCTTCGGCTGACCGTCGGTGAGGCCGAACCGCATGGAGACCACGCCCGCCTCCCGCTCGGACAGCGTGTCGAGCACCTGGTGCAGCTGCTCCTGCAGGAGCGTGAAGCTCACGGCGTCCGCGGGCACGACCGCCTCGGAGTCCTCGATGAGGTCGCCGAACTCGCTGTCGCCGTCCTCGCCGAGCGGGGTGTGCAGCGAGATGGGCTCGCGTCCGTACTTCTGGACCTCGACGACCTTCTCGGGCGTCATGTCGAGCTCCTTGGCGAGCTCCTCGGGCGTGGGCTCGCGGCCCAGGTCCTGGAGCATCTGCCGCTGCACGCGCGCCAGCTTGTTGATGACCTCGACCATGTGCACCGGGATGCGGATGGTGCGGGCCTGGTCCGCCATCGCGCGGGTGATGGCCTGGCGGATCCACCAGGTGGCGTACGTCGAGAACTTGTAGCCCTTGGTGTAGTCGAACTTCTCCACCGCGCGGATCAGACCGAGGTTGCCCTCCTGGATCAGGTCCAGGAACAGCATCCCGCGGCCGGTGTAGCGCTTGGCGAGCGAGACGACGAGGCGCAGGTTGGCCTCGAGCAGGTGGTTCTTGGCGCGGCGACCGTCGTTGGCGATCCACTCGAGCTCGCGCTTGATCTTGGGCTCCATGGTGACGCCCGCGTTCAGACGCTCCTCGGCGAACAGGCCGGCCTCGATGCGCTTGGCCAGGTCGACCTCCTGCTCGGCGTTGAGGAGGGCGACCTTGCCGATCTGCTTGAGGTAGTCCTTGACGGGGTCCGCCGTCGCGCCGGCGGTGACGACCTGCTGCGCCGGAGCGTCGTCGTCGTCCGCGTCCGAGTACGTGAAGCCGCTGTCCTCGGTCTCGTCCTCCTTGCGGGCCGGCTTCTTCTCGCCGTCCTCGGAGTCCTCGTCGTCCGAGTCGGTGCTGTCGTCGGCCTCGACCGCCTCGACGGCGACCTCCTCGATGGCCTCGATGTCCGGCTCGTCGCCGTCGGCGGCGTCGGTGTCGGGCTCGTCGCCGGCCTTGGCGGGAGACGCCTTCGCGGTCGCCGTCTTGGCAGCGGGCTTCGCGGCGGACTTGGCGGCGGCGGACTTGGCGGCGGCGGGCTTGGCCGCGGCCGCACGGGTGCGTGCCGGCTTGGCGGGGGCGGCGTCCGACTCGTCGGCGTCGACGACAGCCTTGGTCGACGGCCGGGCCTTGGCGCTCGTCGCTGCGACGGCGCGGCTGGGAGCGGCGGGCTCGCGCACGCCGATCCCGGCGGTGGCGAGGCCACGGACGACGGCGCGCAGACGCTTGGCGTCCTGGACGTCCGCCTGCTCGCACGCGTTGCGGAGCTCTTCGGCGCCCACGGTGCCGTGGGTTCGCCCGTGCAGGACGAGGTCCTGGAGGGCAGGGTGCTCGAACTCACGCGGAAGAGCGGGATGCGGGGTCTGGGACGACACGAACGACCTTTCGGCAGCGCGACACCCGGTACGGGGCCGGGAGGTAGATAGATATTGTACCGACCACTCGGGCCGCTCGGCGCTTCACGGGCACGACGAGACGGCCGTCGGGGACGGTGGTCACGGGGATACAGGGCTCAACGAGCGAGGGACCCCGAAGATTCCCGGTGTCGACGGGCTCTCGATCGGTCGACGGGACGACCTCGTCAGGACGCGGGCTTGACCGTCAGCACCGGGCACGGAGCGTCGAAGAGCACCCGTTGCGCGTTCGCGCCGAGGATCAGCTTGCCCACCGGGCTGCGGCGGCGCAGACCCAGCACGACCAGCTGCGCACCGACGTCCTCCGCCGTGGCGATGAGGTCGTCGGCGACGTCGCCTCCGTCGAGCAGACGGACCTCGTGGTCGACCTGCGCCGAGCTGAGGTCCTCACGCACGCGCTCGAGCTCCGCCTCCACGGCGGCACGCTGCTCGGCCGGCTCGTCGCGACGCGTGCTCACGACCACCACGACGCTCGTGCCGCGCTGGCGCGCCTCCTCGATCGCCGCCCCGAGGGCCGCCCGACCTTCCGGAGTGGCGAGATAGCCCACCACGATGCCCATCGGTCCTCCCCTCGTCAGCCGGCGGCTCCGCCGTGACTGCGACGCTACCGGAGGGGAGGGAGGACGACGACCGCGGGCGCCTGCGGCGTCGCAGGTCACGCACCCCGGCGGACCCAGCCGGGCGGGATCGCCGCGCTCAGCGCACCATCGAGGAGCTCAGCGAGCCGGTAGCCCGGCTCGGCGTCCAACGCTCCGTCCAGCAGCACGCGGGCACGTGCACCGTCGCCCTGCCACCACGCGAGCACACCCAGGAGGGTCAGCGCCGGCGCCTGCGCACCGGACCGGCCGCGCGCGACGACGGTCTCCAGCACGGCCTCGTGCACCGCCGTCGCCTCCTCGGGCGGGACGATCCCGCGCTCGGGGTCCATGATCGCCGCCATCGCCGAGCCGAGTGCCGCGTCGAGCTCGGAGCCCAGCACCTCCTGGCGGACGCACCGCTCGGCCAGGTCGGCGGTCCCCGGGACGAGACTGACCAGGACGCCGTCGCGCACGCGCCGGTCGGCGAGCCCGGCCTCGAGGCGTCCCCACGGCGCCCCGGCACCGCCGAGCCGGCCGACGGATACCTGGTCGACGGCGGCGCGCCACGCGGCGAGCGACTCCAGGCGCCACCCCGCGAGCGGGCCGGGTCCAGCCACGAGAGCCTGCTCGTGCCGGTGCTCCCAGCGCCGACGCACCCGGGCCACCGACCGCCGGACCTCGGCGGACGCGGGGGTGATCCGGGCGAGATCGTCCCGCGAGTCGGCGACCGCGGACCCCGCCAGGACCAGCGTGGCGCCCACCTGCGTCGAGTCCAGGTCACGCAGCGGCCGGCCACCCGGCGGGCAGCAGTCGTCCGCGCAGTCCAGGGCGAGGTAGCCGTCGCTCGTCACCACCCAGACCTGCACCTCCCCGAGGGACGCCGCGGCCGCCTCGCGCAGATGACGGGCAGCCACGTGCGCCGGACCGCCGGCACCACGTGGGTCGTGCTCGGTGTACAGCACCAGGAGGGCGCGGCGGGCGCCGTCCCGGCCCAGGTGCGCGACGAGCGTGCGCGCCAGCATCGGTCCGGACCCGGCGTCGGCCAGGTGCGGCAGGTCGACGCGGACGACGAGCCCGACGGCACCGCGCGGCGCCCGCAGGCTCACGGCGACCGCGCTGTCGTGAGGACGAAAGCCCAACCGGTGCGGGACGAGCGCGAGGATCTCCCGGGGCTCACTCACCCGGAGCGTGGTGGTCTGCATGACCACAGCCCAGCCCACGCACGGCGCCCTGGCGCCGGCCGACGACCGATCTGTGCACGACGCCCCCGTCGCACGGGCGTGTGGGCGCCTCGATGCGGTCCGCGGCTACCCTGTCGCGGTGCCCCGCCCCGCGCCCCGCCCGACGCGCGCCCACCCCGGCGTCGCCGTCGTCGCGCTCGTGCTCGTCCTGGGCGCGAGCACCGCGGCGTGCTCGACGAGTGCACCCGGGCGCGACACCCCCAGCGGCAGCGCCGTCGCCGTGCTGACCCCCGCACCGAGCCCCACCGAGACGCTGCTGCCGGACGGGACCGACGCGACGAGCTCCGCCGTCGGCGAGCTCGTGGCCGGCTTCCCGGCCGACCTGGTCCCGGTGCCCGAGGGCGCCGAGGTGCTGCTCTCCTCGGCCGAGCCCGTGGAGGGCACCGATCTCACCGAGGTCAGCCTGAACCTGCGCACCCCGCAGGACACCGCGGGTCTCCTGGACGCCGTCCGCGGTCCGCTCGTGGCGGCCGGCTTCACCGAGGCCGCACCGCCCGCGGCGGAGCCGGGTCTGGCGGCCCAGGCGACGTTCGTGCGCGGTGACGGCTCCGAGCTGCTGGTCCTGGGCATCCTGGACCGCGACGGGCAGCGGACCCTGACGCTCGGTGGGCAGGTCCGCGCGACGGCGCCGTAGGCTGCCCGCGTGACCGCAGCGCCCCCCGCCCTCGTCGACGTCGAGGACGTCCGCGCCCGCATCGACGAGCTGCTGAGCAGGCACGTCGCCCAGCTGCGGGTCGTGCTCGCGGCCGCCAGCGACGACGCGGACGTGCTGGTCGACGCCGTCGCGCAGATGCTGCGCGGGGGCAAGCGGCTGCGCGCAGCCTTCTGCTACTGGTCCTGGCGCGCGCACGGCGGGCACGCCGGCACTCCCGAGGCGGACGCGGTGCTGCGCGTCGGCGCGGCCCTCGAGCTGTTCCAGGCAGCCGCCCTGTTCCACGACGACGTCATGGACGACTCCGACACGCGCCGCGGCTTCCCCGCCGCCCACCGGGCGTTCGAGCAGCTCCACCGGGAGCACGGGCTCACGGGCGACGCCGAACGGTTCGGGACCTCGGCGGCGATCCTGCTCGGCGACCTCACGCTCATCGCGAGCGAGCAGGAGTTCGCCGGCGCGCTGGCCCTGCAGCCGGTGCAGCGCGCGGAGCGTGCCCGTGCGGTCTTCGACCTCATGCGCACCGAGGTCACGGTGGGCCAGTACCTCGACGTGCTGGCCCAGGCGTTGCCGTGGGGCGACGATCCGGCGGGAGACGAGTCGCGGGCTCGCGAGGTCATCCGCGCCAAGGCGGCTCGCTACAGCGTCGAGCACCCGATCGTGCTCGGCGCCGCGCTGGCCGACGCAGGCGAGGACGAGCTCGAGGCGTGCCGCAGGCTGGGTCTGCCCCTCGGGGAGGCGTTCCAGCTGCGCGACGACCTGCTGGGCGTCTTCGGTGACCCGCAGACGACGGGCAAGCCCGCCGGGGACGACCTGCGCGAGGGGAAGCGGACGGTCCTGGCCGCCCGGGCGGTCGCGCGTGCGCGCGCGGCGTCGGACGACGACACGGTCCGGCTGCTGCGCGAACGGCTGGGTGACCGGGCCCTGAGCGAGCTCGACGTGGCCGTGCTCGCGGACGCGATCCGCCGCTCGGGCGCCCCGGACGACGTCGAGGCGCTCATCGACGACCTGGCCGGCCGAGCCTTCGCACTCATGGACGCGCGCCCGTGGCACGAGCCCGCCCGCTCCCAGCTGGTCGGCCTGGCGCACGCCGCGGTCGACCGGCACGCCTGAACGCACCCGCCGCGCAGGTCAGAGCTCGGCGGCCGCCCGGCGGCGGATCTCGGTCTTGCGACCGGCCCGCAACGCGTCGATCGGCGTGCCGGGCAGCGACTCGTCGGGTGTGAACAGCCACTCGATCGCCGCCTCGTCGGAGAAGCCGGCGTCGGACAGGACGGTCAGCGTGCCCTGCAACGACGCGAGCACGGTCCACGGCTGGTCGGACGAGGCCTGCGTCGGCTGCGCCGGGTTGGCCAGGTGACCGGGGACCAGGAACGCCGCGGGGATGCAGAAGATGCGGGGGTCACCGCGGCGGACGCCGACGAGCCGCCCCTCCTGCACGATGCGGCGGACCTTGGACGCGTCCAGGCCGATCCGCTCGGCGACATCAGGGACGGTGAGCCACTCGTCGACCAGCTGGTCGAGGGTCTGCGCAGAATCGTTCACCCGACAAGAGTACGCAACCAGGAATTACATCCCCGCAATTCCCCCAAGCGCTTTCCCGGCGTGCGGTATTCGGATACCTTCACGTTTTGTCACACCAGTCACACCAGCACCTTCCGTTCACTCAGGCACCAAGAGGTCCCCATGCCGCAGCACGCCACCGCCCGTCGAGTCGCCTCCGGGACGGGAGCGACCCTCGCGCTGGCCGTCGTCGGCGTGACCGCCACCGGCGGCGCCGCCCACGCGGACGACAGCTACACGGTCCGCTCCGGCGACACCGTCAGCCACATCGCGGCTCGCAGCGGCACGACCGTCGCGGCCATCACGCGAGCGAACGCGCTCGCGGACGCCTCGCGGATCCGCATCGGCCAGGTCCTCACCATCCCGACCGGCGGCCCGGCGTCGGCGCCCGCCGCACCGGCCCCCGCGCCCGTCCCCGCCGCACGGACCTACACGGTCGTCGCCGGGGACACCGTCAGCCACATCGCCGCACGGCTGGGCACCTCCGTGCCGGCCGTCGTCGCCGCCAACGGCCTCGACTCCCGCGCCTTCATCCGCGTCGGCCAGACGCTCACCATCCCCGGGGCGGCGGCGGCGAGCGCGCCCGCGGCACCGGCACCGGCGGCACCGGTCGCGGCGACGTACACCGTCCGCGCCGGCGACACGGTCACGGCGGTCGCGGCCAAGCACGGCACCACCGTGGCCGCCGTCGTCGCCGCGAACGGGCTCGACTCCCGGGCGACGATCCGCATCGGTCAGTCGCTCACGATCCCGGGCGCCGCTCCCGCTGCCGCGTCGGTGGGCAACACGTTCGCGGGGCGCACCTACGCCGACTCCGTCGTCTCCGCAGCCAACAACAACCTCGCCACGCTGCGCGGGTCCGCGACGCCGACCAAGGCGCAGATGCAGGCGAAGGTCGCCGCGACCGCGCGCGCCATGGGGGTCGACCCCGCGCTCGCGCAGGCCGTCGCCTTCCAGGAGTCGGGCTTCAACCACGCCGTGGTCTCCCCCGCCAACGCCATCGGCACCATGCAGGTCATCCCGACGTCCGGCCAGTGGGCCTCCGACCTCGTCGGTCGCCAGCTCAACCTCGTCGACCCTGACGACAACGTCGTCGCCGGCGTGGCCATCCTGCGGGCCCTCGTGCGGAACGCCCCCGACCTGCCGACCGCGATCGCGGGCTACTACCAGGGCGCGTCCTCGGTGAAGCGCAACGGGATGTTCGCAGACACGCGGCGCTACGTCGCCAACGTCCAGACCCACATGACGCGCTTCCGCTGAGGCCCCGCCTGCCGCGTTCGCGGCACCCGCGACCGTAGACTCCCTGCCGTGGGAGCCACCGTCACCGATCCGCTCGTCGGCCGCCTGGTCGACAGCCGGTACGAGGTCGTGTCCCGCATCGCGCGTGGCGGCATGGCCACGGTGTACCTCGCGGTCGACCGGCGGCTCGACCGCGACGTCGCGCTGAAGGTCATGCACGCCCACCTGGCCGAGGGGACGTCCGGCTCGGACTTCGTCGCTCGGTTCCGGCGCGAGGCGCGCACGGCTGCGCGGCTCACCCACCCCGGGCTGGTCGGCGTCTACGACCAGGGCGTCGACGGCGACACCAGCTACCTGACCATGGAGTACATCGACGGGTGCAACCTGCGCCGGCACATCGGCGAGCGGGGGGCCCTGACCGTCGGCGACGCGCTGCGGATCGGCGAGAGCGTCCTGGACGCGCTGGCTGCCGCGCACCGCGTCGGGCTCGTGCACCGGGACATCAAGCCGGAGAACGTGCTGCTCGCCACCGACGGACGCGTGAAGCTGGCCGACTTCGGCCTGGCCCGCGCGGTCACCGAGGTCACCTCCACCACCACGGGCACCGTGCTCGGCACGGTCGCGTACCTGGCGCCCGAGCTCGTCGTCCGCGGCGAGAGCGACGCCCGCACCGACGTGTACGCCTGCGGGATCCTGCTGTTCGAGATGCTCACGGGCCGCCAGCCGTTCACGGGCGAGACCCCGATCCAGGTGGCGTTCCAGCACGTCAACAACGACGTCCCGCCGCCGTCGGAGCTCGTGGACTGGCTGCCCATCGAGATCGACGACGCCGTGCGCGCGCTCGCGGCCCGCGACCCGGACGACCGGCCCGTCGACGCGGCCGCCGCCCTGGCGCTCCTGCGCCGCACGCGTGCGGCGCTCGACGAGGACACGCTGGCGCGCCATGCCGACGTCGCCCCCTCGGTCGTCCTGCCGGCCGCGACCGACCCCGACGAGACCGACCTGGCCGAGCAGCCCGGCGACGCCGACGACGACACTCCCGCCTCCCCGGCAGCGACGACGACCGACGCCGACGAGACGACCCAGCTCGAGACGGCCGACGCGCGGGGCACCACCGTCGCGCTGCCCATCGGCCTGGGCGTCAGCACCGACGTCGTCGCGGTCGCCCCCGACGAGCCTGCCCCGTCGCGCCACCGCGCCCGCTGGGTCCTCCTGGTCGTGCTGCTCGCCGCCCTGCTCGGCGGCGGGGCGTGGTGGTACACGCAGCAGGGACCCGGCGCCTACACCACCGTCCCGACGATCATCGGGCAGGACCAGGCCGAGGCGACGGCGATCCTCGCGCGCGCCGGACTGGCCGCCGACCCGTCGTCCGCCTTCGACGCCACCGCGCCGATCGACACCGTCTTCGCCGTGGACCCGCAGCAGGGCGACCGCATCCGCAAGGACGGCACGGTGTCCTTCACGGTCTCCAAGGGCCCGGACCTCGTCGCCGTGCCGGACGGCGTGGTCGGCGTCCTGCAGGCCCAGGCCGAAGCCGCCCTCGTCGCCGCCGGCCTCCAGGCCACCTACGCCGAGCCGGTGTTCAGCGACACCGTGGCCAACGGCGTGGTGGTGAGCGCGACGCTGCCCGACGGAGCCGCCGCTGAGCCGGGCGCCCAGGCCGTACGCGGTGACTCGGTCACCCTCACGGTCTCCAAGGGCCCGGCGCCCGTCGCGATCACGTCCGTCGTCGGCATGACGGTCGACGCCGCGACGGCGGCGCTCC
The DNA here is from genome assembly GCA_963837795.1 of uncultured Actinomycetota bacterium. Lineage (GTDB taxonomy): Bacteria > Actinomycetota > Actinomycetes > Actinomycetales > Cellulomonadaceae > Cellulomonas. The sequence goes on from CAWIOT010000003.1 coordinate 150,928, forward strand.
AGCCCGACAACCTGACGCTCGCGCCGACCGAGGCGTTCAGCGACAGCGTTCCTGCCGGCCAGATCATCGACCAGTCACCCGCGGCGGGGACCGACGGGCACCGCGGCGACACGATCGCCGTCAACGTGTCCAAGGGGCCGGAGACGGTCGAGATGCCGAGCGTCGTGAGCAAGCAGTTCGACGCCGCGAAGGCTCAGCTGGAGAAGCTCGGCCTGACCGTGAAGCGCGAGAACGTGCTCGGCGGGTTCTTCGGCACGGTCCGGGAGCAGAGCGTCCCCGCCAAGCAAGCGGTCAAGGTCGGGACGGAGATCGTCCTCACCGTCGTCTGAGACGGCGACGCCCCGGTCCTCGACGAAGACCGGGGCGCGACGACCGCGACGTCTCAGGACGCGCGGAGCAGCTCCACCACCTGGAACGCCATCTCCAGCGACTGCTGGTGGTTCAGCCGGGGGTCGACGAGCGTCTCGTAGCGACGGGTCAGGCCCTCGTCGTCGATCTCCTCCGAGCCGCCGAGGACCTCGGTGACGTCGTCGCCGGTGAGCTCGATGTGCAGCCCCCCAGGCACCGTGCCGAGCGCGCGGTGCACCTCGAAGAAGCCGGCCACCTCGTCCATGACGTCGGAGAACCGGCGCGTCTTGTACCCGTTGGCCGACGTGATGCCGTTCCCGTGCATCGGGTCGCACACCCAGGTGACGGGGCGGCCGTCCGCGGTGACCTTCTCGACGAGCGCGGGCAGCAGGTCACGGACCTTGCCGGCGCCCATGCGCGTGATGAAGGTGATCCGGCCGGCCTCGCCCTGCGGGTTCAGCTTGTCGATGAGCGCGAGGGCGTCATCGCCGGTGGTGGTCGGACCGAGCTTGATGCCCAGCGGGTTCTGCACGCGCGAGAAGTAGTCCACGTGCGCGCCGCCGAGCTGCCGGGTCCGCTCCCCGATCCACACGAAGTGGGCCGAGCAGTCGTACGGCAGGCCGGTGCGCGAGTCGATCCGCGTCAGCGGCCGCTCGTAGTCGAGCAGCAGACCCTCGTGGCTCGAGAAGAAGTCCACCGAGCGCAGCGCGTCGAAGTCGGCTCCGCACGCGGCCATGAACCGGATCGCACGGTCGATCTCCGCGGCGATCTCCTCGTACCGCGAGTACGACGGGTTGGCCATGAAGCCGCGGTTCCACTCGTGCACCCGCAGCAGCGACGCGAAGCCACCGGTGGTGAACGCACGGATGAGGTTCAGCGTCGAGGCGGACGTGTGGTACGCCTCGAGCAGCCGCTGCGGGTCGGGCGTGCGGGCCTGCGGCGTGAACTCGTAGCCGTTGATGATGTCGCCCCGGAACGCCGGCAGCGTGACGCCGTCGCGGGTCTCCGAGTCCGAGCTGCGGGGCTTGGCGTACTGCCCGGCCATGCGGCCCATCTTGATCACCGGCAGGCTCGCTCCGTACGTGAGCACGACCGCCATCTGCAGGATCGTCTTGATCTTGTTGCGGATGTTGTCGGCCGTCGCCTCACCGAACGTCTCGGCGCAGTCCCCGCCCTGCAGCAGGAACGCCTCACCGCGACCCGCGGCGGCCAGCTGGGCGCGCAGGTGGTCGGCCTCCCCCGCGAACACGAGCGGCGGCAGCGTGGACAGGCGCGTGGTGACCGCCTCGAGCGCCGACGCGTCGGGCCACTGCGGCTGCTGGACCGCGGACATCGTGCGCCAGGCCTCCAACCCGGCGACGACCTGCGGGTCCGGCTCGACGCTCATGAGTGGCTCGCGGGGACCAGCGGCTGACCGATGTCGGCGAGCAGCTCGCCGAACCAGGCCTGCTGCACGTCGAACGCCTTGCCGCCGGCGATGCGCGGGAACTCGATGGCGCGCAGCACGTCCCCCTGCTCCTCGTCGTGCCCGATCACACCGGACTCGCCGCGCAGCGCGCACTCGACCGCGAGGTCGGTCATCGACTTGATCAGGCGCAGGTCCTCGGCGTTCGCGGCCGCGGCGCGCGAGTAGTAGCCGGACTTCTGCACCATGACCTTCTCGGCGCCCAGCTTCTCGGCGAACTGCTTGGCGAACCACTGGCCCGGGTTGATGGTGTCGAGGCGCACGTGACCGAACGCGTCGCGCAGGACCTCCTGGCCCGACGACTCCAGCTGCTCGACGATCTCGTGCATGCCCGCACCCTCGGACAGGAAGATGTTGACGTTGCCCTGGGTGTCCATGACCTGCTTCAGGCGCGCGGCCTCGGCGTCGATGTCGAGCGCCAGCTCGGGCAGGAACACGGCGTGGATGTCCCAGCGCTCGCGCGTCAGGCCGATGCCGGGCACCCACTCCTGGGTGTCGAGCCACCGGCGGTAGTCGGCGGCCGCCGCCGCGGTCAGCCAGCCGCAGTGCCGGCCCATGACCTCGTGCACGATGAGCATGCGCGGGCCGGAGCGGTGCTCGCCGATGATGTTGGCTGCGAACCCGGCGGCCTCCTCGGCCGCGGTCCACGCACCGAGCGACTGCTTGATGGGCACGACGTCGTTGTCGATGGTCTTGGGCAGCCCGACGACGGTCAGGTCGTAGCCGTTCTCGTGCAGGTACGCGGCCAGGTCCGCCGCGGTGGTGTTGGTGTCGTCGCCGCCGATGGTGTGCAGGACGTCGACGCCGTCGGCCTTGAGCCGCTCGGCGGCCACCTGCAGCGGGTCCTCGCCCTCCTGCACCAGGCCCCGCTTGACGCAGTCCTTGGCGTTGGTGAGCTTGACGCGGGAGTTGCCGATGGGCGATCCACCGAACTTGTGCAGCAGACCCGCCTTGGCACGCGTCTCGTCGTCGATGACGATCTTGTCGCCCCGCAGGAGCCCGTAGTAGCCGTGCTCGTACGCGATGATCTCGATGTCGGGAGCGATCTCCGTGTACCGCTCGATGAGCCCGCCGACGGCGGACGACAGGCACGGGGCGAAGCCACCTGCGGTCAGGAGCGCGACGCGACGAACCGACATGAGACACACCTCTCGTTGACACGACTCGCGCGCACGTTCCGACGGCGCGCCACCAGGCCGGCGCTCAGGCCGACCGCGTCATCCTACTGACGTCTCGGGCTCACCCTCGGGCGGGACCGGAACCTGGACGTCCGGCACCGGGCGGCCGCCGGGGGCAGCCGGGAGGTGGTCGGTCACGTCCCCCGCGACCGCGGGGTGACCGGTGGCGATCCGCGCCTTCTGGGTGGCCGCGTAGACGTCCACGTACTCCTGCCCGGACAGGCTCATGATCGCGTACATGATCTCGTCGGTCACCGAGCGCAGGATGAACCGGTCGTTCTCCATGCCCCGGTAGCGGGAGAAGTCGAGGGGCTCGCCGATGACCATGCCGATGCGCATGACCTTGGGGATCCGGCGACCCGGCGGCTGCGCCTCGTCGGTCCCCACCATCGCGACCGGGATCACCGGGGCACCGGACTCCAGCGCGAGCCGCGCGATGCCGGTCTTGCCGCGGTACAGCCGACCGTCCGGGCTGCGCGTCCCCTCGGGGTAGATCCCGAACAGATCGCCGTCGGCCAGGCGCCGCAGGCCGGTGCGCAGGGCGGCCTCGCTGGCCTTGCCGCCCCCACGGTCCACCGGGATGGTCCCGACGCCACGCATGAACCCCGCCGTCAGTCGTCCCTTGAGCCCGGCGCCGGTGAAGTACTCCTGCTTGCCGATGAAGACCAGCTCGCGGTCGAGGACCAGCGGCAGGAAGAAGGAGTCGATCACCGCGAGGTGGTTGCTCGCGAGGATCGCCGCGCCCTCCTCGGGCACGTTCTCGGCGCCCCGCACCCACGGCCGGTAGACCAGGTGGAGCAGCGGACCGACGAACACCCGCTTCATCAACCAGTAGAACAACGGTTCACCTCTCGACCCGACACACGGACTGTTCGCCCACCCGAGCCCAGCGCTCGCACCCGACGACCTTGCACCGACGGTCGGGGGCGAGCGCGTGCCACCCCGACCGTCCGGTCCGACTCTAGAGTGCTCCTATGGCACCTCGCCCCGACGACCCCGAGGACGGCGTCCCGCCGTCGGGCGCCGACGTCCCGCCACCCTCGTCCGACGAGACTGCTGATCATGCCGCACCGGCCGCCGGACCGGCGCCCACCGACGACGAGGTGTGGGCGGCGATCGTCGCCGAGCTGGGCGACCTCGACGGGGGCGACGAGACCCAGGACCCCGCGGAACCGCAGACCGCTCCCCCGGCCGTCCCGAGCGCGGACCCGTCCGCCGGCCTGTCCTTCCCCGTCGCACCCTGGGTCGCCGAGCGCCGCGTGGTCCGCCCGGCGCAGGAGCCGCCGCGCGAGCCGGAGCTCACCGGGCGCGACTGGGACGGCACGTCGCAGATCGACGACGCGGAGGCGGCCGTCGACGCCGACGAGCACTTCGTCCCGCCCGACCCTGGGCCGGTGTTCGGCGGTGACCCGCTGCTCACCATGGCCTGGCTGGCGGCCGCGGGCATGCCGCTGTTCCTGCTGGTCGTCCTCGTGGCGTGGCGTGGCGCCCCGACCGGTCTGATCCAGGCCGCGGCGGTGGTCTTCGTGCTGGGTGTCGCCGTGCTCGTGTGGCGGATGCCGCACCGCCGCGACCCGGAGGACGACGACACCGGCGCGGTCGTCTGACCGGCTCGCACCCGGGTCAGAGTCGCGCGAGGTCGGCTGCCCCGACCATGCCCGCGTCGTTGCCCATCGAGGCGACCACGATCGCCGCCTCCGGGCGGTGGCCGCGGCCGGACAGCTGCTCGGAGAAGCCGTTGCGGGCTGGCGCCAGCAGCAGCTCTCCCGCGTCCGCGACGCCGCCACCGATGACGATCAGCGCGGGGTCGAGCAGGGCCGTCGCCGACGCGGCTCCCTCGCCCACCCAGCGGCCGAGCTCGGTGAGCAGCTCGACCGCGAGCGGGTCGCCCTCCTGCGCGGCACGCGTGACCTGCGGACCCGTGAGCTTGTCCACGTCACCGCCCGCGAGCTCGAGCAGCCGCGTCGCGCGCTCGGGCTGGACGATGACGGTCGCCTGCGCGTCGCGCACCAGGGCGCTGCCCGACGCGTACTGCTCCCAGCAGCCCTCGTGGCCGCATCCGCAGTAGTGCCCGCCGGGGACCACCCTCATGTGGCCGATCTCGGCGGCGACGCCCCAGGCTCCGCGGACGAGCTCGCCGTTGGAGACGATGGCGCCGCCGAGTCCCGTGCCGACCGTGAGCATGAGCATGTCGTCCACGTCGCGGGCGGCACCGAAGCGGAACTCGGCCCAGCCGGCTGCGTTGGCGTCGTTCTCCACCACGATCAGGACGTCGTCGTCGCCGAGGATGGCCTGGACCTTCTGGCGCAACGGGTAGTCGCGCCACGCGATGTTGGGGGCGAACAGCACCGAGGACCGGTCCGCGGAGACGAAGCCTGCTGCGGCCACGCCCATGGCGCCGACCTCGTAGGAGCCGCTGAGCTCCTGGTAGACGTCCGCGATGGCCTTGTCGATGCCGGCGACGTCGTCGGGGGCCGTGTCACGGCGGGTCTGCGCGAGGATCGTGCCGTCCTCGTCGACGACGCCGGCCGCGATCTTGGTCCCGCCGATGTCCACACCGATGGCGTGCATGTTCGTGTGTGCTCCTACGCGCTCGTACCGTGCTCGCTACCGTCCGGTGCGGGCTCCACGCTAACCGCCCGAGGGCGACGCGGTTCACCTGTCCGTGACGCCGCACCTGGTCCGCCGCAGAGCGTACCCACACGGGTGCTTCCTGTGAGGGCACCTTGGTCCCGTATCCTCGGGGCACACTTCGCCCCTTCTGTCACTGGAGCCAGCATGGACGAGTTCCACACACCGTTGCGCATCGAGGTCGATCCCTCGAACAACCTCAACGACCTGCTCGCCGAGCGCGTCGACGGGTCGCCCGACGGTGTCGTCGTCGAGCACAAGACGCAGCAGGACGGGCCGTGGATCCCGCTGACCGGCCGTGAGTTCGACGCCGAGGTCGTCGCCGTGGCGAAGGGCCTCGTGGCCCGGGGCGTCCAGCCGGGCGACCGCGTCGGCATCATGTCCCGCACGCGGTACGAGTGGTCGCTCCTCGACTGGGCGGTCTGGGCCGCCGGCGCGGTGCCCGTCCCCCTCTACGAGACGTCGTCCGCCGAGCAGGTGCTCTGGATCCTCACCGACGCCGCGATCTCCGTGCTCGTCGTGGAGACCGCGGCGCACGCGGCGGTGGTCGACGAGGTCCGCGCGGACGCCCCCGACCTTCGCGAGGTGCTCGTCCTCGACGACGGCGCGATCGAGACGATCGTCGCCGGCGGCACCGCGACGAGCGACGAGGAGATCGCCCGACGCCGCGGCCTGGCCGTGCTCGGAGACGTCGCGACCGTCATCTACACGTCCGGAACCACCGGGCGCCCCAAGGGCGTCGAGCTCACGCACGGCAACTTCTACGAGCTCACCGTGAACACGGTGGCAGACCTGGGCGAGGTGGTCAGCGAGCCCGGCGCACGGACCCTGCTGTTCATGCCGCTCGCGCACGTGTTCGCCCGGTTCATCGAGGTCCTGTGCATCCCGGCCGGTGCGGTCCTGGGCCACAGCCCCAGCACCGCGACCCTGCTCGAGGACCTGGCCTCGTTCCGGCCGACGTTCATCCTGGCCGTCCCCCGCGTGTTCGAGAAGGTGTACAACTCGGCCGAGCAGAAGGCGGCGACCTCCGGCAAGGGGTCCATCTTCCAGCGGGCCGCCAAGACCTCGATCGTGTACTCGCGGGCGCTCGACACCCCGCGCGGCCCGAGCCCGTGGCTGCGCCTGCAGCACAAGGTCGCCGACGTGCTGGTGCTGCACCGGCTCCGGAACGCGCTGGGCGGTCAGGCGCGCTGGGCGATCTCCGGCGGTGCACCGCTGGGCGAGCGCCTGGGCCACTTCTACCGCGGCCTCGGGCTCAACGTCCTCGAGGGGTACGGCCTGACCGAGACGACCGCGCCGGCCACCGTCAACCGCCCCGGTCGCGGCACCAAGATCGGCACCGTCGGCATCCCGCTGCCGGGCAGCGGCGTCCGGATCGCCGCCGACGGCGAGATCGAGGTCAAGGGCGTCCAGGTGTTCCGCGGCTACCACGCGAACGACGCCGCCACGGCCGAGTCGCTGCACGACGGATGGTTCCGCACGGGCGACCTGGGCTCCCTCGACGACGACGGGTACCTGCGGATCACCGGGCGCAAGAAGGAGATCATCGTCACGGCGGGTGGCAAGAACGTCGCTCCCGCGGTGCTCGAGGACCGTATCCGCGCGCACCCGCTGGTCAGCCAGGTGGTCGTCGTCGGAGACCAGCGCCCGTTCATCGGTGCGCTGATCACGCTCGACCCCGAGGGCGTGCCGGGGTGGCTCGCGGCGCACGGCAAGCCGGAGATGACCCTGGCCGAGGCCGCCACGGACGCCGACGTGCTGGCCTCGCTCGACAAGGCGGTCGAGAAGGCGAACAAGGCGGTGTCGCGCGCCGAGTCCGTGCGCAAGTACCGCATCCTCGAGAGCGACCTCACCATCGCGAACGGGTACCTCACGCCCAAGCTGAGCATCCGACGCAACGAGGTGCTCAAGGACTACGCGCACGAGGTGGACGCCCTGTACGAGGGGCCCGCTCGGGACTGACGCCCTCACACGGCGCGCACCAGCCGCAGGGGCGGGACGAGCCCCGACGCCGCGAGCACACCGATGGCGTGCTGCTCCGCGGCGTCGAGCTCGACCGCGGGCGCGTCCGGCCCGGTGCTCACGACGCGGCCCGGAGTGGGCGCGGACGCGCGGACCGGGATGGTCAGGAACGTGACGACGCAGTCCGCGCACGCGGCGCCACGCTCGGTGCAGGTGTCGCAGTCGATGATCATGTCGCGGACGCTAGCCACGACCACCGACATCCGGTTCAGAGGTGCTGCAGACGGGCCAGCAACGTGCTCGACGGGACCACCCACGCGCCCGCCGCCTCGACGTCACGGACGACCTCCTGGTCGCTCGTGACCACGACCAGCACGCGGCCCGGAGGTTCGGCGTGCACCAGCCGGCGGATGAGGTCGTCGGCGATCTCCCCCACCGCGAACAGGACGCGCACCCTGCGCGGGTGGCCGGCCGCCACGTGCTGCTGCCCCTCCTGGCCGTCGAAGCAACAGGTCACCTCCGCTCCCGTGCGTGCGGCGACGCGGGCGAGGCCGTCGACCAGCCGGCGGCGCTGGTCGACCAGGGCGAGCTCGCCGTACCCCGACTTCGAGACGTTGTAGCCGTCGACCACGAGGTGGGCCCAGGGCTGACGCAGCAGCTCGTCGAGGAGGGCCGGGTCCTCGACCGTCCGTCCGCGTGATCCGCGCCGTGCGGTCGCCTGCTCGCCGGTCGGGCCGACGAGGTCGGCGGGGAGCTCCGCCACGGGAGGCAGCGCGAGCTCGGAGCGCAAGCCGCTCGCCGCGTCGACGATCGTGTCGAGCAGCAGCCGGACCCGGGCGTCGGCGAGCTTGCGTGCCGCCCGCAGCTCTGACCGTGCGGCGGTGCGCTCCGCCTGCGCCGAGCGGCGCTCGTCGAGGGCCTGGCGCAGGTCGTCGTCGGCCCGCGACCGGGCGAGCTCGGCCGCGTCCAGCTGCGCTCGGGCCTCCTGCTCCGCCCGACGACCCTCGCTGCGGGCCCGGTCGGCGTCCGACCGCAGCCGGCGCAGCTCGCGCTGCAGCGCGGCGAGCTCGTCCTGCGCGACCCGGGCCTCCTCGCGGGCGCTCGCCGCGTCCGACCGCAGCCGGTCGAGGTCGGTCAGTGCGCGTTCGAGGCGGGCCTGCGCCTGGGCGGGACCGCGGCGGTCGGCGGCGTCGGTGGGCGGCACCAGGGCGGACCACCGCGGCGAGCCGAGGAGCCACGCGCCCGCGGCCGCGTTCAGCGAGGGGTCCGGCGCGTCGGCCCGGTCCGCGACGACCGCGGCGGCGAGCTCCGGGTTCTCCTGCGACCACACCCGGGCCACCCGGGCACGGAAGACGTCCTCCTGCAGAGCCACCCAGAGCGGGGCGGCCCCGGCGCTCGCGCGTCGTCGCGGAGCGAACCGGTGCACGGCGCGCAGCGACGGCGGGACCTCGAGGGCGTCTGTCGCCCCCAGCACGTCCGCAGCCACCTGCACGAGCGCGGAGCGCAGCGGCGGCGGCACGTCGACGACCTCGTCGCCCGCGACCTCGTCGCCCGCGGCGTCCTTGCTGCCCATGCCCAGCACCCTAGGTGCACCCGGCCGTCACGGTGGCGGCCGACGGACGGGTGGAGCGGTGCCGGTCGCGCGCTGGTGTGGGCGCGATCCGGCCCGGCGCTCTCCCCGTCCGGGAGACCGCCGGGCCGGGCGTCGTGCCGGTCAGGGGGTCGTCGCGCCCAGCACGTAGGCCCCGGAGCCCGAGTAGGCGTCGACCACGTACCGGTAGGTCCCGGCCGTACCGGCGTAGGTCACGGTCTCGTTGGACGACGAGGTGGTGCCCTGCGCGACGGTCACCCACGACGACCCGCTGCGCTTCTGCAGGTAGACGTCGAAGTCGGCGCCGCTCGGCCCGGCCAGGCAGAGCCGGAAGGTCCCGCTGCGCGGCACGCTGACGGAGCCGCCCGAAGGCTGCGCCACGGCGGTGCCGGACGCGAGGGACCCCTGATAGCTCGCCGCGTAGCCCGAGCACGCCGTGGTCGGCGGGGGCGTCGTACCGCCACCGCCGGTGGTGAGCGTCAGGCCGTAGGCCGCGAGGATCTCGTTCACGGGCTGGAAGTAGGTGGTGCCGCCCGAGGTGCAGCTGCCGGAGCCGCCGGACGTGACACCCTGCGCCTGGTTGCCGGCGATCAGCGAGCCGCCCGAGTCGCCCGGCTCGGCGCACACGGTGGTGCGGATCAGCCCGCTGACCGTGCCCTCCGCGTACGTCACGCTGGCTCCGCGCGACTGGATCGTGCCGCAGTGCCAGCCGGTGGTCGAGCCCGACCGGCAGACCGCGGCGCCGACCGGGGCGTCGGTCGAGCCTGCGACCGTGACCCGTGTCCCGTCGTAGTGGTTGACGGCGCCGACGGGGACGTTCCCCGCGGCCGCGCCGATCCAGGAGTAGTCGTTGCCCGGGAAGCTGGACCCGCGGAAGGTCCCGCTCGGCGAAGCCGTCGTCGCGCCGGCGCGGCCGCAGTGCCCTGCCGACACGAACCCGCCCGTCACCGCGAATCCCACGGAGCACCGGGTGGTGCCCCCGATCGTGTACGCGTTGCCGCCCACGATGTCGACGAAGGTCCGCGGCGCCTCCTGGGTGGGCTCCAGGGTCACCGAGCCGGCCGGCACACCCGCCCGCTCGACCATGGCACGGGCTGCCGCCTCCCCGCCGGCGCGCACGGAGACGACGACCGAGTTGGTCGTGACGTCGACGTACCAGCTGGGCACCTGCGCCGATGCGTCCGGCGCCGCCGCATCGAGCGAGGCCTGCCAGCCCTCGAGGTCCGCGAGCGAGTCGTCCACGACGACCGCCTTCGCCCCGGCCGCCCGCACCGCCGCTGCGGAGCCACCGTCCGCGACACCCACGTAGAGCACGTTCGTGGCCGGGTCGGCCCACGCGCCGCCGTAGGTCGTGCCCAGCCGGGCGCGCAGGGCGTCCTCGATGCCGGCCGCCCGCGCCTGGAACGCCAGCCGCTTCGCCGCGGCGGTCGCACTGAGGCCGAGGTCGCGCTCGAGGGCGCGCTGGACGGCCGGGTCGACCTTCTGGGCGATGCCGAGCCGGTCGGGGCTCGTCACCCCGGGGTCGGTGGCTGCGGTCGATCCGACCGCCAGCGGTCCGGCGAGCAGCGCGCCCGCCGCGCAGACCGTCGCCACCACCCCCCACGTGCGTCGCGTCATGTCCGTCGTCCCTCCGTCGTGGTGTCGGCCGGGTGGAGTCAGCCGGCGCGTCAGTCACACTAGACGTGACTGGCGTCGATGAACAGATCACTCGACGCTCGTGTCCGTGGTCGCGCGACGCACCGGCGCGGGAATGACAGCGGTGTCAGTACCGGTGGGTACCGTCCGAGCCATGTCGTCCGTCCGTCGCCTGCGCCCCGTCTGGGCGGATGCTGTCGCCGACCCTGCCGCCCGACCGGTGCAACCCACCCTGGACGAGCTGGGCACGCCGCTGTCGGACGTGACGTTCGTCGTCGTCGACCTCGAGACCACGGGCGGGACGGCCGCGGACTGCGCCATCACGGAGATCGGTGCGGTCAAGGTCCGGGGTGGCGAGGTGCTCGGGGAGTTCCAGACGCTCGTCGACCCGGGTGGGCCGGTACCGCCCTTCATCCAGGTACTCACGGGCATCACGACGACCATGCTCGTCGGCGCGCCGCCGATCGAGGAGGTGCTGCCCAGCTTCCTCGAGTTCTCCCGGGGCGCCGTCCTGGTGGCGCACAACGCACCGTTCGACATCGGCTTCCTCAAGGCGGCGGCCGCGCGCACCGGGCACGCCTGGCCGGGGAACAAGGTGGTCGACACCGTGCGGCTCGCGCGGCGGGTGGTCACGCGCGACGAGGCGCCCAACCACAAGCTGTCCACCCTCGCCGGCCTGTTCCACGCGACCGTGACCCCCAACCACCGGGCCCTGTCGGACGCACGCGCGACGGTCGACGTCCTGCACGCGCTGCTGTCCCGGCTGGCGCCCCTCGGGGTCACGCACCTGGAGGACCTGGCCACCGCCACCGATCCGGTGCCGCAGGACGTGCGCCGCAAGCGCACCCTGGCGGACGGCCTGCCGGACAGCCCCGGCGTCTACCTGTTCCGCGGGCCGGGCGACGAGGTGCTGTACGTGGGAACGTCCACCACGTCGCTGCGCCAGCGGGTGCGCTCGTACTTCACCTCGGCGGAGAAGCGCGGGCGGATGGTCGAGATGGTGCGGGTCGCACACCGCGTCGACCCGGTCCCCTGCGCCACCCCGCTCGAGGCGCGCGTCCGGGAGCTGCGGCTCATCGCTGCACACTCGCCCCGCTACAACCGTCGGTCACGCTTCCCCGAGCGGATGCCGTGGGTGCGGTTGACCAGCGAGCCGTACCCGCGCCTCTCGGTCGTGCGTGAGGTCAAGGACGAGGACGGCGCCACGTACATCGGGCCGTTCTCGTCCGCCGTGACCGCGCAGCTCGCCGTGGACGCGCTGCACGAGTCGTTCCCGATCCGCCAGTGCACCCGACGGCTGCCCCTGGTCGCCGCCCCCGGCGCCTCGGCCTGCGTCCTCGCCGAGCTGGGCCGCTGCGGGGCGCCGTGCACCGGCCGGCAGAGCGCGCCGGACTACCGCGAGGTGGTCGAGCGCGTACGGCAGGCGATGCTCGCCGACGCCGGCCCCGTGGTCGCGGCGCACGCGGAGCGGATCGAGGCGCTGGTGGCGCAGGAGCGCTTCGAGGAGGCGGCGACCGTCCGCGACCGGCTCGGCGGCTTCCTGCGCGGAGCCGCCCGTGCCCAGCGCTTCGCCCCGCTCGCCGCCTGCCCCGAGCTCGTGGCCGCGCGCCGCGCCGACGACGGCGGCTGGGAGCTGGTGCTGGTCCGCTTCGGCCGACTGGCCGGGACGGCACGGGTCGACCGCCGCACCGACCCCCGACCGGCGATCGAGACCCTGCAGCTGACCGGTGAGCAGGTGCAGCCGCCGGTGGCGCCCGCCACGGCGGCGCACCCGGAGGAGACCGACCTCGTCCTCGCCTGGCTGGAGAAGCCGGGCGTGCGGCTGGTCGCCGTCGACGTGCCGTGGGCCAGCCCGGTGCGCGGTGCCGAAGCGCTCGGGGACCCGGCGGCCGCGGTCGCCGCGGTGGCTCGGTCGCGCCCGGTCGAACGTGCCCAGGTGGTCCGTCTGGTGACCACCGGCACCGGCGCCGAGGCGCGAGAGCTCGATGTCGCGGAGGCCCGGCCCGTCACCCTCGAGGTCGAGGACGCGCGGGTCATCCCCCTCGGCATCCACAGGCCGCGCACGGCATGATGACGAGCATGCTGACCGCCATCGTGCTCATCGACTCCGACGCCGCCAGGATCCCGGAGGTCGCCGCCGCGATCGCCGAGCTGCCGGGTGTGAGCGAGGTCTACTCCGTCACCGGGGAGGTGGACCTGATCGCCATGGTCCGCGTCCGCGAGCACGACGACCTCGCCGACGTCATCGCCGACAAGGTCAGCAAGATCGAGGGCGTCGTGCGGACACAGACCTACATCGCGTTCCGCACGTACTCGCAGCACGACCTGGAACAGGCCTTCGCCCTCGGGCTCGAGGACTGAGCCGGAGCGCAGCGGAGGGTGAGGGGCGCGCAGCGTCACTCGCCCGCAGCGGAGCGCAGGCTCGGTCCGACTGCAGGCCCGAGGACTGACCCGGAGCGCAGCGCTCAGGCGGCGCTGGCCGCTCGCCAGCGCGCCAGCACGTCGGCTGCCGCGCCGCTGTCCAACGACTGCAGCGCGAGCGCACGACCGGCTGCGAGCCGGTCGACCAGCGAACCGTCAGCCGTCCCGGGCAGAGTGCCGTCGGCCACGAGGGCCGCGGCGACGTTGAGCACCACGGTCTCCCGCACGGCCCCGGTCTCCCCGTCGAGCAGCCGCCGCGCGACCGCGGCGTTGTAGTCCGCCTTCTGCCCGCGCAGCTCCGCCAGCGTGACGCGGTCGATGCCCAGGTCGGTCGCCCAGTCGACGACCGACTCGGTGACCGCCCCGTCCCGCACCTCCCAGAGCCGCGTCGGACCGGTGGGGGCGATCTCGTCGAGGCCGTCCTCGCCGCGGAAGACCAGCGCACTGACCCCGCGCTGCGCGAGGACGCCCGCCATGAGGGGGGCCATGCGCGGGTCGGCGACCCCGATCGCGGCGGAACCGGGCTGTGCGGGGTTGGTGAGCGGCCCCAGGAAGTTGAACGCGGTCCCGATCCCGAGCTCGGTCCGCGCGGCCGCGGTGTGCCGGAAGGAGGGGTGGAACACCTGCGCGAAGCAGAAGGTGATGCCGACCTCCGTGGCCAGCTCGGCGACGCGGGCCGGCGGGTGGTCGAGCCGGATGCCGAGCTCCTCGAGCACGTCCGCCGACCCGGACGACGACGATGCGGCGCGGTTGCCGTGCTTCACCACCGTGAGCCCGGCTCCGGCGATCACGAGAGCGGACATCGTCGAGATGTTGACGGTGTGCGACCGGTCCCCGCCCGTGCCGACGATGTCGAGCGTGCGGCCCGGCACCGAGATGCGCACGGCGTGCTCCAGCATCGTGTCGGCCAGGCCCGTGAGCTCGTCGACCGACTCGCCCTTGGTCTTGAGGCCGACGAGGAACGCCGCCACCTTCGGGGTCGAGGCGGCGCCGCTCATGATCTCGGACATCGCCCAGGACGTCTGCTCGGTCGTCAGGTCCCGGCGGGCGGTGAGCGTCGCGAACAGGTCGGACCAGCTGGGACCAGCGGGCGTCGCGGGGGCGTCCGTCATCGGGTGGCGGCCGGGGACTCGACCAGGCCGGCAATCGCGTCGTGCAGCTCCACCGGGTCCAGCGGTCGGCTGACCACCGCGTCGGCGTTGGACCAGGACGCCAGCCACGCGTCCTGCGGACGGCCGGTGAGCACGAGCGTCGGCGGGCACCGGAAGATCTCGTCCTTCAGCTGGCGCGCGAGCCCGAGACCGCCCACCTTGTCCGCCTCGCCGTCCAGGATGAGCAGGTCCAGCTCGCCCGTCTCGGCCTGCGCGATGACCGCCGCGGCGGTGGCGACCTCCACCCACGCGATGTCCGGCGCGCCACGTCGCAGCCGGCGACCGACCGCGAGCCGTACCTGCGCACGGGCGTCGACGTCGTCGCTGTACAGGAGGATCCGCGGACCGGGGGCGGCTGCGGGGTCGGGCTGCGCCGTGCTCATGGATGTCCCTCACTCGTCGTCGACGTGCGTCCGTGTGGATTCTGGCACGTCGCACCCTGGCTCCGCGGGCAGGCCCGCGCGCGCTGCCCTGGCTCGTCGCGCCGACCTATAGCACGGGCCGCGCGACGCGCCGTGCGCGCCGGCGCGCACGAACCGACGTCGCGAGGGCGCACAGCCGCACACGGGACGAGCGACCCGCCGGAGTTCCGCGTGATCTCGCCGGGCGGTCCGGGACGCGGGTCCCGCGATCCTGACGGTGTGACATTTACCTGTGGCCACGCTGAGGGTCCAACGTCCCATGTGGCTGCGTCTTCAGCCATAATGACGAACGTGTCGACCGCAACGGCTGCCCCGCGCACCAGCCCCCACGTGAGCGTCAACCGACCGAACCCCGTGTCGGTAGGGACGATCGTCTGGCTGGCCAGCGAGCTCATGTTCTTCGCCGCCCTCTTCGCCATGTACTTCACGTTGCGTGGCGCAGCGCCTGAGGCGTGGGCCGAGAACACCCCCAAGCTCAACGTCACCTTCGCCGCGATCAACACCACGGTCCTGGTCCTGTCGTCGGTGACGTGCCAGATGGGTGTCTGGGCGGCGGAGCGGTTCCAGCCCGTGCGCACCGGCTCGCTGCTCCGCGTGAACCGCTGGGGCATGAACGAGTGGATGGCGCTCACGTACCTCATGGGTGCGTTCTTCATCGGCGGCCAGATCTACGAGTACGCCGGCCTGGTCAGTGAGGGCCTCACCATCTCGTCGAGCCCCTACGGCTCCGTGTTCTACCTGACGACCGGCTTCCACGGCCTGCACGTCGTCGGCGGGCTGCTCGCGTTCCTCTTCCTGCTCGGTCGCTCGTTCAGCGCCAAGCGCTTCGGTCACCACGAGGCGACCACCGCGATCGTCACGTCGTACTACTGGCACTTCGTCGACGTCGTGTGGATCGCGCTGTTCGCGGTGATCTACCTCCTGAAGTAGCCGCGGTGGGCGCACCTGCCCGTCGCTCCCAGACCCCCATCCCCCATGTGCGAGACGAGGATCGATCCGTGAAGGCACTCGCAGCCCGCAGGCAGGACCGGCGTGCGCCGATCGTGCTGCTCCTGCTGGCGCTGCTGCTCACCGGTGGCCTGTACGCGGTGCTGGCACCGACGTCGGCCGATGCAGCGCCCGTGACGGCGAGCACCAACGACATCGCGACCGGCGAGAAGCTGTTCCAGGCCAACTGCGCGACCTGCCACGGGGCGAGCGCGTCCGGCACGGAGAGCGCGCCGTCGCTCATCGGTGTCGGTGCCGCCGCGGTCGACTTCCAGGTCGGTACCGGCCGGATGCCGATGGAGGCCAACGGGCCGCAGGCGCTGTCCAAGCCCGCGCAGTTCAGCCAGGACCAGATCAACCAGCTCGCCGCGTTCGTCGCGTCGCTGGGTGCCGGCCCCTCGATCCCCACCGCCGAGCAGGTCGACCCGGCGCTCGGCGACTCGGCGAACGGCATGCTGATCTTCCGCACCAACTGCGCGATGTGCCACAACGCGGTCGGCGCGGGCGGTGCCCTGTCGCAGGGCAAGTTCGCCCCGAACCTCTGGGCGACCACGCCCACCCACCTGTACGAGGCCATGCTGACCGGCCCGCAGTCGATGCCCGTCTTCAACGACGCGAACATCACCCCCGAGGAGAAGCGCGACATCATCGCGTTCATCGACCAGCAGGGCGGCACGTCCCCCGGCGGGCTCGACCTCGGTTCCCTCGGTCCTGTGAGCGAAGGGCTGTGGGCCTGGGTCGTCGGCATGGGCCTGCTCATCGGCGCAGCAGTCTGGATCGGAGCGAAGTCCTCGTGAGCAACCACGACAGCGGCCACGAGCCCAGCAACGAGATCGTCACGCACCAGCCGGGAGCCATGCCCGACAAGTTCGAGGACCCGGGCCACCCGGAGCACCACGATCGTCGCGGCGACACCGACCCCCAGGCCAACAAGCGCGCCGAGCGCCAGGTGGTCGCCCTGTTCACCGTCTCGGTGCTGGCGACGATCGGGTTCCTGATCGCCTACTTCACGCTCCCCCCGGGCCAGACGCCGGGATCGATGTTCCGGTCCAACCTGGCCCTCGGGCTCGGCCTCGCGCTCTCGCTGCTGGGCATCGGTCTCGCCGCCGTGCACTGGGCCAAGGCCCTGATGAACGACCACGAGAAGTCCGAGGAGCGGCACGTCCAGCGCAGCTCGGACGAGAACCGCGAGGCGGCCGTCGAGGCCCTCAAGGAGGGCGCGGCGGACTCGGCCATCGGCCGACGCGGGGTGCTCCAGGGCGCGATGATCTCCGCGCTGGCGCTCTTCCCGCTCGCGATCGTCGTCCCCATCGTCGGCAACGTCGGCGGGGACTGGAACGTCTCCCAGTTCCGCCACACGCTGTGGCGGAAGGGCACCAAGCTCGCGACGGACCCGTCCGGTCGGCCGATCAAGGCCGCCGACGTCACCATCGGCTCCGTGTTCCACGTCATCCCCGAGAACCTCGAGGAGGCCGAGCACCCGCTCGACGAGAAGGCCAAGGCCGTCGTCCTGCTGGTCCGGCTCGACCCCTCCGACCTGAACGAGGCGGAGGACCGCAAGGGGTGGTCCTACGACGGGATCGTCGCGTACTCCAAGATCTGCACCCACGTGGGTTGTCCGGTCGCGCTCTACGAGCAGCAGACTCACCACCTCCTGTGCCCGTGCCACCAGTCGACCTTCGACGTGGCCAACGGCGCGCGGGTGGTATTCGGACCGGCGAAGCGGCCCCTGCCGCAGCTGCCGATCACCGTCGATGACGAGGGCTACCTGGTGGCGCAGAGCGACTTCCACGAGCCCGTCGGCCCGAGCTACTGGGAGCGTCTGAAGTGACGACGACAGCCACGCCCTCCACCGTCGAGAAGGTCGCCGCAGGCACCGCGGACTACCTGGACCAGCGCACCGGCGCCGGGACCTTCGTCAAGACGTTCGCGCGCAAGATCTTCCCCGACCACTGGTCGTTCCTGCTGGGCGAGATCGCCCTCTTCAGCTTCGTCACGATCCTCATCTCCGGTGTCTTCCTCACGCTCTTCTTCGTGCCGAGCATGAACGAGATCACCTACGAGGGTCCGTGGGAGTCGATGCAGGGCGTGCAGATGTCGGAGGCGTTCGCCTCGACCCTGCGCCTGTCGTTCGAGGTGCGCGGTGGCCTGCTCATGCGGCAGATCCACCACTGGGCGGCCCTGATCTTCATGGCCTCGATCGTCACGCACATGATGCGCGTCTTCTTCACCGGCGCGTTCCGCAAGCCGCGCGAGGTCAACTGGGTCGTCGGCTTCCTGCTGCTCATCCTCGGCCTGGCCGCCGGCTTCTCGGGCTACTCGCTGCCCGACGACGTCCTGTCCGGCAACGGCCTGCGGATCACCGACGGCGTCGTGCGGTCCATCCCGATCATCGGCAGCTACACGTCGTACTTCATCTTCGGCGGCGAGTTCCCCGGCGAGGCACTGATCCCCCGCCTGTTCACGGTGCACATCCTGCTGGTGCCCGGCATCATCCTCGCCCTCATC
Source organism: uncultured Actinomycetota bacterium (assembly GCA_963837795.1). GTDB lineage: Bacteria > Actinomycetota > Actinomycetes > Actinomycetales > Cellulomonadaceae > Cellulomonas. Next base: position 169,227 of record CAWIOT010000003.1, read on the forward strand.
GGGCTGCACCTGTTCTTCGTCGTGCTGCACAAGCACACGCAGTACCCGGGCTCGGGCCGCACGGACAAGAACGTCGTCGGGTACCCGCTGTTCCCGATCTACGTGGCGAAGGCCGGCGGCTACTTCTTCACGGTCTTCGGCGTGATCGCGCTCATGGCCGGCACGATGTCGATCAACCCGGTCTGGAACTACGGGCCCTACGACCCCTCACCGGTGTCGGCGGGCGCGCAGCCGGACTGGTACATGCTCTTCCTCGAAGGCTCCCTGCGGCTCATGCCCGGGTTCGCCGAGGTCGTGATCGGGCAGTACACGCTGTCGTTGAACGTGATCATCCCCGCGATGATCGTGCCGGGGATCCTGTTCACGCTCCTGGGCGCCTACCCGTTCATCGAGGCGTTCGCCACGGGCGACAAGCGGGAGCACCACGTGCTCGACCGCCCGCGCAACCGCCCGTTCCGCACGGCCTTCGGCGTGTCGATCCTGACGGCGTTCTTCATCCTGGTGCTGGCCGGCTCGAACGACCTCATCGCGACGCACTTCCACCTGTCGATCAACGACATCACCTGGGCGTTCCGGGTGCTGATCTTCCTCGGCCCGTGGTTCGCGTTCTGGGTCACCAAGCGCATCTGCCTCGGACTGCAGCGCAAGGACCGCGAGCTGGTCCTGCACGGGCACGAGACGGGCCGCATCGTCCGGTTCGCCAACGGTGAGTACATCGAGGTGCACAAGCCGCTGGACGCCCACGAGCGGTGGCTGCGGGTGCAGCACGACGCGATCCGTCCGCTGGAGATCGAGCCGGCAGAGGACTCGCGTGGCGTGCGCCGCAAGGGGTACGCGATCGACCGCCTGCGTCAGCGGCTGTCGCAGACGTTCTACGAGGACCGCATCGAGCCGGTCACGCCGGCCGAGCTGGCGGCGTCGCACTCGCACGGCGACCACGACGAGATCCCGTCCCGGACCGAGCAGGAGCAGTCTCCTGCCCAGCTCGTGATGGATCCGGTCGGCGGCGGTCACCACCTGGTGGACCCGCAGGACGAGACGGCGCCCGACGGGCGGAATCGCTGATCCTGAGCAAGAGTTGACCGAGGAGTCGGGCGGCTCGCCGTAACGGCGGGCCGCCCGACTCTCGTTCACAGCGGGCCGCGGCACGCGGTCCAGGACCGACCGACGCAGGAGAGGTGTACTCACGCATGGCTGACTACTCGCTTCCGGATCTGCCCTACGACTACGCGGCCCTCGAACCGCACATCTCCGGGCGCATCATGGAGCTGCACCATGACAAGCACCACGCCGCCTACGTGACGGGCGCCAACACGGCGCTCGAGAAGCTCGCGGCGGCGCGCGCGGCGGAGGACTTCGCTGCGGTGAACCTCCACGAGAAGAACCTCGCGTTCAACCTCGGCGGGCACATCAACCACTCCGTCTTCTGGGAGAACCTCTCCCCCGACGGTGGCGACAAGCCCACCGGTGACCTCGGTTCCGCCATCGACGAGTTCTTCGGCTCGTTCGAGGCCTTCCAGAAGCACTTCGCCGCCAACGCCGCAGGCATCCAGGGCTCCGGCTGGTCGATCCTCGCGTGGGACTCGATCGGCCAGAAGCTCGTGATCGTGCAGCTCTACGACCAGCAGAGCAACATCGCTCTCGGTCTGGTCCCCGTCGTCGTCCTCGACATGTGGGAGCACGCCTTCTACCTCGACTACGTCAACGTGAAGGCCGACTACATCAAGGCGTGGTGGAACATCGTGAACTGGGCGGACGCTGCCGCACGGTTCGACCGCGCCCGTTCGCAGACCGCGGGCCTCATCGTCCCCGTCTGAGCCTCTCGCACGAGGGCCGGTACCCGCTGAGTCGGGTGCCGGCCCTCGGTCGTCTCACGGGCGCCAGCGCCGCGTCCGCGCCCGCGGTCGGCGCTCCAGGCGGGTGCTCTCCGGGTCCAGCGGCCTCACGACTTCTCGAGCGTGCCGATCGAGTCGCCGGACTCGTCCAGGACAGTCAGGGTGTCGCCGGAGACCGTCGCGGACTGCGCCTGCGACAGCCAGGTGTCGACGTCCTCGCACGCCATCATGGTCGCCCCGAGGTCACCGAGCTGGACGGTCGTGCCGTCCAGCTCCCAGCTGCCGGTGAGCTGGTTGCACCCGTCGCTGCCGGACACCGAGCCGTCCTGTGCGAGCTCGAGGTGCACGACGGGGTCGGAGCCGGGTTGGGTCCAGTCCCCCGCGACGTCCTCGGTCGAGAGGTCGGATCCCGAGCCGCTGGAGCACCCGCCGAGGAGCCCGGCCGTCAGGCCGACCAGGACGAGGGGACGAGCCGCGACGAGCACCCAGTGCCTCATCCCGCGACGCTAGCGCAGCACACGCAGGAAGGCCCTCACCCGATGTGGGTGAGGGCCTTTCCGACGCCGGTGTCAGTGCGCGTGCTGCCCGCGGGAGAACTCGAACACCCAACCGACGAGCCCGATGATCCCCAGTGCGATGCCGATGTACGAGAGCCACCAGCCGACGGCGAGCCCGGCGAACGTGATCGCGCCGGCGACACCGAGCACCAGCGGCCACCAGCTCCACGGGCTGAACACACCCTGGTCGCCTGCGCCCTGCTCGATCTCGCCCATCGGGTCGTCCTCGGGGCGCTCGTCGATCCGGCGCGACAGGAGCGCGAAGTAGGCGCCGATCATGCCGACCAGGCCGCCGACGAGCGGGATGCCGATCATGCCGACCGGCTCCCCGCCGCTCCACGCGGCGTAGATGAGGCCGACGGGCACGAAGAACAGCACGCCGTAGAGGAAGAGCTTGGTCTCGAACTTCATCGCGTGCCCTCCTCGTCGGACTGCGGACGGTCGTCGACGATCGTCGTCGTGGACTGCTCCGACTCCCCGCCGCCGTTCGCGATGCGCTCGTTGGCCACGTCCTGCTGGCCGCGACGGTCCGACTCCCAGTCCAGCGGACCGGGCTCCGGCTCCACGTGGTCCATCGCGGCGACCTCCGGGTGGTGCAGGTCGAACGCGGGGCGCTCGGAGCGGATCCGCGGCAGCGACGTGAAGTTGTGCCGCGGCGGCGGGCAGCTGGTCGCCCACTCGAGCGAGGCACCGTAGCCCCACGGGTCGTCGACGGTGACCAGCGGCGCGTTGCGCCACGTGGTGTAGACGTTCCAGAGGAACGGCAGCGTCGAGGCCGCGAGGATGACCGCGCCGACCGTGGAGAGCTGGTTCATCCAGGTGAAGCCATCATCCGGCGAGTAGTCGGCGTACCGGCGGGGCATGCCCTTGACGCCGAGCCAGTGCTGGATGAGGAACGTGGTGTGGAAGCCGATGAACAGCAGCCAGAAGTGCAGCTTGCCCAGCCGCTCGTCGAGCATCCGGCCCGTCATCTTGGGCCACCAGAAGTAGAAGCCCGCGAACATGGCGAACACGACGGTGCCGAACACCACGTAGTGGAAGTGCGCGACCACGAAGTACGAGTCGGACAGCTGGAAGTCCAGCGCGGGGCTGGACAGGATGATCCCCGTCAGCCCGCCGAACAGGAACGTGACCAGGAAGCCGATCGTCCAGAGCATCGGCGTCTCGAACGTGAGCTTGCCGCGCCACATCGTGCCGATCCAGTTGAAGAACTTCACGCCGGTCGGCACCGCGATGAGCATCGTCATGAAGGCGAAGAAGGGCAGCAGCACCGAGCCCGTGACGTACATGTGGTGCGCCCACACCGTCACCGACAGGGCCGCGATCGCGATCGTCGCGTAGACGAGACCCTTGTAGCCGAAGATCGGCTTGCGGCTGAAGACCGGCAGGATCTCCGTGATGATGCCGAAGAACGGCAACGCGATGATGTACACCTCGGGGTGCCCGAAGAACCAGAACAGGTGCTGCCAGAGGATCGCTCCTCCGTTGTCCGGGTTGAACACCTGGGCACCGAGGCGCCGGTCGGCGCCGAGCGCGAACAGGGCGGCGGCCAGCGGCGGGAACGCCATGAGGACCAGCAGCGACGTCACCAGGATGTTCCAGGTGAAGATCGGCATCCGGAACATCGTCATGCCGGGCGCGCGCATGGTGACGACCGTGGTGATGAAGTTGACGGCGCCGAGGATGGTGCCGAACCCGGCGAGCGCCAGACCGAACACCCACAGGTCGCCGCCGATCCCGGGCGAGTAGACCGCGTTGGACAGCGGCGCGTAGGCGAACCAGCCGAACGACGCGGCGCCCTGGGGCGTGAAGAACCCGGCGCCGGCGATCGTGCCGCCGAAGAAGTACATCCAGTACGCGAGCATGTTGAGCCGCGGGAAGGCCACGTCCGGCGCACCGATCTGCAGCGGCATGATCACGTTCGCGAACCCGGCGAACAGCGGCGTCGCGAACAGCAGCAGCATGATCGTGCCGTGCATGGTGAACGCCTGGTTGTACTGCTCACGCGACTGGAAGACGTCCATGCCCGGCGCGAAGAGCTCGGCGCGGATGAGGAGCGCCAGCACACCGCCGATGGCGAACCAGACGAACGAGGTGATCAGGTACAGGTACCCGATGGTCTTGTGGTCGGTCGAGGTGATCCACTTGATCACCGTCCGGCCGAGGGTCTGGCGCGACGGCGCCAGTCCGGGGATCTGCTCCGCGACGGCGGCCATCAGTTCTCGCCTTCCTGGGGAGAGCCCTGCAGGTCCTGCTGGCGGCTGTACTCGAGTCCGAGCGAGCCCTCCTGACCCTTCGCCTTGAGCTCCTTGATGTGTGCGTCGTACTCCTCGCGCGACACGACCTTCACGTTGAACAACATCGACGAGTGGTACTCGCCGCAGAGCTCGGCGCACTTGCCCAGGTACTCGCCCTCCTGCGTGGGGGTGAGCTGGAACGTGTTCGTCTTGCCGGGGATGACGTCCATCTTGAAGAGGAACGCCGGCACCCAGAACGAGTGGATGACGTCCCGCGAGTCGAGCGTGAACTCGACGCGCTCGTCGACCGGCAGGTAGAGCGTGACCTGGTCCTTGAGCACACCGGTGCCGGCGGAGCCGACGTCCTGGGCGTGCTGCCCGGTCTCGTACGCATTGTCGTCGAGGTAGTTGAAGTCCCAGCTCCACTGCTTCCCGATGACCTGGACGTGGACGTCCGCCTCGTCGTTGGTGCCCACCAGCGCCAGGGTGTCCCGGTTGGTGTAGTAGAAGAGGACGCCGACCATGATGATCGGCAGGATCACGTACATGACCTCGAGCGGGACGTGGTAGCGCAGCTGCACGGGGAGCGTGTCGTCACCCTTGCGCTTGCGGTACACGGCGACGCACCACAGGATCAGCCCCCACGTCACGAGGCCCACGAGCAGGGCGGCGATCCACGACCCGACCCACAGATGCGTGATTCGGCCGGTCTGGTCCGTGATCTCGTTCTCGGAGCTGCCGGGCAGGAAGCCGCGCTGCACCTCGGCGGAGCATCCGCTGAGGACGAGGGCGGCGACGCCAAGCAGACCGGCCAGCAGCAGGGCTGGCCGCCGCGTGCGACGGGGGTTGTCCGGGTGCAACGGGGGGACCTCTCACTCGCGTCCCGACGACGCCCCGATCTTCCGGAGGGCAGCGTCCGGGACCTTCGTCCTCGACCCGAGCAGCCTAGCGCGCCGTCCAGATCCTTTCGTGCTGACGACACCCGTTGACGACACCGTGTCAGCACCGTCACACCCCGACTCCTGCACCGGATCCGCCCTCCGGCGCTGCCGTCCACCCCGCCGTCCCGCGGCTGGTCGGGGGCCCGCGGGGTTACGGTGCCACCGTGACCAGCCCGACCCGGCACAGCGCCTCGGCCCCCGCCGGACCCGCAGATGTGACGTACACCACGGGCGCCAGAGTCGTCCTCGACGCCGGCGGACGGGCTCCGCTGCTCCCGGAGGCGCGCGCGGCCTTCCTCGAGGCGCTCGACCAGGGGTGGGCGGACCCCCGCCGGCTGCACGCGGAGGGGCGCCGCGCGCGCATGCTGCTCGACGGTGCGCGCGAGGCGATCGCGGCGACCGTGGGTGCTCGTCCCCCGGAGGTCGATCTCGCGCCGTCGCACACGGCCGCCCTGCACGGTGCCGTGAGGTCCGTGGCACGCGGACGCCGGCGCACCGGCGCCCGCATCGTCGTCGGCGCCGTGGAGCGGGCGGCGGTGCTCCACGCCGCGGACTTCGCCGGCGAACGCGTCACGGTCCCGGCCGACTCACTCGGGCGGGTGGACGCGGACGCGTTCGGCGCGTCCGTCGCCGAGCCCGGCGTGGCGCTGGCTGCGCTGCAGCACGCGAACGGTGAGGTCGGCACCCTGCAGCCCGTCGACGCCGTGCACGAGGCGGCTCGGGCCGCCGGCGTGCCGCTGCTGGTCGACGCGGGGGCGAGCCTCGGCCACGTGCGGGTCGGTCCCTCGTGGGACCTGCTCGCCGCGGACGCGGGCGACTGGGGCGGACCGGGCGGGCTCGGCGTGCTCGTGACGCGCTCCCGCGTCCGGCGGTCACCGGACTGGCCCGAGGACGAGGACCGCTGGTTCCCGGGCGGCGTCAGCGTGCCCGCGGCGCTGGCGGCGGCGGTGGCGCTCCAGGTGTGCGAGTCGACGCAGGCGTCGGACGACGCCTCCCGTCGCCGCCTCGTCGCGGAGATCCGTACCCGTGTGGCCACGAACGTCCCGGACGTCGACGTCGTCGGCGACCCCGACGGCCGGCTCCCGCACGTCGTGACGTTCTCGTGCCTCTACGTGGAGGGCGAGGCGCTGCTCTCGGCACTGGACGCCCGCGGCTTCGCGGTCGGTTCGGGATCGGCGTGCACGTCCAGCGCCCTCGAACCCAGCCACGTCCTGGCCGCCATGGGGGCACTGACCCACGGCAACGTCCGGCTCGCTCTTCCCCGCGGGACGGCGCAGCGGGACGTCGAGCGCTTCCTGTCGGAGCTGCCCGGGGTCGTCGCCGACGTGCGAGCGGCGTGGGGGGCAGGCGGGCTGTGACGGTCGTGGACGCACGGGGGCTGCGCTGCCCGGCACCCGTCATCCGCCTGGCCAGGGCCGCTGCCGACGCGCCCCCCGGGTCCGAGCTGACCGTGCTCGCGACCGATCCGGCAGCGGTGCACGACGTGCCGGCCTGGGCCCGCATGCGAGGTCACCAGATGGTGAGCGCCACCGAGCACGACGGCGTGCACGAGCTGACCGTCCGGGTCCAGGCATGACACAGGCCCGGCCCCCGTACGGGAACCGGGCCTGTGCTGCTCAGATCAGCTGAACGAGCCGCCGCACGCGCAGGCGCTGCCGGCGTTGGGGTTGTCGATGGTGAAGCCCTGCTTCTCGATCGAGTCGGCGAAGTCGATCGTCGCGCCCTCGAGGTAGGGGACGCTCATGCGGTCGACGACCACCTCGACACCGTCGTAGTCCTTGAGGGCGTCGCCGTCGAGGACCCGCTCGTCGAAGTAGAGCTGGTAGATGAGGCCCGAGCAGCCGCCGGGCTGGACGGCGACGCGCAGACGCAGGTCGTCGCGGCCCTCCTGCTCGAGGAGGCTGCGGACCTTCGAGGCGGCGAAGTCCGTGAGCAGGACGCCGTGGGTCTCGGTCGCGGTCTCGGTGGTCTCGCTCATGGTCTCTCCTGGGTACTCGCTGGACAGCAGTTCCGGTGCGTCAACTCGTTCGTCAACCGGCCAAACAGCACCGGACCCGAGGTTGTTCCCGTCCAGGGTACGACCGCTGCGCGCCGTTCGCCGTCACCGCGACCAGGTGCGGGCCACCCTCGCGACGCGCGCGGCGAGCGTCCGTGCCGGCGCGGCCAGCGCGGCGGCCACCTGCGCGGGGGTCTCCCCCACCGCGTAGGCCGCGGTCACCCCCGCCGAGGCCTGCTCACGACGGCCCACCAGGACCTCACCGGCGACGACGACCGTCGGCAACGCGTGCGCGAGCGCACGCGAGGCCACCTCGGAGACCACCTTGCCGTGCAGCGACTGCCAGTCGAACCGCCCCTCCCCCGTCACCACGACGTCGTGCTCGGCGATCCGTGCGTCGAGTCCGACGGTGTCGGCCACCAGCACCGACCCCGGCACGAGCCGCGCCCCGAGCAGGGACAGACCGAACCCGAGCCCTCCGGCCGCACCCGCACCGGGCGCCGCCGTGAGGCGTGCTACCGGGGAGGACGCACGCGAACCGGCGAGCAGGTCGGGGCGCAGGGCGCCTCCCAGCGCCGCCGCCGCACCGTGGGCGAAGTGTCCGAGCGCGCGCTCGAGGTCCTGCGCCTGCTCGGGCGTCGCCCCCTTCTGCGGCGCGAACCCCGCCGACGCGCCGTGCAGACCGAGCAAGGGGACGTCCACGTCCGTCGCGACGACCAGCTCCACGCCCGCGAGCCGGTCGCGCAGCTCGGCCAGCCCGGTGAGATCCGCCGCGGTGACCTGGCCGAGAGAACCGCCGCCCGCCGCCAGGACGTCCGCCGGAGCAGCCAGCCCGAGCGCCCGGGCCAGGCCGACGAGCGCACCGGCGCCGGCGTCGTTCGTCGCCGATCCGCCGAGCCCGACGACCACCCGGTGCGCGCCCGCGGACAGGGCGGCCGCGACGAGCTCACCCACGCCGCGGCTCGTGGTCCGCGTGGGGTCGCGCAGCTCGACCGGCACCAGGGGCAGGCCGACGGCCTGGGCGGACTCGAGGTAGGCGGTCCCGTCCACCAGCAGGAGGACCGCAGGCACGGGCGTGCCGACCGGAGAGCCGACCGTGACGGGCACCAGCTGGCCGCCCAGCGCAGCATGGAGCGTGGCGACGAAGCCCGGTCCCCCGTCGCTGAGCGGGCACACCGTCACGGTGTCGCCGGGGGCCGCTGCTCGCCACGCCTGCGCGATGACGTCGGCGGCCTCGGCGGCCGTGAGGCTCGAGCCGAAGCTGTCGGGGGCGATGAGCACGCGCACGCCGTGCATGGTGGCACGCCTAGGCGCCTGATCCCTCAGGGCAGCCGTGCGCGCGCGTGTGCGAGGATCGCCGCGTGAGCGCGAGCACCTTCTCCGAGCCGGCTCCGTCGGCCCTCCTGCTGCTGGGACGCGGTGTCGACCTGGCCTCCGAGCGCGGCGTCGAGTGCGTCGGCGACCTGCCCGCCCCGAGCGACCCGGACCTGGTCGAGCGGGCCCGAGCCGCACGAGCCGCGCTCGGTTCGCGCGCGTTCGTCCTGGGGCACCACTACCAGCGCGACGAGGTCATCGAGTTCGCCGACGTGACGGGCGACTCGTTCAAGCTCGCGCGCGAGGCCGCCGCGCGTCCCGAGGCCGAGTTCATCCTCTTCTGCGGCGTCCACTTCATGGCGGAGTCCGCCGACATCCTCACCTCCGAGCACCAGCAGGTGATCCTGCCCGACCTGGCCGCAGGCTGCTCCATGGCGGACATGGCGGCGATCGACCAGGTCGAGGACGCGTGGGACGTGCTGGCCGACGCGGGCATCGCCGACTCGACGGTCCCCGTCACGTACATGAACTCGGCCGCGTCCATCAAGGCGTTCACGGGCCGCCACGGTGGCACCATCTGCACCTCCTCGAACGCCCACGTGGCCCTGCGGTGGGCCTTCGACAAGGTGGGCGGCCTCGACGGCACGGGCAAGGTCCTGTTCATGCCGGACCAGCACCTGGGCCGCAACACCGCCGTGCAGCAGCTCGGGCTCTCCCTGGACGACTGCGTGGTGTTCGACCCGCGCAAGCCCGGCGGCGGCCTGACCACCCAGCAGCTGCGCGACGCGCGGATGATCCTGTGGCGGGGGCACTGCTCCGTGCACGGCCGCTTCTCGGTCCGCAACGTCACCGACATGCGTGCGGCGGTCCCGGACGTGACGGTCATCGTGCACCCGGAGTGCCAGCACGAGGTGGTCCTCGCAGCCGACCTGGTCGGCTCGACCGAGTACATCGTCAAGGCGCTCGACGCGGCCGCGCCGGGCAGCTCGTGGGCGGTCGGGACCGAGCTCAACCTGGTCCGCCGGCTCGCCGCCGCGCACCCGGACAAGAACATCCACTACCTCGACTCGACGGTCTGCTTCTGCTCGACCATGAACCGGATCGACCTGCCGCACCTGGTGTGGGCCATGGAGTCCCTGGTGGCCGGTCGCCCGGTCAACCGGATCGTCGTGGACGCCGACGACGCGCACTGGGCGCGGGTGGCCCTCGACCAGATGCTGGCCCTGCCGGGGTACTGACCGTGTCCACCGGCCGCCCGTTGCGCATCGGGATCTTCGTCTTCGACGACGCCGAGGAGCTCGACGTCGTCGGCCCGTACGAGGTGCTCGCGTACTGGGCCAGGCACTCCGAGCTGCGCCCCGAGGTGGTGACGTTCTCCCGGGACGGCAACGGGATCCGCTGCTCGAAGGGGCTGCGGCTGGTTCCCGACATGGGTGCGGACGAGGTCGGTCCACTGCACGTCCTGGTGTACCCGGGCGGTTTTGGCACCCGTGCCCTCCTACGCGACGCTGCCCACCTCGAGTGGGTGCGCCGGATGCGGGCCTCGACGCCTCTCATGACCAGCGTCTGCACCGGTGCGCTCGTCTACGCGGCGGCGGGGCTTCTCGCCGGGCGCCCGGCGACCACGCACTGGCAGGCGTTCGACGAGCTCGCCAGGATCGACCCGAGCGTGCTTGCCGACACCGAGGCCAGGTTCGTCGACGACGGCGACGTCATCACGTCGGCCGGCGTCTCCGCAGGGATCGACATGGCCCTGCACCTGGTCGCGCGCCTGGACTCCGTCGAGGCGGCCCGCGCCGTCCGCCGCGGCATCCAGTACGACCCCGAGCCGCCCGTCTGACTACTGCTGGGTAGCATCGCGCCGTGACCCGGATGATCCAGCTCGCCCTGGCCAACACCCGCCCTCGCCGCGCCGTCCCGGGTCAGGAGCTCTTCGGCCCGTCCGTGACCCGCATGCGCGTGCGGGTGGGCGACCTCGACTTCTACCGGCACGTCAACAACGGCGTGTACCTGCAGATGATGGACGTCGCGCGCAGCAACTTCCTGGCCGACCTCGGTGCGTTCCCCCTGCTCCAGGAGCGCGGCTGGTACCCCGTCGTGGCGTCGTCGACCATGTCGTACCGGCGCTCGCTCACGCTCGGCCAGCGCTTCGAGATCACGACCCGCCTGCTGGGGTGGGACCCGCGGTGCGCCTACCTCGAGCAGACGTTCACGCGTGGCGACGAGCACGTGGCCCGCGGCGTCGTGGCCGGGCGCTTCCTGGGCCGGGACGGTTCGCGCGTCCCCGCGCCGGACGTGGTCGACCTGCTCGGCGCCCACGAGGGGCCGTCGCCGCAGCTGCCGGCCGAGGTGCAGGCCTGGGCCGAGGCGGTCGGCGTGGCCCACCGGGAGCAGCCGACCGCCTGAGCGTGCCTAGCGGGTGGCGAGGCGCTCCAGCAGCAGCGCCTCGGCCAGCACGACCTTCTCCAGCTCGCCCAGGTGCACCGACTCGTTCGCTCCGTGCGCGCGGCCGTCCGGGTCCTCGACCCCGGTCACCAGGATCGACGCGTCCGGGTACACCTCGAGCAGGTCCGCGATGAACGGGATCGACCCGCCGATGCCGATGTCCACCGGCTCGGTGCCCCACGACTGACCGAACGCCCAGCGGGCCGCCTGCATGGCCGTCGAGTCGGTGGGGGCCTGGAACGGCTTGCCCTTCTCGCCGTCGGTCACCGTCACCCGGGCACCGAACGGCGCGTGCTCGAGGAGGTGCGTCCGCAGCGCGTCCATGGCGGCGTCCGGGTCCTGCCCCGGCGCCAGCCGCACGGAGAGCTTGGCGGAGGCGCGCGGCGTGATCGTGTTCGACGCACTGGCCACGCGCGGCGCGTCGAGGCCGATGACGCCGAGAGAGGGCCGCGTCCACAGCCGTGCGGTGAGGGGACCGGTGCCGGCCAGCCGGACGCCGTCGAGCACGCCCGCGTCGGCGCGGAAGACCGCCTCGTCGTAGTCGACCGTCGGGTCGGGTGCGCGGACGAGACCGGCGACGGCGACGTCACCGGCATCGTCGTGCAGGGTCGTGATCAGCCGGGCGAGGAGCGTGGGGGCGTCCAGCACCGCTCCTCCGAACATGCCCGAGTGCACGGCGTGGTCCAGGACGGCGACCTCCACGACGCAGTCGACGAGCCCGCGCAGCGACGTGGTCAGTCCCGGGACCCCGACGGCCCAGTTCGAGGAGTCGGCGACCACGATGACGTCGGCGGCCAGCTGGTCCCGGTACGTGTGCAGGAAGTCGGTGAACGTCGGCGAGCCGATCTCCTCCTCGCCCTCGACGAAGACCGTCACGCCCACCCCGAGCTCGTCGCCGAGCACGCGCAGAGCACCGACGTGCGCGATGACGCCGGCCTTGTCGTCGGCCGCACCACGGCCGTAGAGCCGCCCACCGCGCTCGGTGGGCTCGAAGGGCGGGCTGTCCCAGTCCGCGTCCTCGCCGGGCGGCTGCACGTCGTGGTGGGCGTACAGGAGCACGGTCGGTGCTCCGGCTGGGGCTGGTCGACGGCCGACGACGGCGGGAGCGCCACCGGGCACCGACAGCACCTGGACGTCGTCGAGTCCGGCACCGCGCAGCAGCGACACCACGGCGTCCGCGCTCGCGGCCACGTGCGCCTGGTCGAACTCGGCGTTGGAGACGCTCGGGATGCGCACGAGCGCCTCGAGGTCAGCACGCAGGGCACCGAAGGCGTCGGCCGTCCGCGCGCGCAGCGCGTCCGTGCGGTCGCCGGGGAGGATGGACGAGGAGGGGGCGGCGTCGGTCACGGACAAGCACGCTACTCGACTACCCTGGCGGGGTGTTCGGACGCAGCAACGACCCGCAGCCCCTTGCTCCCGCGCTGACGGAGAGCAGCCCGTCGCCGACGGAGCCGGGCAAGGGACGACCGACGCCCAAGCGCAAGGTCGCCGAGGCGGCGAACAAGCGCCCCCTCGTGGCGCCGACCACCAAGAAGGCCACCCGCGAGCAGGCCAAGGCGCAGCGCGACCTCGAGTACCGGGCGATGCAGACCGGCGACGAGCGCAACATGCCGGCCAAGGACCGCGGTCCCGTCCGCCGCTACATCCGCGACGCCGTGGACGCCCGCTGGAACCTCGGCGAGTTCTTCCTGCCGATGGCGGCCGTCTTCCTGGTCATCCAGTTCGTCCTCTCCAAGACGCCGCTGGCCCTGTTCGCCATCCTCGCGCTGTACGTCTACATCATCGCGGCGGTCATCGACGGCTGGTTGATGTGGCGCAGCGTGAAGAAGCGCCTCGTCGCCAAGTTCGGTGCCGAGCAGATCCCGCGCGGTGCGGCCATGTACGCCGTCCTGCGCGCGTTCCAGATCCGCCCGTCGCGCATGCCCAAGCCCCAGGTGAAGCACGGCCAGCGTCCGTCCTGAGGCCGCCGTAGGGTGGCGAGCATGGTTTCCTACCGCTACCTGGGCCGCTCCGGCCTGAAGATCACCGAGATCACCTACGGCAACTGGCTCACGCACGGCTCGCAGGTGGAGAACGACACCGCGAAGGCCTGTGTGCGCGCCGCGCTCGACGCCGGCATCACCAGCTTCGACACCGCCGACGTCTACGCCAACACCAAGGCCGAGACCGTGCTGGGCGAGGCGCTGAAGGGCGAGCGGCGTCAGTCGCTCGAGATCTTCACCAAGGTCTACTGGCCCACCGGCCCCGGCGGCGCCAACGACATGGGCCTGTCGCGCAAGCACATCCTCGAGTCGATCGACGGCTCCCTGCAGCGCCTGCAGACCGACTACGTCGACCTCTACCAGGCGCACCGGTACGACGAGTCGACGCCGCTCGAGGAGACGATGCAGGCGTTCGCCGACGTCGTGCGGGCCGGCAAGGCCCTCTACATCGGCGTCAGCGAGTGGACCGCGGAGCAGATCCGCGCCGGGCACGAGCTGGCCCAGGACCTCGGCGTCCAGCTCATCTCCAACCAGCCGCAGTACTCGGCACTCTGGCGTGTCATCGAGGGCGAGGTCGTCCCGACGTCCGAGGAGCTCGGTCTGTCGCAGATCGTCTGGTCCCCCGTGGCCCAGGGCGTGCTCACCGGCAAGTACACGCCGGGCGGGGAGCTGCCGGCGGGCTCGCGGGCGACCGACGACAAGGGCGGCGCCCGCATGATCAGCCGCTTCCTGGAGAAGCCCGACGTGCTCCAGCGCGTGCAGGACCTGCGGCCGGTCGCGGACGAGCTCGGCCTGTCGCTCGCGCAGCTCGCCGTGGCGTGGGTGCTGCAGAACCAGAACGTGGCCGCCGCGATCATCGGCGCGTCGCGGCCCGAGCAGGTCACGGAGAACGTCAAGGCCTCGGGCGTGACGATCCCCGCCGAGCTGCTCGAGCGGATCGACACCATCCTCGGCGACTCGGTGGTGTCCGACCCGGCCGAGACGGCGAAGAACGCCCCTCCGGCCCGCTGAGCCTCCCGGCCCGGCCCCGCACGCCGCGGGGCCGGGCCGTCTCACACCCGGGTCGGCTGCGGGACGTCCTCGACGACGGGCACGGTCAGCCGCGCCAGGAACAGGTGCACCAGGGGCCCGATCGCCACCGCGTAGGCGAGGGTCGCGAAGCCGACCGTGCCGCCCAGGAGCCAGCCGACGGAGACGACGGCCACCTCGATCGTCGTGCGCACGAGCCGCACCGACCGACCCGTCCGGCGCACCAGCCCCGTCATCAGGCCGTCGCGGGGACCGGGTCCGAGCCGCGCACCGACGTAGAGGCCGGTGGCCAGCCCGTTCAGGACGATGCCGGCGGCCGCCAGGGCGATGCGCACCGGCATCGCGTCGGGCAGGTGGTCGACGAGGGCCAGGAACGGGTCCGCCAGGACACCGATCACCACCACGTTGGCCACGGTGCCGACACCCGGGCGCTGCCGCAGCGGGACCCAGCAGGCCAGGACGACCACGCTGACGAGGAGCGTGACCGTGCCGAACGACAGGTCCGTGCGCCGCGCGATGCCCTGCGTGAGCACGTCCCACGGCATGCTGCCCAGCCCGGCGTCGACCAGCATGGCCATCGACAGCGCGTACAGCACCAGTCCGACCAGCAGCTGCGCGGCCCGTCGCAGGGGCCGCGCCCCTGGGCGGGTCCGACGTCAGCACCGCGCGATCGTACGCGCGCTCGACGGCGGCCCTCACGTCAGCTGCTCGAACCACGCGTGGTGCGACGCCGGGGGCGGCCGATGCCCCTGGCCGTCCTGTCGGACCACGCGCCACAACCACGCCGCCAGCGCCACGAGCGCGACGACCGCCACCACCCACCACATCTCCATGGCCGCCATGGTGGATCGCTATTGGACCTTATTGGAATAGCCACTTCTGGCATAGTGGCCACATGATGCGCGACGACCTGCCCACTGACCGCCGGATCGGCGGGCACCGCCTCGCGTCCCTGCTCGGCTCGTGGCAGCAGCCCGGGCCGGCGTACCTGGCACTCGCGGACGCGTTGCGCGCCGCCGTCCTGTCCGGGTCGGTCCCGCTGAGCACGCGGCTGCCGAGCGAGCGGGAGCTGGCCGACGCCACGGGCGTCTCGCGCACCACCACGACCGCCGCGTACGGGCTGCTGCGCGACGAGGGCTACCTGGTCAGCCGCCGGGGGTCCGGGTCGATCACGACACTTCCCTCGGGGCCCGGCGCGCGCGTGTCCATGGCGGAGTCCGTGCGCGACGAGCCCGGCATCGTCGACCTCGCGATGGCCGCCCCGTCGGCACCGTCGTCGTTGCACGGGGCGTACCTGGCCGCGCTCGAGGCGCTCCCCCGCCACCTGTCCGGCACCGGCTACGCGCCCCAGGGGCTGCCGGTGCTGCGCGAGGCGATCGCACGCTGGTACGCCGCCCGTGGCACCCCGACCACCCCCGACCAGGTCCTGGTGACCACCGGCGCGCAGCAGGCCATCCACCTGCTGGTCACCGCGCACGCCGGCCCGGGCGACCGGGTGGTCGTGGAGCACCCCACCTACCCGCACGCGATCGACGTCGTGCGGGCGGTCGGTGCGCGTCCGGTCCCCGTGCCGTCGGTCGGTCCGGGCCTCGACATCGACCTGCTCGAGTCCACGATCCGCCAGGTGGCGCCGCGGCTGGTCTACCTGATCCCGGCCCACCGCAACCCGACCGGGACGAGCCTCGACGACGAGGAGCGCGCCGAGGTCCGCGCGCTGGCCCGCCGCTACCGCACGACGATCGTCGGCGACGAGGTGCTCACCGAGCTCACCATGGACGGCCCCGCACCGGGCTCGTTCGCCGGCGACGGCACCGGCTCCGGCGTCATCGTCTCGATCGGGTCCGCGTCGAAGACCTTCTGGGGTGGGCTGCGGGTCGGCTGGGTCCGCGCGCACCCCGACCTCGTCGCCCGGCTCGCCACCACGCGGGCCCACACCGACATCGGCACCGCGGTGCTCGAGCAGCTGGTCGTCGCCGAGCTGCTCGCACACTCCGAGGATCTGCTCGACCGGCGGCGCGCCGAGCTGCGCCACCGCCGCGACCTGCTGGTGGGGCTCCTGCGCGACCGGCTGCCGTCCTGGCAGCTCGAGGTGCCGGCGGGCGGCCTGTCCCTGTGGGCGGACCTCGGCACGCCGTCGTCCAGCGCGCTCGCCGCCATCGCCACCCGGCACGGCGTCCGGGTGGTCCCCGGCACCGCGTTCGGTGTCGACGGCAGCTTCGAGCGGAACCTGCGGCTGCCGTTCAGCGCCTCGGCGCCGGACCTGCGTCGTGCCGTCTCCGGACTGGCGGACGCGTGGGCGAGCCTCGGCACCACGGAGCCCGTGGCGGCGTCACCGCGCGTGCACACGATGGTCTGACGGTCAGGTCACCGGCAGGGTCAGGGTCGCGGTGACCTGCGTCCCCTCGTGCAGCAGGCGCGCGGCGTGCACGCCCTGCGCCGCCAGCGTGCGCCAGTGCTCGCCGAGCCACTGCTCGGCGTCGTACTGCGTGGTGAACAGGGGGCTGACCGGGCGGTCGAGGGCCGCCCCGTCGGGACCGTCGAACTGCCACACCCACTGCGGCCGGAGCACCATCAGGCGACGACCTTCCGCCGCGCCGGTCCACGCAGTGCCTGGTCGGCCGCCAGGGCCCGGGCGATGCGCGTGGCGTACCGCGGCCCCTCGTAGATCAGTCCCGTGTAGCCCTGGACGAGCGTCGCACCGACGGCGACGTACTCGCGCGCGTCCGCGGCGGCCGTGATGCCACCGACGCCGACGATCACCGCCTCCGGACCGAGCCGGCTGCGCAGGCGGGCCACGACGTCCAGCCCGCGGGCCAGCACGGGCGGGCCGGACAGGCCGCCGGGCCCGAGGTCGTGCGCGATCGTCGTGTTGACGGCGACGATGCCGTCCAGGCCGAGCTCGGCGGCGAGCTCGGCGACGGCGTCGACGTCGTCGTCGGACAGGTCAGGTGCGATCTTGACCAGCAGCGGGACGGCCGCCAGCCCGGCCGCCGCGGTGGCCTCGTCGGCCGCGACCCGGGTGGCCTCGAGGATCGGGCGCAGCGCCTCGACGGACTGCAGGTCGCGCAGCCCGGGGGTGTTGGGCGAGGACACGTTGACGACGAGGTAGTCGGCGTAGGGCGCGAGCCGACCGGCGCTCGTCGCGTAGTCCGCGGGCGCCTGCTCGGCCGGGGTCACCTTCGTCTTGCCGATGTTCACGCCCACCACGAGCCGTCGGCCCGCGGGCGTGGCCCGCAGGCGGCGCAGCCGGGCCGCCACGGCCGCGGACCCCTCGTTGTTGAAGCCCATCCGGTTGCGCAGGGCGCGCTGCTCGAGGACCCGCCACAGCCGCGGCGGCTCGTTGCCCGGCTGCGGCTGCGCGGTCACGGTGCCGACCTCGACGAAGCCGAAGCCGAGCATGGTCAGCCCCGTCGCACCGACGGCGTTCTTGTCGAACCCGGCGGCGAGCCCGAACCGGGACGGGAAGCGCCGGCCCCACACGGTCACCGCGCCGTCGACCGGGGCACGGAACGCGCGGCGCACCAGGTCACGCAGCACCGGGACGCTCGCGACGACCCGGATCAGCCGGAAGGCCACCTCGTGCGCACGCTCCGGATCCATCCGGCGGAAGACGAGGTCGAACA
The DNA here is from genome assembly GCA_963837795.1 of uncultured Actinomycetota bacterium. Lineage (GTDB taxonomy): Bacteria > Actinomycetota > Actinomycetes > Actinomycetales > Cellulomonadaceae > Cellulomonas. The sequence continues at coordinate 187,186 of CAWIOT010000003.1, forward strand.
GCAGGCGGTACACGTCGGTCAGCCTAGGTCGTCCCGCGCGGGCGGCACGTCGGCCGTCCGACCGGTGCGCCACAGCCACAGCAGCCCGAGGAACGGCAGGACCAGCGGGATGTAGCCGTAGCCCTGGCCGAACGCCGACCAGACCGTCTCGTCGGGGAACTCCCCCACGTCGACCAGCGAGAGCGTGCCGACGGTGAGCACGCCCACCATCTCGACGGACACGGCCCACCACGCCACGGTCCGCCAGTCCTTGGCCAGCGCGATGGTCGCCACGACGTAGACCAGGCCGGCGGCCAGGGAGAGCAGGTACGCGACCGGGGCCTCGTCGAGCTTGGTGGTCACCTGGTAGATGCCCCGGGCGGTCGCGGCGAGCGCGAGGATCCCGTACACGGCGACGAGCAGGCGGCCCGGGCCGCTGCCGGTGCGCCTGTGCCCTGCCGGACGGGTGGCGGGTCGGTCGGTCACACGGTCCCCCAGATCTGGAGCAGTCGGAACTCGAGGAAGGCTACGGTCAGCGCCGCGACGAGCAGGACCACCGAGCTCCAGCGGGTGCGCTCGGCGAAGGCCCATGCGGCAGCGATCGGCAGGACCAGGAGCTGGGTCACCACGTACCCCCACAGGAGCACCCCGTCGACGTCGGGCGAGCTCGTCGCGGCGAGCACCCCCGCGACGATCGCCTGCACGACGAGCACACCCTCGACGACGGCCCCGCCCCACAGCTGGCGCAGGATCACGGCGCGGTCCCGGACGACGAACCAGAGGGCCCAGCCGCCGAGCGCCAGGCACAGGGCGACGACGACCAGCGCGAGGGGGACGATCACGATGCCCCACCGTACCGGCGGCGGACGACTGGCCCGTGCACGGTCGCGCTCTATCATCGAGCGGTGACCGTCTCCCTGACCTCCCAGGACCTTGCCCGCCTCGCCGTCGACGCCCTGGTCGTCGCGGTCGCCCAGCAGGACGGCTCCCCCGTCGTCCTGCGGCAGGACGCGCTGCCCCCCGAGGCGCGCGCCCAGCTGTCCGCGGCTGCAGCGCTCGGGATCACCGGTGCCGCCGACGAGGTCCGCCGCCTGCCGGGCACCGGTCTCGCGGCAACCGTGCTGGTGCTCACCGGCGTCGGCCCCGCGGACAAGGTCACGCCCGAGGTGCTGCGCCGCGCGGCCGGCGCCGCGACCCGCGAGCTCGCGGGCACAGCGAGCGTCGCGCTGGCGCTGCCCGCCGACGACGCCGCGACGATCGCCGCGGTCGCGGAGGGCGCCCTGCTCGGCGCCTACTCGTACACGCGCTACCGGGTCTCCGAGGCGTCCGCCCAGGCACCCGTCTCGAGCATCCACCTCGTCACCGCGCACCCGCGGGACCGCGCGACCAAGGAGGCCGTCGCCCGCGCCGAGGTGGTCGCGGCGGCCGTGCACGGTACGCGCGACCTGGTGAACGCCGCCCCGAACGACCTCTACCCGGCAGCGTTCGCCGACGCCGCGAAGGCCGCGGCCAAGGAGTCCGGCGCCAAGGGCGTGAAGATCACCGTGCTCGACGACAAGGCGCTCGCCGCCGGCGGCTATGGCGGCCTGATCGGCGTCGGCCAGGGCTCGGTGCGCGGTCCCCGCCTGGTCAAGGTCGCCTACTCGCCGTCGCGCCCGAAGGCCAAGGTCGCGCTCGTCGGCAAGGGCATCACGTTCGACTCGGGCGGCATCTCCATCAAGCCCGCGGCCGGCATGGAGGCGATGAAGTCCGACATGGCCGGCGCCGCCGCGGTGCTGCACACGGTGCTGGCGGCCGCCCGCCTCGAGCTGCCCGTCGCCGTCACCGGCTGGCTGTGCCTGGCGGAGAACATGCCGTCCGGCACCGCGCAGCGCCCGTCGGACGTCCTGACCATCCGCGGGGGCAAGACCGTCGAGGTGCTCAACACCGACGCCGAGGGGCGACTGGTCATGGCCGACGGCCTGGTCGCGGCGATCGAGGAGAAGCCTGACGTCGTCATCGACATCGCGACGCTCACCGGTGCGCAGGTGGTCGCGCTCGGCCACCGGGTGTCCGCCGTGATGGGCACCGACGACGTGCGCACGGAGGTCGTGGCCGCCGCCGAGAACGCCGGCGAGCAGTTCTGGCCGATGCCGCTGCCCGCAGACCTGCGCGCGGGGCTGAAGTCGAAGGTCGCGGACCTGGCGAACATCGGCGACCGCTTCGGCGGCATGCTCACCGCCGGGATCTTCCTGCAGGAGTTCGTCGGCCAGACGCCGTGGGCCCACCTGGACATCGCCGGACCGGCCTACAACGAGCGCTCCGCGCACGGGTACACGCCGGTCGGCGGCACCGGTGTCGGCGTGCGGACCCTGCTCGCCCTGCTCGAGGGCCGGGCGCCCGCGGCCTGACCCGTGCGCCGGTCAGCCGAAGCGGCGCTTGTCCGCCAGCCGCTTGCGCGAGTTCCAGTCGCGCACGCGCTGGGGATAGCCGGTGCGCTGGACGTCGTAGACGGGGATGCCCATGTCACGGGCCAGCGCCCAGGCGGTCTTCGGGTCGGGCACCCGGCGCCGGGTCCACTCCCCGTCCGTGGCGACCAGCATCATCGTCGTCGGGGTGTCGTGCGTCTGCGGCTCGACGTACGCCTCCACGCCGACGCGCGTCTCGACGAAGTCCTTGAGGTGGGCGAGCGTCGCCTCGCGCGCGCCCCGGTCGGACGGGGCGTCGCTGGCGGCCGGCTTGCGGCGGGAGAACAGGCCCATGGCGCACGAGGGTAGCCTGCGAGCCTGTCGATCGGTGGGTGCGCAGGCAGGCGCCCGACCGGCGATGGAGCACAGGTCATGGGACGACTGTTCCGAGGGTCACACGGGCACTCGCGCCGTCCGGCTCGTTCCCGGCGTGCGGGGATGACAGGATGGTCGGCGAGCTCGAGACCACACGTCTGCGTATGAGGAGTCTGCACGTGGCCGACACCAACGGCACCGCTTTCGACATCGTCGTCCTGGGCGGAGGCAGTGGCGGCTACGCCGCTGCGCTGCGCGCCGCACAGCTGGGCAAGAGCGTGGCCCTGGTGGAGGCGGACAAGGTCGGCGGCACCTGCCTGCACTACGGGTGCATCCCGACCAAGGCGCTCCTGCACGCCGCCGAGCTGGCGGACAACGCCCGCGAGGGCGCCAAGTTCGGCGTGCACACGAGCCTCGACCACATCGACATGAACGGTGTGAACGAGTACAAGTCCACGGTGATCGGCCGCCTGTACAAGGGTCTCCAGGGGCTCGTGAAGTCCCGCAAGATCACGGTCTTCGAGGGCTTCGGCACGCTGGTCGGCCCGGACGCCGTCGAGGTCAACGGCGAGCGCATCACGGGCGAGCACATCGTGCTCGCGACCGGCTCGTACGCCCGGTCGCTGCCGGGTCTCGAGATCGGCGGCCGCGTCGTCACGTCCGACCAGGCGCTCCAGCTCGACTGGGTCCCGAAGTCCGTGATCGTGCTCGGCGGCGGCGTCATCGGCTCCGAGTTCGCCAGCGTCTGGAAGTCCTTCGGCGCCGACGTCACCATCATCGAGGCGCTCCCCCACCTGGTGGCCAACGAGGACGAGGCGCTGTCCAAGGCGTTCGAGCGGGCGTACCGCAAGCGCGGCATCAACTTCAACCTGGGGGTCCGGTTCTCGGGCGTCACGCAGGACGACAACGGCGTGCACGTCACTCTCGAGGACGGCAAGACGTTCGACGCCGACCTCCTGCTCGTGGCCGTCGGACGCGGCCCGCGCACGTCCGGGGTCGGCTACGAGGAGCAGGGCATCACCCTCGACCGCGGCTTCGTCATCACCGACGAGCGCCTGCACACCGGGGTCGGCAACATTCACGCGGTCGGCGACATCGTCCCCGGCCTGCAGCTCGCGCACCGCGGCTTCGCGCAGGGCATCTTCGTCGCCGAGGAGATCGCCGGCCTGCAGCCCGCCGCGATCGTCGAGTCCGGCATCCCGCGCGTCACGTACTCCGAGCCCGAGGTCGCCTCGGTGGGCCTGACCGAGGCGCGCGCCAAGGAGGTGCACGGTGCCGACGGCGTCGAGACCCTCGAGTACAACCTGGGCGGCAACGGCAAGAGCCAGATCCTCGGCACGCAGGGCTTCATCAAGCTCGTCCGCCAGAAGGACGGCCCCGTGGTGGGCGTCCACATGATCGGCGCGCGGGTCGGCGAGCTCATCGGCGAGGGCCAGCTCATCGTGAACTGGGAGGCCTACCCCGAGGACGTCGCCTCCCTGGTCCACGCCCACCCGACGCAGAACGAGGCTCTCGGGGAGGCGCACCTCGCGCTCGCCGGCAAGCCGCTGCACGCCCACAACTGACCTACGGATCAAAGGAGACACGAGCGGTCATGTCCGACAACGTGCAGCTGCCCGCCCTCGGTGAGTCCGTCACCGAGGGGACCGTCACCCGCTGGCTGAAGAACGTGGGCGACACGGTGGAGGTCGACGAGCCGCTGCTCGAGATCTCCACCGACAAGGTCGACACCGAGATCCCGTCGCCGTTCGCCGGCGTCCTCGAGCAGATCCTGGTCCAGGAGGACGAGACCGTCGAGGTCGGCGCCGACCTGGCCGTCATCGGCTCGGGCCAGGGCGGGTCCGACGACGCCGCTCCGCAGGAGTCGGCACCGCAGGAGTCGGCACCGCAGGAGACGCCCGAGGAGCCCGCGCCCGCCGAGGAGGAGCAGCCCGCCCCCGTCGACGAGTCGGCGGCCGAGGCGGACCCCGCCGAGCAGTCCGTCGCCGCGCACGAGGACACGCCCGAGCCCGCCGCCGAGCAGGGATCGTCGTCCGAGGGCGGCACCGGCGAGAACGTCCTGCTCCCAGCGCTGGGCGAGTCCGTGACCGAGGGCACCGTGACCCGCTGGCTCAAGGCCGTGGGCGACGACGTCGCGGTCGACGAGCCGCTGCTCGAGATCTCCACCGACAAGGTCGACACCGAGATCCCGTCGCCGTTCGCGGGCACGCTGCAGCAGATCCTGGTCCAGGAGGACGAGACCGTCGAGGTGGGTGCGGCTCTCGCCGTCATCGGCTCCGGCGCCGCGTCCGCCCCGGCCGAGCAGCCGGCGCAGGAGAGCAAGCCCGAGCAGGCGGCCGAGCCGGAGCAGAAGCCGGCGGCGGAGGCCAAGCCCGAGCCGCAGACCGCACCCGAGCCGGCCCCCGAGCAGGAGTCGGCTTCCGGTACCCCGGCCCCCGTACCGACGCCGCAGACGCCGGCTCCGGTTCCCGCCACCCCCGCGCCGGCTCCCACGGCGTCCGGTACCTACCTGACCCCGCTCGTGCGCAAGCTCGCCGCGGAGAAGGGTGTCGACGTGACGTCCCTGGTCGGCACGGGCGTCGGCGGCCGGATCCGCAAGGAGGACGTCCTGGACGCCGCCGCCAAGGCGGAGGCCGAGAAGGCGGCTGCGGCCAAGCCCGCGGCGGCTGCCCCCGCCGCCTCGGCGGCACCGGCGGCCAAGCCCGCCGCCGTGCCCGCGGTGTCGCCGCTGCGCGGCACCACGGAGAAGGCCAGCCGGCTGCGCCAGATCATCGCCGAGCGCATGGTCGACGCGCTGCACACGCAGGCGCAGCTGACCACGGTGGTCGAGGTCGACGTGACCAAGGTCGCCCGGCTGCGCGCCCGCGCCAAGGAGGACTTCAAGGCACGCGAGGGCGTCAACCTCACGTTCCTGCCGTTCTTCGTGCTGGCAGCCGTGGAGGGTCTGAAGGCGTTCCCCAAGATCAACGGGGTGCTCGAGGGCAACCAGATCACCTACCACGGCCAGGAGAACGTCGGCATCGCGGTCGACACCGAGAAGGGCCTGCTGGTCCCGGTGATCCGCGACGCGGGCGACCTCAACCTGGCCGGCATCTCGCGCAAGATCGTGGACCTGGCGGGGCGCACGCGCCAGAACAAGGTCACTCCCGACGAGCTGAGCGGTGCCACGTTCACCGTGACCAACACCGGCTCGGGCGGCGCGATCATCGACACGCCGATCGTGCCCGGTGGCACGTCGGCGATCCTCGGCACGGGTGCGATCGTCAAGCGGCCCGTGGTGATCCAGGACGCGGACGGCGCGGAGGTCATCGCCATCCGCTCCATGTGCTACCTGTCCCTGTCGTACGACCACCGGCTGGTCGACGGCGCCGACGCGTCGCGCTACCTCATGGCGGTGAAGAACCGGATCGAGGAGGGCGCGTTCGAGTCGGAGGTCGGTCTCTGACCACCACGCGCTGACGTCCGCACGACGGCCCGGGACCCACGAGGTCCCGGGCCGTCGTGCGTCGGGGCACTCACCGGGCCGCGTCCCCAGCGCGACCATAGGGTGAGCGCCATGCAGATCATCGTCGCCGGGTCGCACGGCTTCATCGGCAGCGCCCTGGTCCCCCACCTGCGCAGTCACGGCCACGAGGTGCGCGTGCTCGTCCGGGGAACCGCGCAGGGCGGCGCGCAGATCTCCTGGGACCCCGACGGCGCGCGGCTCGACCCGGCGGCGATCGAGGGCGCCGACGCGATCATCAACCTGGCCGGGGTCAACCCGGGGTCGAGGCCGCTCACGAAGGCCCGCAAGCGCGAGGTCCTCTCGTCGCGGCTGCGGACCACCGGGCTGCTCGCGCGGACGCTGGCGCAGCTGGACGACGGCCCCCGCGTGCTGCTGCAGGCCTCCGGCATCGGTGCCTACGGCTCGCGCGGGGACGACGTCCTCGACGAGGACGAGCCCCTGGGCACGACCTTCTTCGCGGGCGTCGTGCGACGGTGGGAGGCCGCGACCGAGCCGGCGCAGGACGCGGACGTGCGGGTCGTGCACCTGCGCACGGGGATCGTCCTGGGCCGCGGCGGGGGTGCGCTCGGGCCGCTGCTGCCGGTGATCCGGGCGGGGCTGGGCGGCCGGCTGGGTTCCGGTCGGCAGTTCTGGCCCTGGATCACCTTGGTCGACGAGGTCCGCGCCATCGAGCACCTGCTCACGGCCGACGTCCACGGCCCGGTCAACCTGGTCACCGCGCCGGCCCGCAACGCCGAGGTGGTCGACGCGCTCGCGCGAGCGATGCACCGGCCCGCGCTGATCCCGGTGCCGGCGTTCGTGCTGCGCACCGTCCTGGGTGACTTCTCCTCCGAGGTCCTCGGCTCGATCCGGGCGGTTCCCGCCGTGCTGGACGCGAGCGGGTTCGTCCCCGCGCACGCCGACCTGGAGTCGGCCGCCCGGTGGGTCGCGGACGACGCCTGACTCACGGCTCGACGACGTCCCACACACGCCAGCCGTCGTCGGTGCGGCGCAGCCCGAGCACCACGGTCCGGGCGGGCGACGCCGCCACGGCGACCACCGCCCCGCCGTCCCCCGGGACGCGGGCGTGCGCGGACGTGATCGCGGTGACCACGACGTCGGTCGTGCCGTCACGACGCCGTTCCTCGGGGACGAGCCGCGCGTCCTGCACCTGCGCGGTGAGCCCGTCGAGCCGCGCGCCGGCCAGGCCGGCCAGCAGTGCCGCGTCGGCCGCGAACGCCGGACCGTCGGGCACGTCCACCGCGGCGAGGTCCTCGGTGGAGCCGGCGCCCAGGATCCCGGCCCTGTCCCGCGTGAGCGCGACGGCTGCGGCCACCGGGTCGTCGGGATCGAGGTGCTGCGCGGCCGGTCGCGGAGTCTCGGCGCGCGTCACGGGCGGGGGCTGCGGGGTGCCGGCCGGCAGGAACCAGACCAGCGCGGCGCCCGCCGCGCCGAGGGCGAGCAGCCCGGCGACGGACCACCGCACGGCGCGGCGCCGGCCGCCGCGCCGGCGCTCGCGCCGGGTCCCGCCACGAGCCGTCTCGGGCACCGGGCCGCGTGCGACGGTGGTCAGGGCGCAGGACGCGAGCGCCCCGGCGTCCGGGAGGCGCACCGGCTCCGGCTCGGTCGCGCCGTAGCAGGCGGCCACCACGTCGTCGGGGGTCGCCCCCGGCGCGCCGACGAGCGCGGTGAGCGCGTCGTGCAGCGAGGGGCCGCCCGCCGTGTCGGACACCAGCTGCACGTCAGCCCCGGGCATCTGGTCCAGCACCGTCGCGACCAGCCGGCGGACGTCCGACTCCGGGTCGTCGTCGCGGGTCAGCGCGCCGCACAGGTCGGTCAGGACGGGCCGCCCGTCGGGCCGCACGACCACGGCCGAGGCGTCCACCCGGCCGTGGGTGAGACCGACCCGGTGCAGCGCCTGCAACGCGCCCGCCACCGGGATCGCGACGGTCGCCGCCTCGCCGTCACCCAGCGGCGCCCGGGCTCCCCGGACCTGAGCGAGCGAGAGCCCGGCGCAGTGCTCGACCACCATCCCCACCCGCCCCGGGGAGAGCTCGACCACGTCGAGCACCTGCGGCAGGTGCTCGTGGCGCAGGTCGCGCAGCAGCGCGGCCCGCTCCGAGAGCCGGGCGTCCACGACGGCGGGGACCACGTGCAGCTCGAGCAGCTGCTCCGAGCCGTCGAGCGCCTCGGCCAACCACCCGGATCCGGCGACGTCGACCGGGCGGTAGCCGGCGCGCTCGAGGGCCGACCCGACGTCGCTCGGCACGAGGAACTGGTCCATGCCGGCCATCCAAGACCGCCAGGCGGTGGCCCGTCGGCCGTCGTCCACAGGTTCAGGCGAGCGCGACCACCCGGCGCTCGGTCGCCGAGACCTGCGCCGCGTCCAGCACCCGTGCCGTGCGGGCCGCGTCCGCGGGATCGACAGGAGGCGGTCCGCCGTCGACCACCCAGCGGACGACCGCCCGGTAGAGGTCGACGTGCCCGCCCGGCGCACGCGGCACGGGCTGCCGGTCGGCCCCCCGCACCAGCCACCCCTCGTGCACGGGCTCTCCCGGCCGGCGGGTCTCCTCGTACGCGTCGTCGAACGCCGCGAAAGGCGTCGCCTCGCCCTCGAAGCTGGTCACCAGGTACGCGCCGCCGTCGCCCAGCACGCGCGTGCGCGGCCCGGGGGCGCCGACGACGCCGCCGGCCTGCAGGTGGCTGACCACGCCGTCCCGCTCGTGCACGAGCGCCAGGAACACGTCGTCCACCGCGGGGGTCGAGCGCGCGTGCAGCTCGGCGTAGACCTGCACGACGGGACCGAACAGCTGCACCGCCGAGTCGACGAGGTGCGCGCCGAGGTCGAGCAGGAGGCCGCCCGCCTCGGGGTCGTTCTCCTTCCACCGGTCCTGCGGCACGGGCCGGTACCTCTCCCAGCGCCGCTCGAACCGGTGCACGCGCCCGAGCTCACCTCGCTGCAGGAGCCCGAGCAGGGTCAGCTGCTCGCTGTCCCAGCGGCGGTTCTGGAACACGGTCAGGCGACCGTCGCCCTCGTCGGCCAGCTCCTGCGCGTCGGCCGCCGACGTGGCCAGCGGCTTGTCCACCAGCACGTGCAGCCCCGCGTGGAGGGACGCCCGGACGTGGGCCACGTGCTCACCCGTGGGGCTCGCGACGACGACGAGGTCCAGCTCGTCCGCCCTCGCCAGCAGCGCGTCGACGTCCGGGACCACCGTCGCGCCCGGCCAGTCCTGCTCCACCTGGTCGGCGCGGCCCCGCGTGACGACGTGGGTGACGGCTTGGCCCGCCTCGCGCAGGAGCCGCGCGTGGATCCCGCGGCCCGCTCCCCCGTACCCGACCAGCCCGACCCGCAGCGCGTCCATGCGGCTCACTCTAGGTCGGACGCCGCCACGTGCTGCGGCTGCGGCTCCGGGCGCGAGAGCGCGCTCGGCCACCAGGTCGCCCGGCCGACGTCGTGCACCAGGGCCGGGACCAGGAGGCTGCGCACCACCAGGGTGTCCAGGAGCACGCCGAAGGCCACGATGAACGCGATCTGCGCGAGGAACAGCAGCGGGATGACGCCCAGGGCGGCGAACGTCACGGCCAGCACGACACCGGCCGACGTGATCACCCCGCCCGTGACGGCGAGTCCCCGGACCACCCCCGCCTGGGTGCCGACCTTGCTCGACTCCTCCCGGACGCGCGTCATCAGGAAGATCGAGTAGTCCACGCCCAGCGCCACGAGGAACACGAACGCGAACAGCGGCACCACCGGGTCCGCGCCGGCGAAGTGGAACACGTGGTTGAAGAAGATCGCCGAGACCCCGAGCGCGGCGGCGAAGGACAGGACGTTGGCCACCAGCAGCAGGGCGGCGGCGACCACGGAGCGCAGCAGGAACATGAGGATCACGCCGATGACGAGCAGGACGACCGGGACGATCACCCGCAGGTCGCGCTCGCTGGCCAGCTGCGTGTCCAGCGTCTCGGCGGCGGCGCCCCCCACGACCGCGGTGGGGCTGGCCTCGTGCACGGCGGCGCGCAGGTCCTCCACCGTCGCGACGGCGGCCTGCGTGTCCGCGGACGAGGACGTCGTGACGTCGAGGCGGACCCGGCCGTCGACCACGATCGGCGGCGCGTCGGTCGTCGGGGCGCCCGCACCCGCAGGTGCGCCGGTGTACGGCGTCACGGCGTCGACGCCGTCCACACCCTCGGCGGCCGCGGTGACGGCGTCGACGTCGGCCTCGTCGACGATGACGATCGCCGGCTGCACCGCGCCGGCCGGGAAGTGCTCGGACAGCACCGCCTCGCCGGCGACCGCGTCGACGTCGGTGAGGAAGATGTCGACCTGGCTGGTCCCCGACGCGTTCAGCGTGGGCAGGAACGCGGCGCCGACCGCCAGGGCGAGCGCGGTGACGATCCAGACGGGCCGCGCACGCCGTCCGACGAACCGGGCCAGCCGTGCCCACACGCCGGTGCCGTCGGCCGGGTCGGGCGCGGCGACGTCGACGTGCGCGTGGTCGGCGCTCGGGGCGGACACCGCGTCCGGCCGCGGCGCGCGCGGCCAGAACAGGATGCGCGAGCGCTTGCCGAACATCAGCAGGAACGCGGGCAGCAGGGTCAGCGCGGCCAGCAGGGCGGAGGCGATGCCGATCGCGGCGACCGGCCCGAGGCTCCGGTTGGAGCCCAGGTCGGACAGCAGCAGGCACAGGACGCCGGCGATGACGGTGCCGGCGCTGGCGGCGATCGGCTCGACGCAGGCGCGCAGGGCGCGGCGCATGGCCGTGGCCGGGTGCTCGGCGTGGTGCAGCTCCTCCCGGTACCTCGCGACGAGGAGCAGGGCGTAGTCGACGGACGCGCCGACCACGAGGATCGACAGGATCCCCTGCGACTGCCCGTTGAGGACGAGCGTGCCGTTGGCGGCGAGGTTGTAGACCACCAGCCCGGCGAGGCTCAGCGCGAAGACGGCGGTGAAGATCACGACGAACGGCAGGAACGGCGACCGGTAGACGAGCACGAGGATCAGCAGCACCGCGCCCAGGGCGACCAGGAGCAGCACGCCGTCGATCCCGCCGAACGCGGTGACCAGGTCGGCGACGAAGCCGGCCGGCCCGGTGACCCACGCCTGCAGGCCGAGCTCACCGGCCGACGTCGCGGTGGCGCCCAGCTCCTCCTCGAGCGACGAGCGCAGGTCCAGGACGAACGAGTCGGTCACCCCCTCGTCGCCGGCCAGCAGCTCGTCGGCCTGGGCGGCGTCCAGCGAGAAGGCGACCAGCAGCGCCTCACCGTCCTGCGACGGCACGACCGCAGGCTGGCCGACGAGGTAGTCCGACCACGTGCCGTCGTTCCCCGGCGGCAACGCCTGGTCAGGGACGCCGGCCGCCCAGTCCTGGACGGCCCCGAGCTGCTCGGGGGTGACGTCGCTGCCGTCGGCGGGCTGGACCACCACCAGCGCGGGTAGGGTCTGCGTGTCGACGAAGCCCTTGCTCTCCTCGGCGGCCCGGGTGGACTCGGCCGACGACGGCAGGAACGCCGAGGCGTCGTTCGTCTGGACCTGCGACAGCTTGCCCTGCGCCATCCCGCCGACCGACCCGATGCCGAGCCACACGACCAGGGCGACGCCGACGAGGACGGCGCGGAGGATGGTCGACCGGCGATTACTCAGCATGCTGAGTATCATTGACGGTGTTCCTCCGAAGAGCAAACGGAGGTGTGCGCGTGGAGCAGGTGAAACGGTCGGAGATCGACCCGGCCTCGCCCGACCCCGCGCACTGGCCGGTCGGTCGCCTGCTGTCGTCGGCGGCCCGCCGGGTCGAGCGCGACTGGAACGCGCACCTGGCCACCTGGGACCTCAACCACGCCAGCCTGGCCGTCCTCGCCCACCTGCTGCGCGCGCCGATGTCCCAGCGCCAGCTCGCGACGGCCTCCGAGGTCACCGAGCAGACGATGAGCCGGGTGCTGGCACGCATGGAGCGCACCGGGTACGTCACGCGCAGCCCGCACGACGACGACCGACGCCGGCACAGCATCGCGATCACCGAGGCGGGTCGCCGGGCCTTCGTCGTCGCCTCCGACCGGCAGCTCGCGGAGTCGCTGGTCACGCGCGGCATGACGGCCGAGCAGGCCGAGGAGCTGCGCCGGCTGCTCGTCGCCGTCGTCCGCCCCGACGGCGACGAGGGTTAGCCTGACGGCATGCGGTTCGACGAGCTGGACCTGGGCACGCGGCTCCTGCCCTACGAGCCGACCTGGCAGCTGCAGCGCGAGGTGCACGCCGGGGTCGCGGACGGGGTGCGCGAGGACACGGTCCTGCTGTGCGAGCACGAGGACGTCTACACCGCGGGCCGGCGTACGGCGTCCTGGGACCGGCCCGTCGACGGCACGCCCGTGGTCGACGTCGACCGCGGCGGCCGGATCACCTGGCACGGTCCCGGGCAGCTGGTGGGGTACCCGATCGTCCGCCTGGCGACTCCCATCGACGTGGTCCGCTACGTGCGCCAGCTCGAGGAGGCCCTGATCCGCACGTGCGCGGACCTGGGCCTGGCCGCGATCCGCGTCGAGGGGCGCAGCGGCGTCTGGTTCGCGGCCGACGAGCACCGTCGGGAGCGCAAGGTCGCGGCGATCGGCGTGCGCGTCTCGCGTGGCGTGACCATGCACGGTTTCGCGCTCAACTGCGAGCCGGACCTGCACGCGTTCGACCGCATCGTGCCGTGCGGGATCGACGACGCCGACGTCACGAGCCTGTCCGCCGAGACGGGGCGCCGGGTGACCATCGCCGAGGTGCTGCCGGTGGTGCGCGCGCACCTCGTCGACACGCTCACGCCGATCCTGGCCGTGGGCTCCGCTGCGGCCACGGTGTGACGCTCGACTCCCCCGCAGCCGACGTCTCCACCGCGGGTTAGTCTGACCGGCGTGACGATCGCAGCCGACGGCCGACGCATGCTCCGCATCGAGGCGCGCAACGCCGAGACCCCCATCGAGCGCAAGCCCGAGTGGATCCGCACGCGCGCGACGATGGGACCCGAGTACTCCGAGCTCAAGGGCCTGGTGAAGCGCGAGGGCCTGAACACGGTGTGCGAGGAGGCCGGCTGTCCCAACATCTTCGAGTGCTGGGAGGACCGCGAGGCCACGTTCCTCATCGGCGGCGACCAGTGCACGCGGCGCTGCGACTTCTGCCAGATCGACACCGGCAAGCCCGCCGCCTTCGACGCCGACGAGCCCCGTCGCGTGGCGGCGTCCGTGCAGGCGATGGGCCTGAAGTACTCGACCGTGACCGGCGTGGCGCGCGACGACCTGCCCGACGGCGGCGCGTGGCTGTACGCCGAGACCGTGCGCCAGATCCACGCGGTCAACCCGGGCACCGGCGTCGAGCTGCTGATCCCCGACTTCAACGCGACGCCGGAGCTGCTGGCCGAGGTCTTCTCCTCGCAGCCCGAGGTGCTCGCGCACAACCTGGAGACCGTGCCGCGGATCTTCAAGCAGATCCGCCCGGGCTTCCGCTACGAGCGCTCGCTGTCCGTGCTGACCGCCGCGCGCGAGGCCGGGCTGGTCACCAAGTCCAACCTCATCCTCGGCATGGGCGAGACGATGGAGGAGGTCGTCGAGGCCCTGGCCGAGCTGCACGAGGCGGGCTGCGACCTCATCACGATCACGCAGTACCTGCGCCCGTCGGTGCGCCACCACCCCGTGTCCCGCTGGGTGCGGCCCGAGGAGTTCGTCGAGCTGTCGCAGGAGGCCGAGCGCCTGGGCTTCCTCGGCGTCATGTCCGGTCCCCTGGTCCGTTCGTCGTACCGGGCCGGCCGGCTGTGGGGCCAGGCCATGCGCCGCTACGGCCGGCCGATCCCCGAGGCGCTGTCGCACCTCGCCGAGCCGACGACGTCCCGCCAGGAGGCGGCGAGCCTGCTGGCCCGCTGACCGTCCGGCAGGCCCGGATCCGTCGGTAGACTTCGGACCCATGGCCCGTGACAACACCCCCGACGCTGCGTCGACGCCCAAGGTGAAGAAGACCCGCTGGTACCACCAGGTGTGGCAGGCGTACCAGATGACGCGGAAGAACGACCCCGCGGTCACCTGGATCGTCCTCGCGGTCTTCGTCGGGATCATCGCGCTCGGCCTGGTCATCGGCCTGCTGGTGCACGCCTGGGTCTACGTCCTGCTCCTGAGCATCCCGTTCGCCCTGCTCGGCGCGATGTTCGTGCTGGCGCGCCGCGCCGAGACCGCGGCGTACACGCAGATCGAGGGTCAGCCGGGCGCCGCGCGTGCTGCGCTGGGCACCATCCGCCGGGGCTGGACGTTCGGCGACGAGCCCGTCGCCGTCGACCCGCGCACGCAGGACCTGGTGTTCCGCGGCGTCGGCCGGCCCGGCGTCGTCCTCATCGGCGAGGGCCCCGCCCCGCGCATCGGCAAGCTCCTGGAGTCGGAGCGCAAGCGCACGGCGCGCGTCATCTCCGGCGCTCCGATCACGCTCATCCAGGTGGGCGACGGCGACGGCCAGGTGGCCCTGCGCAAGCTCCCCCGCGCGGTGCAGAAGCTGCGCCCCAAGCTGACCAAGCAGGAGGTCGCCGAGGTCAGCAAGCGTCTGAACGCTCTGGGCGGCGTGCGGCTCCCCGTGCCGAAGGGCGTCGACCCCATGCGCGCGCGCCCCGACCGCAAGGGCATGCGCGGCCGCTGACCCGGCCTGCCTCGTCCCGTCCGGTGGGGTTCAGCGCCGGACGATCGCCGTGCCCGCGACCCGGTCGTGCAGGCCGCGTCCGTCGGCGTCCCACACCACGGCGGGCACGACGAGGCACAGCAGGATGGTGCGACCCAACGCGCTGATGAACCCGGGTGCCATCGTCGCCCACCGGGCGTCCGGGCTCGGCTGACCGGGGAACACCCGGCGCACCCGCAGGCCCAGCAGCCGGTGGCCGAGCGTGTGCCCCACGGACCCCACCAGCAGCACGTTCTCCAGGGCGAAGATGCCCAGCGTCGCCATCGGGTTGCCCCGGCTGAGCAGGAACACGTCGGGGTCGGAGGCGAAGAACGCACCCGAGATCAGCAGGCACGCCACCCAGTCGATCGCGAGCGCCACGACCCGACGGCCGAGCGGCGCGAGGGACCCGGACCCCGTGGCCGGCAGCCCGAGCCGCTCGCCCCGAGCCGGTCCCCCTGGCTGCGCGGGCTCGTCGACGCCGCCGCCGAGCCACGAGCTGATGTCCCGACGATCCGCCACCTGAGCAGGGTAGGCGAGATCCCGGCCCACCACGGACCGCGCCGGCAACGCACCCGAAACCTGCGCGCCACGCCGCACTCGTAGGGTGGCGCCACGGGTTGCGGGGCCCGTCGTCGGCGATCCCCGCCGCACGTCAGCCCACCCGTGAGACGACGAGGACCCGTGCCCGCCCCCAGGCATAGTGTCGACACTCGTTACACGAGGCGCGCGCACGTAACGCTGTCGAAACACGAGGTACACGACAGAGAAACGGGCCGCTCGTAGCCTCGCCTTGCCCGACCCCACGGGTTCCACCGACCGAGGAGCAGCGGATGTTCAGCAAGCCAGAGGAAGTCCTGGCGTTCATCAAGAGCGAGGACGTGAAGTTCGTCGACGTCCGGTTCTGTGACCTGCCCGGCACGATGCAGCACTTCAACGTCCCGGCATACTCCCTGGACCTGGACTTCTTCACGGACGGCCAGATGTTCGACGGCTCGTCGATCCGCGGCTTCCAGGCGATCCACGAGTCGGACATGAAGCTGATCCCGGACATCAGCACCGCGTACATCGACCCCTTCCGGGTCGAGAAGACGCTGAACATCAACTTCCACATCGTGGACCCGTACACCGACGAGCCCTACAGCCGCGACCCGCGTCAGGTCGCCGCGAAGGCCGAGGCGTACCTGAAGTCGACCGGCATCGCGGACACGGCGTTCTTCGCCCCCGAGGCCGAGTTCTACATCTTCGACGACGTCCGCTTCCACACGAAGCAGAACGAGTCGTTCTACAAGATCGACTCCTTCGAGGCGGCCTGGAACTCGGGCCGCGAGGAGGAGGGTGGCAACCTCGGCCACAAGATCCCCTACAAGGGCGGCTACTTCCCCGTCCCGCCGGTCGACGGCTTCTCGGACATCCGCGACCAGATCAGCCTGCAGCTGGACGCGCTCGGCCTCGGTGTCGAGCGTGCGCACCACGAGGTCGGCACGGCCGGCCAGCAGGAGATCAACTACCGCTTCGACAAGCTCGCGATCTCCGGCGACAAGGTCATGCTCTTCAAGTACGTCGTGAAGAACGTGGCACACCAGAACGGCAAGACGGCGACCTTCATGCCGAAGCCGCTCTTCGGTGACAACGGCTCGGGCATGCACGTGCACCAGTCCCTGTGGAAGGACGGCGAGCCGCTGTTCTTCGACGAGAAGGGCTACGGCGGCCTGTCGGACGTCGCCCGCTGGTACATCGGCGGCCTGCTCAAGCACGCGCCCTCGCTGCTGGCGTTCACCAACCCGACGGTGAACTCCTACCACCGCCTGGTGCCCGGCTTCGAGGCGCCCGTCAACCTGGTCTACTCGGCCCGCAACCGCTCCGCGTGCATCCGCATCCCGGTCACCGGTTCGAACCCGAAGGCCAAGCGCATCGAGTTCCGCGTGCCGGACCCGTCGTCCAACCCGTACCTGGCGTTCGCGGCCATGCTCATGGCCGGCATCGACGGCATCCAGAACCGGATCGAGCCGCCGGACCCGGTGGACAAGGACCTGTACGAGCTGCCCCCCGAGGAGCACGCCGCCATCCAGCAGGTCCCCGGCTCCCTCGGTGAGGTGCTCGACCGCCTGGAGGCCGACCACGACTTCCTCACCGCGGGCAACGTCTTCACGCCCGACCTGATCGCGACGTGGATCGACTACAAGCGCAACGCCGAGGTGGACCCGATCCGTCTGCGCCCGCACCCGCACGAGTTCGAGCTGTACTACGACGTCTGACAGTCACCGCTCACGGCTGCTCCCGTGAGCGTCTGACCTGCAGTAATGGCACCCCCGTCGTCCCTGGGACGGCGGGGGTGCCGCTGTTCGTGCCACGGGCGCGCGGCGACTGCCTCAGGCGCAGTCCTTCGAACCCCCTGCGCCAGCCTCCTCTCCCACTTGCTTATCGTGAGTGGTACTTTCCGGTCATGAGTGGGACGTATCCCGTGATCATGGGAAACCGCGGGCGGCTGGTGGTGCCGGCCGAGGTGCGAGAGCACGCCGGCCTCGAGGAGGGCGTCCCCCTGCTGCTGCTCGAGACGCCCGGTGGCCTGGTGCTCATGACGAGACAGCAGGCGCGGGAGCTGCTGCGGCGCGAGCTGGCCGGGTCCGACGTCGTCGCGCAGCTCCTGGCAGACCGCCGGTCGGCCGCGGCCGCAGAGGACGCCGCGTGACGATGGTCCTGGACGCCTCCGCGGTCCTGGCGTTCCTCACGGGCGAAGCAGGGGCGGACGTCGTGGAGGAGGCACTGGATCGGGGAACCGTGTGCTCGGCGGTGAACTGGTCCGAGGTCGCGCAGAAGGTCCGTGCAGCTGGAGCCAACTGGTCGGTCGCGTCGGCCCTGCTCGCCAGCTACGGCGTGTCCACGCTCGATGCCACCGCCCGAGACGCCGAGACCGCAGCCACGATGTGGCAGCGCGGATCGGGCCTGTCGCTCGCCGACCGCTTCTGCCTCGCGCTCGCCACGCGCCTCGATGCCGTCGCCCTCACGGCCGACACGGCCTGGGGCGCGTCTGACCGCGTGCGACAGATCCGCTGACGTCACGCGCTCAGCGCAGGCGCAGCACCTGGCCCAGCCGCTCGCGGCGGCGCACGGACGACTCCACCGCGACCACCACCAGGACGGTGGCGCCGGCAGCGCGACGGGCACCACCGACCACCACGGCCACGGTCGCCGGGTCGGTCACCTTGACCGGCCATCGGCCGCAGGGCGAGCGGTGCCACGAGCGCACCGACGAGCAGCGCCCCGATGAGCAGCCCGGCGAGCAGGGTCGGTGGCAGCAGCTCTCCGGCCGCCACCCGCACGGTGTCCCGTCCGGCAGCCGCGCGCGGTCGCGGGACGGCACGCCTGGGGGCGGACGAGCCGTCAGGTGTGAGGGTCGACGCGCAGACGGTGTGGGGCACGTGGTCCACGTGCATGATCGACACTCTCGTAGGACGCCACGCGACGCCGCGGAGGGATGAAGAGCGGCCGGCTGGGATGACGTAGTCCGACGGTCGGGCAGCCGTGTGTCGAGGCCGGCAGGGTCCTTCGCACCAGACCCGAGAGGCCCCCATGGAGACAACGCCCTGCGTCGTCCGGCGCACCGGACGCCCCCCAGCACCGACGACGTCACCGACGGCCCGACGAGCGCGAGGTGCTGCTCGCTGCGCCGGCCTTCATCCTCCTGCTCACCTACGCCACGCCCATCAGCCGGGTGGACGAGCTGCTCGACGCGCATCGCGAGTGGCTGGACGACCACTTCGCCGACGGACGTTCCTGGTCTCCGGACGCAGGTGCCACGGATGGAGGCGCGATCCTGGCGCAGGGCGCGTCGCGTGCGCAGATCGAGGCCATCGTCGCGACGGACCCGCTGGCCCGTGCCGGCGTCGCGACCTACGCCGTCATCGAGTTCGCCCCCACGCGGGGCCCCTGGCGGGATGACGCGGACACCGAAGGACTGGTGCACGATCACCTCACCCGAGGCAGCCGCGTGTTCCGCGAGCTGACGGGCGACGACCCCGAGACCGCTCTCGCCGCGATCCGCCGCCGGTCGCCGCAGATGCACGACTGGTTGCTGCGCGGCGCCTTCGGCCAGCCCTGGCCGACCCGCGCCTCGCGGTGCGGGACCGGGAGCTGGCCACCGTGGCGATGCTCACCGCGCTCGGCGACAGCGCTCCCCAGTGCGCGTCCACATCGACGCCGCGCTGCACCACGGCGTCACCGCGGCCGAGCTGCGCGCCCTCGCCGAGCACGCCTCGGTGTACGCGGGATTCCCGCGTGCTCTGAACGCACTCGAGACCCTGACGAGCTCCTGCGCGACCGCGGCCACACCGACCCGGTCCCGGCAAGGACGATCGAGGTGCGCGATCACCGCACCGAGCTTGCCCAGGTGGAGAACGGCCCTGCGGTCGTGCTGCTGCACGCCCTGGGGCTGAGCTGGCACATGTGGGAGCCGGTCCTGCGGGACCTGGCAGACGGACGCCGGGTGTACGCCTACGACCTTCGAGGTCACGGCTCTGCGGCGCAGGCTCCGGCGCCGGCTGACCTGACGTCCCTCGCCGACGATTGCGGCTGTGCTCGATCACGAGGGGCTCAGCGGGGCGCACGTCGTGGGACTCTCCTACGGGGGTGCCGTCGCCAGACCTTCGCTGCTCGCTATCGCAGTGCTCCTCTCACTCACGCTGGCGGCGACCACGGACCGAGCGTTCGCGTCCTTCGAGCAGCGGGCCTCGGCGATCGAGACGGACGGCTCCGCAGCGCAGGTCGCCGGCTCTCTGACGCGGTGGTTCACGCCGGAAGCCCTCGCCGAGAACTCGCCCGGCGTGCGCTACGCCCGGGACCGCGTCCTGCGGGGCGACCCGCACCAGATCGCCGCGGCCTGGCGCGCCTTCTCCGGATCGACGTCGAAGGCAGGCTGCGAGACCTCGCGCGCCCCACGCTCCTGCTGTGCGGCGAGCGGGACGCCTCGACCGGTCCGCAGGTGATGCGGCCGATGGCCGCTCGGATCCCGGGCAGCACCTATGTCGAGCTTCCTGGCGCACCGCACATGCCGACCCTCGAGACTCCCCACCTCGTGGCCGAGGCCTTGGACCGGTTCCTCCCCCGCGTCGCCACAGCCCCTGCCGCGCCGACGCCACCCCAACGCCCACAGCCCTGACCGCCACGCACGAGAAAGGCCAGCCATGTACGCCATGCAGTACGAGATCACGCTGCCCGCCGACTACGACATGGGGATCATCCGCGCTCGCGTCGCGACCGGGGGCAACGCTCTCGACGACCTCCCCGGTCTTGGTTGAAGGCCTACGCCATCCGCGAGCGAGGCGCCCTGGGCTCCCCGGTGAACGAGTACGCCCCATCTACCTGTGGAACGACACGGGCGCGATGGCGCGATTCCTCGCCGGCGGCGGGTTCCAGAACATCATCCGTGACTTCGGGCGTCCCGTCGTGCGGCACTGGACGGGGCTCGCCTGCCTGCGCGGGACCTCGCGGGCGCCGCACCCGAGGTCGGCCTCGCGGCGTCTCACCACGATCCCCGTCGACCCGGATCCGGACGGGACAGGGCTCGGACTGGCCACGGCGGTCGAGCAGGCAGTCGACGACCTGCGGCAGCTCGCGCGTCGCGAAGCGGTGCACACGGCGGCACTGGCCATCGACCCGCATCACTGGCAGCTGGCGCGCTTCGTCCTGTGGAACGGGGACGCCGCCGCCGTCGATGCGAGACCGAGCGCTACGAGCTCCTGCACCTGTCGGGTCCCGGCCTCGGCGCGCTCCCCGATGGCCGCGCGTGGTGACGCCTGCCGTGCGGACCGGGCACAGGACCAGCCGCGATGACGACCAGGCTCGTCGTGTGGCGCCAGTCGGGCACGACGCGGCCGACGAGCACTGCAGGGTGGACATCGACGACGTCGGGTGTGTGTTCGAGGGCACGGTGCTCGGCGCACGAGGACGGCACACCCGTGCACGGCCCGGTACCGGGTGCTCGCGGGCAGCGACGGTCGTCGCGACCGACGGTGCACGTGCGCGTCCGCGGGCTGGTGCGGACGAGACGACGCTGGTGCGCGCGCCCACGGGGCACTGGACGGTGGACGGCGTCGACACGCCACGCCTCGACGGGTGCACGGACGTCGACTCGGCTGCAGCCGGCGACCAACACCTCCCCTCCGGCGGCTCCGGCTCGAGGTGGGCTCGCGATCCGAGCGGCGTGGTCCGCTCCGAAGCGGCGCCGTCGTGACGACCTATGACGAGTGGCGGCGGACCGGCATGGCGGAAGGGTGAGCTCTTGGGCGGCCGTCAGCCTCCTACGTCAATCGGCCGAGGCTCGCGTCGGCCGATCCGACGCCACGGCCAGGTCGACGCGCCGAGGCGGTGAGCAACATCCGCAACCATGCTGGTGACGGTCCACAGAAGGAGGTCGCAGTGCGACTCACCCCGGTCGGTCGCGCCGGCCGCCCTGCTCGCCCGTGCCGGCCGCGGACCGGGCCCAGGAGGCGAGGTAGTCGAGCCGGTTCCGGCTGGTCGAGTCGTGACCGCGCGCCGCCAGCCTGCCGCCTCTCGCCGTCCTCGTCGTCGACGACGACCCGCGCGTGCGGGCGTCAGTCGTCCGCCTCCTCGACCAGACCGGTGTCGTGACGGCGATCGCCGTCGATGCCGACCAGGCGTGGCGGCTGTCGGAGATCCGGACGGCGGCTGACGTGGCTGTCGTCGACGTGCCAGGAGGTGGCGGGGCGGGTCTACGACTGGTCTCGCGCCTGGCGTCGACGACGACGGTGGTCGCCGTCGGGCTGAGCGCCTCGGCCGGCCAGGCCGCGCTCGGCGCCGGAGCCGTCGACCTTCGTCGAGAAGGACGGCGATGCCGACGCTCTGGTGACCGCGATCCGCCGAGCGCACCCGGGCCGGTGGCGGGATAGTGATCGCTGCCCGGCAGCCACTCGACGGCGAAGGGTGAGGCTGATGGGAGCGGTGGAGCAGGGCGACGACATCACCGTCGTGCTGGTCGACGACCACGGCATCGTGCGCACCGGCCTGCGAGCCTACCTCGACACCGAACCGGGGGTCTCGGTCGTCGCGGAGGCCGCCGACGGCCTGGAGGCCCTGGCGCGAATCGACGCGCTGGCCCGCGAGGGCCGCGTCCCCGACGTGGTTCTCATGGACATGCAGATGCCTCGGCTGGACGGGGTGGAGGCCACCGGTCGGATCAAGGAGCGGTGGCCCGAGATCGACGTGATCGCGGTGACCTCGTTCGTCGAGGAGGCGCGCATCCGCGCGGCGCTCGAGGCCGGTGCGACGGGCTACCTGCTCAAGGACGCCGACGCCGACGACGTCGTCGACGCGATCCGAGGCGCCGTGGCCGGTGAGATCCGGCTGGACCCGGCCGTGGCGACGGCGCTCGCGCTGTCGCTGCGCACACCGGCGTCGTCGGCCGCGGCGCTGACACCGCGCGAGCGTCGAGGTGATCACGCTGGTCGCCGAGGGACGCACGAACCGCGAGATCGGCCGGCGCCTGGGCGTCGCGGAGCGCACCGCCCGGACGCACGTGTCCAACATCCTGACCAAGCTCGGGCTCGCATCGCGGACCCAGGCGGCGATGTGGGCGGTGCGTGAGGGCCTGGTCGACCTCGAGAGCACGACCGGATGAGCGTGGCCTCCGGCGACGACGGGAAGCGGCGCCCGTCGCCCCTGCGCAGCACGTCGATGCCGACCGAGCCGGTGCTCGAGCCGCTGCCGCCGTCGTGGGAGCCCGATCGAGCGTCAGATGGTCGACCTGTTCTTCGACCGGGTGCCGTTCGGGCTCGCGGTGTTCGATCTCGAGGGCCGGCTGCAGCGGTGCAACCGCACCTGGGTCGGCTTCTACGAGCTGTACTTCGGCGCGGGGCCCGACTACACGACACCCGGTCGGCACCTCAACGACCTCATCCCGGGCAACGAGGACGCGGTCGCCGAGCTGTTCGCCGCCGTGCGTGACGGGCAGGTCGTCAGGCAGGCCGCCAACCGGATCGACATCCCGGGCCTGACGACGTACTGGGACGTGGTCGTTCGCGCCGCTCTTCGAGGACGGGGAGATCGTCGGGATGTTGGACGTGGTGACCGACGCCACCGACCGGGTGCTGTCGACCGAGCGCCTGGAGGCCCGGATCCGCGCGTTCACGTCGGTGTCGAGCGCCATGACGGTCGACCAGCCGCTTCCCTCGACGCTGGCCACGATCCGCGAGCAGATCAGGCGGACCACGTCGGCGGCAGCAGTGAGCATGGTGATCTGGCCGGAGGGGCCGGCGGCGCAGGACGACGTCCTCACCGTCGAGGCGGACCCCGGCTTCGGCGCCGGTTACGCCGGCGCCATCACCCAGATGTACGAGTCCGGCGGTGAGGACACCCGCGGCGCCGGCGACGTGATGCCCGTGGAGCTGCGCCGTGGACGCGAGGGTCGCCGCGCTCGTCGACCCGAGGTACGCGCCGCTGCACCGCTACTGGTCCCGCCCGGTGCCCGACTGGGACGACCTCGTCGCGCTGCCACTGGTGTCGGGCCGGGTGTTCTTCGGCGAGCTCCACGTGCACCTGCCCGCCGGTGCGCGCTTCTCGGCCGACGACGAGGACTACCTGCGGGCCATGGCCGATCAGGCAGCGCTCGCGGTCGAGAACTCGGTGTCCTGTTCGCCGAGGAGGCGAGGGCGGCCGGCATGGCGGAGCGTCAACGGCTCGCGCGCGAGCTGCACGACTCGGTCAGCCAGGCGCTGTTCTCGATGACGCTGCACGCGCGCACCGCGGCGCGGCGGCTCGAGCCCCTGGGCCCCGAGGCCGACCCCGCGCAAGACGAGGTACAACGGCTTCAGGAGCTCACGCGTGGGGCACTGGCGGAGATGCGCGCGCTGATCTTCGAGCTCCGGCCCGACGCGCTGGCTGAGGAGGGCCTCGGCTCGGCCTTGGCGAAGCAGGCGGCCGCGATGTCCGCACGCGAGCAGGTCACCATCACGGTCGACGCACCCCCGAAGCGACTGCCCGTCTCGACCGACGCCGAGGAGCACCTGTACCGGATCGCACTCGAGGCGATGAACAACGCCCTCAAGCACGCACATCCCACGCGGATCGACGTCGCCCTCACGGTGAACGCGCGCGGCGTGGATCTGCTGGTCGACGACGACGGCATCGGCTTCGACCCGACCCTGGAGCGCCCGGGCCACCTCGGGCTCGGCACCATGAGCGACCGTGCGAGATCCCTCGGCGGCCGGGTGCGCATCGAGTCCGCACCGGGCAGCGGGACCCATGTGATCGTGACCGTCCCGCTACGTCATCCGGCCGAGGCCCCACCCGGCCGTTGATCCTGCCGCCGGCCGCCCATCCCGCCGACGCGGGACAGCCCCGCCGGGCGGGACGCTCGGAGCACCCAGAACGAAGGGAGCTCCCGATGAGCACCACCCAGTGGATCCTGTCGATCGTCCTGCTCGCCTGGGCGTTGCTGCGCAACGTCGGCACCCGCGAGGTCACCCGCACCACCTACCTCGTCCCGATCGTCCTCGTCGTCGTCGCGGCGGGCTTCTTCCTGCTCCCGCTGCCGACGGCGGGCAACGACCTCGACCTCGTCGTCGCGTTCGGCTTCGTCGGCGTGCTCTTCGGGCTCGCCGCCAGCGCCGGGACTCGGCTGGGTCACCGGGACGGACGGCTCGTCGCCACCGCAGGCGCGGGCTTCGCGTCGCTGTGGCTCGTGATGATCGGCGGCCGCATCGCCTTCGCCGAGTGGGCCAACGGCACGGGCGCGCGGGCGGTCGGCACCTTCTCCATGGACCACGCCATCACCGGCGCCGACGCCTGGACCGCGGCACTCGTCGTCATGGCTCTCGGCATGGTGCTCACCCGAACCGTCGCCCTGGCCCTCCGGGCCCGGCGGATCCAGACCCAGCCCGACACCGCCGTCGCGTGACCGGCCCGAGAACCGGGAGGACGACATGGAGCACCCTCGCCCCGTTCGCACCGACCCCGCTCGTCGACAGGGGACACCCCGTCCGCACGTCGCTCGCCCTCACCGGGGCGTCGGTCACCCTGACTCTGCTCGGCGCACTGATCGTCGGGCTCGTCGCTCCGGGCTCCGACCCCCTGCTGCGCAGGCTGCCCGTGGTGCTGGCGCTGGTCGCGATGGCCCTGGTCGCAGCCCGACGCATCGGCTGGCGCCAGGTGGCCGCCGGTGGCCCCGGAACGTGGCGGAGCACCGCTGGCTGGTGCCCCCGGCGCTGGTTGCCATGGTGCCGCTCGCCTGGGGCTGGGCACCGGACCGGCCACCCTCGCCGCGCTCACCGTCGGCTACCTGGCGACCGGTGTCTACGAGGAGCTCTGGTTCCGGGGCGTGATGCTCCGTTCGGCGCTCCCGCTCGGCCCGGTGCGGGCCGCGGCGCTGACCGCGGTGCTGTTCGGCGCCGCCCACCTGATCAACGTCGCCTTCGGCGCCAACCTGGCGATCACGCTGGCGCAGGCCGTCGGTGCGGCGGCCGGTGGCTTCGGCTACGCGATCCTGCGCCAGCGGACCAACGCCGTCTGGGCCTTGGCGGCCATCCACGTCGGCAGCGACCTGCTGCTGCACACCACCGGACTGCACGGCGGCGCCCTGTGGATCGTGCTGGTCGGTCACGACGTCGCCTTGTTCGTCATCGGCCTGCTCGCCGTGCGCGGTCTGCGCCGGGATGCCTGACGTGCGGGAGACCCGGATGTGCCCCACCGCCGTCCCCGCCGTTCCGTCCGCCGAGAGGGCGTCCGTTCGCGACCTCCACACCGCCTGGCGACCGTGGTCGAGACGCACCTGGTCGGCGAGCGCCCACCTCCTGCTCGATCTCCCCACCGGCACGGTGGAGTACACACGCGTCGAGGGGCGCCCGTGACCGAGGTTGGCCAGAGAGGTACGAACGGTACCCCCGCCAGTGCCCGCCGCTCGGCGTCGGCGCCGACGGTCGTGGTCCTGCCCGGCGCCGGCGACACCGCTGCGTCCTGGGCTGGGGTGCGTTCCGAGCTCGACGCCGAGATGCCCGTGGTGGTTCTCGGACGCCGACCACCGGTGGCAGGGTGTGGGCTGGCGGACTACATGGCGGCCGTGACCACCGAGCTCGCCCCGCACCCGGGTCAGCTGATCGTCGTCGGGCACTCCTTCGGCGGCCTGCTCGCACGAGTCTGGGCAGTCGCCCACCCCGACCGGGTGCACGGCCTCGTCCTGGTCGACGCGACCCCTGACCAGGCGGCGGGCCGTCGGTCGATCACCCTCGGCATGCATGCCTCGGCCACCGCCCTTGATCTGATGCGGGCGCTGCGCCCGACCGGAGTGCCGGGCGCACTGCTCCGCGCCGGGCTGCACCCGCTCTACCCCGAGTACCCGGCGGCGGCGCGAGCCCTCCCACCAGGAACCCGCACAGGTTGGCGCCAGGCCCTGCTGGCCGGCGCCGACCGACACGGCGCAGCGGAGCTGCGACAGGCGCCGTCGATCATCCGGCAGGCGGCGGACGCACCGGCCCGCCCACGCGTTGCCACGATCGCCCTCGCCAGCTCGGCCTACGGGCCCACCTGGACCGCGTGGCAACGGCGCACAGCCCACGACCTCAACTGCCCGCTCTGGGAGACCGGAGACCGATCGCACAACATCCACCTCCGGCACCCCCACCTCCTCGCACTCGCCGTCCGCCACCTCGCTGCCGCCCGTCCACGACGCCGGGAGCGCAGCCGAGATGTGGCAGCGCGGATCGGCCTTGTTCCTCGCTGACCGCTTCTGCCTCGCGCTCGCCACGCGCCTCGATGCCGTCGCCCTGACGGCCGACACGGCCTGGGGCGCGTCCGACCGCGTGCGACAGATCCGCTGACGTCACGCGCTCAGCGCACGCGCAGCACCTGACCCAGCCGCTCCCGCCGGCGCGCGGACGACTCGACCGCGACGACCACGAGGACGGTGACCACGAGGAGCGCGAGGGCACGACCGACCACCACGACACCACCATCGTCGGCTCGCTCACCTGACCGGTCACCAGCCGCAGCGCGAGCGGCGCCACCAGCGCGCCGACGAGCAGCGCACCGATGAGCACGCCACCGAGCGCGGCGACCAGCGTCGGTGGCAGCAGCTCGCCGGCCGCGACCCGCACGGTGTCCCATCCCCGCAGACCGAGCACCCGGGCCGTCGCGAGCGACCGGGCGCGGCCGGGTGCGGACGAGGCGGCACCGAGGACGACGACGATCGTCGCGAACCCGGAGCACACGAGCGCGACGAGAGCGAGGAGCGCGAGCAGGCCCCCGGCCAGCGGGTCGGACCGCCGGTCCGCGAGCCACTGGGTGCGGGCGACCACGTGCCCGTGGACCGACGCGGCGCTAGCCTGCGCTCTCTCGGCCGCCCGCGGGCCGACCACCCAGACCGTGTCCGGGGCCACGGCGGACTGGTCCGCGCTCGGCGGCGCTGAGCCGTCCGTTGGGCGCGAGCAGCGACGAGGGCCGTGACGACCGCGGCGAGCGCGCCTCGGTCCACCACCAGGGTCGGGCCGGCGGGGGTCCCGTCGGACTGCTGCGCCGGCACGGCGGGCACCTGAGCGACGGGCTCGAGGTCGATGGTCACGTTCCCCCAGCTCAGCGACGGGTGCGTGCCCAGCAGCTCGGCGGGGACCAGCGCCGGCAGCGGGCCAGGGCCGGACCGGGAGGTCGTCGCGGCGGACGCGGCAGCGAGCTCGTCGAGCTGCGGGGCGGCACCGAACGGGGTGCGAGCCAGGAGGCCGCGTACGGCGCCGGGTCGACCGCGAGCACCCGGACGGCGTCGACGCCACGCACACCGAACAGCTGGGTGCGGGCCCGCACGCGACCGACCGCGACCGCATCGACGCCGTCGGCCCGGCTCAGCCCGCGGCGAGGTCCTCCAGCGATGCCTCGGGCGCCACGGTGCGGATCACGACGTCCGCCCCGACGGCGTCCCACGAGCCGTCCTCCTGGCCGGCGCGTGCCGTACCGGCGAGGGAACCGCACAGCACCACCAGGGTCGTGGCCACGACGAGGGCCACGAACGGCAGGACGGCGCCCGTGGAGCGGGCGCGCGCGACGGAGAGCAGCAGCCGGGCCCGGCGTGACCGGCGTGCCACGCGCAGGACGCCGTCGAGCATCACGGGGACCGCGCGCCAGAGCAGGAGCGCGCCCGCCGCTGCGACGAGCACCGGAGCGGCGGCGAGCACGAGGTCGGCGACACCCGACATCGACACGACGCCGCGACGCCGCAGGGCGACCAGCGCGGCGACCGCGAGCACCAGCAGGGCGGCCTCGATCGAGGCGCGCCGGACCGTGCGCACCCGGCGCGCCAGTCGGCGGCGATGGCGGTCGGTCGGCACGCGGCGGACGTCGTTGCGGGCGGCGCTGACCGCCGCGAACGCGGCCGGCGCGGCGATGCCGACGGCGAGCACGACGACGAGCCACGGCCACGCACCGCGCCGGGTGCCACGACCTGGCC
Source organism: uncultured Actinomycetota bacterium (assembly GCA_963837795.1). Taxonomy (GTDB): domain Bacteria; phylum Actinomycetota; class Actinomycetes; order Actinomycetales; family Cellulomonadaceae; genus Cellulomonas. The sequence goes on from CAWIOT010000003.1 coordinate 215,517, forward strand.
GAGAGTGAGCCCGGTGGCGGCGCCGGCGGCGACGACGAGCGCCGCCTCCGCGCCGGCGGCTGTCGCGGCGCCCGGCAGCGTGCCGCCGCGGGCCCGCACGGTGACCAGCGCGGCGGACCGCCGGCGCGCGAGGAGGTCGGCGGCGACGAGCAGCACGAGCACGGCGCCGCACGCCAGTCCGGCGAGCGCGACGGTGGCCTGCGACCAGGTCGCCTCCACGCGCTCCCGGACCTGCGTGAGCACAAGGTCGAGCCGGGACGTCACCGTGGTCCCGGGCCCGATGCCGCCCAGCTCGTCCGGAGACGCCTCCAGGGCGGCGACCTGCGTGCTCAGGGCGGCGGCGCCGGCGTAGTCCAACTGCTGCGGGTCCACCGGGAACCGGAAGGTCCGCGTCACACCGTCCGGCTCGAGCGCGGCACGTGCCGCGGGCAGGGACGCGGCGGACAACAGCCCACCCACCACCGTCGTCGGCGCGTCGCCCGGTCCGACCACGCGCGGCCGCAGGACCTCGGGCCGCGCGGTCCACGCCGGGTCGCGCGGGTCGACCGCCACGAAGACGCCGGCGACGAGGACGGGCACGGTCGTGCGGTCCTGCTTGACGGCGACGAACGTGTCCCCGGCGCCGATGCCGAGGACGCGCGCGACCTCGACGGACAGCGCGAGCTGGACCGGGCCGTCGGGCCGCGGGCGGCCCGGTGCACCGCCGGACACCCAGCGCACGGCGGGCTCCTGGCCTGCCCACAGGTAGGACATCCACAGCACGCCGCCGGTCGGCAGACCGGGTGTGCTGAGGGTCAGGTCGGTGCTCGTCGCGTCGGCGACCGGAGCACCCAGGATCGGCTGCAGCGACGGCGGCAGCGCGGAGTCGACGCGCCGCGCCACGTCATCGACGCTCAGCGTCGTGTCCTCCGGACCGGCGGACGGGTCCGACGCACCCGGGCCGTACATGCTGGTGATGACGAGGTCGGCGGAGGGGTCCGCCTGCGCGACGGCCGCGCGGACCGCGGTGTCGGCCCGGGCGGTCAGCAGCCGGGGCACCGCGTCGGTGAGGCCGACCGTGAGCGCGACGACGAGGGCGGACAGGAGCAGCGGCCACAGGTCGGCGCGGGCTCGGCGCCAGGCGGCGCTCACGCGGGCGGCTCCATCCGCAGTCGGCCGATCGTGGAGCGGCGCACTGCGCGAGCCGCCAGGGGCACCACCAGCGCGGCGCAGCCGAGCACGATCCCGAGGACGGTCGCGACCAGCGCGGGCCACGGCCAGCGCACCAGGGCGGCCGGGACGGGCGGCAGGCCCTCGGCGGAGACCGCAAGCAGAGGGCCGATGGTCGCGCAGGCGACGGCTCCCAGCAGCGCGCCGGCCAGCACCGGCACCACGACGAGGAAGGTGTGCTCGGCGAGGACCGACCGCAGCACCGCGCGCCGGGGCGCGCCCAGCCCCCGCAGCCGGGCCACGTCGAGCTCGCGCGCCTCCAGTGCGGTCGTGGTGTGCAGCGCGGTCCCGACGAACGTCAGCACGACGGCCGCGACGACGAGCAGCGCGGCCGCGGCCCGCTGGGCCGCGCGCAGGGGACCGTTCTCGCTCGCCCTCGCCACCGCGGCGCGGTCGGTGACGGGACCCATCCCCTCGCCCTCGAGCGTCCGCACCGCACCGGCCGGGACGTCGCCACCGACCCACCACGCGTCGGTCACGCTGTCGAGGCCGCCGGCGCTCAGGGCCGCGCGCGACAGCGTGTCCACGTCCGCCAGCAGCGCCGACGCGCGAGGCTGCGAGGGGACGTAGGCGGCGATCGCGGCGACCCTGGCCTGCACGGGCGTCGGGCCGAGCGCGAGCTGCACGCCGTCGCCCACCCCGAGCCCGAGCTCGGCCGCCAGCCGGGCGGAGACCACGACGGGCACCTCGTCGACCGGGTCGGAACGCGAGCGCGCTGAGCGTTCCCTCCGACCAGAACAGCCCGGGCAGGGAGGCGGTGCCGTCGAGCGTGAGCCGAACACCCTCGGGCACCTCGAGGGCCGTGACGCGGGAGAGCGACGCGACGACGAACTCCTCGTTGGGGCCGTGACCGACGGACCACGAGCTGCCCGCCGGAAGGGTCGCGTCGCGCAGCACCACGTCGATGGCGAAGCGGGAGCTGCGCTGCCGGTCGGCGTCGCCCGCGTCGCCGACCGCCGCGAGCCGGGTGTCGACGGCCACGAATGGACGCCGGCGGGACGGCGACCGCGAGCTCGTGCGGAGCACCGTCCAGATCGACGAGACCCACCGGCAGCGCCGCACGCGAGCCGTCGGGGTCCTGGACGACGAGGGTGAGCGTGGCCGTGATAGTGACGTCGTCGGCGACCCGACCGGTGACCACCAGGTCGACGCTCGTGCCCGCCACCTGCAGCCCCTGAGGCCCCCTGGGCGGGCGCGAGGCCCGGCGTCACGTCCGCCCAGTTGCCGGCGGGTAGGCGGCCGCGGAGCAGCCCGTCGGCGTCCCGGGTGTCGACCGCGACGAGCTGCACGGCCTGGTCACCGCCCTGGGCACGCGAGCCCAGGGTCACGGAGCGGCTCGTGGCCGGGCTGACCCGCCCGCCCGTGACGTCGCGGAGCGTGGCGCCCGTGCCGAGCGCGTCGAGCTGCGCAGGCGCCGACAGGTCGGTACCGACGGTCGCAGCCGCCTGGTCACGCTGCGACTGCCCCCACGTGGCGGCGAACCCCACACCGAACGTGGCGCACCCCGTGGCCAGCACGAGGAGGAACGCGGCGGCGGCTCCCTGCGGGCGTCGCGCCACCCCCCAGGCGGCGAGCGGCAGCGCGAGGGAGCGCGCCGACGCGGCGCGGGCGTCCGCGCCGCGGGCGAGCAGCGGGAGGGGGCGAAGGACGAGGGCGGCGCCGGCCAGCAGGCACAGCACGGGGGCGACGACGAGCACCGGGTCGCTCGTGGCGCCGCTGGCGATCCGGTGCGCGCGCAGCTGGAGGTAGGCCACCGCGGCCAGAGCGAGCAGGAGCAGGTCGGCACCCGAGCGGGCCACGACACCGACGCGGTCCTCGCGCGTGCCCCGCAGCGTCCCGGTGCGCAGCCACGGCAGCACCAGCAGCGCACCCAGCGTGAGCGTCACCGCGGCGACGCCGGCGACGAGCGACGCGAGCCCGCGCTCCGGCAGGCGCGCCGGATCGAGACCGACCCCGCCCGCGAGCGCCCGATACAGCGCGAGCGCCGCAGCGGTGGCCGGGACGACCGCCAGCAGTGCCAGCGCGCCGGCCTCGACGGCCGCCTGCGCCACGAGCCGCCCCCGGCCGGTCCCCCGGGCGACCAGGAGCGCTGCCTCGGCAGCCCGACGGCTCGCGACGAGGCGCGCGGCGAGCACCACGGTGGTGGCCGCGAGCGCGCCGCCGAGGAGCGCCACCGCGAGCACACCGGAGCTCGTGACCCCGCGCTGCTCGAGCGCGGCATGGGACGTGCGCGCGAACGGCAGGTCCACCACGACGTTCTGGGCGCGGTCGCCCAGGGCACCGCTCAGGTCCCGGCCCAGGGCGTCGACACCCGCACCCGCCCGCGTCAGGTCGGCGGCGCTCGCCCGCGTCAGGTCGGGCTGCACGCGCAGGGTGACCCGACGCAGCGGCACGGCACCGGCCGCGAGCCCGCCCGGCGCGACGACGAGCGGGCCGTACGCGGAGATGTACCCGCGGTAGTTCGCGCCCACCCCGGTCCCGCCGAGCGGGTCCTCGTCCCACGCGGGTGCCGGGCGCGGCGAGAAGGTGCCGACGACCGCGAGGGCGTCGCCGGCCCCGCCCGGGCTGGCAGCCAGCGCGGTCGAGCTGCCGACGTCGAGACCGAGTGCCCGGGCCGCGGTGGTCGGCAGCGCGACCTCGCCCGGCGCGGTGGGCCAGCGCCCCGCGACGAGGGTCCCGCGGGCGTCCAGGTCGTCCAGCTCCGCGAGGTAGGCGAGGCGCAGCGGGCCCCCGTCGGGCGGCAGGTACTGCATGACGGTCGACGTCCACACCGTCTCGCGCGTCGGCAGCGCACCGAAGGGGGCGGCGAGCAGGGCGGAGGCGTCCGCGACGGCCGCGGTGGCGTCCCGCGCGGTCGCGGCGACGCGCTCGTCCACGTCGGGGTCGTCAGGGTCCTCGGGAAGCCCAGCGCGACCCCGACCTCGACCGCCGGAGCGGGAGCGCGGACCATCGCGAGCTGCAGCGCCCGTTGCGGCGAGTCCGTCAGGAGCAGCACGCAGGCCCCGACCAGGGTGGCGCCGGCGATCATGACGGCGAGCACCGTCGCCAGCACGGCCGCCTGGGCGCGAGCGCGTCGCAGGAGCAGGTCAGTCACGCTCAGCGGCCCCCACGAGCCGGCCGTCCACCAGCCGCACCGCACGGTCGGCGAGCGCGATCATCACCGGGTCGTGCGTCGAGACCAGCGCGGTCACGCCCTCGGCCTCCACGACGCCGCGCAGCAGCGCCATCACCGACAGGGCCGTCTCGGCGTCCAGCTGCCCGGTGGGCTCGTCGGCGACCAGCAGCCGCGGGCGAGGCGGCCAGCGCGCGGGCGATCGCGACCCGCTGCTGCTGGCCGCCGGACAGCTCGTCGGGCCGCTGCCGCGCGTGGTCGGCCAGGCCGACGAGGTCCAGCAGCAGCGCGACCCGCCGCTCGCGCTCCGGCACCGGCGACCGCGCGCAGCCGCAGCGGGACGCCGACGTTCTCGGCGGCCGTGAGCACCGGGATCAGCCCGAAGGTCTGGAAGACGAACGAGACCGGCTCGCGCGCAGCAGGTCGGACTGACCGTCCTCGTCGAGCGCGGTGACGTCGGTGCCGTCGACCTGCACGCTGCCCGCGTCGGGACGGTCCAGCCCGCCGAGGAGGTTGAGCAGCGTCGTCTTGCCCGAGCCCGGAGCGCCCGACGAGCGCGACCAGCTCGCCCGGCGCCACGTCGAGGGCGACCCCGCGCAGCGCGTGCACGGCGGCCGGGCCGCTGACCGAAGCGGCGGTGCACGCCGCGGACGCGCACGGTCGCGCCGGGCGCTGGCGCTCACGGCGCGCGTCCCGTCGGCGCGGACGCTCGACGTGGTCGCCCTCGAGCGCCAGCCGGACCCGGCGGGTCAGGGCGAGGGCCTCGCGGTACTCGCGGGGCACCTGGACCCGCCCGGCCCGGTCCATCACGGCGTACTCCTCGGCGATCACGTCGCCTCCGCGTCGGTCGTCGCGGCGCAGCACCTCGCTGCTGGTGCGGCCGTCCCGGATCGCGACGGTGCGCTCGACCTGGCGGCTGACCGCGGGTCGTGGGTCACCACCACGACGGTGGTGCCCGACTCCCGGTTGGCGGTCCGCAGCGCGTCGAAGACCTCCTGCGACGTGGCGGTGTCCAGCTCGCCGGTCGGCTCGTCGGCGAGGAGCGAGCTGCGGCTCGTTGGCGAGCGCCACCGCGATCGCGACCCGCTGCTGCTCCCCGCCGGACAGCTGCCGGGGCAGCCGGTCGGCGCAGTGCCCGACGCCGACGCGGTCCAGCAGCTCGTCCGCGCGCGCGCGGCGCGCGCGGCGCCGCGGTACGGGCCGCGCGTCATCGGCAGGTCGACGTTCTGCCGGGCGGTCAGGTACGGCAGCAGGTTGCGTGAGGTCTGCTGCCGGACGAAGCCGACCATCGTGCCGGCGGTAGCGCGACCCGGTCCGCGCGCGACATCGCCATCAGGTCCCATCCGGCCGACCCGGACCCGGCCCGGCGGTGGGTGCGTCGATGCCGGCCAGGACGGCGAGCAGCGTCGACTTGCCGGACCCGGAGGCTCCGACGACGGCGACCATCTCGCCGCTCGTCGACGAGCAGGTCGAGGCCCTGCAGCGCCTGCACCTCGACCGACCCGGACTGGTAGATCCGCACCAGGTTGTCGCAGACGACGAGCGACTCGTGCCCGAACTGTGCAGGTGGCGCAGCGCCGCCGCCCAGAGCCTCGAGCGTGCTCTCGGACACCGGCCACTCCCTCCGTCGGACGCACCTGCATGCGCAGGCTAGCCGCGTGCATCGCGCCGCGTGTCCACCTTCGGGTGGACTCCACGAGACGGTCCGACGCGGTCGTCCTCTGAGAATCCGCTGAGAGTTCGTCCCTAGCGTCGCACCGACATCCCCGCTCACGGAGGTACCGGTGAACCAGGTCAACGGGCTGCCCGCCCACATCCTGCTCGTGCACGCCGTCGTCGTTCTGCTGCCGCTCGCCGCGGTGGCGACCATCGCGGTGGCGTGGTGGCCGGCGCTGCGGCGGCGCCTCGGGGTCGTGGTGCCGGTCCTGACGCTGGTCGCCGCCGCGTTCGTGCCGTTCACGACGAAGGCCGGCGAGTGGCTCGAGGGACGCGTCCCGCACTCGGACCTCGTCGAGAAGCACGCCGGGTTCGGCGACGCGGTCCTGCCCTGGGCCGCGCTGCTCGCCGCCGCGTCCGTGGGCATGTGGCTGCTCGGTCGCTACCTCGACACGCACGAGTCGGCGCGCCGGCCGTGGATCCCGGTGGTCGCGGCGGTGGTGACGACGATCATCGCGGCGGGTGCGCTCGTCGCCGTGGTGCGCGCCGGTGACTCCGGGGCGCAGGCCACGTGGCAGGACAAGGTGTCCTCGACGTCCACGACCGACGGCGACGACGGGTAGTCCCCGGTCGTGCGCGTCACTGCCCGAACCAGCGGCCCACCTGGTCCACGATCGCGGCGTCGAACCGGTCGTCGTCGTGGCGTCGTCGTGCCGGGCGCGCAGCCACTGCGCGAAGCTGCCGCCCGCGGACTCGTCGGCCTCCCGACGGCACGCCGCCGTGTCGGTGACCGCACGCAGGAGCATCCGCTCGGCCTGCGCGGGGGTGTCGTAGAGGAAGGGGTAGCCCGCCGGCACGAGGGCGCGCGCCCACGGCCGGTCGGGCAGCACGCCCACCGCGCCGGCGACGAGCGCCTCGACGTACTCCAGGCCGTACGACTCGTCGGTCGCGGTGGCCAGGAACGACGTCGTGCGGGCCAGGGCCGCCCAGTAGTCCTCGCGCGTCGCCGTCAGGGGGCCCACCCAGGCCCAGTCGTGCAGCGAGAGCCGCATGGCGCGCTCGGACGCCAGGTGCGACTCGTGCAGCCGGGCCTCGACCCGCACGGGTGTCTGACGGGCCACGCGCTCGACGACGTCCAGGAAGAGCTGCGGCTGCTTGCGGTCGGACAGGTAGATCGCCGGGTAGAGCACGACGGGCACCTCGGGATCGCGCCGGGGCAGCGCGTGGTCGAGCCGGATGCCCAGGTTCACCCACGCCACCTCGGCCTTCTCGGCGAGGGACGGGATGGTCCAGCGCTCGACCATCTCCCGGACCTCGCCCGCGGTGCGCTCGGAGTTGGCGAACGTCGGGAACAGGGCGCAGGACAGTGCCACGGCGGCGCGCTCGACCGGGTGGGCGAACTGCGACGTGCTCCACCAGACGAAGTTCATGACCCGCGGGTCGGCGCCACCCGACGCGGCGAGCGTCCGCCAGACCCCGACCGAGTCGGCGACAGCCATGTTGATCACGACCGTGTCGTCCGGGTCGACGAACTCCAGCGGCAGCAGGTCGAACCCGTCGCCGCGCCGCGGACCGGGGCCGACGAGCACCGAGCCGGGGAAGATGCGCAGCAGCCGGCGGACCAGCGTGGCGCCGGCGTCGTGCCCCGCGACGTGGCCGTCGGGGTCGACGAGCACCTCCGGGTGCCGGACCGCGATCCTCATCGGTCCGCCGCCGTCACGTCGACCAGCGCGGGGGCGTCGTCGGTGGTCGGCGGAGTGCCGTCCGTGCCTGCCGACGCCACCGGCATCCCGTCGTCGGACAGGGTCGGCTGGATCCGCATGCCGTAGAACGACCGGTGCACGAAGACGAGCGAGACCGCGAAGAACACGGCGGCGAGGCCGAGCACGAGGGTGTGCAGGCCGTCGGCGCTGAGCCGGACGGACAGCTCGACCGCCAGCAGCCCGAACAGGGTCGTGAACTTGATGACGGGGTTGAGCGCGACCGACGACGTGTCCTTGTACGGGTCGCCCACGGTGTCCCCGACGATCGTCGCGTCGTGCAGCGCCGTGCCCTTGGCGTGCAGGTCGATCTCGACGATCTTCTTCGCGTTGTCCCACGCGCCGCCGGCGTTGGCCATGAAGATCGCCTGGTAGAGCCCGAACACCGCGATGGAGATCAGGTAGCCGATGAAGAAGTACGGCTCGACGAAGGCGAACGCGAGCGTCGAGAAGAACACGCCGAGGAACATGGTGAGCATCCCCTGCTGCGCGTACTGGGTGCAGATCTCCACGACGCGGCGCGAGTCCTCCTCGCTGGCCCTCGTCTCCCCGTCCAGCCGGATCGTGGTGCGGATGAACTCGACCGCGCGGTAGGCACCCGTGGTCACGGCCTGGATGGACGCGCCCGTGAACCAGAAGACGACCGCGCCGCCGGTGACCAGACCCAGCAGGAACGGCGGGTGCAGGAGCGACAGGTTCTGCAGCCCGGTGGTCAGCCCGTCGGTGAGGCCCATGATGATCGAGAAGATCATCGTGGTGGCGCCCACCACCGCGGTGCCGATCAGGACGGGCTTCGCGGTGGCCTTGAACGTGTTCCCCGCACCGTCGTTCTCCTCGAGCATGACCTTGGCGCGGTCCCACTGCGGGGTGAACCCGTGCTCGGCCTCGAGCTCGGCGTCGATCCCGTCGACGTCCTCGATCATCGACAGCTCGTAGACGCTCTGTGCGTTGTCGGTGACCGGACCGTAGGAGTCGACCGCGATCGTCACGGGCCCCATGCCGAGGAACCCGAACGCCAGCAGCCCGAACGCGAAGACCGCCGGCGCCATCATGAGGGAGCCCAGCCCGATGCCGGACAGCAGGAACGCACCGCCCATCAGCCCCACGATGGTGATGCCCAGCCAGTAGGCGGAGAAGTTCCCGGCGACGAGCCCGGACAGGATGTTCAGCGACGGGCCGCCCTGCCGCGAGCTCATGACCACCTCGCGCACGTGCCGGCTGCCGGTGGACGTGAACGCCTTGACCAGCTCCGGGATCACGGCGCCCGCGAGGGTGCCGCAGGCGACGATCGTGGCCAGGACCCACCACGTGGAGCCCGTGCTGCCACCACCGAGCACCAGGTAGGTCGTCGCGTACGTGGCGGCGACGCACACGCCGGACGTGACCCACACCAACGAGGTCAGCGGCGTCTCGAAGTCCATCCGCGTCGCGTCCCGGTAGCGGTGCCGCACCCACACGTCGTTGGCCAGGTACGACAGCGCCGAGGCGATGACCATCACCGCGCGCACCACGAACAGCCAGACCAGCAGGCTGGCCTGCACCCCGGGGTCGTGCACGCCCAGCAGGACGAACGTCACCAGGGCCACACCCGTCACGCCGTACGTCTCGAAGCCGTCGGCGCTGGGACCCACGGAGTCGCCGGCGTTGTCCCCGGTGCAGTCCGCGATGACGCCGGGGTTGCGGGCGTCGTCCTCCTTGATCTTGAACGCGATCTTCATCAGGTCGGAGCCGATGTCCGCGATCTTGGTGAAGATGCCGCCGGCGATGCGCAGCGCCGCCGCACCGAGGGACTCGCCGATGGCGAACCCGATGAAGCACGCGCCCGCGATCTCCCGCGGGAGGAACAGCAGGATGACGAGCATCATGAACAGCTCGAGGCTGATCAGGACCATGCCGATCGACATGCCGGACTTCAGCGGGATCCGGTGCACCGGCAGGGGCCGACCGCGCAGGGCGGCGAACGCGGTCCGCGAGTTGGCGAAGGTGTTGACCCGGATGCCGAACCAGGCGACCGCGTAGGAGCCGGCCATGCCGACGAGGCTGAACCCGATGACGACCGCCACACGGCTCCACGGGAAGTCGACCAGGAACCGGTAGTAGACGACGATCACCGCCGCGATGAAGGCCCAGAGCATGAGCAGGAACCGGCCCTGCTGCACCAGGTACGCCCGGCAGGTGGAGTAGATCAGCTCGGAGACCTCGCGCATCGACGCGTGGACGGTCAGCCGGCGCAGCTGCAGGAACGCCAGGAGCCCGAAGCCGAGGCCCAGCAGGCAGACGACCAGACCCAGCTCCAGGAGCAGGCGTCCCGAGATGCCGCCGAGGACCGTCACGGACCCCAGGTCGGGCAGGACGAGGTTCGCCTCTCCGCCGGGCGGCCGGGCCGTCGCGGGCAGGGCGGTCCAGGAGCTGGCGAGGGCGTGCACGGGATCCCCGTTCGTCGGGCGTGATGCGGTCTTTCCGCACGCTAGGGCCGCCTTCTGCGCCGGGACGTGACCTAAGTCTCAGCCGCGGCCGCCCCCGTGCCGACGGGACCTAGGTCCCTGTCGGCGCCGCGCCGACCGAGGGACGATGAGGTCGCCGGCAACCCCGGCGACCCGTCCGCGTGCACCCACAAGGAGCGCCCCATGTCCGCCCTGCAGGCCCCCGTCCACCCCGTTCCCTCGCTGGCCGAGCGCACCCGGCAGCTGGGTCGCACCGTGCGCTGGGCGCCCGCGCCGCGCTGGGGCACGACGCCGGCGCAGCACCGCTGGTTCGTCGTGTACCTGGGCGGCTCCATGCTGGCGTGGACGCTGGCCGGTCTGGCGATGTCGGCGCTCCTGGGCCGGGCGCTGGGCCTCGTCGGCTGACCGGTCCGGCGTCGGTTCAGGACACCCGGCCGAGCGCGATCGCCGCGTACAGCAGCGCTGCGACCGTCTCGCCGTCGGTGATCGTGCCGTCCGCCACCAGGCGCAGGACCAACGGCCACGGGACGCTGCGAACCGCCGTGATGCCCTCCTCGGCCTGACCGAGCGGTCCGCCCGACGGGCGCAGGTCGCGAGCGAGGTAGACGTGCTCGGGTGCGTGGCAGATGCCGTTCAGCGCGAACATCGACCCGACACGCTGCCACGAGCCCGCGACCAGCCCCGTCTCCTCCCGCAGCTCGCGCTGGGCGGCTGCGAGCAGGTCCTCGCCGTCCGAGCCGCCGGCGGGCACCTCGAGCGAGCTTCCGGTGGTGTAGCGCTCGACCTCGACGAGCACCACCTCGTCGTCGTCGGTGAGCGGGACGACGAACACGGCGGGGTTTCGGACCTCGACCACGCCGTACACGGCTGGCGCGCCGTCGGGCCGGTCGACGGCGTCCTCACGCACCCGGATCCACGGGTTCTCGTAGACGGTGGTCGAGCCACGGGTGCGCCAGAGGGCCATCGGACCAGGGTGGCAGACGTCGCCTGTGCTCGGCCTGTGCGGCAGATGTGCACGCCCGTGGCGCAGGTGCACACGACGTGCACGGGACCCCCGCGCAACCCTGTGACGTGCAGGGACGCAGGTTCGTAGCGTGTGTCGCATGACCGGATCCGGAGTGCCGACGCCCCCGTCCACGCCAGCTGTCCCCGGCCCGCCGCCCTCCTGGGCGGCGGGCCGCGGCGTTGCGGTCCCGCGTGAGCAGGGACGACTGGCTCGTGTGCTCGTCCCGTTCTGGGCGCAGCGCCGCCTCCCCGTCACCACCCGCACCCTCGTGCTGTGCACCCTCGCCGGGGTGGTGGGTGGCGCCCTGCTCGTGGGCCACCGACCGGGCCTGGGCGCCGCGCTCGTCGGGGTGCTCGTGTGGGCGGCCGCTGCCCCGGCGATGGTCCGACGCCGGGACGTGAACGACCTGGCGACTGCCGCGCTGTCGATCGGCCTGGTCGCGGTCGTGGCCGTGCGCGACGCCGCGTGGGTGGTCGTGCTGTGCATGCTGGTGGCGGCGTGGACGGGCGTCGTCGCCGTGACGTCGGCCCGCTCCGCGCCCGCCTCCGCGCTCGCGCCGCTGACCTGGGCCGCGGGGTCGGTCCGGGCGATGCCGTGGGTGGCCAAGGGGTTCGAGACGCTCGCCGGGTCGCGACGCGGTCAGCTGCTCGGTGTCGTGCGCAGCGTCGGTCTGACCGTGGGCCTGCTGCTCGTGTTCGGTCTGCTCTTCGCCAGCGCGGACCGCGTCTTCGCGAGCCTGATGCCGCACGTGCAGGCGGACCTGCTGCCGGGACAGCTCGTGGTCGGTGCGCTGGTCGCGCTCGTCGCCGCGGCCCTGGCGCACCTGGCGCTCGCACCGCCCAGCTGGTCCGACGCCCGTCTGGCTCCGCATCCGCCCGCCCGGCGCGGTGAGTGGCTGCTGCCGGTTCTCGCGCTGGACGCGATGGTGCTGCTGTTCGTCCTGGTGCAGGTCGGCGCGCTGCTGGGCGGCCACCGGCACGTGCTGGAGACGGCGGGGCTGACCTACGCCCAGTACGCGCGCGAGGGGTTCGCCCAGCTGCTGGCCGCCACGGCGCTCACCCTCGTGGTGGTCGGGGTGGCGGCGCGCCGGGCGCCGCGGGACACCGCGCGGGACCGTCTGGTGTCGCGCCTGGCCCTCGGCACGCTCTGCGTCGGCACGCTCGGCGTGGTCGCCTCCGCGCTGCGGCGGATGGACCTGTACGTGGAGGCCTTCGGTCTGACCCGGCTGCGTGTCTTCGTCACCGTCGTGGAGATCGCCCTGGCCGCCGTCCTGGTCCTGGTCCTGGTGGCGGGCGTCCGGTGGCGCGCCCGCTGGTTGCCGCGTGCCGTGGTCCAGGTGGTCGCGGTCGCGATGCTCGGGCTGGCGCTGGTCAACCCGGACGCGCAGATCGTCCGGCACAACACCACCGCCCAGCTCGCCTCGACCCTCGACGTCGCCTACCTGGCCGGGCTGTCGGCCGACGCGGTGCCGGCGTTCGCCGCGATCGACGACGAGCCGGCGCTCCGCTCGTGCCTCCTGGCCTCCGCCGACGTCCCGGCCCCGCACGGCGTCTCCGACTGGAACCTGGGGCGCGAGCGAGCCGTGCAGGTGCTCGGCACGCAGGAGCGGAGCGACGACCCGTGGTGCGAGCGCGTCCGCTGACGTCGTCAGACCGGCAGGGCGGGCTCCGGCTCGACCTGCCGGGGCCGGGCGGCCAGGGTGGCGAGACCGAGGACCACCAGGGCGATCGCGAACACGCCGATGACGTACGCGGGGGTGAGCCGGTCGGCGAGCACCAGCGCGAGCGCCCCGAGCGCGACGACGACCACCCGGACCAGCGTCCGCTGCTCGTCGAGCCACACCCCGACGGGCCCGGTGCTCACCCCGCGGCGCTCCCCCGCCGTCCGGACCCAGTCGGCGGCCTGCGCGGTGGACGCGCGCAGCTGGCGCGCCGCCGCCGTACCGCCGGCGACGAACGCGATGATGGCGACCAGCAGCCCGAGCACCAGCCCGACGCGCAGCTCGACCCTCAGCAGGGACACGAACTGGTCGTAGATGGACACGGCCGTGTCCACCCGTTGCACGGTCGGCGGCAGCGAGTCGGCATAGAAGGACCGGCCGAGCGTCAGCGCCAGCCCGAGCAGGAGCATGGCCCCCGCGAGCGACAGACCGGCGACCACCAGCGCACGGGACCGGCGCTGGGCCGCCAGCACACCGGCGGCGAGCAGCCCGAGGGAGAGCCACGGCAGCAGGGCACCGACGACGTCGATGAGGCGATAGGCGCTCTGCAGTCGGACGAGGTCGGCGCTCGACGCGATCGGGAACGTGACGGTGATCGTCGGGATGCGGCTGACCAGCGCGAAGCCCGCCTCCTCGAGCGAGGTCTTGACCTGCTCGATGATCGGCGTGATGTCCAGGGTGAGCACGCCGGTCTGGCTGATCTCAGCGAGCGCATCCGGATCACCGCGCAGCGTCGCCACGATCTGCTCGTGGGCCGCCCGGTTCGCCGCCGTCCAGGTGGCGTCGAACGCGTCCGACGTCACGATCTTGGACACGTTGGTGCGGATCACGTTGGTGATCGCGTCCTGCAGCGGTGCCTGCAGCGAGGTGATCGCCGTGGACACGAGCGGAGGCAGGTCGAGACCGGCGACCGCGTCGGTGGCCTGCGTGGTCAGCTCCTGCACGTTGATCGCGTCGACGATGCCGGCGGTGACGCGGTTGGTGACCGACGCCTGCACCAGCGGGTCGCTCGCGATCGGCGCCACGGTCTGGACGTACCGGTCCGTGTCGACGACCAGTCCCCGCGCCCAGCTGCCCACCACGGCGAGCGGTGCCAGCAGGGCGCCGACGACGACGAGGACGACCGCGGCGGTCGAGCGGCCGACCTTGCGGCGCGGCCGGGCTGCCGGCGTCGGCACCGCGGTGGGCGTGGCGCTGGTCTGCGCTCGCAGCCGGGCGTTCTCGGTCTCCAGGAGCTGGAGGCGAGCCAGGAGCACGGCGCGGTCCTCGGTGGGCGACGACGGAGGCACCTCGACGTCGACGGCCGCAGGGACCTCCGACGTGCCGTTCGTCGCCGCGCCCTGCACCGGTCGCGAGACCGGCGGGTCCGGCTGGGCGCCCTTGTTCGGCTTGCCCGGTGACTTCTCGTTCTCGACCACGACCGGCCTCCCACCACACTGGACGCGCTCCGACCCTCTGAGCATGGCAGTCCCGGCTGGTCAGAGCGCCGAAATGTCCGGACCAATCCGTCGGCGACCGCAGCGCTCGACCTCATCGAGGACAGTCATGGTGACCGCACCGCCCGAGAGCACCTTCGACCGCCACAGACCTCCGGCGTGGCTGCCCGTGCGCTGGTCATGGTCACGCTCGACGGGTTCCTGGCACGAGGTCGTCGAGTCTCCGCTGCTGCGCGAGCAGGAGGCGGCGCTGCGCGGGCACGGTCGGTGGAAGGACATCGACGGGACGTCCGACGACCCGGCGAAGGCTCAGCCGTAGAAGACCCGCTCGACCACCGCCCGCGCCCGGCGCGCGGTCCTCAGATAGTCCTGCTCGAGCTCGCCGCCGGAGCCGGCGGGGTAGCCGACGACGCGAGCCAGCCCCGCCAGCGCCTGCCGGTCGTGCGGGAGGACGTCGGCGTGCGCCCCGCCGCGGCCGCCCCACAGGACGTTGGCATCCCGCAGCCGGCTGGCCAGCAGCCAGGCCTCGGTCAGGACACGTGCGTCGTCGTCGTCGAGCAGGCCGGCCTCGCGCGCAGCGTCGAGCGCGGCGAGCGTCGCCGTCGTGCGCAGCTCGGGGACCGCGTGCGCGTGCTGCAGCTGCAGGAGCTGCGCGGTCCACTCGACGTCGGAGATGCCGCCGCGGCCCAGCTTGAGGTGCCGGGCCGGCTCCACGCCGCGCGGCAGCCGCTCGGCCTCCACCCGGGCCTTGATCCGCCGGACCTCGCGCTCGGCCGCCGGGTCGATGCCGCCGGCGGGATACCGCAGCGGGTCGATCAGCTGCACGAACCGCTCTCCCAGACCCTGGTCGCCGGCCACCGGGCGCGCGCGCAGCAGCGCCTGGCTCTCCCACGGAGACGACCAGCGCTCGTAGTACTCGGCGTACGAGTCGAAGGAACGCACCAGCGGGCCGTTGCGTCCCTCGGGCCGCAGGTCGGCGTCGACCTCGAGCGTCGGCTCCGGTCCGACCGTGCCGAGCAGCGCCCGCAGGCGGGTGGCGACGTGCAGTGCGAACTCCTGCGCCGCGACGGACTGCGCACCCTCGACCGGGTCGTGCACGAACAGCACGTCGGCGTCCGAGGAGTAGCCCATCTCCCCCCCGCCCCACCGGCCCATCGCCACGACGAGGAACCGGGTCGGGCTGGCGTCGAGCCCGCGCTCCTCGCGGACCACCCACTCGGTCACGCGCAGCGCGCCCTGCAGGACGACGTCCGCGGCGACGCTCAGGCTGCCCGACGCACGCTCGCCGGTGACCACACCGAGCACGTCGGCCGCGGCGGTCCTGGCCAGCTCGCGTCGGCGCAGGCCCCGCAGCGCCGTGATCGCCGGCTCCTGCTGGTCCGACCGGGTGAGGATCGCGTCGGCCTCGGCGACGAGCCGCGCCCGGGTGCGCGGCTGCAGGTCGGCGTCGTCGGCCAGCCAGGTCACCGACTCGGGTGACCGGGTCAGCGCGTCGGCGACGTAGCGGGACGTCGACAGCACCTGGGCCAGGCGGCGCGCCGCCGTCCCGGAGTCCCGCAGCAGCTTGAGGTACCAGTGCGTGGTGCCCAGCTCGTCGGACAGGCGCCGGAACGCGAGCAGCCCACCGTCCGGGTCCGCGCCGTCGGCGAACCAGCCGAGCATCACCGGCAGGAGCTGCCGCTGGATGGACGCGCGGCGGGAGACACCCTCGGTCAGCGCGGCGATGTGCCGCATCGCACCGGCAGGGTCCCGGTAGCCGATCGCCGCGAGGCGCGCCTTGGCCGCCTCCGGAGCCAGGCTGGCCTCGGCGGTGGACAGCTGGGCGGTCGCCGGGAGCAGCGGCCGGTAGAAGAGCTCCTCGTGCAGGCCGCGCACCTCGCGTCGGGTGGTGCGCCAGCGCTCCTGCAGCCCCGCGGCGCCCTCCGCCCGCATCCCGACGGAGCGCGCGAGTCGGCGCAGGTCCGGTTCCGCCGAGGGCATCAGGTGCGTGCGGCGCAACCGGTACAGCTGGATCCGGTGCTCCAGGACGCGCAGCAGCCGGTAGCAGACCGCCAGCTGCGCCGCGTGCGACCGACCCACGTAACCGCCGGCCGCGAGCGCCGCCAGCGCCGTCAGGGTGCTCGGGCTGCGGATCGACTCGTCCGCGCGCCCGTGCACCAGCTGCAGGAGCTGCACGGTGAACTCGACGTCGCGCAGGCCGCCGACCCCGAGCTTGAGCTGCCGGTCCGCCTCCGCGGCCGGGACGTGGTTCTCGACCCGCCGCCGCATGGCCTGCGAGTCCTCGACGAAGTGCTCACGCGTGACGGCACCCCACACGAACGGCTGCGTCATCTCGACGTACTCGCGGCCGAGCTCCGCGTCACCGGCCAGCGGCCGCGCCTTGAGCAGCGCCTGGAACTCCCACGTCTTGGCCCACCGCTCGTAGTAGGCCTTGTGGCTGGCGATCGTGCGCACCAGCGGGCCGTCCTTGCCCTCGGGGCGCAGCGCCGCGTCGACGGGCCACAGCGCGGGCTCGGCCGACGGTGTGGAGCACGCCCGGGCCAGCCCCGCCGCGAGGCGCGCGCCGGCCGCGAGCGCCTCGGCCTCGTCGACTCCGTCCACCGGCTCGGCGACGTACACGACGTCCACGTCGCTGACGTAGTTGAGCTCGCGTCCGCCGCCCTTGCCCATCCCGATGACGGCGAGCCGCACGCCGCGACCGTGGTCGTCCAGGTCGGCGCGGGCCAGCGCCAGCGCGGCCTCCAGCGCGGCACCCGCCAGGTCCGCGAGCGCGGCGGCGACACCGGGCAGGCGGCTCAGCGGGTCCGGGCACGTCAGGTCGGTCGCCGCGATCCGCAGCAGCCGCGTCCGGTAGGCCAGCCGCATCGCATCCGTCCCGACCGCTCCGCCCAGGGCTGCGACCGGCACCGGGTCCTGCGGGTCGGCTCCGACGGCGGTGAGCATCTCTGCGCGGACCGCCTCGACCGGGACGCCCGTGCCCGGGGTGTCGTCGAGCAGCACCCGCAGGTTCTCCGGGTGGGCCACCAGGGTGTCCCCGAGCGCCACCGAGGCGCCGACCACGGCGAGCAGCCGCGCGCGCGGCGGTCCGTCGGACTCGAGGAGGCCGCGCAGCACCTCTGTCAGCTCCGGGTCCCCCCGCACGGCGCCCGCCAGCTTGGCCAGCGCGAGCAGCGCCTGGTCGGGGTCGGCGACGTCGGCGAGCGGGCCGATCAGCAGGTCCGCCGGCGACTCGACCACCGCCAGCAGGGCCGCGTCGACCAGCAGCCGCTCGGCACGCACGGCATCGGACACGCCGACCCTGGTCAGCCGCCCGGCGAGCGTCGACCCGCGACCCGCGGTGCTCGTCACGACGCACCCGTCCCGCGGTCCCTGGCGGCCCTGGCGCTCCGGACCCGGCGAACTCTCACAGCACCGGCAGGAACCGCCGCAGCTCGTACGGCGTCACCTGCGAGCGGTACTCCTCCCACTCCTGGCGCTTGTTGCGCAGGAAGTAGTCGAAGACGTGCTCGCCCAGCGTCTCGGCGACGAGCTCGGACTTCTCCATGATCGTGATCGCTGCGTCGAGCGACGTGGGCAGCGGCTCGATGCCCAGCGCCCGGCGCTCCGAGTCGGTGAGCTCCCAGACGTCGTCCTCGGCACCCTCGGGGAGCTCGTAGCCCTCCTCGACGCCCTTGAGCCCGGCGGTGAGCAGCAGCGCGAACGCCAGGTACGGGTTGGTCGCCGAGTCGACCGCGCGGTACTCGATGCGGCTCGAGTTGCCCTTGCCCGGCTTGTACATGGGCACCCGGACCAGGGCCGAGCGGTTGTTGTGCCCCCAGCAGATGTAGCTGGGCGCCTCGGCGCCGCCCCACAGCCGCTTGTAGGAGTTGACGAACTGGTTGGTCACCGCGGTGATCTCCGCGGCGTGCCGCAGCAGTCCGGCGATGAACGAGCGCGCGGTCTTGGACAGCTCCAGGTGGCCGCCCGGCTCGTGGAACGCGTTGCGGTCCCCCTGGAACAGGGACAGGTGCGTGTGCATGCCCGAGCCCGGCTGGTCGGCCAGCGGCTTGGGCATGAAGCTGGCGAACACGCCCTGCTCGAGCGCGACCTCCTTGACCACCGTGCGGAACGTCATGATGTTGTCCGCGGTGGTCAGGGCGTCGGCGTAGCGCAGGTCGATCTCGTTCTGGCCCGGACCGGCCTCGTGGTGGGAGAACTCCACCGAGATGCCCATGGACTCGAGCATGGTGATCGCGGCGCGGCGGAAGTCGTGCGCGGTGCCGCGCGGCACGTGGTCGAAGTACCCGCCCTGGTCCACCGGCACCAGCGGAAGCGCCGGGTCGGCCGGGGCGTCGAACAGGTAGAACTCGACCTCGGGGTGCGTGTAGAACGTGAACCCCTGGTCGGCGGCCTTGGACAGCGCGCGCTTGAGCACGGTGCGCGAGTCCGCCAGCGACGGCTCCCCGTCGGGCGTCAGGAGGTCGCAGAACATCCGCGCGGTGCCGTGCCGCTCGCCGCGCCAGGGCAGCACCTGGAACGTCGACGGGTCCGGCTTGGCGATCATGTCCGCCTCGTACACCCGGGTGAGACCCTCGATGGCGCTGCCGTCGAAGCCGATCCCCTCGGAGAACGCGGCCTCGAGCTCGGCCGGGGCCACCGCGACCGACTTCAGGATCCCGAGCACGTCGGTGAACCAGAGACGGATGAAGCGGATGTCCCGCTCCTCGACCGTGCGGAGCACGAACTCCTGCTGCCTGTCCATGCGGTACATCCTGCCTGATGAACCGGCCGGCGCAGGGTCACTGTCCGAGGTGCGTCGGCGTGCCCGTCCGTCGCCCATGGTTAGGCTCGGGACATGCCTCATCCCCGCATCGCGCTCGCGCAGATCGACACGCGCGTGGGTGACGTCGACGCCAACGCCCGGGCCGTCCTCGAGTGGTCGCGCACGGCGGCCCAGGCCGGTGCGCACCTGGTCGTGTTCCCCGAGATGACGCTCACCGGCTATCCCATCGAGGACCTCGCGCTGCGGGCGTCGTTCCGCCGCGGCGCCGAGGCGGCGCTGCAGCGCACCGCGTCCGCGCTGGCCGACGAGGGCCTCGGTGACCTCGCGGTCCTCGTCGGCACCGTCGGGGAGAAGTCCGTGACGCCCGTGCACGAGCCGGGCGCACCCGAGGGCCCGCGGCGCCCCACCAACCAGGTCGCGCTGCTGCAGCACGGCCGGGTGCAGACCCGCTACGACAAGCACCACCTGCCCAACTACGGCGTGTTCGACGAGTACCGGATCTTCGCGGCCGGCGACGACGTGTGCGTGATCGACGTGCTCGGTCGCCGCGTCGGCGTCGTGATCTGCGAGGACATCTGGCAGGACGGTGGCCCGGTCTCGCAGATGGACGAGAACGAGGTCTCGCTGCTGGTGGTCCTCAATGCGTCGCCCTACGAGGAGGGCAAGGGATACCAGCGTGTCGAGCTGGCCGCCCGGCGCGCGCACGAGGTCGAGGCACCCGTCGCGTACGTCAACCTGGTCGGCGCGCAGGACGACCTCGTGTTCGACGGCGGCTCGTTCGTCATCGCCACCGACGGCACCGTCCTGACCAGCGCCCCCCAGTTCGTCGAGCACCTGCTGGTGTGGGACCTGCTGGGCGACGACGACGCACCGGCGACCGGACCGGTCGCGCCCGCGCTGTCCCCCGACGAGGAGGTGTACCGCGCGCTGGTCACCGGCCTGCGCGGGTACGTCACCAAGAACGGCTTCCGCTCCGTGGTGCTCGGCATGTCCGGCGGCATCGACTCCGCGCTGGCGGCCGCCATCGCCGCCGACGCCGTCGGTGGGGAGAACGTGGTCGGGGTCTCGATGCCCTCGGTGTACTCCTCGGAGCACAGCAGCCACGACGCGCAGGACCTGGCCCAGCGGATCGGCGCCGACTACCGCGTCCAGCCGATCAAGGCCATGGTCGACGCGTTCGAGCAGGAGATCCCGCTCGAGGGCGTGGCCGCCGAGAACCTGCAGGCCCGCGTCCGCGGCGTCATCCTCATGGCGATCTCGAACCGCGAGGGCCACCTGGTGATCGCACCCGGCAACAAGTCCGAGCTCGCGGTCGGCTACACGACGATCTACGACGCCGGCAGCATCGGCGGGTTCGCCCCGATCAAGGACGTCGACAAGTCGCGTGTGTGGGCCCTGGCGCGGTGGCGCAACAACGCGGCGCTGGACGGCGTCTTCGGCCCCGACGAGCTGCCGCCCATCCCCGAGTCGTCGATCACCAAGCCCCCGTCCGCGGAGCTGCGGCCGGGGCAGGTGGACCAGGACTCGCTGCCGCCGTACGAGGTCCTCGACGAGGTGCTCGACGCCTACGTGGAGCACGCCGAGGGCCGCGCCGAGCTCCTGGAGCGCGGATTCGACCCCGACGTCGTCGACAAGGTGCTCGCCCTGGTCGACCGTGCGGAGTGGAAGCGCCGCCAGTACCCGCCCGGCACCAAGGTGACGGCGCTGGCGTTCGGCCGCGACCGCCGGCTGCCCATCACCACCCGCTGGCGCGAGCCGTGACCCCACCGACAGGAGCCCCTGCCATGACCTCCAGCCCCAAGCGCGTCCGCGTGCACCACCTGCGCGAGGCCAAGGAGCGCGGCGAGCGGCTGACGATGCTCACCGCGTACGACGCGGTCACGGCCCGGATCTTCGACCAGGCCGGCATCGACATGCTGCTGGTCGGCGACTCGATCGGGAACACCATGCACGGCCACACGACGACGCTGCCCGTGACCGTGGACGACCTGATCCCGCCGGCCCGCGCCGTCGCCGGTGCCGCCCGGCGCGCGTTCGTCGTCGCGGACCTGCCGTTCGGGTCGTACGAGGCGGGCCCCGAGCAGGCGCTCGCCACGGCCGTGCGGATGATGAAGGAGACGGGCGTCGCGGCCGTGAAGTTCGAGGGCGGCAAGCGCGTGGTCCCGCAGATCCGCGCCCTGACCGACGCGGGCATCCCCGTCGTGGCGCACCTCGGCTACACCCCCCAGTCGGAGAACCTGCTGGGCGGTCCGCGGGTGCAGGGCCGCGGGGACCTGGCTGCCGAGATCCTGTCCGAGGACGCCGTCGCGATCGCGGAGGCGGGGGCCGTGGCCGTCGTGCTCGAGATGGTTCCCGCGCCCGTGGCCGCCCGGGTCACCGAGATCCTCGCGATCCCCACCATCGGGATCGGTGCGGGCTCCGCCTGCGACGGGCAGGTGCTCGTCTGGGTCGACATGGCCGGGATGACGGACTGGTCGCCGCGGTTCGCCAAGCGGTTCGGCGAGGTCGGTGCCGCGCTGAGCGCGGCCGCCTCCGCCTACGCCGACGAGGTCCGCGGCGGCACGTTCCCGGACGCGGACCACCAGTTCGACGCGTGACGGCGGGGCGCGGTCGTCTGGGCCGTCGCGGTCGGCGGCGTCCTGCTGGCGCTGACGCTCGCGCTAGGACTGAGCCTCGTCCTGCTGCTCCCAGTCCTGGTTGCGGCGGCGGGCCTTCTCCAGGGCCTGCGTCGCGTCCTCCCGCGTCGCGTACGGCCCCATGAGCTTGGTCCAGTCGCTCTGGCGACCTTCCTCGACCTCGTGCGTCTCGATGTTGAACCAGTACTTCTCGGCCACGGTCCGCTCCTCTCGCCGGGGCACCGGGCGGACCAGCCGCGATGCCCTCCTGTCCGTAGACTGCCAGGTATGCCGCCCGTCCACGCGCCACGATCCGCCCTGGTCCCGGGCACGCTGAGCCCCCGGCGGCCCGTCCCGGCAGAGATCGCCCGCCCGGAGTACGTCGGACGCCCCGGACCCGCGCGCTGGACCGGCAGCGACGTCCTCGACCCCGAGATGATCGAGCGTGTGCGCGTGGCGGCGCGCCTCGCGGCGCAGGCCCTGGAGCTCGTCGGCAGGCACGTCGAGCCGGGCGTCACCACCGACCGCCTGGACGCGATCGGGCACGAGTTCCTGGTGGACCACGGGGCGTACCCGTCGACGCTGGGGTACCGCGGCTTCCCCAAGTCGCTGTGCACGTCGGTCAACGAGGTGATCTGCCACGGCATCCCCGACTCGACGGTCGTCGAGGACGGCGACATCGTGAACATCGACATCACCGCGTACATCGGCGGCGTGCACGGGGACAACAACGCGACCTTCCTGGCCGGCGACGTCGACGAGGAGTCGCGACTGCTGGTCGAGCGGACCCGCGAGGCCCTGCACCGGGCGATCAAGGCCGTCGTGCCCGGCCGCGAGGTCAACGTCATCGGCCGCGTCATCGAGAAGTACGCGGCGCGCTTCGGCTACGGCGTCGTGCGGGACTACACCGGACACGGCGTCGGCCCCGCGTTCCACACGGGCCTGGTGATCCCGCACTACGACGCCGCCCCGGCCTACGACACGCTCATCGAGCCGGGCATGGTGTTCACCATCGAGCCCATGCTCAACCTCGGCACCCCCGACTGGGTCATGTGGGACGACGACTGGACCGTCCTCACGGCCGACGGACGGCGCAGCGCGCAGTTCGAGCACACCCTGCTGGTCACCGACACCGGAGCGGAGATCCTGACCCTGCCATGAGCGACCACAAGCACAAGAAGTCCACCGACACGGCGTTCGGCATCGACATCGGCGGGAGCGGCATCAAGGGCGCCCCCGTCGACCTGTCGAAGGGCGAGTTCGCGGCGGACCGGGTGCGCATCAAGACCCCCGATCCCTCGACGCCGGACGCGGTCGCCGCAACCGTCGCCGAGGTGGTCGACTCGTTCGACCTGGGCAAGGAGGTGCCGATCGGCGTCACCTTCCCCGCGGTGATCCTGCACGGCGTCGCCCAGTCCGCGGCGAACGTGGACAAGTCCTGGATCGGCACGGACGTCGAGAAGGCGATTGAGGAGACCACGGGCCGCAAGGTGCTCGCAGTCAACGACGCGGACGCCGCCGGCTTCGCCGAGGTGCGGTACGGCGCCGCCAAGGGTGTCGACGGCGTCGTCCTGGTCGTCACGCTCGGCACGGGCATCGGCTCGGCGCTGGTGGTCGACGGGCACCTGGTGCCGAACACCGAGCTGGGGCACCTGGAGATCGACGGGTACGACGCCGAGTCGCGGGCCGCCGAGAGCGTCCGTGACCGTGACGGCCTGGACTGGGAGCAGTGGGCCGAGCGCCTGCAGCGGTACTTCACCGTCGTGGAGAACCTGTTCTGGCCCGACCTGATCGTGGTGGGCGGCGGCGTCAGCAAGCACCACTCCGACTTCCTGCCGCTGCTCGACATCCGCACGAAGATCATCCCGGCCGAGCTGCGCAACGCCGCGGGGATCGTCGGGGCCGCCGCCCTGGCCTCCGACGCGCGCGGCTGACCGCGTGCGCGACCTCGCGGAGGTCGCCCCGGGGGTGCACGTCGCGACGAGCTCGGTGTACACCACGACGTCGACGGTCGTCGTCGGTGCGGGCGGGCGCTGCCTCGTCGTCGACCCCGCGGTGACGGCCCAGGAGGTCGACGGGCTCGCGGAGAGCGTGCGGGCGCGGGGATGGAGTCCCGTCGCGGTCTGGTCGACCCACGCCCACTGGGACCACGTGCTCGACGGCCGCGGGTTCACCGGGCTGCCGCGGTGGGCATCAGGCGGTGGGGGCACTGACGCGGAGACACTGGCCGCCGAGCGCGACGCCGACCCGGAGCTGGCCCGGTCCGGACAGGACCCGGCGCCCGTCGCCGCGGTCCTGACACCCTGGCCTCGTCGAGGACGGGACGAGCTCGACTGGGACGGGCCGCCCGTCCGGGTGCTCACCCACAGCGGACATGCGCGCCCCCACACCGCGCTGCTGCTGGCCGAGGTCGGCGTGCTGGTGGCGGGCGACATGCTCTCCGACGTCGAGATCCCCCTGCTGGACCTGTCCGCGGACGACCCTGTGGGCGACTACCGGACTGCGCTCGACCTCCTCGAGTCGGCTCGCGCCACCCTCGTCGTCCCGGGGCACGGTCGGGTCGGCGGCGCCGACGAGCTCGCCCGCCGGCTGGCCGCCGACCGCGCGTACCTCGATGCGCTCGTCGCGGGCGACGAGCGTCCGGACCCGCGCGCGGCACTCCCCTGGACGGCGGCCGCGCACGAGGCCCAGCGCGCGGCCGTAGGGTCGCGCAGCGGGCACCGCGCCCCCTAGCGTGCCCACCATGACACCCGTGGTCTCCCACCTGACGATCGACAGCGCCGACCCGCACGCCCTCGCCCGCTGGTGGAGCGAGGTTCTCGGCTGGGAGTACGTCTGGGAACCGGCCGCCGACGACGACGAGATCGGGATCGGCCCCGCCGACGAGAGCGCGACGGGCTGGCTGTTCCTCCGCGTGCCGGAGGCCAAGGCCGGCAAGAACCGGCTGCACGTCGACCTGCGACCGGCGAACGGCTCCGACCAGCCGACCGAGCTCGACCGGCTGCTGGCACTCGGCGCCACCCGGGTCGACATCGGCCAGGGCGACGTCCCCTGGCACGTGCTGGCGGATCCCGAGGGCAACGAGTTCTGCCTGCTGCTCAGCACCCCCGAGCAGGTGGCAGCCCGGATGGCGGAGCTCCGGTCCGGCACCTGACCGCTCCCCCGCACGGGTGACCATGGCGCGTCGGGGTCGAAATCGGACAAACCGCGCCGAGTTCGCCGGTACCGTCCGGACATGATCCCTGCCGCACTGCCGGTCCTGGGCGACGTCGTCTGGGCGGACTGGGAGCGGTGGGCACCGCTGGCCGTCGCCGTCGCCACCCTCGTCGTCGCGCTCTGCGCCTGGGGCGCCGCCGCGAAGGCTGCCCGCCGCACCGCCCGCCATGCCGAGGCGGGACTGCGCCAGGCGAGGTCGTTCGAGGAGCAGGTGGCCATCGCACGGGAGGCGCTGGAGCTCGCCCGACGCGAGGCGCTGGACGCGCGGTCGGACGCCGACCGCCAGCGCGAGGAGACCGACCGCACCCGGCGCATGCTCGAGGAGGTCCGGCTCGACGTGCTCGCGCCGACGGTCGTCGCCCGGGCGATCCCCGGCGGCTCCGACGCCCCTGGCCGCCCGCGGCTCGAAGCCTGCCAGCTCACGGCCGGGGGTCAGGACCGGTGGCGGGCACTGTCGGAGCAGCTGGCGGTCGGCCGCGACCAGACCTACGCGTTCCGCACGGCGCTGACCCTCTGGTTCGAGAACGTCTCCGACCGGGCCGCCCAGGTCGACATCCTGGACGCGGCCGGCGGCGAGCTGGACCTGCTGCCCGGCCACCCGCTGGTGGTCCCCGCACGCGAGTCGCGCAGCGTGACGTGGATGCGGATGTGGACGTCGCGGGACCTGGACGACGACGCGCAGGTGCAGGACCCGTCCGCGTGGCTGTTCAACCTGACGTTCGCCGTCACCGACCTCGGCATGCACGTGCGCGACACGTACGCGTTCGACGGGGACCTGCGCTTCTTCGACCGGGACGGCTCGTGGCTGGTGGTCATGCCCGAGCCGCCGCTGCCCTGGACGTCGGACGTCGCCTCGATGCTGCCGGGTGGCCGCGCGTACCAGCGCCTGGACGCCGCGGTCAGCTGAGCGCGGCCCGCACGAGCGTCGACAGCTTCTTGCCGTCCGCCGACGCACCGGCGCGCGCGGTCGCCTCCTTCATGACCGCGCCCATGTCCTTCATGGACGTCGCGCCCACGTCGGCGACCACGGTGGTGACCAGCGCCTGGAGCTCGTCGTCGGACAGCTGCGCCGGCAGGTAGGTCTCGATGAGATCCGCCTCGGCCGTCTCCGTCGCCGCCCTCTCGGGCGCCCCGGCGTCGGCGTAGATCTGCGCCGAGTCGCGGCGCTTCTTCACCTCGCGCGCCAGGATCTTCAGCACCTCGTCGTCCGACAGCTCCTTCTCCGCGGAGCCCGCCTTGGCCTCGAACCGGACGGCGCCGATGATCTGGCGCAGCACACCTGTGCGCTCGGTGTCGCGGGCCTTCATGGCGGTCGTGAGGTCGGACGTCAGCTGGTCGAGGGTGCTCATGGGACCCATCGTGCCCTGGGGGCGGGTCCCCGCGCAGGGCCGGCGCCGAGTGCGGACGAGTGCGGATGAGTCAGTCGATACGCCGGGTTCTGTCCTCGCACGCGGTTGCCCGCACCGTGCGAGTGGCGGCCATCCCTCTACGACGTACGTTGCCGCACGCCTCCAGCGGCCTACCCGGGAGCTCGGGCGAGCAGCCCTCGGACGCTCCCTGTCTGACCTTGCTCCGGGTGGGGTTTACCGAGCCGCACCGGTCACCCGGCACGCTGGTGGTCTCTTACACCACCGTTTCACCCTTACCCGACCGGCGGACCGGTCGGGCGGTCTGTTCTCTGTGGCACTGTCCCGCGGGTCACCCCGGGTGGGCGTTACCCACCACCCTGCTCTGCGGAGCCCGGACGTTCCTCGGCGAGCCCGAGGGCTCGACGCGGCCGCCTGACTGACTCATCCGCGGGGACAGCCTAGCGGCCGACGCACACCCATCCGCTCGCCGGTCGGCACCGAACCACCACCATGGTCGTCTCCCCCGGACTCACCCGACGCGAGCGGGTCATCCTCGCGCACCTCGCCCTGCCGCTGACCCTGAGCGAGATCGCGGAGGTGCTCTTCGTGACCCGCAACACGGTGAAGTCGCAGGTCCGCTCGATCTACCTCAAGCTCGACGTCTCGGACCGCGAGTCGGCGCTGGCGGTCGGGCGCGACCGCGGGCTCGTGCCGGCGGACCTCCTGGTGTCGCGCCGGCCGGCGGACGCGACGCCACAGGTCGAGCTGCCGCGGCAGTCCGCTCAGATGTCGACGCGGTAGGTCAGTCCCAGCTCGTCGCCGGAGACGCCGCGGATGCCCCAGTTCTCCGGCGGGCTCTCGATCAGGACGACCTCGAGGTCGTCGGCGGACAGGCCGAGCGTCGGGGCGACGTCGTCGTAGAAGGCGGCGATGAGCGCACGACGAGCCTCGCGGGACCGACCCGTGAAGCACACGATCTCGATCACGAGGTAGTCGCGTCCACGGGGCGCCACGAGGTCGTCGGCGTCGAGCAGCAGGAAGCGGTGGAACCGCTTGTCCTCGGGCAGGCCCCACGTGCCGACGATCGCCCGGTGGACGGCGTCGGACACCGAGCCGCGCCGGTCCTGCCACACGTCGCGCCGGCCGTAGATCTTCACGTGCGCCATGGGTCCTCCTCGCGCTGCACCGTGCGCGGGAGCCTACAGTTCAGGCGTGCTCGTGCTCCTGCCGCCCTCCGAGGGCAAGACGCCGCCGCGCGCGAGCGGTCCTCGCCTCGATCTCGACCGGCTGTCGGCGCCCGGGCTCACCCCGGTCCGCGAGAAGGTCCTGGACGCCCTCGTCGAGGTCAGCGCCACGCCGGGCGCGCTGGACGTGCTCGGTGTCGGGCCGAGCCTGGCGCCCGAGGTGGCCCGCAACGTGGACCTGCGCCGGGCGCCGACGGCGGCGGCGCGGCACGTGTACTCCGGTGTCCTGTACGGCGCCGCGGGCCTGGACCGCCTGACCCCGACCGGCCGGGCGCGCGCGGCGCAGAGCGTCCGCATCTTCTCCGGTCTGTGGGGCGTGGTCGCTCCCGACGACCCCATCCCGGCGTACCGGCTGTCCATGGGGACCGACCTGCCCGGCATCGGGCCGCTCGCGAGCGCGTGGCGCGGCGCACTCGGTGTCGAGCTCACCGAGCGCGCCGAGGGTGAGCTGGTGGTCGACTGCCGGTCCGCCGCCTACCTGGCCGCGTGGCACCCGCCGCGGTCGGCGGACTGGGTCGCGGTGCGCGTGCTGCGCGAGGTCGACGGCCGGCGCTCCGTGGTCTCGCACCACGCCAAGCACACCCGTGGCGTGCTGACCCGGCACCTGCTCACGCGACGCGGCCGGGCGCCGCACGACGCCGTCTCGCTGGCCCGGGTGGCGGGCGAGCTGGTCGGCTCCGAGCTCCTCGCGGTGGAGCTGGGCCCGGCGGCGCGCGGCGCTCGCACGCTCGAGCTCGTCGTGGCCTGAGTGGCGCGCCCGCGCCGGGTCCCCTGGTGGCTGCTCGCCGTCGTGGTGACCGTGCTCGTCGTGGTCACCGGGGTGCTGCCGGCGCAGGACGCCCGTGCCCTGGCGGAGCGCACGCTGCCGGTGCTGGTGTTCGTCGCCGCGCTGACCGTCGTCGCGGAGATGTGCGCCGGTGCCGGTCTGTTCGACGCTGCCGCGGCGCTGGCGGCCCGGTCGGCGGGCGGTCGACGGTGGGTGCTGTGGGGGCTCGTCGTCGTCCTGGCGACGGTCAGCACCGCGGTGCTGTCGCTGGACACCACCGCCGTGCTGCTCACCCCCGTGGTCATCGCCCTGGCCCGGCGCACGCACACCCCGCCCCTGCCCATGGCGCTCGCCGTCGTGGCACTGGCCAACACGGCGTCGCTCGTGCTGCCCGTGTCCAACCTGACCAACCTGCTGGCCGACCACGCGCTGCGCGCCGCGGGCGTGAGCTTCCTGTCCCTGCTGTGGGCTCCCGCACTGGCCGCGATCGTGGTGACCGTGGTGGTCCTCGCGGTGCGCGACCGCCGGTCCCTGGGCGGCCGTTACGCCGCTCCCCCGCCGCACGCCGTCCGGGACCGCGTGCTGCTGGTGGTGTGCGCGATCGCCGTGGCCGCTCTGGCCGTCGCGTTCGTCCTCGGTGCACCGACCGCACCGACCGCCGTGGTGGCGGCCGTGGTCCTGCTCGGGGTCACCCTGGCGCGGCACCAGCGGCTGCCTGTGCCGGCCCGCGACCTGGTGCCGTGGCGGACGCTGCTCGTCGTGCTGGGCCTGTTCGCGGTGGTGGAGGCAGCGCACGCGCACGGGCTCGGCACGGTGCTCGCGCACGCGGCCGGCACCGGCGACGGAGCGGGCGCGCTGCTGCGGGTCGCGGCCGTCGGCGCGCTGGCGTCGAACGCCCTGAACAACCTGCCCGCCTACCTGGCCCTCGAACCCGCTGCGGGTGGCGACCCGCTGCGGCTGGCGGCGCTGCTCATCGGAACGGGAGTCGGACCGCTGATCACCCCGTGGGGCTCGCTCGCCACCGTCCTGTGGTGGCAGCGGTGCCGCACCGTGATGCTGGACGTGCCCGGGCGGGTGATCGTGCGGCAGGGTCTGGTCCTCGCCCCGCTGGCCGTCGTCGCGGCCACGCTCGCGCTCGTCGCGACGAGCTGAGCACGCTCAGGCTCCCGACGACCACCCCTCGCTCGGCACGCCCACCACGGCGATCTCGTCGCGACGGTCGGCGAACAGCCGGACGATGCTCACCGACGCCGGCGCCACCCGCAGCTGGCTCCACGACGACGGCTGGGCGCCCATGGTCACGCCGAGGGCGGCGCGGATCGCGACGGCGTGGCTGACCACGACGACCGTGCGGTCGACGCCCTCCGCGAGCAGCCCGTCGAGCCCACGCTGCAGCCGGACACCGACGTCCTGGATCGACTCGCCTCCCGGCGGCCGCACGTCGGCGCGCGTGTGCCACGGCTCCAGCAGGCCGGGCCAGCGCTCCTCGATCTGCTCGGCGGTCAGCCCCTGCCAGTCGCCGAAGTCGGCTTCCTGGAACGTCGCGTCCGTGCGCACGTCCAGGCCGAGCCGCTCGGCGATGATCGCGCTCGTCTGCTGCGTGCGCACCATGGGCGAGGCGATGACCTGGCTGGGGTACGGGATATCACCCCACAGGTCCCGCCCGACGCGGTCCACCAGGGCGGCCGCGTCGCGCGCCTGCCGCCGACCCGTCTCGTCGAGCGGCGGACCGGGCTCGCCCGACCCGGAGTACCCCCGGGAGACCGTCATGGTGGTCTGCCCGTGGCGGACCAGGACGACCGTGACCGGCTGCTCCTCGTCGAACCGGACACCCGCGCCGGACGGGCGCGGGGCCCGGACGGGCGGCGACCCGGTGGCGTCGGCGGAGGTGCTGTCCAGCGGTTCGGCGGCGTCGCTCACGCCTCGCAGTCTGGCGCGCCCCTGTCGTCGGCGCGAGCCCGAGGCGTCAGCCCTTGGCCGGCTCGGGCAGGCGGACCAGGATCCGACCGCACTCCTCGCAGCGCACCACCTGGTCTGCGGGCGCGGCGACGATCGCCTCGACGTCGAGGGGGTTGAGCTCCAGGCGGCAGCTCTCGCACCGCCGTCCGCGCAGCGCGCCGGCGCCCTTGCCGCCCAGCTGGCCGCGCAGCCGCTCGTAGAGCGCCATCATGCCGGCGTCCAGGCCGTCGGCGGCCGCGGCACGCTGGGCCCGCACCGTGTCGGCCTCGGCGTCCAGGGCCGCGTACGCCGCGTCGCGCTGTGCCTCGACCTCGGCGCGTGTGTCCGCCAGCGACCCGTGCGCGGTGGTGACCTCGGCCAGCGCCGTCTCGTGCGCCTCCAGCCGCTCCATGACGTCGAGCTCGACCTCCTCGAGCTCGGACTGCCGGCGGGCCAGCGTCCCCAGCTCGCTCTGCAGCGCCTGCAGGTCCTTGGGACTGCCGGTCCCGGAGTCGAGCCGGGCCTGGTCGCGCGCCGCGCGGGACCGCACCTGCTCGACGTCGGCCTCCGCCTTGGCCAGCTCGCGTCGCAGGTCGCCGACCGCGGTCTGCGAGGTGACCAGCGCGGTGTGCAGGTCGCCCACCTGCGAGTCGAGCTCCAGCAGACGGGCGAGCTCGGGCAGGGTGCGCTTCTTGTGGGCGATCTGGTCCAGGCGCGTGTCGAGCTCCTGGACGTCGAGCAGTCGGCGCTGGTCCGCTGCGGGGGCAGTCGTCACGGGTGTCCTTCCGGCGGTGCTTCGGGTTCCGAGGCGTCAGTGGGTCCGGCGCTGGCGGCACGGCCCGTCCACGGGTCGGTGCTCACCGTGCTGACGCGGGTCTCCACCGTAGTCCCCGTCAGCGCGACGTCCTGCTCCAGGGCACGAGCGGCGTGCGCGAGCCAGGGCCACTCGGAGGCGAAGTGCGCGACGTCGACGAGGAAGGGCGTCCGCGTCCCCTCGTGCTGGGCGCGCTCACGCAGCTCCGAGGCCGGGTGGTGGCGGAGGTCGGCGGTGACGTAGACGTCGGCACCGGACGCGCGCACGGCGTCGAAGAACGAGTCGCCGGAGCCGCCGACGACCGCGACCCGCCGGACCGGCCCGTCGGGTTCACCGGCGAACCGCACACCCTGCGCGGTGGCGGGCAGCGCAGCGGCGACCGCACCGGCGAACGCGCTCAGCGTCGTCGGCTCGCGCAGGGTGCCGACGCGGCCGGTGCCCGTGGTGCCCGGCCAGGACGCCAGCTCGAGCACGTCGAACGCCGGCTCCTCGTACGGGTGGGCGGCGCGCATCGCGGCGACCACCGCGGCCCGCAACCGTCGGGGTGCCACCATCTCCACCCGCGCCTCGGCCACGCGGGACGCCTGGCCGGCCGTCCCGATCGTCGGTGTCGCGGCCGGCGACGGCGTGAACGTGCCCTCGCCGGTGGAGGTCCAGGCGCACCGGGTGTACTCGCCGATCGCGCCGGCACCGGCCGCGGCCAGGGCGTCGACCAGGCGCTCGGCGTCGCCCGCCGGGACGAACACGACGTGCTTGTCCAGCGGGTCGGACGGTGCTGGGTCCAGCGGGACCGTGTCCTGCAGGCCGAGCGCTGCCGCGAGCGCGTCGTTGACTCCCCCGCCCGCCGCGTCGGCGTTGGTGTGCGCGGTGAACAGGGCCGTGCCGGTGCGCACCAGGCGGTGCAGCAGGGCCCCCTTGAACGTGGTGGCGGCGATCGAGTGGACCGGCCTGAGCAGCAGCGGGTGGTGGGTCACGACGAGGTCCGCGTCCCAGCCCACGGCCTCGTCGACGACCGCCGAGACCGGGTCGACGGCGAACAGGATCCGTCCCACCGGCTGGTCGGGGTCGCCCGTCACCAGGCCGACGGCGTCCCAGGACTCCGCGGTCGACGGCGGGTAGCGGCGCTCGAGCAGCCGGACGACCTCCGCGAGCGTGGGCCGGTGCGTCGCAGTCACGAACCGCACGCTACCGGGCCGACGCCGTCACCCGGTCCCCGACGCGGACGCGTCCCGGCCGCACGGGGACCATCTGGATACCGAACCAGACCTCGCCGTCGCGACGCCGGTGACGAGCGAGCGTCACCAGCGGCTCCTTGCCCTTGACCTGCGTGTCGGGGTCGATCGTGGTCAGCACGCACCGACCGCAGTGATCGGCGAACCGCAGCTCCACGTCACCCACGACGACCTGCCCCCAGTCGTCCTCCGCGAACGGCTCCAGGTCGCCGTCGACCACGAGGTTCGGCCGGAACCGCCGCATGTCCAGCGGTTGCCGCGGCACCGGTTCCGGCTCGCCCGCCCGCAGGGCCGCGTCGACGCGCCGGTCGTGCAGCTCGGCCGCCCAGGCGTCGAGCCGACGCAGCGAGGCGGCCGTCGTCACGTGGACGGGACCGGTGTCGGTGAGGGCCAGCGGGTCGTCCCGGGTGCCGCCGTGCTCGGTCGACATCCCCCGCCGCGCCGGGTCGTCCAGCCACACCAGCCGGGCGTGCCGCCCGAGCAGCTCCGAGCACCACGCGTCCGCCTCCGGGGCCGCCGCGGTCGCCCGGTCGAGGCGGCTCAGCGTCACCCGGACGTCCGGCACGCCCGTGGGCTCGCAGACGCGCAACGGCGCCATCCCGTCCGCGGTCAGCTCGATCCCGCCGTCCACCACGCGTGCGCTCGCCGCCAGCATGCGCGGGTGCCGGCGCGCGGTGAGCGTCGCCCCGTCGGCGTCGACCAGCATCCACCGCCGATCATCCGACGGGCCCGCCGGACCGAGGTCCACGGCGTCGACCGCCGTGCCCCCGAACGACTTGACCGGGTAGACGGTCAGGCTCTGCACGACGGGGGCGGCATCCATGCAGCGGACCCTACAAGCGCGCTCGGGCGCGGCACGGGCAGGGACGTGCAGGTGGGCCCGGCCGGTTTCGAACCGGCGACCTCCGCGGTGTAAGCGCGGCGCTCTGACCAGCTGAGCTACAGGCCCCGACGGCGACCCGACCAGCGGGCGGCTCGACGGGCGCTCAGCCTACCGGCGGGGACGCCGCTCAGGCGGCGAGCGTCGCCAGAGCCTCGCGGTACGCGTCGAAGTCGCGGGCGCGTCCCGGAGGGTTGACGACGCTCCAGCGCAGCACACCGTCGCCGTCCACGAGGAAGCTGCCGCGCACGGCCATGCCCTTGGCCTCGTCGAACACCCCGTACGCCCGCGCGACCTCGCCGTGCGGCCAGAAGTCGGACAGCAGGTCGAACCCGAACCCCTCCTGGGCGGCCCAGGCGCGCAGCGAGTGGCCCGGGGTCGCACGAGACGACGAGCACGTGCACGCCGGCCTGCTCGAACTCGGTGATGTTGTCGCGCAGCTCGCACAGCTCGCCCGTGCACGTGCCGGAGAACGCGAAGGGCACGAACACGATGACCACCGGTCCACCGCCGAGCCCGCTGAGCGTCACCGGCGTGCCGTGCGTGTCCGGCAGCGAGAAGTCCGGCGCCGGGGCGCCCAGGGCAAGCGTGCTGGTGTCGTCCATGGCGCGGACTGTAACAACGACCGGCAGCCCGGGCAGCCCGGGCGCGACCGGCCGTGGGTCAGCGACCGCGGCCGCGTGTACCGAGGCGGGTGGCGGACCAGTCGGGGGCGATCGAGAACGTGCTCATCGCGTGCAGGCCGGAGGTCGTCGCCGCCTCCTCGATGTCGCTGTGCGACACGTGCCCAGGTCGGCCGGCCTTCGGGGTGAGCACCCAGATCGCGCCGCCGTCGTCGAGCACGGTCATGGCGTCGACCAGCGCGTCGGTGAGGTCCCCGTCGTCGTCGCGGAACCAGATCACGGCACCGTCGGTGACGTCGTCGTACTGCTCGTCGACCAGCTCGGCACCGGTCACCGCCTCGAGACCGCTGCGCAGCTCGTCGTCGACGTCGTCGTCGTAGTTGAACTCCTGGATCACCTGGCCTGAGGTGAAGCCCAGGCGGGCGGCCGCCTGCGACGCGCCCTCGTCCGTGGTGGATGACACGTCCGGACCGCTCCCTTCCGTCTCGGCGGTCCCCGTCGGGGACCGCCTGCTCATAGCCGCACACGCTAGCCCACCGCACTCGCGCGGGCCCCGCAAGACCGGCGTACCACTGCTCGTCGCGACCACTGTCATGGACGTCACGTGCGCGTTCCCGGTACTCGGTGTGACTTTCGGGCCTCCGGGGTCCGAGAATGGGTACCGACTACCCGCACTCGTCGAGCGCCTGACCGGGCGCCCCGCACGGGGCGGGCCAGATGCGCCGCCGATGCCGACCGGGCTCGTGCGCGCGGACGAGACGCAAGGAGCGCTGGTGGCTTCGATCGACGAGACGGGTCCGCTGATCGGCGGCCTGCTCAGCCAGGTGCCGGACATCGACCCTGACGAGACCGGTGAGTGGGTGGAGTCCCTCGACGGGCTCATCGACGAGAAGGGCGGCC
Organism: uncultured Actinomycetota bacterium; assembly: GCA_963837795.1. GTDB lineage: Bacteria > Actinomycetota > Actinomycetes > Actinomycetales > Cellulomonadaceae > Cellulomonas. The sequence continues at coordinate 250,199 of CAWIOT010000003.1, forward strand.
CCCGCGCGCGCTACGTGCTGCTGAGCATGCTGCGGCACGCGCGCCAGCGGAACGTGGCCATCCCGGCCTCGCTCAACACGCCGTACGTGAACACCATCGCGGTGCACGACGAGCCGTACTTCCCCGGCGACGAGGTCCTCGAGCGGCGCTACCGCTCGTGGATCCGCTGGAACGCCGCGGTCATGGTCACCCGGGCGCAGCGGCCCGGCATCGGGGTGGGCGGCCACATCTCCTCCTACGCCTCCGTGGCGACCCTGACCGAGGTGGGCCTCAACCACTTCTTCCGCGGCAAGGACCACCCGGGCGGCGGTGACCAGGTCTACTTCCAGGGCCACGCCTCCCCCGGCGTCTACGCGCGTGCCTTCCTCGAGGGCCGCCTGAGCGCCCACCAGCTGGACGGCTTCCGGCAGGAGCTGTCGCACCCCGGCGGTGGGCTGCCGTCCTACCCGCACCCGCGCCTGGCGCCGGACCTGTGGGAGTTCCCGACGGTCTCGATGGGCCTCGGTCCGTCGTCGGCCATCTACCAGGCCTGGACCAACCGCTACCTGCACCTGCGCGGCATCAAGGACACCAGCCAGCAGGACGTGTGGGCGTTCCTGGGCGACGGCGAGATGGACGAGCCCGAGTCCCGCGGCATGCTCCAGCTGGCCGGCCAGCAGGGCCTGGACAACCTCACCTTCGTCGTCAACTGCAACCTGCAGCGCCTGGACGGCCCGGTGCGCGGCAACGGCAAGATCATCCAGGAGCTCGAGGCGCAGTTCCGTGGCGCCGGCTGGAACGTCATCAAGGTCATCTGGGGCCGCGAGTGGGACGCCCTGCTCAACGCGGACAAGGACCGCGCGCTGGTCAACCTGATGAACACCACGCCCGACGGCGACTTCCAGACGTACCGGGCCGAGAACGGTGCGTTCATCCGCGAGAACTTCTTCGGCCGCGACCCGCGGACCAAGCAGCTCGTGGAGAAGATGACGGACGACGAGATCTGGGCGCTCAAGCGCGGCGGTCACGACTACCGCAAGATCTACGCCGCCTACAAGGCCGCCCGTGAGCACACGGGGCAGCCGACCGTCATCCTGGCGCACACCATCAAGGGCTACGGCCTGGGCTCGGGCTTCGCCGGGCGCAACGCCACGCACCAGATGAAGAAGCTGAAGTCGGACGACCTCAAGACGCTGCGCGACTCGCTGCACATCCCGATCACGGACGAGCAGATCGACGAGAACCCGTACGTGCCGCCGTACTTCCACCCGGGCGCCGAGGACGAGGGCATCCAGTACATGCTCGAGCGTCGTCGCCAGCTGGGCGGGTTCGTGCCCGAGCGGCGCACCACGCACAAGGCGCTGGTCCTGCCCGAGGACAAGGTCTACGAGGGGCTGGCCAAGGGGTCGGGGCACCAGGAGGTCGCCACGACCATGGCGCTGGTGCGCCTGTTCAAGGACCTGGTCCGGGACAAGGAGTTCGGCCACCGCCTCGTTCCGATCATCCCCGACGAGGCGCGCACGTTCGGCCTGGACTCGATCTTCCCGAGCGCCAAGATCTTCAACACGAACGGCCAGAACTACATGGCCGTGGACCGCGAGCTCATGCTCTCCTACAAGGAGTCCGAGTCCGGCCAGATCATGCACACGGGGATCAACGAGGCCGGGTCGGCCTCGGCGTTCCAGGCCGTCGGCACGTCCTACGCGACGCACGGCGAGCCGCTGATCCCGTTCTACTTCTACTACTCGATGTTCGGGTTCCAGCGCACGGGCGACCAGTTCTGGGCCGCCGGCGACCAGATGGCCCGCGGGTTCCTCATCGGGGCCACCGCCGGGCGGACCACGCTGACCGGCGAGGGCCTGCAGCACGCGGACGGTCACTCGCCGCTGCTCGCCGGCACCATGTCCCACGTCGTGCACTACGACCCGGCGTACGGGTACGAGATCCGGCACATCGTCAAGGACGGCATCCAGCGGATGTACGGCCCGGACGACAGCCGCGACCCGGACGTCATCTACTACCTCACCGTCTACAACGAGCCCATGCAGCAGCCGGCGGAGCCCGAGGGCGTCGACGTCGAGGGCATCCTGCGCGGCATCCACCAGGTCTCCCCGGCGGAGGGTGACGGGCCGCGCGCCCAGATCCTGGCGTCGGGTGTGGCGGTGCCGTGGGCGCTCGAGGCCCAGCAGCTGCTGGCCGAGGACTGGGGCGTGCGCGCCGCGGTGTGGTCGGTGACCAGCTGGAACGAGCTGCGTCGCGACGGCCTGGCCGCGGACCAGCAGGCGTACCTGCACCCGGGCGAGGAGCCGCGCGTGCCGTACCTGACGCAGAAGCTGCAGGGCGCGGAGGGTCCGTTCGTCGCGACGACGGACTTCGACCACCTCGTCGCGGACCAGGTCCGTGCCTGGATCCCCGGCACGTACGCGACGCTCGGTGCCGACGGCTTCGGCTTCTCGGACACCCGCGCGGCGGCGCGTCGGCACTTCAAGATCGACGGTCCGTCGACGGTGGTGCGCGTGCTCCAGCAGCTCGCGCGCACGGGGGCGGTGCCTGCCGAGGCGCCGGCCCAGGCGATCGAGCGCTACCGCCTGTACGACGTCACCGCCGGCACGTCCGGCAACACCGGCGGCGACAGCTGACCTGACGCACGCACGACGAAGGCCCGGGCTCGTCGAGCCCGGGCCTTCGTCGTGCCCCGCGTCAGGTGCCGGGGATCGTCTGCTCGGCGTGCGCGACGTCGCGGGCCAGCTCGGCGCGCAGGCCCGCGATGGCCCGCTGGTCGGGGTAGAGGTCGAGGGCGGCGATGTGCTGCTTGGCCTCGAGCGGCCGGCCGGCCTCGATCGACGCGAGCACCAGCTGCCGCGCGACCTCGGGGTCGTGCTCGCGCGGGCGCCAGTGCCCGACGCCCAGGCCCAGCGCGTCGACCGGGAGGCCGGCACCGCGCAGCAGCGCGAGCGCCTCGACCAGCGCGGTACCCGAGGGGTCACGCTCGACCGCGGTGGTCAGCCGGCGCACCGTGCCCTCGTGGTCGTCGTGCACCGAGAGGCGGGCGACCTCGATGAGCGGGTACCAGGCACGGGGGTTCCCGGCCAGCTCCTCGCCGAGCGCCCACACGGCCAGGTCGGCCGCGCGCTGGCGCTCGGTGTCGTCGGCCGGGGCGGCGAGCGGGTCGTGGTCGTTGCTCGACTCGGCGGCCCGGCGACGGACGATCTCCGCGAGGGCGACGAACGCCCGTTCGTTGTTCGGGTCGTCGCTGAGCATGGAGCGCAACGCGTCCTCGTGGAGCGTGTCGCCGCGCCGCGCAGCCTTGGTGGGACGGCGCGCGCCGACCCGCGAGGCCGAGGACGGCCGTCGCATGAGCTGTCGCAGACGGGGCAGAAGAGCCATGCGTCGACCCTAGCCGGTAGCCGCACGCCTCACCCGGTCGGCGGTGCACCTCACACGGCGCACGGGTGCGGCGCGAGCCCGCATTTGTCGACTTCCCACAATGGCGGACCCTATGCTCGGCCCCATGTCCAGCACCCTCGACGGGGCAGGCTCGCCCCCCGGCGCCCCGGCCGACCGGCCGGAACCGACGGCGGCGACGTCCACCCGGTCCCGCCGTCCAGCGACGGCGCGGCTGCGTGCACCCGCGCTCGAGGCGCGCGGCGGACCCGAGACGCAGCGCCGCGTCCGGGACAGCGCCGGGCTGCTGTCGGCCGCGGCGATGCGGCGGCTCGACGACGACCTCGACTGGTACCGCGCCCTGCCCGCGGAGGACCGCTCCTGGGTCGGGCTGGTGGCGCAGGCCGGCATCACCGCGTTCGTCACCTGGTTCGCGGACCCCACCCGGCAGCCGCACGGGGTCGGTGACATCTTCGCCGCGGCACCGCCGGAGCTCACGCGGTCCATCTCCTTGCAGCACACGCTGCAGCTGGTCCGCGTGGTGGTGGACGTCGTGGAGACGCACAGCGACCGGCTGGCCGCGCCGGGTGACGAGCGCGAGGTCCGCGAGGCGGTGCTGAGGTACTCGCGCGAGGTCGCCTTCTCCGCCGCAGAGGTCTACGCACGGGCCGCCGAGGTGCGCGGCGCGTGGGACGCCCGGCTGGAGGCGCTCGTCGTCGACGCCCTGGTGCGCGGCGACGTGGACGACGCCGTGCGGTCCCGGATCGCGGCGCTCGGGTGGAGCGGACGGGGCTCGACGCTGGTCATGGTCGGCACGACGACGTCCGCGCTCGACGACGTGCGCGGCGCCGAGCTGCGCCGGGCCACCCGGCGCGCCGCGGACGACGCGCTGGTCGGCATCCAGGGCGACCGCCTGGTCGTGTTCCTCGGTGGCGAGGGTGACCTGCGCACCGCGGCCACCACGCTGCTGCCGCGGTTCGGCCCGGGCCCGGTGGTCATCGGTCCCGTCGTGGGCGACCTGACCGACTCCGCGCGGTCGGCGCGCGCGGCGCTGTCGGGTCTGCTCGCGGCGGCGGCCTGGGAGCAGGCGCCCCGCCCCGTGCAGGCCGACGAGCTCCTGCCCGAGCGAGTCCTCGTCGGCGACGTGACGGCCCGCCGCACCCTGGTGTCGCAGGCGTACGCGCCTCTCGCGGCCAGCGCAGGCTCCCTCCTGGAGACCCTCTCGGCCTACCTGGGGACGGGCCGCTCGCTCGAGGCCGCGGCCCGCACGCTCTACGTGCACCCCAACACGGTCCGGTACCGGCTGCGCCGGGTCGCCGACGTGACCGGCTGGGACCCGCTGGACGCGCGCGAGAGCTACGTCCTGCAGACGGCGCTCGCCCTCGGCCGGCTCGATGCCGCCGAGCCGGCGCCGACCGTCGCGGGCCGCTGACGCCCTTGTAGGAGTCGCACAAGGGCGCCGGACAAGGTTGGTGCACGCCGTGGGGCGGGTCGGGGCGATCCGGCGGGCAGAGTTGTCGGGTGCTCGCAGTCGTCTGCCCCGGTCAGGGCGCCCAGTCCCCCGGCATGCTCGCCCCGTGGCTCGAGCTGCCGTCCGTCGCCGAGTCCCTCGCCCGGGCCTCCCGCACCACCGGTCTGGACCTGGTCGCCCACGGCACCACGTCCGACGCCGAGACCATCCGGGACACCGCCGTCGCGCAGCCGCTGCTCGTGGCCACCGCCCTGGCGAGCCTGCGAGCGGTCCTCGAGCTCGGTCCGGACGACGCGCTCGACGTCGCGGTGCAGCGGGTGGTGGGCGTCGTGGCCGGCCACTCCGTCGGCGAGCTCGCCGCCGCGGCCGCCGCGGGTGTGCTGACCGACGACGAGGCGCTGCGGCTCGTGGCGGTCCGCGGGCAGGCCATGGCCCGTGCGGCGGCGGCCACGCCCACCGGCATGAGTGCGGTCCTCGGCGGCGACCCGGACGAGGTGCTCGCGGCGCTGGCCGCCCACGGCCTCGTGCCGGCGAACGTCAACGGCGGCGGTCAGGTGGTCGCGGCCGGCACCCTGGACGCGCTGGCTGCCTTCGCCGCCGACGCCCCCGCGCGGACCCGCGTCGTCGCCCTGCAGGTCGCGGGCGCCTTCCACACCGAGCACATGGTGCCGGCCGTGGCCGAGCTGCGCGCCGCTGCCGAGGGCGTCACGCCCGGCGAGCCCCTGGTGCGCCTGCTCACCAACTCCGACGGCACGGTCGCGGCGTCCGGCGCGCGGGCGCTCGAGCTCGTCGTCGCCCAGGTGGCCAACCCCGTGCGGTGGGACCTGTGCCAGGCACAGCTGCTCGAGCTCGGCGTCACCGGGCTGCTCGAGGTGGCCCCCGGAGGCGTGCTGACCGGCCTGGCCCGGCGTACGCTGCCCGGGGTCGAGACGGTCGCCGTCAAGACCCCCGCCGACCTCGACGCCGCACGTGACCTGATCCGTCGGCACGCCGGAACCCCCCGAGCCACCCAGGAGACCTCGTCGTGACCCGTCCCACCCTCACGCAGGCCACCGGACCGGCGCACACCCGCATCCTCGGCCTCGGCGGCGTGCGGGGCGAGCGCGTGGTCCCCAACGACGAGCTGGTCGGCCCGATCGACTCCTCCGACGAGTGGATCCGGCAGCGCACGGGCATCGTCACCCGTCGTCGCGCACAGGACGGCACGGACGTCCTGGACCTGGCCGAGGGCGCGGCGCGGCAGGCGATCGAGAACGCCGGCCTGACCGGCGCGGACATCGACGTCGTGATCCTGTCGACCGTCACCTACTTCCACCAGACGCCCGCGGGCGCCGCGATCCTCGCGGACCGCCTCGGGGCCACGCCGGCCGCCGCCTTCGACATCTCCGCCGCGTGCGCCGGCTACTGCTACGGCATCGGCCAGGCGGACGCGCTGGTCCGCGCCGGCACCGCCCGCCACGTGCTGGTCATCGGCGCGGAGAAGATGAGCGAGTTCGTCGACCCGACCGACCGCTCCATCTCGTTCCTGCTGGGCGACGGCGCCGGCGCGGTCGTCATCGGCCCGTCCGACACGCCCGGGATCGGACCCACCGTCTGGGGCTCGGACGGCAGCCAGGCCCAGGCCATCCGCCAGACCCACTCGTGGCTGGCCACGCGCGACGAGGGCGCCGGCTGGCCGACGCTGCGCCAGGAGGGCCCGAGCGTCTACAAGTGGGCCGTGTGGCAGATGGCGCCCGTCGCGCAGAAGGCGATGGACGCCGCCGGCGTGACCGCCGACCAGATCGAGGCGTTCATCCCCCACCAGGCGAACATGCGGATCATCGACCAGATGATCAAGACCCTGAAGCTCCCGGAGACCGTGGTGATCGGCCGGGACATCGCGGACACCGGCAACACCTCGGCAGCGTCGATCCCGCTGGCCGCCGAGCGGCTGCTGCGCGAGGGCCAGGTGTCCAGCGGTGCGCTGGCCCTGCAGATCGGCTTCGGTGCCGGTCTGGTCTACGCGGCCCAGGTCGTCGTCCTGCCCTGACCCCGGACGGCGCGACCACCGGTTGTACCGTTCGTCCGACCCCCAGCTTCATCCCGAAGCACCACCCGACACGAGGAGACACCGATGGCGTACAGCGAGCAGGAGATCCTGGCCGGCCTGGCCGAGATCGTCAGCGAGGAGACCGGCCTGCCCACGGACTCCGTCCTGCCCGAGAAGTCCTTCACCGACGACCTCGACATCGACTCGCTGTCGATGATGACGATCGTCACGCTCGCCGAGGAGAAGTTCGACGTGCGCATCCCCGACGACGAGGTCAAGAACCTCGCGACCGTCGGCGACGCCGTCTCCTTCATCACGGGTGCGCAGGCCTGAGCCTGCACCGCCAGGTCGGTCCCGGGCTCCCGAGCCCGGGACCGACCGCCCCGATCGCCTCTCGACCGCCGACCAGGAGCACCGATGAGCCACGTACCCGACGTCGTCGTCACCGGACTGGGAGCCACCACCCCGCTCGGGGGTGACGTCCCCAGCACCTGGAGCGCCGCGCTCGCGGGCGAGTCCGGTGCCCGACCGTTCGACAACGACTGGGTGGAGACCTACGGCCTGCCCGTCACGTTCGCGGCGACCATCAAGGTCAAGCCGCAGGACGTCCTGCCCCGGCCCGAGCTGAAGAAGATGGACCCGTCCGCGCAGTACGCGATCATCGCGGCGCGCGAGGCCTGGGCCGACGCCGGCTCCCCCGAGGTGGACGGCGACCGGCTCGGCGCCGTGGTGTCGTCCGGCATCGGCGGCATCTGGACCACGCTGGACGCGTGGGACACGCTCAAGGAGAAGGGCGCCCGCCGCATCCTGCCCATGACCGTGCCCATGCTCATGCCCAACTCCCCCACGGCGTACGTGTCGCTGGAGCTCGGTGCCCGCGCCGGCGCGCACGCCCTGGTCTCCGCCTGCGCGTCGGGTGCCGAGGCCATCGGCTACGGCGTGGAGATGATCCGCAGCGGACGCGCCGACATCGTCGTCGCCGGTGGCACCGAGGCCACCATCCACCCGATGCCGATCGCCGCGTTCGCCGCCTCACGTACGCTCTCGCTGCGCAACGACGACCCCGAGGGCGCCTCGCGCCCCTACGACGTCGACCGGGACGGCTTCGTCATCGGCGAGGGATCCGGTGTCGTCGTCCTGGAGAGCGCGGAGCACGCTGCCGCTCGCGGCGCCCGCGTCTACGCCCGGATCGCCGGCGTCGGTCTGTCCGCCGACGGCTACCACATCACCTCCCCCGAGCCGTCGGGCGATGGTCAGGTCCGCGCCATGCGGGCTGCTCTGGACCAGTCGGAGATCGCGCGGGCCGACGTGGTGCACGTCAACGCGCACGCCACGTCCACCGTCGTCGGCGACCTCATCGAGGCTCGCTCGATCCGCGGCCTGCTGGGCGACGAGGCGGACCACGTGGCCCTCTCGGCCACCAAGTCGATGACCGGTCACCTGCTCGGCGGCGCCGGTGCGCTGGAGACGATCTTCACGGTCCTCGCGCTGCACGACCGGCAGGCCCCCCCGACGATCAACGTCGAGAACCCGGACCCCGAGCTGGTGCTGGACCTGGTCCGGGACAAGCCGCGGGCACTGCGCGACGGCGACATCGCGGCGGTCAACAACTCGTTCGGCTTCGGCGGTCACAACGTGGCCCTGGTGGTCGCGTCGGTCTGACCCCTGTCCGCACGAACCGGCCCTGAGCGCTGCTCAGGGCCGGTTCGTCGTCTGCGGCGTGCTCAGCCGACGCGGTGCAGCCAGCGCACCGGCGCGCCCGCGCCGGCGTACCGGAACGGCTCGAGCTCGTCGTCCCAGGCCTGACCGAGCGCCAGGTCCAGCTCGGTCCGCAGGCGCACGGGGTCGGCCGCGTGCTCGAGCGCGGCCCGGATGCGGTCCTCGGGGACGACGATGTTGCCGTGCACGTCGGTCGCGGCGTGGAAGATGCCGAGCTCGGGCGTGTGGCTCCAGCGGGAGCCGTCGACGCCGTGGCTGGCCTCCTCGGTGATCTCGTAGCGCAGGTGCGCCCAGCCGCGCAGCGCCGACGCGAGCCGCGCCCCGGTGCCCTGGGGCCCCTGCCACGAGTGCTCTGCGCGGTAGAAGCCCGGACCGGCCGGCTGCGCGGTCCAGTCGAACGTGGCGCGCGAGCCCAGCACGTTGCCTGCCGCCCACTCCACGTGGGGGCACAGCGCACGGGGCGCAGAGTGCACGAAAAGTACACCGCGGGTGATCGCACCTGCCATGTCGTCCTCCTGTACGGGCTCGAGGTTCGCCTTCCCCAACGTCCTCGGTCTCGTACTCAGGAATCCACACGGTCTCGCGGCGTGCTGGGGACAGCATGCCCGACCGCGTCCTCCGGCGCCAGCGGCTAGAGCGTGTCGCGGATGGCGCGCATCGCCTTCTTGCGCACGGACCGCTCCAGGCGGTCCAGGTACAGCATCCCGTCGAGGTGGTCGACCTCGTGCTGCAGGCAGCGGGCCATGAGCTCGACGCCCTCGACGACGACCTCCTTGCCGTCCAGGTCGGTGCCGACGACGCGCGCGTACCAGGAGCGGTGCGTCGGGTACCAGAGGCCGGGGACCGACAGGCAGCCCTCGTCGCCGTCCTGGTACTCGTCCTCGGACAGCTCCACGATCACCGGGTTCAGCACGTAGCCGACCTCGTCGTCGATGTTCCAGGAGAACGCGCGCAGGCTGACGCCGATCTGGTTGGCGGCCAGGCCGGCGCGCCCCTCGGTGTCCACGGTCTCCAGCAGGTCCTCGACGAGTCCGCGCACGCGGTCGTCGATCGTCGTGATCGGGTCGCAGGGAGTGCGCAGGACGGGGTCTCCGACAGTCCGGATCTCTCGCATCGCCATGCGCAGATCCTCCCACGGCGCACGGGTCGACGAGGCGGGCGCGACCGGGCCGGGCCGCCGCGGCGCGCCGGTGTGAGCAGGGCGACACGCCGGAGGGCGGGCCGCCCGGCACCGTGCGCGGCGTAGTCTTTGTACTGACCGGTCAGTTTAGAAGGAGTCCCGATGACCGCCACACCCGATCTGCTCGACGCCCCGCCGCCGGCCGTGACCGCCAGGGCGCTGCAGCTTCACGCCGACCGCGGGCCCGTGTACGGCCCTCTCGACCTGGACATCTCCGCCGGCACGCTCACGCTCGTGCAGGGGGCTCAGGGCGCCGGCCGCACCAGCCTGCTGCTCACGCTCGCCGGCCGGATGGTGCCGGACGCGCCGTCGGACCTCGTCGTGCTCGGACACCGGCTGCCCGGGCGCCGCGCGCTCGTCCAGCGCGAGGTGGCGCTCGCAGGATTCGCCGGCGTCGACGACCTGGACGACTCGGTGACCGTGGGCTCGCACGTCCGCGAGCGGCTGGCCTGGCTCTCCCCGTGGTACCGGCGCTCCACGCGCGCCGACCAGGCCACGGTCGACGCGCTGCTGTCCCCCGTGTTCGGCGACCTGCCCGTCCCCGACGTGCAGACCGTCTGCTGGCACCTCGACGAGGTCGAGGCCCTGCTCCTGCGGATCGCCCTGGCCATGGCGCAGCGTCCCGGCCTCCTGGTGGTCGACGACGTCGACCAGGTGCACGACCCGGCGCGCCGCCGGATCGTCTGGCGCCGGCTCGAGGCCCTGGCCGCCACCGGCGTCACCGTCGTCGCCACGTGCGCCGACCCGGACGAGGCCACCGGCACCGCGTGGACCGTCCTGCCCGTCACCGCTCCCACCCTCTGAAGGATCGTCATGCTCTCGCTCACCTCCGGCACCGAGCTGCGTCGCTTCGGTCGCGGACGACTTCCCCGCCTCGCGGTCGCGGCGATGCTGCTGGTCCCGCTGCTGTACGGCGCCCTGTACCTGTGGGCCTTCTGGGACCCGACCGGCCACCTGGACGCGATGCCCGTCGCCCTGGTGAACACCGACGCCGGCGCGGACCGGGACGGTACGCGGGTCCGCGCCGGGCAGGACCTGACCGACGAGCTGGTGGACGGCGGCGCGCTGGACTGGGTCGTCACCGACCCCGCCGACGCGGCCGCCGGCGTGCGGTCCGGTGAGTACTACTTCGCCGTGACCATCCCCACCGACTTCTCCGCGGACCTGGTCTCCGCGGGTGGCGACGACCCGACCGCCGCGCAGATCGACGTCACCTACAACGACGCCAACTCCTTCATCGGCACCACCCTGGGACGCTCCGCCATGGACCACGTCCGTGCGGGCGTCGCCGCGACGGCGGGCGAGGAGGCGGTGGACCAGGTGCTCGTCGGGCTGGGATCCGCGCGCGACGGCATGCTGCAGGCCGCGGACGGCGCGATCTCCCTGCGCGACGCGTCCCAGCAGCTGGGCGACGGGGCGCGCCAGGTCGCCGACGGCGCGGCCGACGCCCGCGACGGTGCCGCGCAGCTGGCGTCCGGGGCCGCCGACCTCGACGCCGGCGCCGGGCGGCTGGCCGACGGCGCGGACCGCCTGGCCGCCGGGACCACCCAGCTGTCGGCAGGAGCCCGGTCCGCCGCCGACGCCGGCACCTCGCTGGCCACCGGGACGCAAGCCGTCGCCGACGGCGTGCACTCCGCGACGCAGCAGGTCGACGCCCTGGCCGGGACGCTGCCGGCCCTCTCGGACGGGCTGACGCAGGTCAGCTCCTACCTCGCGGCGCGCGCGGAAGCCGGTGACCCTCAGGCGGCGGCCCTCCTGGGCGGCCTGTCGGGCGCCACGCTCCCGGACGCTGCCTCCGTGGCCGCCATGACCGACCAGCTGCACGCCCTGGACACGGGTGCGGCGCAGGCGGCGGCCGGCGCGCAGCAGCTGAACGGTGGCCTGAGCACGCTGGCCGACTCCTCCGCGACCGTCGCGTCCGGCGCCGCCGACCTCGCCTCGGGCGCCGGGCAGGCGGTCAGCGGTGCGGACCGGCTCTCCGCGGGCTCCGCGGACCTGGCGAGCGGCACCGTGACCCTGGCCGACGGCGCCGCGCAGGTGGCCGACGGGACCGGTCAGCTCGGCGGCGGCGCGCAGCAGCTGGCGGACGGCCTGACGGGGGGCGCCACCCAGATCCCCGACGACAGCGACGCGCAGCGCACGGCCCGTGCCGAGGCGCTGTCCACCCCGGTCGCCATCGACGACGACGACGTCTCCCCCGCCGCCAGCCTGGGTGAAGGATTCGCGCCGCTGTTCATCCCGCTCGCGCTCTTCGTCGGCGGCCTCATCACGTGGCTCCTGCTGCGCCCCCTGCCGACCCGGGCGCTCGCGACGCCGGCCTCCGGGCTGCGGGTCGCGCTGGCCGGCTACCTGCCGTCGCTGGTGATCGGCGCCGGTCAGGTGCTGCTGCTGCTCGGGGTCGTGGGGCTGGGCCTCGGGCTGAACATCGGGCACCCGGTGGGCACGATCGCGTTCCTCCTGCTGGTCGCCGCGACGTTCCTGGCGGTGCAGCAGATGCTGCTGTCCGTGCTGGGCTCCGCCGCGGGCAAGGTGGCGACGATCGCCCTGCTCATGCTCCAGATCACCTCCGCGAGCGGCACCTACCCCGTGCAGACCACGCCCGCGTTCTTCCAGGCGATCCACCCGGTGCTGCCCATGACGTACGCCGTCGAGGGGCTGCGCAGCCTCATCACCGGCACGCCGGACGCGCGGTTGTGGACCTCGGTGGCCTACCTGGTGGGGCTGACCGTGGCCTCGCTCGCCGTGACGGCGTGGAAGGCGGGGCGCCTGCGCACGTGGACGGTCGCGCGCCTGCACCCGGCCCTGAGCATCTGAGAGGCTGAGAGGCATGCGCACGACGGCCACCCGCGACCACATCGTCGAGGCCGCTCTCTCGCTCGTCGCCGACCGCGGGTTCACCGCGACCTCGGTGGACGACATCGCGACCGCCGCGGGCGTCGCCAAGGGCAGCGTGTTCTACAACTTCGGTTCCAAGTCGGCCCTGTTCGAGGCGATCATCACCGAGGGCGTCGCGCGCCTCACCGCGGCGCTGCGCGGTGCGGTCGACGGGCTGCAGGGACGCGCCGCGCTCGACGCGCTGGTCACCGAGCTGCTCGCGCAGATCCACGCGCACCCCGACTTCGCCAAGCTCATGGTCGCCGAGACCTTCCGCACCGGACGCAGCTGGCAGGAGTCCATCCGGCTGGTGCGCGACGAGTCCATGGGGGCGTTCGCGGCCGTCGTCGCGCAGACGTGGCCGGAGCGCGACCCGTCCCTGACCGCCGCCACCCTGTTCGGCGCCACCCTGCTGGCCGGCCTGGAGTGGCTGGTGTTCCAGCCGGAGCGCACCCTGGACGACGTCCGGGCCGCCGTCCTGGCCACCGTGCACTGAGGACCGCCCGAGCAGCTGGAGGACCGACGATGACCGAGCCGGCGACGCACGGCGTGCACTCCGAGGTGGGCCGGCTCCGGACGGTGCTGGTCTGCGAGCCGGGCCTCGCGCACCGGCGGCTGACCCCGACCAACGCCGCGGACCTGCTGTTCGACGACGTCCTGTGGGTGGACAACGCGATCAACGACCACCGGGCGTTCGTCGCCGAGCTGCGGGCGCGCGGCGTCGAGGTCCTCGAGCTCCACGACGTGCTCGCGCAGACCATGGCCGTCCCCGGCGCCCGGGACTGGCTGCTGGACCGCAAGATCGTCCCGGACGACGTAGGCCTGGAGCTGGTGGACGACGCCCGCGAGTTCCTGGAGCGGCTCGAGCCCGCGCGACTGGCGGAGTTCCTGCTCGGCGGACTGGCGACCACCGACATCACGGGCGGGTTCGACGACGCGCACTTCGCGCTCGCCGAGTACTCCCCGGACGCGCGCGAGTACGTCATGCCGCCCCTGCCCAACACCCTGTACACCCGGGACACGACGTGCTGGCTGTACGGCGGCGTCACGCTCAACCCCCTGTACTTCCCGGCGCGGCACGACGAGACGCTGCTGATGAAGGCGGTGTACCAGTTCCACCCGCGGTTCGTCGGCTCGACGGTCTGGTGGGGGGACCCGGAGGAGCATCACGGGCGCTCGACGCTCGAGGGCGGCGACGTCATGCCCGTCGGGAACGGGACCGTGCTGGTGGGGATGAGCGAGCGGACGTCGCGCCAGGGCATCACGCAGCTCGCGGCCGCGCTCTTCGCGCAGGGAGCGGCCGAGCGCGTGGTCGTCGCCGGCATGCCGAAGCTGCGCGCCGCGATGCACCTCGACACCGTCTTCACGTTCGCCGACCGCGACGTGGTGACCCTCTACCCGCGGATCGTCGACGAGATCCACGCGTTCACCCTGCGCCCCGGCGAGCGCGGGCGGGTCCACATCACCGACGAGGGCGGCACGACCGTTCGTCGACGTCGTCGCCCGCTCGCTCGGCCTGCCCGCCGCTGCGGGTCATCGAGACCGGCGGTGACGCCTACGCCTCCGAGCGTCAGCAGTGGGACAGCGGCAACAACGCCGTCGCCGTGGAGCCCGGCGTCGTGTTCACCTACGACCGCAACACCACCACCAACGCCGCGCTGCGCGCCGCCGGCATCGAGGTGATCGAGATCCGCGGGGCGGAGCTGGGCCGCGGGCGCGGGGGCGGCCACTGCATGACGTGCCCGATCGTGCGGGACGCCCTGCCCGACGCATGACAAGAGCCTCCCCCGATCGTCGGGAGAGGCTCCTGGTCGAGCTAGCTGAGGGTTCGGGTCACTCCGCGCGCTGCGTGGGGACGCCCGTGAGCAGCGAACGCACCTCGGACTCGTGGAAGCGGCGGTGGCCACCCAGGGTGCGGACGGCGGACAGCTTGCCGGCCTGGGCCCAGCGCGTGACCGTCTTCGGGTCGACGCGGAACAGGACGGCGACCTCGCCGGGGGTGAGCAGAGCGCCCTGCGAGAGGGTGGACTCGGTGGTGACAGCCATGATGGTTCTCCTGTCGTTCGGTAGCTCGGCTGGCCATGTAGGCCCCGTGGCTTTGCGTCCCCGCCTTGCGGCGGGTTTGCCGTTGTCGCTGACGAAGGGAACTATGCCCGAAACTGGACAACCGTGCAAGAACCACGCGCCGCACGTTTCGGTGGCAATCGGGTGATTTATATCCGGCCATACCGGGCGCGGACGAACGAGTAGATCCCGTAGGCCACGAACCCCAGCGCGACGATGACCAGCAGGACCGCGCCCGCAGGCTGGTCACGCAGGGTGTGCAGGGCACCGTCCAGACCGCTCGCCTTGGACGGGTTGGCCTGCACGGCCGCCGTGAGGAACAGCACACCCACCACACCGAGGGCGATCCCCTTGGCCACGTAGCCCAGCACGCCGAGGCGCCGGACCACCGGCCCGGCCTTGCCCGAGGGCAGCCGGTGCAGGTTCTCGAGGAACTTCTTCGTCCAGCCCTTGTACACGTGGTAGACCCCCACGGCGACGACCGCGAGCCCGACGGCGCCCACCAGGAACCGCCCCGCCGGCGCCGACATGAGCGTGGCGGTGACGTCGGTCGTCTGCGACGAGCTCGAGGAGCCGCCGCCACGCGCGAACGTGAACGCGGTGAACGCGAGCGCGAGGTACACGACGGACTTCCCGGCCGCCTTCGCCCGGTCGCTCGCCTCGCCGCCACCGCGGACCGCCGTGGCCAGCTGCCAGGCACCGAGCGCGACGAACGCCAGGACGGCGAACCAGAGCACCACGCCACCGAACGGCGTGCTCGCGATCGTGCTCATCGCGCCCGACTGGTCCGCCTGCGCACCGCTGCCCAGCGCCACCTGCAGGGCGAGCAGGCCGATGAGCACGTGCAGCACGCCGCTGACGGCGTACCCCGCGCGTGCGCCGAGCTCCCAGGACCGTTCTGCGTTCGCCGTGCTGCTCGTCGCAACCACGCGTCTCCTCCAGCTGACTCCGAACCGGTTGGCGCCGATCGTGGCAGTCCTGGGGCGGTCAGGCGACCGGAGCGGGGTGGGGCAGGTGGGGCTTGAACCCACGACCGACGGATTATGAGTCCGCTGCTCTGACCGGCTGAGCTACTGCCCCCGAGGCACCGCACACCCTACCGACGCTCACTCCGGAGCGTTGCCGGCTGTGCCCTCCAGCACGTACGGCTCGCTGACACCGGTGTAGGCCAGGTGCGCGACGAGTCCCTGCTGGGCGTGCGGCAGGTTGTGGCAGTGGTCCATCCACACGCCCGGGTTGTCCGCGACGAACGCGACGTCGTACGTCTGCCCCGCCGCCAGCTCGAGCGAGTCGGTCCACCACGGTGAGCCGGTGGAGGGCTTCCCGTCGCGGGACAGGACCAGCAGGTGGTGGCCGTGCAGGTGCATCGGGTGCGGCTGGCCGCTGGAGTTGCGCAGCGTCATCCGCACGATGTCGCCCTCGTCGACCTGGAACATCGGCACGTCCGGGTAGGTGTGCCCGTTGATGGTCCACTGCAGGCCGGGTCGCCCGTCGACGAACCCGGGGCGCCGGCCGATCGCGTACGTGAACCGACGGTCGGCGGCGCGGGGGTCGAAGCCGACGTCGGTCGGGGTGCCGTAGGTGAGCAGGTCGAGGTCCTGGCGCGGGTCGGCGCCGTCCGCGGCGTCGTCACGCGGGCCGACGACGACCGAGCGCGCGCCGAGCCGGACGCGGACCGAGCTGCCGTCCGCCGGCACCGCCACCTCGAGATCGGCACGCCCGCCGCCGGCGAGCACGACCGCGCGGTCCTGCACCACCGCCGGCTCGTGCAGGTCGCGGCCGTCCAGTGCCACGAGCCGGTACCCCGCACCGGGGACCCACACCCGGAGGACCCCGGAACCCGTGTTGATCACGCGGACCCTGACGCGGTCCCCCGGCTGCGCGGGAGCGCGCACGTCGTCGGTGGCGCCGTCGAGCGTCGGGATCGACCCGTAGGTGTGCGCGGTCGCGACCACCTGCGGCGTGCGTTCGCCCGCGGCGTGCACCACCAGGGCGCCGAACAGACCGCCGCGCACCTGGGCGTGGGACACCTGGTGCGAGTGGTACCAGAACGTGCCCGCGTCCTCGACGACGAACCGGTAGACGTGCGAGCCCCCCACGGGCACCGCGTCCTGGGTCACGCCCGCGACGCCGTCCTCGGCGTTCGGCACGTCGAGCCCGTGCCAGTGCAGCGTGGCACCGTCGGGGACCGATCGGTTGACCAGCGTGACCTGGACCAGGTCCCCCACCTGAGCCTCCAGCGTCGGTCCGGGCGAGCTGCCGTTGACGGTGTACCCGGGCACATGCCGGCCGTCCGCGAGCGTCACGGGGGCGCGGTCGACGGTGAAGGTGACCGCCACGTCGGGCGTGCCGGTCGTCGGCCCGGTCAGCGTCGCGACGCTGACCGACGGCGCCCCGTCGGTCGCAGGAGCGTGCGCGTGCCCGCTCGGCGCAGGACCTGGCCGGCCGCCCTCGTCCGCGTACCCCATGTCCATGACGGACGCGTTCGCCGGCACCAGGCTGGTCCACCAGAACCACCCGAGCGGACCGAGGACGAGCAGCGTGGCGGCCACGGCAGCCACGGCGCGCCGCCGTCGACCGACGGCCTCCCGCTCGGTCATCGGTCAGACGGCGGCAGTGACCGGCGCCGACGGCTGCGCGGTCGAGCGCGGAACCCTGCTGCCCGCCGTGATGCTCACCCCGAGCAGCGCGAGCGCGTTGAGCCCGTGCAGGGCGCCGACCACCGGGGCGCCGAACGCCACGAAGGCGAGCACCACCTGCAGCAGGGTCAGCCCGAAGATGATCAGCGCGTACCGCACGGCGCCCGGGAACTTGGCGAAGAACGAGACGATCAGCAGGGCGATCACCACGACGGGGATCACCATCATCCCGACCGTGCTGTGCACCGCGTGGCCGAGGTTGCCCTCGTAGCCGGAGTCGATGACGGCGCCGTCGTCGAGCTCGTGCAGGACCGTGAACCAGGCGTAGGCGATCGCTCCCGCCTGGACGAACACGCCCGCCGCCACCAGGAAGGCGAGCACCCGATAGGTCGATCTCATGACGTCCTCACTTCGTCGCTGAGCTGCGCGGGCAGAAGGGCCGCGCACGGACCAAGATCCTCCACACAGGCACCAGATACACCGTCTTTGTCCGGATTCGTCAGCATGCAGGCGCGGGTACCGTGAGTCGGTGGCCCCGTTCTCTCGTCGTCGACTCCGCGCCGCCGACCGCACCCGTCTCGACCTGCGTCCCGGCGACTCCGTGCTGGTGAGCACCGAGCTGGCCGACGGCCGCTGGGCCGTCGCCTCGCGGCGGGCCCTGCACCTGCTCGGCCCGGAGGGGACGGCTGTGCGACACCCGTGGTCCGACGCCGACCACGGCTCGCTCGACCCGGCCACCCGTACCATGTCCCTGCGCTGGGTGTGGGGGGACACGGAGCGCCTCACGTTCGCCGAGGTCCCCGGCTCCTTCGCGTTCTCCCAGACCTTCCGCGAGCGCGTCCAGCAGTCTGTCGTCCACGCCGTCTCCGTGACGCTGCCGGACGGTCGGCGCGCCCGCGTCGTCCTGCGTCGCGACGAGGACGGCACCCTGTTCACCCAGGTGCTCGGCGACTCCTCGATCGACCTCACCGACCCGGCCGTCGCAGCCGTCGTGGACGCCGCGGAGGACGAGGTCCGCGACGCCGCCGGACTGCCGCGCTGAGCGTTCGGGGCACCCGTGAACGGCTGCTAGAGTTTCTTCCCGCACGATCCCTCGTAGCTCAATTGGCAGAGCATCCGACTGTTAATCGGACGGTTACTGGTTCGAGTCCAGTCGAGGGAGCCAGCAGAACCGCAGGTCAAGGCCCCCTCCTGAGGGGGCCTTCGTGGTTCGTGCCAGATCCGCACCTCACTCGGTGCCTCCGTGCGGGGCGCCCGATCCGGCGACCTCGGTGAGTGACGGACAGGCCTCGAGCTCGGGCCATGGGCGGCGGATTCCCGCCGCGACGCAGCGCCGACAGGGCCACCCCGAGCGCCGCGGTCTGACCGAGTCGATCGTGCGGACTCCGACGACGCGCGACCGTGTCCGGACGCATCGAATAGTTGTCGACGATCGGTTTTCGACGCTAGGCTTCTGCTCGTCTCACAAGGAGGTAGGCAGGGTGGTCACACCTCAGGGCCGGCAGATGGCACTCGAACCGCAGATCGACGACCCGCTGCGGGGCGCGGCGTTCCTCAGCGCCACGACCAGCAGAGAGATCGCGCCACGATTCTGGGTCGATGTGCCCCTGGACCGGCCCCGCACCGACGTCGTGTCGGCTCGGCTCACGGCCACGGCCCACGGGATCTACGAGGCCCGGATCGACGGCAGCCTCGTCTCGGACCACGTGCTGCAGCCCGGCTGGACCTCCTACGAGTGGCGGCTCCCCTACCAGGTCCACGACGTCACGTCGCAGGTCGCGGCCGGTGAGGGCAGCCTGCGCATCGAGCTGCTCCTGGGCAACGGCTGGTTCCGGGGCGATCTCGGGTTCCTCTCCGCGCAGGCGAACTACGGGGAGGACATCGCCGTCGGCGCGGTGCTCGAGGTCGGCTACGGCGACGGCTCGACGCAGCGCGTCGCGACATCGACCGACTGGTCGGCCGACGAGTCCGAGATCCGCCGCAACTCCCTCTACGGCGGCCAGACCATCGACGCGCGCGTCAGGTCCGGAGGCCGGCCACTGGCCGTCCGTGCGGTCGACGTCGACCGGGCGACCCTGGTCCGACAGGTCGGACCTCCGGTCACACGCCACGAGGTTCTGCGGCCGACCGAGATCTGGACGTCACCGTCGGGACGCACCCTGGTGGACTTCGGCCAGAACCTGGTGGGCTGGATCCGCTTCTCGACCTCGGGCCCGGCCGGCAGCGAGATCGTGATCCGGCACGCCGAGGTGCTGGAGGACGGTGAGCTGGGAACTCGACCGCTCCGCGGAGCCGACGCGACCGACGTCTTCGTCCTCTCGGGCGGGAAAGACGAGTTCGAGCCGACCTTCACGTTCCACGGGTTCCGCTACGCCGAGGTCGAGGGATGGCCCGGAGAGCTGACCCCCGACAGCCTCGACGCGGTGGTCGTCCACTCGCAGATGCGGCGGACGGGTCACTTCAGCTGCTCGGAGCCGCTGGTGAACCAGCTGGTCCAGAACTCGGTGTGGGGGCAGAAGGGCAACTTCCTAGAGCGTCCCCACGGACTGCCCCCAGCGCGACGAGCGGCTCGGCTGGACCGGTGACCTGGCCGCGTACGCCGCATCCGCCTCGTTCCAGTTCGACACGGCCGACTTCCTCGACAGCTGGCTCACCGACCTGCTGGAAGAGACGAAGCACAACCCACAGCGTGCCGTCCCCCTCGTGGTTCCGGATGTCCTCAAGTACGCGAACTTCCCCGACGGCTTCTCGCTGCCCCCGTTCCACGCGACAGCTATCTGGGGCGACGCGGCGGTCTGGGTGCCGCAGGCACTGTGGAACGCCTTCGGTGACGAGGAACGGCTTGCGGCCTACTACCCCGCCATGGTCCTGCACCTGGAGTCCGTCCTGGAGGACGTCTCCCCGAGCGGGCTGTGGGACCAGGGGGTCCAGCTCGGTGACTGGCTCGACCGCGACGCACCGCCGGACGACCCGGCGGCGGCCAAGGCCGACCGTCGGTCGTGGCGACCGCGTGCCTCTACCGCTCAGCACGGTTTGCCGCGCAGGCAGCGGAGGTGATCGGCCTGCCCGACGACGTGGCGCGATGGACGACGCTGGCCGACCGAACGCGTGCTGCCTTCGACACCCACTACGTCGACGGCGGCCGCATCCGGTACGACTGCGCGACCGTGTACGCGCTCGCGATCGCCTTCGGCCTCCTCGAGGGCTCCGATCGCGCGCACGCCGGCGCACGCCTCGCCGAGATCGTGCGCCAGTCCGGGTTCCGGGTCACCACAGGGTTCGCCGGCACCCCGTTCATCACCTGGGCGCTCTCGGAGACGGGACACGTCGACGAGGCCTATCGGCTACTCCTCGAGAAGGAGTGCCCCTCGTGGCTGTACCCCGTCACGATGGGCGCCACCACGGTGTGGGAGCGCTGGGACTCCGCCCTGCCGGACGGGTCCATCAACGCGGCGAGATGACGAGCTTCAACCACTACGCGCTCGGCGCCGTCGTCGACTGGATCTACCAGGTCGTCGGAGGCATCCGGCCGGCCGCCCCCGGCTACTCCCGCGTGCGGATCCAGCGCGTCCCGGGCCCGGGGATCACCTGGGCCGCCACGTCGTACGAGTCGCCGAGCGGGACGATCGCGTCGTCGTGGCAGCAGAGCGAGACGGCTCCTTCACGCTCACGGTCTCGGTCCCGGAGCACACGCCCGCCGAGGTCGTCCTGCCGGATGGTCGGACTCAGCACATCACCGGTGGGACGCACGACTTCTCGTGGTGAGAAGAGCACCCGACATCCTGGGAGAGACGCACGACGTGACTGCTCTGACGATCCTCGACTCCGCCGTGGACGGTCCGCACGGCCCGGTGCCGTTCCGTTCCTACCAGCGCGCCGACGCGACGCGACGGGCTGACGTCGGCCTCGTCTGGATCCACGGCGGAGGGTTCCAGGTGGGTGATCTGGATGTCCCCGAGGCCGACTGGGTCAGCCGATGCCTCGCCTCGGCCGGGGTCAGCGTCGTCTCGGTCGACTACCGGCTGGCCGTCGACGGAGTCCACTTCCCCGTGCCAGCGACGACGTCCTGGCGGTCTGGACCTGGGCGACGAGCGACGGCGCTCTCGGCATCCCGCCGGCGGCCTGGCACATCGGCGGTGGGAGCGCCGGCGGGAACCTGGCCGCCTCGGTGTCCCTCCAGGCCCGCGACGGATCCCTGTCCCTGCCCCGGTCGAGCATCCTCGTCTACCCGGTGCTGCACGACGAGCTACCGCCGCCCTCCGAGGCGCTGCGCGCCGGTTGGCCGGGCTCCCGGTCGAGCAGAGGTTCCCGCCGGAGAAGACGACGGAGCTGAACCTCAACTACGTCGGCGACCAGCGCCTGGTGACGCACCCGTACGCCTTTCCGGCCCATGGGGACGCTCGGGACCTTCCCCCCACTCTCATCGTGAACTCGGACCTCGACGACCTGCGGCCGTCCGGGGAGGCATACGCGGCCACCTGGCGCTCGCCGGGGTCGACGTGACCTGGTTCGTGAACCAGGAACGACTCACGGGCACCTCAACGAGCCGCAGTCGCCGGGTGCGCAGCGCACGGTCGCCCGGATGCTGGCCGGCTGCTGGGGCCAGACGTCGTCGGATCCGAACGCGAGGGGCTAGAGCCGGATGACGACGGCAGGTGCGCACCTGTCCACGTCGTTGGTCAGACGGGCTTGCTGAGCAGCTGCCACAGGACGTAGAGGCGACGGGACATGTACACCTTGTCCGGCTGGAGCAGCCACTGGAGCTGCAGGCCGTCCGACACGGCGACGAGCAGCGAGGCGACGTCCTCCGCATCGAGATCGGCAGGCATCTCGTGGCTTGCCTGGCGCCTGCGCACGTCGTCGGCGAGCTGGGTACGGAGCCAGTCGTAGCGGTCCTCGAAGAACGACGGGCCTGACTGGACTCGTCGACGCTCTCGGCCGACATCGAGACGAAGAGCAGAACCAGGCCTGGTTCGCCGATGTTGCGCTCGACGGCTTGCATCAGGTGGTACACCGAGTGCGCGTGCTGGTGGCGTTAGGGATCGCCGTCACGATCGTCACGGCGCCGGAGCACCTCGAGGAAGAGCTCCTCCTTCGTGCTGAAGTGATGGAGCAGGCCGGCCTGACTCAGACCGCTTCACGGGCGATCTCGCGCACGGACGTGCGGTCATAGCTCTTGCGTGCGAAGTGTTCGAGGGCGGTGCCGAGGATCTCCTCGCGCTTCGCCAGTCCCTTGGCATAGGGGCCCGTCCCGCCATGAGCGGAACGCTACCGGTCCGACCGGCGCGCGACGCCGAGTCGTCGGAGGCCGGATCGTCGCTGCGGACGGTGTGGGTGCCGTGACGAGGTCGGCGACCGCGCGGCGCGCCCACGTCACGCGGGCTCGAGTGCCAGGGGGAACGGTGAGCGACACGGACACGCCGTCACCGTCTCGAGACCAGCGGACCCGCACCCAGCCGTGGACGGTCTTGTGCGCGAACGTCGACGACGTGAGACGCGGATCCACGACCGGGTCCACCTCGAACGTGGACCAGCGCGGGCTCGTCGCTCGAACACCGGACGCACGCTGCTGGACCCAGCTGGAGACAGAGCCAGGAAGTAGTGGTCGTGGGACCGCGCGTCGACGTCCCACGACTCCCGCAGCGTCTGAGAGCTCTCTGCATCCACACCCCCCACCCCGGTCGCGTCGGCTGTGCCAGGACCGTCACGGCGAGGTCCGGCCGACCGTGGTCGCTGAGCACGTGAGGCAGGTGCTTCACCGCTGCGGCGCCGCAGTCGAGGTGTCCGGAGGTACGCATCTCGAGGTCCTGGACCAGGCTCCTGAAGACGGCGTCGACGTGGTCCGCGGGCACCGCACCGAACGCCAGGGGCAGGATGTTCATCGTCTGCCGATACCCCGCGCCGTCGACCTGATAGCTGCCGGTCACAGCGTCGAAATACGCGTCGTGGTACGCCTGGGCGACGGAGACGGCCTTGTCCTCCATCTCGCTCGCCTCGCGGTCGCGCCCGATCGCACGCAGGATGCGCGCGGCTCGCGTCGCGATCCGGTAGACCATCATCGTGGCCGTCGGCGCTGGACCCTCGGGTGCGAACATGTGCCCAGGAGCCAGCCAGTCACCCCAGCTGTGGTGCGGCCAGACGCCTCCGTCGCAGAGCTCGAGGACGCGCCGGGCGTAGGCGAGCACGGGGTCCGCGTACCGGCGCAGGATCTCTTTCTCGCCGTACTCCCAGTAGAGGTCCCACGGGATCAGGACCATCGAGGCGCTCCAGGCCGGGTCCGGCCCGAGGCCCCACCCCGGCGTCGGGACGATCTGCGGCACCATGCCGTGCTCGTCCTGCGCGTCGACGTGGTCGTCCAGCCACTTGAGCATCGAGAGCCGAAGGTCGAAGTGGTGCAGCGCGGCCTCGGTGACCAGATGGGCATCCGCGGTCCAGCCGTTCTTCTCGTAGATCGGCGTGTCGGTGGGGATGCCGTGGAGGTTGTTGAGGAACGTGCGCCGGTGGCGTCGTTGATCCATTCGAGCGTGGCCTCGCTGACGGCGAGCTCGCACTGCCGCGACGTGGTCGCAGAGGGACAGCGACGATGTCGGCGACCGACGCACCCCCGGAGGTGGTGACCTCCACGAAGCGGAATCCCTTGTAGCTGAACCGTGCCTCCCAGGCGAGTGCTCAGGGGTCGGCCAGCACGACGGTCCCGCTGTGCGTCGCGGTCGGCCAGCACGTCTCACCGCACCGCGACGGGCAGGTGCTGCGTACTTGAGCTCGACCGTGGATCCCTCGGGACCGGTGATCCTGACGCGCACCGCCCGGCGATGATCGCGCCGAAGTCCAGCACGCTCGCACGCTCGCCCCGGGGCCGGACATCGATCGGTGGCATTGCGACTCCCGCCACCACCGGTGGCAGCTGCGCCGGCCGCAGCTCACCACCTGGGCCACGCGCGACCGTGACCGGGGCCCACTCGAGCGCGCCGGACCGAGGCGGTGCTGCTCGCCCACGAAGAGCAGGTCACTGACGACCTGTCCCGGAGCGGCATTCCAGTCGGGGCCTGACGAGATGAACCGGCGTGCCCCGGAGGCGTCCGCGTACTCCAGCTGGGCGATGAGGATGGGCTCCTGGTTCCAGGGAGCGAGGTTCCACCCCAGACGTTGCCACCTCGCAAGCCGAAGAATCCGCGGCCGAGCTCGGCGCGGATCTCGTTCGTCCCCGCGCGCAGCTGCGTCGTGACGTCGAACGTCCGGTAGAGGACCGTGCGGTCGTAGGCGGTCTGAGCAGGATCGAGCGCCACGTCGCCCACGGCGAGGCCGTTCACCTCGAAGGTTCCGTACCCGAGACCGACGCGTACAGACGTGCCTGGCTCACGTCGGGGGGCAGCGTGAACTCGTGACGAAAAACGGGGTTCGGTGCCGGGACCGGCTCCACGGCCAGGGAGCGGGTGCCACCAACGACCGCTCGTCGCGCAAGGCGACGCCGTCCACCCGGCCGAAGGAGAGGCCGTCGTCCGCAGCGGCGCCGAAGGAGCCCGGGACCGTCGCGGTGCGCCAGCCGATCCTTCCCAGCGACACCGACAGGACGACGGAGTAGGTCCCGGGCGGGATCGGAGCCGGCGCCTCGATGTAGTGCGCGAAGCGGTCCCACGGGAACACCCGCCGTGCAGCTCCTGGGACGCGACCACCCGGGCACCGTCGCGGAGCTCCGCGCGACCCTCCACGGTCTGCCCGTACGGTGAGGTGAGATCCAGGCTCACCGCCGTGATCGAGCCCGTGGTCGTGAACGTCTGGCCCAGCGACTCGCCCGTGCCGATCCACGCGACCTCGTCGGGCTCGGGCGAGCGAAGCGGTGGCTCGCGGGGGGTGTCGCGAGACCGATCCATCGCGCCTGCCAGTCCGCTGCGACGAGCAGCCCGGTCTCGAACACGCCCACGCTCCAGCCGGACGTCGGGCCCGTGCCGTCCACCGACCGGACCCGCCACCGGTAGCGCGTGCGGCTCGCCAAGGCGGGGCCCGCGTACCGCAGCACCCGGGCACCCTCGATCGCGGCGGTCCAGAGAGCCGACCCGGTCGCGTCCTGGACCTCGAGCCGGAAGGACTCGGCGTCCACGTCTGCGTCCCACGCCAGCAGGGGCTGGTCGTCGACCCCGATCGGATCGACCCGGCCGTTGGTAGTGAGGTTCTCAGGACTGATCACGACTCTCCTGTGGTTCTCGAACAGTGATGCCTGGCCGTGCGGTGACGATCCGAGGTTGAAACGACTCACTACGCATGTTCCTACCGATCGCTCCGACCGTCACGATGCGATAACAGACCCTCGTCGGGAGGGTTGCGAGCGTTGACGAGCCTCTGAGCACCGGCCTACTATCTCGCGAAAGCCCGTCGTTGACTAGTTTTCCAACGAAGGGCCGATCCGGCGGACGGACCCTCGTCGCGCGGAGCCGAACTTACAGAGAGGTAAGAGATGGCAGCCATCGCTCGCCGCCCGATCGCACTGGCCCTGGCCAGCGTCGCGGCGGCCTCACTCGGGCTCGCCGCTTGCTCCAGCGGAGCCGGCGGCAGCAACGACGAGACGTCGGGACCCGTCACGCTGACGTGGTTTCAGGGATCCGGGGTCGACACCAACATCAAGACGGCGCAGGGACTCGCGGACGCGTTCCACGCCAAGAACCCCGACATCACCGTCAAGGTCGACGCGTCCGGCCCGAGCGGTCCGGAGCTCGACGGCGTCATGAAGACGCGCCTGGCCACCGGTGAGATGCCGGACATGTTCTGGTACAACAGCGGCTCGCTCTTGCAGACCCTGAGCCCCGACACGACGATGCTGAACATCAAGGACGAGCCGTTCGTGAAGAACCTGGACGACGCCTGGATCTCCTCGGTGTCGACCGACGAGGGCGTGTACGGCGTGCCGGTGCAGAGCGCCGGTGGCGGCGGGATGTTCTACAACATCCCGCTGTACGAGAAGGTCGGCATCGAGGTGCCGACGACTGGGACGAGTTCCTCTCGAACGCCCAGAAGATCAAGGACGCAGGCTACGTCGCGGTCGAGCAGACCTACGGCGACCCTGGACCTCCCAGATCATCACCCTCGCCGACTACTACAACATCGCCGCGAGCGACAGGACTGGGCGGCCAAGTACACCGAGAACAAGGTGAACTTCGCCGACGACCCGGTGGCCAAGAAGAGCTTCACCAAGCTCCAAGACCTCCACGACGGTGGGTTCCTGAACGAGGACTTCGCCTCGGCGAAGCTCGACGACGGGCTCAAGGCCGTCGCCACCGGGACGGCGGCCAACTATCCGATGCTCGGCTTCGCGCAGGGCACGATCGCGACCAACTTCCCCGACAACGTGAACGACGTCGGGTTCTTCGGGATCCCGGGCGAGACGGCCGACAAGAACGGCATCACGGTGTGGGAGCCGCCGGCACTGTACGCCCGGCCGACACCGAGCACCCCGACGCGGTGAAGAAGTTCATGGCCTTCGTCGCAAGCACCGAGGGGTGCGACGCCATCACCGAGGCGATCGGCGTCACCGGTGTGTACCCGGTCAAGGGCTGCACGCTCCCGGACACCGCACCGAGGATCGTGGCGGACTGGTTGCCGTACTTCGAGTGCGGGGACATCTCTCCGGCGCTGGAGTTCCTCTCACCCGTGAAGGGGCCGAACCTCCAGCAGATCACCGTGGAGATCGGCACGGGCATCACGGACGGCTCGACCGGCGCCAAGGACTACGACGCCGACGCCACCAAGCAGGCGCAGCAGCTCGGACTGCCTGGCTGGTAACCCGTTCGGCAGGACTCGAGCCAGGTGGGGGCCGACCAGGGGGTCGGCCCCCACCTGGAGCAAGGAGTTGCACCATGACCACGGTCGCACCCAAGAGCGCGATCTCAGGAGCCGCCCAGCGGCCGGGGGCGAAGCGGAAGCGGGTCGGGTTCGGGAAGCACACGTACCCGCACTGGTTCTTCCTTCCCGGCGCGGCGATCTATGCGACGTTCTTCATCGTCCCGGCGTTCGCGTCGTTCTACTTCGCCTTCACGCGATGGACGTTGTTCGACGTCCAGTTCGTCGGCTTCGACAACTTCACGACGTTCTTCAGTGACCCCCAGATGAGCAAGGCCTTGACCAACACGATCATCTACGGGGCGTTGACCTCGGGCCTCAAGGTCGTGCTGGGACTGGCTCTCGGCGTCCTGCTCACCTCGCAGATCCTGGCGCGTGGATACCTGCGCGCCGTCATCTTCTTCCCGGTCCTGGTGAGCACCGTGGGCGTGGGGATCACGTTCCAGGCGTTGCTGGACCCGTTCCACGGCGTGGTCAACGGTTCGCTGGAGTTCTTCGGGATCCAGGGCCCTGGCTGGCTGACCAGCCCGACCCTGGCGCTCTACACGATCATCGGCATCGACGTATGGAAGGGCATCGGTCTCGCGACCCTGTTCTTCATCGCCGGAATCGTGTCGATCCCTCGTGAGTACTACGAGGCCGCGACTGTCGACGGCGCCAGCTCGTGGCAGAACTTCCGACACATCACCCTGCCGCTCGTGCGCCCTGCGACCACCACGGTGATCATCCTGTCCCTGATCGGTGGCCTGCGTTCGTTCGAGCTCATCGCGGCGACGACCGGCGGCGGGCCAGGGTTCTCGAGCGATGTGCTCTCCTCCGTCATCTACAAGCAGTACAGCGCCGGGTTCTTCGGTCTGTCGACGGCAGGCAACGTCGTTCTGTTCGTGCTCGTCGGCGCGGTGATCATGCCGCTCTTCTGGTGGCTCAACAGGAAGCAGGCGGAGCTGTGAAGCGACAGACCCTCACCGGCCACGTCGCCGGCACCATCGCCGTGCTGGCGTCGGCGGTCATCTTTCTCGTGCCGTTCGCCTTCATCGCCATCCAGTCGATGAAGACCGGCCCGGAGGCGGCCGAGCTCGACTTCGCCTGGCCCAGCCAGATCGTGTTCGTCCAGAACGTCGTCGACGTGTTCCAGACCCGGAACTACATCCTCGTGCGAGCGTTCCTGAACAGCACGATCCTGACCGTGGCGTCGGTCTCGGTCATGGTCGTGCTCGCGGCGATGATCGGCTGGGTTCTCGCACGACGCACGTCCCGGTGGAACGCGGTGATCAACTTCTTCGT
Organism: uncultured Actinomycetota bacterium; assembly: GCA_963837795.1. Classification (GTDB taxonomy): domain Bacteria; phylum Actinomycetota; class Actinomycetes; order Actinomycetales; family Cellulomonadaceae; genus Cellulomonas. The sequence goes on from CAWIOT010000003.1 coordinate 278,653, forward strand.
CCTCGCCGGGCTCATCGTGCCGCCGGCGATCGTGCCGACGGCCTGGGTGATGCAGCACCTCGGGGTGTTCAACACGCTCCCGGGTCTGATCCTCGTCGAGATCGCCTACGGGATGGCGTTCAGCGTCTTGCTCTTCCGCGCCTTCGTCTCTGGTATCCCGCGGGCCCTGGACGAGGCGGCCACGATCGACGGCGCCGGACCGATCCGGCTCTTCTTCCAGGTCGGGTTTCCTCTCCTGCGGGGAGTCATCATCACCGCGGTCATCGTCCAGTCCATCGCCGTGTTCAACGACTTCGCGAACCCGTTGTACTTCCTGCCGGGCGAGAAGAACGCGACCGTTCAGCTGACCTGTACAACTTCCAGAGCCAGTTCGAGACGTCGTGGAACCTCTTGTTCACCAACATGCTGCTGATCACGGTCCCCTGCTGATCATGTACATCTTCTTCAACCGGCAGATCGTCGCAGGATTCACCTCCGGATCGATCAAGGGCTGAGCTGCACCCGGCGATCGCGCGCTCCACAACCGGCCCGGGACGGCGGTGAGCGCCCTCACCGCGCGACCCCGGCGCTCCCGGGGAATCAACGACGCTGAAAGGCATCCCACAGTTGTTGCATTCGTTCACCCATGTCGGTGCCGGCCGGGTCCAGCAGCCACTGGATCTGCAGACCGTCGGCCGCTGCGACCAGCAGCGAAGCGACCGCGTACGGGTCGAGCCCGGTGGCGAACTCGCCAGCATCCTGGCTACGCCGCACGTCGTCGGCGAGGTCGCCGACGATCCGTTCGTAGCGATGGACGAAGAACTCATGAGCAGCGCTGCCCTCGTCGATGCTCTCCGCGGACATCGACACGAACAGCCGCACCAGGCCCGGCTCCTCGGCATTGTGGCGCATCGTCGCGACGAGGCCCTTGATCGTCACCGGACGACCGGGAAGATCGTCGAACCGGCGCTCGTCTCGGGCATCGCGTCGACGCAGCACCTCGGCGAACAGCTCTTCCTTGCTGCTGAAGTAGTGGAGCAGCCCCGCCTGGCTGAGGCCCGAGTCGCGCGCGATCTCCCGGACGGAGGTGCGGTCGTACCCGTTCCGCGAGAAGAGCTCGAGTGCGGCATCGAGGATCTTTTCCCGCTTGGCGAGTCCCTTCGCGTATGGGCCTCTCGTTGCCATGGGCGACATCGTAACGGGATCGAATAAATGTCATCGAATGGTTGTAACCCGAGGTTTCTGGCGAGGTCGGACAAGGAGCTGGACGACGTGGACGCACCCGACGAAGCGGTTCTCGACCAGCTGGTCGACCGGTTGACGCTGGAGCAGAAGGTCACGATGTTGACGGGTCAGGACTCGTGGTCACTGCCGGCGGTGCCGTCGATCGGGCTACGCAGCATCGTGATGTCCGACGGCCCCGCGGGCGTGCGCGGCACCTCCTGGGACGAGCGCGATCCGTCCATCAACTTCCCCTCGCCGACGGCCGTGGCCGCGTCGTGGGACCGGGCCACCGTCCGGTCGATCGGGAGCGGGCTGGGGAGCGAAGCGCGCCGCAAGGGAGTCGACGTCGTCCTGGCTCCCACCATCAACCTGCACCGCACGCCGTACGGCGGCCGGCACTTCGAGGCGTTCTCCGAGGACCCGCTGCTGACCGCCGAGCTGGCGACGCACTACGTCCACGGGGTGCAGGAGCACGGGGTCGGCGCCACCGTCAAGCACTACGTCGCGAACGACTCGGAGACCGACCGTTTCACCGTCGACGTCCGCGTCGACGAGCGCGCGCTCCGAGAGCTGTACCTCGCTGCGTTCGAGGGCCCGGTCGTCGACGGCCCGTCGTGGCTGGTGATGAGCGCGTACAACTCCATCAACGGGGCGACGGCGTCCGAGAACCCGCTGCTGACGTCCCCGCTCCAGGACGAGTGGGGCTTCGACGGCGTCGTGGTGAGCGACTGGACGGCCGTGCGCTCGATCGAGGCGGCCCGGCACCCGCAGGACGTCGCGATGCCAGGTCCGCACGGTGCATGGGGGCGCGAGCTCGTCGACGCGGTTCGTGCCGGCCGGATCGACGAGAAGGACGTGAACCGCAAGGTGCGACGCATCCTTCGCCTAGCGGCTCGCGTGGGAGCGCTCGACGGGTTCAGCCGACCCGAGCCTGCTGCCACTCTCGGCGAGCGCGAGCTCCTCGCCGCCACGCGGGCTGCGGCCAGCGCCGGCATGGTGCTGCTGACCAACGACGACGTCCTCCCGCTCGACGCCCCGGCCCGGATCGCGCTGGTCGGCGAGGGCGTGCGGGTCGCCCGCACGCAGGGCGGCGGCAGCGCGACGGTCATCCCGGCGTCCGTCGTCTCTCCGCTCGACGGGCTGCGCGAGCGGTTCCCCTCGGCCGACATCACGTGGTCGCTGGGCGCCGTGGTGCAGCAGGGGCTCGCGCCGCTGACCTCGGGCACCTTCGTCACGCCCGACGGCGAACCCGGACTCCTGGTGCGCTACCTCGACGCAGATGACGCCGAGGTCGGGCGTGAGGTGCGCTCGGCGTCGTGGCTCGTGTGGTTCAACGGCGCATCGGCGGCAAGCACCGCGTCCGTCGTGGAATTCTCGTTCACCTACTCCCCTGGATCGGCCGATGGAACCTTCGACCTCGGCGTGGGCGGTCTGGCCGACATCGAGGTCCTGGCCGACGGTGTGAGCCTCGGGGTCACCGAGGTCCGAGCAAAGCCCGGCGACGACCCGGCCACGGTCGTGCTCAACCCCCCGTTCACCTCGGTCGTCGTGCCGAGCCCGACGGGTTCGGCCGACGTCGTCGTGCGCTTCCGTCCGGTCGCCGGCGGCATGCCGGATGCTCTCGCTCTTCGGGTGGGTACCCCTGCGGACACCACCGACCCCGGCGAGCTGATCGCCGAGGCCGCCGCTGCGGCGGCGCTGGCCGATGTCGCCGTCGTCGTCGTGTCGACATCGAACGAGGTCGAGTCCGAGGGCTTCGACCGCGCCACGTTGTCGCTGCCCGGCTCCCAGGACGCCCTGGTCCGCGCGGTGGCCGCCGCCAACCCGCGCACCGTGGTCGTCGTGAACGCGGGTGCGCCGGTGATCCTGCCGTGGCGCCACGACGTCGCGGCGGTCATGGCCGCATGGTTCCCCGGTCAAGAGTTCGGGCACGCACTGGCGGACGTCCTGAGCGGAGACACCGAGCCCGGCGGCCGGCTCCCCATGACCTGGCCGGCGAGGGAGGAGGACGTACCCGTCACCGACGTGACACCCGTGGACGGCACCCTCGCGTACAGCGAGGGCATCCACATCGGCTACCGCGCCTGGCACCGAGCGGGTATCGAGCCCGCCTTCCCGTTCGGTCACGGTCTCGGGTACACGTCCTGGGAGCTCGACGAGCTCCACGTGTCGGAGTGGTCCGACCGCGGGACGACCGCGCACATCACCGTCCGGAACAGCGGAGACCGCCCGGGCAAGTTCGTGGTCCAGCTCTACGCACGGCGCGAGTCGCCGTCGTCCGTCGACCGACCTCGGACGTGGCTGGTCGGGTTCGAGGCAGGGGTACTCGAGCCAGGCGCTCGGGCCGCGGTGACGATCGATCTGCCGTGGAGGCGGCTGGCGCACTGGGCACACGGAGCGTGGACGGTCGAGCCCGGCTCCTACCGGATCATCGCCGCCACGTCGTCGGCGCTCGAAGATCTTGCGGGCACGCTCCTGGTCGGAGGGCCAGACGGCTCCGCGTAGGCCGGTCGTGCGATGTCCGGCGGGTACACCCCACGACAGGAACCCGGCATCGCTCGCCTGGGCACCTTCGGCGCCAGCGGCATCACCCCGCTCGCCATGGGCCCTACGATCACCGGCATGCCCCGCGACCCCTCCGAGCACCAGGCGCCCCGCTGGTCCGGCGTCGGCGGCGGGTGCCTGGTGGTCCTCATCGTGCTCGCCGGGCTCGTCTGGTTCCTGACGACGATCGCACGGGGCGAGCCAGACCGAGCGGTCCCCGACTCCCACGCCGGCCCTGCGCACTCCACGCTCGGCGTCGAGCACCGCTGAGGGCGGCGGATCAGCGCTCGCCGCTCGGCCGCCAGCCGTCCTCGGCGCGGATCGCCCCCTGGATCCGGCGGCTGATGTCCCCCAGCTGCCGCACCTGGGCCTGGGTCAGCGGGTCCAGGACGAGCCGGCGCACCAGGGCGTCGTGCCCCGGGCCGGCCCGGTCGACCGTCTGCTGCCCGGCGTCGGTCAGCGTGGCCAGCGTGTAGCGGCCGTCCGCGGGGTCGGGCTGGCGGCGGACCCAGTCCTTGGCCTCCAGCCGCGCGACGGCCCTCGAGAGGCGTGACAGCGAGCTGTTCGAGTAGCCGGCCAGGGTGCTCATCCGCAGCGTGCGGTCGTCGGCGTCCGCCAGCGCGTACAGGACGCCGTACTCGAAGTGCGTGAGGCCCGCGTCGTGCTGGAGCTGGGCGTCGAGCGCCGCAGGCAGCCACTCCAGGACGGTGGCGAGGCTCGACCAGGCGCGCAGGTCGTCGTCGCTGAGGGCTGCCATGGCACGCAGGCTACCGGCACGAGTGGAGCCGGTGTGACTTGACGAGGAAAGTCATCGCGACCTAGTTTCACTTGACTGAGCAAGTGAAACGCACGTCAGACGACGAGGGGACGACATGGATCTGCAGCTGCACGGGAGGCGCGCGTTCGTCAGCGGCTCCACCCGAGGGATCGGCTACGCGATCGCCCGCGAGCTGGCCGGGGAGGGCGCGGCGGTCGTCCTCAACGGCCGCGACGAGGATCGGCTCGAGGCGGCGGTACGTCGGCTCGGGGTCGAGGTGCCGGGCGCGGACGTCTCCGGGCTCGCCGCCGACGTTGCCGACCCCGCGCAGGTCCACGCGCTGGTCGACGCCCTCGGCGACGTCGACATCCTGGTCAACAACGTCGGCCTCTTCGGCCTCGCGGCCTTCGAGGACATCGCCGACGAGGAGTGGCAGCGCTATCTCGACGTCAACCTGGTGAGCGGCGTCCGGCTGTCCCGGCACGTGCTCGGCGGGATGCTCGCCCGCGGGTGGGGCCGCATCCTGTTCGTCAGCAGCGAGTCCGGGGTCAACGTCCCGGCCGACATGCTCCACTACGGCGTCACCAAGGCCGCGACGCTGGCCCTGGCCAACGGCCTGGCCAAGCGCACGCGCGGGACCGCCGTCACCGTGAACACCATCCTCGGCGGGCCCACCTACTCCGACGGCGTCGCCGACACGGTCTCCGAGCTCGCGCGTGCCCAGGCGATGGAGCCCGACGACCTCAAGGCCGCCATCATCGGCGCCCACCCGACCACCCTCCTGGAGCGCTTCCTCGAGCCGGCGGAGATCGCGCACCTGGCGGCGTACCTGGTCAGCCCGCTGTCGTCGGCCACCAACGGCGCAGCCGTCCGCGCCGACGGCGGCGTGCTCACGGGCGTGCTCTGAGGCCCGTCCGGGGGATGCGCGCCGCGGGCAAACGGCGTAGAACGGGTCGCATGTTCGAAGAGGGACAGCTCTACGCCCCCGTCACCGCGGACGAGGACGGCAGCGTCACGGTGCACCTCGCGGACGACCACCCCGGCGCCAACGACCCGGAGTACCGGCGCCGCCGGGAGGAGATCGCCGGGCCGGCGCTCGCGTGGCAGCCCGGCGACCCCGTTCCGCGCGTCGCCTACACGGACTCGGAGAACGAGATCTGGCGGACCGTCTGCCGCGAGCTCGCGCCCAAGCACGAGCGCCTCGCGATCCGGGGCTACCTGGAGGGCAAGGAGGCGCTGGCCCTGCCCACCGACCACGTGCCACAGCTGGACGAGGTCAGCGCCGGGCTGACCCGGCTGAGCGACTTCCGCCTGCACCCCGCCGCCGGGCTGGTGCCCCTCGACGTGTTCTACGGCTCGCTCGCGGACGGGGTGTTCCACTCGACGCAGTACCTGCGGCACCCGTCGCAACCGCTCTACACGCCGGAGCCGGACATCATCCACGAGGTGGTGGGGCACGGGAACCTGCTGGGCAACCCGGCGATCGCCGAGGTCAAGCGGCGGGCGGGCGAGGCGGCACGGCGCTGCGAGACCCCCGAGGGGCTGCAGTACGTGGCCGACGTCTTCTGGTTCACCATCGAGTTCGGCGTCATGTACGAGCACGGGGAGCTGCGCGCGTACGGCGCGGGGCTGCTGTCGTCGTACGGCGAGATCGAGGAGTTCCGCGGCGCCGACATCCGCCCCGTCGACTTCCACCAGATGGCGACGCTCGCGTACGACATCTCGCACTACCAGCCGATCCTGTTCGCCTGCGACGGCATGGGCGAGCTCACCGACCGGGTGGGCGGGTTCTTCGCCGAGTTCGACGACGAGACCCCCGCCCGGCTCGCGCACGACGCCGCGTAGGGGCGCTCAGACCACCAGCAGGTGCTGGCGGAAGAACGCCGCGAGCGCCGCGGTGTCCTGCAGCGGCAGGACCGCGGCGACGTACTGGTCGGGCCGCACGACGACGACGCACCCGCCGCGGTCGATGCCGCGCGCGTCGAGGATGTCGTCCTGCGGGTCGGCCGCGAAGACGTTCTCGTAGTCCACCAGCTCGTACGGCCCGGTGCGTGGCAGGAACAGCGACGGCACCGTGGCGAGGTCGATCTCGGCGTGCCGCTGCTGGTACACGGCCTTCACGTCCAGGACGCCGGCGGCATGGGCGTGCAGCGGCGAGTCCGGGGCGTCGGCCATCCACGCGGCCCACTCCCCCAGCGCCGCAGCCTCCCGGTCGGCGAACGCGTACACGCGCCAGCGGCCGTCGGCGCGATGCTGGTGCCCCAGGTGCAGCGGGTTGGCGTCGGCGACGCGCACCACCGGCGCGGACCGGAACCGCTTGCCCACCGGGAAGCCGGTGGCCAACGCCTGGTGGGTCGCCTCGGCGACGAGCATCGACGGCGGGTACTGCGTCATGAAGCCGAACAGGAACTCGGTGGTGCGCACGTAGAACTCGGCCAGCGCACCGGGGTCGTCGAGCTCCTCCGGCTTCTTCGCCATGAGCGAGGACCACTGCCGGTCGAAGTCGATGAGGTCCTGCGCGATGACCTGGCGCTCCTTCGAGTACGTGGCCAGCAGGCTCTCCGGGCTGCGCCCCGTCAGCACGTAGCCGAGCTTCCAGGCGAGGTTGAACCCGTCCTGCATGGAGACGTTCATGCCCTGACCGGCCTTGGCGCTGTGCGTGTGGCAGGCGTCGCCCTCGATGAACACCCGCGGCGTGCGGGTGCCGACCTGGTCCAGCGGGACGTCGTCGAACCGGTCGGTGACCCGGTGGCCCACCTCGTACACGGAGTGCCAGGCGACGTCCTTCACGTCGAGCGAGTACGGGTGCAGGATCCGGTTCGCGTGGTCGATGATCTGCTCGATCGTGGTGGCGCGCAGCGCGTCGTGGTGCTCGGGGCGCACCTCCCCCAGGTCCACGTACATGCGGAACAGGTGGCCGCCCTCGCGCGGGATCAGCAGGATGCTGCCGCCCGTGCCGGACTGGATCGCGCACTTGAGGCGGATGTCCGGGAAGTCGGTCACGGCCAGGACGTCCATGACCCCCCAGGCGTGGAACGCGCTGTCGCCCTGCGGGGTGCAGCCGATCGACTGCCGCACCCGGCTGTGCGCACCGTCGGCGCCGACGACGTACCGCGCGCGGACGAGCTTCTCGGTCCCCGCGTCGGGTCCGTCCGTCCGGACCAGGCGGACGGTGACCGGGTGGTCGGCGTCGTCGGTGACCTGCAGGTCCCGGAACTCGTAGCCGTAGTCGGGCCGCATCCGCGTCGGGGCGTTCGCCATGAACTCGGCGAAGTAGTCGAGCACGCGGGCCTGGTTGACGATCAGGTGCGGGAACTCGGTGAGGCCCGACGGGTCGTCGGGCGGGCGCTCGCCGCGCACGATGCGGGACGGGTCGGCGGGGTCCGGGTGCCAGAAGCACATCTCGGTGATGCGGTAGGCCTCCTCCGTGATCCGCCCGGCGAACCCGAACGCCTGGAACGTCTCCACGCTGCGCGCCTGGATGCCGTCCGCCTGCCCGATGGCCAGCCGCCCCGGGTCGCCGGTCGACGATCCGGGTGGTCACGTCCGGGAACTGGGAGAGCTGCGCGGCCGTGATCATGCCGGCAGGACCCGTGCCGACGACCAGCACGTCGACCTCGTCGGGAAGCTCGTCGGGGCGGTCCAGGCCGACGCCGGCCGCGGGCTGGACCCGGGGGTCGCCCGAGACGTAGCCGTGGTGGTGGAACTGCATGCGATGACTCCTCGGACGACGTTGTCGAGGCGCTGGTGCTCTCTCCAGCGGATCGTATACGGTCGCCGCGAGGTTGCCGCCGGGTGGGCGCGCACCCGGCAGGGTCGCCGGGCGCACGGCCGCGCGGCGCGCGCACGCTCCGCCGCCCCGCTACGGACAGGTCCCCGATGCCCTCGGTCTCCGCCCACACCGCCGTCACCCTCGCCGCCCACGTCGACCACGTCTTCGGCGTCATGGGCAACGGGAACGCGTACTTCCTGGACGCCCTGACGCGCCAGACGTCCGCGACGTTCACCGCGGTGCGGCACGAGGCCGGCGGAGTCGTCGCCGCGGACGCGTTCCACCGCGCATCCGGCCGGCTCGCCGCCGCGACGACCACGTACGGCGCCGGGTTCACCAACACGCTGACCGCCCTCGCCGAGGCGGTGCAGGCGCACGTCCCGCTCGTGCTGGTGGTCGGCGACGAGCCGACGTCGGGACCGCGTCCGTGGGACGTCGACCAGATCGCGATGGCGTCGGCCGTCGGCGCCCGCACCTACACGGTGGGTCGCACCGACGCCGCCGCCACCACGCTGATCGCCGTCGAGCACGCCCTGACCTACCGGGTGCCCACCGTGCTCGCGATCCCCTACGACGTCGCGACCGTCGACGCCGGTCCCGTGCCGGAGCCGCGCGCGCCACGGCTGCCCGAGCCGCTGGCCCCGCGCGGCCCCTTCGCCGAGGCGAGCGTGCGCGACGTGGCCGCGGCGCTGGTCGGCGCGCGTCGGCCGCTCCTGCTGGCCGGCCGGGGCGCGTGGCTCTCCGGCGCCGGGCCCGCGCTCGGGGCGCTCGCCGACGCCACGGGCGCCCTGACCGTGTCGACCGCGCTCGGGCGCGGGGTGTTCCCGCGCGGCGAGTTCGACCTGGGCGTGGCCGGCGGGTTCGGCGCCGAGGGCGCGATGGACCTGGTGCGCGAGGCGGACGTCGCGGTCGTCGTCGGGGCCTCGCTCAACCAGTTCACGATGCGCTTCGGCGAGCTCTTCGCGCCGGGGACGCGGGTGTTCCAGGTGGACGTGGCGCCGGCGGCCACGCACCCGCACGTCGGCGGCTATGTGCGCGGGGACGCGGCGACCGTGGTGTCCGCGGTTCTCGCCGCGCTCGACCGCCCCGCGCCGAGCGGCTGGCGAGAGTCGGTCGACGTCGCCCCCGCACGCCGCTACGAGACCGGCGAGCCCACGGCTCCCGACGGGCGCCTGGACCCGCGCGCGGCGGCCACCCGCATCGCCGGCCTCCTCCCGGCCGACCGGGTGGTCGTCTGCGACGGCGGCCACTTCCTGGGCTGGGCCAACATGTACTGGCCGGTGGCGTCGCCCGACCGCATGATCATGGTCGGCACCGCGTTCCAGGCGATCGGTCTCGGGTTCCCCAGCGTGCTGGGCGCCGCGCTGGCCCGGCCGGAGTCGACCGTCGTGCTGAGCACGGGCGACGGCGGCGGCCTCATGGCGCTGGCCGACCTCGAGTCCGCGGTGCGGGTGGCCCAGGGTCGCGGGCTCGCGGTGGTGTGGAACGACGCGGCGTACGGCGCCGAGATCCACGTGTACGGCCGCAAGGGCCTCGCCCGCGAGCCGATGCTCATCCCCGGGGTCGACTTCGCCGGTGTGGCCGCCGCGATGGGTGCCCACGGAGTCACGGTGCGCTGCCTGGAGGACCTGGACGTCCTGGCCACCTGGGCGGCGCAGCCTGCCGCGGACCGGCCGTTCCTGCTGCTGGACCTGCAGGTCTCCCCGGAGGTCGTCGCCCCGTACTTCGAGGAGATCGGCCGCGCGAACAGCTGATCGTATACGATGCCACCACCCGCACGGATGAGGGAGCGATGTCCGACGACGTGACAGGCCGCGACGCAGCGGATCCCCGGTTCTCGGCCCTGCCGGGACGCCCGGGCAAGATCCTCGCCGTCCACCTCAGCTACGCCTCACGCGCCGACCAGCGCGGCCGCCGCCCGTCGCACCCGTCCTACTTCCTCAAGCCGTCGAGCTCGGTGGCGGCCTCGGGCGGCACGGTCGAGCGCCCCGCCGGGACCGAGCTGCTCGCGTTCGAGGGCGAGATCGCGCTCGTGATCGGCACGGCGGCCCGGCGGGTGGGGCTCGAGGACGCGTGGGACCACGTGGCGTGGGTGACCGCCTCGAACGACCTCGGGCTGTACGACCTGCGCGCCAACGACCGTGGCTCCAACCTGCGCTCCAAGGGTGGCGACGGGTTCACGCCGGTCGGGCCCGGGCTGATCGACGCCCGTGCGGTCGACCCCGGCGCGCTGCGGGTGCGGACCTGGGTCAACGGCGAGCTCCGGCAGGACGACACCACCGCCGGCCTGCTGTTCCCCCTGGCGCAGCTGGTCGCCGACCTCTCGCAGCACGTGACTCTCGAACCGGGCGACATCGTCCTCACCGGCACACCGGCGGGCTCGTCGGTGGTGGTGCCCGGGGACGTGGTCGAGGTCGAGGTCGACGCCCCGGGCACACCCGGCGCCCCGAGCTCGGGCCGCCTGGTCACCACCGTCACGCAGGGCGAGCGCACGTTCGACGAGGCCCTCGGGTCGCTGCCCGCGGTCGACGATACCCAGCGCGCCGAGGCGTGGGGATCGCGTGGCGCGGCGGGCCTGGCGCCCGCACCCGAGCCGTTCCGCCTCACCCCGGAGCTGCGGGAGAAGCTGCTGCGCGCACCGACGGCGGGGCTCAGCGCACAGCTGCGCCGGCGCGGGCTGAACGCGGTGACCATCGACGGCGTCCGACCGATGCACCCGGGGACGACCCTCGTCGGCACCGCCCGCACGCTGCGGTTCGTGCCCGCCCGGGAGGACCTGTTCGCCCGGCGCGGCGGCGGGTACAACGCCCAGAAGCAGGCGTTCGACTCGGTCGGCGAGGGCGACGTCCTGGTCATCGACGCACGGGGCGAGACCGGGTCCGGCACGTTCGGCGACGTGCTCGCCCTGCGCGCCCACGCGCGGGGGGCGGCGGGGATCGTGACCGACGGCGGCGTCCGCGACCACGACGCCGTCGCGGCCGTGGGGATCCCCGTCTACTCCGCCGGGGCGCACCCCGCGGTCCTCGGCCGTCGGCACGTGCCGTGGGACGTGGACGTCGCCGTCGCGTGCGGCGGGACGACCGTCGAGCCCGGGCGACGTGCTCGTCGGCGACGCGGACGGCGTCGTCGTGATCCCGCCGGGCCTCGTCGAGGAGGTCGTCGACGCCGCCCTGGCGCAGGAGGAGGAGGACGCCTGGATCGCCGAGCAGGTGTCGGCGGGCCACCGGCTGGAGGGGCTGTTCCCGATGGACGCGACGTGGCGGACCCGGTTCGAGGCCCGCGAGGCGGACCGGTGAGCGGCGCGACGACCGCCGACAGCAAGTCCCAGCGGGCCTACCACGCGCTGCGCGCCCGGATCGCCGGCCAGGAGCTCGCGCCCGGGTACCGCCTGGTGCTCGCACCGATCGCCGACGAGCTCGGGATGAGCGTCGTCCCCGTCCGCGAGGCGATCCGCCGGCTCGAGGCGGAGGGACTCGTGACGTTCGAGCGGAACGTCGGGGCGCGTGTCTCGATGATCGACGACACCGGGTACCGGCACAGCATGGAGACGCTCGCGCTGCTGGAGGGGTCGGCCACCGCGCTCGCCGCGCGACACCTGACCGCCGACGACGTCCGGCGCGCGCGTGAGCTCAATCGTCAGCTGGTCGAGTCCCTCGAGCACTTCGACCCGCGCCTTTTCACCGAGCTCAACCACCGGTTCCACGCGGTGCTGTTCGCCGCGTGCCCGAACCCGCGCCTGCTCGCCCTCGTCGAGGCCGAGTGGGTCCGCCTGGGCCACCTGCGCGACTCGACGTTCAGCTTCGTGCCCGGCCGCGCCCAGGAGTCGGTACGCGAGCACGAGGGGCTCGTCGACCTCGTCGAGGCCGGCGCTCCCCTGGCGGACATCGAGCGGGCCGCCCGCGCGCACCGCTCGGGCACGCTCGCCGCCTACCTCAGCCACGAGCGCCCCGACGACGCACCGGTGCCGGCCGGCGTCGCGACAGCCGAGAGGTGACCCCATGAGCGTCCACCACGTCCCCGCCGACCTGCCCGCACGGATCCAGCACTACATCGGCGGCGAGCACGTCGACTCCGCGGACGGCGCGACGTTCGAGGTCCTCGACCCGACCTCCAACGAGACGTACCTGCAGGCCGCCGCGGGGAAGAGCGCGGACGTCGACCGCGCGGTCGCGGCGGCACGGCACGCGTTCGAGGACGGCCCGTGGCCCCGGCTGCTGCCGCGCGAGCGGTCGCGGATCCTGCACCGGGTGGCCGACCTCGTCGAGTCCCGCGACGCCCGGCTCGCCGAGCTCGAGAGCTTCGACTCCGGCCTGCCGATCACCCAGGCGCTCGGGCAGGCACGCCGCGCGGCCGAGAACTTCCGGTTCTTCGCCGACCTCGTGGTCGCGCAGTCCGACGACGCCTTCAAGGTCCCCGGACGACAGCTGAACTACGTCAACCGCAAGCCCATCGGCGTCGCGGGGCTCATCACCCCCTGGAACACGCCGTTCATGCTCGAGTCCTGGAAGCTCGGACCCGCGCTGGCCACCGGCAACACGGTCGTGCTGAAGCCCGCGGAGTTCACGCCGCTGTCCGCGTCGCTGTGGGCCGGCATCTTCGAGGAGGCCGGCGTGCCGACCGGCGTGTTCAACCTGGTCCACGGGCTCGGCGAGGAAGCGGGCGACGCCCTGGTCCGGCACCCGGGCGTCCCGCTCATCTCCTTCACGGGCGAGAGCCGCACAGGGCAGCTGATCTTCGCGAACGCAGCCCCGCACCTGAAGGGCCTGTCGATGGAGCTCGGCGGCAAGTCGCCCGCGGTCGTCTTCGCCGATGCCGACCTCGACGCGGCCATCGACGCGACGATCTTCGGCGTGTTCTCGCTCAACGGTGAGCGGTGCACCGCCGGCAGCCGGATCCTGGTGCAGCGCGAGGTCTACGACGAGTTCGTCGAGCGGTACGCCGCCCAGGCGGCGCGGGTCGTCGTCGGCCCCCCGCACGAGCCCGCCACCGAGGTGGGCGCCCTGGTCCACCCCGAGCACTACGCCAAGGTGATGGGCTACATCGACATCGGCCGCACCGAAGGGCGCCTGGTGGCCGGCGGCGGACGGCCGGACGGCTTCCCGACCGGCAACTACGTGGCGCCGACGGTGTTCGCCGACGTCCCGGCCGACGCGCGGATCTTCCAGGAGGAGATCTTCGGCCCGGTGGTCGCGATCACGCCGTTCGACACCGACGCCGAGGCGCTCGCGCTGGCCAACGGCGTGCGGTACGGGCTCGCGGCCTACGTGTGGACCAACGACCTGCGGCGGGCGCACACGTTCGCCCAGTCCGTCGAGGCGGGCATGGTGTGGCTCAACAGCAACAACGTCCGCGACCTGCGCACCCCGTTCGGCGGCGTCAAGGCCTCCGGCCTGGGGCACGAGGGCGGGTACCGGTCGATCGACTTCTACACGCACCAGCAGGCCGTGCACGTGACGCTCGGCGCGGTGCACAACCCGACGTTCGGCACCGCGGTGCCGGACGCGCCGACCGACCTGGACGACCCCGACCCGCGCTAGAGGCAAGGACGCCGACGTGAGCAGCAGCCCCATCACCCCGGGCGGGCCCGAGCCCGTCGTGACGGCCGAGGACCCGATCCGGGTGGCCCACCCGATCCCGACCCCGTCGTCCCCGCCGCCGGACATCCTGCGCGCCGCGTCGATGGAGCTGGTGGTCACCGACCTGGCGGCGTCGCGGCACTTCTACGTCGACGTCCTCGGCCTCGTGGTCACGCACGAGGACGAGCGGACCATCTACCTGCGCACGTTCGAGGAGTTCATCCACCACAACCTCGTCCTGCGCCAGGGACCGGTGGCGGCCGCCGCCGCGCTCTCCTACCGGGTCAGGTCGCCCGAGGACCTCGACCGGGCCGTCGCGTTCTACCGCGAGCTGGGGTGCCGGGTCGAGCGGCGGCCCGAGGGGTACGTGGCCGGCGTCGGGGACTCGGTCCGCGTGCAGGACCCGCTCGGGTTCCCGTACGAGTTCTTCCACGAGGTCGAGCACGTCGAGCGCCTCGCGTGGCGGTACGACCTGGTCCGGCCCGGGACCCTCGTGCGGCTCGACCACTTCAACCAGGTCACCCCCGACGTGCCGCGAGCGGTGCGGTACATGGAGGACCTCGGGTTCCGCGTCACCGAGGACATCCAGGACGAGGCGGGCACCACCTACGCCGCGTGGATGCGCCGCAAGCCGACCGTGCACGACACCGCGATGACCGGCGGCGACGGACCGCGGATGCACCACGTCGCGTTCGCCACCCACGAGAAGCACAACATCCTGGCCATCTGCGACACGCTCGGTGCCTTGCGGATGTCGGACAGGATCGAGCGCGGCCCGGGCCGGCACGGCGTGTCCAACGCGTTCTACCTGTACCTGCGCGACCCCGACGGGCACCGGGTGGAGATCTACACGCAGGACTACTACACGGGCGACCCGGACAACCCGGTGGTCACCTGGGACGTGCACGACAACCAGCGCCGCGACTGGTGGGGCAACCCGGTGGTCCCCTCCTGGTACACCGAGGCGTCGCTCGTCCTCGACCTGGACGGCGTCCCGCAGCCGGTGGTCGCGCGCACCGACTCCAGCGAGATGGCGGTCACCATCGGGGCCGACGGGTTCTCCTACACGCGGCCCGACGACCCGCCGCAGCAGCTGCCGAGCTGGAAGCAGGGCGAGTACAAGCTGGGGCACCAGCTGTGACCGGGCGCATCCTGCCCCCGGAAGCGGTCTCCGCGATCGCCGACGAGCTCGCCGCCGCGGAGCGCGACCGGACGACGGTCCCCCTGCTCACCGCGCGCCACCCCGGCATGACCGTCGAGGACGCGTACGCGGTGCAGCGCGAGTGGCGGCGTCGCGCGGTGGCCGCCGGTCGGCGCGCGGTGGGCCGCAAGATCGGTCTGACGTCCAAGGTCATGCAGGCCGCGACCGGGATCGACGAGCCCGACTACGGCGCGATCTTCGCGGACATGGTCCTGCAGGACGGCTCCGACATCGAGCACGGACGGTTCTCGAACGTGCGGATCGAGGTCGAGCTCGCGTTCCGGCTGGCCGAGCCCGTCGACGGTCCCGACGCCACGCTGCTCGACGTGCTCCGGGCCACCGAGTACGTGGTGCCGGCGCTCGAGATCCTGTCCTCGCGGATCGCGCTCGAGGGCCGCACCATCGTCGACACGATCAGCGACAACGCGGCCATGGGCGCGATGGTGGTCGGCGGCAGCCCCGTCCGGCCGGACGACGTGGACCTGCGCTGGGTCGCCGCGATGCTGCACCGCAACGGGGACGTCGAGGAGTCCGGCGTGGCAGGTGCCGTGCTGCACCACCCGGCCCGTGGCGTGGCATGGCTGGCCAACAAGCTGGCGCAGCACGGCGACCGGCTCGAGGCCGGGGAGATCGTCCTCGCGGGCTCCTTCACGCGGCCCGTCTGGGTGCACCCGGGCGACACCGTGCTCGCCGACTACCGCGACCTGGGGACGATCACGTGCCACTTCCACTGACCCCGACCCTGCGCGACGCCCTGGACGGGACGGACCGCGCCCTGGCCGGCATGTGGGTGTGCTCGGGCAGCCCGCTGGTCGCGGAGATCTGCGCCGGCTCCGGGCTGGACTGGCTGCTGGTCGACATGGAGCACTCCCCCAACGGCCTCGCGTCGGTGCTCGCGCAGCTCCAGGCCGTCGCCGCCTACCCCGTGACCCCCGTGGTGCGGGTCCCGAGCGGTGACGCCGTCACGATCAAGCAGGTCCTCGACCTGGGTGCGCAGAACCTCCTGGTGCCCATGGTGTCCTCCGCGCGGACGGCGCGGGAGCTCGTCGAGGCCGTGCGCTACCCGCCACGCGGGCGCCGGGGCGTCGGGTCGGCGCTCGCGCGCTCCGCACGGTGGAACCGCGTCGACGGGTACCTGGAGCACGCCGACGACGAGCACGTGTCGCTGCTGGTGCAGATCGAGACGGTCGAGGGGGTCGACGCCGCCGAGGAGATCGCGGCGGTGGACGGCGTCGACGGGGTGTTCGTCGGCCCGTCAGACCTGGCCGCGTCCATGGGTCTGCTCGGTCGCCAGGACCACCCGGACGTCGTGGCCGCCGTCCACCGCACGTTCGAGGCCGTCCTCGGCACCGGCACGCCGGTCGGGGTCAACGCGTTCGACCCGGCGCTGGCGCGGTCCTACGTCGCCGCCGGCGCCTCGTTCGTGCTCGTCGGCGCCGACGTGACCCTGCTCGCGCGGGGCTCGGAGGCGCTCGCCCGTGCGTGGGTCGATCCGTCCGGGACCTGACCGGCCCCGGTCGACACGGCGCGGATCAGCCGCCAGCCCCCTCAGGGGGACGTCCCGGCCGGGGTGCCGACGGCCCAGTGCGGCTCAGCGCTGGACGAGCTTGAAGAACGTGCTGTCGCTGCCGTCGGCCTTCTGCTCCTGGTAGAGGAACGCCAGGCCCTCCGCGTCGAACTTCTCGAACCAGTCGTCCCAGCCCACGTGCTCCAGCTGGTCGTCCCCCGCGCCGCCGGGGAAGTCGATCCGCAGCACGCCGAGCTCGTCACCGTCGGCCGTGTCCCGGACGGACGCCGGCGTGCCGTCGTGCTCCTCGACCCAGTGCCGGATCTCGTCGTGGTCGGTGGTGGTGTGCGACTCCGAGGCCATGAGGTCCTCCTGAGGATCGGGGTCGGTGGTCCGACCGTCGTGGCGCCGACTGCTTGGCACCGGGTGCGTGGCGGGCGCGTGGCCCGGCACGTCACGTCTGCTGGTCCGTCGGCCCCATCCGCCCCTCGCCGGCGCGCTCCAGGGCGTTGCGCCCCACCACCTGCTGCCAGGTCGCGGCCTGCTCCGAGCGGTCACGGCCCAGGAAGCTCACCGCCCAGTGCATCAGCGTCGAGATCCGGTTCTTGAAACCGACGAGGTAGACCAGGTGCACGCCGAGCCAGAGCAGCCACGCGAACAGCCCCGCGGTCTCGAAGGAGCCGATCCGGGCCA
Source organism: uncultured Actinomycetota bacterium (assembly GCA_963837795.1). Classification (GTDB taxonomy): domain Bacteria; phylum Actinomycetota; class Actinomycetes; order Actinomycetales; family Cellulomonadaceae; genus Cellulomonas. Next base: position 295,906 of record CAWIOT010000003.1, read on the forward strand.
CGGCGTGGAACCGCGCGACCGTCGCCATGCTGCCCTTGTCGCGGTACTCGAAGGGTCCCGCCGGCTCGACGCCGCGGACCCGGCGACCGATCTGGTGCGCCGCGTAGGCCCCGCTCTGCATCGCCAGCTGAGCCACCCACGGGTAGCCGTTGAGCGTCATGAGGTCGCCGACGACGAACACCTCGGGATGCCCCGGCAGCGTGCAGTCGTCCTCGACCTGGATGCGCCCGGCCCGGTCGGTACCGGCCCCGGAACGCTCCGCCAGCCGGCTGGCCAGCGGCGGAGCGCCGACGCCCGCAGCCCACACCTTGCACGCGGCCTCCAGGCGTGACCGCTGACCGTCGCGGTCCTCGAGCTCGACACCGTCGGCGTCCACGTCGACGACCTTGGTGCCCATCCGGAGCTCCACGCCGAGCTCCTCGAGCCGGCCGGCGGCCGCGTTCGACAGCTTGTCGCTGTACCCCGGCAGCACCTGCGGCACCGGGTCCACCAGCACGATCCGCGTCCGCGAGAGGTCGATGTGGCGGAACGTCCCGGGCAGCGTGCGCCGCGACAGCTCCCCGATCTGCCCGGCCATCTCCACACCGGTCGCCCCGGCGCCGACGACGACGAACGTGAGGAGCCGGTCGATCGTCGCATCGTCCGTCGCCACCTCGGCGAGCTCGAACGCACCCAGGATCCGGCCGCGCAGCTCGAGCGCGTCGTCCAGGCTCTTCATGCCCGGGGCGTGCTGGGCGAACTGGTCGTTCCCGAAGTACGACTGCCCGGCGCCCGCCGCGACGATCAGACTGTCGTAGCCCGTGCGCATCTCGCCCAGCGGCGTCTGCGAGATCACCTCACGGGCGTCCAGGTCGATGTCCGTGACCGCGCCGAGCAGGACCCGCACGTTCTTCTGGTGCTTGAGCACGTCACGGGTCGCGGGCGCGATCTCGCCCGACGACAGCACGCCCGTCGCCACCTGGTAGAGCAGCGGCTGGAACAGGTGGTGGTTGGTCGCGCTGATCAGCGTCACCCGGACCGGTTCGCGGGCCAGCGCGCGCGCCGCGAAGAGCCCGCCGAACCCCGAGCCGACGATGACGACGTGGTGCAGCCGGTCGGTCGTGCGCTGGGCCATGAACCACTCCTCGTGTCGCGGGGGCACGGGACGTCGCACGGAGCCGCACGAGGTGCCGAGCCGGTCCTGTCCACTATCGGGGGGATGCCGCGTGCCCGCACCTCGGCCCTACTCCTTCACCGCACCCGTCGTGACGTTCATGATCCGCTTCTGGAAGACGAAGAACACGATGGCCACCGGGATGGTCATGATGGTCGCGGCGGCGAGCTTGATCGGGTACTGGCTGCCCTGGCTCAGGGCACCCGACGCCAGCTGCGCGACGCCCTTGGTCAGGGTGCGCAGGCCCGGGTCCTGCGAGGCAACGATGAAGTGGCTGAGCTCGTTCCACGAGCCCTGGAACGACAGGATCACCAGGGTGATCAGGGCCGGTCGCGCCATCGGCAGCACCACGGACCAGTAGGTGCGGAACGGTCCCGCGCCGTCGATGCGCGCCGCCTCCTCGACGCTGCGCGGGACGGACTCGAAGAAGTTCTTCATGATGAAGATCCCGGCGGCGTCCGCCAGCAGCGGCACGATCATGCCGGAGAAGGAGTTGTACATCCCCAGCTGGTTGATGACGAGGAACTTGGGGATCAGCAGCACGACTCCCGGCACCGCCATGACGGCCACCAGACCGGCGAACACCGCGGCCCGGCCGCGGAACTGCAGCCGCGCGAGCGCGTAGCCGGCCAACGAGTTGATGAAGACGCGCCCGACCGTGACGCACACCGTGACGATCACCGAGTTGCGGAACCACAGCGGGAAGTCCGAGCGCAGGAAGAGCCGCTCGTAGGCGGCCGTGGACCACGTCTGCGGGACCAGGCCCAGCGGGCTGGAGACCGCCTCGGCGTCCGACTTGAACGACGTCGCCAGGTTGATGAGGAAGGGGTAGACGTAGACCAGCGCGACGGCGACCAGCACCGCGTAGGTGAGGAGGGTCGCCGTGCGCAGCCGGCGGGCCGACCGGGACGTCCGCTGCGCGCCCAGCTCCACGTCGGTGCGGTCCGCGGTCGTGATGCTCATGAGCTGCTCCCGTCCTGGGTGTGCACGAACCGCTTGCGGCGCGGGACGGTGGTGCGCTCGCGCAGCACGACCCGCTGGATGAGCGTCATCACGACGATGATCGCGAACAGCACGAACGCGATGGCCGCGCCGCGGCCCCAGTCCTGCTGCTCGAACGACGAGGTGTAGGACAGGTAGGCGGGCGTCAGCGTCGTCTTGGCGGGGCCACCCTGCGTCCCCGTGTAGATCTGGTCGAACACCTGCCACGTCCCGATGAGACCGAGCGTGAGCACCGTGAACAGGGTCGGGCGCAGCATGGGCAGCGTCACGTGCCAGAACCGCTGCCACCCGGTGGCGCCGTCCATCATGGCGGCCTCGTCCACGTCCCCCGCGATGGACTGCAGGGCGGCGATGAACAGCAGCATGAACGTCCCGGAGGTGGTGAACACCGCCATCGTGATGAAGACGCACATGGCGACGCTCGGTCCCGCCAGCCACTCCCACCAGCTGATGCCGACGAACCCGTGCTGCGCCAGGGCGGCCGGTGGCGCGTCGACACCGATCGCGCCGAGCAGGAGGTGCAGCACGCCGCGCGGGTCGGCCAGCCAGTTCGGTCCGTCGACGCTGAGGTAGGACAGCAGCTTGTTCACCGCGCCCGAGGCGGAGAACAAGAACAGGAACAGGACGGTGATGGCCACCGAGCTGGTCACCGAGGGGAAGTAGAACGCCGTGCGGAACGCGCCGCGTCCGCGCAGGATCTTGCGGCTGACCCCCACCGCCAGCCCCAGGGCCAGCGCGGTCTGGATCGGGACCACCAGCAGCACGTACCACGCGTTGTTGCGCAGCGACGTGCCGAAGTCCTGCGTGGCCAGCCCGCCGCCGGAGACCAGCTGCCGGTAGTTCTGCGCCCCGACGAAGCCGACCGACGACGACAGCGGGCTGCCCCGCCCGGTCCAGTCGGAGACGCTGACCCACGCCGCCATCAGCACGGGCACCACGAGGAAGAGCCCGAGGATGATCAGCATCGGCGCGACGAAGAGCCAGCCGGCCGCGGCCTCACGGCCCCGGACGCCGCCTCGTCTGCCACCGGACCGCCGCAGCGGCGCGACGACGGCCCCCGGCGCCGCCGCGACCGCTCCGACGTCCTCGGGCGCTGACGTCGCCACGTCAGCCCTGCGCGTCGAGGACGGGCTGCAGGTTGGACTGCACCGAGGCCAGCACCGCGGCCGGGTCGGCCGACTGCAGCCCTTCGATCTGGCCGTTGAGGTCGGCGATCACGTCGCTCGCCCCCTGGGCGGTCGGCATGCCGGTGGCGTACTCGGCACCCTGGACGAACGCCGCCTGCTCGGGGAACTCGCTGGTGAACTGCTCCTGGGCGGAGGCCACGGACGGCATCACCCCGAAGGCCTTGGCGAACGCGATCTGCTGCTCCGTCGACGTGAGGAACTCGACCAGGTCCACGGCGGACGCCTGGCTCGGGCTGTCCGCCGCGATGCCCCAGCAGTTGGTGAACTGCAGCGTGCCGGGCCCGGCGGGTCCCTCGGGCAGCGGCGCCACCTGGTAGCTGATGTCCGGGAAGTCGTTCTGCATGGCCCCGACGATCCAGTTGCCCTCGATCGTCATCGCGGCCCGACCGCTGCCGAACGCCTCGCCGCCCCAGCCCGCGTCGATCGCGGAGGGGTAGGCCAGCACGCCGTCGGTGAGCATCTGCTGGACGAAGGTGAGCGCCTCGACGTTCTCGGGGCTGTCGGCGATCGCCGTGGTCCCGTCGTCGGAGACCAGACCGCCGCCGGCCTGTGCCATGAACACCCCGAGGCGCTGGTACTCCGGCCCGAAGCTCAGGCCCACCTGGTCCCCGGTGGTCAGGGTCTTCGCGACCGCGGCGAGCTCGTCCCAGGTGGTCGGCACGTCGGCATCGGTCAGGCCGGCGGCGGACCAGGCGTCGGTGTTGATGACGAGCGCCAGGGTGGAGAAGTCCTTGGGCGCACACATCAGCTGGTCGTCGACGGTGAAGTTCTCCCGCAGCGACGGGTAGAAGTCGTCGACGTCGGGCAGCTGGTCGCCGTACGGGTAGAGCGAGCCGTTGGACGCGTACCCCGCGAGCTGGTCGGTGCTGAGGTAGAACACGTCCGGCGGGCTGCCGGCCGCGAAGCCCTGGCTCAGCTCCTGGTTGAGGTCGGAGGCCACCTGCACCGTCGCCTCCACCCCGGAGTCCGAGGACCAGGCGGCGACCGCGTCGGTCACCGCGTCGCGCTCGGCGTCCCCGCTCGCTCCGATGAGCACGGTCAGCGGGCCGCCCGAGTCCGCCGGGCCCGTGCTGTCGCCCGAGGCGGCCGGGTCGTCGTCGAATCCTGATCCGCCGCTGCACGCGGCGAGCGCGAGTGCACCGCCGGCGAGCAGGGCGGTCAGGCGCAGGGTCTGCGTCGTGGTGCGCATGATCTCTCCTTGGTCGGGCCGGTCGTCGTCGACCGGCTGGTTCAGCTGGCCGGCGGCGTGGAGCCGCGGACCACGAGGTTGGGGACGAGCAGCACCTGGCGGTCCCCGGCGGCACGCACGTCCGCGCCGTCCCGCCGCGCGCCCATCTGCTCGAGCAGGAGCGTCAGGGCGCGCCCGGCCGCCTCGGTCAGCGGCTGGGCCACGCTCGACATGCCGACGGCCCGGGCCACCGGGGTGTCGTCGAAGCCGATGACGGCCGGCCGCTCGGCGGAGACGTCGGCCCGCGCGAGGTCGGCGCCGGTCATCGGCTCGTCGCCGACCGCGCGGGTGGCGGCGAGCGCTCCGAGGGCCAGCGAGTCGCTCGTGCACACGTACGCCGTGGGCGCCATGAGCGCGCGGAGCCGCTCCGCCGCCCGCGCTCCGTGCGACACGCCGTCGGGCACGCCGACGTCGAGCGCGTCGAGCTCATGGTCCGCCACCCCCGCCAGGTGCATCGCACGCCGCCACCCGGCGCGCCGGTCGTCGCCGGTGTCCGAGCCGTCCGGCCACCCGAGGAACGCGATCCGGCGGTGGCCGGCCGCCAGCAGGTGCTCGGTGGCGGCACGCGTCCCGGCACGTCCGTCGACGTCCACCCAGGCGTGCCCGCCGACCTGCGGGTCCTCGGTGTCCCAGGGCCGGCCGAACGTCACGAACGGCACGTCGTGCTGCATGAGCCACCGCGTCCGCGGGTCGCCGTGGTGGGTCGCCGTCAGCACGAAACCGTCGAGCTGCAGCGTGTCGAGCAGCTCGGAGTACTGGGCGATCTCGCCGTTGTCGTCGCTCGCCGTGAAGAGCATCACGTGGTATCCGCGCACCTGGGCCTGCTCCGTGAAGGCGTGCAGGAAGCGGTCCAGCACGGCCCCGTTGATGCCGTCGACCGTCGGGGTCAGGCGCAGGCCGATCACCTGCGAGCGGCGGGTGGCCAGCTGGCGCGCCGCGGCATGGGGTCGGTAGCCGACCTCGTCGATGGCCTCCAGCACGCGGGCCAGCGTCTCTGGGCGCACCAGATGGGGGGCGTTGAGCACGTTGGACACGGTCTGCCGGGACACCGCGGCACGCTCGGCCACGGTCTCCAGGGTGGGACGTGAGTCCATCGACGCCTCCTCGCGCGGGCGCCCCGGTGAGTCCGGGGCTGTCTTGGAGCGCTCAAACCGCGTAGGGTGCTCGTGATTTGAGCGCTCCAAGGATGGCCCCAGCGTGGGACACCGACCGGACCTTGTCAAGGTGCCTCTCCCGCACCGGTCCGGCCGCAGCAGCCGACCGATGCGCGCCAGGCACGTACCGCAGAGAGGATCACCGATGGAGCTGCAGCCGCTCTTGCACGACCTGCTGACCGCCGTCGCGGCGCCGACACAGGGATGGTCTGCGCCGGACGGCCAGATCCGCCCGACCGGGGCGCAGGGCGTCTACCACGGCGACGTGCGCGTGCTGTCCTGCGCCGTGCTCACCGTCGGCGGCGACGAGCCCGAGGTCGTGGCCGCCGGTCCCGGCCGGGGTCCCGGCAGCGGCTCTGTCGCCGAGACCGTCGCGGTGCTGCGTCCCCTCGACGCCCCAGGGGCCGACCCGACCCTCCGGCTGCGGCGCACCCGGACCGCCCGGCCGGGCGCGGTCACCGAGGTGCTCGAGCTGACGGCGGCGACCGCCACCGTCGTCGAGGTGCCGCTCGAGCTCGTCCTCGCCTGCGACCTCGCGCCCATGGAGGGCGTGAAGCGAGGCAGTGCGTTCGCGGGCCGCACCGTGCTGGCCACCGCGCGGGACGAGGCGTCCCTGTCGTGGGCGGGCGACGGGGTGACGGTCTCGTCGGTCGACGTCGTCGCCGACGGCGCCGTGGTGGACCTGAACGACCCGACCCGCCCCGTCCTGCGCTGGCACACGCGCGTGGAGCCGGGCCGCGCGACGGTCGTGCGCTGGGACCTCCGCGTCGGCGCGGCCCCCGGCGCGGTCGTCGGCGGAGCACCCGAGCGGCCGACGTGGTCGACACCCGTGGTCGACAGCGACGACCGTCGGCTGCCGGCTCTGCTCGACCGGGCACTGGGCGACCTCGCCGCGCTGCGCATGACCTCCACGACGACGCCGGACGACGTCTTCCTCGCCGCCGGGGCTCCGTGGTTCCTCACCCTGTTCGGCCGCGACTCGCTGTGGGCTGCGCGGATGCTCCTGCCGCTCGGCACCGAGCTCGCCGGCGGGACGCTGCGCACGCTGGCCGCGCGGCAGGGCCGGACCGTCGACGCAGAGACGGCCGAGCAGCCGGGCAAGATCCTGCACGAGGTCCGCAGCACGCCGCTGGCGCTCGGCGACGACGGGACGGGCGAGCGGGTGCTCCCGCCCGTCTACTACGGGACGGTCGACGCGACTCCGCTGTGGGTCACGCTGCTGCACGACGCGTGGCGCTGGGGCCTGCCGGACGACGAGGTCGCCGAGCTGCTGCCCGCCATGGAGGCTGCCCTGGCGTGGATGTCGGACCACGGCGACGCGGACGGCGACGGGTTCCTGGAGTACGCCGACGCGGGCGGCCACGGCCTGGCCAACCAGGGCTGGAAGGACTCCGGCGACTCGGTGCAGTGGCGCGACGGGCGGCTGGCGGAGGGGCCGATCGCGCTCTGCGAGGTCCAGGGGTACGCCTACGAGGCGGCCCGCGCCGGAGCAGATCTGCTCGACGCCTTCGGCCGTCCCGGCGCGGACCGGTGGAGGCGGTGGGCGGACGAGCTGGCCGACCGGTTCCGCGCGCAGTTCTGGGTCGCCGACGGCGTCGGGCGCTACCCCGCGATCGCGCTCGACGCCACCAAGCGCCCGGTCGACTCGTTGACGAGCAACATCGGCCACCTGCTCGGCACCGGCATCCTCACCGCCGACGAGGAGGCGCTCGTGGCCGACCGGTTGGGCCGGCCCGATCTCGACTCGGGCTACGGGCTGCGGACGCTGTCCAGCACCTCGGGGGGCTACTGGCCCCTGCGCTACCACGGCGGTTCGGTGTGGACCCACGACACGGCGATCACCATCCTGGGCCTGGCTCGGTCGGGGCACACCACGGTGGCGGCGTCGCTGGTGGAGGGCCTGTTGGCCGCGGCGGCGGACGTCGGCTACCGGCTGCCCGAGCTGCACTCCGGCGACACCCGCGGCACGTCACCCACCGTCGTGCCCTACCCGGCCGCGTGTCGCCCGCAGGCGTGGTCGGCCGCCTCCGCGGTGGGCCTGCTCACGGCGGTCCTCGGGCTGTCGCCGGACCGCGAGCGCGGCAGCGTGACCGTCCGACCCATGCAGCCCTCGCCCGTCGGCGCCCTGCGGGTGGGCGGGCTGCGCGTGGGCCGGCGCGACGTCGCGGTGGCGGTCGACGCCGCCGGCACGGCCCTGCCGGTCACACCGACGGCCGGCGGGGAGGGCCTGGTCACGCCCGGCGACGCCTGACAGGGTGGCCCGATGGGGTCACCGGACGGGATCGCCGGGGTGTTCGACCGTGCCGCGGACACGTACGACGACGTCGGAGTGCCGTGGTTCCGCCCGATCGCCGACGGGCTGGTGGCCGAGCTGGCGGTCCGGCCCGGCGAGCGGGTGCTCGACGTCGGCTGCGGTCGTGGAGCCGCCCTCGGACCGCTGACCCGCGCGACCGGCGCACGGGGCTACGCGCTGGGGATCGACATCGCCCCCCGGATGGTGGAGCTCACGGCGCGCGACCTGGCCGACGTGCCGCAGGCGGAGGTCCGCGTCGGCGATGCGCGATCACCGGCGCTCCCGGAGGCGTCGTTCGACGTCGTCGCCTCCAGCCTGGTCCTGTTCTTCCTGCCCGACCCGGCCGCGGCGCTGGCCGCGTGGACGCGGCTGCTCGTGCCCGGGGGCCGGCTGGGCGTCACGACGTTCGGCGCCCAGGACGACCGGTGGCGCGCGGTCGACGCCCTGTTCGACCCTACCTGCCGCCGCAGATGCTCGACGCGCGGACCAGCGGGCGCCGCGGACCGTTCGGGTCGGACGAGGGCATGACGCAGCTGTTCGCGAGCGCCGGGCTGGTCGACGTGCGGACGGTGCACACGACCGTGCAGGCGCGGTTCCGGGACCCGGCGCACGTGGTGCAGTTCTCCTGGTCGCACGGGCAGCGCGCGATGTGGGAGGCGGTGCCGGCGGACCGGCACGACGAGCTGCGCGGTGCCGTCCTCGAGGCGCTCGCGTCCGTGCGCGACGACGCCGGCGGGATCACCTTCGAGCAGGACGTGCGGCACACCCTGGGGTCGCGCGCCTGACCGATGCCGCCGTGACGGCGGCTCAGGACTCCTCGGTGCCGGACCCCTCGTACCCGTCCGTGCGCGTGAGGAGCCCGCTGCGGTCGTGGATGTGGTGCTCGATGTGCCGGTCGATCGCCTCGACGCGCGCGGCGTCGACCGCCTCGGCCTGCGTGGGGTGCTGCTCGCCGACCTGCCGGGCGGCGATCTCGTTGATCCAGGCGCCCTCGCTGGGCACCGTGTGGACCGCGTTGTCTGACATCGTCTTCTCCAAGCCACGTCCGTCGAGTCGTCTTCTCACCCGCGGGCCCAGCACGGACCGCCTCGGACCGCGCGTTCGCGACGCGGTCCGGCGGGACGCCGAGGGGCCGGCGGTCTCGGCGGCGGCCGCTACCGTCGACGACGTGGGCCAGCTGCTCGAGCCACACCAGGATGGCACAGCGCAACCTCCGACGCGACGGCCTGGCCGACCCGGCGCGCCGTCTCAGGACCGGCTGCGTCGGGCCCGGTAGGCGGCGACGTGCGCCCGGTTGGCGCAGCCGTTGACGTCGCAGAACCGACGCGAGCGGTTGCGGGACAGGTCGACGAGCACCGCGTCGCAGTCCGACGCCTCGCAGTGCTGCAGCCGGTCGTACTCGTCGCTGCGCACCACGTCGACCATCGCCATGGCCGTCTCGACCAGGAGGACGGTGGCCAGCGGCGCGTCCGGCACGGTCCCGTGCAGGTGCCAGTCGACGTCGTCGTGCCGGACCAGGAAGGGGACCGCGCCGCCCCGCGCGAGCATCTGGTTGAGCACCGCGGCGGCGGCGTCCCGGTCCACGTCCCAGAGCGTCGCGATCTGGTCGCGCGCGTCCCGGACGTCCGCGAGCTCCACGGCGTCGCCGTCGTGCCGGACCGTGTAGCCCCACCGCGTGTAGAAGTCGGTGACGTCCTCGGTGGTCGCCATGGCGTCGTGGCCGTCCCGACGCCGAGCCGTGTTCACCAGCTCGACGGCCGCGGCGATGCTCATCTCCGTGTCAGGCGCGAAAACCACTTTGACTCCTGTCGCTCGGATCGCTACTGTCACGAGCGTAGCCGCATGTCACTCCTGACAGCCGTGTTCAGACAGGACCGCCCATGTCCGCGATCGCCACGCCCCACCGCTCGCTCGGCATCGCGGCGGGACTGGTGGCCGCCGTCGCGTTCGCCACCAGCGGCCCCGTGGTCAAGCCGTTGCTCGTGGCGGGCTGGTCACCCGGGTCGGCCATCCTGGTGCGGCTGTCGGTCGCCGCGGTCCTGCTGGCCGGACCGGCCGCGTGGGCCCTGCGCGGTCGGTGGTTCCTGCTGCGCGACGAGTGGCGCACGATCCTCGGGTTCGGCGTCCTCGGGGTCGCCACCGCGTCGACGATGTACTACCTGGCCGTGGACCGGCTCCCCGTCGCCGTCGCGCTGCTGGTCGAGTACACAGGCCCGCTGCTGCTCGTGGCCTGGCGCTGGGCGTTCGGACGGCAGGCGCCCGCACGGGCCACGCTCGCCGGCGCCGCGCTCGCGACCGGCGGGCTGGTGCTCGTCCTCGACCTCACCGGGTCGATCCGGCTCGACCCCGTGGGGCTCGCGTTCGCCCTGGCGTCGGCCGTCGGCAACGCCGCGTACTTCGCGTTCACGGGCCGACGCACCGAGCTGCCCGCGGTCAGCCTGGCGGGCGCCGGCATGGCCGTGGGCGCGCTCACCGTCGCGGTCGTCGCCGCGCTCGGCGTGCTGCCCCTGGCGGCGCCGGACGTCCGCGTGGGCCTGCTCGGCGCGCAGGTGCACTGGATCGTGCCGCTGCTGGTCGTCGCGACGATCCCCACCGCGTTCGCGTACGGCGTGAGCGCGTTGTCCGTGCGCCTGCTGGGCGAGCGGCTCTCGTCGTTCCTGGCCCTGTCCGAGGTGCTCGTGGCGGTCCTGCTGGCCTGGCTCCTGGTGGGCGAGGCACCGGTGGCGGTGCAGGTGATCGGCATGGTCCTGGTCGTCGCGGGGATCGCCCTGGTCCGGCGGGGGACGCAGGGCCCCGAGCCGGATCCCGCGCCCGAGCCTCGCGACACGGTCGGCGTCGGGGCCTGAGCCGGCCTACGCCGCGATCTCGTACCCCGCCGCGCCGCCGGCACCCTTCGCCCGCACGGTCGCACCGTCGCGGATCACCGCGTCGGGCGGCACCACGGTCCGCGGCCCGATGGTGACCCGCTCCCCCACCCGCGCACCCGCGCCCAGCCGTGCGCGCCGGCCCACGCGGCTCCCGGCACCGATGTGCACGTTGCTGCCGACGACGACACCGGCGCCCAGCGCCACGTCCGCGTCCACCCAGCTCCCGGCCCCGACCCGCGCACCCGCGTCGACGACCGCACCGGTCTCGACGTACGCGGTGCGATCGAGCCACGCGTCCTCGTGCACGCGTGCTCCGGGCGAGACCAGCCCGCCGCCGTGGGCGTGCGGCACGTACCGCACGACCGCGCCGCGGTCGTCCTCGAACTCCACCAGACCCTTGATCCGTCGCGACATCCCGCTCCTCACCGTGGTTCTCGACTGACATAACGGACGGAGTGTCGCGGGGATGCCCGGTGGCGCTCCGCTCGCGGCGAACACCCGGGCAGACTGCGCACATGATCGAGCGGCTGCTCCCGGACGGGGTCGAGGCACAGTCGCACACCGGTCCCCCGCTGCCGGCGTCCCTGCTGGCCGCCGAGGAGCCGGGCGTCGTCGACGCGGTACCGGCACGCCGCGCGGAGTACGCGGCGGTCCGCGCGTGCGCCCGGACCGCGCTCGGCCGCCTGGGCGTGGCTCCTGTGGCGATCCCGGCCGACCCCGACCGCGCGCCGCGGTGGCCCCCGGGCATCGTCGGCAGCATGACCCACTGCACCGGGTACCAGGCCGCGGCGGTCGGCCGGAGCGACCACTGGCGCGGGATCGGGATCGACGCCGAGCCGCTGGAGCCGCTGCCGCCCGAGGTGCTCGACCTGGTGCTGGACGGCACCGAGCGCGCCGCCGCGGCCCGCAGCGACCCCCGGCTCTGCGCCGACCGGGTGGTGTTCTCGGCCAAGGAGTCGGTCTACAAGGTCTGGTACCCGCTGACGCGGTCGTGGCTCGGGTTCGAGGACGTGCACGTGCGCCTGGGCGCGGGCACGTTCACGGCACGGATCGATCGCCCGGACCTGGGCCTGACCGAGCTGCACGGACGGTGGACGGTCGGCGCCGGGCACGTGCTCACGGCCGTCACGCTCGCGCGGGACTGACCGGCACGTCGGCCCGACGATCACGGTCCGGTCACGGCCCTTGACGCGCCCGCCCCCGCGGGAGCATGCTTCGGACATCCGCTTAATCGATTTATCACTCACGAGGAAGTGAGGCAGAGCGTGAGCCGGGTCCGGATCGCCGACGTCGCCGCCGCAGCCGGCGTGTCGACCGCGACCGTCTCGCTGGTCCTCAACGACCAGAACGCGCGGATCCCCGAGACCACGCGCGAGCGGGTCCGCCGCGCGGCCGCGGAGGTCGGGTACACCCCCAACTCGGTCGCCCGCGGGCTGCGCACCCAGCGCACGCGCACCATCGGCCTGATCTCCGACCGGATCGCGACCACGCCGTTCGCCGGTCGCATGCTCGCCGGCGCGCAGGACGTCGCGCGCGAGCACGGGTACCTGGTGTTCCTCGTCGACACCGACGCCGACCCGACCGTCGAGCGCGACGCGATCCGGGCCCTGTCCGACCAGCAGGTGGACGCCATGATCTACGCCTGCATGTGGAACCGCGTGGTCGACGCCCCCGAGTCGCTGCCGCGCCGCAGCGTGTTCCTGGACTGCCGACCGACGCAGGACGGCCAGTTCCCCGCCGTCGTGCCCGACGACCGCGCCGGCGGTGCGGCGGCCGTCCAGGAGCTCGTCGCGGCCGGCCACCGGCGGATCGCCTACGTCGACGTGGACGAGCCCCATCCCCCGATCGCCTCCCCGCTGCGCCACGAGGGCTACCTGGAGGTGCTCACGGCGGCGGGCATCGAGGCCGACCCCGACCTGCACGTCCGCGGCGACAGCACGGCCGCCGGTGGGCGGGAGGCGACCGACCGCCTCCTCGACCTGCCGGCCGACCGTCGACCGACCGCGCTGTTCTGCTTCAACGACCGGATCGCCGCGGGGGCCTACGTCGCCGCGCACCACCGCGGACTGGACATCCCCCGCGACCTGTCGGTCGTCGGCTACGACGACCAGCAGCTCGTCGCCGGCGAGCTCGACCCACCGTTGACCACGGTGGCGCTGCCGCACTACGAGATGGGCCGCTGGGCGATGGAGGTCGCCCTCGGCACCCGGACGCCGGACGACCCCGGCTCCGCCCACCTCATGCCGTGCCCGATCGTGCGTCGGGACTCGGTGGGTCCGCCGCCGGCCACCGCTGCGAGCAACAGCCGGCGACGGACCTGACACGCAATCCCCAGTGACCACCGCCGGTGGTCATGGAGCGGTGACCCGGCATGCCGGCCGGGCACCAGGAAAGGAACCCCCGATGAAGCGCAGGTCCCTGTTCACGATCGTAACGGTGTCCACGGCGTCAGCCCTGGCCCTGGCCGCGTGCGGTCAGGCAGGTCAAGGAGACGGCGGTGGCTCCGGCGACGGGCCCACCGAGCTGACCATGTGGACGCACTCGGCGGGCAACCCCGCCGAGCTCGAGGTCTACAAGACGATCATCGACGACTTCAACGCGTCCCAGGACAAGTACACCGTGGTGGAGGAGTCGTTCCCCCAGGGGGCGTACAACGACGCCATCGTCGCGGCTGCCGCGGCCGGCGACCTGCCGTGCCTGCTCGACATGGACGGCCCGATCGTGCCCAACTGGGCGTGGGCGGAGTACATCCAGCCGCTCGACATCTCCACCGACATCACCGACAAGCTGCTCCCGACGGCCGTGGGCACGTACCAGGACAAGATCTACGCGGCGGGCTACTGGGACGCCGCGCTGGCGATGTTCGCCCGCAAGTCGGTCCTCGACGCCAACGGGATCCGGATCCCCACGATCGACGAGCCGTGGACGATCGACGAGTTCGACGCGGCCCTGGCCACGCTCCAGGCGGCCGGCTACGACACCCCGCTGGACATCGGCGCCGAGGACACCGGCGAGTGGTGGTCCTACGCCTACTCCCCCATGCTGCAGAGCGCGGGCGGGGACCTCATCGACCGCGACACCATGCTGACCGCGGACGGCGCGCTCAACGGGCCCGAGGCGGTGTCGTTCTTCACGTGGTTCCAGAACGCGTTCGCGCAGGGGTACGCCAGCAACTCGGGGACCGTGGGCAACCAGGAGTTCAACGACGACAAGGTGGCCCTGAGCTACACGGGCGTCTGGAACGCGATGGACTCCCTCGACGCCGTGGGCGACGACCTGCTGATCCTGCCCCCGCCGGACTTCGGCCAGGGCCCCAAGATCGGGGGCGGCTCGTGGCAGTGGGGCATCTCCACCGGGTGCAACGCGCCCGAGGGGGCCCGGGAGTACCTGGAGTTCAGCTTCCAGGACAAGTACATCGCGGCGTTCAGCGACAAGCAGGTCGTCATCCCGGCCACCGCCGGCGCCGAGGAGCTGTCCGCCAACTTCGGTGAGGGCGACCCGCTGCGGCCGTTCGTCGAGCTGTCCCAGGAGTTCGCCCTCGCACGCCCGGCCACCCCGGCGTACCCCGTCATCTCGAGCACGTTCGAGAAGGCCGCCAAGGACATCATGAGCGGCGCCGACGTCCAGTCGACGCTCGACGCAGCGGTCCAGGAGATCGACACCAACATCTCGTCCAACGACGGCTACGGCTTCTGACGCTGCCGTCCTGACCGGCGGGGGCGGCCGTCGCGCTGCCCCCGCCCGATCGGACACGCACCATGACCACGTCCACACCCTCGGTGGCGCGCGCTCAGCAGACTGAGCCGGTCGTCACCCGCCGTCGCCCGCGACGCTCGGCCGGTGCCCGCGGCGAACGCCGCTCCGGCCTGGCCATGGCGGCGCCCGCGGCGCTGCTGCTCCTGCTCTTCCTCATCGTCCCGGTGGTCCTCGCCTTCGGGCTCTCCTTCACCAACGCGCGCCTGATCTCGCCCAACCCGCCGCGCTTCGTCGGCTTCGACAACTTCGTGCGGGCGTTCAGCCTGGACCCGGTCTTCCTGCGGTCCGTGCTCAACACGTTCCTGTTCGCGGTGGTGGTCGTCCCCGTGCAGGCCGGCCTGGGCCTCCTCCTGGCCGTCCTGGTCAACCAGAAGATCCGCGGGGTCACGTTCTTCCGCATCATCTACTTCATCCCGGTCGTCACCTCGATCGTGGTGGTCTCGATCCTGTGGAAGTTCATGTACCAGCCGGACGGGCTCATCAACTCGTTCATCGACACCCTGACGTTCGGCGCCCTGCAGGGAGCCGACTGGCTCAACGACCCGAGCACCGCGCTGCCGGCGATCATCGTGCTGTCCATCTGGCAGGCCGTCGGCTTCCACATGCTCATCTGGCTCTCGGGGCTGCAGACCATCCCCGAGGAGCTCTACGAGGCGGCGCGCATGGACGGCGCCGGCAGCTGGCAGCAGTTCCGCAGCGTCACGTGGCCGGGCCTGCGCTCGACCATGGTGTTCGTCCTGGTGACCATCACCATCGCGGCGCTCGGGCTGTTCGTGCAGATCGACGTCATGACGCAGGGCGGCCCGCAGAACGCCACGACGACGATCGTCTACCACGCGGTGCGCAAGGGGTACCGGGAGCAGGAGACCGGCTACGGCGCCGCCATCTCGCTGATCTTCTTCGTCCTGGTGCTCGTCGTGGCGCTCGTGCAGCGGTTCCTGACCCGAGAGAAGGACTGAGCCATGACCACCGTGACCGCCTCCCGGCTGGACCGCACCGAGCACCAGCAGCGGCGCCGTCGTCGCACCTGGTCCTACCTCGTCATGTCCCTGCTGGCGATCTTCTTCCTGTTCCCGCTCGTGTTCATGTTCGTCTCGAGCCTGAAGCCCGACGGCCAGATCCTGTCCGACGTCGGGTCGCTGCGGGCGTTCCTGCCGGTGGGCGACATCAGCCTGGACAACTACAGCGGGGTGTTCGACCGCGTCCCGGTGGCCCGGTTCCTGGTCAACTCGGTGCTCGTCACGACGTTGATCGTGGGGCTCGGGCTGGTGGTGAACAGCATGTGCGGGTTCGCGCTGTCGCGCCTGGAGTGGAAGGGCCGCGGGCTGGTGCTGAGCGTCGTCATCGCGACGCTCATCGTGCCCTTCGAGACGATCGCGATCCCGATGGTCTACTGGGTCTCGAAGCTGCCCACGCTGGTGTTCGAGGGCGGCGTGCCCAAGTACGACTTCGGCTGGCTGAACACGTACCAGGTGCAGATCATCCCGTTCATCGCGAACGCGTTCTCGATCTTCCTGTTCACCCAGTACTTCTCCACGATCCCGAAGTCGCTGGACGAGGCGGCGCGCATCGACGGCGCCGGCTGGTTCACCATCTACCGCCGGATCGTCGTGCCGCTGGCCGGGCCCGCGTTCGCGACCGTCGCGATCCTGACGTTCCTGCCCGCCTGGAACTCCTACCTGTGGCCGCTGATGGTGGTCCAGGAGGAGAGCCTGCGGCCGGTGATGGTCGGGATGCAGTACTTCTTCCAGCTGAACACCGCGTGGGGCGAGGTCATGGCCTACACGTCGCTGATCACGCTGCCCGTGCTGATCGTGTTCCTGTCGTTCCAGCGCGCGTTCGTCAGCAGCGTCGCCGCGTCCGGCGTCAAGGGCTGACCCCACCTCCTCTGCTCGAAGGGTTCTCCATGTTCGCTCTGCCCGACTCCTGGGTGTGGGACTTCTGGTTCGCCGACGACGGCGAGCAGTACCACCTCTTCTTCCTCTACGCGTCGCGCGCCCTGCGCGACCCCGACGCCCGGCACTACCGCGCGTCGATCGGCCACGCCGTGTCCGCCGACCTGGAGCACTGGGACCGCGTCGCCGACGCGCTCGTGCGCAGCGACGCGCCGGCGTTCGACGACCTGGCCACCTGGACCGGCTCGGTGGTGCGCCACCCGGACGGCACCTGGTTCCTCTTCTACACCGGCTCCACCCTCACGGAGGCCGGCAACGTCCAGTGCATCGGCTACGCGACGTCGTCGGACCTGATGACGTGGCAGAAGTCCGCGGCCAACCCTGTGCTGCAGGCCGACAGCCGCTGGTACGAGACCCTGGCCGACGGTCAGTGGCACGACGAGGCGTTCCGGGACCCGTGGGTGTTCCCCGACCCGGACGGCGACGGCTGGCACATGCTCGTCACCGCCCGCGGCCGCACCGGGCCGGCGGACGACCGCGGGGTGGTCGGGTACGCCCGGTCCACGGACCTGCGCACGTGGGAGCTGCGCCCACCGTTGAGCGAGCCGGGCCAGGGGTTCGGCCAGCTCGAGGTCATGCAGGTGGAGGTCGTCGACGGCCGGCCCGTGCTCCTGTTCTCGTGCCTGGCCACGGACTTCTCCGCGGCGCGTCGCGCGACAGGTGAGTCCGGCGGCGTCTGGGCGGTGCCGGCAGGGTCGCTCGTCGGACCGTTCGACGTCGCCGACGCCCACCCGGTCACCGACGACGCGCTCTACAGCGGCCGGTTGATCCGGCGTCGGTCCGACGACCGGTGGGTCCTGCTCGCGTTCCACCACAGCGACGAGGAGGGCGGGTTCGTCGGCACGCTGAGCGACCCGGTCGCCGTGCGGTGGGACGGCGCTGCGCTGCACCGCGAGCACGCGTCCTCGTCGCGCTGAGGACGTCGGGGACTCCCCTCGCGCGGGTCGGCACGGGACCCGCGCGAGGGGGTGCGGCAGGGCGGTGACCTGCGGCGGCACGACGCCGCGTCCGGGGGCTGGACGGAACGCCCCGCGAGCCTCACACTTGCGCCTGCCCCCCTGGATGGTCCGGCCGCCGATGGCCGGGAAAGGACCCCCGGCCGTGCTGCGCACCGTCACCTCGCACCTGTCCCTGGACGTGCGCAACCCGCTCGAGATCCTGCTCTCCGTCGCTGTCGCGGACGGCGCCTACGACCGCTCCGAGATCCTCTCCGTGCGCCACGAGGACGGCCCGCTGGACGTCGCCGAGATCAAGATGGCGCACGGCGGTCGCCTGCACCGCGTGCTGGCCCCGGCCGGCCGTCTGGTCGTCGACTACCAGGCCACCGTGACCGGCCACGCGGAGCTCCCGGCGGTCGAGGACGTGGACCTGGTGGAGTACCTGCGGCCCAGCCGGTACGCCGACTCGGACCGCCTGCTGGCGTTCGCCCGCGACCAGTTCCGGGACCTGTCCGGGCCTGCGCTGCTGGACGCGGTCGTGTCCTGGGTCACCGGCCACGTGACCTACCTGTCCGGCTCGAGCCTGCCGACGGACGGCGCGACGGACACCCTGCTCAAGCGCCGTGGCGTGTGCCGCGACTTCGCGCACCTCGTCGTGGCGCTCCTGCGCGCCAAGGACGTCCCCGCCCGGCTCGCCTCCGTCTACGCCCCGGGGCTCAAGCCGATGGACTTCCACGCGGTCGCGGAGGCCTACGTCGAGGGCGCCTGGCACGTGGTCGACGCGACCCGGTTGGCTCCGCGGGAGTCTCTGGTGCGCATCGCCACCGGGCGCGACGCGACCGACACGGCGTTCCTGTCCTACTACGGCGGCCAGCTGTCGATCCGTGCCATGACCGTGACCGCGGCCGTGCACGCGTCGCTGCCCACCGACGACGGCACCGGGCTCGTCGCCCTGCGCTGAGCCGGACGGGTCAGACGGACATCCCGACGATCGCGCCGACCGCGTAGGTCACACCCATCGCGATCGAGCCGCCGAGGACGTTGCGGAGCACGGCGCGCCGCGGCTCGGCCTCGCTGAACCGGGCGGCGACGAGGCCGGTGAGGACCAGCGCCACGACGACCGCACCGAACGTGGCGGGCACGCGCGCGGCCCCCCAGGGCGCCAGCACGACGAGCAGCGGGATGAGACCGCCGGCCAGGAACGCGCCGAACGACGCGATGGCGGCGTGCCACGGGTTGGTGAACTCGTCGGGCTCGGAGACCACGAGGGTCGGCAGCACCCGCCCCCGTCGGGCGGCGGCCCGCTCGGCGTCCCGCTGGCTGCTCACGGACACGTACTCCCCCGCGGCCATCGACAGCGCACCGGCCACCAGCGCGGCGATGCCCGCCACGGCGATGGTGCCCACGGCCGTCGCGGCGCCGGCCACGCCGAGCACGGTGGCGGCCACGGAGACGATGCCGTCGTTGGCGCCCAGCACGCCGGCGCGCAGCCAGTTCAGGCTGTGCACGGTGGGCGCGGGGCGCGGCTCGGTGGACGCGGGGCGGCGGGTGGGCAGCATGGTCATGCGACCACGGTAGGCACCGTCGGTGGGGCTTGTCATCGAAGCAAAGGCTGTCCTGACCTGCGGCGATGCAGGATTGCCTGGCCTAACTCGGACCGGTTCAGGCGCTCTCGCGCAGGGTCCGGCGCCGCCCCTCGACCTCGACCAGCTCCGCGAACGCGGCCTGGTACGCCGCCGGGTCCGCGTCGGCGTCCATCCGCTGCAGGCGTCCTCGCAGGTCCGCGATGTGCCGCGTGTAGCCGATCTCCACCAGCCGCAGCACGACACCCTTGACGTAGCCCTCGAGCGCCTGCGGGCGGTCCTCGGGCAGCGGGGCGACGGCCAGCTCGGTCACCAGCGGACGGACCGGCTCGGCGGCCTGCTCGATGACGGCACCGACCCAGCCGGTCGAGCCGCCCGACGTCTGCAGCAGGGGGCGCGCGACGGTCAGCCCGCCGGCGGCGCGGATGGCCTCGTGCACGGCCCGGTAGGCGGGTGCCCCGAACGCGTCGGCGGGCAGCTCGTCGAAGTCGGCGGCCACCAGGTCCGGGCGCTGCAGCACGACCTCGAGCGCGGTCCGCTCGATCTGCGCCACCGGGTCCCGCCGGTCCGGGACGGGCATGCGGGCCACGGGCACCGGCGTGGGCTCCGCCGAGGCGACCGGTCGCTCCGGCCGGGTGGACGTCGGCCGCTGCGACGCACCCTGCACGGCGCGCCGCACCGCGTCCTGGTCGTCGATGCCCAGCCACCCGGTCAGCAGCCGGGTGTACTCGGGCCGCAGCGCGGCGTCCCGGATGCCGGCGACGACCGGTGCAGCGGCGCGCAGGGCACCGATGCGCCCCTCCGCCGTGCGCAGGTCGTAGGAGGCGAGGGTGGAGCGGATGACGAACTCGTAGAGCGGTGTGCGGCCGGCCACCAGCGCGCGGACGGCGTCGGGGCCCTTGGCCTGCCGCAGCTCGCACGGGTCCATGCCGGAGCGCTCCACGGCGACGAACGTCTGCGCGGAGAACGACTGGTCCTCCCCGAACGCCCGCAGCGCGGCCTTCTGCCCCGCCGCGTCGCCGTCGAACGTGAAGATGATCTCGCCGCCCACCGACGCACCGGACGCCAGCTGCACCCCGCCGCTCGACCCCGAGTCGCCGATCAGCCGCCGCACGATGCGCGCGTGGTCCGAGCCGAACGCGGTGCCGCACGTGGCCACCGCCGTGCCGACGCCCGACAGGTGCATGGCCATGACGTCGGTGTACCCCTCGACCACGACGACGCGCTTCTCGCGCTGCAGCTCCCGCTTGGCCAGGTCGATGCCGTAGAGCACGTGCGACTTCTTGTAGAGCGCGGTCTCCGGGGTGTTCAGGTACTTGGGCCCCTGGTCCTCCTCGAACAGGCGCCGCGCACCGAAGCCGACGGTCTCACCCGTCAGCTCACGGATGGGCCAGACCAACCGACCCCGGAACCGGTCGTAGACCCCGCGCTGCCCCTGGCTGACCAGGCCGGACGCGGTCAGCTCCGCCTCGGTGAACCCGCGGCCGCGCAGGTGGCGCATGAGCGAGTCCCACCCCTGGGGCGCGAACCCGACGCCGAAGTCCGCCGCGGCGGACCGGTCGAAGCCGCGCTCGGCCAGGAACTGGCGCCCGGCGGCCGCGGCGGGCGTGCTGAGCTGCTCGCGGTAGAACTCCTCGGCGACCTTGTGCGCCTCGATGAGCCGACGACGCTTGCCGGGCTCCTCACCCGGACGCGGTCCCCCGCCCTCCTCGTACCGCAGCTGCAGGCCGACCCGGCCCGCCAGGTACTCGACGGCCTCGGAGAAGCCCAGGCCGTCCACCTTCTGCACGAAGTCGATGACGTCGCCGCCCTCGCCGCACCCGAAGCAGTGGTAGCGACCCACCTGCGGGCGGACGTGGAAGGAGGGAGAGCGCTCGTCGTGGAAGGGGCACAGGCCCTTCATGGAGCCGACGCCGGCCGCCCTCAGCGTGACGTGCTGCCCGACGATCTCCTCGATGTGGGCACGCTCGCGGACCGCCTCCACGTCCTCCCGCCGGATGCGTCCTGCCACGCGAGGAGTCTAGGCGTCGAGCGCTCGGAGCCGGACCCGCTTCACAGCAGCGTGCCGGGTCCCCCGTGCCGCGGCGGGTGGACCAGGCGCGCGTGCAGCTCCGCGGCCGACACGTCGGTCAGCGAGGCCACCTGGTCGATCACGACGCGCAGGCGCGCGGCGTCGTCGGCGGCCTCGACCCAGTCCGCCGCGAACGGCGGCTCGAGGGCGATCGGCGCCCGCTCGGACAGCACGTGCACCAGGTCCACCAGCACCTCGCGCTGCCGGTGGTACAGCGGCTCCAGCTCCCGCGGCGCCATGACGTAGGCGACCGCCAGCCCCTTGAGGACGAGGATCTCGGCGAGCGTCCCGTGCGGGACGATCAGGTCCGCCGCGTACCGGGTGAGCGGACCCGTGCCGTAGGCCTCGCGCGTGGCCAGCTGCGAGGCCTTGGCGAACCGGCCGATGAGCTGGCTGGTCGAGTCCTTGAGGGCGGCGAGCGCGCCGCGGGAACCGTCGAAGCCGGGACGCCACAGCCGTGCGGCGAGCAGGCGGTCCATGGCCTCCTGCAGGCCGTCCGCGCTCACCGCGTCGCCGTACCAGGTCTGCACCGCCTCGACCACGCGGTCGCGCTCCGCCGGCACCCCGA
Source organism: uncultured Actinomycetota bacterium (assembly GCA_963837795.1). GTDB lineage: Bacteria > Actinomycetota > Actinomycetes > Actinomycetales > Cellulomonadaceae > Cellulomonas. The sequence goes on from CAWIOT010000003.1 coordinate 317,661, forward strand.
GGACCTCGAGGTCGAGGCGCCCGCCCACGACGGCGTCCTCCACGTCGTGCACCGAGTAGGAGATGTCGTCGGCCAGGTCCATGACCTGCGCCTCGAGGCACTTGCGGCCGTCCGGAGCCTGCTGGCGCAGCCACATGAACACCGGCAGGTCGTCCTCGTAGACACCGAACTTGTGCGTCGGGCGGCCGCTGGCGGCGCTGACCGGCCCCTGCCGGTGCCGCCACGGGTACTTCACCGACGCGTCCAGGCTGGCCCGCGTCAGGTTGAGCCCCACGGCCCGCCCGTCGGGCCCGACGACCTTCGGCTCGAGCCGGGTGAGCAGCCGCAGCGTCTGCGCGTTGCCCTCGAAGCCGCCGATGCCCTTGGCCAGCTCCGCGAGCGCGCGCTCGCCGTTGTGCCCGAACGGCGGGTGCCCCAGGTCGTGGGCCAGGCAGGCGGTGTCGACGATGTCCGGGTCGCAGCCGAGCGCCTTGCCGATCTCGCGGCCGACCTGCGCCACCTCGAGCGTGTGCGTCAGGCGGGTGCGCACGAAGTCGTCCGACGACGGGCCGAGCACCTGCGTCTTGGCCCCCAGGCGGCGCAGCGCCGAGGAGTGCACGAGCCGAGCCCGGTCGCGCTCGAACGGCGTGCGCTCGCGCGACTTGGGGGCCTCGGTGACCCAGCGCTCCCGGTCGGCGTCGACGTACCCGTCGAGGGCGCCGTCCATCTCGCGGGCCGGGTCCAGTGCGGTCACGGGCCCAGCGTAACGATCAGGCCAGCCGCCAGACCTGGACGCCCGGCCCGTCACCCGACAGCCCGAGAGCATCGGGCAGGACGGTGAGGTCCCCGCCGCCGTACAGGTTCTCCGGCTCGGCCCCGGGCGCCAGCAGGTACCGCGGCAGGTCGGCCCCCGCCCACGGTCCGCGGGCCACCACGACGAGCACCCGCTCGTCGGACGTCTCACGCAGGTACGCCACCACGTCGGGGCCGACGACGGCCCACCGCATGCCGCCCTCGCGCAGAGCACGCGAGCCACGCCGGACCGCGATGAGTGACCGGTAGATCTCGAAGGTCGCCGCGTCCCAGCGCGGTCCGCCACCCGCGTCGATGTCCTGCCACGGCATGGGCACCCGGGCGTGCTCACCGTTGGTGCCGGTCAGCCCACCCTCGTCGCCCGCGAACATCGCCGGCGTGCCGGGGTAGGTGAACAGCAGCCCCGCGGCCAGCTCGACGCGCTGCCGCGTGCCGACGACCGTGCGCAGCCGCGCGGTGTCGTGCGATCCCAGCATGTTCCACTGGTGCTGCGTCACCGCCCACGGGACGGTCGAGTCGAAGTCGCGCATGGTCGCCACCATGGACTCGCCGTCGCGGTGCGGGATCGGGACCGGCATGCCCAGGAAGCTCAGGTCGAGCTCCGGGTCCACCAGCCACGTCCACACCGGCCGGGTGAACCCCGAGTAGTTCATGTTGGCGTGCCAGCCGCCCGCCGCCAGGTCGGTCCCCGCGTCGTGGAAGTGCTCCGAGACCAGCACGGCGTCCGGGTTGATCGCGTGCATCGTGCGACGGATGGTGCGGGCCACCTCGAGCGTGAGGTCGTCGTCCGCGTACCGCCCGGTCATGTTCGCCACGTCGATGCGCCAGCCGTCCAGCGCGTACGGCTCCGTCAGGAAGCGGCCGATCACCGAGTCCGGCCCGTCGACCATCCGGCCGGCCAGGCCCGGGGCGTTGTAGTTGAGCTTGGGCAGCGACGCGTGCTCGAGCCAGCCGACGTAGCCCGGGTCGTCGTCGGTCCAGTAGTAGAACGACGCCTCCTCGCTGCTCCGGTCGGAGCGCGCCCGCTCGAACCACTCGTGACCCGCGCCGGTGTGGTTGGTGGTCAGGTCGCCCAGGATCCGCATCCCGCGGCCGTGCACCGCGCGGCTCAGGGAGGCCAGCGCCTCGTCGCCACCGAGCAGCGGGTCGACGCCGTCGAACGTGCTGGCGTCGTAGCGGTGGTTGGAGCGGCCGGGGAACACCGGCGTGAGGTACAGGGTGTCGACGCCGAGCCGCTGCAGGTGGTCGAGCCGCTGCTCGACCCCGCCCAGGTCACCGCCGAAGAGCTGCTGCGCGACGCCGCGACCTTCGCCGATGGGCTCGTCGTCCCACGACGCGGGCAGCGCCCAGTCGGGCAGCGGGCCGCGGGGCGGACCGTCGTGCCCGCTCGAGCGTGCGAACCGGTCCGGGAACACCTGGTAGACCACGGACGTGTCCATCCAGGCCGGCGCCGGGTCGTGCACGGTCAGGCGGAAGTCGCCCGCGTCCGGGACGTCCCGGCTGTGCAGGCCGCGGCCGTTGAGCCACCGGTAGCCGCCCGGCTCGTCCAGCAGCACGCGGTAGCCCGCCACCGGGTTGTGCACGGGCACCTCGCCGACGTACCAGCGCTCGTGCTCGTCGGTGCGCTCCAGGCGGGTGGGCACCATGCGCGGCTCGGCGTCGCGTACGGTCCGCAACCAGACGGCCACCTCCTGCCCGGCCGCGGGCACGCGGACCCGGACGGGCACCACGTCGCCGAGCCGCGGGGTGGACCGGCGGACGTAGAGCTCCGAGCCGTCGTGGTGGGGCTGGTCGAGCAGGTGGGGCAGCCGGGCCATGCGGCGCTCAGCCCTTGACCGAGCCGGCCGTGAGGCCGCCGACGATGTACCGCTGCAGGAACTGGAACAGGATGATCGGCGGGATGGCCGCGAGCACCGCACCGGCCGCGAACACGCCCCAGCGGGCCGTGCGCTCGTCGGCGGCCCACGAGTACAGCCCCAGGGCGAGCGTGTACTTGTCGACGTGCCCCAGGACCACCTTGGCGATGAGGATCTCGCCGTAGGAGCTGACGAACGACAGCAGCCCGACGACAGCCAGGATCGGTGTGACCAGCCGCAGGATGATCGTCCAGAAGATCTGCGCGTGGGTGGCACCGTCGATCTTGGCGGCCTCGTCCAGCTCGCGCGGGATCGTGTTGAAGAACCCGTACATGAGGAAGGTGTTCACCCCGAGCGCACCGCCGAGGTAGACGAAGATCAGCCCGAGCTGGCTGTTCAGGCCCAGTGCCGGGAAGACCTCCGAGAGCGTGAGCAGCACCAGGAAGATCGCCACGAACGCGAGCGTCTGCGGGAACATCTGGATGAGCAGCAGCGAGGTCAGCGACCCCTGCCGACCGCGGAACCGGAACCGCGAGAACGCGTACGCCGCCGCGGCCCCCATGAACACGGTGCCGATCGCGGTGGCGATCGAGATCACCATCGAGTTCACGGCCCATGTGGGGTAGGCCGTGTCCGTCAGCGAGGCGAAGTTCTCCAGGCTGATCGTCCGGAACAAGTCGTTGGAGCCGGTGAGCGTGCCACCCGGGTTCAGCGACGCGGACACCAGGTACACGAACGGGAACAGGCACAGGATCACCGTGACGACGCCGACCACGTGGCGCCAGCCCACCTCGCGCCACCAGCGCAGGCCGGTGACGGAGGTGTGCAGCTGCGCGGGGGCGGTGGTCTCGCGATCGGCCGTGGTGGTGGTCATCAGAGCTCCTCGAGGCGTCGCGTGCGACGGAAGCCGGCCCAGGAGATCGCGCCGACGATGATGAAGATGAGGATCGACAGGGCGCTCGCCAGGCCGTACTGCTTCAGGCCGCTCTCGAAGGCCACGGAGTAGACCATCGAGATGAGGATGTCGGTGTGGCCGACGAGTATCGGCGTGCCCTGGAAGTTGGGCCCGCCGCCGGTCAGCAGGTAGATCAGCGTGAAGTTGTTGAAGTTGAACGCGAACGACGCCACCAGCAGCGGCGCCACCGAGATCATCAGCAGCGGGAGGACGATCGAGCGCTGGATGCGGGTCGCGCTCGCGCCGTCCATCCGGGCCGACTCCAGCACGTCACCGGGGATCGACTGCAGCGCACCCGTGCACACGATGAACATGTACGGGAAGCCCAGCCACAGGTTGACCATGAGGATCGACAGCTTGGCCATCCAGGGGTCCGTCAGCCACGGGATGTTCGCACCCCCGAGGAGCACCTCGTTGATGAAGCCGAACCGCGGGTTGAGCATGCCCTTCCACACGAGCGCCGAGATGAACGCGGGCAGCGCGTACGGCAGGAGCAGCAACGACCGGTAGATCCGCCGGCCCTTGATGCGGGGGTCGTTGAACACGACGGCCAGGAACAGTCCCACGGCGAACGTGGTGACCACGGAGAGGATCGCGAACGCGAACGTCCACCACAGGATCGAGAAGAACGGTCCGGCGATCCGCGAGTCGGTGAAGAACGTGGTGAAGTTCTCGAAGCCGACCGTCACGCGCCAGCCCGGCAGGAGGACCGAGCCGTCCTCGGCGCGGAAGTTGCCGTGGTCGTCGGGGGTGTACACGACGCCGGTGGACGCGTCCGTCATGGTGTCGGCGGCCTCGTCGTACACCAGCGTCGACTCGTAGACGTACCCCGTGGAGCCGTCCTGGGTGCGCAGCGAGCCGTCGTTCGGGTCGTCCGAGACGGGGACGCGCAGGGTGGTGATCGCCTCCTGCTGCTGCGCGATCTGCGCGAACTGCAGGACGTCGTAGCCGGGCACGGCCGTGACCTTGTCGGACTCCACGGTGGCGTCGTCGACCGTGGTCAGGGGCTGCTCGGCGGTGCCGACCTGGACGTCGCCGTCCTGTGCCACGACGGCGAACCCGAGCTCGTCGCCCTGGGACACCACCGTGAGGGGGAACGCGGGCGAGCCCTCCACACGGCGCTCGTTCTGCACGAGGATCGCCTCGACGGCGTCGGCCTTGGTGGAGTTGTGGCCGTCACCGTAGTTCGTGAACGCCACGTAGCCGGTGTAGGCCATGACGAAGATCTGGTAGACGAGCAGGAAGAGCAGCCCGGGCACCAGGTACTTGGCGGGCAGCATCCGCCGCGAGAAGTACACCCAGTTGACGACGGCCAGCGCGAGGACCAGGAACACCACGATGGCCCACGAGCTGACCGCGGCGGCGGCGAGGATCCCGTAGAGCCCGAGGGCGTCGACCAGGGCGACGAGGATGAGCTTGGCGACGAAGCCCGGCGACATGCTGCGGGCGTGCGAGTCACCGGAGCGGGCGCGGGCCCGCCCGTCCTGCGGTGGCGGCAGAGCCCCCTGGGCCGCGACATCCTGCGCGGTCTGCTGGTCCGTCATGAGAGGTCCTCCGTGCTGCGCGTCGTCGCGCGGCGACAGGGCGGGGCGCTACCCGCGGTGGAGCGTGGGCGGTGGTGCGAAGGCTCGCCGAGGTCCTGGTCAGGACCCCGGCGAGCCGGTCGTGCGAGGGCGTCAGCTGCCGTCGATCGCACCCTGGATGTTCGTGGTCATGGCGTTCCACGCGGCCGGGGCGTCAGCGGCCTGGCCGCCGATGATCTGCACCTCGGTGGTGCCCCAGAAGCTCCAGACGGAGCCCATCTCGGGGATGGACGGCATCGGGGCGCCGGTGGAGCCGGCCTCGTTGAACCCGGCCAGGATCGGGTCGTCGACCTTCTCGGCAGAGGCCTTCAGGGCCGGCAGGCGCCCGCCGGCCTTGTACAGCTCCGTCTGCACCTTCTCGGTGGTCAGGTAGTTGACGACGAACTCGTTGGCGAGGACCGCGTTCTTGGACTTGGCCGAGATGAACGCACCCTGCACGCCGACGAACGGCTGGGCGGGCTGGCCACCGGCCGACGGGACCGGCAGGACGGTGATGTCCATGCCGGCGTCCGTGAACGCGGTGGTGTTCCACGGGCCGGTCACGATGTACGGCGCCTTGCCGTCGAGGAACGCCTGCTTGGCCTTCTCGCCGTCGATGGCCGGGTCGAGGACCTTCTCCTGGCCGAGCTTCTGCAGGTAGCTGGCGAACGCGTCACCGGGCGCACCGCCCAGGGCGAGCGTGGTGTTGTACGAGCCGTCCGGGTTCGAGGCGAACACCGGGGCGCCGAAGGACGTCTGCAGCGGGTACAGGTGGTACGCGTCGCCCTGGTCACCCTGCTGGATGATGACCGAGAACTCGGTCCCGGCGCCCTGCGCCTGCGCGACGAGGTCGTCGAACGTCGTCGCCGGCGTGTCCTGCAGGAGCGCGTTGTTGCGGACCAGCGCGATGTTCTCGATCGCGTACGGCGTGCCGTACTGCTGGCCGTCGTAGGCGAACGCGGAGAGCGCGGCGGGCGAGAACCCGTCGGCCTTGTCGCCCAGCTCGACCGGTGCGATGACGCCGTTGTTGACGAACTCACCCGTCCAGTCGTGCGCGCCGATGATGACGTCCGGGCCCTCGCCCGTGGGCACCTGCGCGACGAAGTCGGTGCGGATGTCTCCCGACACCTTCTGGACCAGGTCGACCTTGACGCCGGTCTCCGCCTGGAACTCCTCGACGATCGGCTTCATGACGTCGATGCGGGTCTCGTCGACCCACATCGTCAGGGTGCCGGTGGTGCTGGCGCTCTCGCTGGGGGCGGCCGACGTGTCGTCGCCGCTGTCTCCAGATCCCGAGCACGCGGTGAGCGTCAGCGCGAGGCCGAGCGTCGCCGCGACGACAGGGATGCTCCGTCGCATCGTCATCTCCAAAGTGGGGTGTGTGCCGCGCGGCGGAACCCCACCGACGCTGGCCTGATGGGCAGAAGTTAGCCTCGTTGCCATCGCGCTTGCAAGTCGTTACGGTAACTTTCAGGCAACGGTTTCAACGGGCATCTCGGACGCGCCCAGCGAGCCTCCATGAACGACGACGGACGAGGAGGTCCGGTGTCCCCTACGCTGCCGCCTGTGCGCACCCGTCTGACGGATCTGGCCGAGCAGGCCGGCGTCAGCACGGCAACGGTGTCTCGGGTCCTCAACGGCAAGCACGGCGTGTCGGCCCAGGCGCGGCAAGCCGTGCTGGCCGCCCTCGACGTGCTCGGCTACGAGCGACCCGAAAAGCTGCGCACGCGCTCCGCCGGCCTCGTCGGCCTCGTCGTGCCCGAGCTCTCGAACCCGGTCTTCCCCGCGTTCGCGCAGGTCATCGAGACCATGCTGACCGAGCGCGGGTACACGCCGCTGCTGTGCACCCAGTCGCCCGGCGGGACCACCGAGGACCAGTACGTCGAGATGCTGCTCGAGCACGCCGTCGACGGCATCGTGTTCGTCTCCGGCCTGCACGCCGACACCACCGCCAGCAAGGACCGGTACCACCGGCTGCGCAGCCGCGGGATGCCGATCGTGCTGGTCAACGGCTTCGCCGAGGGCGTCGACGCCCCGTCGGTCTCCACCGACGACTCGGCCGCGCTGGACCTCGCGTTCCGGCACCTCGTCTCGCTCGGCCACCGCTCCATCGGGCTGGCCATCGGGCCCGAGCGGTTCGTGCCCGCCGCGCGCAAACGGGTGGAGTTCGCGGACAACCTCGAGCGCCACCTCGGCATCGCGGACCCGGACCCGCACGTCGTCACGACGCTGTTCACGGTCGAGGGCGGGCAGGCCGCGGCGCTCGAGCTCATCGACGCGGGCCACACCGCGATCATCTGCGGCTCGGACCTCATGGCTCTCGGTGCCATCCGCGCCGCCCGCTCGCGCGGGCTCTCCGTGCCGGAGGACCTGTCGGTGGTCGGCTTCGACGACTCGCCGCTCATCGCCTTCACCGATCCCCCGCTCACCACGGTGCGCCAGCCGGTGCTCGCCATGGGCCACGCCGCGGTGTCGGCGCTGGTCGGCGAGATCAACGGCACCCCCGCGTCCCGCACCGAGCTGAAGTTCCACCCCGAGCTCATCGTCCGAGGGTCCACGGGTGCCGCACCGGTGCCCACCTCGGTCGCTGTCGGCTCCGAGGTCACCGCCGTACTCTGACCCGATCGCGGCCCCTCGGGGCCCTGCTCGGCAACGGCGCCTCCCCCTTCCCGACCCCCCGAAGTGAGGCATGCCCGCATGACGACGACCGACACCCGACCTCTGCGCACGCTCGTGCACACCGCCGGATCGCCCGACGGCGAGTGGTGGCGGGATGCCGTGATCTACCAGGTCTACCCGCGCTCGTTCGCGGACGCGTCCGGCGACGGCATCGGGGACCTGCCCGGCGTCACCTCGCGCCTGGACCACCTGGCCGAGCTGGGCGTCGACGCCGTCTGGCTGTCGCCGTTCTACCGCTCGCCGCAGGCCGACGCCGGCTACGACGTGGCCGACTACCGCGACGTCGACCCGCTGTTCGGCACGCTGGCCGACTTCGACGAGATGCTCGAGCGCGCCCACCGCCTGGGCCTGCGCGTGATCGTCGACCTGGTCCCCAACCACACCTCCGACGAGCACGCGTGGTTCCAGGCCGCCCTCGCCGCCGGTCCCGGCTCCCCCGAGCGGGCGCGGTACCTGTTCCGTGACGGCCGCGGCGTGGACGGCTCCGAGCCGCCCAACAACTGGCAGTCGATCTTCGGCGGGCCTGCCTGGACGCGCACCACCGACCCCGACGGCACGCCCGGGCAGTGGTACCTGCACCTGTTCGACTCCCGGCAGCCCGACCTGGACTGGGAGCACCCCGAGGTCCGCGCCGAGTTCGAGGACGTCCTGCGCTTCTGGCTCGACCGGGGCGTCGACGGGTTCCGCATCGACGTCGCGCACGGCATGGTCAAGGCCCCCGGTCTGCCCGACTGGGACGGGCACGTGTCGATGATCGAGGGGTCCGAGGACGTCGACCCCGCCGACGCGGTGTCGGGCTCCGGCAACCAGGGCCCGATGTTCGACCAGGACGGCGTCCACGACATCTACCGGTCCTGGAACCGGGTGCTCGCGGAGTACCCCGGTGACCGCGCCCTGGTGGCCGAGGCCTGGGTGGAGCCGCTGTCCCGGCTGACCCGGTACGTCCGGCCCGACGAGATGCAGCAGGCGTTCAACTTCGCGTTCCTGGCCACGCACTGGGACGCGACGGCACTGCGCACGGTGGTCGAGGCGTCGTACCGGGCGGCCGACGAGGTCGGCGCACCCACCACCTGGGTGCTGTCCAACCACGACGTCGTCCGGCACGCCTCGCGCCTGGGCCTGGCCGCGCCGGGCTCGCGCCCCAACGGCATCGGCCACGGCGACGAGCAGCCCGATGAGATGCTCGGCCTGCGACGCGCCCGCGCGGCGACCTTGCTCATGCTCGGTCTGCCGGGCTCGGCGTACCTGTACCAGGGCGAGGAGCTGGGTCTGCCGGACCACACCGCGCTCGACGACGACCTGCGACAGGACCCGGCGTTCTTCCGGACCGGTGGCGCCGAGCGCGGCCGTGACGGCTGCCGCGTCCCGCTGCCCTGGGCCGCCGCCGAGGACGGCTTCGGGTTCTCGTCCGCGGGCGTCACCTGGCTGCCGCAGCCGGACGCCTGGGCGTCCTACGCGCTCGACGCCCAGCGCGGCGTGCCCGGCTCGACCTACGAGACCTACCGCGCGGCGCTGCAGCTGCGCCGCGAGTCGGCGCTCGGCTCGGGCGGGATGGAGTGGCTGCACGGCCTCGGCGACGACGTCATCGCGTTCCTCAACCGGGACGTCGTCGTGGTGGCGAACCTGGGTGCCACGCCCGTGGCGCTGCCCGCCGGGGCGCGCGTGGTGCTGGCGTCGATCGACCCCGTGACCGGCCCCGACGGCTCGGTGCTCGTCCCGTCCGACGCGACGGTCTGGGCGCGCCTCGGCGCCTGACGGCCGGCACTCGGCAACTGCCGCCGCGACCCTCGTCGGAGCACGACGAGGGCCGCGGTGCGTCAGGGGCGGGTGGCGACGTCCCAGGCCTGGGCGGTGCGCGCCGGGACCGTGACGGTGACCGAGCCGTCGTGGACGGTCGTCGTCGCGCACGGGTCCGTCGACAGGACGTCGCAGTAGGCGCCGTCCGGCAGGCTCGTCGGCAGCTCGGTGCGCAGCTCGTCGTCGCCCGCGTTGACCACGACGAAACCGCGCTCACCGCGGCCGAGCGCCACCGCGTCGCCCTGCGACCACACGTCCACCCGGGGCGCGTCGCCGACCACGGAGCGCCACCCGACCATCCCCGCCACCTGCGGCCAGCGGTGCTGGCAGACCCAGTCGCCGTCGTCGAGGGCGGCGTCCGGGCCGGGTGCGTCGGCACAGGCGGCGTCGCGCACGCGGCCGTCGGCGTCCTGCGGCGGCCCGGCGTCGCGGTCGGAGAACGCGTAGCCGCTGTACACGGCCGGCGTGCCGTACGAGCCGGCGAGCATCAGGACGTTCGCGAGGGCGTACTCGTCGCCGTCGGCGTAGCTGAGCGTCGAGCCGTTGCGCTCGGTGTCGTGGTTGTCGACGAAGATGACGGCCTGGTCCGACGGCACCCAGCTGGCCGAGCCGCCCAGGTCGAGCGCGAGCCCCGGGGAGCCGGCGAGCACCCCGGCGATCTCCTTGCCCCACGCGAACTCGTACACCTGCCCGTTGCCCAGGTACTGGTCCGGGGTGACGGGCTCACCGCTGCCGCGGATGACCTCCTGGACGATGCCCGTGCCTGCGGGCAGCCGGTCGACGACCGCGGCGACGTCCTCGGGCGGGCATGTGCTTGGCCGCGTCGATCCGGAAGCCGTCGACCCCGAGCGAGAGCAGGTCCTCGAGGTACGCGACGATCGTCGCCCGCACGTGCTCGGTCTCGGTGGCCAGGTCCGCCAGGTTCACCAGCTCGCACGTCTGCACCTGCGCGGCGTCCTGGTAGCTGGCGATGTCGTCGTCCGGGGTCAGGCCGCAGTGGTGGAAGTCCGCGTCGGTGTAGATCCCGGGGTAGTCGTAGTGCGTGTACGACGACCCCGCCCACCCGGTGCCGGGCGAGTCCTGCCCGGTCATGTGGTTGACCACCGCGTCGGCCCAGACGTCGACCCCGGCGTCGTGGCAGGTCCGCACCATGGCGGCGTACTGCTCGCGGGTGCCCAGCCGCGACTCGACGCGGTAGCTCACGGGTTGGTAGGCGGTCCACCACGGCTCGCCCAGGATGTGCTCCTGCGGCGGGCTGGTCAGCACCCAGGCGTACCCGGCGGGGCCCAGCTGGTCGGTGCACTCGCGGGCGATCGCGTCCCACGTCCACTGGAACATCTCGACGCCGACGTCGTGCCCGCCCCCGTCCGGAGGCGAGGCCGAGGGGGCGGGTGTGCCGGAGCACCCGGCCAGGAGCAGCGCGAGGGCCGCCAGGGCGCCCACGCGGGCGGTCAGGTGCGTCATCGTCACCTCTCGGGCCGGCCGCAACTCGTTGCAGCAACTTGCAGGTCGCGGTCACCCTATCCCCCTAGGGTGGGCGCCGTGCCTCGCGTCCTGGTCAACGGCCCCGCCTCGTGGAACACCCTGATCCGCCTGCCCGAGCTGCCCGCGCCTCGCTCGCAGACCCTGTTCGCCCGCGGTCACCACGACGGCCTGGGCGGCACGTCCGCCGGCAAGGCCGTGACCCTGGCCGCGCTCGGCGTCGACGTCAGGCTGCGGACGGCTCTCGGCGAGGACGCCGAGGCGGCCCTGGTCCGGGCCGCGCTCGACCGCCCCCGGATCGAGCTCGTGGCCCACCCCGTCCCCCGCACCGAGCGGCACGTCAACCTCATGGCCGACGACGGCGGGCGCGTGTCCCTCTACCTCGAGCTCCCGTCGCTCGAGGGGGCACCGGAGCCGCGCCTCGACGGGATCGACGCAGCGGTGCTCGACCTGGCCGACCACAGCCGGCCCCTGCTCGCCGCCGCGCGCGCGGCAGGCGTCCCCGTCTGGTGCGACGTGCACGACGACGACGGCGTCGCCGACTACCCGCGCGACTTCGTGGCCGCCGCCGACGTGCTGCTGGTCAGCGCCGCCCGGCTGGCCGACCGCCGCGCGTACCTGTCCGACGCCGTCGCGCGCGGGTGCCGGCTGGCGGTGTGCACCGACGGCGCCGCGGGTGCGCTCGCGCTCGACGCCGCCGGCTGGATCGAGGTGCCCGCCGTCCACGTGGAGCCGGTGGTGGACACCAACGGCGCCGGCGACGCGTTCCTGGCCGGCCTGCTCAGCGGCGTGCTGGCCGGGTTGCCCGTCGAGGCGTCGCTGGCCCGGGCGTCCACGGTCGGAGCGCTCGCCGTGCAGAGCACCGACCTCGGTGCACCGCAGGCGACGAGCCAGGCCGTCGACGACCTCGCGCGGACCGTCTCGGTGCGCCGCTGCTGAGCCGGTCAGGAGACGCCGCGCAGGCCCTCCACCACGAGCAGGACTCCCAGCACCACCAGGACGACGGCCATGACCGCGCCGCTGTTCAGCAGGATCGCCGGGACCACCGGGAACGGTGACGCCGCGATGCCGAGGGCCAACGGCGCGATCTCCAGCAGCAGCGGTCCCATCGGCAACCTTCCGGGCTCGGGGGTGCCCGGATCGTCTCACGCCACGGTCAGCCCCCGGAGACGCTCAGCTCGGCCTCGTGCAGCGCGCGGGCGAACTCCGGGGAGAGGTCGCGCGAGTCCAGCCACCCGTACGGGAGCAGCGGACGCTTGGGCGAGCCGGCGCGACCGCGCTGACCCTCCGCGCCCGCACCCGGGTAGCCCTGGTCCAGGTCGAGCCGGGCGAGGCGCTCGTCGAGCTCGGCCATCGTCGAGACGAGCCCGAGCGCGGCGCGCGTCTCACCGCCGACGACGTACCCCTTGAAGTACCAGGCCATGTGCTTGCGCATCTCGCGCAGCGCCTTGCCCTCGTCGCCGAAGTGCTCGACCATCAGCTCGGCGTGCCGGCGGACGATCGTCGCGACATACGCGAGGCCCGGCTTGATGCGCTCGTCGGACCCCGCGAACGCGGCCGCCAGGTCGGCGAACAGCCACGGTCGGCCCTGGCACCCGCGGCCGACGACGACACCGTCGCACCCGGTCCTCGCCACCATCTCCAGCGCGTCCTCGGCCGACCAGATGTCCCCGTTGCCCAGCACCGGGATGTCCGTGACGGTCTGCTTGAGCTGGGCGATCGCGTCCCAGTCGGCGGTGCCGGAGTAGTAGTCGGCGGCGGTCCGGGCGTGCAGCGCGACCGCCGCGACACCGACGTCCTGCGCGACCAGGCCGGCCTCGAGGTAGGTCAGGTGGTCGTCGTCGATGCCCTTGCGCATCTTGACCGTGACCGGCACGCCGTACGGGCGGGCGGCCTCGACGGCGGCGGTGATGATCGAGCGGAACAGGTCCCGCTTCCACGGCAGCACCGCTCCCCCGCCGCGCCGCGTGACCTTGGGCACGGGGCAGCCGAAGTTGAGGTCGACGTGGTCGGCCCGGTCCTCGCTGGCGATCAGCCGCACCGCGGCGCCGACCGTCGCGGGGTCGACCCCGTAGACCTGCACGGAGCGCGGCCGCTCGTCGGGCTCGTGGGAGATGATCCGCATCGACTCCTCGCCGCGCTCGACCAGCGCCCGCGAGGTGACCATCTCCGCGACGTACAGACCGGCCCCGGACTCGCGGCACAGGCGTCGGAACGCGGCGTTGGTGACGCCGGCCATGGGGGCCAGGACCACCGGGGTGTCGATGGTCAGGGGGCCGATGCGCAGGGGTGGCAGCACCGCGCCGGGGCGCGTGGGGACCGCGGGAGTCGTCGTGGTCATGCGGCCATTCTCGCCCATGCGACCGCTCAGCCCAGCAACCAGCCGTTCTCCTGCGCCAGCCGGGCGGCCTCCGCGCGCGTCCGGGCGCCCGTCTTGCCCATCGCCGCGGACAGGTAGTTGCGCACGGTGCCCTCCGACAGGAACGTCTCGCGGGCGATGTCCGCGACCGTCCCCCCGCCCGCGGCGGCCACCAGCACGTCGCGCTCGCGCTCGGTCAGCGGACTGGTCCCGACGGCGAGCGACTCCACCGCGAGGTCCGGGTCGACGACGCGCAGGCCGCGGTGCACACGGCGGACGGCGTCGGCGAGCTGGTCCGCCGGCGTGTCCTTCACGACGAACCCGCTGGCGCCCGCGTCCAGCGCGCGGCGCACGTAACCCGGCCGCCCGAAGGTGGTCACCACGAGCGACCGGCACGCGGGGTAGCCGGCCTTGAGGGCGGCCGCCGCGGCGATCCCGTCCAGGCCCGGCATCTCCACGTCGAGCAGGGCCACGTCGGCCGCGTGCGCGCGCGCAGCCGCGGTGACCTCGTCGCCACGGCCCACCTGAGCCACGACGGTGAGGTCGGTCTCGAGGTCCAGCAGCGCGGCGAGCGCACCGCGCACCAGCGCCTGGTCGTCGGCGAGCAGGAGCCGGATCGGGGCGTCGCTCATCGCGCGGCCCCGCGCGTGGTGACCTGGAGCTGGTAGCCGCCCAGCGGGCTGGCCGTCACCGCGACGTGCGCACCCACCTGGCGTGCACGTTCGCACAGCCCGCGCAGCCCGTTGCCCGGGACCACGTCGACGGCGCTCGGGCCGTGCCCGTCGTCCTCCACCGTCAGGGTGTCGTCGGTCATGGTGACCCGCACGCGCGACGCCGCCGCGTGCCGCAGGACGTTCGTCGTGCCCTCGCGCAGCGCCCACGCGAACAGCTCGCGCAGCCGGTCCGGGACCTGGTCGACGGTGCCGGGCACCTCGGCCTCGACGCCCGCGGCGTCGAACGCCTGACGCGCGCCGGCCAGCTCGCCGGCCAGCGTGACCGCGCGCGTGGCGGAGACCATGCCACGGACGTCCGCGAGCGCGGCCCGGGCCAGCCCCTGGACCTCGAGGATCTCGGCACGGGCTCGGTCGGCGTCGACCTCGAACATCTTGCCCGCGAGCTCGGCCTTGACCGAGATCACCGTCAGGGTGTGCCCGAGGATGTCGTGCATGTCCCGAGCGATCCGCTCGCGCTCCCGCTCGACCGCCAGCACGGCGACCTCGTCCTGGGCGAGGGCGAGCTGCTGGTTGCGCTGCACCAGCTGCGTGAACCCGTACACCGCCACCGAGGCGAGGACCACCGACAGGATCAGGTCGTCGATCGTGTCCCAGCCGGGGACCACCCGCGGCACCACGACGATGCATGCGGACGCGAACACCGGCACCAGCAGCGCGCGGGGGTCGCGCAGGAGGAAGATCGCCGAGACGCAGACGAAGACCAGCCCGACCAGCCCCTGCTCGTCCGCCGCGAGGGTCGAGACCGCGACGAGGACCAGCTGCTCGAGCAGGATGAACGCGCTGCGTGGGTCCGGGCTGACGCTCCCGCGGGGCCCGGCCCGCTGGAGCACCACCCGGGCGAAGCTCAGCGCGAGCGCGGCGATCGCCACGAGCGACAGCGTCCGCTCCACCCCGTGCGGCGCGTCCCACGCCACCTGCCAGGGCTGCAGCAGGAACACCGCCCAGACGATGCCCATCACGGGACCGACGACGCGCATGACGCGCCGTGTCACGGGACGGCCGACGCCGTCCGGCGCGAACGCCTCACGGCCGCCCCACCGGGGCGCGCGCGAGCGATCGCCCGGCTTCGTGTCCCGCCTCACGGCGCCCACGGTAGCCGGGCGATCGCTCGCCGGTGCGGCCTGCCGACCCGTCACACCCGGGCCGTGTCGCGGCGGAACCGCCAGGCCGCGCCGCCGATGAACACCGCGGCCCAGCCGAGCACGTTGACCACCGCCCACACGCTCGGGGCGTCCCCGGTCAGGGGCGCCCGGACGATCTCCGCCAGCCCGTACGTGGGGACGACCTTCGCGATGTCCGCGAACAGCCCGTCCCCCAGCGGCACGAACAGGCCGCCGGCGAACGCGAGCAGCGCCAGCACCGGGCCGAGAACCTGCATGACGTTCTCCGCGGGGAGCAGGTACCCCATGAACAGGCCGAAGGCCGCGAACACGACCGAGCCCACCCAGGCCAGCGCGAGCGAGGCGATCAGCGCGCCGGCGTCCCCCGTCGCTCCGCTGACCAGGCCGACGGCGGCGACGACGACCACGGCGGCCAGTCCCATGACCATGGCGACGAGCACCTTGGTGAACACGTACGTGGCCGGGCGCAGCGGGGTGAGGCGCAGCTGCCGGGTCCAGCCCTGCGACCGCTCCACCGAGACGCTGGCGCCGCCGCTGGTGGTGGCCAGCATCGCGCCGTACAGCGCCATCGAGACCATGATCCAGGCGGTGACGTTGCCGTGGCCCACGGACTGGGTGGTGTAGTCGTCGGCGGTGCCGAAGATCAAGAAGAACGCCGGCGGCATGATGAGCGTGAAGATCACCGTGCGACGGTTGCGCAGCAGGCGGCGCAGCTCGATGACGAGGAACGGGCCGTTGAGGAGCCCCGTCCGCGGGGTCCGGGTGGCGGTCGGTGTGGCGACGAGGGTGGTCATGCGGCGCTCCCAGAGGTGGTCAGGGCGAGGAACGCGTCCTCGAGCCCGCGGGCGGTGATCTCGATGTCGCTCGCCGCGGTGGCGGTGAGCAGGTGGCGGGCGACGCCGTCGGAGTCGGACGTGCGCACCAGGACGCGGTCGCGGCGCAGCTCGACCGACTGCACCCCGGGGATCGCCTCGAGCGCCGCGGTCTGCTCGGCGGTGAGGTCGGGCAGCGTCGCGGTGACCAGGCGGCCGGACGCGAGGTTCTTGACCTGGGCGGCGGAGCCGTCGGCCACGATGCGGCCGTGGCTGACCAGGACGATCCGGTCGGCGTAGGCGTCCGCCTCCTCCAGGTAGTGCGTGGCGAACAGGATGGTCCGGCCGCGCGCAGCGTCCGCACGCAGGGCGGTCCAGAAGTCACGGCGGCCCTCGACGTCCATGCCCGTGGTCGGCTCGTCCAGGACGATCACGTCCGGGTCGGGCAGCAGCGCGAGGGCGAACCGCAGGCGCTGCTGCTGGCCGCCCGAGCA
The DNA here is from genome assembly GCA_963837795.1 of uncultured Actinomycetota bacterium. Taxonomy (GTDB): domain Bacteria; phylum Actinomycetota; class Actinomycetes; order Actinomycetales; family Cellulomonadaceae; genus Cellulomonas. The sequence continues at coordinate 334,304 of CAWIOT010000003.1, forward strand.
CTTGCCCACCTTGCGGTCGGCGATGTCCGCGATCCCTGCCCGCGTGAGCACCTCGTGCGCCGAGCGCGCGGAGTGGAAGAACGACGCCGTCAGCTCGACGGTCTCGCCGACCGTGAGGTCCTTGAGCAGCCCGCCGCTCTGCATGACCGCGGAGACGCGGCCCTCGGCGATCGCGCGGCTGGGCTCGAGGCCCAGCACCGCGACCGTGCCGGCGTCGGGCTCGGCCAGGCCGAGCAGCATGTCGATCGTCGTCGTCTTGCCCGCGCCGTTGGGGCCCAGGAACGCGACGACCTCGCCGGGCGTGACGGCCAGGTCGATGCCGTCGACGGCGTGCACCGCGCCGAAGGACTTGTGCAGGCCGCGCAGGTCGATCGCGAGCGGGTCGTTCCCGGCCGGGACCGCCTGCGGGAGGGTGTCGGTGAAGGTCATGGCACGATCCTGGCGGACCGCCGATCCCGGCCGTACGGCCGGTCGTCACGTGCTGCGGGTGACAGATGTCATCCCGGGACGACGACGCCCGCCCCGGTCGTCCGGGGCGGGCGTCGTCCGTCCGTGGGGCGTCAGGCGCCGACGAGCCGCTGCGCCAGGTAGCCGGTGACCTGGTCCAGGGCCACCCGCTCCTGCGTCATGTCGTCGCGGTGGCGGATGGTCACCGCCTGGTCGTCGAGCGTGTCGAAGTCGACCGTGATGCAGAACGGGGTGCCGATCTCGTCCTGCCGGCGGTAGCGACGACCGATGGCGCCGGCGTCGTCGAAGTCGACGTTCCAGCTCCGGCGCAGCTCCGCGGCCAGGTCCCGGGCCTTGGGCGACAGCGACTCGTTGCGGGACAGCGGCAGGACCGCGGCCTTGACGGGCGCCAGGCGCGGGTCGAGCTTGAGCACGGTGCGGACGTCGACGCCGCCCTTGGTGTTGGGCGCCTCGTCCTCGGTGTACGACTCGACGAGGAACGCCATGAGCGAGCGCGTCAGGCCGGCGGCCGGCTCGATGACGTACGGCACGTACCGGGTGTTCGTCGCCTGGTCGAAGTACGACAGGTCCTGGCCCGAGTGCTCGGTGTGGGTCTTCAGGTCGAAGTCCGTGCGGTTGGCGATGCCCTCGAGCTCGCCCCACTCGCTGCCCTGGAACCCGAAGCGGTACTCGATGTCGACCGTGCGCTTCGAGTAGTGCGAGAGCTTCTCGGCCGGGTGCTCGTAGTGCCGCAGGTTCTCGCGCGTGATGCCCAGGTCGACGTACCAGTCCGTGCGCTGGTCGATCCAGTACTGGTGCCAGGTCTCGTCGGTGCCGGGCTCGACGAAGAACTCCATCTCCATCTGCTCGAACTCGCGCGTGCGGAAGATGAAGTTGCCGGGCGTGATCTCGTTGCGGAACGACTTGCCGATCTGGCCGATGCCGAACGGCGGCTTCTTGCGGCTCGTCGTGCTCACGTTGGCGAAGTTCACGAAGATGCCCTGCGCGGTCTCGGGCCGCAGGTAGTGCAGGCCGGACTCGTCCTCGACCGGGCCGAGGTACGTCTTGAGCATCATGTTGAAGTCGCGCGGCTCGGTCCACTGGCCGCGGGTGCCGCAGTTGGGGCACGCGATGTCCGCCAGACCGTTCTCCGGGGCGCGGCCCTTCTTCTCCTCGAACTCCTCGAGCATGTGGTCCTCGCGGAACCGCTTGTGGCAGTGCAGGCACTCGGTGAGCGGGTCGGTGAAGACGCCGACGTGGCCGGAGGCGACCCAGACCTGGCGCGGCAGGATGACGGAGGAGTCCAGGCCGACGATGTCGTCCCGGCTGGTCACCATGGTCCGCCACCACTGGCGCTTGATGTTCTCCTTGAGCTCCACGCCCAGGGGTCCGTAGTCCCACGCGGACCGGGTACCGCCGTAGATCTCCCCGCTCGGGAACACGAACCCGCGCCGCTTGGCGAGGGAGACGACGGAGTCCAGGCGAGAGGGTGCAGCCACGATCGAATCACTCCAGGGTGGTGGCGCCCGCGGCTGGGTGCAGCGGACGGGTGGACCGCGGCGACGCTGTGCCGCGGTGAGACAGGTGAGCCCGGCCAGGCTACCGGTGATCCCTCCGAGGCGTTTTGACAACGATTCTCGTTTACTTGAGAATGATCGTCGTGACCATCCTCCGCCCCGGGCTCGCCGCGCTCGCACCGCTCGCCGCCCTGCCGCTCGTCCTGACCGCCTGCGCAGCGGGTTCCACGTCCGGCGTGGCCGACGGCACGGTCGACGTGATGGCCTCGTTCTACCCGCTCCAGGAGGTCGCCGAGCAGGTGGGCGGCGACCGCGTCACGGTGCGCTCGCTGACCCCGCCCGGTGCCGAGCCGCACGACGTCGAGCTCTCCCCCGCCCAGGTGGCGCGCATCGACGGCGCGGACCTCGTCGTCTACCTGTCGGGGTTCCAGGCGGCGGTCGACGACGCCGTCGCCCAGACCTCCCCGGCCCACGTCGTCGATGCCGCCTCCGACACCACCCTCCTGCCGGCCGAGCACGCGGAGGGCGAGAGCGCCGACGAGCACGCGGACCACGCGCACGAGGGCCTCGACCCGCACTTCTGGCTGGACCCGAGCCGGATGCCCGCGGTCGTCGACGACGTCGCGGCGGCGCTCACCGAGATCGACCCCGAGGGCGCCGAGACGTACGCGGCCAACGCGGCGGCGCTGGACAAGAGGTTCCAGGACCTGGACGACGCCTACGCGACCGGGCTCGCGCAGTGCGACACCCGCACGTTCGTCACCTCGCACGAGGCCTTCGGGTACCTCGCCGACCGCTACGACCTCGAGCAGGTCGGCATCTCGGGGATCGACCCCGAGGCCGAGCCGTCGCCGGCCCGACTGGCGGCGGTGGAGAAGATCGTGCGCGACAAGGGCGTGCAGACCGTCTTCTTCGAGAGCCTGGTGAGCCCCAAGGTGGCCCAGACGCTGGCCGACGACCTCGGCATCGACAGCGCCGTGCTCGACCCGATCGAGGGCCTGGCCCACCCCGACGACGACTACTTCTCGCTCGCCCAGGCCAACCTGGCCGCGCTGCGCATGGCATTGTCCTGCTCGTGAGCACCCCGGTGATCGAGGCCAGCGACCTCGGCGTGACGCTCGGCGGCCAGCCGATCCTGCGCGGCATCGACCTCACGGTCCCGGCCGGCGAGGTCCTGGCGCTGCTCGGCGCCAACGGGTCCGGCAAGTCGACGCTCGTGCGCACGCTGCTCGGCGTCGTCCCGCGCACCGCCGGCGACGTCCGCCTGTTCGGGGCACCGCTCGGTCCGAGCGCACCGTGGGACCGGGTGGGCTACGTGCCGCAGCGGCTGCCCGCCGCCGCGGGCGTCCCCGCCACCGCGTACGAGGTGGTGACCTCGGGCCTCCTGCACGGACGGACCCTGCGCCCGCCGCGCGGTCACAAGCGTCGTGCGCTCGACGCCCTCGACGCCGTCGGTCTCGGCGACCGCGCGACCCAGCGCGTGCAGGAGATGTCCGGCGGCCAGCAGCAGCGCGTCCTCATCGCGCGCGCCCTGGTCCGCGAGCCGGACCTGCTGGTCCTCGACGAGCCGACCTCGGGGATCGACGTCCCGACGCAGGCGACCTTCGTCGACACCGTCCGACGGCTGCACGACGCCGGCACCACCGTCGTGGTGATCCTGCACGAGCTCGGACCGTTCGCCCCGCTCATCGACCGCGCGGTGGTGCTGCGGCACGGACGCGTCGCGCACGACGGGGCGCCCCCGCTCGCGCGCGGCGAGCACGCCGACGCCGACCACGACCACACGCACGCGCACCCCGACCCGGAGCCGCCCCGCACGGGTCCGTCCCTGTCCGTGGAGGTGAACCCGTGACCGCGTGGGACCAGGTGGTCGAGCTGCTCTCCTCGCCGCTGATGCAGCGCGCGCTGGTCGCGGCGGTCCTCGTCGGCGCCGCCGCCCCCGTGGTCGGCACGTTCCTCGTGCAGCGCCGGATGGCCCTCATGGGCGACGGGATCGGGCACGTCGCCCTCACCGGTGTGGCGCTCGGGTGGCTCGTCGGCAGCTGGGCGGGTCTGGTGCCCCAGGACACGCTGGCCCTGCCGGGCGCGGTGGTCGCCGCGGTCGTCGGCTCGGTGGTCATCGAGCTCGTGCGCGAGCGCGGCCGGACCAGCGGCGACCTGGCGCTCGCCCTCATGTTCTACGGCGGCATCGCCGGCGGCGTGCTGCTCATCAAGCTGGCCGGCGGCACCAACGCCAACCTCATCAGCTACCTGTTCGGCTCCATCTCGACGGTGTCGAGCGTGGACCTGTGGTGGACCGTCGCCCTGGCGGTGCTCGTGCTCGGTGTCGGCGTCGGGCTGCGTACCGCGCTGTTCGCCGTCAGCCACGACGAGGAGTTCGCCCGCGCCAGCGGCCTGCCGGTGCGGTTGCTGTCCATGCTCGTCGCGACGATCGCCGCGCTCACCGTCACGATCGCCATGCGCGTGGTCGGACTGCTCCTGGTCAGTGCGCTGATGATCGTGCCCGTGGCCATCGCGCAGCTCTTCGCGCGGTCGTTCAGCCGCACCATGGCGACCGCCAGCGTGATCGGTGTCGTGGTCAGCGTGGCCGGCCTGGTGCTCACCTACTGGCAGGACATCCCGCCGGGCGCCACGATCGTCGTGCTGGCGATCGTCGTCTACGCCGTCGCGGCGACCCTGCAGCCGCTGCTGCGCCGCCCGAGCGCACCGCACGACCCGCACCCGGACATGGTCGACGACGTCCTGCTGGTCGACGACGTGCGCGACGACGACCCCGTGAGGCGGCCCTCACCGGCGCCGTAGGATCGCGACGTGGACCCCCTGGACGCCTACCGCCTCGGCAGCGTGCCGCTCGGGGTGGCCGTCGCGGGGCTGTTCGTCATCGTCATGGCGCGGTCGCACGCCACCTACTGGGCGGGCCGTGGCGTGGTCCGCGGAGCCCAGGCCGTCGACCAGCAGCAGGGCGCGCCGGGCTGGTGGCACGCCAGCGTGCGACAGCTCGAGACGTGGACCGGCACCCGCAGCGCCCGCCGCGGGCTCGACCTGGTGCGCCGCTGGGGTCCCGTGGCGGTGACCCTGGCGTACCTCACGGTCGGGGTGCAGACCGCCGTCTTCGCGGCCGCCGGGCTGATCCGGATGCCGTACCTGCGCTTCGCGGTCGCCTCCGTGCCGGGGGCCCTGGTGTGGGCGACGGTCTGGGCCACCATCGGGTTCGGCGCCGTCTGGGCGGCCATGTCCCTGCTGGCCCGCTCCCCCTGGGCGCTCGCCTGCGCCGTGCTCGTGGTGGCGCTGGCGGCCGGGTGGCTCCTGCGGCGTCGTCGCCGGACGCGGCTGCGTGCCGCGGTGCCGGCTCAGGCCGAGGTCTGACCCGGCTTGTCCACGGCCCCGCCGTACCGCCGGTCGCGCTGCGCGTACGTCTCGACCGCGCGCCACAGGTGCCGGCGGTCGACGTCCGGCCACGGCTCGTCCAGGAACACCAGCTCCGCGTAGGCGGCCTGCCAGATCATGAAGTTCGACGTCCGCTGCTCGCCCGAGGAACGCAGGAACAGGTCCACGTCCGGCAGGTCCGGCTCGTCCAGGTACCGCGCGAACAGCTTCTCGTTGACCTTGTCCGGCTTCACGCGGCCGGCGGCGACCTCCCGGGCGATCGCCTGCGCGGCGTCGGCGATCTCCGCCCGACCGCCGTAGTTGACGCACATGGTCAGGGTCACGGTGGAGTTGTCCTTGGTCAGCTCCTCGGCCGTCTCCAGCTCCGTGATGACCGAGCGCCACAACCGCGGCCGCCGGCCGGCCCAGCGCACCCGGACGCCCCACGAGTTCATGAGGTCCCGCCGACGCCGCAGCACGTCCCGGTTGAACCCCATGAGGAAGCGCACCTCGTCGGGCGACCGGGACCAGTTCTCCGTGGAGAACGCGTACGCGGACACGTACTCGACACCCACCTCGATGGCGCCCGCGACGACGTCCAGCAGCGAGGCCTCCCCGGCCGCGTGACCGGCGGTGCGCGGCAGGCCGCGCGCGTTCGCCCAGCGGCCGTTGCCGTCCATGACGACGGCCACGTGCCGCGGGACGAACTCCTTGGGGATCGCGGGGGCGCGCTCGCCGCTCGGGTGCGGCGGGGGTGGGACCGGCATTCAGACCCTCTCGACCATCGGCAGCGAGCGCAGCTGGCGCTCGAGGTGGAACTGGCAGAACGCGGCGACCAGGCCGTTGCCCTCGCCGCGGTGCCGCTCGGCGCTGGCATCGGCGAGCGACCAGTCCCCGGCGAGCAGGGCGGCGAGCAGCTCGAACGTCTCCGGTGCCGGCGCGGCGGCCCCCGGTGGCCGGCACGCCCGGCACACGGCACCGCCCGACGCGACCGCGAAGGCCGAGTGCGGACCGGGCTCACCGCACCGCGCGCAGTCGGTGAAGCTGGGCGCCCAGCCGGCCAGGGCGAGCGCGCGCAGCAGGTAGGAGTCGAGCACCAGGCCCGGCGCGTGGTCGCGGTAGGCCAGGGCCTTCACGGCGCCGACGAGCAACCAGTACTGCTGCAGCGCGGGCTCGTGCTCGGCCTCCACCAGCCGGTCCGCGGTCTCGAGCATCACCGTGCCGGCGGTGTACAGCGTGTAGTCCTCGCAGATCCGGCGGCCGAACGGCCCCAGCGTCTCCGCCTGCGTGACGATGTCGAGGTTGCGGCCCGTGCTCAGCTGCAGGTCGACGTACATGAACGGCTCCAGCCGTGAGCCGAACTTGGACGACGTCCGGCGCACGCCCTTGCCGACCGCACGCACCTTGCCGTGCGACCGGGTCAGGAGGGTGACGATGCGGTCGGCCTCCCCCAGCTTGTGGGTGCGCAGGACGATCGCCTCGTCGCGGTAGAGGCTCACCGGACCATTCTCCCCCGCGCCGCCCACACGGCCGCCCCGGACACGCGTGCGGGTCGGCTCGGATGGGTCGGGCGGGTCGGGCGGGCCGGGGGCAGGTCGTGCGGGCCGGGCGTCGGAACCCGCCGCACCTGTGACGCGAGGGACTCCTGAGGCGCCGCCGACGGCTCGTGCGCACCACCGGCACCGAGCGCGGCGGCTTGTGACGCGCGAACGCGGGCGTGCGCGTCGGGACCGGCGGGACAGCTGCCCGGGGAGGGGTGTGTCGCGGGGTCGCCGCACCCACCCCTCCCCGGGGGACACCGTCCGGCGGGGTCGACCGCACGGACGGTGGATCAGGGGGTGGGTCAGCGCTCGTGCCGGTTGACGGCCGAGATGATCGCCTTGAGGGAGGCCGTGGTGATCGAGGGGTCGATCCCGACGCCCCAGAGGATCTCGTCGCCGATCGCGCACTCGACGTACGCCGCCGCGGTGGCGTCGCCACCCGACGACAGGGCGTGCTCGGCGTAGTCCAGGACCGCGACGTCGACGCCCAGGCTCTTGACCGCCGCCACGAACGCGGCGACCGGACCGTTGCCGGACCCCTCGAGCGTGCGCGGGACGCCCCGGTCGACGAGGTCCACCTGCAGGGTGTCCGGGCCGTCCTCGACGCTGGTCCCGCGCGTACCGCGCAGGGCGAACCGGCCCCACGGCGCGAACGGGCTGCCCGGCTCCACCGGCAGGTACTCGTCGTTGAAGATGTGCCAGAGCTCGTCGGCCGTGACCTCGGTGCCGTGCTGGTCGGTGTGGCGCTGGACCACCTGGGAGAACTCGATCTGCAGCCGGCGCGGCAGGTCCAGGTCCTTCTCGGACTTCATCAGGTAGCTGATGCCGCCCTTCCCGGACTGGGAGTTCACGCGGATGATCGCCTCGTAGGACCGACCCACGTCCTTCGGGTCGATCGGCAGGTACGGGACGGCCCAGACGACGTCGTCCACGGTCTTGCCCTGCCGCTGTGCGGAGGCCTCCAGGGCGGTCAGGCCCTTCTTGATCGCGTCCTGGTGCGAGCCCGAGAACGCGGTGAAGACCAGGTCGCCGCCGTACGGGTGCCGCTCGTTCACCGGCAGCTGGTTGCAGCGCTCGACGGTGCGGCGGATGTGGTCGATGTCGGAGAAGTCCAGCTGCGGGTCGATCCCCTGGCTGAACAGGTTCATGCCGAGGGTCACCAGGCAGACGTTGCCGGTCCGCTCGCCGTTGCCGAACAGGCAGCCCTCGATGCGGTCCGCACCGGCCAGGTAGCCCAGCTCGGCAGCGGCGACGGCCGTGCCGCGGTCGTTGTGCGGGTGCAGCGACAGGACGACGCTCTCGCGGTAGCGCAGGTTGCGGCTCATCCACTCGATCGAGTCGGCGTAGACGTTCGGGCGTGGCCATCTCGACCGTGGCCGGCAGGTTGATGATCACCTTGCGGTCCGGCGTCGGCTCCAGCACCTCGAGCACCGCGTTGCAGATCCGCAGCGCGAACTCCAGCTCCGTGCCGGTGTACGACTCGGGCGAGTACTCGTAGAAGACGTCCGTGTCCGGGACCAGCTCCTCGTACTTCTTGCAGAACCGGGCGCCCGAGACCGCGATGTCGACGATGCCGTCCTCGTCGGAGCGGAACACCACCTCGCGCTGCAGCGTCGACGTGGAGTTGTACAGGTGCACGATGGCCTGCTTGGCGCCGGCGATCGCCTCGTACGTCCGCTCGATCAGGTGCTCGCGCGCCTGGGTCAGCACCTGGATGACGACGTCGTCCGGGATGCGGTTCTCCTCGATGAGCATCCGCACGAAGTCGAAGTCGGTCTGCGAGGCCGACGGGAAGCCGACCTCGATCTCCTTGAACCCCATCTGCACCAGCAGCTCGAACATCTCGAGCTTGCGGGCCGGGTTCATCGGCTCGATCAGCGCCTGGTTCCCGTCGCGCAGGTCCACCGCGCACCATCGCGGCGCCTGGGTGATGCGGGTGTCCGGCCAGCGGCGGTCGGGCAGGTCCACGCGGATCTGCTCGTGGAACGGGCGGTACTTGTGCACCGGCATCGACGACGGCTGCTGGGCGCTCGTCTCCAGGTAGGTCATGGTCTTCTCGTCCTTCGGGCGGTTCGGCGGGGGGTCAGCCGGCACACACGACACCGCGACGAGGATGCGGCCTAGAGGGCCTCGTCGCGGCAGCGAAGGAGGAGGGTGACTGCGAGCACGTCGTCACCGTACCCCCAGTCACCGGACGTTCCGCAAGTCGGTCCGCGACCGTCTCACCGCAGCGCGACCAGCAGGTGGTCCCCCAGCGCGTACAGGTGCGTGCCGAGGCGCTGCACCCGCGGTGCGTCCGCGGGCAGCGGCACCTGCCACGCCGCCGACCCGTCGGCCAGCGCGACCGCCAGCAGGGCCGTGGCACCGTCGGCACGCCGGTGCTCGACCAGGACGTGCTCGCCGTCCGTGAACGTGCGGCCGATCGACGTGGCGGCGAGGTCGACCCGCCACAGCTGCTCCCCCGAGGCCGCGTCGAGGCCGACGAGCGCACCCGAGCCCCGCAGGACCACGCGGTCCGCGGCGTCGACCGCGACCTCCGGGGCCGGCGTCAGGGCACGCCACGCGGGCTCGCCGTCGCCGAGGACGAACGCGCGGACGCGGCCGGCCAGCGGGCCGCCCGTGAGCCCGCTGGCCGTGAAGACCAGCCCGGACGTGCCGTCGCTCGCACCCGGCACCACGAGCGCGCCCCGGACGGACACCCACGGCCCGCCGCTCCCGGTGGACAGCTCCGAGACCGCACCGGCGTCCGGCCCGCGCGACCGGTAGCGCACCCGGACCAGGGTGCCGTCGTCGAGCAGCCGGGTCTCGTCGGCCACCGACGCCCCCGGCCGACGAGGCAGGCGCTCCCCGGTCCGCGCGTCGAGCACGATCGACACCTCGTTGCCCACCGCCGTGACGAGGCCTCCGGCAGCCACCAGGCGGACCTGGCTGTTGCCGGCGGACTGGAACGTCGTCCACCGTTGCGTCTCCCACCGGACCGCCGCCGTCGTGGGATCGAGCCGGCGCACCGTGACCATGCCCCACGCGTACGTGGCCACCACCAGGTCGGAGCCGGCCGCCGCCGTGGCCACGGTCCAGCCCTCGATCCGGTGGTGGGCCAGGACGACGCCGGTCCGCGGGTCCAGGGCCAGCAGGGTGGACGCGCCGGTGCCCTGGCCTGCCCGGTCGGTCTCGTCCGGGACGAACCGGCGGCGGTCGGAGGGCGGCGGCGGACCCACGACGCACACGAGGCGCTCGTCCAGCCCGCGGCAGAGCACGGTCTGCGGGTCGAGGGCTGCGCCGAGGGGCACCGACCAGCGCGTCGCGCCGGTGACGACGTCCAGCCCGAGCAGCCGCCGGTCGACGTCCGCGGACCCGGCCGCGACGACCACGACGTCACCGACGAGCACGGGCGCGACCGCGCCGTCGACCGCGGCGGACCAGCGCGCGCGGGGCGGCTCGTCGAGCACGCGCACCGCCCCCGGGAAGGCCACCGCGCCGAGCACGGCGGCCCGCTCGTAGCCGGCGGACCAGCGCGGCACGCCCACGACGACCGTGGCCGCGAGCGCCAGCGCCGTCGCTGCGGCGAGCGCGGCCTGGACCGGGCGGCGGACCGCCCAGGCACCCACCCGCGCCGAGCGCTGCCGCAGGCGCTGCGGCCCGGAGGGCCCCGGACCCACCGGTTCCTCGTCCTCGTCCAGCCCGACCCGCTGCATCGCCGCGCGGGAGACACCCGTGGTCACGGTCAGCCGTAGACGATCAGGGTGCCCGCCGTGCGAACCACCAGGTAGCCGGCCAGGGCGTCGACGCGGCGGACGCCGTCGGGCAGCGGGACGGACCAGTACCGGACACCGTCGGCGAGGCCGCGGCCCCACAGCTCCGGGGCGCCCGTGGGCGAGCTGCCGGGACCGAGCACGAGCGTGCCGTCGGACAGCGGGGTCCACGGCAGGACCTCGCCGGTGTCGACGTCCCACAGGAGCTCCCCCGTGGTCGCATCGAGGACGCCGTAGCTGGCCGCGCCGGACACGACGAGCCGGTGCGAGACCAGCAGCCGCGGGTCCAGGGTCGAGCGCGTGCGCCAGCGGTCCTCCCCCGTCGCCCGGTCGACACCGGCCACCTGCGGCCCCTCGTCGACGAGCACGAGCCCGTCGGCGGAGCCGTCGTCGGCGGACAGGGTGGCCGGCAGACCGTCCAGCCGGTACCGGGGCGTGCCGTCGCTGCGGTTGAGGTGGCCACCACCGACCGGTGCCCAGGTGGCGAACCCGTCGCCGTACGGCGCCACCTGCAGCCCGCTGTACCGCGCGCTCGTGAGCAGCGTGCTGCCGTCGCGGACGTCCAGGACGATCGTCGAGCCGCCCGCGAGCACCACGACGGGCGGCAGCACGCGCATGGTCGCGGTGACGACGATGGCCGGTGCCTCCATGACGTCGGGCGTCGACACGGACCACACGAGGTCCCCCGAGCGCGCGTCGCGTCGCTGCACGACCATGCGGCCCTGCGCGTCGAGCGTGCCGACGACGAGGTCGTCGCCGACCCGGTCGATCGCCACGATCGTCCCCCGGACCTCCCAGCCGCCCTGCAGCGACCCGTCCCGCGCCGAGACGGGGACGACCGCGATGTGCGGCGGCTCCTGGATGGAGGCGTCGTCGGAGTAGACGACGCGCGGCCGCGTGACCAGGCACACGACGAGGTCGCCGACGTCGACGCGGGAACTGGGGCACGTCACGGCGGTGGCCTCGAACCCCGTGCGCGACACGGGCGCCACCGGGACGGACCAGCGCTCGGTGCCGGAGGCCGGCTCGTGCGCCGTCAGGGTCCACTCCTCCCCGCCCTCGGCGAGCACCACCAGCGCTCCGTCGGCCGCGAGCAGGGCGCCGGGCAGGGTGGAGGCCGAGGTGGTCCACAGCGGGGCCGGGGCACCGTCCAGAGGCCGGACCAGGCCCGGCACCGCCGCGATGCGGGCGACGAACGCGCGGTCCCGGGCGGACGCCACGACGGCGCCGGCGACGACCGCGAGCACGACGAGCACGGCGACGGGCCACCAGCGGCGCAGGACCCGACCGGCGCGCACCGACGACCTGGGACCCGGGTCCGCGGGCGGCGCATCCGGACCGTCCGGGAGGCGGCGCGCCCGATCGACCGGGGTCGGGGCGTCCTCGACCTCGACGAGCTGCATCCGTGCAGCGGGGCGACGGTCCGCCATGTCCCGACTCTAGGACACCGCGTCCGGTCCCGGGGCCCGCAGCAGCCGCAGCGAGCAGTCCCCGAACGTCACGGTCGAGCCCACGCGGAGCCGCACGTGCTGGTCCACCCGGCACACGACCTGGGCGCCGTCGGGCAGGGTCACGACGGTGCCGTTGGTGGAGCCGCGGTCGGCCACCCAGACGCCGGCCGGCTCCACGCCGATCTGCAGGTGCGTCTTGGAGACGGACCGCGCCGGGTCGACCACCCGGAGCAGCTGGACGTCGGCGTCCGAGGCAGGGTTGCGGCCGATCAGCGCGGTCCGGCGCACCGTGACCCGCCGGCCGTCGTCGAGCTCGATCTCCGCCGCGGACAGGTCGACCGGAGCCGGTTCGGGCGCCTCGGTCAGCAGGTCGGCGCGCGGTCCGGCGGGCCGGGTCATCTCCAGCTCCGGGGCGAGCCCGTAGCTGAGGCCGACCTGGCGGACCACGGGGATGGCGCGCGTGTCCAGGTCCGGTCCGCTGCGCTGCGGCGACAGGGGCGCGAGCACCAGGCCGGGCGACCGCGCACCGGTCGGTCGGGTCGTCACGCGCGCGACGTTGCCGGTGGACGCCGCCGGCTCCGGCGACGCCCAGCCCGGCACGCTCGCCGCCCGCTGCTGAGGTGCGGCCGGTGCGGGACGCCGCGCACGCGCACCTGCCCGAGCCGTCCGGACGTCGAGCACCTCGTCGCGCGCCGCGAGGTCCTGCCAGCCGCGCCGACGGCCCGTGCGGTCCAGCAGCGGGGACAGCAGCACGACCAGCCCGCCGACGACGAGCACCAGCACGCCCGCCGCGATTACCAGGCTGCGCAGGAGCACGCGCAGCAGGCCGACCGGGCGGCGGGACTCGACGTCGAGCGTCCGGACCCCGACGGCGAGCCGGCCGACCGTCGCGCCCGCCCGGCCGTGCAGCACCCACTGGACCACGACCACGACGGCGGTCGCCCCTGCACCCACCAGGACGAGCCCGGTGCTGCCCCGGAGCACGCCGAGGACCAGCAGCCAGCCGCCCAGCGCGAGCAGGAGCACCAGGTCGACCAGGCCGGCGGAGGCACGGCGGGCCATCGTGGCGGGCGACACGTCGTCCGTGGCGTACGGGGTGGGCACGGGAACTCCCTCGACTCTCATGGTGATGTCCTCGGGCGGCGACCGCGACGGTCCCGCAAGGAGGCGGTGGACACGCGGGCACGGAGGCGTCGACGCCAGCCCACGCTGCGGGTCATGGCGTCGACGGTGGCCTGCACGTCGGCCCAGTACGCGCTCGCGTGCGCGCCGCTCGGGCGGCCCGCGCTGAACACGGCGTGGTCCGCCGAGCGCGCCAGGGCACCGACCCGGGTGGCGACGACTGCCCCGCCGGGCTCCCCGGCGAACGCGGCCGCCAGCTCGCGTGCGGACTCGTTGCGGGTGGCCAGCCGGGCGGCGGGGCGGCGCAGGTCACGGGCGGTGTCGAGGACCTCGTCCCAGCCGCCGGCCACGCGGGCGACGGGGTCCGCGGTCCGTCGGCGTCGGCGTCGGCGTCGGGCCTTGAGCGCGACGACGACCAGCAGCGGCAGCGCGAGGACGAGCAGCGGGACCGCCACCACGGCGGCCACGCGGACGATGCGCCACAGGAGCTCGTGCGCGTCGGCGTCCGTCTCCGGGTCGTCGGTCTGCGGCTGCTCGGTGTCCTCGTCCGGGGGCGTGACCGCGGCCGGCGGAGGTGGTGGCGGCTGCACCACCTGGGGGTCGGGTTCCGACGGCTTCTCCTGGTCCTGCTCCTGCGGGGTCTGCTCGGGCGGCGGCGTCGGGTCGAACGCCACCCAGCCGTACCCGCGGAACGGGATCTCGACCCAGGCCTGGACGTCGCTCCCGGTGACCTCCACGGGACCGTCGCCCGAGCCGGGTGCCGGGACGAAACCCAGGACCACCCGGGCCGGCAGCCCCATCTCGCGGGCCATCAGCGCCATGGCCGCGGCGTACTGCTCACCGTCGCCCACCATGAGGTCCCCGCCCAGGAGCGTCGTGATCCGGTCGGCGCCGTGCCCGGACAGCGACTCGGTGCCGGACACGTCCATCCCGTGGCTGAAGAACCCCTCCTCGGACAGCCAGGTCTCGAGCGCCTGCGCGATCTGCCCGGGGTTGCCCGCGTCGCGCGCGACGTCCGCCGCGGTGACGGCGGCGATGTCCGGCACACCGACGGGGCTCGGCTGGGTGACGTCCGAGACGGGGGCGCGGCCGACCTCGGCGGCCGACGGCTCCGGCGGCACCACGACGTCCACGCCGTAGTGCAGGCCGTCGTGCACGCCGCCGGTCAGGACCGCCGCCCCGGTCGCGTCGTTGTAGCGCAGGTCGCCCGCCGCCGCGTCGTCAGGAAGGTCGAACGACGTCGCCTGCCCGACCGTCGGCAGCCAGACGCCGGACAGCGCGTCGAGGGTGAACTCGACGTGCGCCGGCTCGCCCCGCACCGTGGTCTCGATCTCCTCGCCGACGCGGCGGAACTCCCCCGACGCCTGCGCGGAGCCGTCGCCGGCCACGTTCCAGACCACGCCGTCGTACCGGTCCATGGTGGCCAGCCGGACACGGGCGCCGTCCGGCAGCCCGCTCACGGTGAACAGCGTCGTGTCCGCGTCCTGCTTGACGAACTCGCGGAACGCCGACAGGGGGCTCGGGTAGTCGCGCGGGTCGAACGGCGGCACCAGCTCCTCGCGGACCACCCAGCGGTCGGTCCCCCCGACCACGACCGGCGCACCGAGCACCCCGGCGCCGACGGCGACGGCGACCAGCAGCCCCGTCGCGACCACACGACGCGCCCGCAGCAGGCCCGCACGCCAGGACGCCCACGGGAGCAGGACGACGACGAGCACGACCCCCGTGACGATCGGCGGCACCAGCGGCCGCCGGGTGCCCAGGACGATCGCACCGATCGTCGCGGCGACGGGCACGAGCGCCGCGGACGCGGCAGCCACGCCGGAGCGCGCCCGCAGCGCCACGCTCACGGCGACGGCCGATCCCACGAGCGCGAGGACGTACATCGCCACCAGGAGCGTGCCGGCCGAGCCGACCGGCGGCTGCAGCGTGAGCACCTGCTTCCACGTCGATGCGGCGCCGCGGGCCAGGTCGAGGGCCGTCCGAGGCGTCGGCACCACGCCGGCGACGGTGCTGCCGGGCGCGGCGAGCGCACCACCCGCGAGCACGAAGACGACGACGAGCACGGCGACGACCGCGATGGCCGACCACCGCCGCGCCGCCCCCACGGCGGCGACGGCGCTGCCCAGGACCAGACCGCCGACGAGCGCGGGGAGCGCGGTCAGGCCGCCGTAGACCTCCAGGAGCGGCACCAGCGCGAGCGCCAGGGCGCCGACGAGGCACGCGACGTCGACCACCGCGCGCGCGGCAGGTCGGACGCTCACGAGGTGACCCGTCGCAGCAGACGCGGCAGGTCGTCGAGGCGGCCGAGGGTGGCCAGGCTCAGCGAGCCCTGCGTCCGCACCGACACGTCCGCACCGCGCTCGCAGCGCACGACGACGCGTCCGGGTGCCCACCGGGACGTGCTGCGCACCCGTGCGCAGGTCGGCGTCGCTCGGCACGGAGCCGGTGAGCAGCATGGCGACCGACGCCTCCGGCGCCTCGCGCACGATGCGACGCCCGAGCAGGGTCACCCCGGCGCCCGCCGGCGCCAGCGCGACGGCAGAGCAGTCGTCGAGCAGGAGCGGGGGCGTCTCGACGCGCAGCCGACCGGGGCCGGCGAGCGCCACGAGGTCACGCTCCTCCCGCAGGGTCTGCACGCCGACCGAGGCCAGCACCGAGACCGCGAGCTCGAGCTCGTCGTCGTCCGCGTAGTCCCGCGGGTCCGTGGCGAGCGCGAGCGCGGTCGTGGTGCGGCGGGTGTCCTCGAACTGCTTGACCATGAGGCTGCCGCGGCGGGCCGTGGTCCGCCAGTGGATGTAGCGCCGGTCGTCACCTGCCACGTAGTCGCGCAGCGCATGGAAGGACAGGTCCGAGTCGGACAGGTCACGCGTGGACTGGCCCTCCAGGTCGCGCAGCAGCCCGGCGCTCGCACCCGCGAGCGAGACGACCAGCGGGTGCACGAAGAGCTCGACCGGTCGGGTCCAGCGCACGCTGCGCCGCACCAGGCCGAACGGGTCCCCCCGCACCGAGCGCACCGGGCCGACGACGATGACCGCCCGGCGGGCCGTCGGGATCGCGAACAGGTCGTCGTGCGTGCCGTCGGGCGCCAGGCTCGGCACCGCGAACTCCGCGACGGCCGAACCCACGGGCAGCTCGACGCGCGACGGCAGCGACCGACGGCGCGCGACGTTGCGCACGTCGAGGCGACCCAGCGCACGCTGCCCCACCTTCACCCGCCGGTCGGCGAGGTCCAGGTCGATGACGTACCGCGCACGGCCCGCGGTCATGAGGAGCGACACCACGAGCACGGCGCCCAGCCCGGCACCCACGGCCGCGAGCTCGAGCCACCCGGCCCACCGGCCCAGCACGAGGCCGAGGGCCGCGACCGCAGCGACCCCCCAGCCGATCGGCGAGACCCGAAGACCCACGATCAGGCCACCCGCAGGGCCGGCGGTGCCGTCGTCTCGAGGATCCGACCCAGGATGTCCGCCGCCGTGACGCCGGCGAACTCGGCCTCGGGGTCGAGCAGGAGGCGGTGCGCGAGCACCGGCTGGGCGAGGTCCTTCACGTCGTCGGGGATGACGTACTCGCGCCCGGCCGCGGCCGCCCACACCTTGGCGGTGCGCACCAGCGCCAGACCGCCGCGGACGCTGGCGCCGATGGCGGTCTGGCTGTCGTCGCGGGTGGCCTCCGTCAGGCGCGCGACGTAGTCCAGCACCACGTCGTCGATGTGCACGGTCTGCGCGAGGTCCGCCATGGTGCCCACCGCCTGCGTGGTGATCCGCGGCGTCAGCACGGTGGTGCGGTCCTTGGCGCCGGCGAGGATCTCGATGGTCGACGCACGGTCCGGGTAGCCCAGGGACGTCTTGATGAGGAACCGGTCCAGCTGCGCCTCGGGCAGCCGGTACGTGCCCGCCTGCTCGATCGGGTTCTGCGTCGCGATCACCATGAACGGCCGGCCGACCGGGTGCGTCACGCCGTCGACCGTGATCTGCCCCTCCTCCATGACCTCGAGCAGCGCCGCCTGCGTCTTGGGCGAGGCGCGGTTGATCTCGTCGGCCAGCACCACCGACGCGAAGATCGGCCCCGGGTGGAACTCGAACCGGTGCGTGCTCTGGTCGTAGATGGTCACGCCGGTGACGTCGGAGGGCAGCAGGTCGGGCGTGAACTGGATGCGGTGGTGGCTGCCCTGCACGGTCGCGGCGAGCGCCTTGGCCAGCGAGGTCTTGCCGGTGCCGGGGGCGTCCTCGAGCAGCAGGTGCCCCTCCGCGACCATCGCCGTGAGGGCGAGCCGGACCGTGTGCTCCTTGCCGAGCAGCGCCAGGCCGACGTTCGACACCAGCGCGTCGAACGTCTCCGCGAACCAGATGCTCTGCTCGGGGGTCATCGGGGGCTTCTCCTCGGGTTCCGGGACGGGGCGTCCCTGGGGTGCGGGTGGGTCATGGCGCCGGCTGGACGGTGAAGGACGCGGAGGTGGCGGGGCCGGGACCGCGCCCGTTGCGGGGGGTCACGGTGACGGTGACGACGTCACCCGGCTGCGGGTCCCGCAGGCCGACCCGGTCCAGCCGCGTGGTGTACGGCGCGCTCTCGTCGGAGCACCGCTGGTCGACCCCGTTGACCGCCCAGCACAGCTGGTAGGCGTCGACACCGATGCCGCCGTCGTCCGCCGGCGCTGTCCAGGACACGGTCGCGCGGGTGGGCGCGACGGGGTCGTCCGGGGTGATGCCCAGGCCCTGGACGGCGCTCGGTGGCTGGCCCCACTGCACGGTGACGGTGGAGTCGCCGGCGGTGGAGCCGAGGTTGGTCGACGCCGTCACCGTGGCGGTGACGTCCGAGCCGCGGAACGGCAGGTTCCAGCCCGAGACGTCCACGACCGCGGTCCGGCCGGTGAACGTGCCGGTGGCGCTGCCGCCGGGACGGGCCACGAGCTGCCAGGTGTAGGACAACCCGGTGCCGCCGCCGTCGGCCACGTCCGTGCGTGTGATCGTGATCTGCGACGGGCGCCCGCCGGCGGAGTTGCCGGTCACCTCGAGGGTGACGCCCGGCTTCCCCGGCGCGGTCGTGGCGCGGGCGCTCGCCGGGGTGCTCCAACCGCTCGAGCCCGCGCCGTTCACCGCGCGCACCTGGTACGTGTAGGTCGCGCCACCCGTGAGGTTCTCGAACGTGTACGAGGTCCGGTTGCCCACGTCGAGCTCGCCACCGTCGGGCAGGCGCACCACGTACGACTGGATGGGCGTGCCGTTGTCGTCCGCACCGGACCAGCGCAGGTCGATGCGGCCCTGGCCGGGCACCGCCGTGGCGGTCACCGTGCTCGGAGCGGTCGGCAGCCCGAAGGTCGACGCCGTCGTGGTGCCCGCCACGCCCCAGCCCGCCTTGTTCCGCGCGCGCACCGAGACCCGGTACGGGTACTTGGTCTGCGCCTGGTCGAACGTCAGCTGCTGCGTGTCCCCGGGCACCGTGAACGTGGCACCGTTCGGCCCGTCGACGACCACCTCGTACTGGGCGACCGCGTCACCGTTGGACGGTGCGGCGGTCCACGTGACCAGCAGGACCCGGCCGAGGGTCGAGTCGGTCGGCGTCGCGGTCACCTCGGGGCTCCCCGGCACCCCGGCGGGCACCACCGGGGCCGACGACGGCGACCACCCGCTGGGGTCCGGCGCGCGGTTCTGCGCCCGCACCCGCACCGAGTACGCCGTCCCGTTCTTCAGGCCGCTGAACGTGTAGCTCGTCGTCGGGGCGGTCACGGACGCCGGTCCGCTCGGTGGTGCCGGCGAGATCTCCAGCGTGTAGCTGGTGACGGGCGACCCGGCGGACGCCGGCACCGCCCAGGTGGCGCGCACCGAGCCGTCGCCGAACTCCAGCGTGGGCGCGCCGGGGGCGGCCGGCACCGCGTCAGGACGGGCGGTGGCCGACGGCGGGCTCGGGTCCGACCAGTCCACCGCGTTGAGCGCGGCCACGGTGAACGTGTACTCCACGTCGTTGGTGAGGTTGTCGATGGTGCAGGTGGTGCTCGCGCACTGCCGCACGATGTTCCCCGGGCTGGCCACCACGCGGTAGCCCGTGATCGGGGCACCGCGGTTGTCCGGGGCGTCCCAGGAGAGGACCACGGTGCGGTCGCGGACCTCGCCGACGCGCGGCGCGGTGGGTGTTGCGGGCTTGCCGCGGACGACCACCGTGACGCGTCCCTCGACCTCGCGGTCAGGGTCGCCCGTGACGTCCCGGACGCGGAACCGCGTGACCATCTGGCCGATGAAGCCCTCGGCCGGTCGCACGCTCACCGTGCTCGCGGTGGAGCTCGCGGTGCCGGAGCCGGGCGTCTCGACCGTCGCGCCGACCACCGTCAGAGGCGAGTCGGGGAACGGGTTGAACGCGCCCTCGAGCACGTCCACCGTGGTCAGCCGGCCCTCCACGCCGTCGGCGACCTGCTGCGCCACGAGCCGTGCGGTGGGCCGGGTGCTGGCGATGACGCGCAGGTCGAGGCTCGCGTCCAGCGAACCCGTCCGGCCGTACCCGATGCGCAGCGACAGCTGCTTGGTGGTGCCCTTCGGCGTCGTCGCCGCGGCGGCGATGCTGAGCACCCCGTTGGTGATCCCGCCCGAGAAGCCGTCCGGGACCGCGGAGGTGAGCGTGTACGTGTACCGGCCGTCGGTGGGGCTGGAACCCTCGGGTCCGGTGGTGAAGACGCGCAGGTCCACCTTGAGCGGCGGCTCGCCGGGCGCGACATCGATGGTCGACGGCACGAACGTCGGCGGGTGGTCGTCGACCGCGAACACCGTGATCTGCAGCGTGATCACGGACGTGCGCGCCGAGGTGTCGCCGGGCCCCGACGCGTCCGTGACGGGCACCGTCACGGAGGCCGGGCCGGCATAGCCGGCCTCGGAGGTGAACTGCAGCGTGGTCGGGTTGACCACGGGGTCGGACCGGTCGGACCGCGTGGCGCTGACCGCGAGCGGGTCGGCGATGCTGGCCGACCGGCCGGGGGCCACCTGCACCTGCTCGCTGAGCGGGATGACCAGCTTCTCCCCCGACGCGACGCGCAGCTCGGGCGCCTTGGGGCGCGGTGTGGGCGCGAAGAAGCCGAGCGCCGGCACGGTGATGAAGGCGTACGACGACGCCGTGCCGGCGGGCGCCGTGGTGTTGGTCAGCAGGTACGGCAGCGTCTGCGCGTGGTCCACCAGCGTCACGACGACGTCGCCGGCGGCCGTCACGCGGGCGACGTCGGCCTGCGACCCCGGGACCGTGACCCGCAGGTCGCTCAGCGGCCCGCTGGGGTTCTGCGCCACGGCGAGCACGTCCACGGACACCTCGGTGCGCCCCAGCGTGTCCAGGGCGGGCACCACGACGTCGCGCGCGATCGGCGCCAGCACCTCGGCGTCCTGCACCACCGTCACGGTCAGCACGGCGGTGTCCCGGCCGCCCCGGTCGTTCGTCGCCGTGTAGGCGATCTGCAGCACGGTCGGTGCGTCGGGCGCCTGGACCACGATGCGGCGGCCCACCACCTCGGCGCCGGAGTCGGCGGGCTCCAGGTCCGGCTCGAGGGACAGCTCGCCGCCGCTGGAGTCGACGTCGTTGGCCAGCACGCGCACCTCGACGCGCTGGCCGGGCCGCACCGTCACGGCGTCGTCGCGGGCCACGACGGGTGCCGCGCCGGTCGGCCGCGGGCTGATGCCGACCCGGACGGTCCCGACCGCGCGCTGGCCCACCCAGTCCTCGACCGCGTACGTGAACTCGTCGGTGCCCGTCTCGCCGGCGTACGCCTCGTACTCGAGCCAGTCGGGACCGACCGCGGTGACGCGACCGCTGCGTCCGCCGGTCGCGATACCGAGCAGCGTCACACCGTCGCCGTCGGGGTCGATGCCCACCAGCGGGACCGTGATCCGGACGGTGTCGCCCTCGAACACACGCGCGACCAGGTCCACGGGCCGCGGCGGAGCCTTGGTGGCGGCGTCCGACTCGTGCACGCGCACGGTGACCGTGGCGGCCGTCTCGTTGCCCGTCGCGTCCCGCACCACGAACGTGGCGTGCGTGGTCAGCGGCGTCTCGGGCGCCTGGTAGCGCAGCACGTCGCCCGACACGAACAGCAGACCCTCGCCCTGCCCGAGCGGCTCGGCCAGCTGGGTCAGCAGCGTGAGGCGGTCACCGTCGGGGTCGTACGCGTCCTCGAGCACCGGGATGGTCACCACCCCGCCCGTGCGGACGCTGACCTCGACGTTGGGCACGACCGGGGGCTGGGAGGCCGACGACGGCGGGACGGGGTGCACCACGATCTCGCCGACCGCCGAGTCCTGGCCGTTGGACACGACGTACCGCAGCGCCACCGGCCCGGTGAGGGTCCGGTCCGAGCGCACCTGCACCAGGTGGTGCTCGAGGATGGCGACCCGCAGGCCGGACCCGTCGGGCACGTCGACCGTCTGCAGCACCAGGACCTTGCCCGCGGGGTCGGAGTCGTTCTCCAGAGGGTCGACGGTGACCTCGCCACCGGCCGGCAGGAACGCCTGGTCCCGCACGGCGACCGGCGGTTCCGGTGTCTCTGGCCAGGCGAGCACGTCGACGCGCGCGCGGCCCGTGGCCTGCTGCGGCGGCGCGGAGACCAGGAACGGGACGTAGTAGGTCCCCGGGCGGGCCGAGCTGAAGGTGAACGTCCCGGCCTGCAGGTCGGTGGCGACCGTGGCGCCGACGACGTCGTCCACGCCGGCCAGGCGCGGCGGCTCGGCCGACGAGCTGCGCACGGCGTCGAGCGGGTGCAGCGTCACCGGCTGGTCGACGTACGTGACGGCGTGCACCGGGTCGATCTTCGGCGTCAGCGAACCCGTCGGACGGACGTCGACGTCCAGCGTGCCCTCGGTGACGGACGTGCCGTCGGACACCTGCACCGTGACGACGGTGCGGCCGAGCTGGGTGCCGTCGGCCCTGAACGTCACTGTCCCGTCCTGGCGGAACCGGACCGAGCCGGCGGCCGGGTCCGCGCTGGCACCGACCAGCAGGAGGTCGTCGCCGTCCGGGTCGGAGAAGTCCGCCAACGACTGGTGCTCGGAGGTGCCGCCCTGCTCCACCTGGAGCGAGCCCGTCCGGTTCTGCACCGGCGGCGAGTCCACCCCGGGCGGGCGCACCGTGACCCGTGCCGTCGCGGTCGAGGGGGCGTTCGTGCCCAGCCCGTCGGTGATCGTGTAGACGATCTCCGCCGTGCCCGTGGCGTCGGGTGCGACGGTCACCTGCAGCGCACGACCCCCGTAGATGGCCTGCACCTGCCCGAAGTCGGCGGGCAGCTGGTCGAACTCCGAGATCACGAGGATCCCGCAGTCGGCGGACGAGTCGTTGTCGATGACCGGCAGGATCGTGGTGCGGCCGGGCCGGACACCGAACTCGTCGTCCGCGGCCGTCGGCGGCGCCGACTCGGTCGAGCACTCGCTGACCAGGTCCTGCGTCGTGTCGGAGGTCTCGGTCTCGTCCTGGGCCTCGTCGGGCTGCTCCTGCGGCTGCACCTGCGTCCAGTCGGGGACGCGCAGGTCCGTGTCCTGCAGCGGCATCCAGAGCCGCCCGCGCAGGGTGTCGTTCAGCACGACCACCTGGCGGTTCACGCGGAAGGCCAGCACGTCGGTGGTGGACATGCCCTCGAGGTTGCTCACCGTCGCCCCGGCGTCGTCGCAGAGCCGCACGTAGGAGCCGACCGCCGACGCCCACGCCCCGTGCGCGCACCGGCCCACCTGCACCGGCGCTGCGGGGACGCCCGACCCCTGCGTCGCGTGCGTCACGACGTCACCGCCGGCCAGCGGCACCTCGAGCAGCGCGTCGCGACTGGCCACCAGCACGCGTCGCTCCTGCGGGCCCGGCTGCTGCAGCACGAGGTCGTCGCCGTCCAGCTCCGCCGAGCCGCGCACCGTGCGCACCGTCCGGCCGGACAGCACGACGGGCTCGTCGCCGACGGCGGTCAGCCCGTCGATCGGACCGGCACCGAGGCTGCCCAGCGGGGTGACCTGAGCGGCGCCGTCGACCAGGTCGACCCGGCTGGCGGCGCCGTCGTCGGCCGCCACGGCCAGGACCGCACCGCTGCGCGCGACCACGGCGCGACCGCCGTCCCCCAGCTCGACGTCCGGGGTGTCGGTCGCGACGCGCAAGCCGTCCAGGTCCGCGACGGACCGCACCCAGACGTTGCCGTCGGGGTCCACGACCGCGACCACCCCGGCCGCCATCGACACGGCACCGGGCACCGCGGCACCGGGCACCGCCACCTGCGCGGCCAGCGTGACCGAGGCCGGGTCGACCACCGCCACGGAGCCCGCCTCCACCAGCAGCACGTCCCCGGCGTCCTGCAGCACGTCGAAGGTGCTGCCGGCCGCGGCCAGCCCACCGTTGAGCTCCTCCACCTGGGCGTTGTAGCGACCCAGCTGCAGCTTGCTCGTCGCGGTCAACCAGACGCCGCCGTCGTTGAGGTCGAGGCGCGCCAGCGGGAACCCGTGGTCGAGCAGGGCGAGGACCAGGACGAGCACCGGGACGGTGACCACGGCCGCCGCGGTCGTCGCCCGACCGCGCAGCGCACCCCAGCTCATGGCGCGCAGCCCTGGGCCGGCTGGGCCGACACGCGGCGGTCCGCGCGCACGATCGCCACCTCGATGCAGACCTGACCCGCCGCGGCCTGCGCGGCCGGCACGGTCACGGTCGGGACGTCGACGAGGGCGAGGTCCGGGTCCCCGGTCGCCTGCCGGACGCCCCACAGGTACTGGTCCCCCGCCTGCGGCTCGGGGTTCTCCCACGTGAACACGACCGTGCCGTCGCCCTGCGGCACACCACGCAGGTCGTACGGCGCGGGGACGGCGTCCGCGACGCGGGTGGGGTCGGTGCCCTGCGAGAAGTCCGAGGTCGCGGAGGGGGCGCCGTCGCCGGGGCCGTCGTCGCGCAGCGCCGCCGCACCGATGGCCACCACGGCGGCCAGGACGACGACACCCGAGACGACGCCGGCGACCACCCGGGTGCGCCCCCGTGCGGCGGGCGGCTGGTCGGCGGGCGCCAGGACCGGCTCCGGGGGCGCGACGAACACCGGCCCCCGGCGCACCGGCTCCGGCGAGACCGTGGTGACGCCGCGCAGCCGGGTGGGCTCGTCGGCACCGGCGGGCGCGGGCTCGTCGGCGGGAGCCTGCGGGGCGACGGAGACGATCGAGCGCAGGCGCGTCGCGTCCTCGCGGCCGCCGTCCGGGGACGGCGCCGGCTGGTCGCGGTCGTCACCGGGCTCCACGTCGTCGGTCAGGTCCAGCGGCGTGATCGGCAGCCGCAGGTCCGCCTCGACCTGCTGCAGCGCGCGGGCGACGGCGGCGGCGGACGCGAACCGGCGTGCGGGGTGCTTCGCCATGGCCCGCTCCAGCAGGTCCTGCAGCGCCCACGGCACGTCGTCGCGGCCGGTCGGGGGCAGCGGCGAGCGCTCGATCCGCGTCACCAGCTGCTGGGCGGTGTTCTGGCCGCCGGGGACCTCGAACGGGGTCCGACCCGCCAGGAGGGAGTAGATCGTGGCAGCCAGCGAGTAGACGTCGGAGCGCTGGTCGCCCGTGGGGTGCTCACCGAGCAGCTCCGGCGGCGACCACGGGATGGACATGCCCACGGTCGACCCACCGCCGTGGCCCGTCGTCGCGGCGATGCCGAAGTCCGTCAGGGCGGGCCAGCCGAAGTCGGTGGTCAGCACGTTGGCCGGCTTGATGTCGCGGTGCAGGATCCCGGCCCGGTGCGCCGTCTCCACCGCCGAGGCCAGGCGGATCCCGATGCGCAGCGACTCCGCCACCGAGATCCGCTCCTGCCGGTACCGCTCCGCGAGCCCCGGCCGCGAGCAGTACTCCATGACCAGGTACGGGCGACCGTCGGCCGCGATCGCGGCCTGGTAGATCGTCACGATGGACGGGTGGTGGGACAGCTGGGCCATGAGGTTGGCCTCCTGCTGGAACCGCAGGCGCACCTCGTCGTCCAGGCTGCCGGCGAGCAGCACCTTGACCGCCACCTCACGCCGCGGAAGCTCCTGCTGGTACAGGAAGACGTCCGCGAAGCCGCCCAGACCGAGGACCCGCAGGTACTCGTAGCCGGGCAGCCGAGGCGGCGTCGACGCTTCGCGGCGTGCGGTCACGACCCCCGCTCCACGGAGAACGTGACGCCGTCACCCAGGTCGACGACCTCGTCGGCACCCACGACGCTGGGCTCCCCCGGGTGCAGCCGTCGCGCCCCCTCGCCCGTGCGTGCGACGTGGATGCCGTTGGTCGAGTCGAGGTCCGTCACCACGACGTGCTCGCCCTCGAGCCGCACCTCGGCGTGCGTGCGGGAGATGTCCTGCTGCGGGCTGGGCACCGTGATGAGCCGGGGCAGCTCGCGGTTGGTCACGCGCGCCACCTGCGGCGCACGGCCCAGCAGCACCGCGCGGTCCAGCGGGACGACCAGGCCGGTCGAGAGGACCAGGCGCGCCTCGGCGACGGACGGCTCGGGGACGCGGAAGGGGCCCGGCACCTCGTCGGACGCCCACGACGGCAGCTGGTCGCGGATCTCCGCCAGGTCGGTGGACAGGATGGTCAGGCCGTCGTGGTCGTCGAGCGAGGCGCCGCTGACACCGGCCGGAGCCGGACCGGTCGGAGCCGGGGCGGGCGTCGTCGTCGGGGTCGGTGCCGTGAGGAAGGACTCCGCGGCGGCGACGACGCCGGTCGGGTCACCCTGCGCGTCCGTGGCCGGCTGGTGCCAGGACACGACGTCGACGATCTCCGGCTCCGGCGTGCCCTGCTGCGGGCCTCCCGCGGGCGCCGCTCCGGCCCAGGCAGGCAGGTCGTGCAGCGGCTCGTCCAGGCGGGAGCCCTCCGGCTCCGGTGCGACGGCAGGCAGGTCGACGACGGCCGGCTGCTCCTCGGCGGGCTCGTCGGCAGCCGACTCCTCGGGCGCAGGCGCGTCGGCCACCGTCTTGTCGGCCACCGTCTCGTCGGCCACCGTCTCGTCGGCCACCGTCTCGTCGGCGTCGACAACCTCGGTCACCGTCTCGTCGGCCGCCGTCTCGTCGGCGACGGGCTCGTCGACCACCGCGGCCGACGCCTCCGGTCGATGCGCCGGCGCGACGGAGCGGACGGTGTCGTCGTCGCGGACCGTCAGCCCGACCCGCACGCGCCCGGCCGTCACCACGCCGTCGGCGAGCGGCAGGCTCCCCGCGGCGTCGTCGGCGCCGTCCACCCGCACCACGACGTCCGCGACGCCGTCGAGCACCCGCTCGGTCCAGGTGCTGACCTCGCCGGAGCGCCAGACGTCCTGCCGGCCGCCCACCTCGACGACGACCTCCACGTCCCCGCGCAGCGCGGCGTGCACCCGCTGGCCGTCGACCGACACGACCGCGAACGGCGGCAGACCGCCGAAGCCGTCGCGCGCCAGCAGGGCCAGCGCCGCGAACACGCCCTCGCCCGCGTCCTGCCACAGCGCGCGGACGGTCGACTCCGCGGCGCCGGGCCCGAGCAGCGCCACGAAGCCGGGCCGGACCACGGCGGTCCAGCCGCCGGCGGAGTACTCGGGCACGCTCATGACGGCTTCTCCTCGTTCGTGGTGGTCGCGTCCGGCCCGACCCGCGGGATCGGCTGCGTCCCGGTGCCCGCACGGCCGCGGCGCGGGACGGTGACGCCGTTGAGCATCTCGTCCCAGGCGTGCACGCCCAGCTCCGCCCCGGTGCGCGGGACGGTGATGTGGACGTCGTCGTAGGCACCCGCGGCGGTCGCCACGTCGACGACGACCGCGCTGACGTTGTCCCGTGCACCGTGCTCCAGGGCCAGCCGCACCAGGTCCGCCGCGGCGTCCTGCGGGTCCGCGACACCGGCCAGCACCCCGGCCAGGACGTCGTCGCCCAGCTCACGGGTGAGCCCGTCGGTGCAGATCAGCAGGCGGTCGTGGAGGCCGGCCGGCAGCAGCCAGTACTCCGGCTCCGGCGGGTCCCCGGTGCCGAGCGCTCGCGTGAGCACGTGCCGGTCGGGGTGCGTGGCGGCCTCAGCCCGGTCGATCTCGCCGAGGTCGAGCAGCTCCTGCACCACGGAGTGGTCGACGCTCACCTGCTCCAGCTCGTCGCCCGACCACAGGTAGACCCGCGAGTCGCCGACGTTGAACACCAGCCAGTACGAGCCGCCGTCGTGCTCCGTGACGGCGACGCCTGCGACGGTCGTGCCCCCCTGGCGCCCGCCCGTGAACTCGGTGCGGATCCGTGCGGCGGTGCGGTCGAAGCACGCGTGCACGTCGTCGGCCGTCGCCGCGGCCTGACCGGCCAGCTGCGCGAACTCCTCGACCGCGATCCGGCTGGCCAGGTCGCCGGCGTCATGGCCGCCCATGCCGTCCGCCACCAGGAACACGGGCGGGTAGGCCAGCAGCGCGTCCTCGTTGACCTCGCGCACCAGGCCGCGGTCGGTCGCCGAACCCCACGACGTACGCACGCAACCCCCTCGTCCCCTGACGGCCATATCGGCACGATCAGATCATCGGCGCACATCGTGCCGTACGTGAGCGCCTGGTACACAACGACAACCGGTCCCTGGTCAGATCCCGAGCTGGAACACACCCCAGTACGCCAGCACGACGAGCAGCACCACCGAGCCGATGACACCCGCCCAGAGCACGACGGTCCGCAGCAGGCCGGGAGCCGGGTGGCCGCCCGCGAGCCGGGCCCGGCGGCACCGCCGCAGCAGCAGCACCCCCGCGACGACCACCGCGATGCCCAGGAGACGCACCGCGATCCAGCCACCCTGCACGACGAGGTCGTCCCGCTGGTAGTCCAGCGCGAGACGCGCCACCGACGCGATGTACCAGACGAGCGCGAGCACCGTGAGGACCGCACCGAGCCCGAGGGCCACCAGCAGCGGCAGCACCCCGCGGGCGAAGCGCGGACCGGGTGCCGCGGGGGCACCGCCGTCGCGCCGTCGCACGCGGTCCACCGCCTCCTCGACCCCGCGACCGACCAGCACCGCCAGCGGGCCGAGCAGGATCATCGCCACCGCGGCGACCGCCAGCGCGACCACCACGTCACCGTCGCCGAACCAGCGCGGCTCCGGCACGGGAGCGGCCAGATAGGTCTGCACCGGCTGCGCCCCGGCGATCCGCGGCGACGAGTCCGCCGTCGCGGGCAGGCCGAGCACCCAGCCGGACAGGTCGCGCAGGAACGCCGGCACCACGTCGCCGCCCACGCGGATGCCGTGGTTGGCGCCCTCGTAGTAGCGGACCGTCACGTCGCCGTTGCCCGCCACGGCGGTGTCGCGCAGCACCTGCACCGCACCCTGGATGGTGGGCATCGAGGCGTCGCCCGTGCCGTACACGACGAGCACGGGCTGCGTCATCTGCCGCTGGTACGGCGTGACGTCGAAGTCCGCGTACTCGAAGCCGCCGCCCGGCAGGGACATGCCGACCGCGCGCGGGATCGCCCGGAACACGCCGTGCGGCACG
This sequence comes from uncultured Actinomycetota bacterium, assembly GCA_963837795.1. GTDB lineage: Bacteria > Actinomycetota > Actinomycetes > Actinomycetales > Cellulomonadaceae > Cellulomonas. The sequence goes on from CAWIOT010000003.1 coordinate 362,902, forward strand.
CCGGTGTTGCGCAGGTAGGAGTCGACGGCGAACGCCGCCTGCTCGCGCGGCGGGACGACCGGTGAGGACACCAGCACGACGAACGCGATCGACGGGTCCTGCGCCGCCATGACCGGCGCGATCCAGCCCCCCTCGCTCTCCGCGTAGATCCCGACGCGGTCCGCGTCGACACCCGGGTAGGCCTGCAGCACCGCCACCGACGCGTCGTAGTCCGCCGCCATCGCCACGTAGTCGCGGTGCCGGGTGGTGTAGGTGTCCAGCCGCTTGTTGGGCACCATCGCGACGATCCCGGAGGCCGCCAGCGCGTGCGCCTGCGCGAGGAAGGCCGTGTCGAACCGGCCCGTCCCCGCGCCGTGCACGAAGACGACGCCGGGCTTGGGGTCGTCCAGGCCCACGGGCTCCGAGATCTGCGCCTCGATGCTCGTGCCGTCCAGCTGGACGGTGACGACGCGGGTCCGGACGGGGTACGTGGGCACCGGGTCCGCGTCACCGATCGCGGTCGACGACGTGGTGACCACGAGCGGGTCGGCCAGCGGGACCGGGTCCCACTGGGGCCCCATGACCGCGCCGAGGACGGCCAGCAGCAGGACGCCGAGAGCCGTGCTGGCCGCGACGCGGTAGGAACCGCCCACGTGCCGCTCGACGTCGACGCCGGCCGGCCGGCGCTCCCGGGATCGCAGCATGCTCAGAAGCCCAGCTTCCCGAGCTGCTTGGGGTCGCGCTGCCAGTCCTTGGCCACCTTGACGTGCAGGTCGAGGTACACGCGCGCACCCAGCAGGGCCTCGATGCCGCGGCGGGCCTCGCTGCCCACGTCCCGCAGCCGCGCGCCGCCCTTGCCGATGACGATGGCCTTCTGGCTGTCCCGCTCGACGAACAGGTGCACGCGCACGTCGAGCATCGGGACGCCGTTCGCGGCGGGCTCGTCGCGCGCGACGATCTCGTCGACGACGACCGCCAGCGAGTGCGGGAGCTCGTCGCGCACGCCCTCGAGCGCAGCCTCGCGGACCAGCTCGGCGACCATGACCGCCTCGGGCTCGTCGGTGAGCTCGCCCTCCGCGTAGAGCGGCGTGCCCTCCGGCAGGTGCCCGACCAGCACGTTCTCCAGGACGTCCACGTTGTACCCCGACGTCGCGGAGACCGGCACGATGTCCGCCCACTCGCCCAGACCCTGCACGGCCATGAGGTGCTCGGCCAGCTTGCCCTTGCCGACGAGGTCCGCCTTGGTGACGACCGCGACCACGGGCGTACCCCGACCGTCGCGCGCCAGCTCGTTCATCTGCTCGGCGATGAACCGGTCCCCGGGGCCGACGCGCTGGTCGGCGGGCAGGCAGAACCCGACCACGTCGACCTCGGTGAGCGTGTCCTTCACCAGCGCGTTCAGGCGTTCGCCCAGCAGGGTCCGCGGCCGGTGCAGGCCCGGGGTGTCCACCAGGATCAGCTGCGCGTCCGGGCGGTGCACGATCCCGCGCACGGTGTGCCGCGTGGTCTGCGGGCGCCCCGAGGTGATGGCGACCTTCTGGCCGACGAGCGCGTTGGTCAGCGTGGACTTGCCGGCGTTGGGCCGCCCGACGAAGCAGGCGAACCCGGAGTGGAAGTCGGTCATCGGGTCGCTCCGTGGGTGTCGGTGGGTGCCGGGACGTCGGCGTCGGAGACGCTGACCAGCACCGTGGCGAGCCGGCGGCGCCGGCCCTCGACCCGGTCGGCGACCAGGTGCAGTCCGTGGATGTCCCCCGCCGAGCCCGGCAGCGGGACCTTGCCGAGCGCCTTGGCCAGCAGGCCGCCCGCGGTGTCGACGTCCTCGTCGTCCACCTCACGGTCGAACAGCTCGCCCAGCTCGTCGCGGCCCAGGCGGGCGGGGACCCGGAAGACCCCGTCGCCGAGGTCCTCGACCACCGGGGCGCTGCGGTCGTGCTCGTCGGTGAGCTCGCCGACGATCTCCTCGAGGGCGTCCTCGATGGTCACCAGGCCGGCGATGCCGCCGTACTCGTCGACCACCATCGCCATGTGCGACGAGCCGTCCTGCAGCTCCCGGAGCAGCTCGTCGACCGGCTTCGACTCGGGCACGAACACCGCGGGACGCGCCAGTGAGGACGCCGGGGCGTCGAGCACGGCCTCCTGCTCCCGCCGGTCGGACCCGCCGGCGGGCCCGATCGGCAACCGGCCCACGACGTCCTTCAGGTAGAGCACGCCGCGCAGGTCGTCGACCGAGTCCCCGATCAGCGGCACGCGGGAGAAGCCCGAGCGCAGCAGCAGGGCGAGCGTCTTGCGCAGCGGGGTGTCCGCCGGTGCGGTCACCATGTCCGTGCGCGGCACCATCACCTCGCGCGTGAGGGTGTCTCCGAGCTCGAGCACCGAGCGGAACATCTCCCGCTCCTCGTCCTCGATGACGTCCGACTCGCTCACCCGCTGCACCATGTCCCGCAGCTCGTCCTCCTCCTCGGCGGCGGTGCCGGCGGCGGGGCGCCCCACGGCACCGAGGCCGCCGGCCACCGCGGTCACCGCGCTCAGCACGCCCGCCAGCCGCGTCACGGTCGCCACCGGGTGCCGGCGGCCGAGCGTGCGCGGGCTGGCCCGCACCAGCAGGAACGCGACGAGCCCGCAGACGGCGACCGCGACGAGCAGGACGGCCCACCACGCCAGGCCCCCGGAGGCGACGACGAGCGTGATGCAGACCGTCGCGGTCATCTCGGCCAGCAGCCGCACGAACGCCGCGGCCGACGCCACGCGCGCGGGCTGCTCGACGAGCGCGCGCACCCGCTCCGCCGAGGGGTGGCGCTCCGCCACGAGCTCGGTCAGACCGGCACGCGACACGCGGACGATCGCCACCTCGCCGGCCGACAGCGCCGCGGCCGCGACGATGCCGAGCACCGCCACGACGATCAGCAGCGCGACGGGGATGTCGGTCATCGGGAGGCCAGGAACGTCAGCAGCAGCCGACGCTGGAGCGCGAACATCTCCTTCTCCTCCTCCGGCTCCGCGTGGTCGTAGCCCAGCAGGTGCAGGATCCCGTGGGTCGTGAGCAGCAGCAGCTCCTCGGCGGTGGAGTGCCCGGCCGAGCGTGCCTGCTGCGCGGCGACCTCCGGGCAGAGCACGACGTCGCCGAGCAGCCCGGCCGGCGTCGGGTCACCCTCGCGCCCGGGCCGCAGCTCGTCCATGGGGAACGACAGGACGTCCGTGGGCCCGGGCTCGTCCATCCACCGCACGTGCAGGTCCGTCATGACGTCGGTGCCGACCAGCAGGATCGACACGTCGGTCTGCGGGTGCACGTGCATCTCGTCCAGGACGTAGCGGGCGAGGGCGGCGAACTCCGCCTCGTCGACGTCGTACCCCGACTCGTTGTTGACCTCGACGCTCACGGCCGACTCAGCTCCTGTCCCAGCGCGCGTACGCGTCGATGATGTCGCTGACCAGGCGGTGCCGGACGACGTCCGACGAGGTCAGGCGGCAGAACGCGACGTCGTCGACGCCCTGCAGGATCTGCTCCACCACGCGCAGGCCCGAGGTCTGCGCCGAGGGCAGGTCCACCTGCGTGATGTCACCGGTCACGACGACCTTGGAGCCGAAGCCGAGCCGCGTGAGGAACATCTTCATCTGCTCGACCGACGTGTTCTGCGCCTCGTCGAGGATGATGAACGAGTCGTTCAGCGTGCGGCCGCGCATGTAGGCCAGCGGCGCCACCTCGATGGTGCCCGCCTCCATGAGCCGCGGGATGGACTCGGCGTCCACCATGTCGTGCAGCGCGTCGTACAGCGGGCGCAGGTACGGGTCGATCTTGTCGGACAGGCTGCCCGGCAGGAACCCGAGACGCTCACCGGCCTCGACGGCCGGGCGGGTGAGCACGATCCGGTGCACCGTGCGGTCCTGCAGCGCCTGCACGGCCTTGGCCATGGCCAGGTACGTCTTGCCCGTGCCGGCAGGGCCGATGCCGAACGTCACGGTGTGCCGGTCGATGGCGTCGACGTAGTCCTTCTGCCCGGACGTCTTGGCGCGGATGGTGCGGCCACGGCCGGTGAGGATGTTGAACGAGAGGACGTCCGCCGGGCGGGCCGTCGACGCCGCGGTCAGCATCGCGACGCTGCGCGACACCACGTCAGGGGTCAGCGGGGTGCCGCCCGCGGCCATCTCGACGAGCTCGTCGACCAGCCGGGAGACCAGCGCGACGTCTCCGACGGGTCCCGCGAGGGTGACCTCGTTGCCCCGGACGTGGATGTCGACCGTGGTGAACCCGGCCTCGATGGAGCGGAGCACCTCGTCGCGCAGGCCCAGGAGCTCGACCATCGAGACGTCCGCGGGGACGCTGATCCGGTGCTCGACGCGCGCGGGGGCGCCGGCGGGACGGGGGGCAGATGTGGACTCGGCCATGTGCTCGGCGTACGCCGTGCGCTCCTCAGGTCAGGTGGGCGGTTCGGGTCGGTGGTTCAGCTCGGTGGTTCAGCTCGGCGGTTCGGGTGCACGCGCTGCTGGCGGGGCGCCCGGGAACCAGTCTACGAGGCACCGCCCACACGCTCCCGCCCGGGGACGCTCGCGTCAGGCCCAGCGCCCCAGCCGCTGGGAGAGCAGGGCCAGCGCCACCGGCCCGGCGGTCGACGTGCGCAGCACGTGCGGACCGAGCCGGACGGCGGTCGCGCCCGCCTCGGTGAGCCGTGCGAGCTCCTGCTCGCCGATGCCGCCCTCGGGGCCGACCACGACGAGGCACTCCCCCGCCTCCGGCACGCGGGCAGCCGCGATCGGCTCCGTCGCGTCCTCGTGCAGCACGAGCGCCGCACCCCCGGCGTCCACGGCGGCGCGGACCCGCTCGGCCAGGGCCCGGGTGTCGAGCGCGGTGCCGACCTGCGGTACCCGCGCTCGTCGGGACTGCTTGGCGGCCGCCCGGACGGTGCCCAGCCAGCGCGCGCGGCTCTTCGCGGCCCGCTCACCCCGCCACACGACGATCGACCTCTCGGCCTGCCACGGCACGACGGCGTCGACGCCGACCTCGGTGGCCGCCTCGATCGCCAGCTCGTCCCGGTCGCCCTTGGCCAGCGCCTGCACGAGCACCAGCGCGACGTCGGGGGTCGGCTCGACCACGCGCCGCTGCACGTGCACCAGCACGCCGTCCGCGGTGACGGACCCGACCTGACCGACCAGGCGCACGCCGGCGCCGTCGACCACGTCCACGCGCTCGCCGGGCCCACGCCGCTGCACGACGCCGGCGTGCCGCCCCTCGGCGCCGTCGAGCAGGTACGTCCCGCCGTCGACCACCGCGTCCAGCGACCCCGGCTCGGCCAGGAAGACGGGCGCGCTCATGACACGCCGGACGACGACACGCTCAGCGGCCCGAGAGCTTGTCGCGCAGCTTGGCGAACACGCCCGACGTGGACGCGGCGAGCCGCGACTCCGGGCGCTCCTCGCCGCGCAGCGTGGCCAGCCGGCGCAGCAGCTCGGCCTGCTCCTCGTCGAGGGCGGTCGGGACCTGGACCTCGACGTGGACGTGCAGGTCACCGCGTCCGGCGGCGTGCAGGTGCCCGACGCCCAGGCCCTTGAGCGAGACGATCTGCGACGGCTGCGTGCCGGGTCGCAGGTCGACGTCCTTGGGGCCGTCCAGGGTGTCCAGCGTCAGCACCGTGCCGAGCGCCGCCGCGGTCATGGGGACCTCGAGCGTCGCGTGCAGGTCGTCGCCACGGCGAACGAACGTGTCGTGCTTGCGCTCGCGCACCTCGAGGTACACGTCGCCGGCCGGACCGCCGGCGGGCCCGACCTCGCCCTGACCGGTGAGCTTGATGCGCGTGCCCGTGTCCACACCCGCCGGCACGTCGACGCTCAGCGTCCGGCGGGAGCGCACGCGCCCCTCGCCCGAGCACTCGGTGCACGGCTCGGGGATGACCGTGCCGAACCCGTGGCACGCGGCGCACGGCTGCGTGGTCATGACCTGGCCGAGGAACGAGCGCGCCACGCGCTGCACCGACCCGCGTCCGCCGCAGACCTCGCACGTGCGGGGCGACGTGCCCGGCCGGCAGCAGGAGCCGCTGCACGTGGGGCAGACGACGGCCGTGTCCACGGGGACCTCGCGGTGCACGCCGAAGGTCACGTCCGTCAGGTCCAGGTCCAGTCGCACGAGCGCGTCCTGGCCACGCCGGGCCCGCGGGATCGGACCGCGCTGCGCGGCCGCGCCGGACGCGGCACCGAAGAACGTCTCGAAGATGTCCTGGAAGCCGAAGCCGCCGCCCATGCCGCCACCGGGCGACGACGGGTCGCCGCCCAGGTCGTACGCACGGCGCTTCTCGGGGTTGCCCAGCACGTCGTAGGCCCGGGAGACGTCCTTGAACGTGTCCTCGGAGGCGGCCTCCGACCCGGCGACGTCGGGGTGGTGCTCGCGGGCGAGCTTGCGGTACGCCTTCTTGATCTGCTCCGGCGTCGCGTCGCGCGGGACACCGAGGATCTCGTAGTAGTCGGTCACGGGTAGCTCTGCTCGCTTCCGGCAGTCGTGGACAGGATCGGTGCGGGGATGGTCGCGACGGCGGCGCCGCGGCTCGTCGAGGACGTCATTGGGCGAGGATGCGGGTCAGGTAGCGGGCGACGGCGCGGACCGCGGACATGGTGCCCGGGTAGTCCATGCGCAGCGGGCCGATCGAGCCGACGCGCGCCACCGACCCACCGCCCTCGTCGCCGTAGCCGGTGGTCACGAAGCTGGTCTCGACGAGTCCGTCGTGCTGCGTCTCCCGGCCGATCCGGACCGCGACGGCGGCGGAGTCCTCGGCCATCTCCGAGAGCAGGCGCAGCAGCACCACCTGCTCCTCGAGCGCCTCGAGCACCGGGCCGATGGAGCGCACGTCGGTGCCCCCGACCCGCGCGAGGTTCGCGGTGCCGGCCAGCACCACGCGCTCCTCGCTCTCCAGCGCCAAGGTCTCCTCGACCACCGCGACGACCGCGTGCACCAGCGACTGCTCCCGCGGCGCGAACGCCGCCGTCAGCTCGCCCAGGGCGACCGGCAGCTCCGACAGGCGCCGTCCGGCGGCGCTCACGTTGAGGCGCACCCGAAGCCGGGCGACGACCGCCTCGTCCAGGTCCGTGTCCAGCTCGAGCGTGCGCTGCTCCACCCGGCCGGTGTCCGTGATGAGGACCACGAGCAGGTGGCGGGTGCCCACGGGCACCAGCTCGACGTGCCGCAGCGCCGACCGCCGCAGCGACGGGTACTGCACGATCGCGACCTGCTGGGTCAGCTGCGCGATGAGCCGCACGGCCCGGTCCACGACGTCATCGAGGTCCTGCGCGTTCTCCAGGAACGTCCCGATGGCGCGCCGCTCCGGGCTGGACAGCGGCTTCACGGTGGAGAGCTGGTCGACGAACAGGCGGTAGCCCTTGTCCGTCGGCACCCGACCCGCGGACGTGTGCGGCTGGGCGATGTAGCCACCGTCCTCGAGCGCCGCCATGTCGTTGCGGATCGTCGCGGGCGAGACGCCCAGCGAGTGCCGCTCGACCAGCGCGCGCGAGCCCACCGGCTCCTTGGTGGCGACGTAGTCCTCGACGATCGCGCGCAGCACGTCCAGCCGTCGGTCCTCGCTCATGTCGCCTCCCTCGTCGTCGGGCCCTCGCTCCGCGGGCAGCACAGCCCGACAGCACACGCCGGGCGGCACGCATCGGGTAGCACTCGCCACACCGGAGTGCCAATGCTACGCCGCGACGCCGACACCCACGGGGCGGCACCCGGGCAGGAGCCTCGTGCACCCCTAGGCTGCCCGGGTGAACGAGGACCGCTACGGGTCGGACGTGCTCGGCGGCAGCGCGCCGTCGCACCACCGCCCCACCCGCACCAGCCGCCCGCAGCCCGCCGAGACCGGACTCGTCGTCGAGGAGGTCACCACCGGGTGGGTCGGCGCGGTCGTCCGCGTCGAGAAGTCCGGCGGCCAGCACGTGGTCGTCCTCGAGGACCGGCGCGGCCGCACCCGGACGTTCCCGCTCGGTCGGGGGTTCTGGGTGGACGGTGAGCCCGTCGCGCTCACCGCTCCGGTCCGTGCCCCCGCACCCGCCCGGCCCACGCGCACGGCGTCGGGGTCCGTCGCGGTGCACGACGCCCGGGCGCGCGTCGCTCGCGGCAGCCGGATCTGGGTGGAGGGCAAGCACGACGCCGAGCTGGTGGAGAAGGTGTGGGGCGACGACCTGCGCCTCGAGGGTGTCGTCGTCGAGCTGCTGGACGGGGTGGACAACCTGGCGGACGCCCTGCACGACTTCCGGCCCGGCCCGGGCCGGCGCGTGGGCGTCCTGGTCGACCACCTGGTGGCCGGCTCCAAGGAGAGCCGGATCGCCGCCGAGGCCACGCGCGGCACACCCGCCGGCTCGGTCCTGGTGCTCGGGCACCCCTACGTCGACGTGTGGCAGGCCGTCCGCCCCGAGCGCGTCGGGCTGACCGCGTGGCCCGTGATCGAGCGCGGCACGGAGTGGAAGCACGGGATCCTGCGCGAGCTCGGCTGGCCCGCCGAGGACCAGGCGGACGTCGCCCGGGCATGGCAGCGCATCCTGCGCTCGGTGCGCAGCTACGCCGACCTCGAGCCCAGCCTCCTGGGTCGGGTCGAGGAGCTCATCGACTTCGTCACGGCATGACGATGCCCGGCCACCGTGCGGCGGCCGGGCATCGAGCCGAGCGGGTCAGGGTGCGATCGGGTCACCCAGCAGGCGCTTGAACAGGAACGCGGTGGCCAGGAGCGCCACGGGCACCGCGACGAGCGCGCCGACGAAGCACACGAGGAATCCCACGACCACGACCACGATCGCGAGCAGGTAGAACAGGATCGTCGTCGACAGGTTGGCGACGATCAGCTGGTAGCTCGCCTTGATGGCGTCGATCGGAGCCAGCCGCTTGTCGATGACGAACCAGAACGTGAACAGCAGCAGGAAGTTCACGACGATCGACGCGAGGAACCCGAAGAACGGGATCGCGTTCAGCACCGCCCCGATCAACGCCAGGATCAGCGCCGTCAGGATCACCGGCCCCGGCTCGACGAACTTGAAGAAGTCCCCGAAGCCCAGCTGGCGGCCCTCTGTCACGTCCAGCGCGGCACGGATGAACGCGGCCTGGATCAGGTAGCCCACGATCGCCGCCGCCGCGCTGAGCACGAAGGTCCCCAGGGAGAACCCGATGCCCATCCCGCGGCCGAGGCCGTTCCCGTTGGAGTCGAGCAGCGCACCGAACCCGCCGAAGACCGCGCCGACCAGGGCCAGCACGATCGCGGCGCCGATGAACCACACCAGGGCCGCGAGGATGAAGAGCCCGCCGGACTGCCAGAACTTCCTCCAGCCGAACGAGAACGCCTCACCGATCGGCGACGCCGGCACGGGTGCGCCGTACCCACCGGCCGGCGGCGGGTAGGCGCCGGGCGCCTGGCCGTAGCCGGGCGCCTGGCCGTAGCCGGGCGGGGGCGGAGGAGGCGGGTAGCCGCCGGGCGCCGGCTGACCGTACGGGGACTGACCGTACGGCGGCTGACCGTACGGGGGCTGGGCCGCCGGCGGCTGACCGTACGGAGGTTGCGCTGCCGGCGGCTGACCGTACCCAGCGGCCGGCGGGGTCGGCGGCGCGGGCGGTCCGGCGGGGTCGGGGACCGGCGGTGGCACCGGCGCCGCCGGCGGCTCGATGGGACCGCTCCCCCCGGTGGCCGGACCGGCCGGTTCGGCCGGGTTCGCCGGGTCGTCGTCGCGCGGCGGGGTACCGCCGGGGTTCTCGCTCATGCGTGGCCTCCCTGGTCACGGGGGCGGTCGTCGCCCACGCGTCAGCGAACCGGCGGCGGCGGTCGGCTGTCAAGGACGACGCACCGGGGCACGTCGTCCGGTCCCCGCGGCCCCACCGATCCGTCGGTAGGCTGCGCGTGCCGTCACCGGGACGGTCCCGACGAGGAGCGAGCCACGATGTCGTACGAGCACCAGCAGAGCCCGCCGCCGAGCGGGGCGGACCAGGCCCGCACCTGGGCGATGCTGGCGCACCTCGGCGGGGTCCTCGCCTACGTCTGGGCCGGCTGGGTGCCCGCGCTGGTCATCTGGCTGGTCCACCGCGAGCGGCGTTCGGTCGCGGCCGACGAGGCCCGCGTGGCGCTCAACTTCCAGCTCACGGTGCTGATCGGCCTGGTGGTCTGCGCGATCGTGCGCGCCATCCCGGTCATCGGCGTCGTCGGCTGGCTGGGGTTCATCGCCCTGAGCATCGTGAGCCTGGTCCTCAGCATCCTCGCGGCGCTCGCGGTGCAGCGCGGCGGCTCCTACCGCTACCCGTTCAGCCTGGAGCTCGTGCGGTGAGCGCACCCTGGCCCGCCCCGTCGTACGGTCCGCCGCCACTGCGTCCCGACGAGGAGCGCACCTGGTCGATCCTGGCGCACGTCCTGGGTCTGTTCACCGGCTGGGTCGGGCCGCTGATCGTCCTGCTCGTGTTCAAGGGACGCGGCGCGTACACCGAGAACCAGGCCAAGGAGTCGCTCAACTTCCAGCTGACGCTCGTGCTCGCCGCGCTCGTCGTCGGCGCGGCCGCACTGCTGACCCTGGGGTTCGGCGCGGTGCTGGTCCTGCCGCTCGTGGTGGTCCAGATCGTGTTCCCGATCCTCGGCAGCGTGGCCGCGTCGCGGTTCGAGTGGTACCGCTACCCGGTCAGCCTGCGGATGGTCAGCTGACCAGGGTCCTGACCACGGCGTCGGCCAGCAGGCGGCCGCGCCTCGTCAGCACCACCCGGCGGCCACCCGTCGCCTCGCGCCCGTCCACGAGCCCGTCCGCGACGAGCCCCGCCACCGCAGGGCGTGCGTCGACGGGCAGCGCGTCGAGCGGCAGCCCCGACGCCAGCCGGACACCGAGCATCAGTCGCTCCAGCACAGCGCCGTCACCCGTGACCGTCTCGCGTCCCGCCGCCGGGCTCAGGCCGCGGCCCAGCCGGTCGGCGTACGCACGCGGGTGCTTGACGTTCCACCAGCGCACCCCGCCGACGTGGCTGTGCGCGCCGGGCCCGATGCCCCACCAGTCGTCGCCGTTCCAGTAGCTCAGGTTGTGCCGGCAGGCGTCGGCGGGCGTCCGCGCCCAGTTGCTCACCTCGTACCAGCCCAGCCCGGCCGCGGTGAACAGGTCGTCGGCCAGCTCGTACTTGGCGGCCTGGTCGTCGCCGTCGGGCAGCTCGAGCTCCCCGCGTCGCACCTGCACGGCCATCCGCGTGCCGGCCTCGACCACGAGCGCGTACGCGGAGACGTGGTCCACGCCGGTCGCCAGCGCCGTCTCGACGCTGGTCCGCCAGTCGTCGAGCGACTCCCCCGGCGTGCCGTAGATGAGGTCGAGGGAGACGGCCAGGCCGGCGTCGCGGGCCCAGCGCACGACGTCCGGGATCCGACGGGGGTCGTGCGTGCGGTCGAGGGTGGCCAGCACGTGCGGCACCGCGGACTGCATGCCGAACGAGACGCGGGTGAACCCCGCGTCCGCGAGCGCGTGCAACGACTCCGGGGTCACCGAGTCGGGGTTCGCCTCCGTGGTGACCTCCGCACCGTCCACCAGCCCCCACGCCTCCCGGACGCCGCCGAGCATCCGGGCCAGGTCGGGAGCGGACAGCACGGTGGGCGTGCCGCCGCCGACGAACACCGTGCTGACCGGCCGCGGGGGCACGATCGTCGAGGCCAGCGCGATCTCCTGCAGCGCCGTGTCGGCATAGGCGTGCTGGCTCGCGCCGCCACCCAGCTCCGTGGCCGTGTACGTGTTGAAGTCGCAGTACCCGCAGCGCACGGTGCAGAACGGCACGTGCAGGTAGACCCCGAACGCACGCTCGTCGGCCCCCACGAGCGCCGACGCCGGGAGCGAGCCGTCGTCGGGCGCCACGTCCCCCTCAGGCAGAGCCGGTGACACTCAGCTCACTTCTTCTTCGCGTCCTTGCCGCCGGCCGACCCGGCGGGCTCGCTGGACAGCGCAGCGATGAAGGCCTCCTGCGGCACGTCGACCCGGCCGATCGTCTTCATGCGCTTCTTGCCCTCCTTCTGCTTCTCCAGGAGCTTGCGCTTGCGCGTGATGTCGCCGCCGTAGCACTTGGCCAGGACGTCCTTGCGGATGGCGCGGATGGTCTCGCGCGCGATGATCCGGGACCCGATGGCCGCCTGGATGGGCACCTCGAACTGCTGGCGCGGGATGAGGTCCTTGAGCTTGGTCGCCATCATGACGCCGTACGCGTACGCCTTGTCCTTGTGCACGATCGCGCTGAACGCGTCGACCGTCTCGCCCTGCAGCAGGATGTCCACCTTCACCAGGTCCGCCACCTGGTCGCCGATGGGCTCGTAGTCCAGGCTCGCGTACCCGCGCGTGCGCGACTTCAGCTGGTCGAAGAAGTCGAAGACGATCTCGGCCATGGGGAGGATGTAGCGCATCTCGACGCGGTCCTCGGACAGGTAGTCCATGCCCTGCAGGTCGCCGCGCTTGGTCTGGCAGAGCTCCATGATCGCGCCGATGAACTCGCTGGGCGCCAGGATCGTGGCCTTGACGATCGGCTCGTGCACCGCGCCGATCTTGCCGCCGGGGAACTCGCTCGGGTTGGTGACCCGCACCGTGGTCCGGTCCTCCAGGTCGACGTCGTAGACGACGTTCGGTGCGGTCGAGATCAGGTCCAGGTCGAACTCGCGCTCGAGGCGCTCGCGGATGATCTCGAGGTGCAGGAGCCCGAGGAAGCCGACGCGGAAGCCGAAGCCGAGCGCCACCGACGTCTCCGGCTCGTAGTTCAGGGCGGCGTCGTTGAGCTTGAGCTTGTCCAGCGCGTCCCGCAGCACCGGGTAGTCCGACCCGTCGATCGGGTAGAGCCCCGAGAACACCATGGGCTTGGGGTCCGAGTAGCCGCCGAGCGCCTCGCCGGCCGGCTTGCTCGCGTTGGTGACCGTGTCGCCCACCTTGGACTGGCGCACGTCCTTCACGCCGGTGATCAGGTAGCCGACCTCGCCGACGCCCAGCCCCTTGGTGGGGACCGGCTCCGGGGAGATGACGCCGATCTCCAGCAGCTCGTGCGTGGCGCGGGTCGACATCATGGCGATGCGCTCGCGCGGGTTGAGGTTCCCGTCGACCACGCGCACGTACGTCACGACGCCGCGGTACGTGTCGTACACCGAGTCGAAGATCATGGCGCGCGCCGGGGCGTTGGCGTCCCCGACCGGAGGCGGCACCAGCTCGACGATGCGGTCCAGCAGCGCCTCGACGCCCTCACCCGTCTTGCCGGACACCCGCAGGCAGTCCTCCGGCTCGCCGCCGATCAGCTTGGCCAGCTCCTCCGCGTACTTCTCGGGCTGCGCCGCGGGCAGGTCGATCTTGTTGAGCACCGGGATGATCGTGAGGTCGTTCTCGAGCGCCAGGTACAGGTTGGCCAGCGTCTGGGCCTCGATCCCCTGCGCGGCGTCGACCAGCAGCACCGCACCCTCGCACGCGGCGAGCGAGCGGGAGACCTCGTACGTGAAGTCGACGTGACCGGGCGTGTCGATCATGTTCAGGGCGTACGGCTCGTCCGCGACGCCCCAGGGCATCCGCACGGCCTGTGACTTGATGGTGATGCCGCGCTCGCGCTCGATGTCCATCCGGTCCAGGTACTGCGCGCGCATGGCCCGGGAGTCGACGACGCCGGTCAGCTGCAGCATCCGGTCCGCGAGCGTCGACTTGCCGTGGTCGATGTGCGCGATGATGCAGAAGTTGCGCAGCAGCTCGGGCGCGGTCGCCGCGGGGTGGATGCGCGACGAGGCGGCTGCACTCGGGATCGGGGACAAGCGGACTGCTCCTGGGCGTCGGTGCCGGGCGGCGGCCGTGGTGGCGCCTTCCCGACGAACGGTGACCGGTGCCAGCCTGTCGGCTGTCGGCGGTCGGTCCCACCATGGTCCCATGAGGACGGACCGACGCTCTCCCGCCGCCGTACCGGCCCTGCTCGACACGCTCGCCGCGCTGCAGGACGACGTGCTCGCGACGATCCCGCTGGTCGACCCGTCCGCGCCGGTGCCCTGGTGCGGCCGGTGGCGCGTGCGCCACCTGGTGGTCCACCTGGCGCGCATCCACCACTGGGCCGCGGGCCAGGCGCGCCGCAGGCAGGAGACCCCCCTCGGCCGCGGACCGTTCGACCTGGTCGAGCTCTACTCCTCGTGCGCCGCGGAGCTGCGCGAGACCCTGCACGAGCTCGGTCCGGACGCCCTCGCGTGGACGCTGGTCGGTGACGGCCCCGCCGCGTTCTGGCACCGCCGCCAGGCGCACGAGACGCTCGTGCACCTCTGGGACCTGCGCACCGCGGGCGGCCTCGCCCTGGCCCAGCAGCCGGCGCTGTGGGCCGACACGGTCGACGAGGTGGTGACCGTGCTGCAGCCACGACAGGAGCGGATGGGTCGCATGGAGCCCCTCCCCGCACCGGTCGCCCTGGTCGCGACCGACGCGGAGGTCCGCTGGACCCTCGGCGCCGGGGTCGACGTCCGCCCGGCGGTGAGCGTCACCGGTCCGGCGGAGGCGCTCGCGCTGCTCCTGTGGGGGCGCACCGGGGCCGACGACCCCCGGCTGGATGTCACCGGCGACGCCGCCACGCTCAGGGATGCCCTGAGCCGGCGGCTGACGCCGTGAGCAGGGGACCTCAGGCCTCCCGCGTGATCTGCACCTGCACGTCGGCGTCCTGCGTGCGCGCCCCGGCGTAGATGCCGCGCAACGGCGGCACGTCGTCGTAGCAGCGTCCGCGCGCGAGCACCACGTGGTGGTCCCCCGCGATCACGCGGTTGGTCACGTCGTAGGCGAACCACTCGCCCACCCACCACTCGACCCACGCGTGCGAGTCACCCACCACGGTGGTGCCCACGGCCGCGCTGGAGTCGGGGTGCAGGTACCCGGAGACGTAGCGCGCCGGGATGCCGATGGCGCGCAGCGCCCCCGTGACCAGGTGCGCGATGTCCTGACAGACGCCGGCCCGCGCGTCCCACGCCTCCGCGGCCGGACTGTGCACCGTGGTGACCCCCGGGATGTACTCCACCTGGTCGCGCAGCGCCGCAGAGACCGCCAGTGCGGCGTCCGCGGGCTCGAGGTCCGCGGCGGCCCGCTGCGCCAGCTCGACGACCTCGGCCGGCGGCGCGGTCGTCGGCGTGTCCGCCAGGAACTCCGCCAGCCGGTCGCGCAGCTCCGCGCCGCGCAGGGTCTCCCACCCGGCCGGGCTGCGCAGCGGGCCGCGCTCCGCCACCTCCACCAGGTGCTCCGCGGTGATCACCATCGACTCGTGCGGCGTCAGCACCTCGAACGCCGTGACCGCCGTGCCCCAGTAGTCGCGGTACTCGTGCCAGCCGGTGTGCGGCTGCACGTCGAGCGTCGTCTCCAGCACCGTCTGCCCCTGCTGCGAGTACGGCGTCATGCGGGCCTCGTTGTACGACGCCAGCACCGCGCTGCCGTACCGGAACGTCGACGTGTGCACCACGCGCAGCCTGCTCACCGTGCCTCCTCGTTCGCACGCCTGCGGGCGACCCCGCCCTCCGGCGCGCTCACAGCGCCTCCCCCACCCAGCTCGTCGCGGACCCGCTCGGGAAGTACCGGCCCCGGATCGCGTCCGACGCCGCCGAGCACGCCCGCTGCACCCGTTCCATCTCCTTGGGCAGCGCGTCCAGGACCTCGATCAACGGCCGGTACTCCAGGTTGGTGCGGACGTAGCCGATGTGCCGGCGCGCGTCGTCGACGGCCGCCCGGTCGGACGCCCCCTCGAGCGACGCCAGGCACGCCTCGGCCTGGTTGAGCGCGAAGACGATCGAGCGTGGGAACAGCTGGTCGGTGAGCAGGAAGCCCGCGGCTCGCTCGTCGGAGGCGGCTCCCCGGTACATGCGCAGGAAGGCCTCGTGCGCCCCGCACGAGCGCAGCAGCGTGGTCCAGCTGGGACCGGCCGAGCCGGCGAGCGCCCGTGTGGTCAGCAGCCGGGCCGTCATGTCGGCCCGCTCGATCGACCGGCCCAGGATCATGAAGTTCCAGGTGTCGTCGCGCGGTGTCGCCGAGTCCATGATGCCGGCGACGATGGCGGCACGCTCCCGCACCCACATGAAGTAGTCGTGCGGCCGGGCCGGTCGCATGTGCGACGGCAGCTGGTTCCACGTCGCGTTGAGGCACTCCCACAGCTCGGTCGAGATGATCTCCCGCGCGCGGCGCGCGTTCTCCCGCGCGGACACCAGCGACCCGGCGATCGAGGAGGGCGCGAACCGGTCGTACGCCAGCATGTCGAGCACCGACTCGCGGCCCACCTCGACGTGCGCGGGCGGAGCCGCCCGGTCCATCACGGACAGCAGCGACCGGCAGGCCAGGTCCTCCTCCGCCCACGGGTCCTCGAGCAGGATCTGGACGTGCACGTCGAGCAGCCGCGCGGTGTCGTCGGCACGCTCGACGTAGCGGCCGATCCAGAACAGCGACTCCGCGATCCGGCTCAGCACCGCACACCTCCAACAGTCGTCGTCAGTTGCTGCTCTTGCTGCTGCTGTTGCTGCTGCATCACCTGCGCGCGCACGTCGCTGGGGTTCGAGTCGATCGGCACGGCAGCCTCGAGGGGCACCGACTGCGGCAGGTCGGAGTCGTGGCGCACGGCCCGCCGCGGCACCGCGCCGCCGAGCACCCACGTGTCCTTGGAACCGCCGCCCTGCGACGAGTTCACCACCAGCTCCCCCTCCGGCAGCGCCACCCGGGTCAGCCCGCCCGGCAGCACGAACACCGACTCGCCGTCGTTCACCGCGAAGGGCCGCAGGTCGGTGTGCCGCGGCCGCAGCCCGTCCTCGACGAGCGTCGGCACCGTCGACAGCTGCACCACGGGCTGCGCGATCCAGCCGCGCGGGTCCTCGCGGAGCCGGACCTTGAGGGCCGCCAGGTCCGCGGCGGACGCCTTGGGGCCGACGACGAGCCCCTTGCCACCCGACCCGTCCACCGGCTTGACCACCAGCTCGTCCAACCGGTCCAGCACCTCCTCGAGCGCGTCCGGCTCCTCGAGGCGCCACGTGTCCACGTTGCGCAGGATCGGCTCCTCGCTCAGGTAGTACCGGATGAGGTCGGGCACGTAGGTGTAGACCAGCTTGTCGTCGGCCACGCCGTTGCCCACCGCGTTGGCGATGGTCACCGTGCCGTTGCGCGCGCAGGTCATGAGCCCCGGGCTGCCCAGGTAGGAGTCGTTCCGGAACACCACCGGGTCCAGGTAGTCGTCGTCCACGCGCCGGTAGATGACGTCCACCCGGCGCCGGCCCTGCGTCGTGCGCATCCACACGCGGCCGCCCGCGCAGAACAGGTCGCGCCCCTCGACGAGCTCGACGCCCATGGTTCGGGCGAGCAGCGAGTGCTCGTAGTACGCGCTGTTGAACACCCCCGGGGTGAGGACCACGACGGTCGGCTCGTCGACACCCGCCGGCGCGGCCGCGGTCAGGGCCGCGAGCAGGCGCCTCGGGTAGTCGGCGACGGGTCGGATGCGCAGCGCGGCGAACAGCTCCGGGAACGTCTGCGCCATGGCGCGCCGGTTGGACAGCACGTAGCTGACCCCGCTGGGCACGCGCACGTTGTCCTCGAGCACGCGCCAGCCACCGAGGCTGTCGCGGACCAGGTCGATGCCGGACACGTGCACGCGGACCCCGTTGGGGGGCGTGATGCCGCGCGCGGCGCGCAGGAAGTTCGTCGACGAGACGACGACGCCCCGCGGGATGACGCCGTCGGCGATGGCGCGCTGCGGACCGTAGACGTCGGCGAGGAAGGCCTCGAGCGCGCGCACCCGCTGCGCGACGCCCGGGGCCACGTGCTCCCACTCGTCGCCGGCCAGCACGCGCGGCACCACATCGAGCGGGAACGGCCGTTCCTCGCCGGCGAAGTCGAACGTGACGCCCTGTGCCAGGTACGACCGCGCCAACGTCTCCGCGCGGGCACGCAGCTCGCCGGCGCTCAGCTGGGCGAGCGCACGGTGCAGGCCGGCGTAGGCCGCCCGGGAGCCGCCGCCGTCGGGGTCGATCATCTCGTCCCACGCCGGTCCGGCCGGATAGTCGTCGAACAGGTCCGCCATGCTTGGGACAGTAACCGCCCGGTGATAACGCCGCGTTACGGGGACGAGCGCCCCGGAGCCGGCCGCCCGGTACGGTCGCAGGCGTGACCACCACCTCGGCCTGGACCCGCGTGCGCCGAGCGGTCCGTGACGCCGTCGGCCTGCTCTCGCCCCGCCCGACCACCTCGAGGCCCCAGCCGTCGGCGGTACCGAGCCACGTCGCGCTGCCGGACCACACCGGCGCCGTGCACCTGCAGTACGCCCCCCGGCTCGACGGGGACGCCGACCCCGGAGAGATCGTCTGGGCCTGGGTCCCCTACGAGGAGGACCCGACGCAGGGCAAGGACCGACCCGTGCTCGTGATCGCGCGCACCGACGACGACCTGCTCGCGCTCATGCTCACCAGCAAGGACCATGCGCACGACGCCGCGGTCGAGGCCCGGCACGGGCGCGTCTGGATGGACATCGGCACCGGGGCCTGGGACGCGCGACGACGGCCGAGCGAGGTGCGCCTGGACCGCGTGCTTCGCCTCGACCCCTCGGCGGTCCGCCGCGAGGGTGCCGTCGTGGACCGCGCGCTGTTCGACCGCGTCGCCGCGGCGCTGCGCTCGACGCACTCCTGGTGAGCCGTCGCCCGCGCGAGGTGAGACCGGTCACCGACGTTCGGCCGCGCACCTCCTGCCTGCTAACATGGTGATTCGCGTGTCCGCCCGGGTCGGCGGGCACAAGCCCAGCTCTTCTCCGCGGGTATCCCCACGCCCGAGTCCCGGAGCTGTGCGCGCCCTCTAGACCTGTCAGATCGCTTCGGCGAACGCACAAGAGAGTCCACACGTGGCCAACATCAAGTCCCAGATCAAGCGCATCACCACCAACGAGAAGGCGCGCCTGCGCAACAAGGCGGTGAAGTCCGAGCTCAAGACGCACATCCGTCGCGTCCGCGAGGCCGTCGCCGGTGGCGACAAGGAGGCCGCGTCGACGGCCCTGGTCGAGGCGTCGCGCAAGCTCGACAAGGCCGTCTCCAAGGGCGTCATCCACGAGAACCAGGCCGCCAACAAGAAGTCGGCGCTGGCGAAGTCGGTCGGCGCGCTCTGAGTTCGTCAGTGGCGGTCGCGGCTCCGGCCGTGACCGCCCGGCTCGGCCGCTCCGCCGGCTGAGCACAGCAGCGAGTGCACAGCAGTGAAGGCGTCACCCCCCCTGCGGGGTGACGCCTTCACTGTTCTCCGACCCAGGATCAGGCCAGCGTCCAGGTCTCCCAGGAGCTGAGCGGGATCGTCGGGCGGAAGCCTGCCTCGCGCAGCGCGCGGTCATAGGCCTGCGCCGCCGCGGTGCTGTCACCGTGCATGGCGTACCGGTCGCCCAGATCGCGCCAGGCGGACGCCGAGTGACGCGACGCCTGCATCATGCCGAGCAGGTCCGCGGCCGACTCGTACGCGGCCGCCGCGCCGCCGACGTCGCCACGCGCGTGCAGCGCGTCGCCCCGCGAGAGCTGGGCGAACGCCGTCTCGAGCCGCGGCGGCTCACCCAGGCGCTCGAGGGCCTGCGTCGCGAACCGCTCCGCCGCGTCGATGTCGCCCAGGAGCAGGTGTGCGCGGGAGCTCTCGACGTCGATGCGCGCCAGGTCCAGCTCGGAGCCGAGCACCGCCATGCCGGGCGTCGCCCGCTCGATCTGGTCCAGCGCCCCGCGCGGGTCCACCGGGTCCGACCGCAGCAGCAACCACGCGTAGTTGAGCCGCAGCCGGGGCAGGTCACGGTCGGCCTCGCCCTCGGACAGCAGCGCGAGGGCACGCTCGGTGTACCGCTGCGCCAGCTCGTAGTCGCGGCGCTGCTCGGCGACGAGCCCGGCGTTCCAGTAGACGCTGCCGCGCCCGCGAGGGGTGCCCAGCGACTCGGCGAGCCGGACCAGCTCGGCCGCCCGGTGGGTGGCGTAGAGCAGGTCGCCGCGCTCGACGTAGGCCCACAGGACCGTCGACGCCAGGCGCAGGTGCTCGTCGGTGCCGCTCAGCTCGGCGGCCTCGAGCTCGTCGAGGGTGCGCTCGCCCACCTCCACGCTGCGGTGCAGGTCACCGGCCTCGAGGTACGAGGCGACCAGCGCGTTGGCCAGCGTGGCCGACTCGACGTGGTGCGCCCGGGCCCGCGCGTCCGCGAGGAGCGGCTCAAGGATGGCCACCGATCCTTCGAGGTCACCGAGCACCTCGAACGCGTGCGCGAGGGTGGTGAGCGCATCGACGCGGACCGCCGGCGAGACGATGCCGAGGTCGAGCGCCTCGAGCCGTCGCCGGGCCCCGGCGGCGTCGCCCTGGGTCATGTCCAGCTTGGCGTAGTCGATCTCGAGCCGCGTACGTGCCTCGTTGGGCCCGTCCTCGCCGTGCTTGAGGAACTCGAGAGTCGTGCCGAGGCGGGACGCCAGCACGGCGAGCGCGGAGTCGGTCGGTTCCCGATGCCCCGCCTCGATCAACGAGATGTAGCTCGGCGAGAACGCGGACCCCGCGAGCGAGGTCTGGGACAGCCCCGCGGCAAGCCGCGCGTCACGCACCCGGTCAGCAATCGTGGTCATGAACAGTCATCATATGTGTGACGTCCCCCCATTGCACCACCCCCCACGGAAGGCGGCGTGTCTGTGGGCCTGCTGTGCAGTGCCGGACGAGGTCAGTTGAACGCGATGCGGCAGCAGCCGCTGGCGCCACCCGAGCTGATCGTGTTGTCGTTCGACCCGTCGGCCAGCGCGGAGCTGGGAGCCAGCGCGAGCGACCCGATCATCGCGAGGACCACGGCGGCTGTCTTGAACGGTCTGGGCATGAGCTGCTCCTGTCGGTCGAGCGGGGCCGTCGCACGGGTTGCGACGGTGCCCCATGATGACGTGCCCCGGGCACGGTGTCTGCCGTTACCGCCCGGTCCGACCCTGATCGGGTGAATCTTCGGCAGGTCGGATGCCGCACGAGCAGCCACTGCGCCGACCTGATCCAAATTCCACCCGCGCTGCGTCGGTTCACAGCGTCGAACTTATGGTGTCATAGATCCCATGACACCGGACGACGCCGACGGGCAGCTGGCACAGCTGGCGGCCGCAGTCGAGGACGCCATCCCCACCGCGCTGAGGCAGGAGTGGGCGCAGCGCCTCTCCCACGAGCCCGTGCTCGTCGCGCGCCAGGGGATCTTCTCCGAGCACGGCCGCCCGTTCGCCTACCAGCTCTCCTTCCGCTCGCCCGACCAGCACACCGCGGCAGCGACGTCGTGGAGCCCGCACCAGCACGAGCGCGCGACCGCTCACGTCTTCGGCGCCACCTTCGGCCGGGCGGACCTGGAGCACGTGGCCAACGGTCGACTGCTCTTCGTCCGCTGCCCGCGGGCGTACCTGGTGGGCGACCTGCCCATCCCCCGCCGCCCAGACCGCCTGGTCATCGAGGTGAACGACGCCGTGACCGTGGACACCGCGGTGCTGTCGGGCATCCGCCGACTGCGCGAGGAGGGTTACCGCATCGCGGTGCCGTCCTTCGTGAGCAACCCGAACCAGCGCCGGCTGCTGCCCCACGCCGACTTCGTGAAGATCGACGTCCGGGACCTCGATGTCGAGGGTCCGCCCGTGGTCCACCTGGCACGGTCCTACGGTGCGCTGCTGGTCGCCGAGTACGTCGAGAGCGCGGACACGCTGCGCCACGCCCGGGACCTCGGCTTCACCCTCTTCCAGGGCAACCTGCTGGAGCGCGCCGGCATCCTCGACCGCGCCGGGGCGCGCCGCGTCAGTCTCTGACCGCCCCGTGGCCTGCTCCCTCGCAGGGGGTCCGTGACACTCCGTGAGACCGGTCGAGTGAATGGCGTCATGGATGCGTGAGACGGCCCTCTCATACGGTGTGACCGCGTTCGTCGACTCCCCCGCCATCCCGTCGCGGCTGCCCATCGCGCGGCAGCCCATCTGGACCGTGGACGGCCAGCTGTTCGGCAACGAGTTCCTCTACCGGTCGCGAGCCGGTCTTCCGGCGCAGGTGGACCGATGGCGCTCCGACCGCCAGGACGTGGCGACGGCGTCCGTCCTCGAGTCCCTGTTCGGCGACGGTCCGCCCGCGGCGGCCACCTTCGCGTTCGTCAACGTCACCCGCTCCTTCCTGGTGGACGACCGACCCCTGCCGGCCCACGCCGGGCGCCTGGTGCTCGAGGTGGTCGAGTCCGTGCAGGCCGACGCCGACGTGCTCGCCGGCCTCGAGCGCCTGCGCTCGCACGGGTACCGCGTGGCGATCGACGACTTCGCCGCCGAGTCGCACCAGGTGGCCATGCTCCCGTTCGCGGACTTCGTGAAGATCGACTGCCGCGACGTCGCGCGGCTGGGCCCCGGGCTGGTCGAGCTCGGACGCCGGTACGGCGCAACGCTCGTGGCCGAGCGGGTGTCCGACGCCGCGCTGGTCGACGCGTGCCGCGACTGGGGCTTCGACCTCCTGCAGGGCGACCAGCTGGGACCGGCCGTCACGCTTGCCGCCTGAGTGTCCTGCCCGGGAGGGTGATCGGTCTCGTGATCGGTCGGCCTCGCGGCCGGGTGGTGGTCAGCTGCCCACCGCGCCGGCCACGCGGAGCACCGCGCGCTCGACGGCGAACCGCGGGTCCCGGCTCTCGCCCTTGACCTCGGCGTCGGCCTGCGCGACCGCGGAGATCGCCGTCGCCAGACCCTCCGGGGTCCAGCGCCGCAGGTCCGACATGGCCCGGTCGGTCTGCCACGGGGCCAGCCCGAGCTCCCGGACGGCCCCCGCCCCGCGACCCCGGACGGCGGCGACCTTGGCCAGCACGCGCAGCTTGGCGGCGAGCGCCGCGACGATGGGGACCGGGTCCACGCCGGTGGCCAGGGCGTGCCGCAGCAACGCGACGGCCTGCCCGGACTGACCGGCGACCGCCGCGTCGGCCACCCGGAAGCCCGTGGCCTCGATGCGACCGCCGTAGTAGCGCTCGACGACGTCCGGACCGATCAGCCCGGTGGTGTCGGCGACCAGCTGCGCGCACGACGCCGCGAGCTCGCGCAGGTCGCTGCCGACGGCGTCGACCAGCGCCCGGACGGCCTGGGCGTCCGCGCGGCGACCCGCACGGCGCAGCTCTGCGGTGACGAACGCGCTCTTGTCCCCGTCGGACTTGATCGCGTCGCACGCCACCGTGGGGACGCCGGCGGCGCGCAGGGCGTCCAGCAGCTTCTTGCCGCGCTGCCCCCCGCCGTGCCGCAGCACGAGCACCACGTCCGCCGGCGGCGCCGTGAGGTAGGTGCCGACGTCGCCGAGCAGCTCCTCCCCCGCGCGCTCCAAGCCGTCGACCACCACCACCCGGTCCTCCGCGAACAGCGAGGGGCTGCTGACCACCTCGAGCGTCCCCACCGTGTAGTCGGCGGCATCCAGGCGCGTGACCTCGACGTCCGGGTCCGCGGCGCGGGCCAGGTGGATCAGCCGGTCCACCGCACGGTCCGCGAGGAGCCCCTCGGTGCCGCTGACCAGCACGATCGGCGCGAGCTCGACCTGCTCCCACGTGATCCCCGCGGGGCCGCGCGCGGCGCGGGCGGACGGTCGACGCGTGGCGGGAGGCACCCGCACAGCCTGCCAGACGTCACCGACACCCCGGCGCCCGCGCGACGGCGAGCACCCGCAGCGCGCACGCCCCCGCGAGCGCCAGCACCAGGACGCCCGCCCAGCCGGGAAGCCAGGCAACCTGGGCGCCCGGCGCCGCGGCCGCGAGACGGGCGACCGCACCGATCCACCAGCACGCCGCTCCCGCGCCCAGCGCCAGCACCTGCCCACCGGTCGCCCACCACGGTGCCACGCACCCCGCGGCGAGCCCGAGAAGGGTGGCCGGCGCCACAGCGGGCGCGGCGAGGACGTTGGCCGGGACCGCGTAGAGAGCGACGGTGGGCGTGAGCAGCAGGATCGCCGGCGCGCACAGCAGCTGGGCGGACACCGGCAGGGCCAGCACGGTGGCCAGCGGCCGGCCCAGCGCGGGCGACCACCGCTCGGCCAGCGGTCCACCGAGGAGCACCAGTCCGCCCGTGGCCAGGACGGACAGCACGAAGCCGATCTCGCCGGCCAGCCACGGGTCGACGAGCAGGAGCACGACGACGGTCGCTGCGAGCGCGGCCGGGGCGCGGTGGGGGCGGCCGAGGAGGACTCCGAGCACGGCGACGAGTCCCATGACCGCGGCGCGCAGCACGCTCGGCGACGGGTGCACCACCAGCACCATGCACGCCATCGCGGCGGCGGCGAGGAGCACACGCGCCACCCGCGGCAGGCGCAGCGCCACCGCGAGTGCGAGGACCAGCGCGGAGACCAGCGAGAAGTGCGCGCCGGACACCGCCGTCACGTGGGTGAGGCCGGAGGACCGCAGGGCGGCCGTGAGGTCGTCGGGCACCGCGGAGGTGTCCCCTACCGTCACGCCGGGCAGCAGGGTGCCGGCGTCCCCGGCGAGGTCCTGCGCGAGCGAGCGGACCGTGCGGCGATACCGTGCGGCCGCCGCGTCCGGCGCGGACGGTGGGCGCAGGACCTCCGGGGCGGCCGAGGTCAGGACGACCGCGACGGTGCGCTGCCCCGGGGTGCCGACGTGCAGCGGACCGGTGACCGAGACGCGTGCACCGAACGCCACGGTGGACCACGACGACGGACCGAGCACGAGCACGTGGCCCGTCGCCGCTGATCCGCGGTCGCCGGCGCGGACGCGGTCCACGGCGACGACGCACCGGACCCGGGCCGGCGCGCCCGGCCAGGCCGGTGCCGTGAGGGTCGGCTCCGCGACGACGACGCCCTCGACCCGCCCCACGGCTCCGTCGCGTGCCAGCTGAGGGAGCAGACCGGCGTGCTGCGCGGCCGTCTGACCGGCACCGGCGGCGAGCACCGCGACCGCGGTGAGCACGGCGAGCACGACCGCGGGCGCCGGACGGCTGCGGCGCAGGCGACGACGCGTCACGAGGGCGCCGACGGCGAGCGCCAGCCCGCCGGCGACGGTGAGTGCGGTCGTGGCGGGGACGCGCGTGACCAGCAGGGCGGCGAGCCACGCGACCCCGGCGGCGGGCAGCAGACGCACGTCCACGGTGCGCGGCGGATCGGTGTCGTCGGGCACGTCGGGCATGTCGGGCGCACGGAACGCGCCGGGCACGTCGGGCGCACTGGACGCGCCGGGTACGTCGGGGGCGTCGTCGAGGCTCACACGCGCACCAGCGCACGGAGGCGTTCGAGCAGGGTCGGGCCGATCCCGGCGACGTCGGCCAGCTCGTCGACCGTGGTGAACGGACGTTCCTCGCGGTGGGCGACGATGCGGTCGGCCAGCACGGGGCCGATGCCGGGGAGCGCGTCGAGGTCGGCGGCGGTCGCCGCGTTCAGGTCCACGAGCCCGTCCTGCGCCGCCCCGTCCTGCACCACCCCGTCCTGCACCGTCCCTGCCGGCGCCGCGGCGGCCGGTGGCTCGCCGGCCCGGGGCACGGCGATCTGTTCCCCGTCGACGAGCAGGCGTGCCAGGTTCAGCGCGCTCAGCTGGGCGTCGGGGGTGGCGCCGCCGGCAGCAGTGATCGCGTCGACCACGCGGGACCCCGCGGCGAGCCGGACCACCCCGGGCGTCGCGACCGCGCCGACCACGTCGACGACGACCTCGGTGGCAGCAGGCTCGGTGGTGCTCACCGGTCCCGTCGGAGCGGGTGTGGGCAGCGTGACGGCCGGTCCCGGAGCGAGCGACGCCGCGCGCAGCGCCACCGCGCCGGCCACCAGGAGCACGACCGCACCGGCCGCACCGGCCAGACGCCACGGCACCGCCCAGCGCACGCGCCGTCGGCGGACCGGGCCGCGCGCGAGCGGGTCGCCGTGCGCCGCCACGTACCCGGCCGCCGCCACACCCAGCGCCGCGGCGGACCTGCTGACCGGCACCGTGGCCGCGGCCGGCGGGTCGGTGGCCGGTGCGGCGCCGACGCCCGTCGCACCGACCCCGTCCGACGGTGGGAGCGCCGGGGTGGACGGGTCCGTGACGCCGCGGGCTCGGCGATCCGGGTGGTCGAGTCGCGCCCACGCCCTGTCCCGCGGTGGCAGGACCAGGGCCGGCCACGGGGTCGCCGGTGGCTGGCTGGGCTCGAGCAGCGCGCCGACCCAGTCGGGGACGCCCGGCTCGACCACCGAGTCGGAGGTTCGGGAGGCGGCGCCCGAACCGGCGGGCACCGGCCGGACTGCCTGCCCACCGCGCGGGCCGACGCCCTGCACGGTCGGCGCCGCGATGCCGGCGGCAGGACGTCCGGAGGACCGCCGCGTCCGGTCGTCGACGGCATCGTGCGGTTCGAGCGGGCGTCCCGGCCCGCCCGTCGGCACCCCGCCCGTCGACACCCCGCCCGTCGGCACCCAGCCCGGCGAGGCGCTGGTGGGGACCGAGGCCCGTGCCGACCAGCCCGGCTCCTGCGCGTCGTGCTCGAGCACAGGCTGGCCCGCCGCGTCCGCACCGGGCGGGGACGCCGACGACCCTGTCGCCCCCGGGCTCCGCGGCTGCGTCAGCGCGACGAGCCGGTGCCGGGCGGTCCGATCGAGGTCGCGGTCACGGCGGGGCACGCGCCGAACCTACGGTCGGCACCGTGGTCACCCGACCAGCGGCCGCCCACCCGGCGGCGTGCGCCGCAGCACGGGGGCTGTGGGCGGGTCGCGGTCAGGCGTCGGCGACGACGATCGCCAGCAGACCCGGACCGGCGTGGGCCGCCAGCACCGCGCTGGACTCGCAGACGGCGGACTCCACGAGGCGGTGGCCGGCCCCGGCGGTGAGCTCCGCCGCGAGCGCCGCGGCGACCTCGGGCTGACCCAGGTGGTGGACCGCGACGCGGGCCGTCGGCCGGCCGCCGAGGTCGCCGATCGCGAGCGCGACCAGCCGGTCGCGCGCCGCGCGCCGCGTGCGGACCTTCTCGACGACCTCGATGCGGCCGTCCTGCAGCGCGAGGATGGGGCGCAGGCCGAGCACGATGCCGAGCGCGGCGGCCGGCTTGCTCAGTCGTCCGCCACGACGCAGGTGGTCCAGCGAGTCGACCAGGAACCACACGCGCGTCGCGGCCGCCGCCCTCTGGCTCCGCGCGGCCACCTCGGCGGCCGTCGGCAGCTGGACGCCCGGCTGGGCGCGACCGCGCCACCACGTGCGGGCCGCGGCGAGCCTCCCCGCCTCCGGTGCGACGACGACGTCGTGGCCAGGACCCTGGGGTCCGGCGGAGAACCGGGCGGCGTCGAGCACGGCAAAGCCGAGGGACATGGCGACCACGCGGGAGTCGACCACGTGGGTGGGCACCGGGGCGCTCTCCGCAGCGAGCCGGGCAGCCCGCACGGTGCCGGACAGCTCACCGGACAGGTGGATCGAGACGATCTCGCGGGCGCCCGACGCCGCGGCGCGCTCGTACGCGGCGGCGAACGCGGCCGGCGGAGGCTGCGACGTGGACACGGTCGCCCCCCGGGTCAGCGCCGCGAGGAGCTCCCCCGGCGTGAGGTCGATGCCCTCGACGCGACGCTCGCCGTTCACGACGACGTCCAGCGGCACGACGCCGATCCCCCACCGCTCCGCGGCCCCCTCGGGCAGCGACGCGGTGGAGTCGGTGACGATCGCGACCGACGGCTGCTCGACCAGGCGTCGGCGGGGCACGCGGCTCAGGCCGGGACCACGTTGACGAGCCTGGGTGCCCGGATCACGACCGTGCGGATCCCCCGGCCGTCGAGCGCCCGCTGCACGCCCGCGTCCGCGAGAGCGAGGGCGCGCAGGTCGTCGTCGGACACGTCGGGCGCGACCTCCGCGCGGCCGCGCACCTTGCCCTGCACCTGGAAGATGCACGTGACCGTGTCCTCGACCAGGTAGGCGGGGTCCGCGACGGGGAAGGGCTCGTGCGCCAGGGAGCGCTCGTGACCGAGGCGCGACCACAGCTCCTCGGCCACGTGCGGTGCGACCGGAGCGGTCATGAGCACGAGGGCCTCGACGGCCGACCGCGGCGTCGCCGGCAACGTCGTCAGGTGGTTGTTCAGCACGATCAGCCTCGAGATCGCCGTGTTGACGCGCATGCCCGCCATGTCCGCCGTGACGTCGGCGATGGCTCGGTGCAGCACGCGCAGCGTCTCGAGCGACGGCTCCTCGTCGGACACCACGGTCGCGCCGGTGGCCTCGTCGACCACGTTGCGCCACAGGCGCTGCAGGAAGCGCTGCGACCCGACGACCGCGCGGGTCTCCCACGGGCGGGACAGGTCCAGCGGGCCCATCGACATCTCGTACACGCGCAGGGTGTCCGCGCCGTACTCGGCGTACATGTCGTCGGGCGTCACCATGTTCTTCAGCGACTTGCCCATCTTCCCGTACTCGCGCTGGACGGGAGCGCCCTTCCAGGTGAAGCCGTCGCCGTCCTCCACGACCTCGTCCGCGGGCACGTAGACGCCGCGCGCGTCGGTGTAGGCGTACGCCTGGATGTAGCCCTGGTTGAACAGCTTGTGGAACGGCTCGCCGCTGGCCACGTGTCCCAGGTCGTGCAGGACCTTGTGCCAGAAGCGCGCGTAGAGCAGGTGCAGCACGGCATGCTCCACGCCGCCGACGTACAGGTCGACGCCGCCCACCGAGCCGGCCGGCTGCTCCCCGTGGCCGGGCCCCATCCAGTACTGCTCGAGCGCGGGGTCGACGACGCCGCCGGCGGCATGGGTCGGGTCCAGGTAGTTCAGGTAGTACCAGCAGGACCCCGCCCAGTTGGGCATCGTGTTGGTGTCCCGGCGGTACTGCTTCGGACCGTCGCCCAGGTCGAGGGTGACGTACACCCAGTCCTCGTTGCGGCCCAGGGGCGGCTCGGGTGTCGAGTGCGCGTCGTCCGGGTCGAACGTGCGCGGCGAGTAGTCGGGGACGTCCGGCAGGTTCACCGGCAGCGCCGAGTCGGGGACGGCCAGCGGCAGGTCGTGCTCGTCGTAGACGATCGGGAACGGCTCGCCCCAGTACCGCTGGCGGCTGAACAGCCAGTCACGCAGGCGGTAGGTGATCGTGCCCTCGCCCACGCCCTTCGCGGTCAGCCACGCGATGATCGCCGCCTTGGCGTCGGCCACGGACAGGCCGTCGAGGCTGATCTCGTCGTTGGTGGAGTTGATCGCGACGCCGTCGCCCGTGCGTGCGCCGGGCTCCGTGCCCTCCGGGGCGTCGATCGTGTAGACGATCGGCAGGTCGAACGCCTGCGCGAACGCGAAGTCGCGCTCGTCGCCGCCCGGGACGGCCATGATCGCGCCGGTGCCGTACCCCATGAGCACGTAGTCCGCGGTGAACACCGGCAGCAGCTCGCCGTTGACGGGGTTGGCCGCCAGGTGTCCCGTGAACACGCCGGTCTTGCGGCCGGCGTCGGCCTGCCGCTCGACCGCGGTCTTCGCGGCCGTCTCGGCGCGGTAGGCCGCGACGGCGTCCGCGGGCGTGCGGTGCCCGCCCGTCCAGGCGTCCTTGGTCCCGTCGGGCCAGGCCGCCGGCACCTCGTCCAGCAGCGGGTGCTCGGGGGCGACGACGACGAACGTGGCACCGAACAGCGTGTCGGGGCGCGTGGTGAACACCTCGACCTGGTCGCCGCCCTGCACCGCGAAGCGCACCCGGGCTCCCGACGACCGGCCGATCCAGTTGCGCTGCATCGCCTTGACCTTCTCGGGCCAGTCGATGTGCTCCAGGTCGTCGACCAGGCGGTCCGCGTAGGCGGTGATGCGCATGTTCCACTGCCGCAGGCTGCGCTGGAACACCGGGAAGTTGCCGCGCTCCGAGCGACCGTCGGCCGTGACCTCCTCGTTGGCCAGCACCGTGCCCAACCCCGGGCACCAGTTCACCGGCGTCTGCGAGACGTAGGCCAGCCGGTGCGTGTCCAGCACGCGACGGCGCTCGACCGCGTCCAGCGTGGCCCACTGCTCGCCGCGGGCGCCCGACTCGTACTGCGCGACCAGCTCGGCGATCGGGCGCGCCCGGCCGAGGCCCCCGTCGGGGCGCGGCGCGGTCTCGTCGTACCAGGACTCGAAGATCTGCAGGAAGATCCACTGCGTCCAGCGCACGTAGTCCGGGTCGATCGTCGCGAAGCTGCGGCGCGGGTCGTGGGCCAGGCCGAGGCGGCGCAGCTGGCGCTGCATGATCTCGATGTTGGCCTCGGTGGTGGTGCGCGGGTGCTGCCCGGTCTGCACGGCGTACTGCTCGGCGGGCAGCCCGAACGCGTCGAAGGCCAGCGCGTGCAGCACGTTGTCGCCCTGCATGCGGCGGAACCGGCCGACGACGTCCGTGGCGATGTAGCCCAGCGGGTGACCGATGTGCAGGCCCGCCCCGGAGGGGTACGGGAACATGTCCATGACGAAGAACGCGGGCTGCGTGGGGTCCGCGTGGCGGCCGTCGCCGTCGGTGAGCTCGCCGGTCGGGTTGGCGGCGAAGAACGTGCCGCGGTCCGCCCACTCGTCCTGCCAGCGCAGCTCGATCTCGCGCGCGAGGTCGGCGGTGTAGCGGAACGGCACGTCGTCGGGCGTGGTGGTGGGGGCGGGGGCGTCCGGCAGGGTCACCCGCCGAGTTTACCGACCACCGGTCCCGCCCCCGCACGCCCGGGTCAGCGGCACGCCCGAGCCGTATGCTCCCGACATGTCGGACACCACGCCCGCACCGGCCGCCGATCTCGCCGCCCTGCGCGCCGCCGCGGCGCAGGCCGCCGCGGAGGCGGCCGAGGCCAGGGCGCAGGCAGCCGCCGCCGCGCTCGCGGCCGCGGAGGCGGCAGCCGCCGGGTCGGCGGCGTCGACCGAGCCGCCCCCGACGCTCTCCGAGCACGCCGCCCAGGTCGTCGCCGGCTACACCTTCGCCGGTCCGTCGCTGCCGGTCGGTGCGCTGGTCGAGGACGACGTCGCGGTCCCGGGCGCCCCGGTCGGCATCCCGCTGGCCATGATGAACCGGCACGGGCTCGTGGCCGGGGCGACCGGCACCGGCAAGACCAAGACGCTGCAGGTGCTGGCCGAGGGGCTGTCCGCGGCGGGTGTGCCCGTGTTCGTCGCCGACCTCAAGGGCGACCTGTCGGGTCTCGCCGCCCCCGGCACGGCGAGCGACAAGCTCCTCGCGCGGAGCCGCCAGCCTGGGCCAGGAGTGGGTGGGCACCGCGTCCCCGGTCGAGTTCCTCAGCCTGGGCGGTCTGGGCGAGGGCTCCCCCGTGCGGACCACCGTGACGGACTTCGGCCCCCTGCTGCTGGCCAAGGTCCTCGGCCTGAACGCCACGCAGGAGTCCAGCCTGGGCCTGATCATGCACTGGGCCGACACCCAGGGGCTCGCGCTGCTGGACCTCAAGGACCTGCAGGCGACCATCGCGTACCTGGTCAGCGACGAGGGCAAGCCGCAGCTCACGGGCATCGGTGGCCTGTCCGTGGCCACCGCGGGCGTGATCCTGCGCGAGATCGTGGCGCTGCAGGGTCAGGGTGCGGACGCGTTCTTCGGGGAGCCGGCGTTCGCGGTGTCCGAGCTGCTGCGGACGGCTGCCGACGGGCGCGGGGTCATCAGCGCGCTCGAGCTGCCCGCCGTGCAGGACCGGCCCGCCCTGTTCTCCACGTTCCTCATGTGGCTGCTGGCCGAGCTGTTCCAGGAGCTGCCCGAGGTGGGCGACCCCGACAAGCCCCGTCTGGTGTTCTTCTTCGACGAGGCGCACCTGCTGTTCACGGACGCGTCGAAGGAGTTCCTCACCCAGGTGACCCAGATCGTCCGGCTCATCCGGTCCAAGGGCGTCGGCGTCTTCTTCGTCACGCAGAGCCCCAAGGACGTGCCGGCCGACGTGCTCGCGCAGCTGGGCAACCGGGTCCAGCACGCCCTGCGCGCCTTCACGCCCGACGACGCGACGGCGCTCCGTGCGGCCGCCCGCACGTTCCCGACGTCGCCCTACGACCTGGAGCAGCTGCTCCAGTCGCTGGGCACGGGCGAGGCGGTGGTCACGGTGCAGTCCGAGCGCGGCACCCCGACGCCGGTGGCCTGGACCCGGCTGCGCGCGCCGCAGTCGTCCATGGACCCGCTGCCCGCGGCGACGATCGCGGCGGCGGTCGCCGCGTCGCCCCTGTCGGCGCGGTACGCGGATCCGGTCGACCGCGAGTCGGCCTACGAGCTGCTGGCCGCCCGCGCGCAGGCAGCCCACGAGGCACGGGCGGCCGAGCAGCGTTCGCGGGAGGCACAGGACGCCGCCGACGAGGCCGCGCGCGAGGCCCGGCGCGCCCAGCCGCGGCGCTCGACCAGCCGCACGAGCCCGCTGGACTCGCTGCTGCGGTCAGTGGGCACTCAGCTGGGGCGCGAGATCACGCGCTCGGTCTTCGGGACGCGCCGGCGCTGACGGGGTCGTCCCGGTTCCCCGGCCGACGGTGAGCACGACGAGCAGGCCCAGCGCCGTCAGCCCCGCGCCGACCCACGCGGGAGCCAGGTACCCCAGGCCGCCGGCGATGACGAGCCCGCCGGCGAACGCACCGGCCGCGTTGCCGAGGTTCAGGGCCGAGTGGCACAGCGCGGCCCCGAGCGACGGTGCGGCGGGTGAGACGTCCATCAGGCGTGTCTGCAGGGACAGCCCGAGCACCTGGGACGTGACACCGAGCAGGACGAGCGCGAGCACGGCCGGCACCGGGGATGCCCCGACCAGGGCGATGGCGACCAGCACGACGATCGTCGCGACCATGCCCCCGATCACCGTGCCCAGCACCGACCGGTCAGCCAGGCGACCGCCGAGCACCGTGCCGGCCGTCATGCCGATCCCGTACAGCGCGAGCACCAGCGGGACCAGGGCGACGTCGAGCCCGGTCACCTCGGTGAGCAGGGGTTTGACGTAGGAGTACACCGCGAACATGCCGCCGAAGCCGATCGCGCCGGCGCCGAACGCGATCCAGAGCCGGCGGTTGCGCACGGCGGCCAGCTCGGTGCGCACGGTCGTGCCCGGGGGTGGCGGGAGCGACGGCGTCCAGGCGTGCAGCGCGGCGAGCGTGGCGAGGCCGAGCACGCCGACCCCGACGAAGGACCACCGCCACCCGACCGCGTGGCCGACGATCGCGGTCAGCGGCACCCCGACGGCGCACGCGACGGTGAGGCCGGCCATCATCGCGGCCACGGCGCGGCCGCGTCGCTCGGGGCCGACGACCGCGGTCCCCATCACGGCCCCGACGCCGAAGAAGGCCCCGTGCGGCAGACCCGCCAGGAACCGGGCGAGGACGAGCCAGCCCATGGTCGGTGCGAACGCGGACAGGACGTTGCCCACGGTGAACGCGACCATCAGCAGGAGCAGGAGCCGGCGCCGGTCCAGGCGGGCGCCGAGCGCGGCGAGCGTGGGGGCGCCGACCACCACACCGAGCGCGTACGCGGTGATCGCGTGCCCGGCCACCGGGATGGACACGGTCAGGTCGTCGGCGACCTCGGGCAGCAGGCCCATCGTCGCGAACTCCGTGGTACCGATGCCGAAGCCGCCGAGCGCCAGGGCGAAGAGCGCGGCGCGCGAGCGCGCCGGCGTGAGCGTGACCAACGAGGAGCCTCCGGACGAATCGATTCGATCGAGGTGCGGAGCGCCTCGTCGTCGACTCCGGTGGATGGCCCCAGCGTAGGGGGTGTCAGGCGGCCGGGACCAGCCAGATCGCGCGGGCGGCCACCTCGCCGAGGTCCACGGTGCGCGCGCCGACCTGGACCGAGATCACCCCGGCGACCGTCCGGCGCTCGACCACGGTGACCGCGGCGTCGAGCAGCAGGTCCACCGACTCGAGGTAGCGCAGCAGGCCCGGGTCGGCGTCGGAGATCCGGGCGACCGCCCACGGACCGGGCTCCACGTCCCACAGGACGCTCGCGGCCGGGGCCTCGAGCGAACCGTCGGCGCCGGGGATCGGGTCTCCGTGCGGATCACGGCGCGGGTGTCCCAGCTGCGCCGCGATGCGCTCGACGAACAGGTCCGAGACAGCGTGCTCGAGCACCTCCGCCTCGTCGTGCACCTCGTCCCAGCCGTACCGGAGCACCTCGACCAGGAAGGTCTCGATGAGCCGGTGCCGACGGACCACCGCGAGCGCGTGCCGCTCCCCCTCGGGCGTGAGCTCGACCGCGCCGTACGGCTGGTGCGTGACGAGCCCGCTGTCGGCCAGGCGGCGCACGGTCTCCGAGACGGTCGACGGGCCCACGCCGAGACGCGCCGCCAGCATCTTGGTGGTCACGGGCTGCTCCGACCACTCCCGGGCCGACCAGACGACCTTGAGGTAGTCCTGCGTGACGGCGCTCAGCTCGGGGGTCGTCGGCGTGCTCACGGCGTCCAGCGTAGGGCGCTGCGGCTCACCAGCCGTCGACGCTCCAGTGCCACGGCTCGCTCGGCAGGTTCTGCAGGCCGTACTCGCTCGCGTGCTGCGACAGCCACAGGAACGCCGGTGAGCCCGCGCGCAGCACCGCGCGACCGGACGTGAAGTCGATCGCCAGGCCGCGCTCGTGACGCGACGTGCCGGGCGGGGCGGTCGCGGGCCGGCACGCCATCGCCCCGGAGCCGGTGGGGCTGCAGTTGGCGGCACGCAGGGCGATCTGCTGGCCGGCGCTGCGCCAGCCGGAGCCGCCGAGGTCGACGCCGGCGTCGTGCGCCGCGGCCATGAGGGCGTCGACGGCCGCGGCCAGGCACGGGTGGACGCGCACCCCGGACGCGGTCACGACGGTGTCCTGCTCCGGCACCGGGCCCGTGACCTCGCCGCAGTCGGTGGTCACCTCCGTCCGCGTCAGCAGCTCGGCCGGGACGTCGACCCGCCAGAGCTCCTGGCCGGTCGGCGCCCGCAGCAGCAGCGCCCCCTGCTCCAGCTGCAGGGCAGCTCCGGAGGTGCCGGGTGTCCCGCTGGCCCACAGCACCGTCCCGTCGGCGCCGGTCACCACCGCGTTCCCGTCGTCCTGGACGGCCAGCGCGGCGGCGCCGGGCGTCGGTGCGCTCCACACGGTGGTGTCGTCGTAGGCGAGCCGGAGGGAGTCTGCGCCGAGCTCGAGCCGCAGGTGGCCGTCGGGCGAGGTGAGCAGCTGGCCGGCGACGAGCGAAGCCCCCGCGGTCAGCGACGCCGGACCGAGGGCGGTGCCGGTGCGCCACAGCGGCGCTCCCCCGACGTCGTACAGGACGAGGTCGCCGTCGTCCTGGAGCACGAGCGAGGCACCCGGGTGGCCTGCCGTCCGGCTGCGCCAGAGGCGATGGCCGTCGGGGTCCGTCAGCACGAGGTTGCCGTCCCCGCGCAGGGTCAGGGTGGACCCCGGCCGGTCCGTGCCCGTGGACCAGCGCGTGGTCGCGTCCGGGCCCAGCAGGGTCAGGTCGCCGTCGTCGGCGACCAGGAGCGTGTGGCGGCCGTCCGGCGACGACAGCGAGTCGCCGGCCGCCAGGGTCCCGCCCGTCGGCAGGATCGAGGGGCGGACGGCCGTGTCCGAGTCCCACAGCGGGGTCCCGGCCGGGTCGACGAGCACGAGGTCGCCGTCGTCCTGCAGGACGAGCCGCGAGCCGGGAGGGCCGGTGACGTCCGGCTGCCAGAGGACGGCGCCGTCGGGGCCGCCGAGCGCGACCGTGCCGTCGGGAGCCACGCTCAGCTGCGCCCCGGCGGTCGCCGGACCGGCGACCCACCGCGGCTCGGTCTCGGCGCCGAACAGCGCGAGCACCCCGTCGGGCTGCACGACGAGCGTCTGCGATCCGTCGGCGGACACGAGCGCCTCGCCCGGCGCGAGGGTCTCGCCCGGCCGCAGCTCGCCCTCACCTGCCGCCGCGGACGCGCCGGGCGCGAGCAGCACCGTGCCGACGACGACACCTCCGACCGCCAGTGCGGCGGTCAGTGCAGCGCGGACCGCGTGGGACGCGCGCCCACGCCGCTGCCGGCCCTGCCTCCACGTCGCTCGTCGGGCCATGCACCCACCCCTTCGCACGCGCCGACCCGGCGTCCGGAGGTCGGCATGCGTCACCCACCCTAGGTCAGCGTGACGGGGATCACACGGGTGAAGGTGTGGCCCGGCTCCCGGGGACCGTGAGGACGGCCGGGGTGGTCGGCCAGCGCAGCCGAGGGGACACGCTCGCCGTCGTGTCCGGACGCACCTGCACCAGCTGGTAGTCGACGAAGCGGCGGCTCTCGGGGTCCCAGCGCAGCACCGTCATCTCCGCGACACCGTGCAGCGGGCCGACCGTCGGCTGCCCCAGCGTCGCGCCCGCCGTGCTCGAGCTGATGTAGCGCACACCTCGACCCACGCGCTCGGGGCCGTAGCGGTGGTGCAGGTGCCCGGAGATCTGCGCGGGCGCGCAGCCGGCGTCGAGCGTCGGCTTGCCCACCGCTGGCGTGTGGATGAGCAGCAGGTCCACGCGGTCGCTGTCCTCGCACGCCGTGCTCGCGAGGCGGTCGGCCTCCTCGGCGGCCGACTCCGTCCCGGCCAGCTGCGTGCCGCCGGCGCCCACGCGCGTCTTGTTCGGGTCGCTGTCCCCCAGGATCCGCAGTCCGTCGACCTCCACCACCGACCCGTCCAGGACGGTGGCCCCCGCCTTGGCGTAGTCGCGGGAGGTCTCCGCCGAGTCGTGGTTGCCGGGCGACGTCACCAGCTCCACCCCGTCCGGGACGGCGCGCGCGAACGTGGTCACGCAGTACTGCTCGACGGACGTGCCGTCGATGGTCGTGTCACCTGCGTCGAGCACGAGGTCGGCGTCGGAGCGGGTCACCAGCGTGTGGATCAACCGCGCCATGCCGACGTTGCAGTGCAGGTCCGAGACGAGGACCACCGTGACCAGGTTCGCCTCGTCGACGACGACCGGGGCGTCCTGCTCCGGACCGGCGGGCGACGGTGTGGGGCTCGCCGTGGGGATCCCGGTCGGCGTGGGCGTCGGGCTAGCGGCGACGGTCGCGGTGCCCGAAGGGGTCCCGGACGGGCTGCTGGTCGGGCTGCTCGTCGGGTGTGGCGTCGGCTGGGTTGCCCGGGCCTCCTCCCGGGCGTCCCACGCAGCCGCAAGCGACGCGTCGGCCGCGGCGTAGAACTCGTCGTTCTTGCGCAGCTCGGCCACCACCCGGGCGCCGTAGGTGTTGATGACGCCGCCCAGCCGCCCGGTGACGCGGGCACCCTCGAGCGGCGTCCCGTCGAACACGCTCGACGCGGGCGACGACGCCGTCGGCCGGCCCTGCCGGTCGACGCTCGACGTCAGCACCGTGCCGAGGAGCACGACGACGACGGCGCCGCCCACCGCCGTGCGCAGGTGCGGCCGTGTGCGCCGCCGCAGCTCCTCGCGGCGCGCCACGCCCACGAGCGCGCGCAGCAGGAACCACGCGCCGACGAGCACCGCCAGGGCCAGCACGGCCCGCTGCAGCGCGTCCACCACGAGCGCGCGCCCGACGTCCTGGATGGTGGCTTCCGGTCCGGAGAAGAACTGCAGGTAGCTCTGCAGGTCGCCGCTGAGCGCGGCCAGCGTCTTGGACTGGTCCAGCTCGGTGACCGACGCCGGGATCTCCTGGACGGTGACGTGCGCCCCGAGGGTGAGCGGCAGCGGCGAGTCGATCTGCAGCGTGCCGAGCGGGCCCAGGTCGACCGTCACCGTGTCGTCCGTCGTGACGTCGTACCGGGCCTCGTGCGGACCGAGGCTGCTCTCGACCGACGCGGTGGTGACGCCGAAGACGAGGGCGACGAGCAGCGCGCCGATCGCCAGCAGGGCACGGGGCCACCATCGTCGCTCGACGCCCCGGTCGGGCATGCTCGGTTGACTCATCGCTGCGCAAGCCTAGGCACGACCGGGCAGCTCAGCCCTGCGCGTCTCGCCAGGCCACCCACTCGGCAGCCAGCGACAGGTCGTAGTCCGGCCCGCTGGTCCCGATGGTGAACAGCGTCGCGCCGGCGGCGACGAGGTCGTCCGCCACCTCGCGCGGCGACGAGCCGACCCCCACCGAGCGCTCCACGAGCGAGCCGGTGTCCCGGCCCACGTCGGAACCGTGCTCGTCGAGGATGGCGCTCTTGCGCGCGAGCGTGTCCACGTCACCGAACGAGTGCCACACGTCGGCGTGCTCGGCGACGACCCGCAGCGTCTTGCGCTCGCCGCCGCCGCCGATCATGACGGGGATCTCCCGCGTGGGCGTCGGGTTGGAGGCGGCCCAGCGGGCCCGGATCCGCGGCATCGCCTGCGCGAGGTCGGCGATCCGCGACCCGGCGGTGCCGAACTCGTAGCCGAACTCGTCGTAGTCCTTCTCGAACCAGCCGGCGCCGATGCCGAGGATGAGGCGACCGCCGCTGATGTGGTCGACCGTGCGGGCCATGTCCGCGAGCAGCTCCGGGTTCCGGTAGGAGTTGCAGGAGACGAGGGCGCCGATCTGGACGTGGCTCGTCTGCTCCGCCCAGGCGCCGAGCATGGTCCAGCACTCGAAGTGCTTGCCGTCCGGGTCCCCGGAGAGCGGGAAGAAGTGGTCCCAGTTGAACAGGACGTCCACCCCGAGGTCCTCCGCGCGGCGCACGGCGTCGCGGATCTGGGTGTAGTCGGCGTGCTGCGGCTGGAGCTGGACTCCGATGCGGATGGGATGCGTCATGTGCCCGAGCCTACGGACGCCTCGCGCGACCGGCCGCTCGAGAGGCGGGCGTGGCCGCAGCGGGACGGTCGCGGGCGGGCGTCGCCGCGTCGACCAGCAGCTGGGCCGCGCTGCGGATCTGCTCGATCTGCTCGGGCGTCAGGCCCAGCCCGTCGACCATGGCGGCCGGGATCCCCACGGCCGACGCCCGCAGCGCGCGGCCGTCGTCCGTGACGACGATGTCGAGGGTCCGCTCGTCGTCCGCGGCGCGCTCGCG
This sequence comes from uncultured Actinomycetota bacterium, assembly GCA_963837795.1. Classification (GTDB taxonomy): domain Bacteria; phylum Actinomycetota; class Actinomycetes; order Actinomycetales; family Cellulomonadaceae; genus Cellulomonas. The sequence continues at coordinate 401,573 of CAWIOT010000003.1, forward strand.
GCGCACCAGCCCCCGGGCCTCGAGCCGCTTGACCAGGGGGGACGTGGTGGCCGGTTCGAGGTGCAGCAGCGCCGCGAGGTCCTTGAGCGACAGCCGTCCGTACTGCCAGAGCGCCAGCATGGTCAGGTACTGCGGGTGGGTCAGGCCGAGGGGTTCGAGCAGCGGTCGGTAGAAGGCGACGAGGCTGCGCGCTGCCGCCGAGACGGTCAGGCACACCTGCGCCTCGACGGCGAGCGGGTCGTCCATCCGGCCATGGTAGGTCGTGGGCATATAGTTAGTGCACGAACTACCGAGGAGGACGCGTGCGCAGCAAGCCCCGTCGTGACATGACCGAGTGGTGGCTGACCTACCTCGGGCCCGCCCAGGTGGGCAACATCCGGGGACCGCGCAAGGCCCTGACCGACGACGAGCGCGCGCGCGACACCGAGCTGCACCAGCAGTTCGACCGCGTGGTCGACGCGAGCGGTCGCACGTTCCTGGTGGAGCGCCCCGCTACTGGTAGGTGACCAGGTCCGGCACGGGCTGCACCTGGTACGTCTGCGTCGGGTCCAGCATGGGGACGTCCTCGTCGTAGAAGTTCTTCCACCCCCAGTGCACCGGCGGCGCGTCCAGGCGCAGCGCGTTCCAGGTCCCCGTCTTCGCCGGCTGCGAACCCTGGCCGTCCACGTGGATCAGCAGGGAGAGCTCGTCGCGCGACGTGTCGAGACGGCCGCGGTCGGAGATCATCCGCAGCGAGAACTGGTGCAGCACCAGCATCTTCTGCGGCAGCGCGCGCTGGGCGGTGAAGTCCGCGAGCCACGCGACGACGGCGTTGACCTCGTCGATGCCCACCGAGCCGATCTGGCGCAGGTGCACCTGGTCCGGGGCCAGCCGCCACTCCGGGTCCAGCGCGAGCCCGACGTAGGGCAGCGCGAGCAGGTCGGCGTACTGCTGGGCCTGCGTCAGGAAGTCGGTCCGGCCGGGCTGGAGGTCGAGCACGACGGCCATGCCCGCCGCACCGGCGGCCTCCACCAGCGGTCGCAGCTCCTCGACCGGGCGCTCGGTGGAGTAGTTGCCGTCCGGACCGGCACCGGCGGAGGCGATCGTCGCGATGATCTCCACCGCGGGGACCACGGTGTCGGTGGTCAGGGTCCGGTACGGCGCCGCGGTGGCGTCCGCGCGAGCGAGCGTCGCAGGGACGTCCTGCTCCCCGAGCACGCCGAGCGCCGCGGATCCCGGCGTGCCGTACAGCGCGACGTACTTCTTGCCGGGCACGCCCGGCACCTGCGGGAAGATGAGCTGTCCGCCGCCCCCCAGCAGGGCGCCGGTGCGCGCGGTCGCCACCCGACGCCCCAGCAGGTCCGGCGCGCCGAAGGCGGCGCCGAGGGCGACGGTGTGGTCGGGGGCGGCCGCCGCGACGGCCTGCACCGTGGCGGTGGTGCTGCGGGGGTCGCCACCGGGCACGTCGAGCACCGGGACGCCGGCGGCACGCAGGCTCGCCAGCGCCGCTACCGGGTCCACGCCGACGCCGGTCAGCGCGACGGTCGCGGCCGGCGCCTCGGCGGGGCGGGTCCTCGGCAGCCGAGCCGGGGAGGCGGTCGCCGTGGGTGCGGACGAGACGCTCGGGCGGGACGGCGTGGCGCTCGGGTCGGTCGTCGCGGCAGGTGACGGCGTGGGGGGGGCGGGCGGGGCAGGCGTGGCGGGCGGGACGACGAGCACCGGCGGCGCGGGCGCGGTCAGCGTCCGGACGACCGCGCTCTCCTGGCCCGTCGGGACCTCCGCCACCGCCCCGAAGCGCAGCCCGGTCACCGCACGCAGAGCGTCGGCGTCGGCGCCCGCGACGACCGGGACGACCGACGTTCCGGAGGGCGGGTCCACCTCCGCGGCGCCCACGACGAGCACGGCCTCGGCCTCGAGCCGCGCGAGCTCGGCCAGCACGGCCGTGGGGTCCCCGCCGGCCGTCGTGAGCAGGACGGGCGCTCCGAGGGCGACCGCCGCCGACGCCGCCGTGAGCTGGGCCGCGACGTCCTCGACCGGGGCGACCACCACCACCGGCGCCGCGACGAACAGCGCCTGCGACACCTCGAGGGCTGCGTCCGGCGCGGTGGCCGCGGGCAGCACCACCGTCGCGGCGTCGGGCGCCGAGAGCGTCGCCGACACGGGCTCGGGGGTCGGCGTGGGGCTGCTCGACACCGAGGACGTCGGGCGGGGGTCCACGGCCGAGCCGTCGTCGGTGCACGCGGCCAGGAGGAGGACGGTGAGGAGAGGAAGGGTCAGGGCAGCACGTCGTCGACCCACCTGCACGGGCTCCCCCCTCGTCCGGAACGCCGACCAGCATACGAGGGCCGTCCTGGGCACGTGCACGGCCGTCCGCGCGGCGGCCGCGCACCTGGGCGTCCTGCGGACCTGGTCGTCCGCGGGCGGCGGGTGCCAGGCTCACCCCATGGGTGCGGAGCTGGGTGCGGGCACGGTGGTGCGCGGGTACGTGGCGGAGCATGCGGCCCGGCTGGCGACCGCCGGCCCAGGACTGCGCGACGGGGACGCCCACGCCGTGCACGCGGCCCGTGTGGCCACCCGTCGGCTGCGCACGGCCCTCGCGGTGTACCGGCCCGTCCTCGACCGCGAGGCGTCCGACCCGGTGCGCGCGGCGCTGGCCGAGCTGGGGCGCGTGCTGGGCGGGGTGCGCGACGTGCAGGTGCAACGCCAGGACCTGGACCGCCGCCTGGCCGACGAGGATCCCGAGCTGGTGCGCGGGCCGGTCGACGTGCGGCTCGAGGAGGACGCAGCGGCGGCCCTGGTCGCCGCCACCGACCGGCTCACCGCGTGGCTGTCGGCGCCGAGCCACGCCGAGCTCCTCCACGTCCTCGCGACAGGGCTACCGGCCGGGCCGCGCGCCGACGACGACGCGGCCGCGCTGCTGCCCCGACGCGCGGCGCGCACCTGGCGGCGGCTGCAGCACGCCGCCGACGCGTGCCGGGGCACGGCGGGCGACGAGCGCGACGACGCCCTGCACGAGCTGCGCAAGGCTGCCCGCCGCGCCCGGTTCGCCAGCGAGGTCGCCTCGCTCGTCGTCGGCGCGCCCGCACGGCGCAGCGCGCGTCGCGCGCGGCGGCTGCAGGACGTTCTCGGCGAGCAGCACGACTCCGTGGTCCGTCGCGAGGCCCTGCGCCGGCTCGGACGACAGGCGTCCGTGGACGCGGAGGACACGTTCACCTACGGCCGCCTGCACGCCCTGGAGCAGTGCGCCGGCGAGCGTGCCGAGCTCGCCGCCCGGGATCTGCTCGACCGGTCCCTCGCCCCCGGGCACCGGCGCTGGGCCCGCTGACCGCTCAGGTCCGGCGGGTCGCCCGCACCACGGTGTCGTGGATGGTCACGTCGCGGCCCTGGTCGTCCCGGCGGACCCGGCCGGTCACGGTGTCGGTGACGACCTGCCAGGCGTCGTCGGGCAGGTCGGCGGTGATGTCGGCACCCGTGAAGAACATGTCCCGGTCGGCGTGCCGGTGCACCGTGGTGTCGAGGTCGCTCACGTGGTGGCCGACCACCAGGAGCGTGCCGCCGGGCGCGACCGCGGCGGCGAGGCGACGGAACACCGGGACCCGCTGGGCGCTGGGCAGGTGCATGTACTGCGCGGAGACCAGGTCGAACACCTCCGCACCGGGGTCCCAGGTCAGCAGGTCCACGCGGCGCCAGCCGATCCGCCCGGCGACGTCGGTGCCGGCCGCCGCGGCGTTGGCCCGGGCACGGTCCAGCGCCACCGAGGAGATGTCCAGCGCGGTCACGCGCCACCCGCGCTCGGCCAGCCAGATCGCGTCGGCACCCTCGCCGCTGCCCACCTCGAGCGCCGAGCCGGGCGTCAGACCCGCGACCTCGCGCTCGAGGTTCGGGTTGACCGCGCCGCTCCAGATCGCAGGCGCGGACGCGTACCGCTCGTCCCACCACGCCTCGTCGAACACCTCGGTCACCGTGACCACCTCCGCACGTCAGCCTGCAGCGCGGTCAGCGCATCGAGCAAGGAACGTTGCCGGTCCGGCAGCTGAACCAGCTCAGGAGGCGGGATCGTCCTCGGCGGCGCGGTGGTTGTGGCCCAGACCCTGCAGGAACCTCGGGCCGGACCGGGCGAGCTCCGCCTCGAACCGGGACGCCCAGCTGCCGTACGGCCGGCCCGCGAGCGCGTCGTTGCTGAACCGGGGGTCGGACGTGAGCTCCGTGACGCAGAACGCCGGGATGGTCAGGTCGGTGACCGGTCCCCCGCGCTCGACCTCGGCGACCATCAGCGGGGCGTTCGCACCGGCGAACGTGTCCACCACCCAGCCGTCGTCCCCCAGCCAGACGGAGTGCCGCGTCTTGGCGACGCGGGCACCCCCACGGCGCACCAGCTCGAGGCCCACGGAGACGTCGAGCTCGCGCTCGGCCTCGTACCGGGTGCCCGCGTTCATCGGGCCCTTGACCGTGATGGCGCAGAAGTCCATCTGGTCGGCGTAGGCGTCGAGCAGCGCGAGCTCGTCCGGGAAGTCGGCGAGCACCAGGCCGGTCACGGTGGCCTGCACCCGCACGCGGATGGCGAAGCCCTCGTCGGCCAGCACGTAGCTCTGCACGATGAGGGCCGGGGAGGCGTCGAGCAGCTCGGTGGGCAGGTCACGCACCCAGAACCGACGCTCGAACTCGAAGTCGCCGTACCCGGTGTCGCTCACCTGCCGAGGCTATCGGTCACTCCGTGGTCACGGCGTCGAGCACCGGCAGACGCGCCGCGCGCACGGCCGGCCACAGCGCAGCGACGACCCCGACCACCACCGCGAGGACGAGCATGAGCACCAGGCTGGTCCACGGGATGGCGAGCGTGCGCAGCCCCACGTCGGCGAACACGGTGGGCAGGGTCGACGCGAGCGCGACGCCCAGGACCAGCCCGACGGTCGTGCCGAACACCGCCGTGAGCACCGACTCGACCGTGATCGTGGTGCCCAGCTGCAGCCGACCCAGGCCGACCGCCCGCAGCAGGCCGATCTCCCGCGTCCGCTCGATGACCGACAGCGCGAGGGTGTTCACGATGCCGAGCACGGCGATGACGATCGACAGGCCCAGCAGCGCGTAGAGGATGACGAGCACGCGGTCCACCTGGGCCGCCAGGTCGGAGACGAACTCCTCGCTGTCCATGACCGAGACGACGACGTACGGGCGGACGGCCGCGGTGAGCTCGCCGCGCAGCCCCGCCACGTCCGCGCCGTCGGCCGCCGTCACGAAGACGGTGGTCACCCGCTGCTCGTCCGGCGGGAAGAGCGGGTCCAGCACCTCGCTGGACACGACGAACGGCACCCCGAACGCGGGTGAGTCGATGACCGCGCCGATCGTGAGCGCCGCCGTCCCGGAGGAGCCGACGAGCCGGAGCTCCTGCCCCAGCGCCCAGTCCTCGTCGTCCATCGTCGTGCGCTGGACCGCGAGCTCGCCGGCCGCGAGCGCGGCGGCGAAGTCGCCCTCGACCACCTCGGTGCGGATGCTGCGCCCGACGGCCGTGGGGTCGATGCCCGTGACAGCGAACGCGGAGTCGCCGACGAGCACGCTCGCGGTGGCGAACGTGTCGGCCGCCCGCACGTCGGGCAGCGCGCGGACCGCGTCGATCGCCTCCTGCGGCACCGTGCCCTGGGCGGCCCCGCGCAGGATGTAGTCGGTGGTGGCCTCCTGCGTGACGATCGCGCTCGTGGACGCCTGGGTGGTCGCCGCGATGACCGCAGCGGCACCGACCAGCGCCATGCCCACCATGAGGGCACCCGCGGTGTTGGCCGTCCGGCGGGGGTTGCGCGTGACGTTGCCGCGTGCGAGCGGACCCACCGGCCGCCAGCCCGCGATCGGGACGGAGAGCACCCGGAGGAACCCGCGCGCCAGCACCGGCGACGCCGCGAGCACCCCGAGCAGGACCGCACCGGCACCGCACCCGAGCACCGCGCCTGCGTGGTCCGCGGTCGGGTCCAGCATCGCCACGACGATCGCGGCGATGCCCAGCACCACGAGCGCGACCCCGACGACGGCCCGCCGGCCCAGCGAGCGCTCGGGCAGCGTGACCTCGTCGCGCAGTGCCTCGACGGGGGGCACCAGTGCCGCCCGACGTGCCGGCAGCGCGGCGGCGAGCACGCTGACCAGGGTGCCCACCAGCACGGAGACCGCGAGCGTGAACCCGTCGAGCGGCACCCGTCCGGTCAGCTCCATGCCGAACCTGCCGAGCACCGAGCGGAGCACCACGACGAGCCCCAGGCCGCCCGCCACACCGAGGACCGCGCCGACCACGCCGACGATCGCGGCCTGCAGCACGATCGACGTGAACACCTGGAGCGGCGAGGCCCCCACCGCGCGCAGCAGGGCCAGCTCGCGCGTGCGCTGCCGGACCCACATGGAGAACGTGTTGGCGATGATGAAGCCGCCGACGAACAGCGAGATCCCGGCGAACACCAGCAGGAACGTGGTGATGAAGCCCAGGACCGCCAGGATGTTCTCGGTCGACTGCGCCCGCAGCTCGTCCCCGGTCACCGCCTCCGCCGGGGTGTCCGACGCGGCCAGGACCGGGGTGATCCGGTCCACCAGCTGCTGCTCGGTCAGCCCGTCGGCCGCCAGCACGGAGATGGTGGCGACCGTCCCGTCCGGCGCGAACGCCGCCTCGGCGGTCGCCGGGTCCAGGAAGACGACGGTGGCGCCGGCCAGGGCGGCGCCGAGCCCCATCTCGCCGACGACGGTGACCGGGCGCACCTGACCGCCCACGACGACGCTCGTGGCGTCACCGATCGCCAGGCCGGACGCCGCCAACGTCGCCGACTCGACCGCGATCTCGTCGCCGTCCTGCGGCGCGCGTCCGGCGACGACGTGCACGGCCGGGTCCCGCGGGTCGTACGAGAACGCGAAGCTCGGCGCCTGCGTGCTCTGCACCGCGGTGCCGTCCGCGCCCACGAGGACCAGCGGGCCCTGGACGTCGGGCAGCACCGCGGCCACCCCGTCGACCGCCTCGAGGTCGTCGACCAGCGTCAGGGGCACCGGGTTGCGCACGTCGGGGCTGATCCGGTCCGGCCCGCCCGTGCCGCCCGCCGGCTCCGAGCCCCGCACGTAGGCGTCCCCCAGGGTGGTCGTCGCGACGATGTCCGTGAACGTCGAGGCCAGCATGGTGCGCAGGGCGAACGTGCCCGCGACGAAGGCCACACCCAGCGCCACGGCGAGCACCGAGAGGCAGAACCGCACGAGGTGCGCCCGCACCCCCCGCAGCGCGACCCGGACCATCAGGCGGCGCGGATCGCGGTGAGCGCGGCGAGCACGGACTCCGCCGTCGGCTCCCGCAGCTCGCCGACCACCCGGCCGTCCGCGAGGAACAGCACGCGGTGGGCGTACCCGGCGGACGTGGGGTCGTGCGTGACCATGACCACCGACTGTCCGAGCTCGTCGACGCTGCTGCGCAGGAACCCCAGGACCTCGGCGGCGGACGTGCTGTCCAGGTTGCCGGTCGGCTCGTCGGCGAACACCACGGCCGGCCGCGCGACGAGGGCCCGGGCGCACGCGACCCGCTGCTGCTGGCCGCCGGACAGCTCGCTGGGCTTGTGCCCGAGGCGGTCGGTGAGCCCGAGCGTCTCGACCACCAGGTCGAGGTGCTCGCGGTCGACGGACCGGCGTGCGATGTCGAGCGGCAGCGTGATGTTCTCGAGCGCGGTCAGCGTCGGCACCAGGTTGTAGGCCTGGAAGACGAACCCCACGCGCGTGCGGCGCAGGGCGGTCAGCCGCCGCTCGGACATGCTGCTCACCGTCTCACCGTCGACCACGACCGTCCCCGACGTCGGCCGGTCCAGCCCCGCCAGGCAGTGCATGAGCGTCGACTTGCCCGAGCCCGAGGGACCCATGATCGCGGTGAGCTCCCCGCGGACCAGGTCCACGTCCACCCCGTCGAGCGCACGCACGGTGGTGGACCCGGCGCCGTACACCTTCACCAGGTCACGGGCGGACGCGATCACGGGGGTGTCCACGACGCTGATCCTCCTCGGTGCGGGGCGGGTCCGGACCGATCGTCCCCTGTGACGCTCGCCACCGCGACCGCGTCCGGGCAGGGCGTGTGAGAGGGTAGAGGCACCAAGGGCTGCGCGAACCTGCGCGCCCCGCGTCGTGGAGGTCCCCCGGAGCACTCGCTCTGGTTGCTCTGGCGGCGGACCCCGACCCAGCCCGAGAGGCTTCATCTGTGACTTCCTTCGCCGACCTTGGCGTGCCCTCCGTCCTGTCCACCGCACTGACGGCGCAGGGCATCACCTCCCCGTTCCCCATCCAGACCGCGACGCTGCCGGACTCGCTCGCCGGTCGTGACGTCCTCGGCCGTGGCCGCACCGGCTCCGGCAAGACCCTCGCGTTCGCCCTCCCGCTCGTGGTCCGGCTCGCCGCGACCGCCGGCAAGGGCAAGGCGGCCCGCCGGCCCCGCGCCCTGGTCCTCGCGCCGACGCGTGAGCTCGCCTCGCAGATCGACGCCACCATCGCCCCCCTGGCCAAGGTCATGGGCCTGAACACCACCGTGATCTTCGGCGGCGTCTCCCAGGGCAAGCAGGTCTCCGCCCTCAACGGCGGCATCGACATCGTCGTGGCCTGCCCCGGGCGCCTCGAGGACCTGCTCAACCAGAAGGCGCTCACCCTCGACGACGTGCAGATCACCGTGCTCGACGAGGCCGACCACATGGCCGACCTGGGCTTCCTGCCGGGCGTCAAGCGCATCATGGACAAGACCCCCCGCACGGGTCAGCGCCTGCTGTTCTCGGCCACGCTGGACAACGGCGTGGACCAGCTGGTCAAGCGCTACCTGTCCGCGCCGGTCGAGCACTCCGTGGACACCGCGCAGTCGCCCGTCGCCGCCATGACGCACCACCTGTTCGAGGTGCGCGACGCCGAGGCCAAGAAGCAGGTCGTGCACCACCTGGCGTCCGGCACCGGCCGCCGCGTCCTGTTCATGCGCACCAAGCACCAGGCCAAGAAGCTGGCCAAGCAGCTGACCATGGACGGCATCCCGGCCGTCGACCTGCACGGCAACCTCGCGCAGAACGCCCGTGAGCGGAACCTCGAGGCGTTCTCGTCCGGGGCCGTGCGGGTGCTCGTCGCCACCGACATCGCCGCGCGCGGCATCCACGTGGACGACGTCGAGCTCGTCGTGCACGTCGACCCGCCGGCCGAGCACAAGGCCTACCTGCACCGCTCGGGCCGTACCGCGCGTGCCGGGTCCGGCGGCGACGTCGTCACGATCGTCCTGCCCGAGCAGCGCGGCGACGTCCGCGCGCTGACCCGTGCCGCCAAGATCACCGCGACGCCGAAGCCGGTCTTCCCGGGCGACGCGACGCTCACGCGCCTCGTCGGCGAGGTCGCCGCTCCGGTGGCGTACGTCGCTCCCCCGGCACCCGCCAACGGCGGTGGCAACGGCGGTGGCAACGGCGGCGGCGGTCGCGGTCGTGGCCGCGGTCGCGGGGGCGCCCCGGCAGCGGCCGGCGCGTCCACGGGCGGCTCCGGCCAGCGTCGGCGCCGCGGCGGCAGCGGGCGGGGCAACGGCGGCGGCTCCGGCGCGTCGAGCTCCGGTGGGCCGCGCGTCGTGTACTCGCGCGGCTGATCGCACCACGCAGCAGAGGCCGGCCCGAATCTCGGGCCGGCCTCTGGCGTCTGCGCAGGTCGGGGTCGCATGATGTGCACGGACCGTCTCCGACCTCGGGAGTGAGCATGTCGCACCGCACGGCCCTCTGATGGCGATCGTCTCCCGCGGGTTCCGCGGCAAGCGCGAGGTCGACCCCCGCATCCCGCCCGGGCAGTACCTGGAGCGCGGCTTCCCCGTCCTGTCCGCCGGTCCCACGCCGCGCGCCGACCTGTCCACGTGGACGTTCTCGATCACCGGTGGCGGGCAGACGCGCGCCACCTGGACCTGGTCGGAGCTGACCCACCTGCCCCACGACGACATCGTCAAGGACATCCACTGCGTGACCAAGTGGAGCAAGCTCGACTCGGTCTGGCGCGGGATCTCGCTGGACACGCTGCTCGACGGTGTCGAGATCGCCGACGACGAGCAGTACGCCCTGGCGCACTGCGACGGTGGGTACACCACCAACGTCCCGCTGGCGGACCTGCGCGGCGGCAAGGCGTGGATCGCCTACCAGTACGACGGCGCACCGCTGCCGCCCGAGCACGGCGGGCCCGCGCGGCTCCTCATCCCGCACCTGTACTTCTGGAAGTCCGCCAAGTGGGTGCGCAGCCTCGACCTGCTGACCGAGGACACCTGGGGCTTCTGGGAGCGGTTGGGCTACCACGCCTACGGCGACCCGTGGAAGGAGCAGCGCTATTGGGGCGACTGAGCGTGGCTGAGGACGTTCCCGACCCCACCCTGTACGCGCTGCCCTGGATGGTCGCCACCCTCGTGTCCCGCACGGTGGAGACGCCGACCGCGATGACGCTCGAGCTCGACGTGCCCGGGTGGCGCGGTGCGCTGGCCGGGCAGCACGTCGACGTCCGGCTCACCGCCGAGGACGGCTACTCCACGCAGCGCTCCTACTCGCTGGCCTCCCCCGGCACCATGGGGCTGCCCGGCGTGCCACCCGACCCGTCGGTGCACGGCACCCGCATCGCGCTGACCGTGCAGGAGGTCGGTGACGGCGAGGTCTCGCCCTACCTGACGCAGGACCTGCAGGTGGGCGACGAGATCGAGCTGCGCGGACCGGTCGGGCACTGGTTCGTGTGGCAGCCCACCGACCCCCACCCCGTGCAGCTCATCGGCGGCGGGTCGGGGCTGGTCCCGCTGATGTCGATGCTGCGCACCCGGCGCCTCGCGCGCAGCGTGGCACCGTTCCGGTTGCTGGTGTCCGTCCGCGCGCCGCGCGACGCGCTCTACGCCGACGAGCTCGAGTCGCTGGGGGCCGACGTGGAGATCACCCGGGTGTGGACCCGGCAGGGTCCGGCCGGGTGGACCGGCCGCCTCGGGCGCCTCGACCCCGCGCTGCTGCAGGACGCGTGCTTCCCCCCGGACAAGCGCGCGCACGTGTTCGTCTGCGGTCCCACGCCGTTCGTGGAGTCGGTCGCCGACGCGCTGGTGGACCTCGGCCACGACCCGGAGCGGATCCGCACCGAGCGGTTCGGACCCACCGGCCCGTGACGCGACGGCGGGACCCGGCGCGCGCCGGGTCCCGCCGTCGTCACTGCACGAGCGTCGTGCTCAGCCGGTGTTCTGCAGGCCGGCGGCGACCCCGTTCACGGTGAGGAGCAGGAGCCGGCGCAGGTCGTCGGCCTGCTCCGGAGCGTCCCCGGTGCGCAGACCGCGCAGCGCGCGCAGCTGCAGGAGACTGAGCGCGTCGACGTACGGGCTGCGCAGCTGGACAGCACGGCCGAGGATCCGCCGGCGGGACAGGATCGCGTCGCTCTGCGTGATGTCCAGCACCCACTGCCGGGTGAGGGCCATCTCCTCGAGCACCTGCTGCGCCAGGTCGTCGCGGTCCCCGAGCGCCAGGTACCGCTCGGCGATGCGCTCGTCGGTCTTGGCCAGCGACATCTCGACGTTGTCGATCATCGTGGTGAACAGCGGCCACTGCGCGTAGGCCTCACGGAGCTCGTCGAGGTCGTCGGTGGCGGCCAGCGCCGTGCCGAGGCCGTACCAGCCGGCCAGGTTGATCCGGGCCTGCGACCAGGAGAACACCCAGGGGATCGCCCGCAGGTCGTCCAACGACTCCACGGACAGGCCGCGCCGGGCCGGCCGGGAGCCGATCGGCAGCATGCCGACCTCCTCGAGCGGCGTGACCTCGGCGAACCACTGCGGGAAGCCGGGTGCCCGGACCAGCTGGTGGAACCGGAGGCGCGACGTCTCGTCGAGCTGCGCGGCGAGCGCGGCGAACCGCTCGGTGGCCGACGCGTTGCGGCGCTCGACGGACGGGGCGCCGGCCAGCAGCGTCGCCGCGGCGACCTGCTCGATGTGCCGCGCCGCGATCACCGGGTCGCCGTAGCGGGCGAAGATGACCTCGCCCTGCTCGGTCAGCTTGAACCGCCCGTCCACCGAGCCCGGGGGCTGCGCGAGCAGCGCCCGGTTGGCCGGGCCGCCGCCGCGCCCGAGGGCTCCCCCGCGGCCGTGGAACAGGGTCAGCTGGATGTCGTGGCGCCGCGCCCAGTCGGTGATCCGGCGCTGGGCGGCGTCGAGCGTGAGCGTCGCGGAGACCGGACCGACGTCCTTGGAGGAGTCGGAGTAGCCGAGCATGACCTCGACGCGGCGCCCGTTCTCCGCGAGCCGCTTCTGCACCTGCGGCAGCGCCAGGGCGCCCTCGAGGATGTCGACCGACGCCTCCAGGTCCGCGAAGGTCTCGAACAGCGGGATCGCGTCGATGACCGGGGCGTCCACGCCCGCGAAGGCGTACTCGGCCAGCTGGTACACGGCGGCGAGGTGCTCGGCGGACTGCGTGAACGACACGATGTAGCGGCGGGCCGCCTTGATCCCGAACCGGCGCTGCACGGCACCGATCGCGCGGAAGGTGTCCAGGACCTCGACCGTGCGCGGCTCGAGCGCCCCGTCCGGACCGTTCGCCGCGAGGTCCGCCAGCGCGCCGGCGTGCACCTGCGAGTGCTGCCGGACCTCGAGCTCGGCCAGGTGGAACCCGAACGTCTGGACCTGCCAGATGAGGCGCTGGAGGTCGCCGTAGGCGGCACGCGTGGCACCGGCCGCCACGAGCGAGCGCTGCACCACGTCGAGGTCCGCCACGAGCTCGCTGGCGTCGCCGTAGCCCAGGTCGGCGTTGCGGGTGCGCGTCGCGGCGATCCGCTCGGCCAGGAAGTAGACGACCCGGCGGTGCGGCTCGTTCGGCGCGTCACCGGCGATCGTCGACGCCACCGACGCGGACAGCCCCCGCTGCTGCTGCCACAGGGCGGTCAGCTCGCTGGACGCGGGCGTGCCGGACGCGGCGAGCGTGAGGCCGTGCGCGGTGCGGCGCGCGGACGCCTCCAGCTCGATCAGCGCGTGCTCGGACGCCATCGCCGCCGCCGTCTGCGTGATCTCCGCGGTCACGTTCGGGTTGCCGTCCCGGTCACCGCCGATCCACGTGCCGAGGCGGGCGAACGGTCGCACGGCCGGCGCGGTCGTGCCCGCGGCATCCGCGAGCAGCCAGTCGTCGAGACGCCGGTAGACGGCCGGCAGCACGTCCGAGAGCGTCGCCTCGAACACGTTGATGACGGTGCGGACCTCGTCCAGCACCGACGGCTTGGCCTCCCGCAGCGGCGCGGTCCGCCAGAGGGTGTCGATCTCCCCCAGCAGGCGCCGGTCGTTCTCCGCGAGCGACATGCCACCCGTGTAGCGCAGGTCCCGCTCGGCGACGAGCTCGGCGATCCGCCGGATGGCGCCGGAGACCGCCCGACGTCGCGCCTCGGTGGGGTGCGCCGTGAACACTGGCCGGAACTCGAGCTCCGCCAGCCGCTGGCGCGCGACGTCCTCGCCTACCTCCTCGGCCAGCTGCACGACGGCGGCCGGCAGCGAGTCGTCCGGCGCCAGGTGGTGCGGCTGCAGGCTGGCCTCGCGGTCCCGCAGGACCCGCACGCGGTGGTACTCCTCCGCCGTGTTGGCCAGGTGGAAGTAGCACGTGAACGCGCGTGCGACCTCCTCGGCGCGGGACATGCTGAAGCCGGCGACGAGCTCCTCGGCCTGCGCCAGCGCGTCGGGGTCCGGGCCGTTGTGGGCGCGGATGGCGAGCTCGCGCAGCGCCTCCACGTCGGCGAGCAGGTCGTCGCCGCCCGCCTCACGCAGCACGCGGCCGAGGAACTCGCCCAGCACGCGGACGTCGTTGCGCAGCGGCTCAGGGACCTCATGGCTGGCGGGGCTCGTCGCAGTGGCCTGCGCGGCGTCGCTCGGGGGAAGAGGTGCGATCACGGGGCAAAACTACGGGACGAGCACCGACGAGGTCCCGTGCGTCCAGGCGATGGGCACTGTGACGTAGTCCACTGCGGACGCGGCGCCGGCGGACGTCGGGCAAGGTGGGTCGCGTGCGGCACATCATCATCGGGACCGGTGCGGTCGGCGGCGTGATCGGCGGGCTCCTGGCGGGCTCCGGCAAGGACGTGGTCCTCGTGGCGCGCGGCGGCCAGCTCGACGCCCTGCGCCGCGGCGGCCTGGAGGTCGTGACGGCGGCCGGCACGGTCCGCGTCCGCCCGACGGTCGCCGCGGGTCCCGACGAGGTCGAGCTGCGGCCCGGGGACGTGCTGACCCTGGCGGTCAAGAGCCAGGACACCGCCGCGGCGCTCGACGCGTGGGCCGACCGGCCGGTGCGCGGCGGCGGCTCGGCGGCGCAGGTCCTGCCCCTGGTGTGCGCGCAGAACGGCGTGGACAACGAGCGCGCAGCCCTGCGCCGGTTCGCCCACGTGGTGGCCATGTGCGTGTGGCTGCCGGCCACGTACCTCGAGCCCGGCCGCGTCTGCGCGGGTGGCACCCCGGTGCCGGGCGTGCTGACGGTGGGAGCCGCCGACGGGTCCGTGGTCGCCGACGAGGCGGTGGGCGGCTACGCCGCCGAGCTGGTCGACGCCGGGTTCCGCTCCCCGGTGAGCGCCGACGTCATGGCCTGGAAGTACACGAAGCTGCTCACCAACCTGGCCAACGCGGTCGAGGCGCTGTGCGGCACCACGCGCGACGACGCCGCGCGTGAGCTGGTCGAGCGCGCCGTCGCCGAGGGGCACGCGGTCCTGGCCGCCGCGGGCATCGCCACGCTCGACGACGCCGTGCACGACGCCGCCCGCGCCGACTTCCGGGTGGTCCCGCTGCCCGGCCAGGAGCGCGGTGGCGGCTCGAGCTGGCAGTCGCTGGTCCGGGGCGCGTCGAGCATCGAGTCCGACTACCTCAACGGCGAGGTGGTCCTGCTCGGCAGGCTGCACGGGGTCGCGACGCCGGTCAACGCGGTGCTGCAGCGTCGCGCCCGCCAGGCCGCCGCGGCCGGTGCCGGGCCCGGCACGACGACGGCCGCCGACCTGCTGGCGGAGTCAGCGGTCTGACGTCGCGCGCGGACCAGGGGGGCCACCTGATCCGCCGGCGCCCAGGTTCGCGCAGGGTGGACGTATCGACCCCGCGGCCGGCTGCTCCTGACAGGTGACGGACCACCCGCCGATCACCCGCACCGAGGACGCATGCCATGGCCCCCACGACGTCGCACCACCGCGCGCACCTCGCGACCGTGGTCGAGTTCGAGCTGGAGCTCGGGCCGGAGGAGACGGACCCGCCGTCGCACGCACCGGGTGCACGGGCGCCGCACGTCCGGCGCGGGCTCGGCATCGCCGGTGCGGGTCTGGCGCTCGTCCTCGTCGCGGCGGTCGGCAGCGGGCCTGGCCGGTGCACCCGAGCCGCCACGGACGCTCGCGGGCTCGGCACAGGCGCAGGTGCCGCCCGCACGGTCCTGCCGGCCGGTCGGCACGACCGCGACCGCCCCCGGGGAGCCGCACCTGCACTGCACGGTCCCGGCCCGGCCCGCAGCCGAGGCGGCGACCGACCGGGCACGGGCCTGGGCGCAGAGCCACGGTCCGGGCACCGGGACCCTGCGCCGGTGGGCTCCGCCCGCCGCGGACGCTCCGCGTCCCTGACCGGGGTGAGCGGAAGGGCCGGCCGCCTCGGCGGCCGGCCCTCCGCACCTCGTCAGCCGACCGTGGCGGCCGCGACGTCGGGGTTGTCGCTGAACAGCCCGTCCATCCCCGCCCGCACGAACACCCGGATCTCCCCGGCCAGGTCACCGACGGCGTTCGGGTCGGCGCTGCTGCGGAACTCGGCGGGCAGGAACTGGTTCTCCCGCCGGAAGGTCCAGCCGTGGACCTCCAGCCCGACCCGGTGCGCATCCCGGACCACCGACGTCGGCGCGGCGAGCGTGCCGTCCGCCTGGCGCGGGATGATCAGGTCCTTGCACAGCCCGACACCGTCCGCGTACCGGGCCACCTGCGCGAGGCCGTCGCGCGTCACCAGGTCGCGGTACGTGCGCGGGTCACCGGCCGCCACCAGGTCGTACGGCGCACCCGAGCAGTCGACCAGCTGCGCCAGCCGCACCCGGGTCATCGTGTCGAGCTGACGCAGGTTGCCGGTCTCGAAGCTCTGGATGATCACCGGCGAGCGGCGGTCGTCCAGGCCGACGGCACGCAGCTGAGCCACCAGGGGCTCCTCGAGCGACAGACCGATCGAGTCGAAGTAGGTCGGGTGCTTGGTCTCGGGATAGACCCCCACGGGCTGCCCGTCGCAGGTGACCGAGCGGCGCGCGAGGTCGAGGACCTCGTCGAACGTCGGGATCTCGTAGAGACCGTCGAAGGCCGTGCTGGCGGGCCGCACGGCGGGGAGCCGCTCGATGGCGCGCAGGGTCTTCAGCTCGGCGAGCGTGAAGTCCTCCGTGAACCAGCCGGTGACGCTGCGCCCGTCGATGGTCTTGGTCGTGCGCCGCGACGCGAACTCGGCGTGCGAGGCGACGTTCGTGGTGCCGCTGATCTCGTTCTCGTGCCGGGCCACCAGGACGCCGTCCTTCGTCGCGACGAGGTCGGGCTCGATGAAGTCCGCGCACTGCAGGATCGCCGTCTCGTAGGAGGCCAGCGTGTGCTCGGGACGGTAGCCGCTCGCCCCGCGGTGGCCGACGACCGTGACGTCACCGGCGTGCGGGACGCGCACCTGGCGCAGGTCGACGACGTCCATCTCCGTGTCGTCCGGCGTCCCCGCGATGCGCGAGTCGTTGCCCGGGTAGTTGTTGTCGTTCGCGATGAGCAGCCGACCGTCGCGCAGCTGCACCACGGTCTCGAAGGACTGCACCGGCAGGGAGAACGGGTCGTCCGTGCCGTACCCGTCGCCGGAGCCGAGGTGGTTCGGGTTGGCGATCTTCAGCGCGTCCAGCACGAGGGTCGTGGTCACGTAGCCCTCGGCGTCGGTCCGGTCGAGGTCGATCCGGTACACGCGCTTCATCACCGACGCCGCGCCCTGGAAGTCGTCACGCTCGATCACCAGCATCTCGTGGCGGCCCGTCATGAACGCGTCGCCGACGACGTTCGCTGCCTGGTGCGTCTCGTACGCCCAGGTCCGGCCGGTGTACACGCCGCGCGCGGTGTCGAACTCGGAGATCGTGCGACGGCGCTGCTGCGGGTCGTCCACGAACGCGCCCTCCATGATCGGGTACAGGAACCGCCCGTCGCGGGAGCCGGCCATCGCCTCGAAGCCCCGGCTCGCCCGGATCCGGGCCGTCTCGCCCGGCGCCAGGTACGGGTTCTGCGGCGACTTGCCGGCCGGGAAGGGCACCGGCGCGGCCAGGAGCCTGCCGGTGGCGTCGACGTGCAGCAGGAAGGGACCGAACTCCTCGCCGATCCAGAAGCTGCCGTCCTTCGCGCGGACGATCGACTCGACGTCGAAGTCCGCGCCGGTCAGCAGCCGCTCCGGGGTGTCCCCGTGGACGATCGGGAAGTCGATCCGGTGGTCGGGGTCCCGCAGCGAGAGGAACTCGCCGACGCCGATCGACCCGGCTCCCCCGCGCGCCGTCTGCCAGTCGGGGGTCACGTGGTAGATCCGCAGGAGGAAGTCCGCGGAGTTCGCCTTGCTGCCGAACCCGTTGTCCGGCAGCGCCCAGAAGGTCCCGTCACCGGCGTCGACCATGCCGGAGAAGCCGGGCACCACCTGGCCGGCGAACGGACCCTGCCGACCGTTGGCCGGGGTGGCGAGGGCGCCCGACGGAGGTCCCGGGGCGAGGAAGTCGGCCGAGAGCGTGGCGCGGGCCACCAGCGTCGGCTGGACGACGGTCGGTCGGCCGTGCGAACGGTCGCCGGCGGACGCCGCGGTCGGGGTGAGGAGGGCGGCGGCCACGGCGGCCGCCAGGACGGAGAGTGCTGCGGTGCGTCTCATGACCCGAGCCAACCGCCGCGCGTTGACCGGAGCCCGACATCCCGGACAGTTCTCGGTGACCGCAGTGTGAATCTCCTGTGACTGGACTGTGGGCAAGCGGCCGCAGCGGTGGTACGACTGGAGTCTGTCGTCGTGCAGGAGGTCACCGTGAACGCGTCCCGGTCCCCACGCAGGCTCGCCGCCCTCTCGGCAGCCGTCGTCCTCGCCCTCGTCGCCGCCGCAGCGCCGGCCGCCGCGCACCCACGCTCCCCCGACCGCGTCCCGGTGGCTGTGGGGACCGGTGGTGCGGTCAGCACCGTGGACCCCGACGCCACACAGGTCGGGCTCGAGGTCCTGCGGCACGGCGGCAACGCGGTCGACGCCGCCGTGGCCGCCGCCGCGACGCTCGGCGTCACCGAGCCGTTCTCCTCGGGGATCGGGGGCGGCGGCTTCTTCGTCTACTACGACGCCGCGACCCGCACGGTGCACACCATCGACGGCCGCGAGACGGCTCCGCAGGCGATGGGCAGCGACGCGTTCGTCGAGAACGGTGTGCCGATCCCGTTCGCCGACGCCGTCACGTCCGGCCTGTCCGCCGGCGTCCCGGGGACCCCGGCGACGTGGGAGACCGCCCTGGAGCAGTGGGGCACCCTCGACCTGCGCCACGCGCTGCACGGAGCGACGCAGGTGGCCCGGCGCGGGTTCGTCGTGGACCAGACCTTCGCCGACCAGGTCGCGTCCAACGCGGCCCGCTTCTCCGCGTTCACGTCGACGGCGCGGCTCTACCTGCCCGACGGCACGCCGCCGGCGGTCGGGTCGGTGTTCCGCAACCGCGACCTCGCCGACACGTACGACCTGCTGGCCCGGCGCGGCACCGACGCCCTGTACACCGGTCGCCTGGCGCAGGAGATCGTGGACACGGTGCACCGCCCGCCGGTCACCCGCGGCAGCACGCTCGTGGTCCGGCCGGGCCTGCTCGAGCGCGGCGACCTGGCGGCCTACGAGGCACTGCTGCGGGATCCGACGCACGTGAGCTACCGCGGCCTGGACGTCTACTCGATGGCCCCGCCCTCGTCGGGCGGCTCCACGGTCGGCGAGGCGCTGAACATCCTGGAGGCGAGCGACGCCGGCTCGTCAGGCACCACCCCGACGCTGCACCGGTACCTCGAGGCCAGCGCCCTGGCGTTCGCCGACCGGAACCGGTACGTGGGTGATCCGGCGTTCGTCGACGTGCCGCTCGAGGAGCTGCTGTCCGACGGGTTCGCCGCCGAGCGCGCGTGCCTGATCGACCCGGCCGCCGCCGCGCCCAAGCCGGTGGCGCCCGGCTCGCCCGACGGCGAGTACGCCCCGTGCCCCGCCGCCGGGGCGCCCGGGACGCAGGGCTCCGACGGCCAGTCGACCACCCACCTCACCACAGCCGACCGGTGGGGCAACGTGGTCTCCTACACGCTCACCATCGAGTCGATCGGCGGCAACGGCATCGTCGTGCCGCACCGCGGCTTCCTGCTGAACAACGAGCTGACCGACTTCAACTTCACGGACACCCAGGGCGGCGCCGACCCGAACCTGCCGGCGCCCGGCAAGCGCCCGCGCAGCTCGATGGCGCCGACGATCGTGCTCTCGGACGGCGCGCCGCGGCTCGCGCTGGGGTCCCCGGGCGGCGCCACGATCATCACCACCGTCCTGCAGGTGCTCGTGAACCGGCTGGACCTGGGGATGTCCCTGCCGGACGCGGTTGCCGCACCGCGCGCGTCGCAGCGCAACCGCACGGTCGTCGACGCCGAGCCGGCGTTCCCGCGCGCCGAGCTGACCGCGCTGGGTCACACGTTCAGCGACGTCCCGGAGATCGGCGCCGCCACCGCGATCGAGTTCCTCGACCACGGCCGGCTGCAGGCGGTGGCGGAACCGACGCGCCGGGGCGGCGGCAGCGCCGCGGTCGTCCGCCCCGGGGGGCATGGTCACTGACGAGCAGATGCGCTGAGCTCAGGCGCTCGTCGACGCCGGCATCAGCTCCTCGGCCGTCGGTGGGACCGCTCCCACACGGCTCACCGTCAGCGCGGCGGCGCGCACGGAGCGCGCCAGCACCTGCTCCACCACCGGCGTGCCCGAGCGCAACCACCGCATGCTCACGTCGGCGTCGAAGGTGAGCGCCGTGTCGATCAGGCTGGCCATGAACGCGTCACCGGCGCCGCCCGCCTCGTCCGCGAACAGCACCGCCACCGCCGGGACGTCCACGACGCACCGCGCGGTCACGGCCGTCGCCCCGTGGCTCCCCCGCGTGACCACCACGAGGTCCGGCCCCCGCGCCACCCAGTCGCGCAGCACGTCGATCGGCGCGACGTCCGGGTACAGGAACGCCAGGTCGCGCTCGCTGGTCCGCACGATGCCCGCGAGCTCGACGAACTCGTCGACCCGTCGCACGGCGGCCTCGCGCGACGCGACGAGCGTCGGCTCCACGCGCGCGTCGAACGTCACCAACGAGCGGCCGTAGGCCTGCGCGACGAGGTCCCGCACGACGCTCGCACCGGGCTCCACCTGGGTGGCCCACGACCCGGCGTGCACGCAGCGCGCGTCGAACGTGCCGGGGTCGACCGCGGGCGCCCAGCGGACGCGGTAGTCCCACGCGGTCGAGCCGTCGAACCGCGGGACGGCCCGCACGACGGACGTCGCGCCCGCGCCGAACGACGAGGCGGACAGCCCGACACCCTCGGACGCGAGGTAGGCGGCGATGTCCTCGCCGCGCTCGTCCTGCCCCAGGCTGGTGTGCAGCATGACGTCGCGACCCAGCCGGGCGAGGCCGACGGCGACGTTGCCGGCGCTGCCGCCGACGCGTTCGCGGATGCTCATGCCGTCGTCGTGGACGTTCATCAGCGTCTCGCCGACGACCAGGACATCGTGTGCTGCCATGTCATTCCTCGATCCAGGGCCCTGCGCCCCGAGGTCCCGGGAGCGCTGCTCGCACCGGGAGCCTCGGGGTGCTCCTCGAGGGTGACACACCAGCCGTTTCCGAGAGATTTCCGCCAGTTGAACACTCAACGACGAAGATCACGCGTGTCGCGGCCACGTCCAGGTCTGCGCGCAGCCGGGTCTCCCCCCGGAGTCGGACCTGCGCTCCCGCCGTGGACTGACGCGCGGTGCCCGGCGCGCGCGGATGCTGGTCCGGTGGTCGATCAGCGTGCGCCCCGGCTCCACCGTGCCGCCTGCGTGGCCATGGTGCTGTATCTCGTCGTGCTGGCCGCAGCGGCGTTCCTGCCGCTGCCGATCGGGCAGGTGCACCGTGGCACCGGCGCCACCTACGAGCTCGTGCTGCGGCGGCCGGACCTGCTGGCCGGGTGGGAGACGCAGCGCAACGTCCTCATGACGCTGCCCTTCGGCGTGCTGCTGCCCCTGGTCGTGCGGTGGCGGTACGAGGTGCTCGTGCTCGCCTGCGTCGCCCTGACCCTCGTGATCGAGACCGTCCAGCTGCTGGTGTCGACGGCGGTGGGGTGGGCGTGGCGCGCGTTCGACGTCAACGACGTGCTCCTGAACACCGTCGGGGGCCTCCTGGGCCTCGCCCTGACGGGGGCCCTCCTGGTCGTCACGCGTCGCGCGACGACGCCCCCGGTCCGGCGGCTCCTGCCCGGTGCGCTGGCGGCGGCGCTCGTCGGGTGGGCGGTCGTCGCGACCGCCACGACGCCTGCCGTGCGGCCGCCGGTGTACGCGTGCGACGAGCCACCGGTCGGTGCCGTCACCGCGTTGGCGGGTGGCGCCAGCGCGTATGCGGGAAGCGACGGGTCGGTGTGCCTGCGCGCGGACGGCGGCACCGCGTCCGTGCCGCTCGATGCCGGACCTGGGCCGGCGCTGACCTACGAGCGGGCGGACGGGCAGTGGGAGGCGGGCACCGCGCGGGCCGGCGACGTCCTCACGGCCGGCCGCGGCGGTGCGGTGGTCGAGCTGCACGCCGTCGACGGGTCCGACGTGCTCGTCTGGGCGGTGCGCCGGTAGGACCGCGTCGCCCTCCCGGTGGCGGGGAGCCGACCGCGCGCGTCGCGAACGTGTGGACCGGTCAGGCGACGTACGCCAGCAGGACCGGTTCGTCGGCACCGGCCCACGTGCCGGTCAGGGTGGACCCGTGGTCACCGATGCCCGCGGGTGCGTCGAGGCGACGACGCACGACCAGGCGCAGGTCACGGCACTCGAGCGTGGTCGTCGCGCCGTCCCCGGACACCCGCACGCGGTCGATCGTCGGGACCGGGTGCGCGGGCGTACCGCCGCCGACGACCCGGACGGACGGCGCACGCGGGGCGTCGGAGCCCTCGACGAGCTCCTCGGCCTGTGCGGCGCCGCCGAGCAGGGCGGACGCGAGAACCTGCACGTAGACCGGGTCGCCCGCGGCGTCGTAGATCCAGCGCCGACCGAGCACCGAGTGCTCCATGGTGCAGATGAGGAAGCCGTCCGCCCCGGCCAGCGGCGCGCCGCGATAGGTCAGCGGGACCTGGAGCAGGTGCCCGCCCGCCGACGCCAGCACGTGCGTCTCGATGCCGACCTCGCCGTCCGGGTCGTCGAAGCGGTACGCGCCGACCAGCTCGAGGTCCGGCTCTCCCCAGGGCTGCGTCGGGACCCAGTCGCCGAGGAGCTCCGCCTTGGTGGGACGGATGGTGGCGCGGTGCAGGAGGGCCATGGGCCGAGGGTATCGACGAACCGCCGGTCGGGGTCCTGCTACTGCCGCGCCATCGCGATGCGGAGCCGCTCCTCCGGGTCGACGAGGTGGTCGTGGTCGTCGTCGCCCAGGTCGATCTGCACCCAGCGGATCTTGCCGGTGAACCGGCTGGTGGCAGCGGTGTAGTCCGGGCTGACCGTGGTCCCCGACTCGTAGCCGATGTCCGTCGTCTCGTCGGCCGAGAACACCATCGGCTGCGTCATCGCGACCCGACCTGAGCCCACCGCCGACCCGTCGTGGTACAGCGTGACCGTGCCGCCCTGGGCCAGACCGCCGCCGTCGTAGGCGAACTCCGCGCGGACCTGGTGCTGTCCCGCGGGAAGCCGTTCACCCGCGCCGACCGAGAAGCCGTGGATCCCCAGGACGTTGTAGTGGAAGGTGAGGCGGCCGTCCGTGAGGTAGACGCTCCACCCGCCGAAGCGGCCGCCCTGGGCGATGATCACGCCCTCGGCGCCGCCGGTCGGCACGTCGACCTCGGCCGACACGGAGAACGACTTGTTCTTGATGTTGAGCACGCTGTTCTCCGACAGGCGCCCCATACCCGGGAAGAACTGCTGGGACGTGCCACGGATCAAGGTCGGTCTCCCCGCCATGGACGGGTTCAGGCGTTCGCCGGTGCGGTCGTCCAGCGGAAGGACTCCGTACTTGACGGCCTCGATCAACCACAGCCGCTGCAGGCCGGCGAGCCTCTCTGGATGATCGGCTGCGAGGTTCCGCGCCTGGCTGAAGTCGGTGCTGCCGTCGTAGAGCTCCCAGACGTCGTCGTCGAACGCCGGAACGTCCCCGCCGACCAGGACCCACGGGGTCTTGTGCTTGGTGACGGCGCTCCACCCGCGGTGGTAGACGCCGCGGTTCCCGAACATCTCGAAGTACTGCAGGTCGTGCTGCTCCGCGGCCTCCGGCTGGTCGAACGTGTAGAGCATGGAGGTGCCCTCCATCGGCGACTGCTGCACGCCGTTGACCACCGTGGGCTCGGGCAGGCCGGCGGCCTCGAGGACGGTCGGCGCGATGTCGATCACGTGGGTGAACTGGGATCGCAGCCCTCCGGTCTCGGTGATCCCCCTCGGCCAGTGCACGACCGTCCCGTTGCGGGTGCCGCCCCAGTGCGAGGCCACCTGCTTGGTCCACTGCAGCGGTGCGTTCATCGCCCACGCCCAGCCGACCGAGTAGTGGTTGTAGGACGAGGGCGAGCCGAACTCCGCCATCTTGGACGCCATGAACTCGGGTGTCTCGAGCGCGGCCATCCCGTTGAAGTTGGCCATCTCGTTGAACGCCCCGTTGACCGTTCCCTCGGCCGACGCCCCGTTGTCCCCGATGATGTAGTAGACGAGCGTGTCCTCCAGCACCCCGAGGTCGTCGATCGCGTCGATCAGCCGTCCCACGTGGTGGTCGGTGTGCTCGAGGAAGCCGGCGTAGACCTCCATCTGGCGAGCCAGGACAGGCTTCATCTCGTCCGGCATGTCGTCCCAGGCCGGGATCTCGGCATGCCGTGCGGTGAGCTCGGCGTCGGCCGGGACCACGCCGAGCCGCTTCTGCTCGGCGAACGTGCGCTCGCGCTGCACGTCCCACCCGTCGTCGAACCGCCCGGCGTACTTCTCGATCCACTCCTGCGGCACGTGGTGCGGCGCGTGCGTCGCCCCCGGGGCGAAGTAGACGAAGAACGGCTTGTCGGGCATCAGCGCCTTCTGCTGGCGCACCCAGCTCACGGCGCGGTCGGCCAGGTCCTCGGTCAGGTGGTAGCCCTGCTCCGGTGTCGCCGGCGGTTCCACGGGCGTCGTCCCGTCGTACAGCGCGGGATCCCACTGGTTGTTCTCCCCGCCGATGAACCCGTAGAAGGTCTCGAAGCCTCCGCCGCCCGACGGCCAGGCGTCGAACGGCCCCAGCGGGGAGGACTGCCAGACGGGCACCTCGTGGCACTTGCCGAACTGGGCCGTCGAGTACCCGTTCAGCTTGAGGGTCATCGCCAGGGGCGCCTTGGTGTTGGGTCGCAGGGAGCTGTTGCCGGGCGCCGACGTGGCCGTCTCCGTGATGCTGCCCATCCCCACGGAGTGGTGGTTGCGGCCGGTGAGCATGGCCTGGCGGGTGGGCGCGCACAGCGCGGTGGTGTGGAACCGGTTGTACCGCAGGCCACCCGCGGCGAGCCGTTCGGCCGTCGGGGTGGCGCACGGCCCGCCGAACGCGCTCGACGCACCGAAGCCGACGTCGTCGAGCAGGACGATCAGGACGTTCGGTGCACCCTCCGGAGGGACCAGCGGTTCGATCGCGGCGAAGGCCGTCTCCGGGTCCTTCGCGTCGTAGGTGGTCAGGCGCGTGAGCGGACGGTCCGGGATCGGCAACATGGTCCGTGCGTGTCGGTCGGTGCTCATGCCGCTCCCTCGTCGCTCCTGTGTGCCGCCGGGTCGGTGGGGACGGTGGTGAACGCCACGACCTCGAGCCCGAGGTCGTAGAGCTGGCGCAGGACGCCCTGCACCTGAGCCTGGTCGGTCAGCTCCCCGACGAGCGTCGTCCGGCCGTCACAGGCGGTGAGCGTCATCCCCTCCATGGCGCCGCTGAACCGCTCGTCGAGCTCCCCCGCGAGGACGATCGTGCAGCTGACCATGCGCGAAGTCTTGGCCGGTCGCCCGCGCCGGTCATCACCCGGAGCGCCGGTCACCCGGGTGGTTGCCCACGCCCCGCCACCTGGTCCAGCTCCCGGAGGCGGGCGATCGCGGCGTCCCGGGACGCGACGCCCAGCTTGCGGTAGCTCGCCTTCAGGTGGCTCTTGACGGTGTTGTAGGAGATGAAGAGCTGGTCGGCGATCTCCCTCTGCTGCAGGCCCTCGGCCGCGAGCCGGAGGACGACCGTCTCGCGGTCCGACAGCTCCTCGCCGAACGCGGCGACGTGGTGCACCGGGACGGTGACCTGCTCACGCAGCGTCGCGGCGCGGCGCGGCAGCCCGCCCGGGTCCGGCAGCCGCGCCACGATGTCGTTCGCCCTCTGCAGACCGCTCTGGGCCTCCAGGGCGTGTCCCAGCGCCCACTCCGACTCGGCCAGCAGCACGTAGGCGTTGGCCAGCCAGGCGTTGCGCGGCATGGCGCCCAGGATGTCGATCGCGGCACGGATGTGCGTCGACGCCGCCCGAGGATCACCGGCACGGCGCGCGCGCAGTCCCTGGGCGAGCAGGACCGCCGCGCCGGCCGGGGACCGATCGGCCCCGGCGCCCGCCAGCATCGTCGCCACCCCGTCGAGCAGCGGGTCGGCGTGGCTCTCGCAGCCCAGCACCGCTTCCGCCAGCCCGAGCGTCCCGACGGCGAACCCGAGCATGATCGGGTTGCCGTCGGAGATCTCGGTGAGCGCGCGACGCAGGAGGTCGACGGCCTGCGACGTCTCCCCCTGCAGGTAGAGGACCTGCCCCAGGCACGACACCGCGATGCCGTGCCAGGTGGTGCTCGGGGCTGCCGCCACGGCACGCCGTGCGGCCGCCTCGGCGCGGCCCGCGTCGTTGACGCCGACGATGCTCTCGAGGAAGTCGACCCGGAACCCGAGGGTGAGCCCGCCCGCATCCACCACGTCCGACCGACCCGTCCGCGCGACGTCCAGCCACGCCAAGGCACCCTCGAGGTCGTTCTCCAACCCCGCCGACAGGGCCCGGACGAACGCCAGCTCCGGGTCCTGCCGCGCCTCGGGCCAGGACAGGGCCGCGAGCCAGCGACGCAGGTCACCGCTGCGCCCGCTGGCCGCCATCGGCTGGGTCTGACCGGCGACGAGCCGGGAGGCCAGCGTCACGTCGTGCGCGGCGATCGCGTGGTCGGTCGCCGCCTCGAGGTCACCCTCGGCCTCCAGCCAGGCGGCGGCTCGGCCGTGCAGCACGGGAACCACCCGCGGGGTCGTCCGCGTCAGCTCGACGCGCAGGGCCTCGGAGAACAGCTGGTGGGCGTGGTACCACTGCCCTGCACCGTCGACGGAGATGAACAGGTTCCTGCGCTCCAGGTCGGCGAGCAGAGTCCCGGACCCGGTCCCCCCGGTGACGGCATCGCACAGGGGCCCGTTGAGCCGGCCGAGGATCGAGACCTGGAGCAGGAACCTGCGCGTCGACGGCTCGAGCATGTCCAGCACGTCACCGGCCAGGTAGTCGACCACGTGCCGGCTCGCCCCCGTGAAGCTCTCGATGAAGGCGGACCGGTCGTGCGTGGGCATCAGCAGCGAGGCGAGCCGCAGCGGCGCCGGCCACCCGCCGGTGCGCTCGGTCAACCTGCGCTCGTCCGCGGCCGTCAGCCCGGTGACGCCCAGGCCGTCGAAGAAGCGTGCGACCTCGGTGTCGTCGAAGCGCAGGTCGTCCGACCGGAGCTCCACGAGGTCCCCCGACGCCCGGAGGCCGGCCACGGCGAGCGCGGGGTCCGACCGGGTCGAGACGACGACCTGGACGCGCCGGGGGCGGTACCGCAGGAGCTCGGCCAGCGTGGCGTTGATCTCCGGCGTCTCGGCGCGGTGGTAGTCGTCGAGCACGAGGACGACCTCGGGACCCTCGTCCGGCAGCTGCTCGAGCAGCTGGGGCACGGCGAGGTCGGCGACCCGAGGACGGCGTGCGCTGCCTGCCGACGCACCCGCGACCTGCGGTTCCACGGTGGCGAGCGCGGCGACGACGTGGCTCCAGAAGCGCGACGCATCATTGTCGCCGGCGTCCAGCGACACCCATGCGAAGGCGGTCTCGGACGCGTCCGCGGCCACCCACTCGGCCAGCAGGGTCGTCTTGCCGAACCCCGCGGGCGCCGACACCAGCGTGAGCCTGCGCCGTCGTCCGCGCGTCAGCGCGTCGACCAGGTGGGGCCGGCGGACCGCTCCCCGGGGCGGACGCGGCGGTGCGAGCTTCGCCCGGACGACGCCCACGTCGAGGGACGCGACCGTGTGCGAGGCAGGAGCCCCGTCCCGCTCTTCCATCGCCAGACCTCTCGACGCCTGATCCGCACAGTAGCGCCCAGATGCGGACGATCGGTGCGCGAGCCCCGCCCGGGCTGCACTCACCCGGGTGATCGGCACCGAGGGTGATGCCCCCGGCTGCGGCGTCGCGCCACGCTCGCCAGGAGCACCCCGTCGAACGGCGACGCGCTCGCTCGGCACCGGTACGACGACAGGAGCGCCCGATGAACTTCTCCGCCACGTTCGGCAGCGGTGACGTGCTGCTCTGGATGCTGGAGCTCTTCCTCTTCATCATCTGGTTCTGGCTGCTCATCGCCATCTTCGGCGACCTGTTCCGCGACCCCGACACCGGCGGCGGCGTCAAGGCGCTCTGGGTGGTCCTGCTGATCGTGCTGCCGTTCCTCGGGATCCTGCTCTACCTGATCGTGCGCGGACGCGGCATGGGGTCCCGTCAGGCCGCGCAGATGCAGGCCGCCCGGTCGGAGTTCGACGACCACATCCGCAGCGCGACGAGCTCGGGATCACCGACCGACCAGATCGCCCAGGCCAAGGCCCTGCTCGACTCCGGTGCCATCGACCAGACCGAGTTCACGAAGCTCAAGGCCGCCGCGCTCGGCTCCTGAGAGCGCACCACGAGAGGGAGTCGATCCACATGAGCGAGACATCGCTGGACACGCTGGGACCCGTCGACTACATCGTCGTCGAGTTCCCGGCGGGAGAGAGCAGCTTCACGGGCGAGATGGTCGACGAGCTCGTCGCCCTGGTCGACGCCGGCACCATCCGCGTGATCGACGTCCTCATCCTCACCAAGAACGAGGACGGTTCCGTCGACGCCATGGAGCTGTCCGACGTCCCGCAGCTCGGTGAGCTGCAGAAGATCGAGGCTGAGCTGGCCGAGCTCCTGGCCGAGGAGGACGTCGAGAACCTGGCGGCCGCCATGGACCCGGGCAGCACGGCCGGCGTGCTGATCTGGGAGAACCTGTGGGCGGCGCCGTTCGCCTCGGCTGCCCGCCGCTCGGGCGGTCAGCTCATCGCGGACGGCCGCATCCCCATCCAAGCGATCATCGCCTCGATCGAGGCCGACGACGCGCTCGCCGCACAGGAGGTCTGAGATGCCGCTCCGCCCCGCACGCATCGGACGAGTCGGAGTCGTCGGCCACCCGGTCGCCAAGACCGCCGTCGTCGCCAAGGCCGTCACACCCGGACCGGCCCCCGTCGCCAAGACCGCGGTCGTCGCCGCGGCCGTCACGCCCGGACGGCGCCGCCGCATCTAGCAGTCGGCGCTCACTCGTCCGCCGGCTCGTCCTTCCTGCGGATGACCAGCAGAGGGTCGGGCTTGCCGACGACGGCGGCGTCCTTGCCGTCGTAGTCGAACTGGTTGAGGAAGAAGCGCATGGCGTTGACGCGTGCCCGCTTCTTGTCGTTGGAGCGGATGATCGTCCACCGGGCGTGCTTCTTGTCCGTCCTGCGGAACATCTCCTCCTTGGCGGCCGTGTAGTCGTCCCAGCGGTCCAGCGACGCCAGGTCCATGGGCGAGAGCTTCCAGCGCCGCACCGGGTCCAGCTGGCGGATGGCGAACCGGGTGCGCTGCTCGGTCCGCGACACCGAGAACCAGAGCTTGGTGACGTGGATGCCCGAGTCGACCAGCGCCTTCTCGAACCACGGCGCCTGGTCGACGAACGTCTCGTACTCGTCGTCGGAGCAGAACCCCATGACCCGCTCGACGCCGGCGCGGTTGTACCAGGACCGGTCGAACATGACGATCTCGCCCGCCGTCGGCAGGTGCTGGGTGTAGCGCTGGAAGTACCACTGGCCGCGCTCGCGGTCGCTGGGCTTGGACAGGGCGACCACGCGGGCCGTACGGGGGTTCAGGTGCTCCGTGAAGCGCTTGATCGTGCCGCCCTTGCCGGCGGCGTCCCGGCCCTCGAACAGGATGATCGCGCGCCTGTCGTTGTCCTCCAGCCAGTACTGGAACTTCAGGAGCTCGACCTGCAGCCGGTACTTCTCGAGCTCGTACGCGTCGCGGTCCATCCGCTCGTCGTAGGGGTACCCCTCCTGCCAGGTGTAGACGGGGTTGCCGTGCGGGTCGATCAGCTCCGGGTCGGGGGTGTGACCGTCGCGCACCGTGTAGCCGCGCTCCCGCAGGTACTCGATGTACTCGCGCAGGTTCTGCGGGGGGCTCTCGCTGGTCACGCTGACCTCCTGTGGGGCGGGCGAGCCGGGTCGCTGGACCTCGAGCGGGCCAGGTAGGTGCCATTCAGCATCAGCACGGCGAGCCACGCAAGGCAGGCGCTGCGCCGGTCAGCCCTTTCCCTTCTTGTCCTCCTTCGCGACCTCCTTCTCCGCCGTGTCCTTCTTCTCGTCCTTCTCCTTCTCGGCCTTCTCCGCCTTCTCGGCCTTCTCCGCCTTCTCCGCCTTGTCCTTCTTCTCGGCCTTCTCCTTCTTCTCGTCGCTCACCGTCCCGTCGGCGC
Source organism: uncultured Actinomycetota bacterium (assembly GCA_963837795.1). Lineage (GTDB taxonomy): Bacteria > Actinomycetota > Actinomycetes > Actinomycetales > Cellulomonadaceae > Cellulomonas. Next base: position 431,436 of record CAWIOT010000003.1, read on the forward strand.
CCGCCGTGCCCTCGTCGACCGGCAGCCCGGCAGCCGGCGGTGCGGGGTCGGCAGCCACAGGTGCGGACGACGGAACGGGCCCAGGGGGCGGTGTCGGGAGCGCAGCCGTCGCAGCGTCGGAGGCGACGTCCCGCGGCGCAGGCTCCCCGGCGTGCACCGGGCCGGTGCGGGTCTCGTCGACCGGGCTGGAGCCGCCGGTGCGGGTGGGGTCGTCGGTGACGACGGCCGAGGACGGGTCCGGAGGGTCGGCCGCTGCCGCCCCCACGGCAGCCGTCGAGACCGTCAGCACGAGCCCGATCGCTCCCGCCGCCTTCAGGGCGCCCGCCGTGGTGAGCTTCTGCACGACGGAGGGGACGTCGGCGGCGAAGGAGGGCAGGCTCGGCAGGGCGGACAGGACGCTGAGGGGGCCGGCGACCCGGCGCAGCCGACCGAGCCCGATGGACAGGAAGGCGCGGACGACGCGCGGATCGAACTGCTCGCCGGCGCACCGCGCGAGCTCCGCGCGAGCAGCCGCGGCCGGCAGCGGCTGCTTGTACGACCGTGCGGAGGTGATCGTGTCGTAGGCGTCGGCCACCGCGACGATGCGGGCGCCCTCGCTGATCTCCGTGCCGGCCAGCCCACCGGGATACCCGGCGCCGTCCCAGCGCTCGTGGTGCTGCCCGATCACGTCGAGCCACGGCCCCAGCCACGCACGTAAGGGCTCGGCGAGCTCCATGCCCGCCGCGGGGTGACCCGCGAGGACAGCCCACTCCGTCGTCGTGGGCCGCCCCGGCTTGCTCAAGATGCTCGCGGGGACCTGCAGCTTGCCGACGTCGTGCAGCAGCGCGGCCCAGCTGAGCTTGGCGGCCTCGTGCTCCGAGAGGCCGAGCTCCTTGCCGATCAGGGCCGCATACGCCTGCACCCGCTCGCAGTGGCTGCGAGTGACGTGGTCGTGCCGCGAGACAGCAGCCACGAGACTCATGACGCACGCGGCGTAGTCGTCCCCCGGTCGCCGACCGCTCCGGTTGCCGATGGCAGCCAGTGGCGCCTGCAGCAGGTCGGGCGAGTAGTGGGTCATGGCGACCGAGAGCCGAGAGGGGGCGTGGTCCGGCAGGTACAGCGTGAGCCGGAGCAACGTCGTCAGGGGCAGGAACGTGCGCGCCAACCGCGTCGCGAGGACAAGGACCAGGCTCGCGCACGAGATCTCGACGGCGAGCCAGATCCATGGGTTCACCCCGAGTCGCTGGGGCGGGAGCCAGCGTGCGGCCGCGAGGCCCAGCCCGATCGCGAGGACCAGCGGGACCGCGGCGATCAGGACCCGGCCGGCCGCCGCCAGGACCGGGTGCCCCTTCCACACCACGCCGAGACTCGCGTCGTCGTAGTTCTGCGTCGGACCGAAAGCCACCTCCATGCTTCGACGCGCCGGAGCTCCCCCATGAACGTCATTCGGGTGATTCCGCGTCACGTGCGGGTGAGTTCCGCACCGTCCCCGGCCGACGTGTCGCCGGCGGCCCTGAGCCCTGCGGCCGCACGACCAGAGCTGTTCGCCTCCTGTTCGCCGCGACGCCTCCGGACGTCTGCCCCGTCTCGCGAAACTCCTGCGGTGACCTCTGGCCCCGCGCGCGTCGTCGCGTCCCTTGCCGCCCTGACCACCGCGAGCGCCCTGGCGATCGCGCTTCCTGCCGCCGCGCAGGCTGCCACGACGCCGCAGGTCAGGATCACCGAGTGGATGTACAACCCGGTGCACTCCAGCGGCGAGTACGTCGAGATCACGAACCTCGGACCGACTCCCGTCAGCCTGGCGGGCTGGTCCTTCGACGACGACAGCCGCGCCCCGGGCACGGTGCCGCTGGACGGGCTGGGCACGCTGGCCCCCGGCGCGTCCGCGATCCTCACGGAGTCCGCGGACGCGACGTTCCGCAGCGAGTGGACCCTGGGCGCGGACGCGAAGATCCTGGCGGGCAACACCACCAACCTCGGCCGCGCCGACGAGATCAACATCTTCGCCGGCCCCGACCTGGTCGACCGCCTGACCTACAACGACGCGACCGGCAACGGCCCCCGCACCCAGGGCGTCGCGGGGGTCCCGACGACGGCCGCCGCCCTCGGCGCCAACACCGCCTCGCAGTGGCAGCTGTCGGTCGTCGGGGACGCCGAGGCCTCCCGGGCGTCGACGACCGGCGACATCGGCTCGCCCGGGTCGAGCCGGTTCGTCGCCGACCCGCCCGGTGGGGGCGAGCCCTCCCCGGGCACCGGCGTCGAGATCGACCCGGCCTGGGCCGACATCCGCATCAACGAGGTCTCCTCGGACAACGGCAGCACGCCGGTCGCCGACGCGGTCGAGCTGGCCAACGGCGGCGCGACCGCCGTCAGCATCGCCGGCTGGTTGCAGGCCGACAGCGGCGGCGCCGGCGTCGCGGCACCGTTCTCGGCGAAGCTGGCCGACGGCAGCGACACCACCGTCGTGCCGGCGCACGGCTTCGTGTACCTCTCCTCGACGAAGGGGCTGAGCAGCGGCGGGGACGCCGTGAACCTCTACCTCCCGGACGGCCCGGACGCGACGGCCGGCACCCTGGTCGACTCGGTCGCCTACACCGCCGGACAGGCGGGCGCCGACGAGGTGAACGCCATCGGCGCCGGCGCCTACGCGCGGTGCCCCGACGTCACGGGCGCCTTCGTCCCGGTCGCTGCCAAGTCGTTCGGCTCCTCCAACGGCACCCCCTGCCAGACGCCGCTGACGGACCCGTCGACCCCGGGCGGCGGAACGACGCTGCCGTGCCAGCCGGAGGCGCCGGACCCCGCCGGCGCACTCCCGCCCACGGCACTCACCCCGACCACGTGGCCCGGCGCCGCGGGCGTCTCCGTCGCCGACGCCCCGTGCGCCTGGATGACCGCGACGGGGCCGGAGGGCCGGGACATCAGCGGCCTGGTCTTCGACCCGAGCGACGCGAACGTGCTGTACGCCGTGAAGAACAAGAGCTGGGTGTACCGCCTGGTGAACCAGGCGGGCCTGTGGGTTCCCGACACCGGCAACGGCTGGGGCGCCGGCAAGGAGATCTTCTTCCCCGGCGGCACCGACGCGCGGGCGAACCAGCCCGACTCCGAGGGCCTCACGGTGGGCCCGGACGGCGCGCTGTACGTGACGACCGAGCGCAACAACGCGGCGAACACCATCCCGCTGAACTCCATCCTGCGCTTCGACCCGGCCCAGGCCGGCACGCAGCTCGTTGCGACGGACCAGTGGGACCTGACCGCCGAGTTCCCCGAGCTGCACGCCGGGAGCAAGACCGAGGCGAACCTCGGCTTCGAGGGCGTCACGTTCGTGCCGGACTCCTACCTGGTGGGCAACGGCTTCGTCGACGCCTCGACGGGCCAGTCGTACGTGCCGCGCACCTACCCGCTGCACGGCACGGGGCTGTACTTCGCGGCACTGGAGAACGACGGGAAGCTGTACGCCTACGCGCTCAACAGCGACCACACGTTCCACCGCGTCGCCGTCGTCGACACCGGCATGGGCCACGTGATGGACGTCCAGTACGACGCCGGCACGAAGCGCATCTGGGCGCTGTGCGACAACACCTGCGGCGTCACCTCGACCGTGCTCAAGGTCGGCTCCACCGGAGCGATCGTGCCCGAGGTCGCCTACAGCAAGCCGGCGAGCCTGCCCGTGAACAACATCGAGGGCTTCGCCGTCGCGCCAGGCTCGACCTGCGTCGACGGCACCAAGGCGGTCGTCTGGTCCGACGACGGCATCTGGGGAACCGGCCCGGGCACCCCGGGTGAGGGCCACGCCCTCTACAGCGGCCGGATCAGCTGCGACCTCGGGCTGGGCGGCCAGGGCGTACCGGGACCGGCCGCCTGGGACCGGAGCCAAGGTCTACGCCGCGGGCGACACGGTGTCGTACAGCGGCAAGGTCTTCCGGGCCCAGTGGTGGACCACCGGCGAGGTTCCGGGCTCGACCGCCTACGGCTCCTGGGAGGAGATCGCGACGGCCCCGGACGGCACCGCGATCTGGACGCCCTCCAGGGTCTTCACCGCGGGGGACGTCGTCTCCTACGGCGGCACGACGTACCGGGCCCTGTGGTGGACGCGCAACCAGAGGCCGGGCGCCGCGGGTGGCCCCTGGAGCGAGGTGCCGACCGCCCCGGCCGCCGGGTCCGTCCCCGCGTGGAGCGCCGCCACGGTGTACTTCGGCGGTGAGACGGTGACCTACCTCGGCCGGACCTACACGGCGCAGTGGTGGACCTCGGGCGTGACGCCCGGCACGCCCTGGAGCGCATGGAAGCCGGCCGGTTGAGCCGCCCCACCGTCGGGCGCACCGCCCATCTGCTCACCTGACGTTCACCCCGGTGACGCCCGTCGGGCGAGCAACAGGACGAAAGTGGAGAAACCCCCGGCCGGACGGGCGGGGGTGGATTCACGCCTGAGAGGAACATCGGTGAAGACCTCCACGATCACGAAGGCTGCCGCGGTCGGCACGATCGCGACCGGCGCGACGCTGGCCCTGCTCGGTGTCACGCCCGCAGTGGCGGACAGCGGGTTCCGCATCACCGGGGTGCCCTACGCCAACCCGAAGTTCGGTGTCGAGGACAACGTGCTGACGCCCTCCGCATCCCAGACCTCCGTCGCCTGGGGCAACCTGCCCCTGGTCAACCCGGACGTCGCCAACGGCGTCACCCACTACGGGTACAACACGCTCGACGCGACCGCCCCCCTGACGCAGAGCCCCAACGAGGCGCGCAAGACCGAGCCGGACAAGAACGTCTACCTCGCCTTCGGCGGCAAGCACTACCTCTACCAGGGCCACGAGACCGGCCCGCGGGGGTACGTCACGCGGATCGATCTCGACGAGACGGACCCGGCGAAGCGGGTGAGCCTGGTCGCCGACGTCGACGCCGACGGCAACGCGTTCCCGACGATCGACGGCATCACCTGGGACCCGTTCAGCAAGCAGCTGCTGCTCACCGCCGAGTCGTCCGCACCGACCGGTGGGGTGTTCGGCGTCGCGCTGGACGGCAACGGCGACCCGGTCACCTCCCAGGCGGTGCGCCTGCCGGCTCTCGGGTCGGGCGGCTACGAGGGCGTCCAGAACGACAAGGACGGCAACGTCTGGCTGGTCGAGGACATCGGAGGAGCCGCCGCCGGCGGCGGCAAGGTGCCGAACAGCTACGTCTACCGCTTCGTGCCGACGAACACGGCCGACCTCACGGCCGGTGGGACGTTGCAGGCGCTGCAGGTCGTCCGCAAGAACGGAGCGCCGGTGACCGCGGCGGAGCTGCAGTCCAACCCGTCCGACCCGTTCATCGCGGACCTGCACACGTACGGCACCTCCTTCTCGACGCGATGGGTGCCCATCCACACCGGCACCGACGCCTTCGACGCGACGAACGCCGCGAAGACGTCGGGCGCCACCCCGTTCAAGCGGCCGGAGAACGGCGTGTTCCGCCCGGGGACGGACTTCCGGGAGTTCTACTTCACCGAGACGGGCGACACGACGTCCACCAGCACGCTCCCCGGAGCGTTCGGAGGGGTGTTCCGCGTGTCGCAGGGCTCCGCCAGCGCCGACACGGGGACGATCTCGATCGCGGCCGTCGGGGACCTCGAGCACACGGGCTTCGACAACATCGCCTTCGCCAGCAGCTCCGCGCTGCTGGTCGTCGAGGATGCCGGTGACAGCCTGCACTCGCAGCGCAACGCCCTGGACTCCGGCTACCTGTTCGACCTGGGCAAGGGCGACGACCACGGAAAGAACGACGACCACGGCAAGAAGGACCACGGGAAGGGCAAGCCGAGCCGAGCCCCGGAGGCCGTCCGGTGGCTCGCCGAGGGTCGCGACGCCTCGGCGACGTTCGACTCGCTCAGTGGCCCGTCGTACAACGACAAGGACAACGAGATCACCGGCATCCACGTCTCGGACGGCGACCCGTCCGTCGCCGCGGTGCTGGGCGCCAAGGTCCCGAACCCCGCGTCGGACGTGTGGCGGACCTTCTGGACGCAGCAGCACGGTGACAACGTCACGTGGGAAGTTCGCTGGACCATCCGCTCCCACGACTGACCGCACAGAGCAGAGGGCCTGCGCACCCCACGCACCAGGGGCGCGCAGGCCCTCTGCTCGTGCAGCGCCGACCGCATCGGCAGCCACGGCACGCTCGACACGGCGCATCGGTGGCCGCCCGCACCACATCGGCCGGACCCCGGTCATCCTGCTCATCGCCGACCTCGACGTCCGCCGGCGACTAGCGACCCAACAATGCCAGCAGGCCGGACCTGGAGGGTCCGGCCTGCTGGCATTGTCCTGAGATATCGCTCGGTGGAGCTGAGGGGATTCGAACCCCTGACCCCCTGAACCACGGCAACGAGTTCGATGTATCGACCAAACTCGGCGTACTTCAGCGAATAGGTTCCTGACCTGGGCGGGCGCCGGGACCGGCGTACGTCGCGCGCCCACCATATCGGGCTGCCTCGGGCGGTTTCGAGCCCCTTCGCTGGCAAAAGTGTCCAATTTCTGTCCACCGCGAATACCCGGCCGCCGGGCCGAACGAAGCGCTGCAGGCGCGACAGCCCGAGCTCGCGGCAGAAGGATGACTGCGGATCGTCTGCACCAGCCTCGCTGCGCCCGCCCGCGGACGCGCTAGCCCGCGCACACCTGGGCGGGCCAGGCCATGACGTCGGCACCGACACGTAGGTGAGCAGCCACCGGCTCGAGGTCCAATCAGCGACGACTACCGGTTCTTCCGCTAGACACACCTCTTTTGCGACGTCGCTGGTGATGAGGCTGAGGTCGTTGATCCTCAAGACAACTCGGAACAAGCTCCTGGAGACACCGCCTGGGATCGACGGCGGTGTCGACTACCAGGGGACACGGGTGCCGTCCCACGACCACAACGCTCCGGTCGGGCCGTCATCGGGCAGGAGCGCAAGGCGCACTGCTCCTGCCGCGGCCTCGCCCGGGTCGCCGCCGACGGACATCCCTGGGACGAGGTTCGTTCGCCGAAGGCCCGGCGCCAGAGCATTGACCTTGAACCGCTCCCCGAGTGCCTGAGCGGTCAGGAGAGTGACGGCGTTGACTGCGGCCTTGGAGCTGCGGTAGGCCAGGCCGCTACCCCTGGCCCGTTCCCAGTCGAACTGGGGATTGGGGCTGCCGCTCCACGTCAGCGATCCGGTGCCGCTGGAGACGTTGACGATGCGCGGCCGAGCCGACCGTTGCAACGCGGGGAGGAAGCCTTGCGTGACGGCGACTAGGCCGAAGACGTTCGTCGCGTACGCGTTCCGCAGCTGCTCGAGCCCGGTGTCGTTGATGTCTTCAACGCCAGGGTTGACCCCCGCGTTGTTGATGAGGATGTCGAGCTCACCGACCTCGTCCACGGCGGCAGCGATCGACAGGTCGTCCGTGACGTCCATCTGGACGACTCGCACCGTAGGACCGAGCCCTTCGGCCACGTGCCGCCCTCGCGCGCCGTCACGCGCCCCGATCCACACAGTCGCGCCGCGGTCGAGCAACTGCCGCGCGATCTCGAACCCGATGCCGCTGTTTCCGCCGGTCACCACGGCCACCGCTCCCGGCGCGATCGGCCCGGACTCGGGAAGGCGCTCGATCCCGTTCATGATCCTCCTACTCCAACTCCAACGATGTGGTTGGAGTATAGGCGTGGCGGCATCCAACCGCAACGACGGAGTTGGTAGCGTTGGGCGATGGCCTGGGATACCGAAGGAACACGACGACGACTGCGCGACGCTGCGCTGGTCGAGTTCGCCGCACACGGCTTCGAAGGCACGACCGTCGGCGCCATCGCGGTACGAGCCGGCGTGAACAAGGAGCGGCTCTACAGCTACTTCGGCGACAAGAGAGCACTCTGGGAACTCGTGCTGTCGACCGAGCTGGAACGTCTCGCGGCCGCGGTGGAGCTCACCGGAGCCGGGATGGACGACGTCGGCGAGTTCGCGGGCGCGACCTACGACTACCACTCCACCCACCCTGAGCTGAGCCGCCTGCTGCAGTGGGAAGGGCTGCAGCCTGGTCCGCCCGCGAAGGCGGCGACCCGAACGATGCACTACCGGGAGAAGGTGGCTCGCTTCGCCGCAGCTCAACGCGACGGCCTACTCGACGGCGGTCTCGATCCAGCACACCTGGTGTTCGCGCTGATCGCCCTCGCTGCGTGGTGGCAGACCGTACCCCAGCTCGCGGAGATGATCACCGGCGCAGCGCCGGACGAGGAACGGGAACGGGCTCGGCGCCGCGACTTCGTCGTCGAAGCGGCACGACGCCTGGCCGCATCAACGTCCACGTGTCGGCAGGGGTGATCGTCCACCAGCCGCTCGTTCGGTGGGGACGCGACCGCTGGGAGGCGAGCGCGTCGAGCGCGACGTACGAACCACTCGACCCGGTCCGCGCCGATCTCCCCCAGCATGTACGGCTCCAGGGCGGGGCGCAGGTGCAGCCGAAGGTCGTCGCGGTAGTTCTGCTTGTTGCCCTCGGAGATGTCCCGCAGCTCCAGGTCCTCGAGCCACAGGTCGCACAATTCATCGAACGGGCCTGGCAACAATCAAAACGCCGCCGCTGAGTCGCCCCGGCGTGTCCGGAGACTGGATTCCTTGGAAGGATCTGTCTCATGGGACGTCCCAGTAAGTACCCGCGCGAGCTTCGTGAGCGGGCTGTGCGGATGGTCGCCGAGGTGCGGCCGGACTATCAGAGCGAGTACGCGGCGATGACAGCGGTCGCGAAGATGCTCGGGATCGGGTCGCCGGAGACCGTGCGCGGTTGGATCCGCCGTGGCCAGGTCGACGCCGGTGCGCGGCCCGGGGTCACGAGCGACGCGCAGGCGGAGATCAAGCGGTTGAAGCGGGAGAACGCGGAGCTTCGGCGGGCGAACGAGATCTTGAAGGCCGCCTCGGCTTTCTTCGCGGCCGAGCTCGACCGGCCACACGCGAGGTAGTGCAGTTCATCGAGGCGCACAAGGACCACGCCGATGGTGGTCTGCGATGGGGTGTCGAGCCGATCTGCGCGGTGCTGGCTGAGCACGGCGTAAAGATCGCCCCGTCGACGTACTACGACGCCCGCGGGCGTGGGCCGTCGCCGCAACATGTCAGCGACGAGCGATGGAAGTCGATCATCACCGCGACGTGGCACGCCCAGCGACGGCTACTCGGGGCTCGCAAGATGTGGCTGCGGTTGCGCCGCGAGGGCCATGATGTCGCCCGCTGCACCGTCGAACGCCTGATGGGTGAGCTGGGGCTGGTCGGCGTGCGTCGTGGGGCACGCAAGCGCCCCACGGATCTGGACGTGCGTGAGACGCGGCCTGCTGACCTGGTCGACCGCCACTTCGCCCGGATGCGAATCGATCAACTTTGGGTGGCCGACTTCACCTACGTGTGGACGTGGTCCGGGTGGGTCTACGTCGCGTTCGTCTTCGACGTGCACTCCCGGCGGATCCTGGGCTGGCGTGCCGCCACATCGATGAGCACCCCGCTGGTCCTGGACTGCCTCGAGATGGCCCTGTGGACCCGCCGGCGTGAAGGTGCTGGGGACTTCAGCGCGCTGACACACCACACGGATGCCGGGTCGGTCTACACCTCGATCGCGTTCACCGACCGGCTGCTCGAGGAGCGCATCGACGCCTCGGTCGGGTCCGTCGGCGACGCTTACGACAACGCCCTGGCCGAGTCGCAGATCGGGCTCTACAAGTCCGAGCTGATCCACCACGAGGGGCCCTGGCGTGACCTCGACCAGGTCGAGGCCGCGACCGCGTCCTGGGTGCTGTGGTTCAACACCGAGCGGACCCACTCATCGATCGACGACCTGACCCCGATCGAGGCCGAACAGGTCGACTACTCTCGCAGCGAACCCCTCGAACGAGCGGGCTGACACCACAAACCAGCCCTCCGGACACGCCGGGGTGACTCATTCAGCGGCGTTGCCGCGGCCGTGGTGGGCCTAGTGGCTGCGGTCGTGGTCTATTGGCTGGCGCAGCGCCAGGTCAAGTCCTGTGGAGTGGTGTAGCGGTTCGGCGTGACCCTGGTGTTGGTCAGGCGGTCAGGGCCAGGAGCGGGTCGGCCACCTCCTCGTCAGGGACAAGGTTTATGCGGGCCTTGGTGAGTAGTTCGAGGCCGAGGTAGCGGCGCCCTTCGGCCCATTCGTCGTGCTGTTCGGCCAGGACCGCCCCGACCAGGCGGATGACCGAGTCGCGGTCGGGGAAGATGCCCACGACGTCGGTGCGGCGGCGGATCTCCCGGTTGAGGCGTTCATTCGGGTTGTTCGACCAGACCTGACGCCACAGGTCCTTGGGGAACGCGGTGAACGCCAGCACGTCGGCTCGGGCGGCGTCCAGGTGCTGCGCGACTGCGGGGAGCTTGTCGGTCACGGCGTCCAGAAGCTTGTCGAACTGGGCGTGCACGTCCTTGGCGGTTGGCTGGTCGTAGACGGAGTGCAGCATCGCCTTGACCGCGGGCCAGGACGCCTTGGGGCAGGCCGACATCAGGTTGGCGGCGTAGTGGGTGCGGCACCGTTGCCAGGTCGCTCCGGGCAGGCTCGCCCCGATCGCGGCGACCAGGCCGGCGTGGGCGTCCGAGGTCACCAGTCGCACCCCGGTCAGGCCGCGGGCGACCAGGTCCTGGAAGAACGTGAGCCAGGCCGGACCGGTCTCGGCGGTGGTGACCTGGACCCCGAGGACCTCACGGTGCCCGTCGGCGTTGACCCCGGTCGCGACCAGGACGACGGCGTTGACCACACGTCCGGCCTCACGGACCTTCATGGTCAACGCGTCGGCCGCGACGAACGTGTAGGGGCCAGCGTCCAGCGGGCGGGTGCGGAACGCGGAGACCTGGGCGTCCAGGTCCTTGGACATCTCGCTGACCTGCGAGCGTGACAGCGAAGTGATCCCCAACGACTGCACGAGCTTGTCCATCCGGCGGGTGCTGACTCCGAGCAGGTAGCAGGTCGCGACCACCGACGTCAGAGCGGCCTCGGCGCGCCGGCGGCGAGTGAGCAGCCACTCGGGGAAGTAGGTCCCGGTGCGCAGCTTGGGGACTGCGACGTCGATCGTGCCGACCCTGGTGTCCAGGTCGCGGTGCCGGTAGCCGTTGCGCCGGTTGACCCGCTCGGGCGAGGCCTGGCCCCAGCCGGCGCCGCAGACCGCGTCGGCCTCGGCCGACAGCAGGGCGTCGATGAACGTGGACAACAGCTCACGCATCAGATCCGGGGAGGCTTGGGCCAGCTGCTCGTGCAGGAAACGGGCAGGGTCGATACTCGTGGGTGCGGTCATCGTGGAGTCCTTCTTCGAGTCGGTTGTGAGAGATCACTCGAAGGGTCACGCGGTGACCGCGTCCTCGTCTACGACGACACGATCACCGAGCTACCGGTACACCACTCTGGCGGACTCCACTCAGCGCCACGAACGTCACGCAGAAGCGCAGCGCCGACTCGACGTATCGGTCGCGAGAATCTCGAGCGCGGCGTACGGCATTGCTCGGTCTCTGGGTAGGTATCCACTCAACCGCACAATCGATCCCACGATCGATCTGCACGAGGCGATACTCGCCTTCACGGCGGAGCAGCATTCGGCGCATCCCGCGGTGTGCAAGTGGCTGTACGCGCAACTCGTAGAGCTCGCACCGAACGTTCGACGCAACGAGAGGCTCCGTTGGCTGCCAGGCGGCCGCGCCCGAGTGGCCTCGGTCGTGGAGCCCGCGGTCGGGATCGCAGCGAGCTTGCATCTGTGGCAGATGGGCCAGCGTTCCGACTCGTGGTTCTCGGATGCCCTAGCGAGTTCGGGAGGCGCCTAGAGGCGAGGAAAAACGGCGCCCCCGCTGCGCCGCCAGCGCCAGCATGCCTACGTCGTCCGCGGGCCTTCCAGGTCGGCTAGAGGCCGAGGTCGCGGCTGGTGGTGATGGCCAGCGCCTCCATGGGGCGGATGTAGTGCTCGAAGAGGACATTGAGGTGGCGGTGGCGAGACTGGGCGGCGATGCGGTCCAGGGCGACACCGGCTGCCGCTGCTGTGGTGGCGTGCCCGGCGCGCAACGAGTGGCCGGTGATGTGCGGGCTGGGTAGCCCTGCGGCACGGGCGCGGCGGGTGACGATCTTGCCGGCGGCGGTGGCCGAGATCGGGTCGTTGGTCGGGATGCGGTGGTTGCGTTGGGCGGTGAACAGTGGGCCGGGTGCCGATCCGCGTCGGCGCAGCCAGCTGTCCAGGGCGGCCAGCGGGCAGGTGGCGGTGTGTCGCCCGGGGGCGACGGCGACGACTTGGCCGCAGGCTTCCGGGTCGGTCTTGGAGCGGCGCACGTGCAGCAGCAGCCCGGCTGGGTGCGGCTCGAGGTCGGCCAGGTTGAGGGCGGCGAGCTCGCCGGGGCGCAGGGCGGAGGCGAAGCCGAGCAGAATCAGCGCCCGGTCCCGGGCGCCTGCGAGCGTGGTGGGGTCGATCGCGGTGATCATGGTGGTGATCTCGGTCAGGTCCAGGGCGTGCGCGGGGTGGCGTGCGGCGGTGCCGACGGTGCGGCGCAGGCCGCGTCGGACCAACCGCACGGTGTCGTCGCGGATCGGGTCGGGCAGGTCCAGGTCGCGGTGGTGCGCGCCGATCGCGGCACACGCCAGCTCGAGGGTGGACATGCTGGCCCCGGCCTCGGAGCGCTCGGTCAGGTAGGCGCAGACCAGGTGCGGCGAGGCGGGCACGGGCGGCAGATCGCGGCCAGCGCACCAGCGGGCCCACGCCCGCCAGGCAACGGCGTACACGGCGCGGGTGGCCGGGGCACGCCCGGCGTGCAGGGCCGCGGTGATGCGAGCCAGGTCGGTGACGGTCAGGCCGGTGGGCAGGGATGTGGGAAGTATGGGCATGGCCCAGTACCCGCGCTCGCGGCAGCGCGGGAAAGATCCCAATAAATGCCGAGTGGCCACGTCAGGCTCCCTCGTTCAGGATCCCGGCGTGGCCTCTGACCAGCACTTTCGGTGGAGCTGAGGGGATTCGAACCCCTGACCCCCTGCATGCCATGCAGGTGCGCTACCAGCTGCGCCACAGCCCCGCGGTCCCCCGAGGGGAACCACTCACGCCCGTAGGCGCTCCGGAAGTCTAGATCGAACGCGCGCCCAAACGCTAATCGGGGTCCCGCGTCTCGGCATCGGCGTCGGAGTCGCGCACCGTGTCCGGTCCGGCGTTCCAGTCGCTCGATGCGTCCGTGGGCCCCAGGTTGTAGCCGACCATGCGCCACGCGGGAGCGAAGTCGCCGCGGGTGGCCACGAGCTCCGTCCAGTGCGCGTTGAGCATGCCGGAGAAGCCGTGCCAGTCGGTGGGCATGCCGAGCAGGTCACCGACGGCACAGCTGATCGCCGAGCCGTGCGAGACGACCGCGAGGGTGTCCGCCGGCCCGAGGGCCGCGGCATGCTCGAGGATCCCCTCGCGGACGCGCTGGGCGACCTCCGCGCGGGTCTCCGCGCCGACGCCCTCGGGCTGGCCGCCGGCGCGCCACACGGCGAACTCGTCGGGCCAGGTGCGGCGCAGGTCGTCGCCGGTGAGTCCCTCCCACTGGCCGAAGGCACGCTCGCGCAGCCGCGGATCGACCACCACGTCGAGGCCGGCCGCCCGGCCCAGGAAGCTCGCCGTCTCGTGGGCACGGTTGAGGTCCGAGGCGACGATCGCGGTCGGCTCGTGCCGGGTGAGCAGACGTGCGGCGGCCGTGCGCGCCTGCCAGCGGCCGACGGCGTCCAGCGGGATGTCGACCTGACCCTGCAGGCGCGCCTGCGAGTTGTAGGCGGTGCGGCCGTGCCGCACCAGGAGCAGCCGCCCCGCGGTCACGCGTCGGCGCCCTGCTCGGTCCCCCGCGCGTCCGCGGGCAGATCGATCACCGGGCAGTCCTTCCACAGCCGCTCGAGGGCGTAGTACACGCGGTCCTCCGCGTGCTGGACGTGCACGACGACGTCGCCGAAGTCCACCAGCACCCAGCGTCCGGCGCCCTTGCCCTCGCGGCGGATGGGCTTGGCGCCGAGGTGGAAGAGTGCCTCCTCGACCGCGTCGACGATGGCGCCGACCTGGCGCTCGTTGCTGCCGGAGGCGATGAGGAAGACGTCGGTGAGGACCAGCTGCTCGCTGACGTCGAGCGCGATGATCTCCTCCGCCTTGATGTCGGAGGCGGCTCGAGCGGCCGCCACGGCCAGCTCGATCGCTCGTTCGGTCGCAGCCACGGGTCTCCTAGGTCTCAGGTCGAGCGGGGTCAGGCAGGTCCGGCGCGGGTGCCGGCCAGGGTGTGCACGAGGGCCGACGCGGCAGCGGTCGACCCGGCGGCGTCGTCGGACGACTTGCTGAGCAGCAGCACGATCAGGAAGCCCAGCACGAACGCGACCAGGGCCAGCACGATGAGGTGCAGCCACGTGTAGGGGTGGCGCGGCCGTTCCTCGTCCTCGTAGTCGTCGTCCTCGTCGAGGTGCTCGGCGGCCGGGACGCGCTCGGGCACGGCGCCGATGGTCGGTGCCGCCGCGTCACCCCCCGGTCGCGGGGCGGGCACCGTGCCGGACGACAGGCCGGTGGGAGCCCAGGACCCCGGTGCCGGCTCTGTCGGGGCGGGAGCCGGCGACCATCCGGCCTGGGCCGGACGGGCCTCGGGTGCGGACGGCGTGCGGGCCGCGGCCGGCGTCGGCTGCCAGGGCGCCGGCTGCGGCACGGGCGTGCCGCCGGGCGTGGGCTGCTGCCAGGACGCGGGACGCGTCGGGGAGCTCGGCGCCGAGGGGGCCGACGAGCCGCGGCCTGCGCCGTCCCCGGCGGCCGCGGCGGCCCAGCTGGGACCGTCGCGGCGCGTGGCCGGGTCGGGGCCGCCGGCCTGCGGCGTACCGACGGACCGGTCCTGGGCGGGCGGACGGGCAGGGGCGGCCGGACGCGCAGGGGCGGCCGGAGCCCGCCCAGCACCCTGCGTGGCCGAGGAGGCTCCTGGCTGCTCTCCGCCGCGCTGTCCCCAGGGTGCAGGCTGCGCCGCGGCGGGGGCCGTGGGGCGTCCCGCCGAGGGCGACGGCGTCGAGGGCCGCTGCGCCGGTCCCGGGGCCGGCGGGGAGGTGGGTCGCTGACCGGACCCCGCCGCGGACGGACGGGGGGGCGCCGTCGTCGGGCGGGCGGGCGGCGCACTCGGAGCCGGCGCCGACCACGTCGGCGTCCCCGTCGCACCCGTGGACGGTCGCGCGCTCGTCGGGTCCAGAGCCGTGTCCCGGATGGAGCGCCGCGACCGACCGGTGTCCGTCGGTGCGGGCGTCGACGCGGTGCCGCGGGCGGGAGTGTCCTGGGCGCCGCCCTGCTCGCGCATGGCGCGCCGGGACACGGGGGCCCCGGAACTGGCCGGGCGCGGGGTCGTCGGAGCCACCGCGGGCCCGGAGGCGGGTGCGGCGGCCGAGACGTCGCCCGTCTCGGGACTGCGGTGGAGATCGCGACGACGCCGCCGCTCTCCCGGTTCACTCATGACTGACCTCGATACAACCTGTGCTTGGCGATGTACTGGACGACCCCGTCGGGGACGAGGTACCAGACCGGCTGGCCGGCGCTCTCACGTGCGCGGACGTCGGTCGAGGAGATCGCCAGTGCGGGGACCTCCAGGACGTGCACCCGGTCGCCGGGCAGCCCGTCCACCGACAGCGCGTGCCCGGGGCGGGTGACCGCCACGAACTGCGCCATCGAGAACAGCTCCTCGGCATCCTTCCACGTCAGGATCTGCGTGATGGCGTCCGCACCCGTGATGAAGAAGAGTTCGGCGTCCGGACGCTCGGCCTTGAGGTCACGCAGGGTGTCCACGGTGTACGTCACACCCGAACGGTCCACGTCCACCCGGCTCACGGTGAACCGAGGGTTCGACGCCGTCGCGATGACGGTCATCAGGTAGCGGTGCTCCGCGAGGGTGACGTCCTGGTCGAGCTTGAACGTCGGCTGCCCGGTGGGGACGAAGACGACCTCGTCGAGGTCGAACCGGGCGGCGACCTCGCTCGCGGCGACCAGGTGGCCGTGGTGGACGGGGTCGAACGTGCCGCCCATCACCCCGAGGCGGGGTCGGTGTGGCGGCTCGGTCATCGATCCGGGTCCCTCCGGTGCGTCGGTCAGTGGCGCGTCCCGACGCTGCGGAAGGCGAACGTGATGAGCAGCATGGCGACGAGACCGACGAACGCACCGATCCCGAACACGACGGGCGGGAAGGGCAGCTCGTTGGTGTGCTCAGCGGCCTCGGCAGCGGCGATCAGGGCAGCATGCACGGCGTTCCTCCAGGGGTGTTCGGGAGCCAACAGTGTCGCACGGTCGGCTGTGCCCTCAGGGCCGGACGTGCCCGTCGCCGTGCACGATCCACTTGGTGGTGGTGAGCTCGCCCAGCCCCATGGGTCCACGGGCGTGCAGCTTCTGCGTCGAGATGCCGATCTCCGCGCCGAGCCCCAGCTGACCACCGTCGGTGAACCGGGTCGACGCGTTCACCATGACGGCGGCGGAGTCCACCTCGGCGACGAAGCGCTCCGACGACGCCAGGTCGCGCGTGATGATCGCCTCGGTGTGTCCCGAGCTCCACGTGCGGATGTGCTCGAGCGCCTCGTCGAGGTCGTCGACCACCCGGACCGCCAGGTCGAGCGAGAGGTACTCGGTGGCCCAGTCCACGTCGGTCGCGGGCACCACGTCGCACTCCTCGGGGGCCAGCGCGAGCACCGTCTCGTCGCCGTGCACCGTCACGCCCTCGTCGGCCAGCATCGCGAGCGCGACCGGCAGGAACTCGTCGGCCACCGCCTGGTGCACCAGCAGCGTCTCGGCGGCGTTGCACACCCCGACGCGCTGGGTCTTGGCGTTGAGCAGGATCGCGACGGCGACGGACAGGTCCGCCGTCTCGTCCACGTAGACGTGCACGTTGCCCACACCGGTCTCCACGACGGGCACCGTCGACTCGCGCACCACGGTCTGGATGAGGTCCGCTCCCCCGCGCGGCACCAGCACGTCCACCAGGCCGCGCGCGTGCATGAGCGCGACGGCGCCCTCCCGCCCCCACGCGTCGATGGACTGCACGAGCGCACCGGGCAGCCCCTGCTCGACGAGCGCACCGGCCAGGACGCCGACGATCACCTCGTTGCTCGCCGCGGCCGCGGAGCCGCCCCGCAGGATCACGGCGTTGCCGCTCTTGAGAGCGAGGCCGGCGGCGTCGACCGTGACGTTGGGGCGGGCCTCGTAGATCATCCCGACCACGCCCATGGGGACCCGCACCTGGCGCATCCGCAGGCCGTTGGGCAGGGTCTGGCCACGCACCACCTCACCGACGGGGTCGGGCAGCGCGGCGAGGTCGCGCAGGGCGTCGGCGATCGCGGCGATGCGCTCCGGGCTGAGGGCGAGACGGTCCAGCAGCCCCGCGGACGTCCCGGCCGCGCGCCCGCGCTCGAGGTCCACGGCGTTGGCGGCGACGATCTGCGGTGCCGCTGCCACGAGCGCGTCGGCCATGCCCCGCAGGGCGGCGTCCTTGGTCGCACGGGTGGCGGTCGCCAGCGCACGTGCGGCGACCTTGGACCGCTGGGCGACCGCGCGGACCTGCGCGGCGACGTCGGGCGCCTCCGGCGCCTGCTGCACCGGCTGGTCGAGCGAGGTGGTCATCAGACCAGGGTAGTCCTGCGGCGGCAGACCTCCGGCGGCCGGCTCGTCATCCGGTCAGCGGCGGCGGCGCACCAGGACCAGGTCGTCGCGGTGGACCAGCTCGCGGTCGTAGCCGGGCCCCAGCGCGGCCCGCAGGTCCGACGTCGAGCGGCCCAGGAGGGCGGGCACCTCGTCGGCGTCGTACGCCACGAGCCCGCGCGCGACCAGCTGCCCGTCGGGCCCCACGAGCTCGACCGGGTCGCCGGCCTCGAAGGTGCCCTCCACCCCGGTGACGCCCGCCGGGAGCAACGACGTCCCGCGCTCGAGGACGGCCCGTACGGCGCCTGCGTCGAGCACCAGCCGGCCGCGGGTGCTCGCCGCGTGCGCGAGCCACAGCCGCCGGATCGACGTGCGCCGCCCCGTCGCGGTGAACCACGTGCCGACGTCCTGGCCGGCCAGCGCCTGCCCGGCCTGCGCGGCCGAGGTGAGCACCACCGGCACACCCGACTGCGTGGCGATCGCGACCGACTCCAGCTTGGTCACCATGCCGCCGGTGCCCACGGCGCTCCCCCGCGACGCCACGTCGACGCCGTCCAGGTCGGCGGCGTCGACGACGGACGCGATCCGCCGGGACCCGTCCCGCGACGGCGGACCCGTGTAGAGCGAGTCGACGTCGCTGAGCAGCAGCAGCGCGTCCGCGTGCACCAGGTGAGAGACCAGGGCCGCGAGCCGGTCGTTGTCCCCGAACCGGATCTCGTCGGTGGCCACCGCGTCGTTCTCGTTGATGACGGGCACGATGCCCAGGTCCAGCAGCCGGGTCAGGGCGCGGTGCGCGTTGCGGTAGTGCACGCGGCGGACGGTGTCGTCGGCCGTGAGCAGCACCTGGCCCACCTGCAGGCCGTGCCGGGCGAACGCGGCGGTGTAGTGCGCGACGAGCAGCCCCTGGCCGACGGACGCCGCCGCCTGCTGCGTGGCCAGGTCCTTGGGGCGGGTCGCCAGGCCGAGCGGCCCGAGGCCTGCCGCGATCGCGCCCGACGACACCAGCACCACCTGCCCACCGGCGGCGCGGCGCGCGGCCAGGACGTCGACGAGGGCGGTCAGCCGCTCCGGCGCCAGCCGACCGTCCGGGGTGGTCAGCGACGACGAGCCGATCTTGACCACCAGGCGGGACGCCGAGACCAGCTGCTCGCGCTCCTGCAGGTGGTCGGTGGTCACGCAGCGCATTCTGCCGGGTGAACCCCGCACGTCACCGTGATATCCGGTGCGCGGACAGGCTCAGCCCTCGGACGCGTCGGTCCACACGCCGGCCTCGCGCTCGGTCCACAGCTCCTCGCGCGCCTCCGTCTTGGCGTCCATGCGCTCCTTGTACTCCTGGCGCTTCTCGCCGCGCGTCGGGCGCGAGTGGTCCTCGAGCCGCAGGTCCACGCCGCGCGGGCCACCCAGGAACTCCGACCCCGTCATCAAGGTGGGCTCCCAGTCGAAGACCACCGCGTTGTGCTCGGGACCGATGCGCACCTCGTCGCCGGCGACCGCACCGGTGGCGAACAGCCGTTCCTCGACGCCCAGCCGAGCCAGCCGGTCGGCCAGGTAGCCCACGGCCTCGTCGTTCGAGAAGTCGGTCTGCCGGACCCAGCGCTCGGGCTTGTCACCCCGCACCGAGTAGTAGACCTGCCCGCCGGACTCGCGCTTGGTCACGGTGAAGCCGGCGTCGTCGACCGCCTTCGGACGCAGGACGATGCGCGTCTGCTCCGGCGCCGGGGCCTCGCGGCGGGCCGTGTCGACGATCTCGCCGAGCGCGAAGGTCAGCGGGCGCAGGCCCTCGTGGCTGGCGGTCGAGATCTCGAACACCCGCAGCCCGCGCGCCTCGAGCTCGGGGCGGACCAGGTCCGCCAGCTCGCGCGCCTCGGGGACGTCGATCTTGTTCAGCACGACGATGCGCGGGCGCTCGTTCAGCGGCACGCGACCGCCCTCGATGCCCAGGTCGCCCGAGTAGGTGGCCAGCTCCGACTCGATGACCTCGAGGTCGGAGATCGGGTCCCGGTCCGGCTCGAGCGTCGCGCAGTCGAGCACGTGCACGATGACCGCGCACCGCTCGATGTGGCGCAGGAACTCCAGGCCCAGACCGCGACCCTCGGACGCGCCGGCGATCAGGCCGGGGACGTCCGCCACCGTGTACCGGGCGGAGCCGGCCTGCACGACGCCGAGGTTGGGCACCAGCGTGGTGAACGGGTAGTCGGCGATCTTGGGCCGGGCGGCGGAGATCGCGGCCACCAGGCTGGACTTGCCGGCGCTGGGATAGCCGACGAGCGCGACGTCGGCGATCGTCTTGAGCTCGAGCACCACGTCCTGGGCGTCGCCGGGCTCGCCCAGCAGCGCGAACCCCGGGGCCTTGCGGCGCTGGGAGGCCAGGGCGGCGTTGCCCAGTCCCCCACGACCGCCCGCCGCCGCCACGTACCGCGCACCGACGCCGACGAGGTCCGCGAGCACGGTCCCGTCCGGGGCCTTCACGACGGTGCCGTCCGGGACGCCGAGCACCAGGTCCGACCCGGTGGAGCCCGCGCGGTGGTCGCCCATGCCCTGCGTGCCCGACGGCGCGTGCCGGTGCGGCAGGTGGTGGTAGTCGAGCAACGTGGTCACCTGAGGGTCGACCTCGATGATCACCGAGCCACCGTTGCCGCCGTTGCCCCCGTCAGGGCCGGCCAGCGGCTTGAACTTCTCCCGGTGGATGGACGCACACCCGTGCCCACCGTCACCGCCGGTCGCGTGCAGCACGACCCGGTCGACGAATGTCACCACGGCTGAACCTCCCTCTTGCTCTTGGATCCTCACACGCGGAAGGGGCGCACCGCACCGGTGCGCCCCTCCACGAATGACCCGGCGCGGGCAGTCGCCGCGCCGTCATGACCGGGTCTCAGACCTCGGCCGCCACGACGATGTCGATGACCTTGCGGCCGCGGCGCGTGCCGAACGTGACCGCTCCCGGGGCGAGCGCGAACAGCGTGTCGTCGCCGCCACGTCCCACGTTCACGCCGGGGTGGAAGTGCGTGCCGCGCTGGCGGACGATGATCTCGCCGGCCTTGACGACCTGGCCACCGAAGCGCTTGACGCCGAGGCGCTGGGCGTTCGAGTCGCGACCGTTGCGCGAGGAGCTCGCGCCCTTCTTGTGTGCCATGACGAACCTGCTTTCGTGCTCAGAGAACGGGGGGCGCGTGCCTGTGGCCAGACGGCCGACGGCGCGAGATCAGGAGATGCCGGTGACCTTCAGGCGGGTCAGCTTCTGGCGGTGACCCTGGCGCTTGCGGTAGCCGGTCTTGTTCTTGTACTTGAGGATGTCGATCTTGGGACCCTTCTCGTCCCGCACGACCTCCGCCGTCACCGTCACCTTGGCCAGCGCCGCGGCGTCGGTGGTGACCTTCTCACCGTCGACGAGCAGCAGGGCGGGCAGCTCGACGGTCGAGCCGGCCTGCGCAGCGAGGCGGTCGACGACGACGACGTCGCCCACCGCGACCTTCTCCTGGCGGCCGCCAGCCTTCACGATCGCGTACACCACGTTGCTGCTCATCTCTGCTCGTCGAACTGCTTAGGTCTCTGGCTCTGCTGGTGCCGCGCAGACGCCCGCGCACATCCTGGTGCCGGTCTGCACCGGTTCCCGAGGGGTTCGCGTCGGCGCCGCTACGGCGGCACACATGCTCAGCGCGTACACGACGCGCCGACGTTCTAGGGTACGGACCCCGCGCCGCACGGTCAAACCTGGCGAGCCGCCGCAGCCCCGACGTGACGGAGCCCACTGCGGCCGGTGCCGGTTCCCGCGCCGGCCAGGTCGGCCGGCGCGGGAACGGACGTCAGTCCTGGTCCTGCACGGACCCGTGGTCAGCGTCCTGGTCAGGGTCCTGGTCGGTGCCCTCGGCGTCGGTGGATCCGGCGTCGGTGGATCCGGCGTCGGCCGGCTCGCCCTCGGCCGGGTCCTCGTCGGTCACCACCGTGGCGAACACGTCCGCGGACACGCTCGTCAGCTCGAGCTCCTCGACGATCTCCTCACCCTCGGCGTCACCCTCGGCGCCCACGCGGTCGCCGGAGGAGACCGAGGCGAACTCCGCCAGCACGTCCAGCGCCACCGCGGTGGGTGAGCTCGACGGCAGCAGTGCCTCGGCGGCCTGGGCGGCCTCGTCGTCCGGCTCCGCCGAGCCGTGCTGCTCGACGTGGTGGTCCAGGTCGTGCTCGTGGGCGTGCGCCGCGGCCGCGGCGATCGTCGCGAGCGTCGCCTTGACCGCCTCGCGCGCCTCGGGCAGCACCGGGACCCCGGCGTGCGGGACGTGCGCGACCGGCTCCTTGGCGCCGCCGCGCTTGCGACGCGAGCGCTTGCTGTCGCCCTCCCCCGCCGGCGGCTGCTGCTGCTGGGCGCCGGCGTCCGCACGCTGCGTGTTCTTCTCGATCGGCTCCTCGTGCACGATGAAGCCGCGCCCGTGGCAGTGCTCGCACGACTCGCTGAACGCCTCGACCAGGCCCTGGCCCACCCGCTTGCGCGTCATCTGCACGAGCCCGAGCGAGGTCACCTCGGCCACCTGGTGCTTGGTGCGGTCGCGGCCCAGGCACTCGACCAGTCGACGCAGCACCAGGTCGCGGTTGGACTCGAGCACCATGTCGATGAAGTCGATGACGATGATGCCGCCGATGTCGCGCAGGCGGAGCTGGCGGACGATCTCCTCGGCGGCCTCGAGGTTGTTGCGGGTCACCGTCTCCTCGAGCGTCCCACCGGAGCCCGTGAACTTGCCGGTGTTGACGTCGACCACGGTCATGGCCTCGGTGCGGTCGATGACCAGCGAGCCACCCGACGGCAGCCAGACCTTGCGGTCCATGCCCTTGGCCAGCTGCTCGTCGATGCGGTGCACCGCGAACACGTCGGTGTCCGACTCCCAGCGCGAGACCTTCTGCGCCAGGTCGGGGGCCAGCTCGTCGATGTAGGACGAGATCGTCGACCAGGCGTCGGCACCCTCGACGACGAGCGAGGAGAAGTCGTCGTTGAAGATGTCGCGGACCACGCGGATCGCCATGTCGGGCTCACCCTGCAGCAGGGCCGGGGCGGACGCCGACTTCGACTTCTTCTCGATGGCCTCCCACTGGCCCTGCAGACGCGCGATGTCGGCGCGCAGCTCGTCCTCCGAGGCCCCCTCCGCCGCGGTGCGCACGATGACGCCCGCGGAGTCCGGGACGATCTCGCGCAGGATCCGCTTGAGCCGGTTGCGCTCGGTGTCGGGCAGCTTGCGGCTGATGCCCGTCATGCCGCCGCCGGGCACGTAGACCAGGTAGCGGCCCGCGAGGGTGATCTGCGACGTGAGGCGCGCACCCTTGTGGCCGATGGGGTCCTTGGTGACCTGCACGAGCACGGGGTCACCGGACTTCAGCGCCTGCTCGATGCGGCGCGCGGACCCACCCTCGAGGCCGGCGGCGTCCCAGTTGACCTCGCCGGCGTAGAGGACGGCGTTGCGGCCCTTGCCGACGTCGACGAACGCGGCCTCCATGCTGGGCAGGACGTTCTGCACGCGGCCCAGGTAGACGTTGCCCACCATCGAGGCCTGCGCCTGGTTGGACACGTAGTGCTCGACGAGCACCCCGTCCTCGAGCACGGCGATCTGCGTGCGGGCGTTCTTCTCGCGCACGATCATCGAGCGGTCGACCGACTCGCGGCGGGCCAGGAACTCCGACTCGGTGATGATCTGGCGGCGGCGACCGGCGTCACGACCGTCGCGGCGGCGCTGACGCTTGGCCTCGAGCCGCGTCGAGCCGCGCAGCGCGGTGACCTCGTCGCTCGGGGCGCGGGTACGGGCCGGACGCGACTCGTTCGCGTCGCCCGAGTCGCCGCGCGACGAGCCACGGCGGCGCCGACGACGACGCCGGCTCGAGCTGCTGTCGTCGCCGGACGCGTCGTCCGTGTCGGAGTCGTCGGCGCCCTCGGCGTTCTCGTCGGAGTCGTCGTCCTCGTCGGTGTCCTCGGCCGAGCCGGCGGAGTCCGACCGGCTGCGCCGACCACGGCCACCGCGGCGGCGGCGGCGGCGCGGCGCACCCGAGCCGGAGTCGTCCGACGCGCCGTCCTCGTTGTCGTCGTCCTCGTCGCCGTCGACCTGGTCACCCTGCTCGACCTGGTCCGTGACCTCCGGCGCGGAGGGCTCCTCGACGGCGTCCTGCGTGGCTGCCTCGTCCTCGGCCGGCGCGGCGTCCGCCCCACGGCCACGACGACCCCGGCGCCGCGACCCGCGCGACGGCGCGGCCGACTCCTGGGCGGCAGGCTCCTCGGTCGCCTCCGCCGACGCCTGCGTGTCGCCCGACGGCTGCCCGGCCTGCCCGGCCTGCCCGGCCTGCGCCGCCTCGGCGGCCTCACGCTCGGCGCGGTGGGCGGCCTCCGAGATCTCCTCGGGCGAGCCGGTGCTGGCCTGGGCGCGCCGACGCCGCGGGCGGGCCGCGGACGGGTCCGGGGCCTGGAACAGCAGGGCGGTGGTGGCGAAGCGCGAGCCGGTGGAGGTGGTGCTGGTGGTCCCGGTGGCCGGTTCGGCCGACGACGCCGTCGCAGCCAGCTCGGCCAGGACGTCGAGCCCGGCGGCGGCCTCGGCCTCGTCCTCGTCCTCGGGAGTCTCGACCGCGGTCTCCTCGACCGCAGCGGGAGTCGGCTCGGGGGTCGCCTCGGGGGCGGCGGCCGCGCGGGTGCCCGCGCGGCGTCGACGCGGCGCCTTGGCCGGCGCCTTCTGCGTGGCGGGCTCGGCGGGCTGCTCGCTCGTCGGCTCGGCGGCGGACGCCTCGGTGGTCGCAGGCTCCTGGGCGGCGGACTCGGGGCCGGCCGCCTCGACCGGCTGGTCGGCCGGGGCGGCGACGACCGTGCGGGTGACCCGGCGTGAACGCTTCTTCGGCGCGGCGGCAGGCTGCTCCGCCTCCGTGCCCGACGTGGCGTCGGACGCCTTGTCGGACGCGGCCCCGGGGATGGTGTCGGGTGTCGCCGGTGCGGCCGGCGGCTGCTCGGCAGCGGGCGGGGCCTCGGCCGATGCGGCGGCGGGGGCCGCCGCGGCGGTGTCGGTGCCGGGTGCTGCGGTCACGCGGGTGGCGCGGCGCCGGCGCGGCGGTGCGGGCGGCGTCTCACCCCCGGCGGTGGTCGCGGCGTCTGCGGTGGGGGTGTTCTCGTCGGTCACGCGAGGTGCTCCTGGTACCGGGACCCGCCCTCCACACGAGACGGACCTCGGTCGGTCGGTCGTCGCACGCGTGCTGCGCGGCGACGGAAAGTCGGCGGTCGTGGCTGCTGCACCCGGTCGGCGCCATCGCCTGCGACGCCGGAGCCGGCGGTCCCCATCGGGGACCAGCGGGCGGCAGAGCGGCGGCTGGCGCGCACGACGTGCTGGTGCTGCGAGCTCAAGGATCCCCGGACGGTGTGGACGTCCACGGACCGGGGTCAGTATCGCACAGGGCACACCGGCCGGCCCCGGTCCCCGCCCCGGCGCGCCCCGGAGCGCAGGGCGCTACCGGGACCTTGGTCCCAGGAGGACACTGGACACCGATCTAGCGTCGTGCCAGGTCCGCACGTCAGGCCCGGTCGCCCGCGGCACCGGTGGGCCCCGGACCCGACCCGAGGTACGACTCGCACCCCCGGAGGGGATCGTGGACACGCTCGACGTGGCTCGTTGGCAGTTCGGCATCACGACCGTCTACCACTTCATCTTCGTCCCGCTGACGATCGGCCTGGCCCCCCTCGTCGCGATCATGCAGACCGCCTGGGTGCGCACGGGCAACGAGCGGTGGCTGCGGCTGACCAAGTTCTTCGGCAAGCTCCTGCTGATCAACTTCGCGATCGGCGTGGCCACGGGCATCGTGCAGGAGTTCCAGTTCGGCATGGCCTGGAGCGAGTACTCGCGCTTCGTCGGCGACGTGTTCGGGGCTCCCCTGGCCATGGAGGCGCTCGCCGCCTTCTTCGTCGAGTCGACGTTCCTGGGGCTGTGGATCTTCGGTTGGGACAAGCTGCCCCGCAAGATCCACCTCGCGTGCATCTGGGCCGTCGCGATCGCCACCAACCTGTCCGCCTACTTCATCCTCGCGGCCAACTCCTGGATGCAGCACCCCGTCGGCGCGGTCTGGAACGAGCAGCGCGGCCGGGCCGAGATGAACGACATCGGCGCGGTCCTGTCCAACAACACGCTCCTCGCGGCGTTCCCGCACACCATCTCCGCGGCGTTCCTCACGGCGGGGACGTTCGTCGCCGGCATCGCGGCGTGGTGGATGGTGCGGCTGGCCCGCGCCGGGCAGGTGGACAAGGCGCGCGACGTCTACCGGCCCGCCGTGACCCTCGGCGTCATCGTCATGCTGGTCTCGGGTGTCGGGGTGGCGCTGACGGGCGACCAGCAGGCCAAGCTCATGTTCGCGCAGCAGCCGACCAAGATGGCCGCCGCCGAGGCGCTGTGCCAGACCACGTCCGGCGTGCCGTTCTCGATCCTCGCGGTCGGACCGCTGGGGACCGGCGACGACTGCGACAAGGTCACGCACCTCATCGAGATCCCCGGCGCGCTGTCGTTCCTGGCCACGGGCGACTTCTCCGCGACGCTGCAGGGCACGGACCAGCTGCAGCAGCAGTACGACGAGCGGTACGGGTACACCGACGCCAACGGTGAGCCGATCAGCTACATCCCCAACCTGGCCGTCACCTACTGGTCGTTCCGCCTGATGATCGGGTTCGCGCTGGGGTCCGCCGCGCTGGCGCTCGTGGCGCTCTGGGTCACGCGCAGGGGCCGGGTCAGTGACAACGTCTGGGTCGGCCGGCTCGGCATCGCGGTCATCGCGACACCGTTCCTGGCGTCGTCCTTCGGCTGGGTCTTCACCGAGATGGGCCGCCAGCCGTGGGTCGTCGCACCCAACCCCAACCCGAGCGGCGTGGACGGCGTCTGGCTGCTCACCGCCCGCGGCGTGTCCACCGTGACCAGCACCGGCACCATCTGGACCAGCCTCATCGCGTTCACCCTGCTCTACGGCGTGCTGGCGGTGTTCTGGTTCCGCCTCATGCACCGCTACGCCATCGAGGGCGTCGCCGACGCCGAGCACGACCACAGCCCCGACAACCCCGACAACGACCCGGACGGCACGCTCGACCGCCCGCTGTCGTTCGCGTACTGAGGAAGGGGCTGACGACCATGGAGCTCACGACCGTCTGGTTCGTGCTCATCGCGGTCCTGTGGACCGGCTACCTGGTGCTCGAGGGGTTCGACTTCGGCGTCGGCATGCTGCTCGGGCTGCTCTCCCGCGGCGACCAGGCCGCCAAGGACCGTGACCGCCGGGTGATGATCAACACCATCGGTCCCGTGTGGGACGGCAACGAGGTGTGGCTGCTCACCGCGGGCGGCGCCACGTTCGCCGCGTTCCCCGAGTGGTACGCCACCATGTTCTCCGGCTTCTACCTGCCGCTGCTGCTCATCCTGCTCGCGCTGATCGTCCGGGTCGTGTCGTTCGAGTGGCGCGGCAAGATCGACGACCCCCGCTGGCGTGCGCTGGCCGACCGCTCGCTCATCGTCGGGTCGTGGGTGCCCGCGGTGCTCTGGGGCGTGGCGTTCGCCAACCTGGTACGCGGTGTCCAGCTGGACGCCGACCACCAGTACGTCGGCGGCTTCTGGGCGCTGCTCAACCCGTTCGCGCTGCTGGGCGGCGCGACCACCGCGCTGCTGTTCCTCACGCACGGCGCCGTGTTCCTGGCGCTGAAGTCCGACGGTGACGTCCGGGCTCGGGCCGGGGCGTTCGCGGCGCGGTCCTCGGTGGTCACGCTCGTGGTCGCCGGGCTGTGGGCCCTGTGGGCGCAGCTGGCGTACTCGGTGCTGTGGACGTGGGCGGCGGTCGCGGTCGCGGCCGGCGCGCTCGTGGTCCTGGCGGTGGCCACCCAGCGGCGGCAGGAGGGCCGGGCGTTCCTGGCGTCGGCGGTGGCGATCGTGGCCGCGGTCGTGCTCATCTTCGGCTCGATGTACCCCGACGTGATGCCTGCGCTGAACCCGGCGAACTCGCTGACCGTCACCAACGCGTCCTCGACCAGCTACACGCTCACGGTCATGACGTGGGTGGCCGCCTTCCTGACGCCACTCGTCCTGCTCTACCAGGGGTGGACGTACTGGGTGTTCCGCAAGCGGATCTCGGGCGACCACATCCCCGCGTCCGTCGGGCTCACGTTCGACAAGGTGCCCGCCCTGAACAAGCCGTCGCCCGTCGACCAGTGAGACCGCTGGACCCGCGGCTGCTGCGGCACGCTCGCGCCGCACGCGGGTACGTCGCGCTCACGGCCGCCCTCGGCGTGCTCACCGCGGCACTGGTGGTCGCGCAGGCGCTGCTGCTCGCGCACGCCCTGGGCGGTGCGGTCAGCGACGGCGCGACGCTGGACGTCCTGGGTCCGACCGTCGCGTGGCTCGCCGCGGTGGTCGCGGTCCGGGCCATGGTCACCGCGGTGCAGGAGCGGTTCGCCCACCGGGCCGCCACCCGCGCCGTCGGCGAGCTGCGCGAGCAGGTGGTGACGCACGCGGTCGCGCTCGGCCCGCGCTGGCTGGCCTCCGGTGAGGGTCCGTCCGTGGTCACGCTGGCCACGCGCGGGCTCGACGCCCTGGAGCCGTACTTCGTGCGGTACCTGCCGCAGCTGGTCCTGGCGGCGACGGTCACGCCGGGGGTCCTGCTGGTCGTGCTGGGCCTGGACTGGGTGTCGGCGGCGATCCTCGTCGTGGTGCTGCCGCTGGTCCCGATCTTCATGGTGCTCGTCGGTCGGCTGACGCAAGGACGGTCCGAGCAGGGCCTCGCCAGCATGCAGAGGCTGGGCAGCCAGGTGCTGGACCTGCTCGCCGGCCTGCCGACCCTGCGCGCGCACGGCCGCGAGCGGGGCCCCGGCGCCCGGGTGCAGGCCCTCGGCGACGCGCACCGGCGCGCGACCATGGGAACCCTGCGCATCGCGTTCCTGTCCGGGATGGTGCTCGAGCTGCTCACCACCCTGTCCGTGGCGCTCGTGGCCGTGGGGATCGGGCTGCGCCTGGTCGAGGGCGACCTGGACCTGGTGACCGGCATCGCGGTGCTCGTCCTCGCCCCGGAGGTGTTCCTGCCCCTGCGGCAGGTCGGCGTGCAGTTCCACGCTGCCGCGGACGGGGTGGCCGCCGCGGGCCAGGCCTTCGCGGTGCTGGAGACCCCGGCGCCCGCCCCCGGCACGACCCCCGCGCCCGACCTGCGTCGCGCGACCCTGCGCCTCAGCGGTGTGGGGGTACGGACCGCGAGCGGGAGCACACCGGCCGACCTCGACCTGGTCGTGCGCCCGGGCACCGTCGTCGCGCTGACCGGGCCCAGCGGCGCCGGGAAGACGACCGCGCTCGAGATCGTCCTCGGGCTGCTGCGCCCCGACGAGGGCCGCGCGACGATCGACGGCGTCGACCTGGCCGAGATCGACACCGCGTCGCTGTGGAGCCAGGTGTCGTGGCTGCCGCAACGCCCCGTCCTGGAGCCCGGCACGATCGCGGAGCTGGTCGGCGGCGACGAGCGGACGCGGCAGGAGGCGGCGGCCCGCACGGGGCTGGACGCCGTCCTGCGCACGCTCCCCGGCGGGTGGTCGACCACGCTGGGTCGCGGCGGCGAGGGACTGAGCCTGGGCCAGCGTCAGCGGGTCGCGCTGACCCGCGCGCTCGTGGTGCGCACCCCTCTGGTGGTTCTCGACGAGCCGACCGCGCACCTGGACGCGGCGGGCGAGCAGGTGGTGCTGGACACGGTCCACGAGCTGCGGGCGGCGGGCCGGACCGTCCTCCTGGTCGCCCACCGGCCCTCGCTCGTCGCGGCCGCCGACGACGTGGTGCGCGTCCGGTCCGCGGCGCCGGTGCCCGCATGACCCGGCCGCAGACGGGCACGCTGCGCAGGGCGGTCCGCCTCCTGGACATCGACCCGCGGCGACTGGCACTGGCGCTGCTGCTGGGCACGCTCGCGCTGGGGTGCGGGGTCGCGCTGGCCGCGGTGTCCGCGTGGCTGATCGCGCGGGCCTCCCAGATGCCGCCGGTCCTGCAGCTGTCCGTGGCGACGGTCGCGGTGCGGACGTTCGGCATCGGCCGCGGCGTCCTGCGCTACCTGGAGCGGCTGGTCTCGCACGACGTGGCGCTGCGCGGGATGACGCGCCTGCGGACCACCCTCTACGAGCGCCTGGCGGCCGCCCGGCCGGAGACGCTGCTGCAGCTGCGCCGGGGCGACCTGCTCGCGCGGGTGGGCGCCGACGTGGACACGGTCGGTGACGTCGTGGTGCGGGGCCTGCTGCCCGCGGGCGTGGCCGCGGCCCTCGGCGTCGGGACCGTCGTCGCGATGTGCGCGTTCTGGGCGCCCGCGGGGCTCGCCCTGGCCGCGTGCCTCCTGCTCGCCGGGGTGGGCGCCCCGGCGCTGGCCGCCCGCGCGGCGCGCGCCACCGAGGTCCGCGCCGTGCAGAGCCGCGCCGACATGACCGCGACCGCGCTGGCCCTGCTCGACGATGCCGGCCCGCTGCTGGTCGCGGGCCGCACGGCCACCGAGCTCGCCGCCCTGCGCGATGCGGACCACCGGCTCGCCGCCGCCACCGACGCGGGGGCCGGTCCCGCGGCACTGGCGGCCGGCCTCGGGCAGGTCGCCGTCGGGCTGGCGGTGCTCGCCGCCCTGGTGACCGGTGTCCCGGCGGTCGGCTCGGGCCTGCTGACGCCCGTCGAGCTCGCCGTCGTCGTGCTCACCCCGCTCGCCGCGTTCGAGGCGACCGCGCTGCTGCCCGCCGCGGCGATCCAGGTGCAGCGCTCGCGCGCGGCCGCGGCCCGGGTCCTGGAGCTGCTCGACGCGCCCGCGGACCCGGCGGGGACGGACCACGTCCCGGCCGGTCCCCCGCTGGTCGCCACCGGCGTCGCGGCCGGGTGGCCCGGCGCGCCCGCGGTGGTCGACGGACTCGACCTCGAGCTCCGGCCGGGGCGGTCCGTCGCGATCGTCGGGCCCTCCGGGACGGGCAAGACGACGACGCTGCTGACCCTCGCCGGTCTGCTGCCGGCGCGCGGCGGCACGCTCACCCTCGGCGGGCACGACGTGGCCACGCTCGACCGGCAGACCGCTCGTCGGGGCGGTCACGGTGGGCACCGAGGACGCCCACGTGTTCGGCACCACCGTGCTGGAGAACCTGCGGGTGGCCCGCGGCGACGTCACCCCGGCGCAGGCGGTCGCCGTGCTCACGCGGGTGGGGCTCGACGACTGGCTCGCCGGGCTGCCCGACGGGCTCGACACGCTGCTGGGCCCCGACGCGCGCACGGTCTCCGGCGGGGAGCGTCGGCGCCTGCTCGTCGCGCGCGCGCTGCTGTCCCCCGCCCACCTGCTGCTGGTCGACGAGCCCGCGGAGCACCTCGACCCGCAGCGCGCGGACGCGCTGGTCACCGACCTGCTGGGCGACCCGCGCGGGGTGGTCGTCGTGACCCACCGCCTGGCGCCCCTGGCCGCGGCCGACGAGGTCCTGTGGCTCGAGGGCGGGCGGGTGCGAGCGCGGGGCACGCACGCGGGGCTCGTCGCCTCGGTGCCCGGCTACCGTGAGGCGCTGGCGCGCGAGGGCGCCGCGGAGCGGACGGGGGCGCAGCGTGCGCGATGAGCGGGCGACCGGTCGGCTCACCGAGGTGCCCGACGCGACCCTGCCGCTGACCGGCGACGCGCTGACCGACCTGCTCGGCGCGATCCTGTCCGTGGCCAGCGAGCTCGAGCTCGCCACGGTGCTCGAGCGGTTCGTGCAGGTCAGCGCCGAGCTGACGGGCGCGCGCTACGGGGCGCTCAACGTGCTCGACGCACAGCGCAGGTCCACGACGTTCGTGTTCACGGGCGTGCCCACCGCCGTCGCGGGTGCCCTGCGCACCGCACCGCACGCCCAGGGAGTGCTCGGCCAGATCCCGGAGGTCGGCGTCCTGCGTCTCGACGACCTGCGCGAGCACCCCGCGTTCCGCGGCTTCCCGCGCGAGCACCCGCCCATGGGCTCCTTCCTCGGCGCGTCCGTGCGCGTGGGCGCCCGCGTGTTCGGCCAGCTGTACCTGTCGGAGAAGGACGGCGGCTTCACGCAGGCCGACGAGGACGTGGTCGTGGCGCTCGCGGCCGCCGCCGGCGTGGCGGTGGCCAACGCCCAGCTGTACGCCGAGGCCGAGCGGCGCGAGCACTGGCTGCGAGCCGGTCAGGCGATCACGACCATGCTCCTCGAGGGCATCGACGAGGAGGAGGCGCTCGAGCACATCGCCTCCACGGCCCTCGAGGTCGCCGGGGCCGACACCGCCGCCCTGGCCCTGCCCGGTGTCGGCGGCGAGCTGCTCATCGAGCTCGCCGTGGGCCACGAGAGCGAGCGGATCCTCGGCGTGCGGATGCCCCACGGCGGACGCGCCTGGACCGTCATGTCCGAGGGACGTGGGCTGCTCACGCCGTCGCTGTCGGGTGCCCGGACCGTCGCGGTGCCCGTCATGCGCGCGTTCGGCCCGGCTCTCTACGCCCCCCTGCAGTCCGCCGGGCGGGACATGGGCGTGCTCATCCTGCTGCGCAAGATCGGTGCCACGCCGTTCGAGCCCAGCGACCTGGCCACGGCCGAGTCGTTCGCGGCCCAGGCCGCCCTGGCGTACGTGCTGGCCGGAGCCCGCCACGCCCAGGACCTGGAGTCGCTGCTGGAGGAGCGTGAACGCATCGCGCGCGACCTGCACGACCTGGCCATCCAGCAGCTGTTCGCCACCGGGATGCAGCTGGAGACCGTCCGCCGGCGGACGGTGCGCGGGGTGGACCCGAGCGAGCTGGCCGGCATCATCGACCAGGCCCTGGACAACGTGGATGCCTCGGTGCAGCAGATCCGGCAGATCGTGCGGGAGCTGCACGACCCCGACGCCGCCTCCGGCCTGGTGGAGCGGCTGCGCCGGGAGGCTTCGCTGGCACGCACGGGGCTGGGCTTCGCGCCGTCCTTCATCGTCACCCTCGACGGCGTCGGGCTCGTCGAGGGCGGCACCGAGGAGGACCAGCTGGACCTGCGCGTGGGTCCGGCACTGACGTCCGACGTCGTGGCCGTCGTCCGCGAGGGGCTCGCCAACGCCGCTCGGCACGCGCGCGCCTCGTCGGTCACCGTCCGGGTGTCCGTGCGCGGGACCGGCTCGCGCGGGGACGTGCTGGTCGAGGTGCAGGACGACGGGGGCGGTCTACCGACCCGCCGCGAGCGCAGCTCCGGCACCGCGAACCTCGCCTCTCGCGCCCGGCAGCACCGCGGCACGTTCAGCCTCGGGACGCCCCCCGACGGCCGCGGCACGCTGCTGACCTGGCAGGCCCCGCTCGGCTGACGCCGGGCCCGGCGCGCTCGTGCCCGGTGGGCTCAGTGGCCGGGCTCGGCGCGCCAGCCGGCGTGCTTGCGCGAGGCCACCCACGCCGCCACCTGCGTCCGGCGCTGCAGACCCATCTTGGCCAGCAGGGACGTGATGTGGTTCTTCACGGTCTTCTCGACCACGCCCAGCCGCTCGGCGATCTCCCGGTTGGACAACCCCTCGCCGATGAGCTCGATCACGCGCAGCTCGCTGGGCGTGAGGCTCTCCGTGGGGTCGTCGTGGCCGGCCTTGCGGCGCGTGACCGTGCGCTCGTCGAGGAGCACGCGGCCGGCCGCGACCGCGCGGATGACGTCCGTGATCTCCGCGCCACGCACGGACTTCAGCAGGTAGGCGGCCGCGCCGGCGTCCAGGGCGGCCGCCAGCGCGTCGTCGTCGTCGAACGAGGTCAGCACGATCGCGCGGGCGTCGGGCAGCTGCTGGCGGACCGCACCCATGAGCTCGATGCCCGTGCCGTCGGGCAGCTGCAGGTCCACCAGGAGCACCTGCGGACGCACCAGCGTCGCGCGTCGCACGCCGTCGGCCACCGACCCGGCCTCCGCCACGACCGACATGCCCTCCGCGCGGTCGACCACCTCCGCGATCCCCCGGCGGACCACCTCGTGGTCGTCGACGATCATCACGGTGATGGGTCCTGCGGAGGCGCTGGTGGGAGGCACGGTGGCATCGTAACGAGCGTGACCACCTTGTTGCTGCCGACCACGCTGACCGACGAGCCCACTGTTCCGGCGGACGTGCGCGTCGTGCGCTACGACGTCGACCGCCCGCTGCCGCAGGACGCCCTCGACGCGGAGGCTCTGGTGCTCTGGGGGAACAGCCCGGAGCAGATGGCCGACGCCGCCCGGCGCCTGAGCCGCCTGCGCTGGGTGCAGGCGCTCGCGGCCGGGCCCGACGCCGCACTGGCCGCCGGGTTCGCCGACGACGTCGTGATCACGTCCGGTCGCGGCCTGCACGACGGCCCGGTCGCGGAGCACACGCTCGCCCTCCTGCTGGCGGCCGCCCGGCGCGTCCCGGAGCTCGTGCGGGCGCAGGCCGAGCACCGGTGGGCCGCCGAGCTCGGTGGGATGCAGGACGACCGGGAGGGGCCCGCGTTCCGGACGCTGGACGGCGCGCGCGTGCTGATCTGGGGCTTCGGGTCGATCGCGTCCCGGCTGGCGCCCCTGCTCGCCGCGCTCGGCGCCGACGTCACCGGCGTGGCGACCAGCGCCGGCGACCGGCACGGGTTCCCCGTCGTGTCCACGTTCGAGCTGCCCGACCGACTCCCGCGCACCGACGTGCTGATCTCGCTCCTGCCCGCCACCGAGCAGACGCGGCACGCCGTCGACGCGGCCGTCCTCGACCTGCTGCCTGCGCACGCCTGGGTGGTCAACGTCGGCCGCGGCGCCACCCTCGACGAGTCGGCGCTGCTCGACGCGCTGCAGGCCGGCCGGCTCGGCGGCGCGGCCCTCGACGTGTTCGAGACCGAACCGCTGCCCGCCGGCTCCCCGCTGTGGGACCACCCGAAGGTGCTCGTCAGCCCGCACGCCGCGGGCGGCCGCCCCCAGGGTGCCGGCGAGCTGGTGACCGCGAACCTCACGGCGTTCCTTGCCGGGACAGAGCTGCGCAACGTCGTGGCGCGCCCCGAGCGCTAGAAACGTCCCCGGCGCGGTCGCGGCTGGCAGCGCGGGCAGCTGTACGACGAGCGGTTCATGAACTCGTCGCGGCGCACCGGCGTGCCGCAGCGAGGGCACGGTCGCCCCTCCTGCCCGTACACGGCGAGCGAGCGGTCGAAGTACCCGGAGGCGCCGTTGACGTTCACGTACAGCGCGTCGAAGCTGGTCCCGCCCTGCGCGAGCGCCTCGGTCATGACGTCGTGGGCACCGTCCAGCGCACGCTCCACCTCGGCGCGCCGCAGCGTCTCGGTGGGCCGCGCGTAGTGCAGCTGCGCGCGCCACAGGCCCTCGTCGGCGTAGATGTTCCCCACACCCGAGACCACCGTCTGGTCCAGCAGCGCGCGCTTGAGCCCCGTCCGGCGGCGGCGCACGGCGGCCACCAGGGCGGCGCGGTCGAGCGCCGGGTCGAGCAGGTCGCGAGCGATGTGGGCGACCGGCTCAGGGAGCACCGGCAGCGGCGAGCCGAGCCCGCCGGGGCCCCCGTCCGTCGTCGGCACCAGGTCCGGGACGCTCAGGTGGCCGAACGTGCGCTGGTCCACGAAGTCCAGCGCCGCGCCGTCGTCCAGCTCGAGCCGCACGCGCAGGTGGGGGTGCTCGGGGCGGGACTGCCCGGACGGGCGCACCAGCAGCTGCCCGCTCATGCCCAGGTGGGCCATGAGCGCGTCGTCGTCGCGGTCCAGCAGCAGCCACAGGAACTTGCCGCGCCGGACGGCCGCGTCGAGGCGGCGGCCCTGCAGCCGACCGGCGAAGTCCAGGGGACCGGCGTCGTGGCGTCGGACGCTGTAGTCGCGCCGCACCTCGACCGCGGTCACCGTGCGGCCCAGGACGTGCCGCGCGAGCCCGTCCCGGACGGTCTCGACCTCGGGCAGCTCGGGCACGTCAGGACGCGTGCTGCTGTGCGGCGAGCACGCGGTACGCGTCCGCGGCGGCGTCCTGCTCGGCGAGCTTCTTCGCGGGGCCGACGCCGACACCGCGGGGCTCCCCCGCGACGATGGCGTGCGCCGTGAAGGTGCGCGAGTGGTCCGGCCCCTCGCCGGTCACCTCGTAGCTCGGGGCGCCGAGCCCGAGGGACGCCGACAGCTCCTGCAGCGAGGTCTTCCAGTCGAGCCCGGCGCCCAGGCCGGCGGCGGCCTCGAGCGACGGCCCGACCAGGCGCTCGATCAGCGCGCGCGCCGTCTCCACGCCGTGGCTCAGGTACACGGCCCCGAACACCGCCTCGAGCGTGTCGGACAGGATCGAGTCCTTGTCCTGGCCGCCGGTGGCGAGCTCGCCCTTGCCCAGCAGCACGTAGCTGCCCAGGTCCAGGTCCCGCGCCACCAGGGCCAGCGCGCGCTGCGACACCGTGGCGGCCCGCATCTTCGCGAGCGCGCCCTCCGGCTGGTCGGGGTGTGCGCGGTACAGGTTCTCCGTCACCACCAGCCCGAGCACCGCGTCGCCGAGGAACTCGAGCCGCTCGTTGGTGGGGATGCCCCCCGCCTCGTGCGCGAACGAGCGGTGCGTCAGGGCGAGCACGAGAAGCTCGGGGTCCAGACGGACCCCGAGCTTCTCGTGCAGGAGCTCTGCCGCGGCACTCACGCCGGTCCTCCGGTCATCGAATGCTCAACGGCGGACGAGCTGGCTCAGCGAGCCTCGAACTCGGTACGCACGGCCTCGGCGTACGAGCGGTCCTTGTAGGTACCGCAGGACGGGCACGCGGTGTGCGGCATCTTGTTCGCCTTGCACTGCGGGCAGGTGTGGAGCGTCGTGGCAGTGGTCTTCCACTGCGACCGACGCGCACGGGTGTTGCTGCGCGACATCTTGCGCTTCGGAACAGCCACGGCTAGCTCTCTTTCGTCTCGTCGTTCGATCCCAGCAGGCCGCCCAGGGCGGACCAGCGGGGGTCAAGCGTCTCATGCGAGTGGTCAGGGTCGTCCGCCAGCCGCGCGCCACACTCGGAGCACAGACCAGGGCAGTCGGGTCGGCACAGCGGCTGGAACGGCAGAGCCGGCACGACCGTGTCCCGCAGCGCAGGTTCGAGGTCGACCAGGTCGTCGTCCCCGAGCTCACGCACGTCTTCTTCCTCGTCGCCGTCCTCCACCGCGACGGCCGCGCGCTCGGGGTAGACGTAGAGCTCCGTGAGCGGGACGTCGACGTTCTCGACGACCTCACCCAGGCAGCGCACGCACTCCCCGATCGCCCGACCACGGACGGATCCGGTGACCAGGACCCCCTCCATGACCGCCTCGAGCCGCAGATCCAGCTCGACGTCGGTCCCGGTGGGGATGCCGATCACGTCGGTACCGAGATCCTCAGGGGCGGCCACGGTGCGCTGCACGGTCCTCGTCGATCCCGGACGTCGGCCGAGCTCGTGGGTATCGAGCACGAGCGGCGAACGGGGATCGAGGCGAACAGGGCGCGACACGGCCAGAAGTCCCCTCGTTGATCTCGGTCCCGCCATGAGCGGCAGAACCAACGGACAACACTACGGCACAGGTCAGGAGGGTCCCAAATCCTCCGACGGTGGCGCAGGTCTCACTGCTCGGGAGCGCCGAGCCGGCCGGCGAGCTTGGCCCGACCGGCCTGCACCTGGCTCAGCACCTTGCCCAGGTCGATCTCGAAGTCCGCCAGCCGGCGGTCGCAGTAGTCGTCGGCCTCGCGCCGCAGCCGCTCGGCGGTCTCCTGCGCCTCGGCCACCAGCTGGGCCGCGTGCTCGCGTGCGGCGACCACCACGGCCTCCTGGTCCACCAGCGCAGCCGCCTGCGCGCGCGCCTGCGCCAGCAGCGCGTCGGCGTCCGCCTGCGCGAGGCCCCGGGCGGCGTCGGCGTCCGCCAGCACCTCGTCCGCACGCGACAGCTGGCTGGGCAGCACGTCCCGCGCCTGGTCCACCAGGTCGAGCAGCTCGGCCCGGTTCACCAGCACCGAGGACGACATCGGCATCGCCCGCGCGGTCTCCACCGCCGTCGCGATCGCGTCCAGCACGCCCGTCAGGCCTTCCGGCCGGGTCGTCGGGTCCTCGTCGGTCATCGTGCGTCCCCTCCTCGAAGTGCTGCCCGCACCGCGTCCGCCACGCCCGGCGGCACCAGGTCGTCGATCGGGCCCCCGTACCGCGCCACGTCCTTGACCAGCGACGACGCGATGTGCGCCAGGGCCTGGTCGCCGACGACGAACACCGTCTCGACCCCCGACAGGTGCCGGTTCATCAGCGCCATCGGCAGCTCGGCGTCGAAGTCCGCGCCGCCGCGCAGCCCCTTGACCACGGCCGCGGCCCCGACGGTCCGCACGAAGTCCGCGAGCAGCCCGTCCACGGGCTCGACCCGCACTCCGTCCAGGTCCGCGAGCGCCGTGCGCGCGAGCGCGACGCGCTGGTCGACCGGCAGCAGGGAGGCCTTGGCGGAGTTGCGGGCGACGCCGACGACGACCTGGTCGAACATCGAGCGTGCGCGGCGGACGACGTCCACGTGCCCGAGGGTCAGCGGGTCGAACGACCCGGGGCAGACGGCGATGCTCACCCCGTCAGGGTAGGCCAGCGCCGTGGACGGGCCAGCCGGGGACGCGCGGCTGCGCTCAGGACGACCCCGCCGGCTCGGCGAACCACATGACCGTCTCCCCGTAGGCGCGACGGTCGAACCGCTCGAGCCCGGCCGGCCAGGTCGGCTCGGCGGTCCGCGACGAGCGCTCCACCACCACGACCGCGTGCTCGGACAGCGCGGTGCCGAGACCGCTCAGCACGGCCGCGAGGTCCTCCTGCGACAGGTCGTACGGCGGGTCGAGGAGCACCAGGTCCCACGGCGCCGTCGCAGCCCGCTGGGCGAACCGTTCCGCCCGGTCGACCACCACCTGCACGCGCTCGCCCAGCCCGAGGGTCGCCACGTTCCGGCGGCACACCTCGGCGGCGTCCCGAGCGGTGTCCACGAGGGTGACGTGCGCCGCCCCGCGGCTCGCGGCCTCGATGCCCAGCGCACCCGACCCGGCGTACAGGTCGAGCACGCGCGCGTCGTCGACGACGTCCAGGTGCTCCAGGCGCGAGAACAGCGCCTCGCGCACCCGCTCGCTCGTCGGCCGGGTGCCGGCGCGCGGCACCACGAGCGTGCGGCCGCCCACGGACCCGGCGACGACCCGGGTCACCGACGCGTCCCGGCCGCGCTCTGGTCCTGCGCCTCCATCATCCGCTCCATGAGGGACCCGGTCCGGATCGACGAGGCGATGGCGACGGCGATCAACGACAGCGCGACCTGGATGTAGAGCAGGAGCGGGTTGACGGTGCGCAGCAGCACCGCGATCCACACCGGCAGCAGGCACAGGACCACGAGGTCCGGGCCGCGCGCCAGGACGGTCGCGACGCCCGTGGGCAGGGCACCCATGGGCGTCGAGACGAGCGCACCGCCCCAGTCGGGGGCCGGCCGGTAGGACGCACGGACCGCCGCGGCGGCCCACACGGGGGTCGACACCAGGCCGAGCGCGATCCAGGCGGGCACGTCCGAGGCCCAGCGCCCCACGGCGGCGAACGCGACGACCGACCACAGCGCCATCGCCCCGGCCGGCACGACCATGCGCAGCCGGCGGACCGTCTTGGCCTCGATGGGCAGCAGCCGGTCCAGGATCGGGGCCATCTCCGCGCGGCGGGCGCCCTCCCCCGTGGCGCTCATGGCCACGTACCCGGCAACCAGCAGGCCCAGGAGCACGCCGAACGGGCTGGCGAGCTGCGGCACCGTGCTGACCAGGACGGGCACGAGCGCCGCGACGCCCAGCTGCACCACGTGCCGGGCCGACCGTCGCAGCACCACGACGTCCGCCGTGATCAGCGCCGAGACCGGTCCGCGGGCCGTGAGCAGCGGCGAGGTCCAGCGCCGGACCGGGGCGGCTGCACCGTCCGTCAGGGCTCGGCCGAGCTCGCGCGAGTCCATGGAGACCACGGCGCCGACGGCCTGCGAGGCCACCGAGCCGCTCTCGCGCAGGTTCCGCGCCGGCATGCGGCCGAGGCGCCGGTCCACGAGCACGGCCAGGAGCGCGATGACGGGCACCAGGGCGGCGACGAACCACCACGGCGCGCTCGGCACCTCGTCGACCGACCAGCCGATACCGGCCAGGACGACCGCGGCGACCGGGGCGAGGAACAGCAGCACGTCACCGACCAGCGCGATCGAGCGACGGGACACGCTCGCGGACTGCCCCACCGCGGCGAGCAGCACGATGCCCGCGGCCACCAGGGCCGCCGTCGCCGCGACGCGCACGACGCGCATGCCGGGGTCGGCCAGCAGGCCCGCGTCCAGGAGCGCGACGACGACGGCCGCCACGAGCCCCGCGAGCAGCGGCAGCCGGCGGGCCGCCGGACGCAGCAACCCGCGTCGGTCGACCGGCAGGCCGAGCCACCAGGCCGCCTCCGCTCCCCCGGCCCCCACGGGTCCGAGCCGACCCGCCAGCGACAGCAGCACGCCCGCGAGCGCGACGAGGATGACGACCACCAGCGTCGCCAGGCTCAGCGAGAGCGGCGCCTCGACCTCCGGGGCGGGCGGCAGGGCGGCGCGCATGGCCTGCGCGGCACCGAGGGCGATGCCGATGCTGATCGCGATGCTGATGCCCGCGTAGTAGACGCCGCCCAGCAGCGAGCCGATGCTCGCCCCGCCGCGCGCGTTCGCCGCCTGCGCGGTGAAGCGACGGATGCTCTTGGCCGAGGGCACCTCGCCCAGCTCGAACGGCTGGACGGCCGGCTCGTCGTGCTCGTCGTGCTCGTCGACGGCGTCCACGCGACCGGTCACGGGTTCTCCCGCGCGATCAGGTCGGCCGCCTGCGGGGCCGGCAGCACGCGGGTGACGTCGTCGGCCACGTGGACGGCCCGGTCGGCGACGGCCCGCAGCAGGTCCGGGTCGTGCGTGGCCAGCAGCACCGACCCTCCGGCCTGCTTCTCCGCCACGATCCGGGCCGCGAGCCGGTCGCGCATCGCGCGGTCCAGGCGCTGCTCGGGTTCGTCCAGCACCAGCAGCGAGCGCGGCCGCACGAACCCGGCCGCGAGCAGCAGGCGACGGCGCTGGCCCGAGGACAGGGCGACGGGCAGCGAGCGCGCGTGGTCGGCGAGCCCGAACTCCGCGAGCAGCTCGGCGACGACCTCCTGGGCGCCGTGCACCCCGTGACCGCGCGCGGTCAGGTACAGGTGCTCCGAGACGGTCAGCGCCGGGAAGTACGCGTCGTCGTCGAGCACGCTGGCGACCTTGGTGCGGAACGCGACGTCCCGCTCGTCCACGGGACCGCCGAACACCTGGAGCGTGCCGCCCGACGGCTCGAGCAGGCCGATGACCGCGCGCAGCACCGTCGACTTGCCGGAGCCGTTGGCGCCGACCAGCGCGACCACCCGCCCCGGCGCCAGGGTGAACGTCACGGGTGCGCACACGGGCGCCCCGCCGTAGCCGACGAGCAGGTCCTGGGCGCGGATGACGGGCTTCGACACGTCCGTCAGCGTATCGGCGGCACCTGGGTGGCTCGGACCGGTTCAGCTCTGGCCCAGGAACTCCTCACGCCCGTCCGCGAGCTGCAGGTCGATCGCGGCGCGCAGGGCCGGCCACGCGGTCAGCTCGGGGTCGGCCTGGACCACCGCGTACGCGTCCTCGCGTGCCCGGTCGATGACGGCGCCGTCGCTCACGATCCGCAGGAACCGCAGCGTGCCGCGCCGGCCGGACTGGGCGGATCCCAGGACGTCCCCCTCGCGGCGCAGCTCGAGGTCCACCCGGGCCAGCTCGAACCCGTCCGTCGTGGCTGCGAGCGCACCGAGCCGCTGCGCGGCCACCGAGCCCTCCGGCGCGTCGGCGACCAGCAGGCACAGCCCCGGCGCGCTGCCCCGCCCCACGCGTCCGCGGAGCTGGTGCAGCTGCGAGAGACCGAACACCTGGGCGTCGAGGATCACCATCGCGGTGGCGGCCGGCACGTCGACGCCGACCTCGATCACCGTCGTCGACACCAGCACCGGGGTGCGGCCCGACGCGAAGTCGGCGATCGCGCGGTCCTTCTCCTCGGCGGTCATGCGGCCGTGCAGCACCCCCACCGCGGCACCGCCGAGCCGGGGGTCCGCGCGCAGCGTCTCGGCCACCTCGAGCACCGCGCGCAGCGGCCGGCGCGGCGGGCGCTGCGCCGCGGCCGTGGCCTCGCGGACGGTGGCGGGCTCGTCGGGCAGGAGGTCGGCACCGTCGTCGTCGCGCACGCTGTCCGTGGGGTCCTCGTCGATGCGGGCGCACACGACGAACGCCCGGCCGCCCCGCTCGACCTCCTCACGCACACGGCTCCAGGTCCGGTCCATCCACGCCCGGTTGTCCGCAGGAACCACGTGCGTGGTGATGCCGCTTCGACCCGCCGGTACGTGCCGCAGCTCGGAGATCTCCAGCTCGCCGAACACCGTCATCGCGACCGTGCGCGGGATGGGCGTCGCGGTGGTGACCAGCAGGTGCGGCGCGTTGGCGGCCTTCGCCTGGAGCCGCCCGCGCTGCTCGACCCCGAACTTGTGCTGCTCGTCGATGACCACCAGCCCCAGGTCCGCGAACTGCACGGGGTCGGACAGCAGCGCGTGGGTGCCGACGACGATCCCCGCCTGCCCGCTGGCCGCCTCGAGCAGGTTGCCCCGGCGCTCCGCCGCGGTCTGCGCGCCGGTCAGGAGCGCGACCCGGGTGCCGATCTCGGAACCCCCGAGCAGGCCGCCCTCCGCCAGGTCGCCCAGCAGCGCCCGCAGCGTCCGCACGTGCTGCGCCGCGAGCACCGACGTCGGCGCGAGCAGGGCCGCCTGCCCGCCCGCGTCGACCACCTGGAGCATGGCGCGCAGCGCGACCACGGTCTTGCCGGAGCCCACCTCCCCCTGGAGCAGCCGTTGCATCGGGTGCCCGCGCGTCAGGTCGGCGGCGATCTGCTCGCCCGCCGCCACCTGGCCCTCGGTGAGGACGAACGGCAGGCGGGCGTCGAACGCCTCGAGCAGCCCGCCCGCACGGGGCGGCCGGGACGTGGACCTCTCGCGCTGCGCGCGGGCGCGGCGACGCGCCAGCTCCGCCTGCAGCACGAACGCCTCCTCGTAGCGCAGGCGCGCCTGACCCTTGCGGTAGTCCTCCTCGGAGTGCGGCACGTGCACACCCCGCAGGGCGCTCCACCGCGACGCGAGACGGCGCTCGGCGCGCACGGGGTCCGGCACCGGGTCGGGGACGTCCCGCTCGGTGAGCTGGTCCAGCTGCGCGCGGACGGCCGCGCGGATCTTGTCGGACTCCAGCCCGGCCGTCGCGGGATAGATGGGGATCGGCCACTCGGCCTCCTCGAGCGCGACGGCCTCGTCGACCTCGTGCCCGAAGATGGCGTACGTGGGGTTGGCCAGCTGCAGGCGGCCGTTGAACACGTTGATCTGCCCGGAGAACAGCCCGAGCGAGCCCGGTACCAGCCGCTTCAGGTGGAAGTCCGCGGCCCCCCGGTGCGGCATGAAGATGACCAGGTCCAGGGTGCGTGAGCCGTCGGTGACCTTCGCCTCGACCCGCGGCTTGCCCGTCCGCTGTGCCAGCCGGAGCTCGGCGCTGCGCACCTGGGCGACCAGGGAGACGCTGTGGCCGACGGCGAGGCCGGCGATGTCGGTGACCTCCCGCGAGTCGGCATACCGGAAGGGGTAGTGCGCGAGCAGGTCGCCCACGGTCTCGATGCCGAGCGTCGCGAACTTCTTCTGCTCGGCAGGCTTGCCGGGCACCCGGCGGTGCAGCGGCTCCCCCTCGGTGTGCACGCCGTCCTCGTAGGTCAGCCCCGTGCGCGCCACGCTCAGTCCAGACCCAGCACGAGCGCGGGGCCGTGCCCCGTCGGGCCGACCGCCGTCACCTCGACGGCGGGGTGGCCGGTGGCGAGCCGGTCGGTCAGGGCGTCGACGAGCCCGGCGTCGGCGGCGTCGCGCAGCAGCACGGTCAGGCTCTCCGCGGGCGCCGGTCGCGGGACCGCGAGCAGGGCGTCGACCGCGGCGAGCGCGGCGTCCGCGGTGGTCGTCGCCAGCTCGCGCACGTCGAGCCGCGCCAGCGCCGCGCGCGAGGCGGCGCACCCGGACGCGGTCAGGCCGGCACCGGCCAGCGCCAGCGTGCCGACGACCGCGCGACCCTCGTCGGCCGCGTCGAGGACCTCCAGCTCGGCCGTGACCGCGAGCCCGTGGAGCGCGCCGGCACCGACGCCGGTGCCCGGCACGACCACCACGCGCGCCGCACCGGTGTCCGTGACCGCGCGCTCGAGGTGCACCCCGGTCACCGGGGCCTCCGCGCACCGGACGAGGACGACCGCGCCGGCGGCGGCGTACCAGCCCGCCAGCGCGGGTGCGGCCGTCGCGACGACGAGGCCCCACCGCTCGTCGCCGCCCGGCTCGGCGTGCTGCGCCGACCCACCCGCGTGGGCGCCGGCGAGCAACCGCACCAGCACCTGCTCGCGGCGCCCCAGCGCGGCCGACTCGATCGCGGCCGCCGGGTCGTCGGTGTGCACGTGCACGTGCCACCAGCCGTCACCACCCACCACCGCGACGGAGTCGCCCAGGCCCCCCAGCCGCCGACGCAGCGCCGCACCGGTGTCGACCACCGGCGACGTCGGGTCACCGGCCCGGTCGTCGCTGACCAGGAGCATCACCTCGAACGCCCCGCCGGAGGGCTCCGCGGACACGTGCTGGGCGACCGAGCTCGGCAGCCAGTCGAGCGGGACGCGGACGGGATGGTCGTCCGCCGCCGCGTGCGCCAGCGCGTCCAGCACCACGATCAGCGCGCACGCACCCGCGTCGAGCACCCGCGCCGCGCGCAGGACGGGGTGGACCGCGCTGATCCGGCCGAGGGCGCGCAGGGCCTCCGCGACCGCCTCCGCGAGCATGGTGGGCAGGTCCGCCCCGGCGTCCACGGCGGAGCCTGCCGCGACCGACACCACGTCCGCGAGCGTGAGGACCGTGCCCTCCTGCGGCTCGACCGTGGCCTCACGCG
The DNA here is from genome assembly GCA_963837795.1 of uncultured Actinomycetota bacterium. Taxonomy (GTDB): domain Bacteria; phylum Actinomycetota; class Actinomycetes; order Actinomycetales; family Cellulomonadaceae; genus Cellulomonas. The sequence continues at coordinate 475,890 of CAWIOT010000003.1, forward strand.
CCGCGCGCCCGGCGGACGCCAGGCACCGCGCGACCTCGGCGGCACCGGCCCGCTCAGGAAGCGCCCGGGCGAAGCCGGTGAGGTACTGGCTGACGATCACGCCCGAGTTCCCCCGGGCCGCCAGCAGGGCGCCGCGACCGAACGCTCGAGCCGTCTCCGTCACAGCCGCGCCCTGCCCGAGCCGGTCCACCGCGTCGAGGCCGCCACGGACCGTGAGCAGCACGTTGGTGCCTGTGTCCGAGTCCGCGACGGGGAACACGTTGACGGCGTCGATGCGGTCCCGCGCCTCCTCCAGCGCGTCCGCCGCCGTACGCGCCCAGGTGCGCACGGCCGCTGCGTCGAGCAGGTCCACCACACCTCCGTCGTCCCGGGCGTCCGCACCACCGGACCGCGCGGCACCACCCTGCCTCATCCCGCCCACATTTGGGCCGACGTGCCCGATGGGCTAGTCTTGACCGGTTGCCCGGCCATGCTGGGCGCAGGTGGTGCCCGAACGCGGCCCCCGAATCCACATCCCGGAAACGGTACGGAGACGGTGTCGCTCGTGCGTCCCGAACCAAGACTTCGCCGCACACGCGGCATGTTCCGCACAGAGCAACAGGAGAAGACCGTGGCTGCCAACTGCGACGTCTGCGCCAAGGGCCCGAGCTTCGGGCACAGCATCTCGCACTCGCACGTCCGCACGAAGCGTCGCTGGAACCCGAACATCCAGCGCGTCCGTGCCGTCGTGGCCGGGACGCCGAAGCGTCTCAACGTGTGCACGTCGTGCCTCAAGGCCGGCAAGGTGCAGCGCGCCGTCTGACGTCCACCTGACGTCTGCGAAGGCCCGCGAGGTGATCACCTCGCGGGCCTTCGCCATGCTCGGATCCGTGTGGCAGGGTGACGTGCATGGTGGAGCAGCTGGACGAGGTGACGATCCGTGTCGCGACCGAGCAGGACGCCGCGGAGATCGCCCGGGTGCACGTGCGGTCGTGGCAGGAGGCGTACGCGGGGATCGTCGCGGACTCCTACCTGGCGTCCCTGGACGCGTCCGAGCGCACGGCGCAGTGGGCGCGGTACCTGCGGGACGGGCCGGGCGAGGAGATCCTGACGTGGGTCGCGCTCGCCGACGAGCGCGTGGTCGGCTTCGTCACCGTCGGCCCCAGCCGCGACGAGGACGCCGGGCGCACCGACCGCGAGATCTTCTCCATCTACCTCGACCCGGGCACCTGGGGGCACGGGGTCGCTCGCGACCTCATGCGCACCGTGATCGCTGAGGTGGGCGACAGGACGACGATCACGCTGTGGGTGCTGGCGGACAACGACCGGGCGCGCCACTTCTACCGCCGGCACGGCTTCCAGGCGGACGGGGTCGAGCGGTACGACGAGATCGGCGGCGAGAGCCTGCTCGAGGTCCGGTACCGCCGCGGCTGACGCCGCGCGACGGGTTCAGCCTCCGAAGTGGTCCCACCCGGACCGCGCGGGCGCGGGCACGCCGTCGACGCCGACCCCGGGTCGCTCCCCCGCCGACGGCGCCCGCACGCGACCCACCTCCCGGAACGGCTCGGGCAGCACGGCACCGGCGGGGAACGTCGCGAGCAGCCCGTGGTCCTCGCCGCCGTCGAGCACCCAGCGCTGAGGTTGGGCGCCGAGGGCGGCAGCGGCGTCGCGCAGCCGGTCCACGTCGGCGGCGAACGCCGCGGTGCGCAGGTCGATCCACACCCCGCTCGCCCGCGCGATGCGGCCGGCGTCGCGCAGCAGCCCGTCGGAGACGTCGAGCATCGCCGTGGCCCCGGCGTCCGCCGCCGCGGGTCCGGCCGCGAGCGGTGACTCGGGACGCAGGTGGGACGCGACGAGCTCCGGGTCCAGCTCCGCACGTGCCTGCTCCAGCAGCGCCAGCCCAGCCGCCGAGCGCCCGGCGACCCCCGCGTGGGCCAGCACGTCGCCGGCGCGCGCCCCCGACCGCAGCACCGGTGACCGCCCGCCCAGGTCGCCGTGCGCCGTCACGGAGACGACGACGAGGGGGCCGCCGGAGAGGTCGCCACCGACCACGCCGACGCCGAGCGGCGCGCACTGCGCGGCGAGCCCTCGGGCAAGACCCTCGACCCAGGACACGTCCAGGTCCGCCGGGACGACCAGTGCCACCACGAGGCTCGTGGGCCGGGCGCCCATCGCCGCCACGTCGGCCAGGTTCTGCACGGCCGCGCGCCGGCCGACGTCCTCGCCCGTCGACCAGGCCCGGCGGAAGTGCCGGTCCTCGACCAGCACGTCGGTGGTCACGACGAACCGGCCGTCGGGGGCGGCCACCACGGCGGCGTCGTCGCCCGGGGGCACGTGGGTGTCGGCGCCGAGCGGCAGCAAGGGGAAGATCCGCGCCAGCAGGTCGTCCTCGGACAGGGTGCCGACGAGCTCGCCGTCGCGGGGTTCGGGGGTGTCGCCGGTCACCCGGACACGGTAGAGGGTCAGCCCGGTGCACGGGCTACCGTGAGTCGGTGCCCCGGATCCACCGACCCCTGCTCGTGCTCGTCCCGGTGGCGCTCGTCGCCACCCTGGGCGGGTGCGCGCCGACCGTGCCGGTGGCGGTGGCCCCGCACGCCACGGAGCCCGCCTGCGCCGACGTGGTCCTGGCCATGCCCGACTCGCTGGGCGACGGGCTGCCGCAGCGCGACACCACGTCGCAGGCGACGACGGCGTGGGGCGACCCCGGGGCCCCCGTCGTCGTGCGGTGCGGCGTCGAGCCGCTCGGGCCCACCACCGAGCACTGCCAGACGGTGGAGACCCCCGGCGGCCCGAGCATCGACTGGGTGGTCGTCGAGGACGACGACGGCGGCTGGACGTTCACCACCTACGGCCGTGAGCCCGCCGTCGAGCTGCACATCCCTGCCGCGGTGGCCGCCGAGCGGTCGACCGCGTTCGTCGACCAGCTCGGGCCGGCCGTCGCGCTGACCGACCAGGTCCGCTCCTGCGTGTAGCGGCTCAGCGGCCGTACAGCGCCGAGACCGGGCAGTCGAACGCCGCGCGGTCCGCCAGACCGACCCGGTTGAGGTAGGCCACGACGATCCCGTAGGACCGGAAGAAGCCCACCTCGGTGTACGTCACGCCCAGCTGCTCGCAGTAGTCGCGCACCACGGGCTGCACGTGCTTGAGGTTGGGCCTCGGCATGCTCGGGAACAGGTGGTGCTCGACCTGGTAGTTCAGGCCGCCCATCACGAAGTCGACCACCGCACCGCCGCGGATGTTGCGGGACGTGAGGACCTGCCGACGCAGGAAGTCCACCTTCAGTCCGGCGGGGATGATCGGCATGCCCTTGTGGTTGGGGGCGAACGAGCCGCCCAGCAGCACGCCGAACAGGGCCGTCTGCACGCCGATGAACGCCACGGCCTTGCTCGGCGGGAGCAGCGTGAACAGCACCGCGACGTAGACGACGAGCCGGGTGAGCACGATCGGCGCCTCCACCCACCGGTGCGGCACCGAGCCCCTGGCCAGCAGCGAGCGGACGCTCGAGACGTGCAGGCTCAGCCCCTCGAGCGTCAGGAGCGGGAAGAAGAACCAGCCCTGGTTCCGGCCGAACCAGCCGCGCAGACCCGTCCGTCGGTCCAGGACGTCGGCCGTCCAGACCACCACCCCGGGCGCGATGTCCGGGTCGGCGCCCTGCTGGTTGGGTGACGCGTGGTGCCGGTTGTGCTTGGTGCGCCACCAGGTGTGGCTCAGCCCGGCGAAGCCGCCGGCCAGGATGCGTGACGTCCAGTCGTTCCACGCGCCGGACACGAAGATCTGCCGGTGGGCGCTGTCGTGCCCCAGGAACGCGATCTGCGTGAGGACCACCGCCAGCACCGCGGCGACCGCGAGCTGCCACCACGAGTTGCCGACGAGCACGACGGCGACCCACACGCCGGCGAACGCGGCGACCGAGGCGACCAGGCGCGTCCAGTAGTACGCATACCGGCGGCGCAGCAGCCCGGACTCGCGCACGTACGCCGCGAGCGCGGTGTAGTCCTGGGCGTTGCGCGCGGCTCGGGGCTCGGCCGGGGGCGGCGAGACGGTCGCGCTCATGAGCGCACGGCGGGGACGACGCGGCCGCGGGCGCGGCACGAGGAGGCGCTGGTGGCACCCATGACGGTCACGACCGATCTAGGACAGAGCCGTCACCGGGGTGTCGGCGGCAGGGCGCGGTCCCCGGCTGGGGTGCGGAGGGGCGCGACGAGCGCGTCCCGACGGTGAGGGGGACGACCGACGGCGACGACCACGGTGTCGTCGACCGGTCCCTCACGGATGGCGGCAGCGTAGCGTGCGCCGCTGTGGTGCAGGTCACGTCAGCGCAGGCCGGTGGGACGCTCGAGCGCGAGCGTGATCAGCTCGTCGACGAGGTCGGCGTAGACCAGGCCGGTCGCCTCCCACATGCGCGGGTACATCGAGTACGGCGTGAACCCGGGCATGGTGTTGATCTCGTTCACGACGACGTCGCCCTCGGGGGTGACGAACACGTCGACGCGCGCCAGCCCCTCGCAGCCGACCGCCTCGAACGTCCGCACGGCCGTGTCCCGGACGGCGTCGACGGTCGGTCCCGGCAGGTCGGCGGGGCAGGCCAGCGTGACACCGCCCTCGTCCAGGTACTTGGCCTCGAAGTCGTAGAAGTCGTGCCGGCGGTCGGTGACGACGATCTCGCCCGGGAGCGAGGCCCGCGCACGGCCGCCGTCGCGCCCCCCGAGCACGCCGCACTCGATCTCGCGGCCCACGACCGCGGCCTCCACGATCACCTTGGGGTCGTGCTCCTGCGCGGCCGCGATCGCCGCGGGCAGGTCCGCCAGGTCGGTCACTCGCGAGATGCCGAGGCTGGAGCCGGCACGGGCCGGCTTGACGAACAGCGGCAGCCCCAGCTCGGCGATCCGTGCGGTGACCCCCTCGGGGTCGCGCGCGAGCTCACCCGGCAGCACCACCCGGAACGGCCCGACGGGGAGCCCGTGCCCCGCGAGGACGAGCTTCATCATGTGCTTGTCCATGCCGACGGCCGACGCGAGCACCCCGGCCCCCACGTACCGCACGTCGGCGAGCTCGAGCAGGCCCTGCAGGGTCCCGTCCTCACCGAACGGACCGTGCAGCAGCGGGAAGACGACGTCGACCTCACCGAGCACGCGCGGCAGGTGTCCGCTCTCGAGCACCTGCACGTCCCGGTCGTCGACGGCCTGCGGGAGCAGCACGTGCGCGGCGGTGTCCTCGACCTGCGGGAGGTGGCCGTCGACGATCGCCCAGCGGTCGGGGTCGTCGTCGGCCAGCACCCAGCGTCCGGCGGGCGTGATGCCGACCGCGAGGACGTCGTACCGGTCGCGGTCGATCGCGCGCAGCACGCCGCCCGCCGTCGCGCAGCTGATGGCGTGCTCGCCCGAGCGGCCGCCGAACAGGACCATCACGCGGGGACGGCGAGCCGCCCCGGGCGTCGGCGCAGGGGTGTCGTCGTGGCCCGAGGCCTGTGCGGTGGCGTCCATCGCGCCCGACCCTACCTGCCCGGGGTACCGCGCCGGGGTCCGCCGGGCCCTCGCGCGCAACCCGTGGGGCACCCCACGGCCGGCACCTCCGGCGCGCCCCCGGTCCGGCTCCCCGGGTAGCCTGCGGCGGTGACCCCGCAGAGCCCCCCACCCCCGGCCGACGACCGCTCCGCCGAGCTCGCGCCGGCCACGATCGCGGTGTCCGCCGGCCGCCCGCCGCGCACCAAGGGAGCACCGGTCAACCCGCCGCTCGTCCTGGCCTCGACCTTCGTCTCGCAGGGCGTCCCGGCTGCCGGCGAGCCCCTGTACGGGCGGATCGACGCCGACACGTGGCACCCGTTCGAGCAGGCACTGGCCCAGCTGGAGCGCTCGACGCACCCCGCCCTGGTCTTCGGCTCCGGCATGGCCGCCATCGCCGCCGCGTTCTCGCTGGTCCCGCCCGGCGGGCGGCTCGTCCTGCCGCGGCACGCGTACCAGGTGACGCTCGGGTACGCCCAGGACCTGCAGGAACGCCTCGGGGTCGAGGTGACGACGGTCGACATCGACGACACCGAGGCGGTGATCTCGGCCCTGTCCGCACCGCGCCCGGCGTCGCTGCTCTGGGTCGAGACGCCGACCAACCCCATGCTCGAGGTGGCGGACCTGCCGGTCCTCGTCGAGGCGGCGCACGCGGCGGGTGCGCTGGTCGGCGTCGACAACACGTTCGCGACGCCGCTGGTCCAGCGACCGCTCGAGCACGGCGCCGACGTCGTCGTGCACTCGGTGACCAAGTACCTCGCCGGGCACAGCGACGTCGTCCTGGGCGCGGCACTGGCCGACGACGACGCGCTGCACGCCCGACTGCACGCGTACCGGACCCTGCACGGCGCGATCGCCGGCCCGTTCGAGGTCTGGCTGGCCCTGCGGGGGCTGCGCACGCTGGCGCTGCGCGTCGAGCGCGCGCAGGCCACGGCGGCCGAGCTGGCCCGGCGCCTCAGCGAGCACCCCGGCGTCGCGGCGGTGCGGCACCCGAGCCTGCCTGCCGATCCCGGCCACGCGCGGGCGACCCGCCTCATGGACGGCTACGGCGCGATCCTGGGCCTGCGTCCGCACGGAGGTCCCGCGGCGGCCGACGCGGTCGTCGCGGCTCTGCGGCTGTGGGTGCCCGCGACCAGCCTCGGCGGCGTCGAGTCGACCCTGGAGCGACGCCGCCGGTTCGCCACCGAGTCCGCCACCGTCCCGGAGGACCTCCTGCGGCTGTCCGTCGGGATCGAGGACGTCGAGGACCTCTGGCGCGACCTGGACCAGGCGCTGCGGTCGGTCTAGCCCGGCATCGACGCGGGCTGCACGCCGACGCCACCGCCCCAGGCGGCCAGCGCATCGATCACCGGCTCGACCCTGCGCCCCTGGGCGGTCAGGCTGTACTCGACCCGCGGCGGGATCTCGGCGTGGTAGCGCCGCTCCACCAGACCGTTCTCCTCCAGCGAGCGGAGCCGGTCGGTGAGGGTCTTCGGGCTGATGCCCGGCAACGAGGCCCGCAGCTCCGAGAACCGCCGGGTGCCGCGGAGCAGGTCCCGGATCACGAGCATCGTCCACCGGCCGTCCAGCACGGCGACGGAGCGAGCGACGGGGCACGACTCGTCGACGCAGCTGCGCTCCACGGTGATCCTCCTGGTCAGGGCCGATAGTTCACGAACGGAAACTCGTTCACTGGTGGACAACCTACCCCGCGCGGCTCCTAGCGTGGCGGACCGTACCCACCACCGGAGAGAAGAGAGTCCCTCGTGCGACCGCTACGCCTCACCCTCGTCGTCATCGCCGTCTTCCAGCTGGTCCTCGGGGCGCTGTTCCTCGTCGTCCCCGGCGGCGCGGCCGACCTGTTCGGCCTCACGCCCGCGGCACCGCCGTGGGTGCAGTGGCTCTTCGCCATGATGGCCGCCCGGTTCCTGGGGTACGCCTACGGGATGGTCGTCGCGGCGCGCGACCCGCTGCGCAACGCCTCCTGGATCACCTCGATGATCGGCATCCAGGCCATCGACTGGACGGCGACGCTGCTCGTGCTGAGCCGCGGGGTCCTCACGCTCGGGCAGGTCACGACGGCCGCCTTCGTGCCCGCGCTGTTCATCGCCGCCCTGCTCTGGTGGCACCCGCGGCGGCTGTCGCGGCGGGAGCAGGCGCCCCACCAGCTGCCGCCGGCCGCCCAGGTCCCCGCCTGAGGCCGGACCTGGCACGAGCGACCGCTCAGGCGCCCTCGGCCTTGTGCGGGCGGGCGAGCAGCAGCGAGGCCAGCTGGTCCACCGGCAGACCCTCGTGCAGCACCTGCACCACCGCGGCCGTGATGGGCATCTCCACGCCGAGCGTCGTGGCGAGCTCGAGCACCGACCGGCTGGACTTCACGCCCTCGGCGGTGCCCCCGGTCGCGGCGATCGCCTCGTCGAGGGACATGCCGCGACCGATGTGCCCGCCGAGGGTGTGGTTGCGCGAGTCGGGCGACGCACAGGTGGCCATGAGGTCACCCAGACCGGCCAGGCCGGGGAACGTGTCCGCGTCGGCGCCGAGAGCCAGCCCCAGGCGGGTGATCTCCACCAGCCCGCGGGTGATGACCGTGGCCATGGTGTTGTAGCCGAGGCCACGCCCCTGCGAGATGCCGACCGCGAGCGCGATGACGTTCTTGACCGCGCCGCACAGCTCCACACCCACCACGTCGTCGTTGGTGTACGGGCGGAAGTAGCTCGACGCGCACGCGCGGGCCACCAGCTGGGCGGTCGCCTCGCTGGTGGACGCCACGACGGTGGCGGTGGGCTGACGGTGCGCGATCTCCAGCGCCAGGTTGGGACCGGACACCACGGCGATGCGGTCCGCGGGCAGGCCCAGGGACTCGGCGACGACCTCGCTCATCCGGCGGTCGGTCGACAGCTCGACGCCCTTCATCAGCGAGACGGCGACGGCCTGCGGGGACATCGCGTCGGCCAGGGGCGTCAGGGTGGCACGGGCGCTCTGCGACGGGATCGCCACGGCGACCACGTCGGCGCCGTGCAGGACGGCGCGCGCGTCCGACGAGGCCGTCACCCCGGCGGGGAGCCGGACACCCGGCAGGTACGCCTCGTTGCGGTGCTCGTCGGCGATCTGCCGACAGACGGCGTCGTCGCGCCCCCACACGGTCACGTCGCACCCGGCGTCCGCCATGACCGCGGCGAACGTGGTGCCCCAGGCCCCGGCGCCGAGCACCGCGGCGCGCAGCCGGGGAGCGCCGGGCGCGTCGGGTCGGTCCTGCGTCACCTGGTCGGCCGTCACGGCTGCTCGGGGCGCGTCGCGGTGCCGCCCTGGGCGGTCCCACCGCCCTGCGCCCCCGGCCGGCGCATGTCGAAGCGGGTGGCCGGCGGCTCCTCGTCGCGGATCTGCGCGAGCAGGTCGGTGATCGCGGCCATGACCCGCTCGGTGGCCTCGCGCAGCGTCTTGGTGTCCTGCGGACGCCCGTAGAGGTCGTCGAGGTGAACCGGCGGCCCCGCGACGACCGTGACCTTCTTGGGCGGGATCGGCTTGAGCAGCTTCTTGTACCGGCCCAGCAGCAGCTGCGGCCCCCACTGGGCCACCGGGATGACGGGCGCCTGCGTGCTCAGGGCCAGCCTCGCGATGCCCGTCTTGCCCACCATGGGCCACAGGTCGGGGTCCCGCGTGAGCGTGCCCTCGGGGAACACCGCGACGACCTCGCCGTCGCCGATCGCGGCGACGGCGGCCGTCAGGGACTCCCCCGCGGCCGTGGTGTTGCGGTGCACCGGGATCTGACCCGTCGCGCGCAGGATGCCGGCGAGGACGGGGACGTTGAACAGCGACGCCTTGGCCAGGATGCGCGGCACCACGCCGTTGTCCCACAGGAAGTGCGCGAACGTCAGCGGGTCGATGTTCGTCATGTGGTTCGACGCGACGATGAACCCGCCCTCGGTGGGGAAGTTCTCCGTCCCGTGCCAGTCCCGGCGGGTCATGGCGAGCATCAGGGGGCGCACGATGCGCGCGACGTTGCGGTAGGCGCGGTTGGATCTGGCCGGCGGATGCACGGGAGCAGATGCTACCTGTCAGTCGCGGCTGAACTCGGCGCCCAGCGCCTCGAGCTTGGCGGTGAACCGCTCGTAGCCCCGGTCGATCAGGCTGATCCCGCGCACCGACGACGTGCCCTTGGCGGTCAGCGCCGCGATGAGGTGGCTGAACCCGCCACGCAGGTCCGGCACCTCGATGTCCGCGGCCGCCAGCGGCGTCGGTCCGGAGATCACGGCCGAGTGGTAGAAGTTGCGCTGGCCGAACCGGCAGGGCCGCCCGCCCAGGCACTCCTTGTACACCTGGATCGTCGCCCCCATGCCGACCAGGGCGTCGGTGAACCCGAACCGGTTCTCGTAGACGGTCTCGTGCACGATCGACAGGCCCGTGGCCTGGGTCAGCGCCACGACGAGCGGCTGCTGCCAGTCGGTCATGAACCCGGGGTGGACGTCGGTCTCGAGCGTGATCGAGCGCAGGTCGCCGCCCGGGTGGAAGAACCGGATGCCGGCGTCGTCGATGGCGAACTCGCCCCCGACCTTGCGGAACGTGTTGAGGAACGTGGTCATCTCGGGCTGCGTGGCCCCGCGCACGAAGATGTCACCGCCGGTGGCCAGGGCCGCCGACGCCCACGACGCCGCCTCGATGCGGTCCGCCAGCGCGGTGTGCTGGAAGCCGACCAGGCGGTCCACGCCCTCGATCCGGATGACGCGGTCCGTGTCGACGGAGATGATCGCGCCCATCTTCTGCAGCACGTTGATCAGGTCCATGATCTCGGGCTCGATCGCCGCGTTCGCCAGCTCCGTGATCCCCTCGGCGCGCACGGCCGTCAGCAGGAGCTGCTCGGTGGCGCCGACGCTCGGGTACGGCAGCGCGATCTTCGTGCCCTGCAGCCGCCGGGGCGCCCGGATGTGGATGCCGTTGTCGGTCTTGTCCACGACGGCGCCGAACTGCCGCAGGATGTCGAGGTGGTAGTTGATCGGCCGGTCGCCGATCCGGCAGCCGCCCAGGTCCGGGATGAACGCCTCGCCCAGCCGGTGCAGCAGCGGCCCGCAGAACAGGATCGGGATCCGGCTGGAGCCGGCGTGCGTGTCGATGTCCGCGACGTGCGCCGACTCCACGTCCGTGGGGTCCAGGTGCAGGGTGCCCGCCTCGGCGTCGGCCGCGACCTTGACGCCGTGCAGCTCGAGCAGCCCGGTCACGACGGCGACGTCGCGGATCTGCGGCACGTTGCGCAGCACGCTCGGGGTCTCCCCCAGCAGGGCGGCCACCATGGCCTTGGAGACGAAGTTCTTGGCCCCGCGCACGGTGATGTCCCCCGAGAGCGGGGTGCCGCCGTTGACGTACAGCAGATCAGTCATCGAACCATCGTCTCCCACGCGCGCCCGTGCTCCTGACCGCGCCCGCGCAGCCACGCCGGAGCCGACGCAGAACCTTCACACGGTCGCAGGCGGGTCACTTCTTCTTGGTGCGGCCCTTGCCCGAGGCGGAGGACTTCTTGCCCTTCGACTCCGCACTCGCCGCGGCCTTCTTCGCGCTGCCCTTGGCGGCCTTCTGCTCCGACTTGCCCTTCTTGCCCTTCTTGCCCTTGACCACCTCGTCGGCGGACGCCGTCTTCGTGCGCTTGCCGGCCTTGTCCTCGCCCTTCGCAGCCGTGTCCGCGGGCTTGCCCTTCGCGCCCTTGGCCTTCGCGCCCTTCGCCTTCGCACCCTTCGCCGTCGCACCCTTCGCCTTCCCGGCGCTCGCGTCCGACGGCGACTCCTCGGTCCGTGCGCCGTCCGAGGCGCCGTCGTCCGTCGCCGCCGAGGACGTCGTGCGCCGCACCGGCTCCGGCTCGCTCAGGCCGGTGAGCGAGCTCAGGTCACCGACGCTCCCCGCGGCCTCACCGGCTCCGCCCGCGACGCGCGTACGCAGCGTTGCTCCGGGGTGGAAGCGGGCGACCGTGGTGGCGGCGACGTCGACCGTGGCTCCGGTCCGCGGGTTGCGCGCCGTGCGGGCCGCGCGACCGGCCGCCTCGAACGTGCCGAACCCCGTGAGCGTGACCCGCTCCCCCGCGGCGAGCGCCGCGGTGATCTCGTCCAGGACGGCGTCGACGGCGGCCAGCGCCGCGGTCCTCGTCGTCCCCCGTGCGGCGATCCGGTCGGCGATCTGCGACTTGCCCGGCATGGTCATCCCCTCTCGGCCGACGCACACCGCGCCGTGGCCGGGCCCCACGCTACTCACGACCGTCCCGCGGCGGGTCGCCTGCGCGGCGACCCGCCGACGGCGGGGTCAGGGACGGCGGCCGAGCTCCACGGGGACGCCCGCGGGCCGAGCGGCCACGATCTCGACCGGCGGCAGGTGCTTGGCCGGGAGCGTGGCCGGGCGCCAGGACTCGCGACGAGCCTCGAAGTCGGAGATCTCGTCGGCGTGCTCGAGCGTGAGCCCGATGTCGTCGAGCCCCTCCATGAGCCGCCACCGCGTGTAGTCGTCCACCTGGAACGGCACGACGACGTCGTCGCACGTGATGGTCCGGGCCTCGAGGTCCACCGTGACCTCGGTGCCGGGGCGGGTCTCGAGGACCTTCCAGATCAGCTCGATGTCCTCCTGCGCCGCCTGTGCCGCGAGCAGCCCCTGCTTGCCGGAGTTGCCCCGGAAGATGTCCGCGAAGCGGTTCGAGATGACGACCTTGAACCCGTAGTCCTTGAGCGCCCAGACCGCGTGCTCGCGCGACGAGCCCGTGCCGAAGTCGGGACCGGCGACGAGCACGGAACCCGAGGCGTACGCCTCCTGGTTGAGCACGAACGCCGGGTCCCCGCGCCAGGCGGCGAACAGCGCGTCCTCGAACCCGGTGCGGGTCACGCGCTTGAGGTACACGGCGGGGATGATCTGGTCCGTGTCCACGTTGCTACGGCGCAGCGGGACGCCCACCCCGGTGTGCTGGCTGAACTTCTCCATGAGTCTCTGCTCTCTTTCTCGGCGCGGCCGGGGTCAGACCGTCTGCAGGTCGGTGAGCGGGCTGCCGTCGGGGGCCGCGGCGCCGGTGCCGAGGTCGGCGTAGGACGAGAGGGTGCCGCGGATGGCGGTCGCCGCCGCGACGAGCGGGGACACCAGGTGCGTCCGGCCGCCCTTGCCCTGCCGTCCCTCGAAGTTGCGGTTCGAGGTGGACGCGGACCGCTCCCCCGGGGCCAGCTGGTCCGGGTTCATGCCCAGGCACATGGAGCAGCCGGCGTTGCGCCACTCGGCACCGAAGTCGAGGAAGATCTTGTCCAGCCCCTCCGCCTCGGCCTGCAGGCGCACGCGCGCCGACGCGGGCACGACGAGCACGCGCACGTCGTCGGCCTTGTGCTTGCCGCGCACCACCTTGGCCACCGAGCGCAGGTCCTCGATGCGACCGTTGGTGCACGAGCCGATGAACACCGTGTCGACCTTGATGTCGCGCAGCGGCTGGCCGGGCGTCAGGCCCATGTACTCGATGGCGCGCTCGGCGGCGACCCGCTCGTTGGCGTCGGCGATCTCCTCCGGCACCGGGACGGCGCCCGACAGCGGCAGGCCCTGGCCGGGGTTGGTGCCCCACGTGACGAACGGCTCGAGGTCCTGCGCGTGCAGGACGACCTCGACGTCGAACTGTGCGTCGTCGTCGCTGCGCAGGGTGCGCCAGTACTCGACGGCGGCGTCCCAGTCGGCGCCCTCGGGGGCGTGCGGGCGGCCCTTCAGGTACTCGAACGTGGTCTCGTCCGGCGCGATCATCCCGGCGCGGGCACCGGCCTCGATCGACATGTTGCAGATGGTCATGCGCGCCTCCATGGACAGCGCGCGGATGGCCTCGCCGCGGTACTCGAGCACGTAGCCCTGACCGCCGCCCGTGCCGATCTTGGCGATGATCGCCAGGATGATGTCCTTGCTCGTGGCACCCACGGGCAGCTCGCCGTCGACCGTGATCGCCATCGTCTTGAACGGTGCGAGCGGCAGCGTCTGCGTGGCCAGCACGTGCTCGACCTCGCTCGTCCCGATGCCGAACGCCAGCGCGCCGAACGCGCCGTGCGTGGACGTGTGCGAGTCACCGCACACGACGGTCAGACCCGGCTGCGTCAGGCCGAGCTGCGGCCCCACCTGGTGCACGATCCCCTGGTCGGCGTCGCCGAGCGAGTGGATGCGCACCCCGAACTCCGCGGCGTTGTTGCGCAGCGTCTGGATCTGGGTCCGGCTCGTCTCGTCGGCGATCGGCCGGTCGATGTCGAGCGTCGGGGTGTTGTGGTCCTCGGTCGCCAGGGTCAGGTCCGGGCGGCGGACGGGGCGACCGGCCAGCCGCAGGCCCTCGAACGCCTGGGGGCTCGTCACCTCGTGCACGAGGTGGAGGTCGATGTAGAGCAGGTCGGGCGCTCCGTCGGTGCCCCGTCGCACCACGTGCGCGTCCCAGACCTTCTCCGCCAACGTGCCGGCCATGTTCTCGGTCCGTTCTCTCGTTCGTCCTCGCGGCCGGGGTGGGGTTTTCCCGGCTCACCTGCTGTCGTACTTGCATCTCAGCCTGCGAGACGCCAATATCGACCTATGGACAACTCTAGCGGAGTCGGCGTGCTGGACAAGGCCGCGTCCGTTCTCAGCGCCCTCGAGGCCGGACCAGCCACGCTCGCGCAGCTCGTGACCGCCACCCATCTTGCTCGCCCCACGGCCCACCGGCTGGCCGTGGCTCTCGAGCACCACCGTCTCGTGGCGCGCGACATGCAGGGCCGCTTCGTGCTCGGCCCGCGCCTCTCCGAGCTGGCCACGGCCGCCGGCGAGGACCGCCTCCTGGCCGCCGCGGGGCCCGTGCTGGCCGCGCTGCGCGACCACACCGGCGAGAGCGCGCAGCTGTACCGCCGCCAGGGCGACCAGCGCATCTGCGTGGCCGCCGCGGAGCGCCCGATCGGCCTGCGCGACTCCATCCCGGTGGGCGCGACGCTGACCATGCACGCCGGGTCCGCCGCGCAGATCCTGCTCGCGTGGGAGGAGCCGGACCGGCTGCACCGCGGCCTGCAGGGCGCCAAGTTCACCGCGACGATCCTGTCGGGCGTGCGGCGCCGCGGCTGGGCGCAGTCGGTGTCCGAGCGCGAGGTCGGCGTCGCCTCGGTGTCCGCGCCCGTGCGCGGTCCGTCGGGTCGGATCGTCGCGGCGGTGTCGGTCTCGGGTCCCCTCGAGCGCCTCTCCCGGCAGCCGGGACGGCTGCACGCCGCCGCGGTCGTCTCGGCGGCCAACCGGCTGACCGAGGTGCTGCGGCGAACGGCCGACTGATGGCCGTCCGCGGGGCCGCGGCGTCCCGGCGCCGGCTGCGGCGCCGGGTGGCGCTGATCGGGTTCGCGGTCGGGCTCGTCGTGGGCGCGGTGCTCGCGCTGCTCGGCGGCGGCACCGCGCTCGATGCCGTCGTGACGGGTGTCCTGCTGGGGGCGGTCGTCGCGGTGATCGCCGCGATCGTCGTCGCGCTCCTGCCGACCTCGACCCACGGCCCGCCCGGCCAGCACTGACCACGAGAACGAGAAGGGCCCGGTCACCGCAGTGACCGGGCCCTTCCTGCGTACCCCCGACCGGATTCGAACCGGCGCTACCGCCGTGAGAGGGCGGCGTGCTAGGCCGCTACACAACGGGGGCCTATACGCTGCGTGACCCGCGGGCCGCGCTTGCGAGTGAACACTCTACCCGATCCTCCGAGGAGGTCCGGACCAGCGGTGCTCGCGCTGGGGTACCAGGACTCGAACCTAGACTAACTGAACCAGAATCAGTCGTGCTGCCAATTACACCATACCCCATGGGGGTATGACCTCCGGAGCTCGAGAGTCGCCTGGCGGGGCGGCCGTCGCGCATCCGGACGTCGTACCGGCGGTGAACACTACCCGAGCGTCGGGGCCCGGTCCAACTGGCGCCCGCCCGCGCGGGCCACAGTGACGAAGACCACGACCGGGCGGCTCAGCGCGGGATGGACGCGAGCTCGGAGGCGTCGTACCAGAGGAGGTCGCGCTCGTCGAGGCGGTCGACCGCGCTCTCGTCGCCACCGGCCGCGAGGGCGACGTCCGGCGCCGCGCCGGGCTCGTCGACGTGCACGCAGATCACCTCCGACTGCGGGACCTCCTGCACCACCTCGACCGCGCTCGGCACGTCCTCGTCGTCCGTCACGGGCAGCACCGCCGCGTCCGGGACGTCGACCGACACGACCAGCCGCAGCTGCGGCAGGTCCGGGTGCCGGGCGAGGTGCTCGAGCGAGTCGTCGGCGGCGGCCAGCTGGGCGGCGAACTCCAGCCCCTCGTCGTCCTCGTCCGGGAACAGCGCACGCAGGGCCGGCGTCACGGCGTGGGCCCTGCGCGCGGACAGCGGCCCCGCGGTCGGGTCGAGCTGGTCCAGGGAAGCGGGAAGGTAGATGCGCACGGAGCCAGTGTGCCGCCCGGCGCACTCGGCCGGCGGTCAGGCGCGCACGAGCTCCTCGACGGGCTCCCCCACCCGCAGGGCGTCCACCCGTGTGGCGACCGCCGCCAGCGCGCGGCGCACCGGGGATCCCGGCACGGCCTCCCGCAGCGTGCGCGCCTCGAGCAGCGCCGCGTCCAGCGCCGGCCGGTCGTCGGGCACCACGTGCGCGTCCGTGACGCCGGCGTACCGCGCGAGGGCCTCGGTGACCGCCTCGGCCGGATGCGGTCCGGCCACCGCGGCCCTCACGCGGTTGACCAGCACGATCCGCGTCGCTCCGAGCCCGAGGTCGGTGAGCTCGCCCAGGCCGCGCACGAGGCGCTGGATCCCGACGGGGTCCGCCGCACCGACGACCACCACGACGTCCGCCGCCTCGAGTGCGCTCAGCGTCGCGCCGTTGCGCCGGGGCGCCCGGGTGTCGTAGCTGAGCACCTCGTCCTGCTCGAGGCAGAACCCGCAGTCGACGACCGTCCACTCCGCCAGCCCGCGCGCCACGGACCAGACCGCGTCGAGCGACGACGAGGGGAGCTCGGGCCACCGGTCCGCCCGCGAGATGCCGGACAGCACGCGCAGCTCGGGCGCGATCGACGGCGTGAGCCGCGCCAGCGTCATCAGGTCGAGCGTGCCCTGCCCCGCCGCACGGGCCGCCGCCGCGAGACCGGGCGCCTCGTCGAGCATGCCGACCACCTGGGCGACGCAGCCGCCGTACGTGTCGGCGTCGACCAGCAGGGTCCGTCGACCGGCCGCGGCCAGCTCCGCGGCGACGTTCACGGCGACCGTGGTGCGCCCCGGAGCACCGGTCGGGCCCCAGACGGCGGCGACCAGGCCACGGGCGGGGCGGCGGACCGTGTGCTCGTCGACCGCGCCGGCGGGACGCACGTCGTCGTCGGCCGTCGCCGCGAGCACCGCGACGGCCTCGCGGACCACGTCCTGGGCGGACGCCTCGTCATGCGGTGCCGCCGCCACCAGGTCGACACCGAGGGCGGTCAGGCGCTCGCCGATCCAGGGCCGCGCGGCATCGCCGATGCCCACGACCCGCACGCCGGCACGGTGCAGCAGGTCGACGGCCTCCCGGTCCAGCAGCTCGAGGTCCCCCGAGACGACCGCCAGCCGTCCCAGCCCGGCCTCGGCCGCGGCGAGCAGCTCGGTGAGGTCCGCGCAGCGCCGCGTCACGCTCAACCGTCCGGCCGTCCGCTCGACCGCCTGGACGATGATCGCCTCGGCCGACCCCTGGACCGCGCACAGCACCCCGACCGCCATGTCAGTCCCCCGTCCCGGGGACCGGCACCACGTCGACCGTGCCGTCCGCCGCCAGGGCCGTGAGCACGTCCGGCAGGAGGTCGCTGGGAACGAGGACCTGCACGGACGTCCCACCCGACGCGCGGAACGCCCCGGCGGGTGCCGTGACCTCCGCGACGGTCAGGGCTCGGGCGAGCTCCCGCGGCTCGGCCGGTGCGGCGTCGTCGTCCGGGGCCGGCGGCGTGAACCACAGGTCGACCTGGGCACCCGGCGCCAGGTCTCCGGAGGGCGCCCGCTCGAGCGGCACGGACACCGGCCGCAGGTCGAGCTCCGCGGCCGACCCCACCGCGGACGCGGGCACGAGCTCCCCGCGCCCCACCGCCCGGACCACGACGCCGTCGGCGGCGACCGGCCCGTCGGCGCGCAGGTAGTGCTCGAGGTTCACGGTGCCCAGCCGGACGTCGACCACGGCCAGGTCGCGCACGTCCACCCGGTCGCCCGGCACCAGGGCCGCGCGCGTCACGTACACGGGCACGGTCGCCTGAGCGGTCCGGACGGCCCAGGAGCCGAGCAGCACGGACGCCGCGACCATCGCGATCCCAGCCAGCAGCCGGGGGTCCCGCCAACCCGGCCGGCGCAGGCGGGCCGCCACCGGTGCGGGCAGATCCATCACGCTCGTGTCCATCGGTTCTCCTGGTTCGTCGCGCGCGGCGGGCGAGGCCATCCTGCCGCGTGCAGGACCCGGCGCAGGGAGCATTGTGGACAAACCGGTCGGAGCGCCAGCGCGTGCCACACTGCGGTCATGCCGTCGAGGTTCCTCACGCTTGCGGACGTGACCGAGGTGCTCAACATCTCCGCGCCGCAGGCCTACGCCCTGGTCCGCTCCGGCGAGCTGCCCGCCATCCAGATCGGCGGGCGCCTGCAGTGGCGGGTCGAGTCCACGGAGCTGGAGAAGTACATCCAGCGCATGTACGCCCAGACGCGCGAGCGCATCACGAGCGACGGCCGCGGGACCGAGGACAGCCCGCAGGACTGACGCCGGTCAGCCGGACCGGACCACCCGCAGGGCCGCGAACGCGACGGCCCACGGCCCCCGCCCCCGCCCGTCGGGGTCGGCGAGGTCCAGGTGGTCGGCGCCCACGCGGTCGATGCGGCCGGTGAGGTCCGCACCGTCGACCAGCACGTGCACGGCGACACGGTCCCGTGCGAGCGCCCGCAGCGCGTGACCCAGACCCAAGCGGCCTTCCACCGCGCCGGGAGCCGGCGCGGCGTGCGGGACCAGTCCGTCGACCGCCAGCACCGCGCCCAGCGGGACGAGCGCCTGACGCCCCGGTGACGTGGCCAGCAGCAGCCACTCGGGCGCGGCGTCGACGAGCTCGCCCTCGACAGCCTCGGCTGCCCCCACGAGGACGCGCAGCGGGCGACCCACCGACGCCCGCACCCGGGACGTCAGCTCGACCGACGCCCGCTCCGCTCGTGCCAGCTCGGCGACGTCCGCGCGCACGTCCGCGAGCCGACCCGCCGCCAGCTGAGCCTCCATGTCCGCGAACAGTGCCTCCCACCGCATGTGAGCACCGTAGGCGCAGCGCGACGCCGCGCTGGTCTGTGGACGACGGCTGGACAGAGATCGGACATTCAGGTACATCTAGCGCTCTCAAGATTTATCAAACTGCATCAAACGACGGGATACGCCATGACGACTGTCCGGACACGCGGGCGCACGACCGCCGCCCTGCTCGTCGCCGCTCTCGGGTCCGCCTCGCTCGCGGCGGTGCTGCTCGATCGGTTCCTCGACGCACTGGCCGAGCAGAGCGGGCCGTGGCGCGTGGAGACGGCGGTCGAGCTGGGGATCGTCGCGGCAGGCGCGCTCGCCGCGCTCTGGTTGTCGTGCAGCACCCTCCTGGCAGTGACGTGCGTGCTCGTGCGGGCCAGCGGCGCTCGCTGGCGGGCGGGCGAACGACTGGTGCAGCGGTACGCCCCGCAGGTCGTCCGCAAGGCGCTCGTCCTCGCGGTCGGGGCCGGTCTGGGTCTGGGGCTCGCGTCGGGGGCCTCGGCCGCCGCGCCCGATCCCGCACCGACGACCACCGCCGCGACCGCCACCGCGTCGACGGACGACCTCGGCTGGGTCGTGACCGGCGCCTCGACCGACGACGCGGCGCGGACCGCGTCGTCGACGGTCCCGGCAGCGCCCGCTCCCCCGACCGAGCCACCGACACCCGCTCCCGCGCCCGGCTCCGCAGCGCCGACCCGGGTGAGCGACCCGGCGCCGACCGTCCCCGACGTCGGTACGGTCGTCGTCGCTGCCGGAGACAGCCTGTGGGCCATCGCGGCCCGACACCTGCCCGCCGGCGCCACGGACGCGCAGATCGCCGACGCCTGGCCCCGCTGGTACCAGGCGAACGCCTCGGTGGTCGGCCCCGACCCGGACGTCATCCAGGTGGGCCAGGTCCTGACCGCCCCGGCGCCGGTCGGCGGGGAGTCCCGGTGAGCGCCCTCGCCGCGCCGCGGGTGGCGACCCCGACGGAGCAGGCGTTCGCCCGCGCCCGCAGCGCGGCCGGCGAGCACGCGTCGACCTCGCCGCAGCCGTCCCGTCCGAGCCCGCCGCGCACGCGACGGCCGGTCGCCCGGTTGGTCCCGGCGGCCGCTGCGGGACGGGTCGAGGAGGCGGTCGGCCCGGCCCACGCCCCGCCACCGACCGTCCTGGCCCGCATCGAGGTCCTGCGTGCCAGCGACCGCTCCCTGGTCACCGACGCCGACGACGACGCCGCCCGCCCTCTGCCCGACGGCGACCCCGCCACGGTCGCCCGCGCGGTGGCGCTCGCCTCGCTCGAGGTGCTGGCAGGTCGGCGGTCCGTCGCGCAGCTGGCCCGATGGCTCACCCCGGGCGTGTACGCCACTCTCCAGGTGCGTGCGGGGCTCACCCAGCGCGTGCTGGGCCCCGACCGCGGCGTCCGACCGCCCGTGATCCGGCGCGCTCGGGCCTGCCGGATCGACCCGCACGTCCTCGAGGCCACGGTGGTCGCGGACCACGGCGCACGCGTCCGGGCCGTCGCCCTGCGGCTCGAGGGCCACCGTGGCGCGTGGCGCGTCACCGCCCTCGAGATCGGCTGAGCCCCGACGCACGACAGCCCGCCCCGGGCGACCGGGGCGGGCTGTCGTGCGTCCGTCAGCGCTTGCGCTGCTGCTTGGCGGCCTTGCGGCGCGCCTCGCGGTTCGCGGACCCGTCCTGTCCGGCGGCGGGCGCGGGCGGGCTGCCGGCGTCCTTGCCTCCCGCCTCCCGGCGCGTGACCACGGGGGCGTCCCCGTCGACCGACGGCGCCGAGTACTGCAGGGGGGCGCGCTGCTCGGGACCGTCGATCCCCTTGGCCACCAGCGTGCCCGGGGCGGGCCCGTCGGTGACCGACCGCGCCTGCGCCGCCTGGGCGCCCGCGCTCGCGGCGGCCGCCACGGCCGAGTCCGCGGTCACCGCGGGGGCGTCGGGCTGCGCGACCTGGACCTCCAGGTTGTACAGGTACCCGATGGTCTCTTCCTTGATGGCGTCGGTCATCGCGTTGAACAGCTGGTAGCCCTCGCGCTGGTACTCCACCAGCGGGTCGCGCTGCGCCATCGCCCGCAGGCCGATGCCCTCCTTGAGGTAGTCCATCTCGTAGAGGTGCTCGCGCCACTTGCGGTCCAGGACCGACAGGGTCACGCGCCGCTCCAGCTGGCGCATGTTCTCCGAGCCGATGGTCTCCTCGCGCTCCGCGTACGCGACCTGCGCGTCCGACAGGATCTCGCGCTCGATCAGCTCGGCCGACAGGCGCGTCGGGCCGCCCGCCTGCTCGACGACCTCGTCGGGCGTGATGGACACGGGGTAGACGGCCTTGAGGGCGGTCCACAGCGCGTCCAGGTCCCAGTCCTCCGGGCGCCCCTCAGCGGTCGCGCCCTGGATGTAGGCGGACAGCACGTCGGTGCGGAAGTGGCCGACCTGCTCGTGCAGGTCCTCACCCTCGAGCACGCGCCGACGCTGCTCGTAGATGACCTCGCGCTGCCGGGACATGACGTCGTCGTACTTCAGGACGTTCTTGCGGATCTCGAAGTTGCGCGACTCGACCTGCGACTGCGCGGACTGGATCCCGCGCGTGACGATCTTGGACTCCAGCGGCATGTCCTCGGGGAACCCGGCGCGGGTCATCATGGACTCCGCCAGGCCCGAGTTGAACAGCCGCATGAGGTCGTCCTGCATGGACAGGTAGAACCGCGACTCGCCCGGGTCACCCTGACGGCCGGAACGACCGCGCAGCTGGTTGTCGATGCGTCGCGACTCGTGGCGCTCGGTGCCGAGCACGTACAGACCGCCCAGCTCCACGACCTCGTCGTGCTCGGCGGCGACGGCCTCCTTGGCCTTCTCGAGCGCGGCCGGCCACGCGGCCTCGTACTCCTGCGCGTCCTCGGCGGGGTCGAGACCCCGGGCGGCCAGGTCGGCGACGGCCATGAACTCGGCGTTGCCGCCGAGCATGATGTCGGTGCCTCGACCGGCCATGTTCGTCGCGACCGTGACGGCGCCCTTGCGGCCCGCCTGCGCGACGATCGACGCCTCCCGCGCGTGCTGCTTGGCGTTGAGCACCTCGTGCGGCACACCCTGCTTCTTCAGCTTGGAGGAGAGCAGCTCGCTCTTCTCCACGCTCGTGGTGCCGACGAGGACCGGCTGGCCCTGCGCGTGCCGCTCGACGATGTCCGCGACGACGGCGTCGAACTTGCCGTCCTCGCTCTTGTAGACGAAGTCGCGCTGGTCGATGCGCTGCATCGTGCGGTTGGTCGGGATGGGCACGACACCGAGGTCGTAGGTGCCCTGGAACTCGGCGGCCTCGGTCTCGGCCGTGCCGGTCATGCCCGAGAGCTTGTCGTACAGGCGGAAGTAGTTCTGCAGCGTGATCGTGGCGAGGGTCTGGTTCTCGGCCTTGATGGCCACGCCCTCCTTGGCCTCGATGGCCTGGTGCATGCCCTCGTTGTAGCGGCGGCCCGGCAGGATGCGGCCGGTGTGCTCGTCGACGATGAGGACCTCGCCGTTCATGACGACGTAGTCCTTGTCGCGCTTGAACAGCTCCTGCGCCTTGATCGCGTTGTTGAGGAACCCGATCAGCGGGGTGTTGAGCGACTCGTACAGGTTGTCGATGCCGAGGTAGTCCTCGACGCGCTCGATGCCGGGCTCCAGGACGCCGACCGTGCGCTTCTTCTCGTCGACCTCGTAGTCGCGCTCGGCCTGCAGGCGGCGGACGACCTTGGCGAACTCGGCGTACCAGCGGTTGGCGTCGCCCGACGCGGGGCCGGAGATGATCAGCGGGGTCCGGGCCTCGTCGATGAGGATCGAGTCGACCTCGTCGACGATCGCGAAGTTGTGGCCGCGCTGGACCAGCTCGTCGGTGCTCCACGCCATGTTGTCGCGCAGGTAGTCGAACCCGAACTCGTTGTTGGTGCCGTAGGTGATGTCGCACGCGTACTGCGCGCGCCGCTCCTCCGGTCGCTGCGAGGACAGGATGACGCCGCTCGTCAGCCCGAGGAACCGGTAGACGCGGCCCATGAGCTCGGCCTGGTAGCTGGCCAGGTAGTCGTTGACCGTCACCACGTGCACGCCCTTGCCGGACAGGGCGTTGAGGTACGCGGGGGCGGTGGCGACGAGGGTCTTGCCCTCACCGGTCTTCATCTCCGCGATGTTCCCCAGGTGCAGCGCGGCGCCGCCCATGAGCTGCACGTCGAAGTGGCGCTGTCCCAGCGTGCGCCGCGCAGCCTCACGGACCGTGGCGAACGCCTCGGCCAGCAGGTCGTCCAGGGACTCGCCCTCGGCGAGCCGGGCGCGGAACCGGTCCGTCTCCTCGCGCAGCTCGGCGTCGGACAGCGCGACGAAGCTGTCCTCCAGGGCGTTGACCTGCTGGGCGATGCCCGACAGCTTCTTGACGATCCGGCCTTCACCGAGGCGCAGGACCTTCTCGAGGATCGCTGGCACGCACTACTCCCGACGTGTTCGCACTCCGGGCGCGCACGGCGTCGGAGCGGCTGAGGTGACCGGCCGCACGGCCGGGCCCGTCCATCGTAGGCGAGCCCGCGCGGCCCGGGCGAAGAACGACCACCGCGATCCCCAGCAGCACGGCACCCAGCAGACCGGCGAGGCCCAGGCGCTCGCCGCGCAGGACCACGGCACCGAGCGTCGCGGTCAGCGGTTCGAGCAGCGCGAGGAGCGCAGCCGTGGTCGCCGGAACCCGCCGCAGACCAGTGAAGTAGGCGCTGTAGGCCGCCGCGGTGGGCACGACGGCCAGGTAGGCGACCAGTGCCCACCCCCGGGTGTCGGTCGGCACGGCCAGGCCGCCGGCGGTCAGGGCCGCCGCGGGCAGCAGCAGGATTCCGCCGAGCGTGAACGCCGTCGCGGTCAGCGGCAACGGGCCCAGCCCGGGCACGCCGCGACGGTTCAGCCCGGTCAGGCCGGCGAACGCCGCGGCCGCGACCAGGGCCAGCAACGCGCCCGCGGCGGTCTGCGGCCCGGCGTCCGACGGACCGACCAGCAGGACCAGCCCGACGAGCGCGAGGGCGAGGGCCAGCAGGGTGCGCGAGGAGGGCAGACGTCGCGCGGACACCGCCGTGCCGACCGCGACCAGCAGCGGTGCCGCGCCGAGTGCGACGAGCGTCGCGACCGCCACGCCGGCGCGCTCGACAGAGGCGAAGTACGCCGCCTGGTAGAGCGCAGCGAGCAGGGCGGTGCCGACGACGAGCCCGAGCACCGGACGCGTCCGGCCCAGCCCGCGCAGCGCCCCGGTCGCCGCGAGCGCGACCAGCAGGACCCCGCCGCCGCCGAGCAGCCGGTAGGCCGCGACGGTGAGCGGTGGCAGTCCCGCGGCGTCCGCCAGCGCCGCACCGGCGAGCCCACCCGTCCCCCACAGCACGCCCCCGAGCGCGACGAGGGCGAAGTCGCGGGGGCGCGTCGGGTGCGTCACGCCGACCGCACCTCGGCGGCGAGGCCCGGGGCGAGGTCCCCGCGCAGCAGGCCCTCCCGGTCCCCGACGACGATCTCCTCCAGACCCAGCCACCGGGCGACCTCGCCCAGCTCCGCGGCCAACGGACCGACCACGTCGGCGTCGGGCGTGGTCGTGCCCGCGACCCGGTGCGCGGAGTGCACGCGCAGGGTGCGGGTCCCACGGTCCGCCTTGAGGTCCACGAGAGCAGGCATCGCCTCCCCGAGCAGGAACGGCAGCACGTAGTAGCCCCAGACACGCTGCGGCTCCGGGACGTAGATCTCGATGCGGTAGCGCAGACCGAACAGGGCCTCGACCCGGCGGCGCTCGAACACCAAGGGGTCGAACGGGTTGAGCAGCGCGCGGCCGGTCGCGCGCCGTGGCAGGTCCGCGTCCCGGTGCCGCCACACCCGCCCCTGGTCCCACCCGTCGACCGTCACCTCCTGCAGGACGCCGTCCTCGACGAGCTCGGCGACCGCGGGGGCCACCCGGTCCTGCGTCAGGCGGAAGTAGTCGGCGATGCTGCGCAGCGTCCCGATGCCGTGCGCCCGCGCCCCGATCTCGGTCAGCGCGCGGACCGCGTCCTGCTCGCTCGGTTCCGGTGCCGCCAGCACGGCGGGCGGCAGGACCCGGGACGTCAGGTCGTACCGCCGCTCGAACGCCCCGTTGCGGCCGGCGGACGTGATCTCGCCGGTGAAGAACAGGAACTCGAGCACCCGCTTGGCCACGGACCAGTTCCAGCCCCACTCGCCACGGTTGGTGGGGTGGTCAGCCTCGAAGCCCGCCTGCACCTCGCGGGCCGTCACCGGGCCGCGCTCCGCGATGATCGCCCGGACGTCCTCGAGGACCGGCGAGTGCTTGAGCGGCACCTCGGCGATGACGCCCCACGCCTGGCGCTGGTAGTCGCGCTGCCGGAAGCCCAGCAACCGGTACGTCCACGGCGGCACGTACGACGCCTGGTGCGCCCAGGTCTCGACGAGCCGGCGCGGGGCCCGCCCGGCCGCGCGGTCCAGCAGTGCGGGGTCGTAGGCGCCGACCCGGGAGAACGTGGGCATGAGGTGCGCCCGCGCGAGCACGTTGACGGAGTCGATCTGCAGCACGCCCAGCCGGTCGACCACCTGCTGCAGCTGACGCATCGTCGGTGCCGCCCCCCGCACCGGACGAGGCCGGTCCAGGCCCTGCGCGCGCAGCGTGATCCGGCGCGCCTGCGACAGGGACAACCGCTCGAGCCGGGCCGGGGACGTCACGCGCTCATCCTGCCGTGCGGCACCCACACGCGACCGCGGCACGACGCGACAGCGCCCGGCCGGTCACGCGGACCGGCCGGGCGCCACGGTGGGGACGGGTGTCAGCTGCTGACGGACGCCAGCGGGGCCGACACGGCCGCGTCCAGCTTGATCACGCCGTAGCTCCAGCCGCGCCGCCGGTACGCGACCGACGGCTGCGCGGTCTCGGCGTCGATGAACAGGAAGAAGTCGTGCCCCACGAGCTCCATCTCGTACAGCGCGTCGTCGACGGTCATCGGCTGCGCCTGGTGGACCTTCTCGCGGATGACGACCGGGGAGTCGCCCAGCGTGGTCTCGACGGCCGCGTCAGGGTCGACGGGAGCGGGGGGCGCGGGCTCGACCTCGGGCGGCCGGACGTCGACAGGGGCGACGGGAGTGTGGTTGCGGTGGTCCTTGCGCCGGTCACGGGTCCGTCGCAGGCGCTCGAGCAGCTTGCCGAGCGCCAGGTCGAGGGCCGCGTACCGGTCGTCGGCGCACGCCTCTGCGCGGATCACGGGCCCTCGGTCGACGACCGTGAGCTCGACGCGCTCGCTGCTCCCGGCCTGTCGAGGGTTGGTCTCGTGCGACACGACGACGTCGATCCGCTGAGCGCGGGGGGCCAGCTGCTCGACTTTCGCGAGCTTCTGCTCGACGTGCGCCCGATACTTCGGGAGCACCTCGGTGTGCCGGCCGGCAACCACGATCTCCATGTGAGCCTCCTGCGAGGGTCAGGGGCGGGCCGAGCCCGCCCGGGGTGACAGTGCGATGGGCTGCCCCAGGGGCAGTCGGGCGGCGTCACCTCCTCCCGCGGCCGGCTCGGACGACCCAGGGGTCGGTCCGTGCGGCGCCGTCGGCTCAGGGCCCCACGCTAACCCCGCACCTGTCCCAGAACCACTCACCGGGCCGGGGATCACCCGAGGAACCCGCCGCGCCCGGGTGGCAGGCGCGGCGGACCACCGGCACCGGGCGTCGAGGCGAGCGTGAGCGCTCCGACGACGTGCGCCCCGGCGCGCTCGAGGGCGCTCCGGCACACCGCGACGGTGGCCCCGGTGGTGAGCACGTCGTCGACGACGAGGACCGCGCGACCGCGCACGGCGTCGGCGTGCCGGGCGGGCAGCCGCACCTGGCCGGCGAGGTTGCGGGCCCGTGCCCGCGCGCCGAGCCCCACCTGGTCGCGTCCGGCGGACCGCACGAGCGCGGGGGTGCGCGCCGCGGCGAGACCGGCCCCGGCCAGGCCGCCGACCACACCGTCCGCGAGCGCGTCCACCAGGTTCCCACCGCGGCGCCGTCGCGCCGCAGCCGTCGACGGCGACGCGGCCACGAGCAGGTCCGCCGCCCCGAGCTCCGCCGCCACGTGCGCCGCCGCTGCGCTCAGGGCGGCCGCGAGCGGCGCGGTGAGGTCCAGCCGGCCCCGGTCCTTCCAGGCGATGACGGCGCGGCGCACGTCCCCCGTGCAGTCGGCCAGCGTCCACACCGGCAGCGGACCGCACCCGTCCATCCGGTCGAGCCGCGGCGCGCGCTCCTCGCAGCGCCACGGCGGTCCGGCCAGCCGGCGGGCGCAGGACGGGCACCACGCCACGTCGTCGGCACCGCAGCCGCCGCACTCCACGGGCAGCACGAGACCGAGCAGCTCCCGGGCCAGCTCCTGGATCGTCATGCCGTCAGCCTC
Organism: uncultured Actinomycetota bacterium; assembly: GCA_963837795.1. Classification (GTDB taxonomy): domain Bacteria; phylum Actinomycetota; class Actinomycetes; order Actinomycetales; family Cellulomonadaceae; genus Cellulomonas. The sequence goes on from CAWIOT010000003.1 coordinate 502,927, forward strand.
GCGATCCGGCCGGTGCCCTGCCGGGCGCCGGTGGACGACGAGGGCTGGGGGCGGATCAGCCCGGGAAGGTCGGGTCGGACGCACCGGTGACGCCCGTGACGGACGCCCACGTGGAGCCGACGAACCGGCGCAGGCTGCCGTCCGTCGTCGTGACGTAGATGACCGTGCTCGCCGCCATCCCCGCCAGCTTGGCCACCTCGGGCAGCGCCGTGCTGGGGCCGGCGACGGGCACGAGATGGACCGTCGGGTTGCCGGTCGTGCGGCCGACGACCGCGAGCGTCGACTCCTCCGACCACGCCACCGAGGTGGCGTCGACCAGGGAGGCGCCGGTGCGTACCGGTGCCCCGAGCTGCTGTGGCGAGCCCGAGTCGTCGCGCGTGACGGCGGCGACGTCGACCTGGACGCCGTCGGCACCGGCGGACACCACGGCGACGCGGACGCCGTCGCGGGCCACCCGGACGGCACGCACGCTGCGGCCGTCGAGCCAGTCGGCCGCCACCGGAACCGGCTCCCCGTCCACCGGCACGGCGACCAGACCTCCCGCCGACGTCGTGGTCCACACCCAGCCGAACCGGTCCACCGACGGTGCGGCCAGGCCCGACCCGCTCCACAGCGTCCGGGCCCCGGCCTCGGTGGTGGGCATCGTGGTCAGCGTGCTCGGACCGGAGAGCATCACCCGGATCGAGCCGTCGGCGTTGCTGGCCGGGCTGCGCGCGTCGAGGCCCTGGAGCGACCCGACGCCCGGGACGGGCACCACCTTGCCGTCGACGAGCGACACCAGGGCGTCGACCTGCAAGAACTCCACGTTGCCGGGCGGCGCCTCACCCTTCTGGAGCGTCGCCGTGCCCTCCAGCAGCAGGTCGCCCGCGTACACCTCGATCGAGCCGACGCCCCGGACCGGTCGCAGGCTGGCGTCGATCTGGGCCAGCAGCAGGTCGCGGTCGGCCTTGACCACCGCGAGCTGCGGCTCCAGGCGGACGGTGGCCACGCCGTCGTCGATCGGCACCGCGACCGGGTTGAGCTCCACCCCGTCCGGGACGGCCGTGTCCACCGCATCCCGCAACCACGGCGACGGCCCGGCGATGAGCGCGCTCATGATCGCGGTGGGCAGGTTGTCCTCCGGGAACCAGCGGGTCTCGGGGACGAGGAACTGGTCGTCGGGCGACAGGAAGTACAGGGCGGCCGGCCGGAAGCTGCGGGCGAAGTCCTCCTGCTGCAGGATCAGCCCGTCCGGCACCGTCCCGATCCGCCACTCGTCGTCGTCGTCCTGGACCAGGCCGTACGTGACGGACTCCTGGGCGTCCGGCGGCGCCTCGGTGTAGCGCCCGCCGCCGTCCACGCGCGCGAGCACGGGCACGTTGACGGTGATCTCGGTCTCGGTGCCCGTCGGTACCGGCTCGATCGGACCCGAGACGACGACGCCGTCGAGCGGCTTCCACGTGGCCTTGGCCTCGCCCGCGAGGTACTCCCGGGCCGTCACGAAGCGGTCGCTGAACCCGGCGGCACCCGCGGCCAGGAAGCCGTCGACGATCTCGGCCGGCGTGTCCCCCGGCTGCGGGCCCTCGGCGAGGACCTGGATCTCGGAGGGTTCGGCGACCTCCGTGTCCCCCTCCTGGACGGGCCCGGACGTCGGGATCGCGGAGCACGCCGCGAGGACGGTGACGGCGAGGGCCGCCAGGACCCCGCGCCGGAGCCGGTGCGCCGTCATCGGACCCCCTGCCTCTCGTCGTGCACGGGACCGAGGTCGTCCGTGGCGAGGTCCGGCAGGGCCGCCGGGTCGGTGACCGGCCGCACGACCGGGATGCGCAGGGCGCCGGTGATGGGCGACTCGTCCGGGACCAGCGGCAGGGGCGAGTCGACCAGCCGGATGCCCGCGCGTCGCGGCAGCGTGAGCCGGAAGCTCGCGCCGCGGCCCGGCCGGCCCCAGGCCTCGAGCCAGCCGCCGTGCAGGTGGGCGTCCTCGAGCGAGATCGCCAGGCCCAGGCCGGTCCCGCCCGTGGTCCGCGCGCGGGCCGGGTCGGCGCGCCAGAACCGGTCGAACACGTGCGCGGCCTCGTCGGGGGTCATGCCGACGCCGCGGTCGCGCACGGTCACGGCGACGGCGTGCGCGTCGGCCCCGACGGTGACCTCGACCGTGCTGCCCTCGGAGTGCTCGACGGCGTTGACCAGCAGGTTGCGCAGCACCCGCTCGACGCGCCGCGGGTCGATGTCGGCGACGCACGCGCTCCTCGGGCACGACGACGTGCAGCCAGGCCCCGCGCCGGTCGGCGAGCGGGGACGCGTGGTCGACGGCCTGGACCACCACGTCGCGCACGTCCCGGCCCTCGGCGTCCAGCACCGCCGCACCGGCGTCGAACCGGCTGATCTCCAGCAGGTCGGCGAGCAGGTCCTCGAACCGGTCCAGCTGCGTCTGCAGCAGCTCGGCCGAGCGCTTCGACGCCGGGTCGAAGTCCTCCCGGCTGGCGTGGATGACCTCGCCGGCCATGCGGATCGTGGTCAGCGGGGTGCGCAGCTCGTGCGACACGTCCGAGACGAACCGGCGCTGCAGCGTCGAGAGCTCCTCCATGCGGTGGATCTGGTCCTGCAGGCTCTCCGCCATCTCGTTGAACGACCGGGCCAGCGTGGCCATCTCGTCCTCGCCCCGCTCGGGCATGCGCTCGGACAGGTGCCCGTCCGCGAGCCGCTCCGCCACCTGCGCGGCCCGCCGCACGGGGGTGACGGTCTGCCGCGTGACCAGCCAGGTCATGCTGCCCAGGAGCACCACGAGCGCGACGGCCGCGAGGCCGAGGGTGCGCAGCAGGAAGTCCAGCCGGTCCTGCTCGGACTGCAGGCTGTAGAGGAAGAACAGCTGGTACGTGCCGTCCACGGGCACCGTGACGTCCTGACCGACGATCACCCCCGGGGACACGCCACCGTCGTCCTGCGGGATCGCCACCGACTGCCACTTCTGCCCACCGGCGGCGGTCGCGAGGCGCAGCTCGGGCGACACCAGGCTGATGAGGGACGCGTCGGACGCCGCACCGGACACCGCGACGCTGCCGCCCTTCTGCCCCGGCGCGCGCAGCACGAACACCTCGCGCAGGTCGGAGCCGCCGGTGCGCTGGGCCCCCGCGACGTCGCTGAGCAGCCGCTGCACGTCCGTCCCGGTCGTCGCCGTGGACGAGTCGAAGGTCTTCTGCGCCTGCTGGGTGGACCGGGCGCTCTCCTGCAGCACCTGGTCGAGGCGTGCGTTGAACAGCCCGTCGGCCATCCGGCCGCCGACGTAGGCACCGATCAGCGCCAGGGCCACCAGGCCGATGGCGAGCGTCGAGGTGATGACCCGCACCTGCAGGGACCCGCGCCAGGCGCGCACCCACCCGCGCACGCGCCGCCGCGACCGCGCCCGGACCAGCCGCCAGGCGCTGCTCACCCGCACCATGGGGCCGCTCCCGCCGCCGTCACGTCGAGGCCACGCCCGCCTTGTAGCCGACACCGCGGACGGTGACCACGATCTCGGGCTGCTCGGGGTCGTTCTCGATCTTGGAGCGCAGGCGCTGCACGTGCACGTTCACCAGCCGGGTGTCGGCCGCGTGCCGGTAGCCCCACACCTTCTCCAGCAGCACCTCGCGCGTGAACACCTGCCAGGGCTTGCGCGCGAGCGCCACGAGCAGGTCGAACTCCAGCGGCGTGAGCGACACCGGCCGGCCGGCGCGCGCCACGCGGTGCCCCGGCACGTCGATGGTCACGTCGCCGATGGTCAGGTGCTCGGGTGCCGGCTCGTCGCTGCGGCGCAGCCGGGCACGCACCCGCGCGACGAGCTCCTTGGGCTTGAACGGCTTGGAGATGTAGTCGTCGGCACCGGACTCGAGACCGAGGACCACGTCGACGGTGTCGCTCTTGGCCGTGAGCATGACGATGGGCACGCCCGACTCGGCGCGGATCTGGCGGCACACCTCGTTGCCGTCCTTGCCGGGCAGCATGAGGTCGAGCAGGACGAGGTCCGGCTGCGTGGCGCGGAACACCCCGATCGCCTCGTCGCCGTCCTCGCAGAACACCGGGTCGAAACCCTCCGACCGCAGCACGATGCCGATCATCTCGGCCAGCGCGGTGTCGTCGTCGACCACCAGCACGCGTCCCTTCATGGCGGCATTCTCGCACCGACGCGCCCCAGCGCCGGGACCCCGGGTGATCCGGGTCCCCAGATCACCCGGACGCGCGTCCCGCGTCCCGGCCGTCGTGGCACGATGATTCCTCCGTGAGGGCCCGACAGCCGGCCCCTCGACGACACGCCCGCCGACAGCCGAGGAGCCGCGCTCGCATGACGAGCCCGCACGACGACGCCCCGCGACCGCCCACCTGGGCCTCGCCGTCCGGCCCCGGGACGCCGCCGCCGCAGAGCGCGCCGCAGCCGACGCCGCCCCCCGCACCGGTGCCACCGGCGCCCACCCCGCCGCCGTCGGGGTGGGGCCAGCAGCCGCCCGCGGGCTACGGCTCGTGGGGCCCCGCCGCCCCACCGCCGCCCGGGGTCGCCTGGCGGCCGCAGGCGCTGCAGCCCGGCATCATCCCGCTGCGCCCCCTGGGCATGGGCGAGATCTACGACGGCGCCTTCCGAGCCGTGCGCGCCAACCCGCGCGTCATGTTCGGGCTCGCGGCCCTGGTCGTCACGCTGGCCGTCACGCTCCAGTCCGTCATCCAGTGGTACGTCAAGGGCATCGCGGCGTCGCAGATGGCCGACCTCTCGGCCGACGTGGACCCGTCGGGACAGCTGGGCTTCGCCGACCAGATGGGCTCGGCCTTCGGGCTCGTCATCGCCGCGCCGGTGACGTCGATCGCCACGACGATCCTCACGGGCCTGCTCATCGTGTCCGTCAGCCGGTCCGTGCTGGGCCAGGTCGCCACGGTCGGCGAGGTGCTGCGCTCCTGGCGGGTCTGGTTCGTCGTCGGCTTCACGTTCCTCAGCGGCCTGGCCATCGTGCTGGTCGCGGGAGTCCTGGGCGGTGCGGTCGTCCTGCTCGCGGTGAACGACCAGACCGGGCCGGCCGTCCTGGTCGGGCTGCTGGGTCTCGTGGCGTTCGTCGTCGCCGCCGTCTGGTTCTCCACCCGGACCCTGCTGGTCCCGCCGGCCCTGATGCTCGAAGGCAAGAGGTTCTGGCCGACGATCGCCCGGGCGTGGCGCCTGACGCGCGGCAGCTTCTGGCGCCTGTTCGGCATCTACCTGCTCACCACGATCCTGGCCGGGATCATCGCGCAGATCATCGTGTTCCCGGCCACCCTGATCGCCCAGCTGGTCCTGCGTGACCCGACGGCGACGTCCTTCGGGTCGGTGGTGATCGTCGGCATCGCGACCGTCATCGCCTCCACGCTGTCCACGACGTTCGTGTCGGCCGTCGTCGCCCTGCTGTACATCGACGTGCGCATGCGTCGGGAGGGCCTCGACGTCGAGCTGGCGCGGGCCGCGGAGACCACCGCGTGACCCTGCTGCCCGTGCACCTCCTGGCCGGCGTGCCGGTGGACCCGGACGCCGCGACCGCGCGCCGCTGGGCCCAGGAGGAGCTGCTGGACCCGGCCTACCACCAGCAGCGATCGCTGCTCAGCCGCCTCTGGGACTGGATCGCCGAGCAGCTCGCGGGGCTGCGCACCCCCGCGGCCCTCGACCCGTGGGCGGTGCTGGTGGTGGTCGGCGTCCTGGTGGCCGTCGTGGTCGTCGCGTTCCTCGTGGCCGGACCGGTGCGCCTGTCGCGGCGCGGCGCGGCGGACCGGAGCGTCCTCGCGCGGGACGACACCCGCACGTCCGAGCAGATCCGCGCCGCGGCGGACGCCGCGGCGGCCCGCGGAGACCTCTCGCTGGCCGTGCTGGAGCGGTACCGGGCGATCGTGCGCGGTCTGGAGGAGCGCACCGTGCTGGACGAGCGCGCTGCCCGCACGGCGCACGAGGCGGCGCTGGCGGCCGCTGCCCGGCTGCCCGCGCTCGGGACGGACCTCGTGGCGGCCGGGCGGACCTTCGACGACGTCGCGTACGGCGACGAGGCCGCCACGGCGGACGACGAGCGGCGGTTGCGCGAGCTCGACGCCCGCGTCCGCGACACCCGCGCGTCGTCGGTCTCGCAGGTGGCCGACCTGGCCCCGGCGGCCCCCCGATGAGCACCCCCACCGTCACCGCGTACGCCCCCGTCGTCGGCGACGGGACCTCCGCCCGGAGCCGGTCCTCGCGGCGGTGGCGCCGCGCGCGCTGGCCGCTGGCGCTGCTGGCCCTGGTCGTCGTCGCCGGGATCCTGTCGGCCCTGCCCGAACCGAGGACGTCCACGCTGACCCTCGCGCCGGACAACCCCGCCGACCTCGGGGCGCGCGCCGCCGCGCAGATCCTCGGGCGCCAGGGGGTGGACGTGACGTACGTGCGCCGCATCGCGGACGTCACCGCGCTCGCCGAGCCGGGCACCACCGTGCTCGTGGTGGGCGACTACCTGCTCGAGGCCGGCCAGGTGGAGGCCCTCGGAGCGACCGGCGCCGACCTGGTGATGGTGGACGCCGGATGGTCGCTGAGCCTGCTCAGCGACTCGATGGCGTCCGGCGGCAGCAGCTCGGCCGCCCCGGAGGTCCGCGCCGCGGCGTGCGACGACGCCGACGCGGTCGCCGCCGGCTCGATCACCGCGCTCGGCACCATCCTGGCCACCGGCCCCGGCGCCACGGTCTGCTTCCCCGCCCCCGGGACCGGCACGGACCAGGGCGGCGCGTACGCGGTCACCCGGTCCGGCGACGGTCGCCGGATCGTCGCCCTGGCCGACCCCGCACCGCTCACCAACGAGCACCTCGCGCAGGAGGGCAACGCGGCGCTGGTCCTGCGCGCGCTCGGCCGGCACGAGCGGCTCGTCTGGTACATCCCCTCGCTCGACGACGCCGGGCCTCGGCGGCGAGTCGGCCGACGCCGGCCTGGGGCAGCTGCTGCCGCCGGTCGTGCCGATCCTCGCGCTGCAGCTGCTGCTCGTCGCGGTCGTCGCCGCGCTGTGGCGTGGCCGCCGTCTGGGCCGGCTCGTCACCGAGCAGCTCCCCGTCGTCGTGCGGGCGGGCGAGACGACCCGCGGGCGCGGCCGCCTGTACCGGCGTGCGCGCTCGTACGGGCACGCCGCCGCCGCCCTGCGCGCCGGCACCGCCGCCCGCAGCGCCGCCCGGCTGGGGCTCCCCCGGTCCGCACCGGCCCCCGCGGTCATCGACGCCGTCGCCCGCGCCGCGTCCCGCGCACCGCAGGACGTCGAGGCGCTGCTGTACGGACCCCCACCGACCGACGACCGCGGGCTGGCCCGGCTGGCCCGTGACCTGGACCATCTCGAGAGCGAGGTTCACCGAACGTGAGCGACGACAACCCCCAGTGGGGCACCACGACCGCACCCGCGCCGCACGCCGCGCCGAGCGCTGAGCCGTCGCGGCAGCTGCGCGAGGCGCTCGGGGCCGTCCGGTCCGAGGTGGCCAAGGCCGTCGTCGGGCAGGACGCCGCGGTGAGCGGCCTGGTCATCGCGCTGCTGTGCCGCGGGCACGTGCTGCTCGAGGGTGTGCCCGGCGTGGCCAAGACGCTGCTGGTGCGGGCTCTGTCGGCAGCGCTCGACCTGCAGACCAAGCGCGTGCAGTTCACGCCCGACCTCATGCCCGGGGACGTGACCGGCTCGCTGGTCTACGACGCGCGGACCGCCGAGTTCTCCTTCCGCGAGGGCCCGGTGTTCACCAACCTCCTGCTGGCCGACGAGATCAACCGGACGCCGCCCAAGACCCAGGCGTCCCTGCTCGAGGCCATGGAGGAGCGTCAGGTGTCGGTCGACGGCGCACCGCGGCCGCTGCCCGACCCGTTCCTGGTCATCGCGACGCAGAACCCGGTCGAGTACGAGGGCACCTACACGCTCCCCGAGGCCCAGCTGGACCGGTTCCTGCTCAAGCTGGTGCTGCCGCTGCCGGAGCGTGCCGAGGAGATCGAGGTGCTCAGCCGGCACGCCGCCGGGTTCGACCCGCGCAACCTGGCCGGCGCCGGGCTGCGGCCGGTGGCCGACGCGCAGATGCTGGCGCGCGCCCGGGCCGAGGTGGCACACGTCCAGGTCGCTCCCGAGGTGCTCGGGTACGCGGTCGACGTCTGCCGGGCGACCCGCCAGTCACCGTCGCTGTCGCTCGGTGTGTCGCCTCGTGGCGCGACCGCCCTGCTGGCGACCTCCCGCGCCTGGGCGTGGCTGTCCGGACGGGGCTACGTGACGCCCGACGACGTCAAGGCGCTCGCCCACCCCACGCTGCGCCACCGCGTCCAGCTGCGGCCCGAGGCCGAGCTCGAGGGCGTCAGCACCGAGAGCGTCCTGGACACGGTGCTGGCGTCCGTCCCCGTCCCGCGCTGACATGGCGCTGACGTGGCGCGCGGTCGTGCTGGCCGCGCTCGGGGTGCCGGTGGTGCTCCTGGTCCCGGCCACCGGCACGGTCGTGCTGTGGACGCTGCTCGTCGTGCTGGCGTGCACCGCCGACGCCCTGCTGGCGGCCTCGCCGCGGCTCGTGGCCGTCCGGCGGGAGGTCCCCGCCTCCGTGCGCCTGACCGAGCCGGCGACGTCCACGCTGACCCTGACGCACGTGGGCCGACGACGGCTGCGGGGCGTGGTCCGCGACGCGTGGCCGCCGTCGACCGGGGCGCGCACCGACCGCCACCGGATCGACGTGCAGCCCGGAGACGGCGCGCGCGTCCGCACCGTGCTGGTGCCGACGCGCCGCGGCGACGCCGCCGCGGACCGCGTGACGATCCGGAGCACCGGACCGCTCGGCCTCGCCGGCCGGCAGGCGTCCCTGACGGTCCCCGGCCGGCTGCGCGTGCTGCCCGAGTTCGCCTCGCGCCGTCACCTGCCCAGCCGGCTCGCGCGGCTGCGGGAGCTGGACGGGCGTGCGGCGGTGCAGGTGCGCGGCCCCGGTACCGAGTTCGACTCGCTGCGGGAGTACGTCATCGGAGACGACGTCCGCTCGATCGACTGGCGGGCCACCGCGCGGCGCTCGGACGTCGTGGTGCGCACCTGGCGGCCGGAGCGCGACCGCCGTGTGCTGATCGTGCTCGACACCGGCCGCACGTCGGCCGTCCGCGTGCTCGACGCCCCGCGGATCGACGCGTCCATCGAGGCCGCGCTGCTGCTCGCGGCGCTCGCCACGAAGGCCGGCGACCGCGTCGAGCTGCTCGTGTTCGACCGCCGCGTGCGCGGCCGCGTGGCCAGCACCACCGGTGCGCGGGTCATGGCGTCGTTCGCGGACACCCTCGCGCTCGCCGAGCCCGCCCTGGTGGAGACGGACTGGCCCGGCGTCGTGACGCAGGTCCGTCAGCGACTCAGCCAGCGCGCGCTCGTGGTCCTGCTCACCGCGCTCGACCCCGCGGCCGTCGAGCAGGGCCTCCTGGACGTCGCCGGCCAGCTGACCGAGCGGCACCAGGTGGTGCTCGCCTCGGTGTCCGACCCGGAGGTCGAGCAGCTGCGCGCGGCGCGGGACTCGTCCGCGGCCGTGTTCGACGCGGCCGCCGCCGAACGCGTGGGGCTCGAGCGGGCCGCCATGACGGTCCGGCTGCGCCAGCGCGGCGCCGAGGTGGTCGACGCCCTGCCCGACGACCTGGCGCCGCGGCTCGCGGACACCTACCTGGCGCTCAAGGCCGCGGGCCGGCTCTGAGCGCCGTGGGTGCGGGCCGGTAGGTTCCGGCTGTGGCCGACCTGCTCACCCGCGCGCACCTGAACCGCGCCCTGCTCGCGCGTCAGCACCTGCTCGAACGCCGTCCCGGGCCCGCGCTCGAGGTGGTCGACCGCCTGGTCGGGCTGCAGGCGCAGAACGCGTGGTCGCCGTACCTGGGCCTGTGGAGCCGCGTGGACGGCTTCGGCACCGAGGAGCTGTCCGCGGCGTTCTGGGACCGGACCGTCACCCGCATCGCCGTGCAGCGCGGGACCATCCACCTGGTCACGCCGGCCGACGCGCTCGTGCTGCCCGGCCTCGTCGCCCCGCTGTTCGCCAAGGACCTCCGCGTCAACGCCGGCCACGCGGCCGCGCTGCGCACGCTCGACCTCCGCGAGCTGGCCGCCACCGCCCGTGCGCTGGTCGAGGAGGAGCCCCGCAGCACCGCCGAGCTCGGCCGGATCCTCGCGCAACGGTGGCCGGACGTCGCCCCGAGCACCCTCGCGTACGGCGCGCGCGGCACGCTGCCCCTGGTGCAGGTGCCACCGCGCGGCGTCTGGGGACAGTCCGGCGCGACCACCTGGACCACGGCGTCGGCGTGGCTCGGCCCGGAGCACACCGCCGCGGCACCGGACCTGACCGACCCGGAGGTGCTCGCGGCCGAGCAGGAGCGGCTGGTCCGGCGCTACCTCGCGGCGTTCGGACCGGCGTCGGTGGCCGACCTGCAGAAGTGGTCCGGCCTGACGGGGATGCGGTCGGTGGTCGACCGGATGGACCTGGTCCGCCACCGTGCGGAGCCGTCGCCGGGCGGGGTCCGCGAGCGGGAGCTGCTGGACCTGCCGGGCGCCGACCTGCCGGACCCGGACACCCGCGCGCCCGTGCGGTTCCTGCCCGACTACGACAACGTCCTGCTCGCCCACGCCGATCGCACGCGCGTGCTGGCCGCCGAGCACCGCGCGTTCCTGGCCAGCCCCAACGGCGTCGTGCCTGCCACGTTCCTGCTCGACGGGTTCGTCGCCGGCACGTGGTCGGTGCCGGCGGGCCGGCCGCCCGGTGCGACGCTCACCGTGCGCCCGTTCGCCGCCGTCACCGCGGACCAGCACGACGAGATCCGGGCGGAGGCGCAGGGGCTGGCCGCGCTGCTGGGAGCCGGCGACGTGGAGCTGGTCAGCCCGCGGTAGCCAGCACGTACCCCGCGCGGTCGGCCTCGAGGTCACCCGTCTCGCCGGCCAGCACCGCCCGGCGGCCCAGGACGAGCGTGTACGTCCAGAAGCCCGCAAGGGCGATCGCGCCGATGCCGACCTTGACCAGCCACGGCAGTCCCGAGCCGGTGACGAACCCCTCGATCAGCCCGGACACCGCGAGCACGCCCACCAGCCCGATGGCCACGGTGAACAGCGCGCGGGCCTCCTCGGCGAGCGCCCGCCCCCGGGTGCGCGGGCCCGGGTCGATCCACGTCCAGAAGATGCGCAGTCCCGCGGCCCCCGCGACGAACACGGCGGTGAGCTCGAGCAGCCCGTGCGGCGCGATGAGCTGGAGGAAGACGTCCAGGTGCCCGTGCGCGGCCATCATGCCGCCCGCGGCGCCGACGCTGATCGCGTTGCTGGCCTGGAAGTAGAGGGGCAGGATCCCGGTGATCCCGGTGGCGACGCAGATCGCCGCGAGCCACGCGTTGTTGGTCCACACCATCGCCGCGAACCCGGCGCCCGGCGTGTAGTACTCCGCGAACGACCGGTCCACGTACTCCTGCTGCTGGCTCGGCGTGCCCATCGACGCGAGCGCGTCGGGCTGCGTGGCGACCCAGACGCCGGCGGTGACGGCGAGCACGACGAACGCGGCCATGACGCCGACCGTCCACCAGCGGATCCGGTACAGCGCCGCGGGCAGCGACACGGCGACGAAGCGGCCGACGTCACGCCAGCTCGGCTCGTGCGTGCCCGCGATGGCGGCGCGGGCGCGGCCGACGAGCATCGACAGCCGCGTGATCATCTCGGGGTCCGGTGCCGCCGAGCGCACCGACGACAGGTCGGTGGCCACGGCCTGGTAGAGGCGCACCAGCTCGTCCGCCTCCGCGCCCGAGCGGCGCCGCTGGCGGACCAGCGCGTCGAGGCGCGCCCACTGCGACGAGCGCGCGCGTTCGAAGGCGTCGAGGTCCATGGCGCACAGCCTGCCATCCCGGCGCCGTCCCACCGGCTAGCCTGCCCACATGGACGGCATCCTCACGGGCGAAGGCGTGCTCCTGGACGCCCGCCCGACGTCGGCCGCCACGCGCCTGCTCGCCGCGCTGCTCGACCTCGTGGTCCTGGGCGCCGGCATCGTCATCGCCCTCGTCGCGCTCGGTGCGGTCGCGCCCGACGTCTCCGAGGAGGCCGCCCGGATCGTCGGCGTCGTCGCGCTGGCCACCGTCATGGTCGTCATCCCGACCACCGTCGACACCCTGACCCGCGGCCGGTCGCTGGGCAAGCTGGCGATGGGCATCCGGATCGTGCGGGACGACGGCGGCCCGCTGGTGTTCCGGCAGTCGCTGGTCCGCGCCCTCGTGGGGGTCGTGGAGCTGTGGCTCACCCTCGGCACCGTCGCGCTGATCTGCTCGATCGTGCACCCGCAGGGCAAGCGCGTCGGCGACATCCTGGCTGGCACGTACGCCGTCCGGGTGCGCGGTGCCGCCAAGGTGCGCACCCCGGTCCTGATGCCGCCGCCGCTGGCCGGCTGGGCGCACACCGCGGACCTGGGGCGGCTGCCCGACGGTCTGGCGCTGTCGGTGCGGCAGTTCCTCGGCCGTGCGGCGTCGCTGCACCCCGCCTCACGCGTGCAGCTGGGCTCCCAGCTGACCGCGGAGGTCCAGCGCTACGTCCACCCGCTGCCGCCGCCCGGCACGCACCCCGAGGCGTTCCTGGCCGCGGTGCTCGCCGAGCGGCGCGAGCGCGAGACCTCCGCCCGGTTCCGCGCGGACCAGCGGGGCGCCGCGGAGTCGTCGATGCTGCAGCGGCTCCCCCACGGCGTCCCGGACCCGACCAACTGATCAGTGCCGGTCGTTCAGTACCGGTAGTGCTCCGGCTTGAACGGCCCGGAGACGTCGACCCCCAGGTACTCGGCCTGCGCCTTGGTCAGCTCCGTGAGCCGCACCCCCAGCGCGTCCAGGTGCAGGCGCGCCACCTTCTCGTCCAGGATCTTGGGCAGCCGGTACACCTGCCGCTCGTACTCGTCGGGGCGGGTGAACAGCTCGATCTGGCCGATGACCTGGTTGGAGAACGAGTTGCTCATGACGAACGACGGGTGCCCGGTCGCGTTGCCCAGGTTGAGCAGGCGCCCCTCGGACAGGACGATGATCGACCGCTCGGGCCGGTCGTCGTCGGCCGGGAACGTCCACTCGTGCACCTGCGGCTTGATCTGCGTGCGGGTGATCCCCGGCACCGCAGCGAGCCCGGCCATGTCGATCTCGTTGTCGAAGTGGCCGATGTTGCCCACGACGGCCTTGTCCTTCATCCGGGCCATCTGCGCCGCGGAGACCACGTCCTTGTTGCCGGTCGTGGTGATGACGAAGTCGACCTGGTCGAGCACGTCGTCCAGACGGGTCACCTGGTAGCCGTCCATCGCCGCCTGCAGCGCGCAGATGGGGTCCACCTCGGAGACGATCACGCGGGCGCCCTGCCCCCGGAACGCCTCCGCGGCGCCCTTGCCCACGTCGCCGTACCCCGCGACGAACGCGACCTTGCCGCCCATGAGCACGTCGGTCGCGCGGTTGATGCCGTCGGGCAGCGAGTGCCGGATGCCGTACCTGTTGTCGAACTTCGACTTGGTGACCGAGTCGTTGACGTTGATGGCGGGGAACAGCAGGTCGCCGGACTCCGCCAGCTGGTAGAGCCGGTGCACCCCCGTGGTGGTCTCCTCGGTGACGCCGCGGATGCCCGCGGCGATGGTCGTCCAGCGCCCCGGGTCCGCCGCGAGCGAGCGCCGCAGGGTGCGCAGGATGACGACGAGCTCCTCGGAGTACCCCGCCTCCCCCGGCTCCGGGTCCGACGGCACCGCGCCCGCCGCCTCGTACTGCGCGCCCTTGTGCACCAGGAGGGTGGCGTCGCCCCCGTCGTCGAGGATCATGTTCGGCCCGCTGCCGTCCGGCCACACCAGGATCTGCTCGGTGCAGTCCCAGTACTCCTCGAGCGACTCGCCCTTCCAGGCGAACACCGGCACGCCGGCGGGCTCGTCGACCGTGCCGCGCGGGCCGACGACGACGGCCGCGGCCGCCTCGTCCTGGGTCGAGAAGATGTTGCACGACGCCCACCGCACGTCCGCCCCGAGCGCGACCAGCGTCTCGATGAGCACCGCGGTCTGGACGGTCATGTGCAGGGACCCGGCGATGCGGGCGCCGGCCAGGGGCTGCGTAGGACCGAACTCGGCCCGCAGCGCCATGAGCCCGGGCATCTCGTGCTCCGCGAGGCGGATCTGGTGCCGGCCGGCCTCGGCCAGGGTCAGGTCGCGGACCTTGTAGCGTCCCGGCTGCTCGTCGAACGTGGACATGTCACTCCCGAGGGTGCGCGCGTGCGGTGGGCGCGACCGAGCAGGGCATCCGCCCTCGTCGTTCGCGCCGGCGCGACCCCTCTCGGTCCACGGGCATCACCCACGCCGTCCCGGACATGCTAGCCACGGGTGAGCGGGATCACACCGGTCTCACGCGCGCGGGACGGGCACTCCCTCGTCGACCAGCAGGACGGGGATGCCGTCGCGCACCGGGTACGCGCGCGGGTTCTCGGGGTCCGTGGACACGAGGGTGGGCTCGCCGTCCGGGCCCACCCCGTCGACCAGCGTGGCTCCCGTGGCCGGGCAGCGCAGGAGCTCCCGCGCCCACGGCTCGAGCGTGCGTCCTGCCGACTGCTCCCCCATCAGGCCTGTCCCTCCTGCCGGACCAGCGCGAGCACGTCGTCGCGCACCTTCTCCATGATGTCCTCGTCGGCGGCCTCCACGTTGAGCCGCAGCAGCGGCTCGGTGTTGGACGCGCGCAGGTTGAACCACCACTGCGGGTGACCGTCCCAGTGCGACACCGTGAGGCCGTCCAGCTCGTCGACCTGCACCGGGCCGGCGCCCTCCTGGGTCACGTACGCCTCGACGACGCGCTCGCGCGCCGCGGCCACGTCCGCCACCCGGGAGTTGATCTCCCCGCTGGCCGAGTACGGCTGGTACTGCTCGGCGAGCGCCGACAGCGGGTGCGGCTGGCCGCCCAGCGCCGCGAGCACGTGCATCGCCGCGAGCATGCCGGTGTCCGCGAAGAAGAAGTCACGGAAGTAGTAGTGCGCGGAGTGCTCGCCGCCGAACACCGCGTCGTGCTCGGCCATCTGCGCCTTGATGAACGAGTGGCCGACGCGCGTGCGGACGGTGGTGGCGCCCGCGGCACCCAGCAGGTCCGGCACCACCTGCGACGTGATGAGGTTGTGGATCACGGTGGGCGTGCGGCCCGCGGCGCGCTCGCGCTGCACCTCACGCAGACCGACCAGCGCCGTGATCGCCGACGGGCTCACCGGGTCGCCGTGCTCGTCGATGACGAAGCAGCGGTCCGCGTCGCCGTCGAACGCCAGGCCCAGGTCCGCGCCGTGCTCGACCACGGCCGCCTGCAGGTCGCGCAGGTTCTCGGGCTCGAGGGGGTTGGCCTCGTGGTTGGGGAACGTGCCGTCCAGCTCGAAGTACAGCGGCACGACGTCCAGCGGGAGGCCGGGCAGCCCGGCACCGGTGTCCAGGACGGCCGGCGCGGTGAAGCCACCCATGCCGTTGCCCGCGTCGACGACGACCTTCAGGGGGCGGATGCCGGACAGGTCCACCAGCGAGCGCAGGAACGACGCGTACTCGACGAGCATGTCCCGGTCCTCGACCGTGCCGCGCTGCGCGGGCTCGACCTCCGGCACCGACCCGGCGAGGTAGTCGCCGGCCAGCTCGCGCACCGTCGTCAGGCCGCTGTCCTGCCCCACCGGGCGGGCGCCCGCCCGGCACATCTTGATGCCGTTGTACTGGGCCGGGTTGTGGCTGGCCGTGAACATCGCGCCGGGGATGCCGAGCGCACCCGAGGCGAAGTACAGGCCGTCGGTCGAGGCCAGGCCGATCCGGATGACGTCGACGCCGCGCACGGCCAGGCCGTCGGCGAACGCCGCGACGAGCTCGGGGCCGGAGGGGCGCATGTCGTTGGCGATGACCACCTGCGGGCGGCCCGTCGCCTCGGGCAGGACCACGACGTCGGCGAACGCGGCGCCGATGGCCCGGGCCACCGTCGGGTTCAGCTCCTCGGGGACGACTCCCCGCACGTCGTACGCCTTGATGAGGGCAGTCAGGTCGACACGGTCCGCGGCAGGAGAAGTCACGCGGACGATGGTACCGGCGACGCGGTCAGGCCCCGCCCATGACCTCGTCGCGGTCCAGGGGGGCGCCCGTGCCGTCCAGCGGGAACCAGTTGCGCTGCTCGCACGCCGGGCACGAGACGAAGACGACCTGCCGTCCGTCGGCCAGCGCCATCCGGATGCGCGTCAGGCCGGGCTCGCCGCACTGCAGGCAGGCGTCCGTCCCCGGGACGGTCGGTCCGACGGGCTGGCTGATCGAGCCGAGCGGCTCGCCCGCGCGCTCCGCCCGAGCGCGGGCGGCCTCGCCCTTGCGACGCGCCACGTCAGCCCTCTCCCCGCAGCACCCGCAGGTGCCCGCGCCGGGGCGCCTCGTTGAGCACGGCACCGACGGCCTCCGGCAGCACCGCCGGCTCCGGCTCGGGGCGTCGCCCGGCCTCGCGCACCGCATCGGCGAGCGCCAGGAGGTCGTCCCGGCTGGGCGGCGCCGGGGTGAACTCGGGGGTCAGCCGGACGACTTCCCACCCACGGGGGGCCGTCAGCCGCTCGGCGTGCTCGACGCAGAGGTCGTACGAGTGCGGCTCGGCGTGCTGCGCCAACGGTCCCAGCACGGCCGTGGAGTCGGCGTACACATACGTCAGCGTGGCGACGGCCGGGCGGCCGCACGCCGTGCGCGAGCACTGCCTCACTGATCTCACGCGCCGACGGTACCCCCGGGCACCGACAGGCCGTGCCTCCCCACGCCGTCGGCCGTGCTCGATCTACAGTGCACGGGTGAGCTCGTCGCCCCAGCCGCCCGCCCGCCGGACCCCCGGCGTCGGCCGCCGCATGCTGTCCGTGCCGACGACCGCGGTCGCCCCGGTGCGCCGTCGTGACCGCCGCGGCCGGGGTCCGCGCGGCCCGCTGCTGCCCAGCTCGATGCCCGCGTACCGCACGCGCGCCGAGCGGTTCGACGACCTCGTGCTCGACGCCGTCGAGCGGATCGAGCAGACGTGGTCGCGCCAGCTCGAGGGCACGGAGTTCGCGGTCGAGGACGTCCCGCCGTCCAACCCGGCGCCGTGGGAGCACGGTGGCGTCCCGCTGGGCCGGTACTTCCCGCCGGACGCCGGCCTGCCTGCGCGGATCGTCGTCTACCGCCGGCCCGTGGAGACCCGCGCGAGCGACCCGGCCGACCTGGCGGACCTGGTGCGCGACGTCGTCGTCGAGCAGGTCGCGCACCTGCTGGGCCGCTCACCGGAGGACGTGGACCCGCACTACGGTGACGCCCACTAGCCTGTCCGGACGATGAGCACCGTCCCCGCCCCGGCCCCGCCCACCGTCCGCGTCGTCTGCGTCGTGTTCCACCCCGGCGACGAGCTGGCCACCTTCGCCCGGACCCTCGAGGCCGCGTCCACGTCGGCCGTCGAGCTCGTCATCGTCGACAACGGCACCGACCCGACCGTGGCCCGCGCGGTCGCCGACGAGCACGGCGCCCGGCTGGTCACCAGCGGGTCCAACCTCGGCTACGGCGGCGCCGCCAACCTCGGGGCCGCCGGGGCGCAGCAGCCGTGGGTGGTCGTCGCCAACTCGGACATCGAGTGGCACCCGGGCTCGTTGGACGCGCTGGTCGCCGCCGCCGAGGCCGAGCCCACCGCCGGCTCGGTCGGTCCGGCCCTGCTGAACACCGACGGCACGGTCTACCCGTCCGCCCGCGCACTGCCGTCCCTGACCCAGGGGGCCGGCCACGCGCTGTTCGTGCGCCTCTGGCCGGGCAACCCGTGGACGCGTCGGTACCAGGCCCAGCAGGAGAGCACGGGTGGGCAGCGGCCGGCCGGCTGGTTGTCCGGGGCGTGCCTGCTGCTGCGTCGGGAGGCGTTCGAGGCCGTCGGCGGGTTCGACGACGGCTACTTCATGTTCTTCGAGGACGTCGACCTCGGTGAGCGCCTCGGGCGCGCCGGGTGGACCAACCTCTACGTGCCGCAGGTGCAGGTGACCCACGTCGGCGGCACGTCATGGCGGGCGCGGCCCGCACCGATGATCTCGGCGCACCACGCGAGCGCGGCCCGGTACGTGCACCGCCGCTACCCGCACTGGTACCAGTGGCCCGTGCGGCAGGCGGCCGCCCTCGGGTCTGCGCCTGCGGGAACGCTCCGAGCTGCGCGCGGCGGGCTGAGGCGCGCGGCTGCGCAGGGGCGCCCTGCGAGCTGCGATCAGCGCGTCCCGAGGCGCGGGTCCTCGCGCACGGGGACGTCCGCGGTGGCCGCCGCGACCGAGACGGGGTCGAGCACGGAGACGAGGACGCCGTCCGGCTGCGACACCTCGGACACCAGCGCCCAGGCCACGGAGACGTCCTGGCCCTCGTCGGTGACCAGGTCGACTCCGACGACGCCCTCGACCGGGGAGGCCTCGGCTGCCGCCGCCGGCTCGCCGGCCACGACGTCGCCGTCGCCGGCGGCGAGCTGAGCGACGGGCCACGACGCCCGTGGTGCCGGCCGGCAGCCGCAGCCGGCGCTCGGCGAGCACGGTTCCGTCGCTGCCCAGCAGGCGCAGCGTCGCGGTCGTGTCGCCGCCGTCCGTCGGGTCGTCGCCGGCAGCGACCGCACCCACCACGAGCGTCCCGACGGTCCCGTGCGGCACCGCCACCACGCCGCTGCGCCCCACCGCGGTGGAGGCCGCCCAGGCTCGCTCGACGCTCGGCACGTCGTCCAGCTCACCGACCGAGCCGGAGCGCGTGACCACCGCCGACGCCAGCACCGGCTGGTCCGCGTCGACGACGGCCGTGTAGGAACCCGCCGGCAGGCCGCCGAGGGGCACGTCGGTGACCCCGCCGGGGACGAGCTCGACGGAGCCGGCGCCCGGCAGGTCGGTCCGGCCGGTCGGCCCCAGCAGCGTGATGCGTGCGGTCGTCCCCACGTCCCCCGGGACGAGGAGACGCAGCGCGGGCACCACCGCGTCGCCGACCACGGAGTCCTGCACCGACACGCCGGGCACGACCTGACGCCGCGACGGCGCCGCGCCGGCCACCACGAGGTCGGTACCGGCGGGTGTGAAACCGTCGATCGCCGAGTCCTGCACGTGCGCACCGACCCGGCCGCCGGACGCCGTGACGTGCAGCGCGAGCCGACGCTGCTCCGCAGCGATGCCGCCGAGGACGACGACGCGCTCGGCGCCCGGGGCGACGAGGAACCGCTCCCCGCTGAGGTCCACGGGCCCGGACGGACCCCACGCCTGCAGGGTCACCTCGGCGGGCGTCGAGCCGGCGTTGGCCAGGACCAGCTGAGCGGTGCTGGACAGGTCGGTGGCACCGCCGAGAAGCCAGGCGTCCGCGGTCGGCTGCTGGCAGGACGCCGCGGACAGACCCCGCAGGTCACCGGCGGTCACCACCCCGGACGTCGCCGCCGCGACCCGGGCGGGCGTGCTGCCCGGCTCGGCGCGGACGACCTGCGGTGCCGCGACGCCCGTCAGCACCGCGGAGCTGCCGCCGGCGGCCAGCGTCGCGGTCGCCGCCGAGCCGTCCAGCGGACCGACGCTGCCCGTGGTGCTGTCGCCGCGGTCGAGCACCGACGTCACGGCGGTGACGGACGTGATCGGGTCGACGGGCGTCGGATCGAAGGCGGAGTCGCCGCGACCGGCGTCGTCGGGGAGCAGCAGCGGACCTGCGCACACCAGGGTCGACGCCGCCGGCGGGACGGAGGCGCGGCTGGCGGGTACCGCGGGGTCGTCGCTGCCGGGGAACCGGGCGCCCGCCACGACCACCGCCACCGTGAGGCCGAGCACCGCGAGGCCGGACACGGCCCGCGCCGAGCGACCGAGCCACACCTGCGACCGCGAGGGTGCGGGGCTGCTGCCCCGCTCGGCCGCGCTCACGTCCGCACCCCCCGCCGACGGCGCACCGGCACCGCGAGGAGGACCGTGACGAGCGTGACCACGCCGAGCACGACCAGCCACAGCGTGCGGTCCGGGCTCGCGTAGCGCACGACGAGCTCACCGCCGTCGGGCCCGAGGTCGAACGTCTGCCGCCATCCCCCGTCGACGGCCCGCAGAGTGCGACCGTCGAGGGAGGCGGACCAGTGCGGGTCTGCGCGCTCGGCCAGCACCAGGAGCCGGTCGCCGTCACCGGCCGGGACGCTCGTGCTCACGGCACGGTCGGCGGAGGCGACGGCCACCGCACCCGAGGCCGGGTCGGCGACGTCGGCACCGGCCGGCAGGATCCGCGCCCAGGCCGGGACGACGTCGGGAGCGGCTGCGCCGCCGGCGTCCGCGGCGGCCTGCACGCGCCAGAGCGTGCCCGTCGCGTTCTCGGTCACGCGCTCCAGCCCGGCCGTCGAGTCCAGCCGGCTGACCAGCTCCTCGCGGTGACCCGCCGCCACGCGGGCGTCGTCGGCACCCAGGCCGTCGGCGACGGGCGGCACCACGACGTCGGAGACCGCGAGGGACGCCAGCTCGCCGGCGACGTCACCGGTGGCCGCGGCCGCCAGCCGGGCGACGAGCTGGTCGACCTCGCTGGTCGCGGCGTCGTCGGGCACCACCTGCGGGGTCAGCAGGTCGCCGCGCAGGTCACGCGTCGATGCCGCCGCGGCCTGGTCGACGAGCTGCGGACCGTCCCCGCGCATCAGCTGCCACGTCACCGTGGGAGTGTCGGCGTCGTCCGAGGGCTCGATGCTCACGGCGAGGACCCGCGAGGCGAGCAGCGACTCCTGAGCCTGCTGCCCGACGGCGGGGACGATGGCGCGCTCGACCGCCCGCAGCGCGAGGGCGTCGCCCGTGCGCGCCTGCCAGGTCCACGTGCCCAGCCACGCCACGGGCACGACGACCGCCGCGAGCGTGACCATCGCGACGAGGGGCTGGCGCCAGCCGAACGTGTACCTCGCCAGCCGCTCGCGCAGCCGGTCCGTGCCGACGACCGCGGCGGTCAGCAGCCCGGCCCCGGCCAGCGAGAGCGCCGGCCCTGCCCAGCCGTGCACGACCACGCCGTCGGAGACGGCGACGGGTACGGCGACGACGACCGTCGCCGTGGCCAGGCCGACCGCGGCGATCACCCACGCGCCGCGGACCGCGCGCGCGACCGGGGCACCGCGCAGCAGCGCCAGCACCGCGAGCAGGACCACGACCGCCCCGAGCGCGAGCGGCCACGCCGTCGCGAGCGTCGTCGGCAGGCCCGCCGGGACGAGCCCGGTCGCGTCGGCCGGCAGGCCGAGCAGCCTCTGCAGCGGGTCGGCGGCACTCGACGAGCCCGGTAGCCCGGGGTCCGCGAGGAGGAGCCGCCACCCCTCGAGACCGCGCCGTCCGGCCTCCAGCAACGTCGGGGTGAGCAGCACGAGACCGGGCACGGCGACGAGCAGCACGCGACCGCGTCGGCGGGGCGCGCACAGGGCCACGACGCACAGTGCCAGGAGCCCCGGCGCCAGCAGGCCCGGGGCGCCCGCGACGGCGACGGCGAACGCGAGGGAGGCCGCGGCCGCCGCGGAGATCGACCCGGTCGGGTCCGGCACGCCGACCCGTTCGGGGACGTCGACCTCCGCCGGCACGGTCACGGGTGCGTCGGCCGCGAGGCGCTGGGTCGGCACCGTCGGGGTGCCCCGGACCGGCGTCTCGACGTCCAGCTCGTCGGTCTCGTCGTCGGCGCGTGCCGCGGTCGCGATCCCGGAGAGCACCTGGTCCACGCGCTGCACGCCGATGCCCCGCGCGAGCCCCAGGGCGACCCAGGGCAGGGCCACGTGGGCGACGACCGCGCCCAGACGCCCGTCGCCGAGGCCCAGCAGGAGCGCGGGCGCACCCGCCCAGACGACCGCCGCCCAGGCCCGCACGCCGACGGACCGCGTCGCGGCACCGGCCGCGGCCCACGCCCCGACGCCGGCGAGCACGACCGAGCCGAGCAGCAGGACGGTGACGGCCGTGGCGCTGGACCCGCCGACGAGGGCGGTCGGCACCGCGAGTGCGGTGAGCAGCGCATCCGCCGGCCCGGGTGCGCCGAGCCCGCCGGCGACCCAGCCGGTCGTCGCGGCGGACCAGAGCTCACCGAGCCGTGCGGAGCTGGGCAGCAGGGCGCGTCCGACCAGGTGTCCCCCGCCGGCGACCGCGGCGACGAGCGGCCCCAGGGCGACACCGGCCACGACGAGCAGCAGTGCGACGACGACGGCCAGCCCGGTCCGTCGTCGCGTCGCGAGCCCGGCCAGCTCGCGCAGCTCCAGCTCCGAGGGCGCCGTGACGACCCGTCGGGCCTCCGCGCGGGCGAGCCGGCGGTCGCGCGCCTGCGACCAGACGTCGCGCCAGTCGGCCTGCAGGGGGCGCAGCGCACGGCGGGGCACCCGACGGCTGCGCGAGTCGCGCAGCCGCGACCGGACGACTCCGTCGGGCCGGGCGAGCGCGGACAGCGCGGCCCGCACCTCGTCGAGGGCCATCCCGGGTTGCTTGACGGCGATCTGGCACAGCGCGCGGACCGCCGCGGCCGCCACCGCCATGACGGCGACGAGCGGGACCAGCAGCAGCGGGGCGGACACCAGGCGCGTGTGCAGCAGCGCCCGGCGCCGGGCCGCGAAGGACCGGCGAGGGTCGGCGCGGTCGTCCTCCCCGTCCCCGTCACGGTCGACCGGAGCACCCACGACCTGTGCCGCCCGGAGCCCCAGGTACCCCGCTTGCGCGTGCCGCACCACGGCGGAGGGCACGACGATCACGCGGTGGCCGGCCAGCCGCGCCCGGCGCGACAGGTCGAACCCGTCGCCGAACGGACCCAGCAGCGGATCCGTGCCACCGAGGTGGTCCCACACGTCGCGGCGCACGAGGGCCCCGGCGATCCCGACGCCGAGCACGTCGACGCGGCCGTCGTGCTGCCCCTGGTCGAGCTCACCGGGCTCCACGTCGGTCATGCGCCGACCCGACCGCGACGTGCGGACGCCGACCTCCAGCAACCGCTCGGGATCGGTCCAGGTGCGCTGCTTCACGCCCGCGACCGCCACCGAGCGGGCGTGCCCGACGGCACGGACCAGCTCCGCCAGGGCGGTCGGGGCGGGCGCCGAGTCGTCGTGCAGGAGCCACACCCAGCTCGTGGCCAGTGCGTCGTCGGCGTCCAACGCGCGGCGCACCGCGTGGCCGAAGGTGCGGACCCCGGGCGTGTGCACCACGCGCAGCGTGGGAGTCGCCTCACCGCCCGCGGCGACGAAGGTGCTGGTCAGAAGATCAGGGAGCGAGCCGTCGACCGCGTCGCCGACGTCCACCAGCAGCACCCGCAGCGGTCGGCGCGTCTGTGCGGCGAGGGCAGCGAGGGTGGTGGCCAGGTACGGGGTGCGACCGTGCGTGACGACGACCGCGGACACCGGCGTCGTCACCGGTGTCGGAGAGGTCGCGGTGGGCAGGTCCACCGGGAGGAGCGTGTCCGTCATGACCGGGACATCATGCCGCCGCGCACTCGCGCCCGGTGCAGGACGTCAGACGACACGCCGCTTGAGCTTGCGCCGCTCCCGCTCGGACAGCCCGCCCCAGATGCCGAAGCGCTCGTCGTTCTGCAGGGCGTACTCGAGGCACTCGGAACGCACGTCGCAACCCGTGCACACCTTCTTGGCCTCGCGGGTGGAGCCACCCTTCTCGGGGAAGAACGCCTCCGGGTCCGTCTGAGCGCACAGTGCGCGCTCCTGCCATCCCATGGGGCCCTCGTCCTCGAGGGCGCCGAAGATCGGCAGGACGTTGGAAGCGTGCGTCTGTGCACTCTTCCGTGCGTCCGACGGGAAGATCTCGTCGTTGTCGAGCAGATTCCACATGCGTGCCTCCGTGCGGTCCTTCGTCTGGGTGTTGCTGCTCGTCTCAAGGCTCGGCGTGCGACGCTCTTCCGGGTGCCGCGGGTGGTGCTCGCTCATGAATCCGTTCTAAGGAATTACACGCGTGTCGTTCGCGTTGGTCAAGCGGGGGCGTGGTAGATGTCCGGTTTTGTCGGGTGAACTTGTCGCGAACGGGTGAGTCGGGCGTGTCGATCTACGCTGGGCTCGTGCCCGTGACGACCATCGCCGACCTGCTGACCCTCCTCACGCGCGAGCCCGGGCGGCCGCGGATCACCTGGTACGGCGACGACGGCGAGCGGGTCGAGCTGTCTGGGGCGGTGCTGGAGAACTGGGTCAACAAGACCGCGAACCTGCTCGTCGAGGAGTTCGACGCCGGGCCCGGGACGCGGGTGCTGCTGGACCTGCCGGGGCACTGGCGGACGGTGGTGTGGGCGCTGGCCGTGTGGCGGGTGGGGGCGTGCGTGGTGGT
>CAWIOT010000004.1:0-53177 GCA_963837795.1 uncultured Actinomycetota bacterium
CGCGCGGGAAGAAGTTTGACCGGGGTCCACCAAAATCGGCCGTCTCCACCATCTTGGCAAACGAGCTGGGTCGCGGGGGGCGACAGGCGACGGTCACGAGCCGGGCGTCCTCCCGCGATGTTTGCCCGCGATCCCGGCGACTGTCCGCCATGCGCTAAACGGGCGTTCCGGACACTACCGACGGCGCGAGTGTGAAGAGACTTGACAGGCCGGGCTGGTGTCATGACTATCAAGTCATCGCTCGCAACGATGCGGCGCTTCAGCGGATTTGATGGGGGTGTTCGGTGGTCGTGCGTCAAGAGGTCGGAGCAATGGTGGCCACGTTGCTCGTAGCGAGCGTTGCCAGTATGGGCATTTCGACGCCGGCAGGTGCTTCTGAGCCGCAGGCCGGGGGCGGCGTCGGGTCGATTGAATTGGCTGTCGCCAACCTCGTCGGCCAGAGTACGAGCAGTCTGGCCCCCGCGGAGGCGGCAGCCGCAATGAGCGGCGCTTCTTCCATCTCGAGCGAAATCGCAGACCTCGCGGCCAAGTGCCAAATGGTCACTGCTGTGACGATCACGTTCGCCAATGATCCCGCGACATACGTCTACGACGAGGCGTCCGGCGAACTCGAGGAAGGGAAGGAGGTCCAGGCGAGCGGGTGCGCGACCGCCAGTTCGGGCGGCCTCGCGACCGTCGCGAGCGTAGACAAGGGCAACAACGCGATAATCTCACTGACCCCCGCCAGCCCAGGATACTGGGCGCCGGGATCGCCGATTGACATCAGTGGGCAGATTACGTTTGGTGGCTCAAATCCCGGGGCTTTCGGTGCAATGCCGACGCCTGATCTATCCGCGACAGCGGTGGGTCCAGCAACTCACAATGCGATCCGGACGGGCGGGGTCAACTGCAGCTACAATAAAGTCGGGATCCTGCCAAGCTATGCGTATCACTATAGCTGCCCATCGCACTCACTCGGAATCGTCTACAAGTGGGTGGGTGTCGTGGTCTGGCCCAACAAGTTCGGCGGTACGACGACGATAAACTACTGGTACTCGTATCGGCTCTCGACGCCGTCCGGCGGGCCGGTCTGAGCCAGGCGGACGTCGTCGATGGATGTACAGTGACAGATCTATCGGCCACCTCGGCGGTAAGGAGTGAGCGGGTTGTCCCGGGTCCAGCACTCGGGTTCAAGAAGGCCGTGAAGTAGACCCCGATCATTCGCCGATGGCAGCGGGGGAGGGCATCGTCCTCCCCCGCTGTCGCGCATATTGGGCTGGATGTCGTCCGCTCTAGCATCTGCCCTTCGCCAGAGGCGGTGGACAGTTCCAACCATGCTGGGTTCGTGGCATCCGAATTCGATATGCCGCCCAACGACGACTTCTCGGGGTGAGTCGAGCTGATGCCTCGACTGAGACGAGTAGCGCCGGATGGCGGCCGAGATCCGGCCAGACTGCCGGCCAGAGCTACAGATGATCCGGTCCGTCGGCGTGAGCCGGCGCGAAGTCCCGGTAGCTTCCCCGCGCCAGGTCAGCAATCCCGGGTCCGCATCTGCCGTCGGGAGCGTCGGGGGCACTGATTGAGCGCGCAGCGCTCAGCACCTGGGTGGCGGATTCCCGTAGCAGGTCGGGGTGCCCGTCGGACCAGCCGGCGATGTAGGGCAGGGAGTAGTTCGTGGTGTCGAGGCCGGAGGTGGCGGCGACGAGGTAGGCGATGGATTCGGCTTCGACTTCGGCGCGTCCGCGGCACTGTGCGTTGCTGGCGTAGTCGGGGAAGCGGTGTTCGTGGTCGGCTCGGATGTGTCCGAGCTCGTGGGCGAGTGTCTTGGTTGCTTGTGCTGGTTCGACGTCGTCGCGGATGCGTACGGTGTTGGCGCGGTAGGCGGTGTAGCCGTTGGCTCCCGGTGGGCATGGGCCGCGTTCGAGGGCGAAGCCGTCGTCGGTGACCAGAGCGGCCAGGTGCGCCCAGAGGTGTTGCGGGGCGTCGCCGGTCAGCAGGTGTGGCTCGACCGCAGGCAGGGGCGGGCCGTCGGTCTGGCTGATGTCGAAGACGTGCACCACGCGAAAGCCACGAAGCTCACGTACGGAGACCGGATCGGGGTCCGAGCGCGCCGCGATCGGTTCTGCGTCGCGGGCTGGAGCCTCGGCGGCGGCCGCTGTGGATCGGTAGGTGCGGGGGGCGAGGATCGCGATGCCGTGCTCGCCTTTCACGACGCGCCGTCCGAGATTGTTCCAGGTGCGGATGCCGGCGACCTGGGTGGCGTCGGGTCGCTGGGCGGCGATGAGGAGCACGTTGGAGGGGGAGTAGGTAGGGAAACGGGCGGCGGTGGTCAGCATCTGCCGCCAGCGGTCGGAGTGGACGAGGTCGGCGACCGCGGTGATGAGCTTGTTGTGCAGTGCGGCGAGGCGTTCGTCGCTGGACGGTGTTGTGCGGCCGGTCATGGTCACCGTCCGGACGGTGCGGGGTGGGTGGTTCCTGCGGGGAGCAGTGCGCCTTTGCAGATGGGGTTGGACCAGCCGAGATAGCCGTTGCCGTGCAGGTACATCGCGGACAGGCGGGCGAAGCTGATCAGGTAGACCCCGCCGCGGTTGCCGGTGGCGGAGTCGAACACCTCGTTGGCGGTGAGCAGGATCTTTGTCGGGTCGCACCCGGGGTCGGTCTGGACAACCAGGGAGGCGTGGCCGAAGGGGCGTCCGGTGTTCCAGAATGCGAACGCGCCCAGCGGTGGGCAGGCGTCACCGGGGTGGGCGTGCCCGGTGGCGAGCATCTGTGTCCAGTGGGCCTTCGCAGAGGTGTAGCCGGACCCGACGTACCCGTAGGCGCGGCAGGCGAGCCGGTCGCACAGCTGGCGCCACCCGGATGTCACGCCGACGTAGGACAGTCCGTTGCGCACGGCCGTGGCGACGTCAGCCGAGGTGCTGGCCGGCACGACGACCTCGCCTCCGCCGAGCTGGGGCGTGCACCCCCCGGTCGGCGACCCGCCGGAGGGCGCGGTTGCAACGGGGAGGGCGGGGTTCGCGACCTCCGGGGCGGCGCCCGAGACGCCGTCGGCGGTCCACGCGGTCATGCGTTCCTCGACGTTGGCGATGAACTTGGCGGTCATGGTCGGGATGGTCGGGTAGGTCCTCAGCCGGGATTCGCCCGCGTTGTGCGCGATGACCACGGCGTCCAGGATCGGGATGCTCGAGGACGCCCAGTCCGGATGATCGGCTCGGATCTGCCGCACACCTGCCAGGCGGGCACACAGGTAGGTGCCGCCGATGCGGGCGTGGATGTCGGCGTCCTCGATGTCCGGGGTGCCGTTGTAGTTGAGGTCTGAGCCTGGTGGGTGGCCGTAGTGGGCTCGCCAGATGGAGGCGTTCATCTGCAGCAGTCCCCATGTGCCGCCGTTGGAGTCTTCGGCGTGCGCTGCGGGTCGAAAGCCGGATTCTTGGGCCATCACGGCGGCGATCCAGGTCTCGGGAAGGTCGGGGCAGGTGGTCTTCGTCTCGGCGATCCAGGTCCGGGCGATGGTGGGGATGGGTGCGTCGTCGGCGAGTGGTCCGCCAGCGGAGCTGGCGATGCAGGCGTTGGCTGTGCCGCCGACGGCGATGGCGGTGAGGATCGCGATGGCAGGGACGGACAGGAAGCCGAGTGCGCCGAGGGCGAGCTTGATCATGCGGGCACCGCCGTGCCGGTCGCGGTGGCGTGTTCGACGGCCTCCTGGTCGGCGCGAAGCGTGTCCGCGTCGCGTCGTGCGGTCCAGGCGGCCAGGTCGATGACGGTGGGTTTGGTCTGGCGTAGCAGCAGGACGGCGGTGCCGAACGGCAGTGTGCGCAGCACGGAGGCGGGCATGACCGGGACGGTCCGCACCGAGGTGGACGAGGAGCGGTCGCCGGCGCGGCCGCGGGAGCGGGTCTCGGTGAGCTCGTCGACCTCGCCGACGAGGCGGGCCACGTCGTCCAGGTCCCGGTACTTGGCCAGGCCGCCCAGGACGATCTTGACGGTGGCGGCGTCCCAGATGGCGTCGGCGGCGTGCTCGCCCGTCCGCGATGGCCTTCTCGCGACGAACCCCACGCACGTTGTCGCACAACCAACGGCCGAGCGCGCCGAGGCCCGGGTGCTGTCCGCAGCTGAGATCGCAGCGATCCTCATCGCTGCCGGCGAGATGGACGCCCTGCGCCTCGAGCGTGGGGGATACCGCACACACCACCGCGCGCTGTTCGCGCTGATCGCCGGAACCGGGATCCGTAAGGGTGAGGCCCTGGCGCTTCGTTGGTCCGACCTCAACCCCGAACTCGGCACGCTCACGATCCGCGGCACGTTGTCGCGCCACGACGGCCACCTCGTGATCACGCCTCCAAAGACTCGAGCCTCGCGGCGGGTCTTGACGCCCTCGGCCGGCGTGCTGGCCCTGCTGGAGGTGCATCGGACGGCGCAGGAAGCAGACCGGCATCTGGCCGGCGACCTCTGGGTCGAGACCGGGCACATCTTCACCTCCGCCACCGGCAGACCACTCGACCCGCGGACCGTGCTGCGCGCGTTCACCGTCGCGGCGCAGCACGCAGGCATCACCGGCGTCTCCGTGCACACGCTCAGACACTCGGCCGCGACGACCATGCTGGAAGGCGGCGTCCACCTCAAGGCCGTCTCCGAGCTCCTGGGCCACGCCGGCACCCAGATCACTGCAGAGGTGTACGCGCACCTGACGACGCCGACGGCACGCAAGGCGATGGACACGCTTGGGGATTCCCTCGGACTTTGACGCTTTGCGTCAGGTTCGGATCGCGGACCTCGCTTCAGCGGAACGGACCTCAAGTCGGCGGCGTCCAGCGCCGTCCGCGTCCGTCCATCGGCCCGCTGCGTACGCCAACTGGAGACCTGGTTGGCGTACACAGTTGGCGTACGCATGACTGAGGGCCGTTCCGATGATCCGGAAACGGCCCTCTGACCTGCGGTAATGATGGTGGGCGATACTGGGATCGAACCAGTGACCTCTTCCGTGTCAGGGAAGCGCGCTACCGCTGCGCCAATCGCCCAAGGGGGTACTGCTGAGGTGCTACGAGGTGGAGATGGGATTCGAACCCACGTATACGGCTTTGCAGGCCGCTGCCTCGCCTCTCGGCCACTCCACCCTGAGACCGCAGTCCTCAGCGGCTGCGGTCAGCCGATCAGGAGTGTCTGCCTCCGAGCGGACGACGGGATTCGAACCCGCGACCCTCACCTTGGCAAGGTGATGCTCTACCACTGAGCCACGTCCGCACAGCACGTCCGCCGGTTCTCACCGGTGTTCCGTGTGCGTCCCGAACTCTAACCGACGATCTCGGCGAGAGTCCAACTGGCTCCCGACCGCCCGGTGATCGCGCGGATCAGGGGCGGTGAGCACCTCGATCGGTAGCGTGTGCGGGTGCCTGAACAGCCCCTGAGCCCGCGTGCAGTCGCGTGGTTCGGCGGCCTGCGGGCCACCGACGTCGTCGAGGTGGTCGACGTCCGGGCGCAGCCCGAGCGGCTCACGGAGCCGGGCTGGTGGGCCGTCGTCGGCGACTTCGAGGGTCGGGTCCGGGCGTGGCGCTTCCGCCGCACGGAGGCGCTCGGTACGGACGCGGTGGGGCCGTGGTCGGGGCCGGATCCGGCCGCGTGGCGCTCGTCCCTCGACCGAGCGCAGTACGTCGACGCGGTGCGGGCCGTCCGTGCCCGCATCCGCGCTGGCGACGTCTATCAGGCCAACATCTGCCGGGTCCTCAGCGCGGAGCTGCCCGCAGAAGTGGGGGAGCCCGACGCCCGCGCGCTCGGTGCCGTGCTCGACGCCGGCAACCCCGCACCCTTCTCCGGGGGCGTCCACGTGCCCGGTGAGGTCTGGGTGGTCACGGCCTCGCCGGAGCTCTTCCTGCGCGTGCAGGACGGCGTGGTGTGGTCGGGGCCGATCAAGGGCACGGCCGTGACCGCTGCCGGGCTCACCACCAAGGACCGCGCGGAGAACGTCATGATCACGGACCTGGTGCGCAACGACCTGCAACGGGTCTGCGCGCCCGGCTCCGTCGAGGTCACGTCGCTCCTGGGTGAGGAACATCACCCTGGACTGGTCCACCTGGTGAGCACCGTGCGCGGCCTGATCGACCCGCACCTCCTCGCCGCGCCCGACCTCTGGGCGCGGGTGCTGGACGCCACCTACCCGCCGGGCTCGGTGTCCGGGGCGCCGAAGTCGTCGGCCCTGGACGTCATCACGGAGCTGGAGCCGCAGCCGCGCGGCCCCTACTGCGGCGCGGTCGGCTGGGTGCAGGTGGGCGCCGACGGGTCCGTGCGCGCCGAGCTGGCGGTCGGCATCCGCACGTTCTGGTGGTCGGACGGGGTGCTGCGGTTCGGCACGGGCGCGGGGATCACGTGGGGGAGCGACCCCGAGGCCGAGTGGGCGGAGACCGAGCTCAAGGCGGCGCGGCTCGTCGGCCTCGCCTCCGGTGCGCACGTCCCGCCGATGACAGACTGACCCGATGAGTGTCGTGATCTGGTCCGACGGCCGCCTGCACGGCCCGCAGGACCCCCTGCTGTCCGGCGTGGACCACGGGTTGACCGTCGGCGACGGCGTCTTCGAGACGTGCGCTGTCTACGACGGGACCGCGTTCGCGCTCACCCGGCACCTGCGTCGGCTGCGTCGCTCGGCGCTGGGCATCGGGCTGGCCGAGCCGGACGAGGACCTGGTGCGCGAGGGCGTCGCTGCGGTGCTCGCGGCCGCAGGCCCCGACGTCGGGCGCCTGCGGATCACGCTCACGGGCGGCCCCGGTCCGCTGGGCTCGAACAGGTTCGCCCCTGAGGACCAGCGGCAGAGCGTCCTGGTCCTCGCGGGTCCGGGCGCGCGGTCGGAGTCGTCGCGCGTGGTCCGCGTCCCGTGGGTGCGCAACGAGCGGTCGGCCGTGGCCGGTCTGAAGACCACCTCGTACGCCGAGAACGTCGTGGCGGTGGCCGAGGCCTACCGGCGCGGTGCCGACGAGGCGGTGCTGGCCAACACGGTCGGCGAGCTGTGCGAGGGCACCGCGTCCAACGCGTTCGTCGAGCGGCACGGCGAGCTGGTCACCCCGCCGCTGTCCAGCGGGTGCCTGGCCGGCATCACCCGCGAGCTGTTGCTGGAGTGGGCGGCCGACGCCGGCCTGCCGGTGCGCGAGGCGGCGGCGGGGGAGCTGCGCTACGAGGTGCTCGACGAGGTCACGGACGGCACCGCGCACCTGCTCATGACGGGGTCCATCCGCAACGTCTCACCCGTCGTCAGCCTCGACGGCGCGGACGTCGTCGCCGGGCAGCTCTCGCTCGAGGCGCAGCGCCTGTTCCAGGCCCGGCTCACGGACGACCTCGACCCCTGACGTGCGACGACCGGCCCCGCCCGCAGGCGGAACCGGTCGTGAGCACGAGTGGTCAGGCGGTGAGGAGCGCGGCGATGAGCGCCGTGATCTCGCCTTCCATACGGTCGCTCTCGCTGCCGAGGGGCACGAGGATCTCGGTCGCGGCGAGGAACCGCTCGATGGGCTCGGTCGGCGCGGCGAGCAGCGCACTGCCCTCGACGCCGCTCAGCGAGACGAGCGTGTAGTCCGGGTCTTCGTCACGCCACACCTGCACGTCGCCGGTCCCGGCGGGGGCGTCGGCCGTCGCGTGCATGCCCAGGGAGAGCAGCTCGCGGCCGATGAGCCAGGTCGACATGGTGTGCGGGCCGGTGAAGACTGCGCGCACCGTGTAGGGATCGGAGGTCCTGAAGGAGAACTCGGCACTGACGGGGATGACGCTGGCGTCGGAGCCGATGAGCTGCATGGCGATGACCTCGACGACGTCATAGGTCGAGCTCGTCATCGGGTCCTCCTGTTCGCAAGGGCTGGAGGTCCCATCATGGCAGGCCACCTGCCCGATTGGACCGGTAGCCCGCGCGAGTTCACCCGGAGGGACGCGCACCCGGGGAGGGGACGACGAGCGAGAGCACCCGTCCTGGCGACGTCGCGGCCCTTGACGGCGCTGCGATGACCTGCAGAGAGCCCGTTTCGGATTCTCGGCCGGGGCCGGGTAGCATCCTCCTCGATGTCACCCGCGGGTGGTCGTCGTTGTCGGCACCCGGCGTGTCGCGGACGGTGATCCCGCGGCAGACGGGCGATTGGCTCAGTTGGTAGAGCGCCTCGTTCACACCGAGGAGGTCATCGGTTCGAGTCCGGTATCGCCCACTCGATCAGGAGGGGTCGGCCCCACGGGCCGGCCCCTCCTGTCGTGCATATGAGGTCCGGCGGGCAGCAGGCCCGCCGGTAGCATCGAGGGGCTCGCCGCCAGGGCGAGCGGCCACGAAGGAGGCTGTACCGGTGCCCGAGCTCATCACCCTGACCGTCGACGGGATCGCGACCACGGTGGAGCCGGGGACCACGGGGACGGACCTGTTCACGGCCCGGCGCGAGGTGGTCGTCGTCCGCGTCGACGGCGAGCTGCGCGACCTCAGCCTCCCGCTGGCCGACGGTGCGGTGGTCGAGGCCGTGACCATCGACGAGCCCGACGGCCTGGCCGTGCTGCGGCACTCCGCAGCCCACGTGCTCGCGCAGGCGGTGCAGGAGGTCAACCCGAAGGCGCGCCTCGGCATCGGGCCGCCGATCACCGACGGCTTCTACTACGACTTCGACGTGGACACCCCGTTCACCCCCGAGGACCTCAAGGCGATCGAGAAGGTCA
Organism: uncultured Actinomycetota bacterium; assembly: GCA_963837795.1. Taxonomy (GTDB): domain Bacteria; phylum Actinomycetota; class Actinomycetes; order Actinomycetales; family Cellulomonadaceae; genus Cellulomonas. Next base: position 8,647 of record CAWIOT010000004.1, read on the forward strand.
TGGGCCGGATCGTCAAGGAGGGCCAGACCTTCCGGCGGTGGGACGTCACCGAGGACGAGGCACGCGCGGCGATGCGCGAGGAGCCGTACAAGCTCGAGCTCATCGGTCTCAAGGGCGACCCCACGGCGGCCGACGGCGCCTCCGTGGAGGTCGGGCTGGGCGGGCTGAGCATCTACCAGAACGTCCGCGGCGCCGGTCGCGAGAGCGAGCAGGTGGTCTGGCAGGACCTGTGCCGCGGCCCGCACGTGCCCAGCACCCGCGTGCTGGGCAACGGGTTCCAGCTCACCCGGTCCGCCGCCGCCTACTGGCGCGGGTCGGAGAAGAACCCGCAGCTGCAGCGCGTGTACGGCACCGCCTGGCCGACGAAGGACGAGCTGCGCGCCTACCTCGAGCGCATCGCCGAGGCGGAGCGTCGCGACCACCGCAAGCTCGGCAACGAGCTGGACCTGTTCTCCTTCCCGGAGGAGATCGGCTCGGGTCTGGCCGTGTTCCACCCCAAGGGCGGCATCATCCGCATGGAGATGGAGCACTACTCGCGGCGCCGTCACGTGGAGGCGGGGTACTCGTTCGTCAACACCCCGCACATCACCAAGGAGCAGCTGTTCCAGATCTCGGGGCACCTCGACTGGTACGCCGAGGGCATGTACCCGCCGATGACCCTGGACGAGGAGCGCGACGGCGAGGGCAACATCCGCAAGCAGGGGCAGAACTACTACCTCAAGCCGATGAACTGCCCGATGCACAACCTGATCTTCGCGGCGCGGGGACGGTCGTACCGGGAGCTGCCGCTGCGGCTGTTCGAGTTCGGCACCGTCTACCGGTACGAGAAGTCGGGCGTGGTGCACGGGATGACCCGTGCACGCGGGTTCACCCAGGACGACGCGCACATCTACTGCACCCGCGAGCAGATGAAGGACGAGCTGACCAGCCTGCTCACCTTCGTGCTCGGCCTGCTCAAGGACTACGGCCTGGACGACTTCTACCTGGAGCTGTCCACCAAGAACCCGGAGAAGTTCGTCGGCTCCGACGCGGTCTGGGACGAGGCCACCGAGACGCTGCGCCAGGTGGCCGAGGCGTCGGGGCTCGACCTGGTCCCGGACCCGGGCGGCGCCGCGTTCTACGGCCCGAAGATCTCCGTGCAGGCCAAGGACGCCCTCGGACGCACCTGGCAGATGTCCACCATCCAGCTGGACTTCAACCTGCCGGAACGGTTCGAGCTCGAGTACACCGCGCCCGACGGCAGCCGGCAGCGGCCCGTGATGATCCACCGCGCGCTGTTCGGTTCGATCGAGCGGTTCTTCGCCGTGCTCACCGAGCACTACGCGGGGGCGTTCCCCGCGTGGCTCGCGCCGGTGCAGGTGCTCGCCGTGCCGGTCGCCGAGCCGTTCGAGGGCTACCTCGACGACGTCGTCCGCCAGCTGCGCGAGCAGGGGATCCGGGCGGAGGTGGACCGCTCCGACGACCGGTTCGGCAAGAAGATCCGCAACGCCAGCACGCAGAAGATCCCGTTCGTGCTCATCGCGGGCGGGGAGGACGCCGAGGCCGGTGCCGTCTCGTTCCGGTACCGGGACGGGCGCCAGGACAACGGGGTGCCCGTGGCCGAGGCGATCGAACGGATCGTCACGGCGGTGCGCGACCGCGTGCAGGTCTGACGGTGACCGAGCCTGTCGCCGAGCCCGCCGACGACCTCGCCGGGGTGCCGGACGGCTTCGAGCGACTGTGGACCCCGCACCGGATGGCCTACCTGGGCGGTCAGGACAAGCCGGTCGACCGCGAGGCCGGTGCGGGGTGCCCGTTCTGCCGCATCCCGACGCTGTCGGACGAACAGGGGCTGGTCGTCGCGCGCGGGACCGTCGCGTTCGTCGTGCTCAACCTCTACCCGTACAACTCGGGGCACCTGCTCGTCTGCCCGTACCGGCACGTCGCCGACTACACGGAGCTGACCGGGGCCGAGGTCGCGGAGGTGGCGGAGCTGACCCGCACCGCCATGCGGGTGGTCCGGCAGGTGTCCGCGCCGCAGGGGTTCAACCTCGGCATGAACCAGGGCGACGTCGCCGGGGCGGGCATCGCCGCGCACCTGCACCAGCACGTGGTGCCGCGCTGGGCCGGCGACTCCAACTTCCTGCCGATCGTCGGCCGCAGCCGCGCGCTGCCGGAGCTGCTCGGCGACACGCGCGCACGGCTGGCGGCCGCCTGGCCGACCGCGTCGAAGGGATGATCGGCACGTGCTGAACGGACTGCGCGGTGCCATGACGCGCTTCTTCACCCCCATCGCCCGGGGTTTGCTGCGGCTGGGCGTCTCACCCGACGCGGTGACCATCACCGGCACCCTCGTCGTCGTGGTCACCGCCCTCTGGGCCTTCCCCACCGGGCACCTGCTGCTGGGCGCGTTCGTCATCGCGGCCTTCGCGCTCACGGACTCCCTCGACGGCGTCATGGCGCGACAGGCGGGACGGTCCGGGCCGTGGGGCGCGTTCCTGGACTCGACCCTGGACCGGTTCGGTGACGGCGCGATCTTCGCCGGCCTGGTCCTGTGGTTCACCGCCGGGGGGGACGACCGGCTCACCGCGGTGCTCGCGCTGGCGTGCCTGGTGCTCGGGTCGATCGTGCCCTACGCCCGTGCGCGCGCCGAGGGCCTCGGCATGACCGCGTCGGGCGGGATCGCGGAGCGGGCGGACCGGCTCGCCCTCGTCCTGGTGGCGACGGCCGCCGTCGGCTTCGGAGCGCCCCAGGTGGTGCTCACCGTGGTCCTCGCGCTCCTGGCGCTGGCGTCGTTGGTCACCGTCGTGCAGCGCATGGCCAAGGTGCACCGGCAGGCCGCGCAGGTGACGTCGTGAAGGTCGACGTCGCCCGGGCCTACGCGACGGCGTGGCGGGTGGCCGGTCGGCTGCCCGGACCCGTGCTGCGCGCGCTGTGCGACGCCGCCGCCGACGTGTCGTGGCTCCGCCGCACCGGGGGAGTCCGCCAGCTGGAGACCAACCTGGGGCGCGTCCGCCCGGAGCTCGACCCCCGCGCGCTCCGGCGGCTCAGCCGTGCCGGGATGCGGTCCTACCTGCGGTACTTCGGCGAGGCGTTCGCCCTGGCGACGATGTCGCCCGAGCAGGTCGACGCACGCGTGCGCGCCGAGGGCGTCGAGAACCTCACGGCTCATCTCGACCAGGACCAGGCGATCGTCCTGGCGCTCGGGCACACGGGCAACTGGGACCTCGCCGGTGCGTGGGCCGCGCGGGCGCTCGCGCCGGTGACCACCGTCGCCGAGCGGCTCGAGCCGGAGGAGCTGTTCCAGGAGTTCCTCGCGTTCCGGCAGAGCATCGGCATCACGATCTTCGCGCTCACCGGGGACGGGGACGTGTTCCGCGGGCTGGTCCGCGCCGCGCGCGGGGGAGCGGGCCTGCTGCCGCTGCTGGCGGACCGTGACCTGACCGCCAAGGGCGTCGAGGTCGACTTCTTCGGCCACCGGGCCCGGTTCGCCGCCGGTCCGGCCGCGCTCGCCATCTCGACCGGGGCCCCGCTGGTCACCACGGTCATCGCCTACGAGCGGCTGCACGGTGCGCGGCGACGGGCCGCGCGTTCGCCCTGGGGCATCGTCATCCACTTCAACAAGGCGATCGAGATGCCGGTCGGCGTGCCGCGCGCCGACCAGGTCCGCACCATGACGCAGGCGTGGGTGGACCAGTTCGCCGCCGGCGTGCGGCAGCGGCCGCAGGACTGGCACATGCTGCAGAAGGTCTTCGTCGAGGACCTCGACCCCGCGCGGTACGCCGCTACCCTCCAGGCGCAGGAGAGCGCGCGGTGAACCCCCGAGCGACCGAGCGGCCGCTGCGCATCGGCATCGTCTGCCCGTACTCCTACGACGTGCCCGGCGGCGTCCAGTTCCACGTGCGGGACCTCGCCGAGGCTCTCATCGCCCGGGGGCACACCGTGTCGGTGCTCGTCCCCGCGGACGACGAGACGGTCATCCCGCCGTACATGACGGCTGCCGGCCGGGCCATCCCCGTGCGCTACAACGGTGCCGTCGCCCGGATGACCTTCGGCCCGGTCACGGCCGCCCGCGTGCGCAAGTGGCTGGCCGCCGGGCAGTTCGACGTGCTGCACCTGCACGAGCCGGTCACCCCCAGCCTGGGGATGCTGGCGCTGTGGATCGCCGACGGGCCCATCGTGGCCACCTTCCACACCGCCCTGATCCGCTCGCGCCCCCTGCAGATGGCCTACCCGCTGGTGCGTCAGTCGCTCGAGAAGATCTCCGCCCGGATCGCGGTGTCCGAGGACGCCCGCCGCACGCTCGTGGAGCACATGGGCGGCGACGCCGTCGTCATCCCGAACGGCGTGTACGTCGACGCGTTCACGGTCGCACAGCCCGACGCGCGCTGGACCGGCACCCCGGAGCGGCCGACGATCGCGTTCCTCGGACGGCTCGACGAGGCCCGCAAGGGGTTGCCCGTGCTGCTCGCCGCGGTCCCGGGTGTGCTGGCGCAGATCCCGGGCGCGCGGTTCCTGGTGGCCGGGCGCGGCGAGACCGGTCCGGAGGAGGTGCGCGACCTGCTGGGCGTCGAGGCTGCCGCGGCCGTCGAGTTCCTGGGCGGGATCTCCGACGACGAGAAGGCGAGCCTGCTCGCGTCGGTGGACGTGTACTGCGGCCCGCAGACCGGCGGGGAGAGCTTCGGCATCGTGCTGGTCGAGGCCATGAGCGCCGGGGCCACCGTCGTCGCGAGCGACCTGGGCGCGTTCTCCCGTGTGCTCGACGACGGCGACGCCGGGGTGCTGTTCCGGACGGGAGACAGCGACGACCTGGCGCGCACGCTGCTGCGTGTGCTGCACGACGCCGACCTGCGCGACCGCGTGTCCGCGCACGCGCTCGAGGTGGTCCGGCAGTACGACTGGGCGACCGTGACCGACCAGGTCCTGGCCGTGTACGAGATGGTCGTGGACGCGCACCGCTCGCCCGTGCGGGAGGACCCGTCCTCGGTGCGTGGCGCTCGGCTGCTGGAGCTGCGTCGAGGACGGGGTGAGTCGCGATGAGGTGGTCGGAGATCACGGTCTACGTGACCATCGTGGTGGCGCTCGCCCTGTGGTGGGTGTGGGTGGCCGCGTCCCGCCTGGACCGGCTGCACCGCAAGGTCGGCACGTCCCGGGCGGTGCTCGACGCGCAGCTGGTCCGCCGCGCGACGGTCGCGGCCGAGCTGGCGACCTCGGGGCTGCTCGACCCGGTGAGCTCCGTGCTGGTCGGCGAGGCGGCCTGGGCTGCGCTGTCGACCGGCACGAGCGAGCTGCCGGCCGACCTGCTGGTCCTGCTGGGTCCCGACGACGCGCCCGTCGGTGGCGCGGCGCTCCTCGCGGTGGACCGCGGGGGGATCGAGAGCGAGCTGTCGGCGACCCTGCGCGAGGCGCTGGGCGACGCCGACGAGGTGGCCGCGCTGCGCGCCGACCCCGCGGGCGACGAGCTCGTCGGCCTCCTGGCCTCGTCCTGGTACCGGGTCCAGCTGGCACGCCGGTTCCACAACGAGGCGGTCGCGCAGACCGCGCGAGCACGCAGCGGTCCGGCCGTCCGGCTGCTGCGCCTGGCCGGTCACGCGCCCGAGCCGCACAGCATCGAGCTCGACGACGCCTGGCCGGAGAACCTCGGCCGTCCGGGGGCGCTGCAGGCAGCCGGCGAGGCGTCGGGCCCCCGCTGACACGCGCCGGAGCGCCCTGCACGACGGACTACGATTGGTCGATCAGGCCGCTGTGCATCCTCTGGCGGCCCTACCCCGACCGCACCACCCTCTGTGAGGCTCGACGTGACCAGCGAGAACAGCCAGACCACCACCGCGTCGCACGCCGGCGTCATCGGCACCGCCCGCGTGAAGCGGGGGATGGCCGAGATGCTCAAGGGCGGCGTCATCATGGACGTCGTCACCGCGGACCAGGCGAAGATCGCCGAGGACGCCGGAGCCGTCGCCGTGATGGCCCTCGAGCGCGTGCCGGCGGACATCCGCGCGCAGGGTGGCGTGGCGCGCATGAGCGACCCCGACCTGATCGACGGCATCATCGAGGCCGTCTCCATCCCCGTCATGGCGAAGGCGCGCATCGGCCACTTCGTCGAGGCGCAGGTGCTGCAGTCCCTCGGCGTCGACTACATCGACGAGTCCGAGGTGCTGACCCCGGCCGACTACGCGCACCACATCGACAAGTGGGGCTTCACGGTGCCGTTCGTCTGTGGCGCGACGAACCTGGGTGAGGCCCTGCGCCGCATCACCGAGGGCGCCGCGATGATCCGGTCGAAGGGCGAGGCCGGGACGGGCGACGTGTCGAACGCGACCACCCACATGCGCACCCTGCGGGACCAGATCCGCCGCCTGACGTCCCTGCCGGAGGACGAGCTGTTCGTCGCCGCCAAGGAGCTGCAGGCGCCGTACGACCTGGTCAAGGAGGTCGCCGAGGCCGGCAAGCTGCCCGTCGTGCTCTTCACCGCCGGGGGCATCGCCACCCCGGCCGACGCCGCGATGATGATGCAGCTCGGCGCGGAGGGCGTGTTCGTCGGCTCCGGCATCTTCAAGTCGGGCAACCCGGCCGAGCGTGCCGCCGCGATCGTCAAGGCGACCACGTTCTACGACGACCCGGACGTCATCGCCAAGGTGTCGCGCGGGCTGGGCGAGGCCATGGTCGGCATCAACGTCGAGGACGTGCCGGAGCCGCACCGCCTCGCCGAGCGCGGCTGGTGACGCAGGACCACCCAGTGGCCGAGGCCGCGGACGAGCCGTCCGCGGCCTCGGTCGTGTCCGGCCGGTCCAGCGCCGATGGCGGGGGACCGGTGCACGGGCTCGGCCCCGAGTGGCGCCGTGGCGACGACGGGCTGCTGTTCCGCGAGGCCGCGCGGGTGATCCTCCTCGACGAGGACGACCGCGTGCTGCTCATCCGCGGGCACGACGTCGACCAGCCGGACCGCAGCTGGTGGTTCACGGTCGGCGGCGGGATCGACGACGGCGAGGACCCGCTGTCCGCGGCGGTGCGTGAGGTCCGTGAGGAGACCGGCATCGTCCTGGAGGCGAGTGACGTGGTCGGGCCGGTGTTCACGCGGTCGGCGATCTTCGACTTCTACGCCGAGCACTGCCGCCAGGACGAGGTGCTCTACCTGGCCCGCGTGCCGGCCACGGCGTTCGACGTGATCGACCGGGCGGGATGGACGGAGCTGGAGCTGGACGTCATCGACGAGCTGCGCTGGTGGTCGCTCGATGACCTGGAAGCCGTGCAGATCGAGGTCTTCCCCGACTCCCTGGTGCACCTGGTCCGCGGGCTGCTGCCCGCGTGGGACGGCGTGACCCGGCATCTCGGGCTGGCCCGCGAGTAGGTCCGGGCAGCTCAGGTCACCGCGTTGCGCGTGCTCCACGCCGGGTCGAGGTGCTCGTCGGCGCCCAGGACGTCGCGCAGCGCCCGCGCCGCGACGAGCATGTCCGCGTGCGTCAGGTACGGCGCGGCGACCCCCAGCCGGACGATGTCGGGCATGCGGAAGTCGCCGACGACGCCACGGGCCGCGAGCGCCTGCACGATCCCGTAGGCCGCGGGGTGGCGCAGCGCCACCTGGGAGCCGCGGCGGCCGGCGTCGGCCGGGGACGCGAAGGTCGCGCCGGGCAGGACCGCCTCGAGGCAGTCGCGCAGGAAGCCGGTCAGGCTCACCGAGCGCGCGCGGACGTCCTCGATGCTCACGCCGTCGAACGCGCGCAGGGCGGCCTCGAGCGCGAGCAGCGACAGCAGGGGCGGGGTGCCGATCCGCGCCCGGGCGATGCCGGGGGCACCGACGTACTCGTCCTGCATCGCGAACGGCTCGGCGTGCCCGTGCCAGCCGGGCAGGACGTTGACGAACCCGTCCTGGTGCCGGCGCGCGACGTAGCCGAACGCGGGCGCTCCGGGGCCGCCGTTGAGGTACTTGTACCCGCAGCCGACGGCGAGGTCGACGCCGTGCTCGTCCAGGCCGACCGGCACGGCGCCGGCGGAGTGGCACAGGTCCCACAGGACGAGGGCCCCGGCGTCGTGCGCGGCGGCGGTGAGCCCGGGCAGGTCGAGCAGGTCGCCCGTGCGGTAGTCCACGTGCGACAGCACGACGACCGCGACGTCCGGTCCGAGCCGTCCGGGCAGCTGCTCCGGCGTCGCGTGCTCGACGCGCCAGCCGACCTGGTCCGCGACGCCGGCGATGACGTACTGGTCGGTGGGGAAGGAGCCGGGCTCCGTGAGCACCACCGAGCGCCCGGGGCGCAGCGCCGCGGCGGCGTGCAGCGACTGGTGCAGCCGGACGCTCGTGGAGTCACCGACGGAGATCTGCCCGCGCGCCGCACCGACAAGCCGCCCGATCGCGTCGCCCACCCGCAGCGGGGCGTCCCACCAGCCGTGCGTGTTCCACGAGCTGATCAGGTCCTGCCCCCACTGCTGGCGCACGACCGACGCGACGGCGTCCGGCACACCGGCAGGCAGCGCACCCAGGGAGTTGCCGTCGAGGTAGACGGTCCCGTCGGGCAGCAGGAACCGGTCCCGCAGGTCGGTCGCCGCGTGCGCGCGATCGAGCGCGGCGGCGCGCTGCGCGAGGGTGTCCAGGGGGTCGGAGGTCACGGTCGGAGCGTACGGCGGATGCTCAGCCGACGGGCGACAGCGGGGCGGGTCCGTCCGCCAGGGGCCGCGGGTGCGCGGCGGGCGGTGCGGACAGCGCCGCGAGGACGTCCTGGTGCGTCAGCCAGCCCGTCAGCCGGCCGTCCTCGACGACCCCCACCGCGGGGTCGGCATGCCGGCGCAGCGCCGCGAGCCCGACCTGCAGCGAGTCGTCCGGACCGACGGTGGACAGGTGGTCCAGCGCCTCGCCGACCGTGGCGTCCCGCGCCTCGTCGTCGCCGGCGAGGACCTCCGCGGCCCGCTCGGCGCGCAGCTGACCGACCAGGTCGCCGTCGTCGTCGAGCACGGGGACGGCCGTGCGGCCGGCCGCGAAGAGGCGGCGCGAGGCGGTGGTCAGCGGGTCGGCGGTGCGCACGGGCGCGGGCGCGGGGTGCATCACCGCTCGGACGGGCACGTCGGCGAGCGCGCGCTCGGCGGGGTGCGCGTCCAGCACGATGCCGCGGCGGCGCAGCTTCAGCGTGTACACGGTGTCCTGCGACAGCGCCCGCGAGACGGCCGTGGCCAGCACGATCGCGAGCATGAGCGGCAGGATGATCGTGTACTCGCCCGTGAGCTCGAACATCATGACCAGCGCCGTGAGCGACGCCCGCGCGGACCCGGCGAACACCGCTCCCATGCCGACGATCGCGAAGGCGCCGGGAGCCAGCCCCAGACCAGGCCAGACGGCCGCGACGACCTGGCCGAACGCGGCGCCGAGCATGCCGCCGATGAACAGCGACGGCGCGAAGACGCCGCCCGACCCGCCGATGCCGAGCGTGAGGCTCGTCGCCACCATCTTGCCGACGACGAGCAGCAGCAGGAACCCGACCGCGAACTGCCCGCCCACGCCGGCCTCGAGCGCGGGGTACCCGACGCCGTACAGCTGCGGCAGCACGAGCAGGATGGCGCCCAGCAGCACGCCGCCCGCCGCCGGCCGCAGCCACTCGGGACCCGTCCACACCCGGTCGCACGCGTCCTCGACGAGGTACAGGAACCGCGTGAAGCCGATGCCGACCGCGCCGGCCACGAGCCCCAGCGCCGCGAAGAGCAAATACGCGGACGCGTGCTCGACGTGGAAGGGCGGCAGCACGAGGAAGGGGGCGTCGCCCAGCACGGCGCGGCCGATCACCGAGGCGATGACGGAGGCCAGGACCAGCAGCGCGAACGCCTTGGCCGTGAGCTCGCGCAGGATGAGCTCGACCGCGAACAGCACGCCCGCGACCGGGGCGTTGAAGGTGGCGGCGATCCCGGCCGCGGCACCCGCGGCGACGACGATGCGCATGCGGTCCCGCGGCAGGTGCACCCACTGCCCGACGCTGGACCCGAGGGCGGCACCGATCTGGACGATCGGACCCTCCCGCCCGACGGAGCCGCCCGAGCCGATGCAGATGGCCGAGGCGAGCGACTTCACCGCGGCGACCCGCGGCCGGATCCGCCCGCCGTGCCGGGAGACGGCGAGCATCACCTCGGGCACCCCGTGGCCGCGGGCCTCCGTCGCGAAGCGCTGGACCAGCGGCCCGTAGAGGAGCCCGCCGACCACCGGCACCAGCAGCAGGAACCAGGGTCCGAGCCCGGGGAACCAGGGATGCGCCGGGTGCTGCCCGACGCCGACGCCCGCGTAGTCGGCCTGGCCGGAGAACAGGCGCGTGGCACCGACGACGAGGGTGCGGAACGCGATGGCGCCCAGGCCGGTCAGGGCACCCACGACGCACACCACGAGCCCGAGGCCGACCGTCCCGGTCCGCACGCTGGCGTCGGCGGACCTGCGGGCACGGTCGACCCAGGTGTGTGTACGCATACAAGTAATGTACCGCTACACGACAGCGCTCCCGTCCCTGGCTAGGCTGGCGCGATGCCCACGGTCACCACCGGCGCAGGTGCCGGCCCCGTCCAGGAGGCCACCGACGCCACGCTCCAGGCCTCGCGCGCGCTGCTCGGGATCATCGCCCGGTCCGTCGCGACCGCGCTCGACGACGTCTCCCTGCCGCAGCTGCGGGTGCTCGTCCTGCTCTCGCAGGAGGGTCCGCTGCGCTCCGGCGTCGTCGCCGAGCGCATGGGCGTGCACCCGTCGACGTTCACGCGCAACGCCGACCGTCTCGTGCACGGCGGCTGGGTGCGGCGCACGGAGGCGGACGACAGCCGGCAGGCGGTGCTCATCGAGCTCACCGACTCCGGGCGGGCGATCGTCGAGCACGTCACCCAGCAGCGCCGCACGGACCTCGCCGAGATCCTCGCGCGCGTGCCGGCCGGCCGACGCGACGCGCTCGTCGAGGCCATGCGCGACTTCGCCCTGGCGGCGGGGGAGCCGGACCCCCGCGACCTGCACACCCTCGCCCTGTGAACGCGGTGCGGACGCGCTGACCGAGCACCCCGGGGACGTCCTTACGATGTCCCGGTGTCTGTGACGATCGGTGTTCTCGCCCTCCAGGGTGACGTGCGCGAGCACGTGCACGTCCTCGACTCCCTCGGGGTGACCGCGGTGCCGGTACGCCGCCCGCGCGAGCTCGACGCGGTCGACGCGCTGGTCATCCCCGGCGGCGAGTCGACCACCATCGACAAGCTCCTGCGCATCTTCGAGCTGCGCGACCCCGTCCGTGAGCGGCTCGCTGCGGGCATGCCGGCGTACGGCTCGTGCGCGGGCATGATCCTGCTCGCCGACCGCGTGCTGGGCGGCATCGAGGGGCAGCAGACCCTCGGTGGGGTCGACGTCACCGTCCGTCGCAACGCGTTCGGACGCCAGGTCGAGTCCTTCGAGACCGACCTGGAGATCGACGGGATCGACGGCGCCGTGCACGGTGTCTTCATCCGCGCGCCGTGGGTCGAGGAGGTCGGTCCGGCCGCGACCGCGCTGGCCCGGGTGGAGAGCGGGCCCGCCGCCGGTAGGATCGTGGCCGTCCGCCAGGGCCCGTTGCTCGTGACCTCGTTCCACCCGGAGGTCACCGGAGACTCCCGGGTGCACCAACTGTTCGTACAGATCGTCCGCGAGAGCCTGTGAGGCCCGGCGCAGCCGCCGGGGACCGGGGGAACCCGGGCGTACACAGGAGACGAAGGAGTAGCTGAAGCGATGTCGGGTCACTCCAAGTGGGCCACCACCAAGCACAAGAAGGCCGTGGTCGACGCCAAGCGGAGCAAGCTCTTCGCCAAGCTCATCAAGAACATCGAGGTGGCGGCCCGGACGGGCGGCGGTGACCTCGCGGGCAACCCGACCCTGTTCGACGCGGTCCAGAAGGCCAAGAAGAACTCGGTCCCGATCGACAACATCAACCGCGCGGTCAAGCGCGGCTCCGGCCAGGAGGCCGGCGGCGCCGACTACTCGACGATCATGTACGAGGGCTACGGCGCGGGCGGCATCGCCGTCCTGGTCGAGTGCCTGACGGACAACCGCAACCGTGCCGCGTCCGACGTGCGCGTGGCGTTCACCCGCAACGGCGGCCAGATGGCGGACCCGGGCTCCGTCTCCTACCTGTTCTCCCGCAAGGGCGTCGTCATCGTGCCCAAGGAGGGCACGGACGAGGACGCCGTCATGGAGGCGGTCCTCGACGCGGGCGGCGAGGAGGTCAACGACCTCGGCGAGGCGTTCGAGGTGCTCTCCGAGGCCACCGACCTGGTCCCCGTCCGGACCGCGCTGCAGGACGCCGGGATCGAGTACGACTCGGCCGACGTCGTGTTCTGGCCGGCCACGCAGATCGAGGTCGACGCCGAGGGGGCCCGCAAGATCCTGCGCCTCATCGACGCCCTCGAGGACTCCGACGACGTCCAGAACGTCTACGCCAACTTCGACGCCTCCGACGAGGTCATGGCGGAGCTCGAGGAGGACTGAGCCGGAGCGCAGATCGAGAGGCCCCGACCGCGCGCCGGTCGGGGCCTCTCGTCGTCCCGGCTGCGACGATGAGGCGTGCGCGTGCTCGGAGTCGATCCCGGTCTGACCCGGTGCGGTCTGGGCGTCGTCGACGGTCTGCCGTCGCGCGGGCTGTCGATGGTCGCCGTGGGCGTCGCGACGTCCGATGCGCTCTGGGACGTGGACCAGCGGCTGCTGGGGATCGAGCGGCAGATCGAGGAGTGGCTCGAGGAGCACGCCCCGGACGCGGTCGCCGTCGAGCGCGTGTTCGCCCAGCAGAACCTGCGCACGGTGATGGGCACCGCGCAGGTCGCCGGCATCGCCATGGTCGCCGCGGCGCGTCGTCGGATCCCGGTCGCGCTGCACACGCCCAGCGAGGTCAAGGCGGCCGTCACGGGCAACGGCCGGGCCGACAAGGCGCAGGTGCAGACGATGGTCCAGCGCCTGCTGCGCCTCGCGGAGGTGCCGCGGCCGGCCGACGCGGCGGACGCCCTCGCGCTGGCGGTCTGCCACCTGTGGCGGCCCGCCGGTGCGCTCGGCAGCCCGCAGCGGGCGCCCGGCTCGTTGACCTCCGCGCAGCGCGCCTGGGCGGCGGCCGAGCAGGCGGCGCGGCGCCGCGGCTGACCGCGTGTCTTCGTACACCTGTTCGCCTGGCTGTGCCAGAGTGTGGGCCGGCAGACTCGTTCTCGACTCCCTGGAGGTGCGCCGGTGATCGCCTCGGTCCACGGCACGGTGCTGGCGGTGCGGCTCGATGCCGCGATCGTCGAGGTCGGCGGCGTCGGGCTCCTGGTGCACGCGACGCCGGCCACGCTGGCGGGCCTGCGGGTGGGCTCCACCGCGCAGCTGGCGACGTCGCTCGTGGTCCGGGAGGACGCGCTGACCCTGTTCGGCTTCGCCGACGCCGACGAGCGCGAGGTGTTCGAGTCGGTGCAGACGGTCAGTGGTGTCGGCCCCCGCCTCGCGCTGGCGATGCTCGCGGTGCACACGCCCGACGGGCTGCGCCGGGCGGTCGTCGAGGAGGACCTCAAGGCGCTGCAGCGCGTCCCCGGGATCGGCCTCAAGGGGGCCCAGCGCATCGTCCTGGAGCTCAAGGACCGCATCGGTGCCCCGGCCGGACCGAGCAGCGCGCCGGCGGCCGCGGTCTTCGGCGGTGACCGGCGCGACCAGGTGGTCGAGGCCCTGGTCGGGCTCGGCTGGAACGCGCGGGCCGCGGGCGACGCGGTGTCCGAGGTCCTGGAGGGCACCGAGGGACCGGTGGCCGCCGACGAGGTCGCCGGCGTCCTGCGTGCCGCGCTGCGGACCCTGGGTGGCGGCCGTGGCTGACGACCAGGAGGAGCTGGTGACCGAGCGGTTCGGCGCCGAGTCCCTGGTGCAGGCCGGCGCCGACGAGCTGGAGCGCGCCGCGGAGGCGGCCCTGCGGCCGCGCCGGCTGGAGGAGTTCGTCGGCCAGCGCGTCGTCCGCGACCAGCTCTCGCTCGTGCTCGACGCCGCGCGCGGCCGGGGACGGGCGCCCGACCACGTCCTGCTGTCCGGCCCTCCGGGCCTCGGCAAGACCACGCTCGCCATGATCATCGCGGCCGAGATGGGGGCGCCCCTGCGGGTGACCAGCGGTCCGGCCATCCAGCACGCGGGCGACCTCGCCGCCGTCCTGTCCTCGCTCGAGGAGGGCGAGGTCCTCTTCCTCGACGAGATCCACCGGCTGGCACGTCCGGCGGAGGAGCTGCTGTACATGGCGATGGAGGACTTCCGCGTCGACGTCATCGTCGGCAAGGGGGCCGGTGCGAGCGCGATCCCGCTGACGCTGCCGCCGTTCACGGTCGTCGGTGCCACCACTCGCGCGGGCCTGCTGCCGGCGCCGCTGCGGGACCGCTTCGGGTTCACCGCACACCTGGACTTCTACGCCGCCGACGAGCTCGAGCGGGTCCTCGTGCGCTCCGCCGGGCTGCTCGGGGTGCGCCTCGACCAGGCTGCCGCGGCGGAGCTGGCCTCGCGCTCGCGCGGGACTCCACGCATCGCCAACCGGCTGCTGCGCCGCGTGCGCGACTGGGCGGAGGTGCGCGGCGACGGGACGCTCAGCCTGGTCGCGGCCCGCGCGGCGCTCGACGTCTACGAGGTGGACCAGCTGGGGCTCGACCGGCTCGACCGCGCGGTCCTGACTGCCCTGTGCACGCGGTTCGGCGGAGGGCCCGTCGGGCTGACCACCCTGGCGGTCGCCGTCGGCGAGGAGCCCGAGACCGTCGAGACCGTCGCCGAGCCGTTCCTCGTCCGTGAGGGCCTGGTCGGTCGGACACCCCGCGGCCGGGTCGCGCTGCCGGCGGCGTGGTCACACCTCGGTCTCGAGGCGCCGCAGGCATCGGGCACACTGTTCGGCTGACCCCGCTCCCGCAGCCCGGAACCCTGACGGCGACCCGTGCGTTGGAGCGGGGAGCCGCTGCGCCTAGACTGCGGCGGACACCCCACCCGATCGGAGCCGTACCGCCGTGGAACTCTTCATCATCCTCGCCCTCGCCCTGGGTGCTCTCTGGCTCATGTCGAACCGCACCCGCAAGCAGCAGCGTGCGGCGCAGGAGTTCCGCAACAACCTGGTCGCGGGTGACGAGGTCATGACGGCGTCGGGTCTGCTCGGCACGGTCGTGGCCGTGGAGGACGACGTGATCACGCTCGAGTCCAGCCCCGGTGCGCACACCCGCTGGATCCGCGCGGCGATCGCCAAGAAGATCGAGCCCACGGTCGACGAGGTCGAGGACATCGACGCCGACGACGAGCTGGACGATCTGGACGAGGACGACGCGGTGCGTGACGCCGACCGCATCGGCCGCGCGAACGACGACGTGATCGACGTGCCGGACGACCTGTCCTCACTTCCGCCGGTCCGCAAGGACGGGGAGCCCGACACCAAGTAGACCGCTCGGTCCGGGTGACGACGCCCGGACCTCGATCCCACCGGGCACGCCTCGTGCCCGGTGCGCGCACGAGAGAAGAACTCCGTTGGCTCCTCCCACACGCCGCCAGAGGCCCGTCCGCACGCTCGTCGTGCTCGGGATCCTCATCGTCGCGCTGCTCGGCACCATCGCTGCGGGGACCAAGTGGTCCACCGCGTCGTGGACGCCGAACCTCGCGCTCGACCTCGAGGGCGGGACGCAGATCATCCTGACCCCGGTCGCGGAGAACGGCGAGGCGGTGACGTCGGAGACGATCACGCAGGCGATCGACGTCATCCGGCAGCGCGTCGACTCCTCGGGCGTCTCGGAGGCCGAGATCTCCAGCCAGAGCGGCGGCAAGATCGTCGTGGCGCTGCCCGGCAACCCCAGCGAGGAGACCATCGCGCTGGTCGAGACCTCGGCGCAGATGGACTTCCGGCCGGTGCTGGCGATCGGCAACCCGACGCCGACCGACGCCTCGACGCCGGCGCCCAGCGAGTCCGCGGCGGCGGACGGGGCCGCTCCCGCGCCGACCCCGAGCGCGTCGGCGGAGGCGCCGTCCGACCAGCCCACCAAGGCGGCCCCGGACAGCCCCAGCGACGCCGAGTACTACGTCACCCCGGCGGTCCAGGCGCAGTTCGACGCGCTGGACTGCACCGACCCCGCCAACCTCACCGGCGGCGTCAACGGTGACCCGGAGAAGGCGTTCGTCACCTGCAGCCCGGACGGCAGCGCGAAGTACATCCTCGGCCCGGTCGAGATCGAGGGTGCCCGGATCGCCGGTGCCACCTCGGGCCTGAACACGCTGCCCGGCGGCCGCCAGGGCAACGAGTGGGTCGTCAACATCACGTTCGACTCCCAGGGCACGACGCAGTTCACCGACGTCACCACGCGCCTGCAGGGCCTGGCCGACCAGCCGCCGAAGAACCAGTTCGCGATGGTGCTCGATGGTCTGGTCATCTCGGCGCCGAGCCTGGCGAGCGGGGTGATCATCGCGGACGGCAAGGCGGAGATCTCCGGCACGTTCACGCGCCAGTCGGCGGCGAGCCTGGCCAACCAGCTCAACTTCGGCTCCCTGCCGCTGACGTTCACGGTGGAGAGCAAGGACCAGATCTCGGCGACGCTCGGCTCCGAGCAGCTGCAGAAGGGCCTGCTCGCGGGCCTGATCGGCCTCGGCCTCGTCGTCCTCTACTCGCTCCTGCAGTACCGCGCGCTGGGCTTCGTGACCGTGGCGTCGTTGGTCGTCGCGGGCGTCTTCACGTACAGCATCATCACGCTGCTGTCCTGGACGCAGGGCTACCGGCTCTCGCTGCCCGGTGTCGCCGGCCTCATCGTCGCCATCGGTATCACCGCGGACTCGTTCATCGTCTACTTCGAACGCATCCGTGACGAGCTGCGGGAGGGCCGCACGCTCGTCGCGGCCGTCGACCGCGGCTGGGAGCGCGCGCGCCGCACCATCCTGGCGTCCGACGCCGTGAACTTCCTCGCCGCGATCGTGCTCTACCTGCTGGCCGTCGGCAGCGTGCGGGGCTTCGCGTTCACCCTCGGTCTGACCACCCTGATCGACGTGCTCGTCGTCTTCATGTTCACGCACCCGGTCATGCAGCTGGTGGCGCGCACGAAGTTCTTCGGCGAGGGCCACCGGTTCTCGGGTCTCGACCCGCGTCGGCTGGGTGCGCCGGGTTCGCGCTACGTGGGCCGCGGCCGCGTGGTCCACGGCCCGCGCCCCTCCGAGGTGCCGGACGACGCGGTCGAGGACGGCGTGGTCGAGGACGCCCCGGTCGAGGTCGAGACCTCGCCGCGGCTGCCGGTCGCCGTCGGCGGCGGCGCGAGCGGGCTCACGATCGCCGAGCGCCGGGCGGCGGCGCGCGCCGCCGAGCAGAAGGCCGCGGCCGACGCCCCGGTCGACGCGCCCACGCAGGAGTCCGAGCCCGAGTCCGGGCGCACCGAGGGGAACGAGCACTGATGGCCGCCGGATTCGCCCAGTGGGGCAACGACCTCTACACGGGTCGTCGGTCGTACGACATCGTCGGCCACCGCAAGATCTGGTTCACGATCTCGACGATCCTGGTCGTCCTCTCCGCCGTGCTGCTGGTCAAGCCGGGGCTGAACCCCGGCATCGAGTTCCGGGGCGGGTCCGAGTTCGTCGTCTCCGGCGTCTCGGACACCAGCCAGCAGATCGCCATCGACACGGTCACCGAGATCTCGCCGGAGGAGCAGCCGAAGGTCACGACCGTCGGCTCCGACTCCGTGCGGGTGCAGACGTCCACGCTCACCAGCGACCAGGTGACCGAGGTGAAGGACGCGCTGGCAGAGGCCTACGGCGTGCCGGCCGCCAACGTCAGCAGCTCGTTCATCGGCCCGACCTGGGGCGCGGACGTCTCCAAGAAGGCCATCACGGGCATCCTGGTCTTCCTGCTCTTCGTGACGATCGTCATGACGATCTACTTCCGGAACTGGCGGATGGCTGTCGCCGCCCTCATCGCCCTGTTCCACGACCTGCTCATCACGGTCGGCATCTACGCCGCGGTCGGCTGGGAGGTCACACCCGCGACCATCATCGGGTTCCTCACCATCCTCGGGTACTCCATCTACGACACCGTCGTGGTGTTCGACAAGGTGCGGGAGAACACCGCGGACACCCTGATGCAGTCCCGCTACACCTACGCCGAGAAGGCGAACCTGGCCGTCAACCAGACGCTGGTCCGCTCGATCAACACCTCCGTGGTGGCGCTCCTGCCCGTCGCGGCGATCCTGTTCGTCGGGGCGTTCATCCTCGGCGCCGGCACCCTGCGGGACATCGCGCTCGCGCTGTTCGTCGGCATGCTGATCGGCACGTTCTCGTCGATCTTCCTGGCGACGCCGTTCGAGGTGGTGCTGCGTCAGGGCGAGCCGGCGATCCGTGACCACACCCGCAAGGTGCTGGCCGCCCGCGCTGCGCGTGCGGCCGGGGGCGAGGACGTCACGGCCGACCCGGAGTCGATGCGGGTGACGGTCGGAGCCCTCAAGCCGGGGTCCCACCAGGGCGTCACGGCGCAGCCGAAGCGCAAGCGGTGAGCGTCCCGCAGCCCGCGTCGCGCGGCGTCGAGCGCGCGGACGTGCTGCGTCGCGTCCACGAGCTGGTGCGCCTCGTGCCCGACTACCCGCAGCCGGGCGTGCTGTTCCGGGACATCACGCCGCTGCTGGCGGACGCCGACGCGTTCGCCGACGTCGTGGCCGCGATCGCGGACGGTGTCGACGGTCCCGTCGACCTCGTCGCCGGCATGGAGGCGCGGGGCTTCCTGCTCGCGGCACCCGTGGCCGTGGCGCTCGGTGCCGGGGTGCTGCCCGTGCGCAAGGCCGGCAAGCTGCCCGGGCCGACGGCCTCGCAGACCTACGAGCTCGAGTACGGCTCGGCGACCATCGAGATCCACCCCGACACGGTGCCGACGGGCGCGCGCGTGCTGGTGATCGACGACGTGCTGGCCACCGGAGGCACCGCCGCGGCGACCGTGGCGCTGCTGCAGCGCTGCGGGGCCGAGGTCGTCGGCCTGGCGTTCCTGGTCGAGCTGGAGGCGCTGCGCGGGCGTGACCAGCTGTCCGGGCACGCGATCGACGTCCTCGTCGCGATTCCCTGACCAGGGTCGTCGCCACGCCCCGGGCCAGCGCATCGCCCGTGCGGTCGTAGACTGTCGCCTCAGTCGTCGGGGGAGGGGGTGTGATGAGCGAGGACGTCCGCACGCCCGAGGCCGGTGTCCCAGCGACGCCGAGCGACTCCGCGTCGAGCCGCATGCGCTCGCGCCTGGGGCGGTTCGGTGCCCGCAGCGGTGCCGCCTTCCCGGCCATCGAGCCGGTCCTGCAGGCTGCCCGGACCAACCACCCCAAGGCCGACCTGGCCGTCGTCGAGCAGGCGTACGTGGTGGCGGAGAAGGCGCACCGCGGCCAGCTGCGCAAGAGCGGCGACCCCTACATCACGCACCCGGTCGCCGTCGCGACGATCCTGGCCGAGCTGGGGATGACGCCGTCGACGCTGGCGGCCGCGCTCCTGCACGACACCGTCGAGGACACCGAGTACTCGCTGGACCAGCTGCGCCGCGAGTTCGGGCCCGAGATCGCGATGCTCGTCGACGGTGTGACCAAGCTGGACAAGGTGACGTACGGGGACGCGGCGCAGGCCGAGACCGTGCGCAAGATGGTCGTCGCGATGTCGCGGGACATCCGGGTGCTCGTCATCAAGCTGGCCGACCGGCTGCACAACGCGCGGACGTGGAAGTTCGTCGCGGCGGCGTCGGCCGAGAAGAAGGCCCGGGAGACGCTCGAGATCTATGCACCGCTGGCGCACCGGCTCGGCATGAACACCATCAAGTGGGAGCTCGAGGACCTGTCGTTCGCCACGCTGTACCCCAAGGTCTACGACGAGATCGTGCACCTGGTGGCCGAGCGGGCGCCGGCGCGCGAGGAGTACCTGGCGACCGTGCGGGAGCAGGTCGGAGCCGACCTGGGCAAGGCCAAGATCCGCGCGACGGTCACCGGCCGCCCGAAGCACTACTACTCGATCTACCAGAAGATGATCGTGCGCGGCCGCGACTTCGCCGACATCTACGACCTGGTCGGCGTGCGGGTCCTGGTCGACTCCGTGCGCGACTGCTACGCCGCGCTGGGAGCGCTGCACGCGAGGTGGAACCCGGTCCCGGGCCGGTTCAAGGACTACATCGCGATGCCCAAGTTCAACCTCTACCAGTCGCTGCACACCACCGTGATCGGACCCGGCGGCAAGCCCGTCGAGATCCAGATCCGGACGCACGACATGCACCGCCGGGCCGAGTACGGCGTCGCCGCGCACTGGAAGTACAAGGAGAGCGCGAAGAACGCGGCCGCGGGCGACAAGGACGGCGCCGGCAACGACATGCAGTGGCTGCGCCAGCTGGTGGACTGGCAGAAGGAGACCGCCGACCCCAGCGAGTTCCTGGACTCCCTGCGCTTCGAGATCGCCGGCTCCGAGGTCTACGTCTTCACGCCCAAGGGCGACGTCATCGCGCTGCCGTCCGGCTCCACGCCGGTGGACTTCGCCTACGCGGTGCACACCGAGGTGGGGCACCGCACCATGGGCGCCCGCGTCAACGGCCGGCTCGTCCCGCTGGACTCCTCGCTCGAGAACGGCGACGTGGTCGACGTCTTCACCTCCAAGTCCGAGACCGCGGGCCCGTCGCGCGACTGGCTCGGGTTCGTCAAGAGCCCGCGCGCCCGCAACAAGATCCGCCAGTGGTTCTCCAAGGAGCGCCGCGAGGAGGCGATCGAGCACGGCAAGGACGCCATCGCCAAGGCGATGCGCAAGCAGAACCTGCCGATCCAGCGCCTGCTGTCCCACGAGTCCCTGGTCGCGCTGGCCAACGAGATGCGGTACGCGGACGTGTCCGCGCTGTACGCCGCGATCGGCGAGGGGCAGGTCTCGGCCGGCACCGTGGTGCAGCGGCTCGTGCAGTCCATGGGCGGCGAGCCCGCGGCCGAGGAGGACCTGGCCGAGGTCGCCCGCCCGGGGCAGACGCAGCGCCGCGTGCGCACGGGAGACCCGGGCGTCGTGGTCAAGGGTGTCGACGACATCTGGGTCAAGCTCGCCAAGTGCTGCACCCCGGTGCCGGGCGACGAGATCGTCGGGTTCGTCACGCGCGGTGCGGGAGTCAGCGTGCACCGCAGCGACTGCATCAACGTGCAGAGCCTGCGTGCCGAGCCCGAGCGCATGGTCGACGTCGCATGGAGCCACACCAGCTCGTCGCTGTTCCTGGTGCAGATCCAGGTCGAGGCGCTGGACCGCAGCCGGCTGCTGTCGGACGTCACGCGCGTGCTGTCGGACTCGCACGTGAACATCCTCTCGGCGTCGGTCTCCACGTCGCGCGACCGCGTGGCGCTCTCGCGGTTCGTGTTCGAGATGGCCGAGCCGTCGCACCTGGCCTCGGTGCTCGCTGCGGTGCGCAAGGTCGAGGGCGTGTTCGACGTGTACCGGATCACCGGCGCGAAGGCCGCCGAGCAGCCCGCGATCCGCGCCTGACCTAGCAGCCGACCAGCACCTCACGCGCGTGCCGGACCCCGCGCTGGCCCCGCAGGCCGGCCAGCTGGTCCAGCGCCAGCTCCGGGTCGAAGCCGACCTCGCGCAGCGCGCGCAGGAGCGGGACGGCGTCGCCGCGCGGCAGGGTCCGTGCCAGGTCGGCCCCGGTGCGCTGCACGGTGGTGACCCGGACGCGCCCGACGTGCACCACGTCCTGCGCCGCGAGGGACGCCTCCGCCGCGACCCGCGCGGGGTGCGGGTCCGTCCGCCGGCCGCCGGTCCGGACGAGCACGTCGACACGCGTGGGCGGGAACCGGCCGGTGTGCACCCACGCGGCGGTCCGTCGACCCACGACCCCGCGGTCGGGCACGAGGCCCGCGACGGCCAGCGCCCGGACCTCGGGACCGTCGGCGAGGTCGGCCGCCACCGCGAGGTCGCCCCAGACCAGCCGCACGACGCCGTCACGCAGCAGGCCGAACCACGCGGCCGCCCCGACCTCGTCACGGCGCACGGTGCGGGGCAGGACCGGCGCGGTCGCGCGCAGCTCGTCGAGTCCGGTGCTCACCGGAGCAGGATGCGGCCCCGGACACGCCCGGCGGACGCCGCGACCGGCATCTGTGGACGACGACGGCCCCCCACCCGCGGGTGAGGGGCCGTCGTCGTCGGTCAGCCGCGGGCGTCCTGCGCTGCGCGCTGCACCTGCTCGAGCCACGCACGCCGTGCGTCCAGCGCCGCCTGCGCGTCGGCGATCTTGCGCGCGTCGCCGGCGGCCTTCGCGCGGTCCAGGTCGGCCTCGAGGCCGGCGATCGCCTGCTCCAGCTGGGCCGCCGCACCCTCGGCGCGCGCGCGCGTCTCGGGGTTGGTGCGCCGCCACTGCGCCTGGTCGGTGTCACGGATGGCGGCCTCGACCGCACGCAGCCGGCCCTCGACCCGCTGCACGTCCGCGCGGGGCACCTTGCCGGCGGCCTCCCAGCGGTCCTGGATCTTGTACAGGGCCGCCTTGGCCGCCGCGAGGTCGGTGACCGGCACGAGCGCCTCCGCCTCGACCAGCAGCGCCTCCTTGACGGCCAGGTTGGCGCGGAACTCCTCGTCCGTGGCCGCCGACTGGGCGTCGCGCGCCGCGAAGAACGCGTCCTGGGCGCCGCGGAACCGAGCCCACAGGGCGTCGTCGTCCGCACGGCTCGCCCGCCCGGCGGCCTTCCACTGCGTCATGAGATCGCGGAAGACACCCGCCGTGGGTCCCCACTCGGTGCTCGACTGGAGTCGCTCGGCCTCGGCGACCAGGCGCTCCTTGACCTGCTTGGCCGACGCGTTGCGCGTCTCCAGCTCGGCGAAGAAGTGGCGACGCTCGCGGTCGAACGTGGTGCGCGCGTGACTGAACCGCTTCCAGAGCGACTCCTCCGTCGGCCGGTCCAGTCGCGGCCCCGAGCGCTGGGCGTCCTTCCACTGGTCGAGCAGGAGGCGCAGCTGCTCGCCCGCGGGCCGCCACTGGATGCGCGACGGGTCCGTGGCGGCGATCTTCTCGGCCTGCTCGACGATCTGCGTCCGGGCGGCCACGGCAGCCTCACGCGCGGCGGCACGCTCGGCCTCTGCGGCGGCACGACGCTCGGCGGCCGTGGCGCGCAGGGCGTCCAGGCGGGCGCGCAGGCCGTCCAGGTCGCCGACAGCGGCCGGCTCGGCGACCTCGTCGGTGAGCCGGGCCAGCGTCTGGTCGATCTCCTTGACGGACAGGTCGGTGGCGCTCAGGCGCGCCTCGAAGAGCGCGACCTTGGCCTGCAGGTCCAGGAACCGACGCACGTAGAGCGCCAGGGCGTCCTCGGTGGTCGCACCCGGGTACTGCCCCACCACGCGCTCGCCGGCCGCCTCACGCACGGAGACGTTGCCCTCGTCGTCGACGCTGCCGAACGTCGCGGCGTGCGCGGCCTCGGCGGCGTCCTGCGGCGGGGCGACGGGTGCGCTCGGGCACGGCGGCCGCGGCGGGGGCCGTCTGGGCGGGCGGGTGCGGGACGGGACGCGGGCGGGGGACAGGCCGCACGGCGGACGGCTTCGGCGCAGGCGTCGGCGTCGGCGTCGGTTCCGGCGTCTCCACGGGCTCCGGCTCGGACGGCGCGGTCGTGTCGGCGGTGTCGGTCGTGTCGGTCGCTTCGGTGGCGGGAGCAGCGGCGTCCGTCTCGTCGCTGCCGGCAGCCGCGGGCGGCTCGGTGGTCGCCGCCGTGTCGGTCGCGGGCTCCGCGGCGGGTTCGGGCTGCGGGTCTGCTGGCGCGTCGTCCGCGGCGTCAGGCCCTGCCGTGGCGTCGACGATGCCCGTGTCCGAGGAGGGAGCGTCGGTGCCGACCTCGTCGGCCAGGTCCTGCGCCTCGGGCTGCGGCTCGGCGGCGGTCGGCGCTGTGCCGGACGCCTCCGTCGCCTCGGTGTCCTCGGGGACGGGGCCGGACGTCGGGGTCTGAGTCACTGGATGTTCACTCCCTCGATGATGACGTCGGACACCGGGACCTGGGTCCCTTCGACGGTGCCCGCGTCGGCGATGGCCTGCAGCACGTCCATGCCGGACGTGATGTGGCCGAACACGGTGTAGCCACCCGCAGTGTCTGCGGGGATCGGCGAGTCCTTGTAGACCAGGAAGAACTGGCTTCCCATGGAGCTGCCGTCGTTCTGGGTGCGCGCCATCGCGATGGTCCCGGCGGGGTAGATGCCGTCGGCGGGCGCGTTCTCGATCGGTCCCCACGTGTACCCCGGCCCGCCCGTGCCGCCCGTCTTCGGGTCCGCGGTGCCGAGCGCCGTCGGGTCGCCGCACTGCAGCACGAAGATGTTCTCCTCGGTGAGGCGGTGGCACGTGGTCGAGGTGAAGAAGCCGTCCTGGGCGAGCGTGACGAAGTTGGCGACCGCCTGCGGTGCCGCAGCGCCGTCGAGCTCGATGCCGAGGTCGCCCTGCGTCAGGGCGATGTCGCCGGTCCAGGTGCGGCCCTCGGCCACGGCCGGGTCCGGCACGGTGCCCGCAGTGGTCGGCGTCGGGGCGGAGGTGCTGGGCGTCGCGGTGGGCTCGTCGCCATCGGTGAGGGCGAACGCCGCGACGATGCCGGTGGTGAGCACGAGGGCGGCGACGATGCTGCCGGCGATGACCCGCTGACGATGGCGGCGGGCGCGCGCCTTGGCCTGGCGCTCCTGCCACTTCTCGTACCGGCGGCGCTCGTACTCCCGCTCGCTCTTGCTGGACACGCACACTCCTCGCGTCGTCGTGCCGGGCGGCGGTCGATCCACGTGCCGCACTGCATGAAGGGAACCCGGCACAGTCTAGGCAAGCCGTGGCGAGCGGCCACCAGCGGCGCCCCGCGGCTCGGGAGCGGTCCGCGGGCCGGGGACGGCTAGCGTGCTCGCATGCAGGTCGTCCAGGTCGTGTCCGCCGTCTTCGGTGCCCGCTGCAGCGTGCTGGTCCACGACGACGGGTCGTGCGTCGTCATCGACGCCGGAGCGGGTGTCGCCGCCGACGTCCTGCGGGTCGTCGCGGACCGCGGCCTGCGTCCCGCCGCGGTGCTGGCCACCCACGGCCACGTGGACCACACGTGGGACGCCGGCCCGCTCGCCGAGCAGCTCGGCGTGCCGGTGCGCCTGCACGCGGCCGACGCCTACCGGCTGGCGGACCCGTTCGGGACCCTCGGGCCGTTGGCCTCGCACGACCCGTCGGGTCCGCTGGCCCAGGCGCTGGCGGCCGCCGGACTGCCCCCGGACTCCTACGTCGCGCCGCGCCGGGTCGAGACCTTCGGCTCGGTCGACGACGTCCGGTCCGCCGACGAGGTCCTCGAGCTGGGCAGCCTGCGCGTGGTGGCCCGTCACGCCCCGGGGCACACCGAGGGTTCGACGCTCTACCTGGTCGAGACGCTGGCCTTCACGGGGGACGTGCTGTTCGCGGGGTCCGTCGGTCGCACGGACCTGCCCGGCGGCGACGGCCCGACGATGCAGCGGACCCTGCGCGAGGTCGTCGGGACCCTGCCGCCCGACACCGTGGTGGTCCCGGGGCACGGACCCACCACCGACATCGCGACCGAGCTGGCCCACAACCCGTACCTCGCCCGTCTCTGAGAGCCCGGCCGGTCTGGAAAGATCGGGCCCCATGGCGCGACCCACCCCCCTGTCCGGATTCCCCGAGTGGCTGCCTGACGGCCGCATCGTCGAGCAGCACGTCCTCGACGTCCTGCGCCGCACGTTCGAGCTGCACGGGTTCGCGGGCATCGAGACCCGCGCGGTCGAGCCCCTCGACCAGCTGCTGCGCAAGGGGGAGACCTCCAAGGAGGTCTACGTCCTGCGCCGGCTGCAGGAGGAGGCGGGCGCCGAGCCCGATCGCTCCGGTGCGCTGGGTCTGCACTTCGACCTCACCGTGCCGTTCGCGCGCTACGTGCTGGAGAACGCCGGCCACCTCGCGTTCCCGTTCCGTCGCTACCAGATCCAGAAGGTCTGGCGCGGCGAGCGGCCCCAGGACGGTCGGTTCCGCGAGTTCGTGCAGGCGGACATCGACGTCGTCGGCGCCGGTGCGCTGCCGTACCACTACGAGGTCGAGCTGCCGCTGGTCATGGCCGAGGCGCTGGGTGCGCTGCAGGAGATCGGCGTGCCGCCGGTGCGCGTGCTGGTGAACAACCGCAAGGTCGCCGAGGGCTTCTACCGCGGGCTGGGCCTGAGCGACGTCGAGGCGGTGCTGCGCAGCATCGACAAGCTGGACAAGATCGGTCCGGACGCCGTGGCGGCGCTGCTGGTCGCCGAGGCAGGTGCCGACGAGGCGCAGGCCCGGGCGTGCCTCGAGCTCGCGGCGATCAGCGGTTCCGACGAGTCCGTGGTCGACCGCGTCCGCGCGTTGGCGGGGGAGTCGAACGAGCTGCTCGACGAGGGCCTGGCCGAGCTGGGCGCCCTCATCCGGGCCGCGGCCGTCCGCGCCCCGGGCGTGGTCGTCGCCGACCTGAAGATCGCCCGCGGCCTCGACTACTACACCGGGTCGGTCTACGAGACGGTCCTCGTCGGGCACGAGCAGCTGGGCTCGATCTGCTCGGGCGGTCGCTACGACACGCTGGCGTCGGACGGCGCCACCACCTACCCCGGCGTCGGGCTGTCGATCGGTGTCTCGCGCCTGGTCTCGCGGTTGCTGGGGGCCGGCCTGGTCACGACCACGCGGTCCGTGCCGAGCGCGGTCCTGGTCGCCGTGGCCTCCGAGGATGCCCGGCACCGGTCGGACGCCGTCGCGACGGCGCTGCGCAGCCGGGGGATCCCGGTGGAGGTCGCGCCGAGCGCCGCGAAGTTCGGCAAGCAGATCCGGCACGCCGACCGGCGCGGCATCCCGTTCGTCTGGTTCCCCGCCGACGACGACTCCGCCGCGGACCAGGTCAAGGACATCCGCTCGGGGGACCAGGTCGACGCGGACGCGAGCACCTGGGCGCCGGCCGCTGACGACCTCTGGCCGCGCGTGGTGCCTGCTTGACACCGGTTCGAACACGTGTTCGCATGAGCGCATGCGATGGGACGCGCAGAAGCTGGGGACCGACGACGCGACGGCGCTGCCGGGGCTGACGCTCGCGGGGCTGCAGCGCAGCGTGCGCACGCCGGAGTTCGCGGGCGTGACGTTCCACGAGGTGACGTGCAGGAGCGCGCTGAACAAGGTGCCGGCGGCGTCGTCGATGCCCTTCCGCTGGACCGTCAACCCCACGCGGGGCTGCCTGCACGCGTGCACCTACTGCTTCGCGCGACCGACGCACGAGTACCTGGAGCTCGACGCAGCGCGGGACTTCGAGACGCAGATCGTGGTGAAGACGAACGTCGTCGACGTGCTCCGCGCGGAGCTGGCCCGGCCGTCCTGGGCGCGCGAGCACGTGGCGCTGGGCACCAACACCGACCCGTACCAGCGGGTGGAGGGCCGGTACCGCCTGATGCCGGGGATCATCGAGGCGCTGGCGCACAGCGGCACGCCGCTGTCGATCCTCACCAAGGGCACGCTGCTGCGCCGGGACCTCCCGCTGCTGGCGGAGGCGGCGCGGTCCGTCCCCGTGGGCATCGGCATCTCCCTGGCCATCGGCGACGAGGCGCTCCAGCAGGCCATGGAGCCCGGGACGCCGACCCCTCGGGCGCGGCTCGAGCTCGTCCGCGCGGTGCGGGAGGCCGGGCTGCCCTGCGGGGTGATGGTCGCCCCGGTCCTGCCGTGGCTGACGGACGACCGCGCACGTCTCGACGCCCTGCTGGGTGACCTGGCCGAGGCGGGGGCGACCGGCGTGACCGTCCTGCCCCTGCACCTGCGCGGTCCGGTCAAGCCGCTGTTCCTGGCGTGGCTGCGCGAGCACGCTCCGGCGCTCGTGCACCGGTACGAGGAGCTGTACGGGCGCGGCGCCTACGTGCCCCGCGAGTACGCCCGGTGGCTCGACGACCGCGTCCGGCCGCTGCTGGTCCGGCACGGGTTCGCCGACCGCGCGGGACACCGGGCCGGACGGCGCTCCGTGCCGGGAGAGGGCTCGTACCCCGCCGGCAGCCTGGCCACCGCGCACCTCCCGGTCCACGAGCCGGCCGTCGCCGCGGCGCAGCCGGTCCTGTTCTGAGCGAGCTCCGCTCAGCGGGTGGGCGGCGACCGCCCGGGCTAGGGTTCCCCGCATGCGCGCACGGACCGGTCCGCCGGACCGCTCGACCACCCGATGGGCGTTCGACGGCCACATCGCCGGGGTGGGGACGCAGGAGGGGACCCGCATCGTCGTGGGCCGCTGGCTGGCCTCGCCGCTGGGGCCGTTCGCCGACGTCATGGTCGAGCGGCCGGACGGCACGCGACTGCTGCTGGCCCCCCGGCACGACGTCGCCGACCTGGTGGCCCAGACGTACCGCTTCGACGCCGTGCACGTCGTCCCCGTCGGCGTCGGCCCGGACGAGGTCGGCCGCCGGTGGCTGGTGCGCGCGGGGCCGCTGGCGGCGGACCTGACGATCGGCGCTCGCACCGCGCTCGGACGGCTGCTGGCCCTGGTCCCGCGCGCGCCGCAGGTCGCGCCCGCCGTCGCGACGGCCGTGGACCCCGTCGCCCGGGTGGTCCTCGACGGCGTCCGCACGCGCGGCACCGCCGGGCGGGGCCGCCGCGAGTGGTACACCGCGACCGACCAGCACGCCGTGACCGCCCTCAGCGCGACATGGGGTCGGGAGGACCTGGGCGCGCTCGCCCCGATCGACCCGCCGGTCCGGTTCGGGTTCTCGTCCGTCCCGTCGGCGCCGACGGTCACCCGGGTGCGCACCACGATCGAATTGTCGGCGGGCCCGTCGGCAGCCGGGCACTAAGATCGTGCGGGCGCCCGACGGGCGTCCCCCCAGCCCCGAACCCGAAGGATCCTCCGTGCTCCGCACCCACACGGCCGGCTCGCTGCGAGCCGAGCACATCGGCACCACCGTCACCCTCACGGGCTGGGTGGACCGGCGGCGCGATCACGGTGGCGTGGCGTTCGTGGACCTGCGGGACGCGTCGGGCATCGCGCAGGTCGTGATCCGGGACGAGGCGGTCGCGCACGGGCTGCGTGCCGAGTACGTCCTGCAGGTCACCGGCGAGGTCGGTCGGCGACCCGCGGGCAACGAGAACCCCAACCTGGCCACCGGCGAGGTCGAGGTCGTCGCGTCGGACGTCGTCGTGCTCAACGAGGCCGCCGCACTGCCGTTCCAGGTGTCGTCGTCGCTCGACGAGAGCGTCGGCGAGGAGGCCCGCCTCAAGTACCGGTACCTCGACCTGCGCCGGCCCGCCCCCGCACACGCGATGCGGCTGCGTGCGAAGGCCAACCAGGCCGCGCGCCGGGTGCTGGACGCGCAGGACTTCGTCGAGGTCGAGACGCCGACCCTCACGCGGTCCACGCCCGAGGGCGCCCGCGACTTCCTGGTGCCCGCGCGCCTGTCCCCGGGCTCCTGGTACGCGCTGCCGCAGTCGCCGCAGCTGTTCAAGCAGCTGCTCATGGTCGGCGGCCTGGAGCGGTACTACCAGATCGCCCGCTGCTACCGCGACGAGGACTTCCGCGCGGACCGCCAGCCGGAGTTCACGCAGCTCGACGTCGAGATGAGCTTCGTCGAGCAGGACGACGTCATCGCCCTGGGCGAGCAGATCCTCGTGGCGCTCTGGGACCTGATCGGGGTCACCATCCCCACGCCGATCCCGCGCATGACGTTCGCCGAGTCGATGGAGCGCTACGGCAACGACAAGCCGGACCTGCGCTTCGGGCTCGAGCTGGTCGAGCTGACCTCGTTCTTCGCCGACACCCCGTTCCGGGTGTTCCAGGCCCCCTACGTCGGTGCGGTCGTGCAGCCGGGCGGCGCCTCGACGCCGCGGCGTGGCTTCGACGCGTGGCAGGAGTGGGCCAAGCAGCGCGGCGCCAAGGGCCTGGCGTACGTGACGGTCGGCGAGGACGGCGAGCTGGGCGGCCCGGTGGCCAAGAACATCTCCGACGCCGAGCGCGCCGGCCTGGTCGCCGCGGTGGGGGCGAGCCCGGGTGACGCGGTCTTCTTCGCGGCCGGGTCCGCCAACGAGGCCCGGGCGCTGCTCGGTGCGGCGCGGCTCGAGATCGGCCGCCGCGGCGGCCTGATCGACGAGAACGAGTGGAAGTTCGTCTGGATCGTCGACGCGCCGCTGTTCAAGCCCACGGGCGAGGACGACGACGTGGCCGTCGGCGGGGGTGCCTGGACCGCCGTGCACCACGCGTTCACGTCCCCGACGCCGCAGTGGCTGGACTCCTTCGAGCAGGACCCCGGCGCCGCCCTGGCGTACGCCTACGACATCGTCTGCAACGGCAACGAGATCGGCGGGGGATCGATCCGTATCCACCGCCGCGACGTGCAGGAGCGCGTGTTCCAGGTCATGGGCATCGGTCCCGAGGAGGCCAAGGAGAAGTTCGGGTTCCTGCTGGACGCGTTCCAGTTCGGGGCCCCGCCGCACGGCGGGATCGCGTTCGGCTGGGACCGCATCCTGGCCCTGCTGACCGGGTCGGAGTCCATCCGCGACGTCATCGCGTTCCCGAAGTCCGGCGGCGGGTTCGACCCGCTCACGGCGGCTCCGGCACCGATCACGCCCGAGCAGCGCCGCGAGGCCGGCGTGGACGCCAAGCCGAAGGCCACCCCCGCCCTCTGATGGCGACGGTGCTCGACGTCCTGCCGCCGCGGTGGCGGCAGGACCGGATGATCCTGAGCGACGCCCGGCGCTGGGACGCGGTGGAGGTGCTCGGCGACGACGACGCGCTGCTGCTCGTCCTGGACGGCCCCGACCGGCCTGCCCTGGTCGGCCGTGGCGACCCGGCGGTGGTGAGCTCGCTGCTGTCGTGCGTCGACGGTCCGGCGCGGTGGATGAGCGTGCCGCGCGGCTGTCGACCGAGCGCGGACGTGCTGGGCCGCCTGGAGCTGGTGCCGTTCTCCACCTGGGACTGGCTCGCCACCGATCGTGAGCCACCGGTCGTGGCGGGGGAGCAGCGGGTGCGCCGGCTCGACCCGGCCGTCGACGGGGAAGCCATCAGGGCCTGCCTGTCCGTTGCGAGCCCGTCGACCTCGGCGGACCCGCAGGCGCCTGCGGAGCGCGGCTGGTGGGGCGTGCAGGTCGACGGCGCCCTGGTCGGGGTGGTCGGCGCGGCCGAGCGCGGTGGGCCGGCCGGTCGGTGGTCGTGGCACGTGCACGGGCTCGGCGTCCTGCCGTCCGCCCGCGGCACAGGGCTGGGGACCGCGCTGACCGCCGCGGCGACGCGCGCGGGGCTCACCGAGGGAGCGGCGTGGGTGTCGCTCGGCATGTACGCGGACAACCACGGCGCCCGGCGCATCTACCACCGCGCGGGCTACCGCACCGAGGCGGAGCTCGCCTCGTTCTCCCCGGCGGGAGCGGACCGACCACCGGGTTGAGTCACCAGCGCGACGGGGGCTCGACCTGCCCCGACAGGCCGACGTGCGGCCGCGGTGGTTCGTCCAGCTCGGGTACGCCCATGGTCTCGCCGGGGCCGGCGTCGTGGCGCAGGACGACGGGGCGTGCATGGAACGACCGGCGCCACGTGAACCAGAGGACCAGCGCGCCGACGATCGAGTAGAGCCCGAGCTGGAAGAAGACCCATGCCGCCGACTTGTGCAGGAACGGGTCGTCGCTGCGCGCGCGTACCACCAGCTCGGCGAGCATGAGACCGAAGGGCACCGCCACCACCACGGTCACCACGCGGGCACGCCACCTCAGGCGCAGGTAGCCGAGGCGGTCGGTCGGCACGGTTCGTGGCACGGCGCCGCCTCAGTGCACGAACGACAGGCGCGCGTGCAGACGGCGCAGGAAGGGCGGCGCCCACCAGTTCACGCCGCCGAGCAGGGTCATCGTCGCCGGCACCAGGAGCATGCGGACCAGGGTGGCGTCGACCAGGACGGCGACCGCCAGGGAGAACCCGACCTCCTTGATCACCAGCAGCTCGCCGGCGACGAACCCGGCGAACACCACGATGACGATCAACGCGGCGGAGGTGATGATCCGACCGGAGCGCTGCAGCCCCAGGCGGACGGCATCGTCGTTGGGCACGCCCTGGTCCACGAGCTCCTTGATCCGCGAGAGCAGGAACACCTCGTAGTCCATGGCGAGCCCGAACCCGAACGCCACCACCAGGGCGACGACGTACGTCTCGATGCCGCCGGTGGGTGTGAAGTTCAGCAGGCCGGTCAGGTGCCCGTCCTGGAACACCCACACCAGGACGCCGAGCGAGGCGGCCAGAGACAGGGCGTTGGTCAGCAGCGCCTTCACGGGGACGACGACCGACCCGGTCATCAGGAAGAGCAGCACGAGGGTCGCGACGGCCACGATCCCGATCGCCCACCCCGCGCGGGCCTTCACCCCGGCGGTGAAGTCGATCTGCGAGGCTGCCTGCCCCGTCACCCACGTCGGGAACGGGGCGTCGAGGTCGCGGACCTGCTGCACGACGTCACGAGCGACGGCGTCCCCGGGGTCGTCGGTGTCGGGCCGCACACCGATGACGACGTAGGAGTCGACGGGCGACGGCGGGTCGACGGACGCGACGCCGTCGAGTTCCTCGAGCGTGGCGGCCCAGGCGGTGGCGTCCTCGAGGCTGGCCTGCGCGACCACGGTGATGGCGGGCGTGGACGCCGCGGGGTAGTCCTGGGCGAGGGTGTCGACGAACTCGCGCTGCGCGCTGGCCGCCGGCAGCAGCTCGGTGGTGGAGTTGCGCAGCTCGATGTGGGTCAGCGGCACGGCCAGCAGCCCGAGCACGGCCAACGACCCGACCAGGACGAACCACGGGTGCCGCTGGACCCGGCCGGTGAGGCGCGAGAAGACGCCCTCCTCGGTCTGCACGTCGGCGGTCCTCGCCAGGATGCCGCGCAGGCCGGGCACCCGGGCCAGGATGCTGGGCCGGATCAGGCGGCGCCCGGCCAGGACGAGCAGCGCGGGCACCAGGGTCAGCGCGGTCGCGACGGCGACGACGATCACCGCGACGCCGGCCGCGCCGAACGCCCGCAGGATCGGCGCCTGGAAGACGAGCAGCCCGGCGATGGCGATCGCGACGATGAGCGCGGAGAACGTGACCGTGCGCCCGGCGGTGGCCATCGTGCGCTCGACCGCGGTGAGCACTGCCCCGTCGCCGCGCCGTCGGCGGCTCCCCGCGCCGTCGTCGTCGTCCACCAGGCGGTGCAGCTCCTCGCGGAACCGCGACACCATCAGCAGCCCCCAGTCGATCGACAGACCGAGGCCCAGCACCGTGACGATGTTGACGACGGACGAGTCGAGGTCGAGCACGTAGGAGAACGCGAGGAGGGCGGCCAGACCGCCGGCGATGGAGGCGACCGCACCGGCCATGGGCATCGCGGCGGCGAGGAAACCGCCGAACACCAGCACCATGACGAGCAGCGCGACCGGCAGCGCGATCGCCTCACCGGTGCGCAGGTCGGTCTGGACCTGGTCCGTGATCGCCTCGACGATCAGGGTGGTGCCGCCGACGAGGCCGGTCACGCCCGGCGCGGCGGGTGCGAGGTCGGCGGGCACGGCGCGCAGGCGGTCCTCCACCTCGTCGAGCGCGGCCTGCTCGTCGTCGGCGGGGAGGTCGGGCTCGAGCTCGACGACGACGAGGAACCCGTCGCCGTCCTGCGCCACCAGCGGGGCGGCGGCGGGGTTGGCCGCCCCGTCGGGCAGGGCCAGCGGGTCGATGACCGACTCGACGCCGTCGATGGCCGCGAGGTCCGCGCGGGCCGGCGCCAGAGCCGTCGCCACGTCGGGGTCGTTGGGGTCCACCCCCTGCAGGACCAGCGTCAGCGAGGGTCCGCTCTGGTCGGTGTCCTCCAGGATCTGGCGGCCCTCGGCACTCTCCGAGCCGGGTACCGACGGGGCACCGGTGCTGAGCCGGTCGAACAGGTTCTCCCCGTGCACACCGAGCACGGCGAGGCCGTACCCGAGCACGGCGAGCACGAACCACGCGACGACGGTGAGGCGGGGGTGGTGGGCGACGACGCGACCGGCTCGGGCGAACACGCGGGCCATCGTCGCAGGTGGACCGGCTCCCGCGCACACGCAGGCTCGCGCGGGCCGCCGGACGTCCGCACCTCTGCGTACCCTGCCCGCATGGACCTGTTCGATGCGGTGACGTCGACCTCGAGCGGCTTGCCCGCGGTCGGCGCCGGCGCCCCGCTCGCGGTCCGCATGCGCCCGCGCGAGCTGACGGAGGTCGCGGGTCAGGAGCACCTCCTGGTCGCGGGCTCGCCGCTGCGCCGGCTCGTGGAGCCCGCCAACGAGGCGGCGCGCCGCGCCGCGCCGACCTCGGTGGTCCTGTGGGGCCCGCCCGGGACGGGCAAGACGACGCTCGCCTACCTCATCGCGGCGACGTCGGGCCGCCGCTTCGTGGAGCTGTCGGCCGTGACCGCGGGGGTCAAGGACGTCCGCGCGGTGATCGAGGACGCGCGCCGCCGGCTGGCCACGGACGGCACCGAGACGGTCCTGTTCATCGACGAGGTGCACCGCTTCACCAAGGCGCAGCAGGACGCGCTGCTGCCCAGCGTGGAGAACCGGTGGGTGACACTGGTCGCCGCCACGACCGAGAACCCGTCGTTCTCCGTCAACTCGCCGCTGCTGTCGCGGTCGCTCCTGCTCACGCTGCAGCCGCTGGACACCGACGACGTGCGGCGGCTGGTGCGCCGCGCGGTCGAGGACGAGCGCGGCCTGGGCGGTTCGATCACGCTCACGGACGACGCCGAGGACCACCTGCTGCGCCTGGCCGGCGGCGACGCCCGCAAGGCGCTGACCATCCTGGAGGCGGCGGCCGGCTCGGCGCTGTCCGAGGACGGCGTCCAGCCGCCGGTCGAGGTCGGCCTGGCGACGATGGAGCGCGCCATCGACGTCGCCGCCGTGCGCTACGACCGCGACGGCGACCAGCACTACGACGTCATCAGCGCGTTCATCAAGTCGATGCGCGGGTCCGACGTCGACGCGTCGCTGCACTACCTCGCGCGCATGATCGCGGCGGGGGAGGACCCCCGGTTCATCGCCCGCCGCATCGTCATCGCCGCGGCCGAGGACGTCGGGATGGCGGACCCGAGCGCCCTGCAGACCGCCGTCGCCGCGGCGCAGGCGGTCGCGCTCATCGGCATGCCCGAGGCCCGGATCATCCTGGCGGAGGCGGTCGTGCACCTGGCGACCGCGCCGAAGTCCAACGCCGCCTACACGGGCATCGACCGCGCGCTGGCCGACGTGCGCGCCGGCCGGATCGGCTCCGTGCCGCCCCACCTGCGGGACGCGCACTACGCGGGCGCCAAGCAGCTCGGCCACGGCGCCGCCTACGTGTACGCGCACGACGAGCCCCACGCCGTTGCGGCCCAGCAGTACCTGCCCGACGAGCTGGTGGGCACCCGGTACTACGAGCCGAGCGACCGCGGCTACGAGCGCCAGGTCACCGAGCGGCTCGACCGCATCCGGTCGATCCTGGGCGACGGCGGCTGATTCGGGGATCGGGCGGCCGCGGGGTAGAGTGTGCAGGTCGTCCGCGGGACGGGTGTGCGTGCACGCCCCCGCTCGGACGGCCACCTGGGGCCCTAGCCAGCGTCGGAATCAGACACGGCGCACCACACGGTCGGCCCCACGCCCGGCGGAACCTCTCCGCATCCGGGTGTGACGTCTTTCAACGACAGGAAGTAACTCTGTGAGCAGCGTGACCCGCTCGCGTCGCCAGGTGCGGCTCTCCCGCGCCCTCGGCCTCGCGCTGACGCCCAAGGCCGTCAAGCACTTCGAGAAGCGCCCCTACCCCCCGGGCGAGCACGGCCGTGCCCGTCGCCGGACCGAGTCGGACTACGCCGTCCGTCTGCGCGAGAAGCAGCGCCTGCGCGCGCAGTACGCGCTCCGCGAGAAGCAGATGGCCCGCGCGTACGAGGACGCCCGCAAGGCCCCGGGCCTGACCGGTGAGGCGCTCGTCGAGAACCTCGAGACCCGCCTGGACGCCCTCGTCCTGCGCTCGGGCTTCGCCCGCACGATCCTCCAGGCCCGCCAGGTCGTCGTGCACCGCCACATCCTGGTCGACGGCAAGATCGTGGACCGTCCCTCCTTCCGCGTGAAGCCGGGTCAGACCCTGCAGATCAAGCCGAAGAGCCAGGCGACGGTTCCGTTCCAGGTCGCCGCCGCCGGTGCGCACCGCGACGTGCTGCCGGCCGTCCCGGGCTACCTCGACGTGCAGCTCGAGAAGCTCAGCTCGGTCCTGGTGCGAGCCCCCAAGCGCGCGGAGATCCCCGTGACGTGCGAGGTCCAGCTGGTCGTCGAGTACTACGCCCGCTGACCCGATCTCCTCACGGACGCCCCGCCGCGCAGCAGCGCCGCGGGGCGTCCGTGCGTCCGGGACGGGTAGGGTTTCCGCGGGGTCGAGGACCCCGGAACCAGGAGGCTGGACATGTCGGTCGGTGACGTCGCGGGTCTGATCGCCGCGATCGCGTTCGTGCTGCTCGTGGGCCTGCTGGCGGTCCCGCTGGTCAAGCTCGGACGGGTCCTGGACGAGACGCGCACCTCGGTCAAGGAGATCACCGACCACACGGTGCCCGTCCTCGACGAGACCGCGACGCTGGTCGCGTCGTCGAGCACGCAGCTGGCCAACATCGACACGGTGACGACCGCCGCGGCGCAGGTCTCGGAGAACGTCTCGGCGCTGACGTCGCTGTTCGCCGCCACGGTCGGCTCGCCCATGATCAAGGTCGCCGCGTTCTCCTACGGCGTGCGCCGGGCGCTGTCCGGTCTCGCCGCGAGCGCGCGCCGGAGCCGATGATGGCGCGCCGGCTGACCTGGCTCGCCCTGGGCGTCGTCGCGACCGTCGTCGTGCTCCGCAAGGGACGCACGGTCGTGGAGACCTACCTGCCCGCCGGCACCACCGACGCGATCGACGGCGCGCAGCGCGTCTCGCACGCACTCGCCACGCTGCGCAGCGAGTTCCTGGCCGGGATGGCCGAGCGCGAGCAGCAGCTGCGCCACGACCTGGTGGGTGACGTGGACGTGGAGGCGCTGCGCGCCGAGCGACCGGAACGCGTCGAGAGCCTGCGCCGGTCCTGGGCCGGCCGGCGCGGCGACGGCGGCTGGGCCGGTCCCACGCAGGACCCGGACGACGACGACGGCTACACCTTCTTCTGAGCCGCACCCCGGGCGGCACCCGTACGAGCACCACCCGATCACCACAGATGGACGACGAGGACACCATGCGTACCGCCGAGATCCGCCAGCGCTGGCTCGACTACTTCGAGGGCAAGGGCCACGCCGTCGTCCCGTCGGCCTCGCTGATCTCGCCCGACCCGTCGACGCTGTTCGTCATCGCCGGCATGGTCCCGTTCATCCCGTACATGCTGGGCGAGCAGACGCCGCCGTGGCCGCGCGCCACCAGCGTGCAGAAGTGCGTGCGCACCCTCGACATCGAGGAGGTCGGCAAGACCACCCGGCACGGCACGTTCTTCCAGATGAACGGCAACTTCTCGTTCGGCGACTACTTCAAGGACGGTGCGATCACCTACGCCTGGGAGCTGGTGACGGGGTCGCGCGAGTCCGGCGGCTTCGGGTTCGACCCCGACTCGATCTGGGTCACGGTCTTCCACGACGACGACGAGGCGGCGGACCTCTGGAAGCAGATCGCGGGGCTGCCCGACGAGCGCATCCAGCGGCGCGGGTGGAAGGACAACTTCTGGTCCACGGGCGCGCGCGGTCCGTCGGGACCGTGCTCGGAGATCTACGTCGACCGCGGCCCGGAGTACGGCGCGGAGGGTGGCCCCGTCGTCGACGAGGACCGGTACCTCGAGATCTGGAACCTCGTCTTCATGCAGTACGAGCGTGGTGACGGGGGCGGCAAGGAGAACTTCCCGATCCTGGGCGACCTCAAGCAGAAGAACATCGACACCGGCATGGGCCTGGAGCGGGTGGCCTACCTGCTGCAGGGCGTCGACAACCTGTACGAGATCGACGAGGTCTTCCCGGTCATCCAGGGCGCACAGGAGCTGTCCGGCAAGCGGTACGGCGCGGTGCACGACGACGACGTCCGGATGCGCGTCGTCGCGGACCACGTCCGCAGCGCGCTCATGCTCATGGGTGACGGCGTGACCCCGTCCAACGAGGGCCGCGGCTACGTCCTGCGTCGGCTGCTGCGCCGGTCCATCCGCGCGATGCGCCTGCTGGGCGTCGACGACCTGGCGCTGCCGACCCTGCTCCCGCTGAGCAAGGACGCGATGAGCCCGTCGTACCCGGAGCTCGCGGCGAACTTCGAGCGGATCAGCCAGGTCGCGTACGCGGAGGAGGACACGTTCCGGCGCACCCTGGCGGCGGGCACGACGATCCTCGACACCGCGGTGCAGGCGGCCAAGACGAGCGACGCGCCCGTCCTGACCGGGTCGCAGGCGTTCCAGCTGCACGACACCTACGGGTTCCCGATCGACCTCACGCTCGAGATGGCCGCCGAGCAGGGCGTGCAGGTCGACGAGACCGCGTTCCGGAACCTCATGAAGGAGCAGCGCGACCGCGCGCGGGCGGACGCGCTGGCCAAGCGCGCCGGGCGTGCCGACACCGCCGCGTACCAGGAGCTGCACAGCACGCTGAGCACCGCGACCGCCAAGCCGGTCCAGTTCATCGGCTACACCGACGCGACCGCGCGCTCGCGCGTGGTCGGCCTGCTCGTCGACGGCGTCCCGGCGCCCGCGGCGACGGCACCGGCGGACGTCGAGGTCGTCCTCGACGTGACCCCGTTCTACGCCGAGGCGGGCGGCCAGCAGGCCGACACCGGCACGATCGTGCTCGACAACGGCGCACGGATCGAGGTGGACGACGTGCAGGCGCCGGTGCGTGGGCTCTCGGTGCACCACGGGCGTCTCGTGGACGGCACCGTGACGTTCGGCGAGTCCGGCACGGCGAGCATCGACCTCGACCGTCGTCGGGCCATCGCGCGCGCGCACACCGCGACGCACCTGGTGCACAAGGCGCTGCACGAGTCCGTCGGCGAGAGCGCGACGCAGGCGGGGTCGCTCAACGCGCCCAGCCGGCTGCGCTTCGACTTCCGCTCCCCGTCGGCCACGCCGGCGGACGTCGTCGCGGAGATCGAGGCGCGCGTGAACGACCGTCTCCAGGACGACCTCGAGGTCAGCGACTCCGTGATGCCGATCGACGAGGCCCGGGGCAAGGGCGCCATGGCGCTG
Source organism: uncultured Actinomycetota bacterium (assembly GCA_963837795.1). Lineage (GTDB taxonomy): Bacteria > Actinomycetota > Actinomycetes > Actinomycetales > Cellulomonadaceae > Cellulomonas. Next base: position 47,681 of record CAWIOT010000004.1, read on the forward strand.
TTCGGCGAGAAGTACGGCAACGAGGTGCGCGTCGTCAGCATCGGCGACGGGTGGTCGCTCGAGCTCTGCGCGGGCACGCACGTGAAGCGGTCCGGCGAGCTGGGCCTGGTCACGCTGCTGTCCGAGTCGGCGATCGGCTCGGGCGTCCGACGCGTCGACGCGCTCGTGGGCGCGGGCGCCTACGGCTACCAGGCCAAGGAGCGGGCGCTGGTCAGCCAGCTCTCCGGCCTGCTCGGCGCGCGTCCCGACGAGCTCTCCGAGCGCGTCTCCTCGCTGCTGACCAAGCTCAAGGACTCGGAGAAGGAGCTGGCCGGTCTGCGCCAGGCGACCCTGCTCGCGCAAGCGGGCCAGCTCGCGTCCGGTGCGGCCCGGGTGGGGGAGACCCGGGTGGTCACGCACGACGCAGGCGAGGTGGCGGGTGACGAGCTGCGCACCCTGGTCCTGGACGTCCGCGCGCGGCTCGGCGAGTCCGGCCCGGCGGTCGTCGCGATCGGCGGCGTCAGCAAGGGCCGGCCGGTCGTCGTCGTCGCGACGAACGCGGCCGCGCGGGAGCGTGGGGTGCGCGCCGGGACGCTGGTGCGCACGGCCTCGGGCATCCTCGGCGGCGGTGGTGGGGGCAAGGACGACCTGGCGCAGGGCGGCGGTACCGACCCGTCCCGCCTGGCCGAGGCTCTCGCGGCGGTCTCCGCGGCGGTGGGCGCCTGACGTGTCCGACGCAGTCCGCCCCGAGGAGGCCGTCGTGCGCGGCTCGCGGCTCGCGGTCGACGTCGGATCGGTCCGTGTGGGGGTCGCGTGCAGCGACCCCGACGGGCTGATCGCGACGCCGGTGGCGACGCTCGCACGCTCGACAGGGAAGAAGGGCCGCCTCGCCGCCGACCTCGCGCAGCTGGTGGCGGAGGTGCAGGAACGGCGTGCAGAAGTTGTGTACGTCGGCCTACCCATGCACCTGTCAGGGGCCGAAGGCGCGGCATCGCAGGCCGCGCGCGCGTACGCTGTCCAACTGGCGCAGGCCGTCGCACCCGTCGCGGTGCGGCTGGTCGACGAGCGGATGAGCACGGTGTCCGCCCATCACGCGCTGCATGCGTCCGGCCGATCCGGACGCAGCCACCGGCAGGTCGTCGACCAGGCGGCCGCGGTGGTGATCTTGCAGTCCGCGCTGGACGCGGAGCGTGCGTCGGGGCGACGTCCCGGTGAGCGGGTCGTGGTCGACCCGGCACAGCATGGTCCGGAGGCGCGCGGGGGGGCTGTGGGCGACGCACGAACGACGGTGGAGTGACGCGCACGTGACCGACAGCCAGATCGGACGGTGGGGCCCTGTGGAACGCAGTGACGAGGTGAACGACCTCTTCGGTGGCGACACCCGCGTCGCCCCCGCCGACAACCGTCCCCAGCGCGCCCGGGGCCGCGCCAAGGAGCAGCGCGAACGGCAGCGCCGCCGGCGCCGCTCGATCTGGGTGCTCGTCGTCGCGATCCTCATGGTGCTCGGCGCCGGCTACGTCGTGGTCGAGCTCATGGGCGGCATGTTCAACGGCGGATCGGGCGACAGCGCCAGCGTCGAGGACTACAGCGGTGTCGGCCACGGCAGCGTCGAGGTCGTCATCAAGCCCGGTGACACGGGTGCGGTCATGGCGTCGACGCTCGTGGATGCGGGGGTCGTCGCGAGCGTCAAGGCGTTCAACACCGCCTTCGCCGCGAACCCGCAGGCCAGCTCGATCCAGCCCGGCACGTACACCATGCTGCTCGAGATGAAGGCGTCCGACGCGGTCAACGCGCTGCTGAACCCGTCGAGCCGCGTCTCGTTCAAGGTGACCATCCCCGAGGGACTCACCACGGACCAGATCGCCACCAAGATCAGCGAGAAGATGGCGATCCCGGTCGAGGACGTGCAGGCCGCCATCGCCGACCCCGCCTCCATCGGGCTGCCCGCCGAGGCGAACGGGAACGTCGAGGGCTGGCTGTTCCCGGCGACCTACGACATCCAGCCCGGCGCGACGGCCACCGACGTGCTGACGCAGATGACCGCGCAGACGGTCGCGGTGCTGACGCAGAAGGGCGTGCCGCAGGACCAGTGGGAGACGGTGCTGAACAAGGCGTCGCTGGTGGAGCGCGAGGCCAGGCTGCCCGAGGACCGGCCGAAGATCGCCCGTGCGATCGAGAACCGGCTGGCCAAGGAGATGCCCCTCGACGTCGACTCCGCGGTGGCCTACGGCCTGGGCAAGCCCGGGACCGGCCTGACGACCGCGGACACCCAGAACGCCGACAACCCGTACAACACGTACAAGTTCCTCGGGCTGCCGCCGACGCCGATCGCCTCCCCGGGCGAGGCGTCGATCGACGCGGTGCTGAACCCGGAGCCGGGGGACTGGCTCTTCTGGGTCACGGTCAACTTGGAGACGGGCGAGACCCGGTTTGCGACGACGCTCGCCGACCACAACGCGAACGTCGCGCAGCTCCGTCAGTGGCAGGCGGAGAACGGGCAGTGACCTCAGCCGCCCCGCGGCGGGCGGCGGTGCTCGGGCACCCGGTGGCGCACTCGCTGTCACCGACGCTGCACCGCGCCGCCTACGCCGAGCTCGGCCTGATCGACTGGCAGTACGACGCGATCGACGTGACCGAGGAGCAGCTGCCGGGCTTCGTCGCCGACCTGGACGCCACCTGGGCCGGGCTGAGCCTGACCATGCCGCTCAAGCAGACGGTCCTGCCGCTGCTGGACCACGTCGAGCCCCTGGCTGAGGTCGTCGGCGCGGTGAACACCGTCCTCGTGCAGGGGCGGACCCTCGTCGGTGCGAACACCGACGTGTACGGCATCGTCACGGCCCTCGGGCTCGGTGCTCCGGCCGGCTCGGCCGCCGTGCTCGGTGCCGGGGCCACCGCCTCGTCCACGCTGGCCGCGCTGGCGCAGCTCGGCTGCACGTCGCCCGTCGTCTACGTGCGTGCCATCGCGCGGGCCGGCGCCCTCATGCGGGCAGCGCATCGCATGGGGGTCACGCCCGTCTACCGGACGCTCGACGTGGCTGCCGACGAGATCGGGCGTGCGGACGTCGTCGTGTCCACGCTCCCGCCGCACGCCGCCGACCCGCTCGCCGCGACACTCACCGACGTGCGCGGGGTCTTGCTCGACGTCGCGTACGACCCGCGGCCGACCGCCCTGTCGGTGGCCTGGGCCGCGGCCGGGGGAGCGGTCGTCGGAGGCGAGCAGATGCTCCTGCACCAGGCCGCCGAGCAGGTCCGGCTGATGACCGGGCACCCCGCGCCGCTGTCTGCGATGGCGTCGGCGCTCGAGGCCAAACTCACCACCTGACGCGCTCAGGGCCGCTGCCCTACCTGCCGATGGACCCGGAAGAGACATCCGTGCGACCGCCCGCTGGTCGCCGGCTCGACCGGAAGGACGCGCGTGAAGCAGCTCGGGGAGATCCTGCTCGATGACGGACTCGTCACGGAGGCGCAGCTGTTGGCGGCGCTGGACGAGACGCATGGCGCGAGGATCGACGCTCGGACGGACTCTGGTCGAGCTCGGTGTGCTCACCGAGGGGCAGCTGGTCAAGGCGCTCGCCCACCAGGTCGGGATGGACTTCGTCGACCTCGACGAGTACCCGGTCGACCGGACTGCGGTGAGCCTGGTCCCCGGTGCGCTGTGCCGGCGTTACTCGGTCCTTCCGGTGGCGCTCGAGGGCGGCTCGATCGTGCTGGCGACCTCCGACCCCGGCAACGTCATGGCCGTCGACGACGTGCGGTCGGTGTCGGGCATGACCGTGATCCCCGTGATCGCGACGCACGACAACCTCCTGCGCGCCATCGACCGCTTCTGCCGCGCCGACGACGAGATGGAAGATCTCTCGCAGGCGTTCGAGGATCGAGGCGGCCGAGCCCGAGGCCGACCTGACCAAGATGGGAGACATCGGCGACGACGACGCGCCGATCGTCCGGTTCGTCAACCTCCTGGTCACCCAGGCGATCACCGACCGTGCGTCCGACATCCACATCGAGCCGTCGGAGCACGACCTGCGCGTCCGCTACCGGATCGACGGGGTGCTCCACGAGACGCAGCGCGCCCCGAAGCAGATCCAGGGCGGCGTCATCAGCCGCGTGAAGATCATGAGCGACATCGACATCGCCGAGCGCCGCAAGCCGCAGGACGGTCGTATGTCGGTCGTGCACAACGGTCGCAAGATCGACCTCCGCGTGGCGACGCTGCCCACCGTGTGGGGCGAGAAGATCGTCATGCGTATCCTCGACAACTCGACGGCGAGCCTCGACCTGCGGGACCTGTCGTTCCTCGATCACAACTACGAGACGTACCGCGAGGCGTACACGAAGCCCTACGGCATGATCCTGGTGACGGGGCCGACCGGGTCGGGCAAGTCGACCACGCTCTACGCGACGCTCAACGCCGTCTCGAAGCCCGAGATCAACGTCATCACGGTCGAGGACCCGGTCGAGTACCGGCTCCCCGGGATCAACCAGGTGCAGGTCAACGTCAAGGCCGGGCTGACCTTCGCCGGCGCGCTGCGGTCCATCCTCCGTTCGGACCCCGACGTCGTGCTCCTCGGCGAGATCCGCGACCACGAGACGGCCCAGATCGCGATCGAGGCGGCCCTGACCGGTCACCTCGTCCTCTCGACGCTGCACACCAACGACGCGCCCTCGGCGGTCACCCGACTCACCGAGATGGGGATCGAGCCCTTCCTCGTCGGCTCCGCGCTGGACGCCGTGGTGGCCCAGCGGCTCGCGCGCCGGCTGTGCGGCAAGTGCAAGGCGCCGTACACCCCGACCCCGGAGGAGATGGCCGCGGCACGCTTCCCGTGGATGCCGGGAGAGCCCCTGCCCGAGCTGATGCGTCCGGTCGGCTGCGTGACCTGCTCCAAGACGGGCTATCGAGGACGTCTCGCGCTGCACGAGGTCATGCAGGTCACCGAGGAGATCGAGCGGCATGCCGTGGCGCACTCGTCGAGCGCCGACATCTCGGCGACGGCCGTCAAGCAGGGAATGATCCCGCTGCGTGATGACGGCTGGCAGAAGGTTGTCCTCGGCCAGACCTCGATCGAGGAGATCCTGCGCGTCGTCGCCTGACGACACCGACTCACCTGCCGCGATGCCTCAAGTCGGGCATCGGCACCGCCGATGAACGGTGCAGAACGAAGGCCCGGTACCGGCACGTCCGTGTCGGTCGAACCAGGCGACCACGTGGAGGGAATGACGTGAGCGAGTCCTACCAGGCACCCACGGGGGAGCCGACGCGGCCGCTGCCGCCGTACCGACCGGTCGGGCCGCAGGCGGGGCCGCCGGCGCCGCACGCCAGCGGTGCCGCAGCGATGTTCTCGCCGATCCCGTCACAGAGTGCGGCACCTGCCGCTGCGGCGCCGCCGTACCCGCAGGGACCGCCGCCGGCTGCGGCGTACGGACCGGGGCCGACGACGTTCACTCCGGCCGGACCGGCCGCGCCGCCAGCGCCGTCGACCGCCTTCATGCCGGTCGCTCCGGCCGCCGCAGCCCCGGC
>CAWIOT010000005.1:0-16562 GCA_963837795.1 uncultured Actinomycetota bacterium
CCGGCCCGGCGTCCCAGTGCTGCCGCCGCGGCGGCCACGATCGACGGGTCGGTCGTCGTCCATCCGCCCGAGCCGCCGCCGGGACCTCCCGAGCCGGCCACGTGCCGGCCGGCCGACAGGTGGACCGCGTCGACGCCGACCGCCACGAGCTGCGCGACGTCCTGCGGTCGGACGCCGCCGCCCGCCATGACCTGCACCCGGCCGGCCGCGTGCTGCACGGTCCGGCGCAACCGGTCGACCCCGTCGATGCTGCGGGACGCGCCGCCGGACGTGAGCAGCCGGGTGACGCCCAGCGCCACGAGGTCGTCGACGGCCGTCGTCACGTCCGGGACGGTGTCGAGCGCGCGGTGGAACGTGACCTCGCGTCCGTCCGCGGCCTCGACCAGGGCGCCCACCGCGGGACGGTCCACCGAGCCGTCCGCGCCCAGCGCCCCGACGACCACCCCGGCGGCACCGGCGGCGACGGCGGCGCGCACGTCCCGGACCTGCACGGCGAGCTCGTCGGCGGCGTAGGTGAAGCCGCCCGGGCGTGACCGCACGAGGACGTGCACGCCGACCGCCGCGGGGATCGCGGCGACCACCTCGGCCAGCAGCCCGATGCTGGGCGTGAGACCACCGGTCTCGGGCAGCGCGGCGCACAGCTCGAGCCGGTCGGCGCCGCCCGCGACGGCGACCCGGGCACCCGCGACGTCCTGGACGGCGATCTCGAGGAGCGTCATGCCCACGTCAGCAGGGGCTCGCCGGCGGCGACCGTGTCCCCGGGGCGCGCGAGCCGGGTGAGGTCGTCGGCGGGCGCCTCGAGGCCGACGACGGGGCAGACGGGCGAGCGTCCGCCCGCGCCGACCTCCTCGGGGTCCCACGTCACGACCACCTGGCCGGCGCGCACCTGGTCGCCCTCGGCGGCGTGCAGCGTGAACCCCTGGCCGCCGAGCTCGACGGTGTCGATGCCCAGGTGCACGAGCACCGCGCGGCCGTCGTCGTGCTGCACGACGAACGCGTGCGGGTGGAGCTTCATGATGGTGCCGGCGATGGGGGAGATGACCTCGGCACCCGGTACGCGCAGGGGGTCGACGGCCAGGCCCGGACCGACCAGCTCCGCCGAGAACACCGGGTCGGGCACCTCGGCCAGGGCCAGGACCTGCCCGCCGACGGGGGACAGGACGGTGAGCGCCGCCATCAGCGCAGGTCCTCGATGTCGGACGCCAGGGTGTCCGCCTCGGGGCCGACGATCACCTGCACGGCGATGCCCGAGCGGACCACCGCGATCGCACCGGCCGCCTTGAGCCCGGGCTCGTCGACGAGGGTCGGGTCCTCCACCTCCACCCGCAGGCGCGTGATGCACGGCTCCAGGTCGAGCACGTTGGCGTCCCCGCCGAGCGCCGCGAGGATCTTCTCCGCCTTGGTCATGTCCAGCTCCTCACATCAGCTCGTCGAGGTCGGTGGCGATCAGGTCCACGTGCGGGCCCACCACCACCTGCACCACGCGTCCGGAGATCATCACGCCGAACGCGCCGGCCGCACGCAGGCCCGCCGCGTCCACCCGGCCCGCGTCACGCACCAGCGACCGCAACCGCGTGGTGCACGGCTCGATCTCGTCGATGTTCTCGACGCCTCCCAGGGCGGCCAGGATGGCGGCCGCCTGATCTCTGCTCTGCGGCTTCATCGCCGTCCTCCCGGTGCTCCCGCGGGCGCCGTTGCCGACGCGGGACTGGTGGTGCCGGTGCCGGCGGGGGCCGGTCCGGTGGCCGTGCTGCTCTCGTCGCGGTTCCGACGGGGGACCAGGGTGGGGCGCGGTGCGCGCAGCGGGACCCAGACGCTGTACCGGTCGGCGCGGTAGCAGGCGCGCGAGAACATGGTCGCCGCGTCCACCGAGTACGTGCGCCGCTCGGCGCGCAGGACGGCCCGGGCGTCGCCGAGGCCCAGCAGGGAGGCCTCGGTGTCGGTGGCCTCGTCGGCGGACAGCGTGTCCTCGCCCCACTCGGGCGCCAGCCCGCGCTCGCGCAGCGCCTCGTACATGCTCGGCGGCGGTCCCGCGGCGAACAGGTCCGGGGCCAGGGCCACGGGGACCCACACCTGCTCGATGCAGATGGGTGTGCCGTCGGCGCTGCGGACGCGGTAGAGGAAGTGCACCTTGTCGCGCGGCTCGATCTCGAGCGCGGTCGCGACGTCGGGCGTGGCGGCGACGACCTGCGCGGTGAGCACCGTCGTCGCGGGCTCCATGCCGCGCCGGCTCATCTCCTCGCCGAACGTGGTCAGCCGCATCTCGAAGTCGATGCGCTGCGGCGCGACGAACGTCCCGCGCCCCTGCTCGCGGACCAGCACGCCCTCGGTGACCAGCGTGTCGACCGCCTGCCGCACGGTCATCCGGGACAGCCCGAACTGCTGGGACAGGTGCCGTTCCGACGGGATCGCGTCGCCCACCCGCAGCTCGTGGGCGACCAGGGTCGCCAGGTGATCACGCACCAGGAGGTACTTGTGCGCGCTGCCGTGCTCCGACTCGTCCACCCCGGGCCACTCCTTCGTGCGACGGTCCGCGCCGTCGCGACGTGACCCTTGACACATCATGAGGTCTAGACCAGTCTGCTCGCAACTGGTCCAGACCAGACATCCCCCGGATCTTCAGGACACTTAACGAGGAGTGCTCCATGACCACCGCCACCGCCGAGACCCCCCGCTCAGCCGGCACCACCGAGAAGCGCGGCATCCCCGGCCTCGCCCAGCTGCAGCGCATCGGCCGCTCGCTGATGCTGCCCATCGCCTCCCTGCCCGCCGCCGCGCTGCTGCTGCGGCTCGGTCAGCCGGACATGCTCGGCGCCGACGGCCTGGGTGCGCACCTGCCCTGGATGCTCCCCGTCGCGGCCGTCCTGGGCGCGGCCGGCAACGCGCTGTTCGCCAACCTGCCGCTGCTGTTCGCCGTCGGCGTCGCGGTCGGGTTCGCGCGCAAGTCCGACGGGTCCACCGGCCTCGCGGCCGTCATCGGCTACCTGGTCTTCAAGGGCGTCAGCGACGCCCTGTCGCCCTACACGCTGGAGAAGGCCGGCGAGGGCGAGACGCAGGAGCTCATCAACTACGGCGTGCTGGGCGGCATCGTCATGGGCCTCGTCGCGGCGCTGCTGTTCCAGCGCTACTACCGGATCAAGCTGCCCGCGTACCTGGCGTTCTTCGGTGGCCGGCGGTTCGTGCCCATCGTCACCGCCGGCGCCGCGGTCCTGGTCGCCGTGGTGGGCGCGCTCATCTACCCCGTGTTCAACAGCGGGTTCACGGCCGTGGGCGACTGGGTCACCAGCTCGACCATCCTCGGCGCCTTCGTCTACGGCACGCTCAACCGCCTGCTCGTCCCGCTGGGCCTGCACCACATCCTCAACTCGCTGCCCTGGTTCCAGTTCGGCACGTACACCAACGCGGACGGCGTGGTGGCGCACGGCGACATCAACCGGTTCCTGCTGGGCGACCCCACGGCCGGCACGTTCATGACCGGCTTCTTCCCGATCATGATGTTCGCGCTGCCCGCCGCGGCCCTGGCGATCGTGCACACGTCGAAGGCCAAGAACCGCAAGGTCATCGCCGGCATCATGGGCTCGGCCGCGCTGGTCTCGTTCGTCACGGGCGTCACCGAGCCGCTCGAGTTCGCGTTCGTCTACGTGGCCTACCCGCTGTACGTCATCCACGCGGTCCTCACCGGCACGTCGCTCGCGCTGGTCAACGCCCTCGGGATCAAGGACGGGTTCGGGTTCTCCGCCGGGGCCATCGACTACCTGCTGAACTTCCGGATCGCCACGATGCCGCTGCTGCTCATCGTCATCGGGCTCGGGTACGCGGTCGTCTACTACGTGCTGTTCCGGTTCGTCATCACGCGCTGGAACCTGCGCACGCCAGGGCGTGAGGACGACGACGACGCGGGTGTGCTGCCCGCGGCCGACGACCATGCCGAGCGCCGGGTCGAGCCCGCGGTGGCGAGCACGGTCGACGAGCCGGCCGCCGCACGATGACCACCGCGGTCGCTGCCGCAACGCTGACCCTGCGGGGGTTCGGGGTCAGCCCGGGCCGCCGGGTCGGGGTCGTGGCGCGCATGCCCGACGCCCCGCCGGCACCCTCGCCCGAGCCGCTGGCTCCGGGGACGGACCTGGCGGCGGCAGCGGCCGCGGTGGATGAGGCCGCCGACCACGTCCGGGAGGTCCTGGCCCGGGCGGCCGAGGCGGCCCACGGCGAGGCGGCGGACATCCTGGCGGTGACGGCCGCCATGGCGGCGGACCCGTCGCTGGCCGACGAGGCACGACGGCGCGTGCTCGAGACGCGCGCGGCACCGGCGCGAGCCGTCTGGGACGCCGCCGAGCTGGTGGCCGAGCAGCTGCGCGCGCTGGGCGGGATGTTCGCCGACCGCGCCCGTGACGTGCAGGACGTGCGGGACCGGATCGTCGCGCAGCTGCTGGGCCTGCGGCCGCCCGGCGTCCCGGAGCCCGACCACCCGTTCGTCCTGGTGGCGAGGGACCTGGCACCCGCGGACACGGCCCGCCTCGACGCCTCCCGGGTGCGCGCGATCGTCACGTCCGGCGGCGGCCCCACCGCGCACACCGCGATCCTGGCGCGTGCGCTGGGCATCCCGTGCGTGGTCGCGGTGGCCGGGGCGGACGCCCTCGCGGACGAGGACACGGTGCTCGTCGACGGCGCCACGGGCGAGGTGGTCCGCGACCCGTCCGCGGAGGCCGTGCGGTCCGTGGTGGCCACGCCGGTGCGGCCCAGCCGCCTGGAGAGTCCCGGCCGGACCGCCGACGGGCACCGCGTCGCGTTGCTGGCCAACGTCGCCGACGCGGCCGGGGCGGTCGCCGCCGCGGAGCTGGGCGCCGAGGGGGTCGGGCTGTTCCGGACCGAGCTCGCGTTCCTGGGCCGGACCACGGCGCCGGGCGTCCCCGAGCAGGTGGCGACGTACACCCGCGTGCTGGACGCGTTCCCCGGCGCGCGCGTGGTCATCCGCACGCTCGACGCCGGCGCGGACAAGCCGCTCCCGTTCGTGACGGCCGACGACGAGACCAACCCGGCACTCGGCATCCGCGGGCTGCGCACGTCCTGGACGCACCCCGAGGTGCTCGACGACCAGCTGACCGCCATCGCGCAGGCCGCGCGCTCGTCGTCGGCGGACGTCTGGGTGATGGCGCCGATGGTGGCGACCGCGCAGGAGGCCGACGACTTCGTCGAGCGCTGCGCGCGCCACGGGCTGGCGCAGGCGGGCGTGATGATCGAGGTGCCCGGCGCCGCGCTGCGGTCCGCGGACCTGCTCGACCGCGCCCGGTTCGCCAGCCTGGGCACCAACGACCTGACCCAGTACGCGATGGCCGCGGACCGTGAGCTGGCGGGCCTGGCCGCGCTGTCCACGCCGTGGCAGCCCGGCGTGCTGTCGCTCGTGCAGCTGGCGTGCGCCGGAGGAGCGGCGCGCGACCGGCCCGTCGGCGTGTGCGGCGAGGCGGCGGCCGACCCCGCGCTCGCGCCGGTGCTGGTCGGGCTCGGCGTCGCGTCGCTGTCCATGACCGCGCGTGCCCTGCCGGACGTCGGCGCCGTGCTGGCCTCCGTCACGCTCGACGAGTGCCGCGCACTCGCGGACCTGGCGCTCGCGCAGCGCACGGCCGACCAGGCGCGGTCGGCCGTGCGGGCCGCGCTGCCCGTGCTGGCGGAGCTCGGGCTCTAGACGCTCTGGCGCAGGAAGCCCTCGAGCGCGTCGATCGAGGCGGCCGCGTCCGCGTCGTCGTCGGCCGTCTCGAGCACGACCTCGTCGCCGGCCCCGACGCCGAGCGTCATGATCGCCAGGATCGAGGCGGTGGCCACGGGGGTGCCGCCGGCCTTGGCGATCGTCACCTTCGCGGGCAGAGCACCGGCCGCGGCGACGAACTGGGCGGCCGGGCGGGCGTGCAGCCCGCCGGAGAGTGCGACGACGACGGAACGCTGCATGGCCTGCCTCCAGGATGTGTCGACGATGACGCTCGTGACCCTACTGGTCTAGACCATGCGACGCCAGTGTGCTGTGGGAGACTCGTTCCCGCGTCGGGCCGCGCCCGCGCGGGAGGGCTGTCTGAGCGGCCGAAAGAGACGGTCTTGAAAACCGTTGGAGCGGGACAACCCCGTTCTCGTGGGTTCGAATCCCACGCCCTCCGCCGACGGGCGACCACCCCCGCCCGCACCTAGGCTCGCGGCGTGCCCCGACGTCACGTCCAGCTGCACGCCCGCCCGCCGCAGGAGGCCCAGGGTGAGAGCGTCGACGTCCTCATCCGCCGCGGCCTCGACGACCTGCGCCACGAGCTCGACGTCCCCGCTGACTTCCCCGCGGACGTCCTCGCCGAGGCAGATGCCGCGATCGCCCGGGGGCCGTCGGGCGAGCGCGAGGACGCCACCGCTGTCCCCTTCGTGACGATCGATCCGGAGGGCTCCACGGACCTGGACCAGGCGGTCCACCTCGAGCGCCTGGGGGACGGGTACCGGGTGCGGTACGCGATCGCCGACGTCGCCGCGTGGGTCCGCCCGGGCGGCGCGATCGACCGGGAGGCGCGGCAGCGCGTCGAGACCCTGTACGCCCCGGACGGCCGCACGCCGCTGCACCCGCCGCGGCTGTCGGAGGGTGCCGCGAGCCTGCTGCCGGACCAGGTCACGCCCGCGCTGCTGTGGACCGTCGAGCTGGACGCCGTCGGGGCGCCCGTGCGCACGGACGTCCGCCGGGCCTCGGTGCGCAGCCGGGCGCAGCTCACGTACGCGGGCGCGCAGGCGGCGCTCGACGACGGGTCCGCCGACGAGTCCCTGCAGCTGCTGCGCGAGGTCGGCCGGCTGCGCGAGGTCGCCGAGCGGGCGCGCGGCGGCATCACGTTGCCCACGCCCGAGCAGGTGGTCGAGCAGGGGCCCGACGACACCTGGACGCTGGGCAGCCGCGCGACGCTGCCCGTGGAGGAGTGGAACGCGCAGATCTCCCTGCTCACGGGCATGTGCGCCGCGCGGCTCATGCTCGACGGCCGCGTCGGCATCGTCCGCACGCTGCCCGCGGCGGACCCCCGCGACGTGGACCGGCTGCGGCGTTCCGCCCACGCGCTCGGCGTCCCGTGGCCCGAGGGGGCGAGCCCGGGTGACGTGATCCGGGACCTCGACGCCGCCAACCCCGCGCACGCGGCGCTGCTGACGGATGCGACGACCCTGCTGCGCGGCGCGGCCTACGTCGCGTTCGACGGCGAGGTCCCGGCGGCGCCCATCCACGCCGCGATCGCGGCGCCCTACGCGCACGCGACAGCGCCGCTGCGCCGACTGGTCGACCGGTTCGTCGGCGAGACCTGCCTCGCGCTGTGCGCCGGCGTCCCCGTGCCGGACTGGGTCCGTGACGCACTGCCCGAGCTCCCCGACCGGATGTCGGCGGGCGACAAGCACGCGTCCGAGCTGGAGCGCGGCTGCCTCGACCTGGTGGAGGCGGCGCTGATGACCGGCCGCGTGGGTCAGGTGTTCGACGGCGCGATCGTCGACGTCCGTGCGGACCGCGACGCGGGTGTGGTGCAGCTGCGGGACCCGGCGGTGCGCGCACGTATCGAGGGCGCGGGGCTGCCGTTGGGCGAGGACGTCCGCGTGCGGCTCGTCGCGGCGTCCGTCGCCGACCGCACGGTCCGCTTCGAGCTGGAGACGCCGCAGCCGTGAGCCAGCCGTGAGCCCGGCGTGAGCCCGGCGTGGACGGCGCGCCGCGGGCACGGCAGGGTCGGACCATGAGCGACCTCGACGACGTCGCCGACGACCTCTACGCCGGGGCGCCAGCCGACTTCGTCGCGCGGCGGACGGCTGCGGTCAAGGCGGCGCGGGCCGACGGGGACAAGGCGCTGGCCACCGCCATCGGCGAGCTGCGGAAGCCGACGGTCTCCGCGTGGCTGGTCAACCTCCTGGTGCGCGACGACCCCGCGCTGGCGCAGCAGATCGTCGCGCTGGGGGAGGGGTTGCGCGAGGCGGAGAAGTCGCTGGACGGCCCGGCCCTGCGGGAGCTGTCGACGCAGCGCCGCCAGCTGGTCCGGTCGTTGGTCGCGCGGGCGCGGCGGCTCGCGCAAGGCGCCGGTCAGAAGGTCGGCGAGCAGGTGGCCCAGGAGCTGGACGCCACGCTGACGGCCGCGCTCGCCGACCCCGAGGTGGCCCGCGAGGTCGCCTCGGGCCGGCTCACCGCCGCGCGCGAGTACGCCGGGTTCGGCAGCGGGGACACCAGCGCGTCGGCGGGACCTCGCACCGCGACGACCCCGACGCGTCCACCGACCCCGACGCCCCGGCGGCTCACCGTGGTGGGCGGCTCGGGGCGCTCCCGTCCCACGCGCCCTCCGGCGCCCGAGCGGGAGGAGCCGGACGTCTCCGAGGAGCCGCGGGAGTCGGCCGCGGAGCGGGACCGGCGGGAGCGCCGCGAGGCCCGCGAGCAGCGCGCCCGCGAGGAGGCGCAGGCCGCGTGGGACGCGGCCGAGCGGGCAGCGACGGAGGCGCGGCAGCGGCACGACGCCGCGGTGGCCACCCGCGACGACAGCGCCGCCGAGGTGGCCCGCGCGGAGCAGGCGGCGGCGCGCGCGCACGACGAGGAGGACGACCTGGTCCGCGAGCTCGCGGAGGTGCGTCGCCGGCTGGCCGCGGCGGGCAAGGCGGCGACCGCGGCGGACCGTGACGTGGGCCTGGCGCAGCAGACCCTGCGGCACGACGAGCGCGAGGTGACGACGCTCGAGCGCGAGCTGCGTCGTGCCGAGCGGGCCCGCGACGCCCTGACGCCGCCCGACTGACGCGTGTGGGTGGCCGACCGGTAGGAAGGGCACAGGGCGACGACACGGAGGATCCGATGGCCGGCGGCAGGGACGACGCGCCGTTCGTGCACGTCGAGACGGTGCAGGAGTGGCGCGACTGGCTCCTGGCCCACCACGCCACCGAGGCGGGCGCGTGGCTGGTGTCGTGGAAGTCGGCCACCGGCCGGCCGCGGGTGCCCTACGTGAACGCGGTCGAGGAGGCGCTGTGCGTGGGCTGGATCGACTCGTCGGGCCGCACGCTCGACGACGAGCGTCACGCGCTGTGGTTCACGCGCCGCAAGGCCGGCAGCGGCTGGGCGCGCACCAACAAGGAACGGATCGTGCGGCTCGAGGCCGAGGGCCGGATGACGCCCGCGGGCCGGGCGCTCATCGATGCCGCCAAGGCGGACGGCTCGTGGACGCTCCTCGACGACGTGGAGAACCTGGTCGTCCCGCAGGACCTCGCGGCGGCGTTCGCGCAGCACCCCGGCTCACGCGAGCAGTTCGACGCGTTCCCGCCGTCGGCCCGTCGCGCCCTGCTGGAGTGGATCGTGCAGGCCAAGCGGCCGGCCACCCGGCAGGCGCGGCTGGACGAGACCGCGCGGCAGGCGGCGCAGGGCGTGCGCGCCAACCAGTGGGTCCGCAGGTGAGCGCTGCCGCAGGTCAGGGGCCGCTTTGGTGGACGGCCACCGGCCCGGGTACCCTGTGCTGGTCCTGGAGACGTCGCATAGCCCGGTCTAGTGCGCGACCCTGCTAAGGTCGTGAAGGCGTAAGCCTTCCGTGGGTTCAAATCCCACCGTCTCCGCTCTCAGAACAGCCCGAGCCCTCACGGTTCGGGCTGTTGCTGTGTCCGCTGCTGTGTCGGGCCCCGCCGGGCGAGCACGACGTCCCCCACGATCACCGCGAGCAGCACCCCGTTGGACAACCAGTTCAGGGCCAGCGGCGTCAGGCCGTCGCGCAGCAGGAACACCCCGAGCACCACGGCCACGCCGACCAGGTGCGCCACCGACCACCGGCCACCGGTGGCCCGTCGGAAGAACGCGTTGCCCAGCAGGTACACGGCCGCCGCGCCGCAGACGAGCCCCGCGGTCCACGTGCTCGTGTGCCCGAGGGGGTGCAGCAGGACCAGCTCGTCGGCCACCGCGGTGAGCACGATGCCCGCGATCAGCAGGAACGGGACGTAGGTGTAGGCGGTCTGCGCGACCATGCCGGGGTTGGTCTGCGACGAGAAGTAGGCGGTGGCGGACTGCTCCGAGCGGTCGAAGAACAGCAGCCACATGAGCACCGTGCTGGCGAACGCCGCGAGGAACGCCAGCAGCGTCGTGGTGTCCAGCTCGAGCTCCGCGAACGCGGTGCCCGTCACGATGATCGACTCGCCCAGGCTGATGATGAGGAACAGGGCCACCCGCTCGGCCATGTGCGAGCCACGGACGGACCAGGTGTGCGGGTTGGTCGCGCCCAGCCCGGGGACCCAGAACAGCGCCCGGGGTCCGACGACGTCCAGCAGAGCCGCGACGACCCAGAGCACCAGCCGCGTCCGCTCGTCGTCGCTCAGGGCCCCGGCGACCCAGAACGCGCCCGAGACGCCGAGCCACACGCTGATCCGCACGAAGTTCTGGGCGTTCTCCGGCCAGTGCCGGCCCATCGCCCACACCGTGAACAGGGTGCGCCCCACCTGGATCAGCACGAACGGGACGGCGAAGAGCAGCGCCTTGCCCTCGAACGCCTCCGGGATCGCACTCGACATCAGCAGGCCCAGCAGCATGAGGACCAGCAGCATCGTCCGGACCGGCACCGTCTGCGGGTCCAGCCAGTTGGTCACCCAGGTGGTGTCGATCCACAGCCACCACACCGCCCAGCCCAGGATCAGCGTGTGCAGGAGGGTCGTCAGGTCGGGGTGCGCGATGAGGCTGTGCGACAGCTGCGTCACCGCGAACACGAACACCAGGTCGAAGAACAGCTCGACGTACCCGACCCGGCTGCCGTCGTGCCCGTCGCCGTGGCGCAGCACGTCCGCACGCATGCCCCACCGGCCGCCGCCGGTGCCCAGGCGCTCGACGGTCGTCATGGCGGCGATCCTGCCACGGCGTGCCGCGGGTCACGGGGTTCCGGTTTGGGCGTGCGGGCTTCCGGCCTGTATCGTCGTCTGCGGCCCGCTGAGGGCCATGCGCCCGTAGCTCAATGGATAGAGCATCTGACTACGGATCAGAAGGTTGGGGGTTCGAGTCCCTTCGGGCGCACCCACGAGACGACGGCCCGGCACCGCGATGGTGCCGGGCCGTCGTCGTTCCCGGCCGACTACGCCACCGCGCGCTTCTCCTGGACCCGGTTGCGCAGGAAGATCAGCGGCAGGATCAGCGTCCCGAGCATGGTGACGATCCAGACCGTCAGCGAGCCGAACACCCAGGCGCTGCCCCCGGAGATCGTGAGCCCGTCGCCGATCAGGGTCGCGACGAACAGCGCGACCACCGTGGACACCAGCCCGACAGCACCCGTCAGCGCGTTGGCGTACTTGCGCGTCATCACCAGGAACCACGGCGTCAGGATGCTCTGCAGCACCGCGAAGACGACGACCGCGACGACGAAGCCCGCGGCGGTGACGGTGAACCCGTCGACGATCAGCGACGCGATCCACAGGCCCAGGGCCGCGGAGCCGAGGAAGATCAGGGCACGGATGAGGAAGACGACCATCGACGCACTCACTCCTAGGTCAGTGGGCGCGGGACGGTTCCCTCGTCCTGAGGCCCACCCTAGGGATCGGCGCGATGCCGCCGCCAGGGTGTGATGCGTCTGTCTTCCCCAGGCGTCGGTCCCCGTCGTCAGATCCCAGGAATGCCCGCTAGCGTGGCGCGGGTGACGGAGAACACGACACCCATCGCCACCCCTGAGCACACCGTCGAAGGCTTTGTCCGCGAGTTCCTGCGCGAGCTCAACTTCGGGCAGGGCACCGACCTGACCCGCGCGTCGGTCAACGACAAGTACCTCGCCATGGCCCGCACGGTCCGGCACTACCTGATGGTCCGGTGGCTCGCCACGCTGCGCCGGCAGTACCAGGTCCAGGCCAAGTCGGTGGCGTACCTGTCGGCCGAGTTCCTGCTGGGCCGGCAGCTGGACAACGCGCTGCTCGCGTCGGACCTGGACGGCATCGTGCAGGAGGGGCTGGAGTCGCTGGGCATCGACCTGGCGGAGCTGCGCGAGGCGGAGGTCGAGCCGGGGCTGGGCAACGGTGGCCTGGGGCGCCTGGCGGCGTGCTTCATCGACTCGCTCGCGACGATGAACGTGCCGTCGATCGGCTACGGCATCCGCTACGAGTACGGCATCTTCCGCCAGACGTTCGTCGACGGCTGGCAGGTGGAGAAGCCGGACAACTGGCTGGCCCTGGGCTCGCCGTGGGAGTTCCCGCACCCGGAGTCCGCCGTGACGGTCGACTTCGGTGGCCACACCGAGACCTACGACGAGGACGGGGTGACCCGGACCCGGTGGGTGCCGGGCTGGAGCGTCCTCGGCGTGCCCTACAACTACATGGTGCCGGGCTACGAGAGCGGCCGCGTGAACACGCTGCGGCTGTGGAGCGCCCGTGCGACGCGTGCGTTCGACCTCGAGATCTTCAACGCCGGCGACTACGCCCAGGCCGTCCGCGCGCAGACGTTCGCGGAGAACATCTCCAAGGTCCTGTACCCGGAGGACTCCACGCCGCAGGGCAAGGAGCTGCGCCTCCAGCAGCAGTACTTCTTCGTCGCCTGCTCGCTGCGCGACTTCATCGACCAGGTGCTGCCGGCGGACTTCGACCTGCACAACCTGCCCGACCGGATCATCTTCCAGCTCAACGACACGCACCCCGTCATCGCGATCCCGGAGCTCATGCGGCTCCTCGTCGACGAGCGCGGCTGGGACTGGGACGACGCCTGGGCCGTCACGCAGAAGTGCTTCGCGTACACGTGCCACACGCTGCTGCCCGAGGCGCTCGAGGTCTGGTCGGTCGACCTCATGGGCCGGCTGCTGCCGCGCCACCTCGAGATCATCTACAAGATCAACGAGCGCTTCATGGCCGAGCTGCGCGAGGCGTACCCCGACGACGAGCTGCGGGTGCGTCGCATGTCGATCATCGCGGAGTACCCGGAGCGCGCCGTGCGCATGGCCTACCTGGCCACCGTCGCGGGCTCGAAGGTCAACGGCGTCGCGGCGCTGCACTCGCAGCTGCTCAAGGACAAGGTGCTGCACGACTTCTCGGACTACTACCCGGACAAGTTCACCAACGTCACCAACGGCGTCACGCCGCGCCGGTTCGTCCGGCTGGCCAACCCGGGGCTGTCCGAGCTGGTCACCGCCGCGATCGGCGAAGGCTGGGTCACCGACCTGGAGCGGCTCAAGGACCTCGAGCCGCTGGCCGACGACGCCGAGTTCCGGCAGGCGTTCCGCGAGGTCAAGCGCGCGAACAAGCTGCGGCTGGTCGACGTCCTGGCGCAGCGCGACGGGATCGTCGTCGACCCCGACACGATGCTCGACGTCATGGTCAAGCGCCTGCACGAGTACAAGCGCCAGACGCTGAAGCTGCTGCACATCGTCACGCTGTACGACCAGGTGAAGTCGGGCGCGGTGAAGATCGAGGACATCACGCCCCGGACCTTCGCGTTCGGCGCCAAGGCAGCCCCGGGCTACAAGATGGCCAAGCAGACGATCGGCCTGATCAACGCCGTCGGCCGCACCATCAACAGCGACCCCGACCTGCAGGGCCGGCTCACCGTCGCGTTCCCCGCCAACTACAACGTCACGCTCGCGGAGAAGCTCATCCCCGCGGCGGACCTGTCGGAGCAGATCTCGCTGGCCGGCAAGGAGGCGTCGGGCACGGGCAACATGAAGTTCGCCCTCAACGGCGCGCTGACCATCGGCACCGACGACGGCGCCAACGTGGAGATCCGCGAGCTCGTCGGCGACGAGAACTTCTTCCTGTTCGGGCTGACCGAGCCGGAGGTCGCCGACATCGTCGACGGCGGGTACCACCCGACGTCCTACTACGAGCAGAACCGGTCGCTGCGGCACGCGCTGGACCTGATCGCGTCGGGCACGTTCTCGGGCGGTGACCGGACCACGTTCGAGCCGATCGTGTCCAACCTGCTGTCCGAGGACCGGTTCCTGGTGCTCGCCGACTACCAGGCGTACATCGACGCGCAGGCACGGGTCGACGAGGCCTACGCCGACACCGAGGCGTGGACGCGGTCGGCCGTGCTGAACGTGGCGCGCTCAGGCTTCTTCTCCTCGGACCGCAGCATGCGCGACTACATCGACCGCATCTGGCACACGCCCCCGGTCCCGCCGGAGCGCTGACCGCCCGCTCTCCACCGCCCGCTCTCCACCACCCGCTCTCCACCGCAACGTCCGAGCAAGTACGGGTCAGGGCCCGTACTTGCTCGGACGTTGTGGTGTGGAGGGGGGCCTACCCTTGGGGGGTGGCACCCGTGAAGAAGTCCCAGGAGATGAAGGCGTCGACCGCCGCGGCCAAGCTCGACGTGTACCTGCCGGCCACGCCGGAGGACTTCCAGAACCGGATGATCACGCGCGACGAGCTGGCCGAGCTGCAGCGCACGCCCCCGCAGTGGCTGGTGGACCTGCGCCGCGACGGACCGCACCCGCGCAGCGTCATCGCGGGCCGGCTGCGCATCTCGATCAGCGGGCTCGCGCGCGGCGGCATCACCGAGGCGCTCACCACCGAGCAGATCGACGCGCTGCAGGCCGACCCGCCGAACTGGCTGGTGCGCGAGCGGGAGATCGCCGCCCAGGTGCGCCTCGAGGAGCGCCTGCAGGAGTCGCGCGCGGCGGACAAGCGCGCAGCAGCGGCCCGCGAGAGCTGACCCGGACGGCGGGTTACCGGCACCGCCGCGACGACGCCACGCGGGTGCGCCGGAAGGCGAGCTCGACGTCGATCTCCGCCACGGTCGGTGAATCGGGCCCGGCGAGCTCGACGTTGGTCGCGTTGGGAGCAGGGACCGCGCGAGCAATGTCGATCTCGACCATGGCGGGTCAGCGGGGCTCGCGACGACCTCGACGTGGGTCGCGTCCGCCCGTGCCGGTGCCGACGTGGTTGGCGGTCGTGGGGGCGAGGGTGGCGCCCGCGCGCGGTGCTCGTCGGCGGTCGGGACCTGGTGCCGCGCCTAGGGTGGACCCTCGTGAGCCTCCCGTCCGACGCATTCCGGCACGTGGCCTCGCGCCCGCACGAGCCGCTGCGCACGTTCCACCCCCGACGGGCTGTCCTCGGTCGTGAGCGCGAGGATGCGCTACGGCACCTGTGGCCGCAGTTCGGCTTCTCGGTGCACGATGCCGCGTCGCCGATGCCGCTGTCCGCCGACGGCTCGCTCGACACCGTCGCGCTCTTCGGCCGGTCCGCGCCGCTGGTGCTGGAGATCGGCTCGGGCATGGGCGAGACGACGGCGACGATGGCGGCCGACGATCCCGCGCGCGACTTCCTGGCCGTCGAGGCGCACCTGCCCGGCGTCGCCCACCTGCTCGGGCTGATCGACCGTGCCGGCCTGCGCAACGTCCGGATCGCGCACGGCGACGCCCTCGACCTGGTCCGCACGCGGCTGCCGCAGGGCTCCCTCGATGCGGTGCACGTCTACTTCCCCGACCCGTGGCCCAAGGCGCGGCACCACAAGCGCCGGCTCGTGCAGCCGTCGCACGTCGCACTCCTGCGCTCGCGGCTGCGCGTCGGCGGCACGCTGCACTGCGCGACCGACTGGGTCGAGTACGCGGACGCGATGCTCGAGGTGCTCACCGCGGACCCGGGCCTCGAGAACACCGCCGAGGGGTTCGTCGCCAGACCCGCGCACCGGCCCGTCACCAAGTTCGAGCAACGCGGTCTCGACCTGGGCCACGAGGTCCGCGACCTGGTGTTCCGGAGGACCCGATGACCGAGACCCGTACCTTCCGGATCGCGCTGGTCCCGGGCGTGAACCCCGACCGCTGGCTGCGCGTCTGGCAGGAACGCCTGCGCGACGTCCCGGTCGAGCTGGTGCACACGACCCCGGCCGACGCCACCTCCGTCCTGCGGGCCGGCGGCGCGGACGTCGCGCTCGTGAGACTGCCCGCCGACGGCGACGACCTCTCGACGATCCCGCTGTACACCGAGGCGACGGTCGTCCTGGTGCCCAAGGACCACGTGGTCACCGTGGTCGACGAGGTGGACGCGGCGGACCTCGACGACGAGACGCTCCTGGTCGCCGTCGACGACCAGCTGCACTGGACCGACCCCCCGGGCACGCCGTTCGCGGGCGGCCCGATCGCCACGACGGCCGACGCGGTCGACCTGGTGGCCGCCGGCATCGGGGTGCTCGCCCTGCCGCAGTCGCTCGGCCGCCTCCACCAGCGCCGAGGACTGACCGCGCGAGTCGTCCGCGACGCACCCGGATCATCGATCGGGCTGACGTGGCTGATCGACCGGTACGACGACCTGACCGAGGAGTTCATCGGCATCGTGCGGGGTCGGACCGCGTCGTCCTCCCGCGGCCGCGGCTCCCCGCCCCCGGAGCCGGCCCCGACGACCGGCCGCTCCTCGAAGCGCACGAGCCGGTCGGGGTCCGCCGGCACGGGCGGATCGGGCTCGTCGGCCGGCAGGTCACGCCGAAGTTCCGGCTCGTCCTCGGGCAAGGGGACGTCCGGCGCGAAGAAGCCGCGCCCGCGCAAACCCCGGCCGGGGCACTGAGCCCGACCCAGACCACGCCCCGCGCCGGCCGAGCTCGACATCAGCACCGCTGGCAGCTGCCCTGACGCGACTGATGTCGAGCTCTCGCGGCGACGGCCGCGGGTGTC
>CAWIOT010000006.1:0-564629 GCA_963837795.1 uncultured Actinomycetota bacterium
TGCGACAGGGCGCCGGTGTCAAATCCCTCCTCGTCGAGCGCACCGTCCTCGATCGGCTCGTTGGCGCCGTAGGAGTAGATCAGCCCGACCTTGAGCCGCTTTGTCGGGCGGCACGTCGGCCTGTTGCAGCTGAGAAGTAGGTTGTAGTAGATGCGTGCGGCCTCGATCGACGCGGTGGCGAAGAGTGCGTTGAAGCCGCGCATCCGCTTGTCGCCGATCGCGTAGCCCTGGCTGCGGCGGGTCTTCTGGTCGAAGTGATCGAGGATGTAGGCCACGGCCTGGCTGACCCGCTCGGGCGGAGCAGTGCCGCCTCGGTGTCGATGGCGGAGACCTGCTTGTCGGTCAGGGCGCCGGGGTCTTGACCGTGTTGACGTAGTCGATGCGGAACGGCAGCACGTTCCGGTCGGTGATCGCGTCGACGATCGTGTAGGTGTGGAGCTTGTCGCCGAACGCCTGCTCGGTGGTCTTCAGCTGCGGGTTGCCGCTTGGCCGGCGTTCTCGGCGAAGATCGGGGTCCAGTGAACCCGAACAGGTTGTACCGCTTGAACGCCTTGGTGATCGCTATGTGCATGTCGCCGAACTGGCTGCGGTGACACTCGTCGAAGATCATCACGACATGCCCGGAGTAGATCTCGTGCCCCTTGTTCGGCTGATAAACGCGGCGAGCTTCTGGATCGTGGTGATGATGATCCGCGCGCCCGGATCCTCAAGTGCTTCTTCAGTACGGCGGTCGAGGTGTTGCGAGTTAGCGGCACCTTTCTCGAACCGGTCGTATTCCGCATGGTCTGATAGTCGAGGTCCTTGCGGTCCACGACGAACAGCACCTGTCCACCGACGGCAGCTTGCGTCGCCAGCTGCGCGGCCTTGAACGCGTCAGCGTCTTGCCCGAGCCGTCGTGTGCCAGACGTAGCCGCCGGCCGCGAGCGTGCCGAGCTGCTTGTAGTTGGTCGAGGTCTCGATCCGCTGCAGGATCCGCTCGGTCGCGACGATCTGGTACGGCCGCATCACCAGCAGATGCCGGTCGGCGTCGAACACGCAGTACTGCGTCAGGATGTTCAGCAGCGTGTGCTTTGCGAAGAAGGTCTTCGTGAACGCCGGTCAGGTCCGGGATCGGCCTGTTCTTCGCGTCGCCCACCACGACGTGAACTCGAACGTGTTCGACGTCTTGCGCCCCGCCTGCGCCCGACGCCTCGTTGATGTGCCGGTCGCGGGTCGTGTTCGAGTAGTACTTCGTCAGCGTGCCGTTGCTGATGACGAACAGCTGCACGTACTCGAACAAGCCCGAGCCGGCCCAGAAGCTGTCCCGCTGGTAGCGGTCGATCTGGTTGAACGCCTCGCGGATGTCGACGCCGCGGCGCTTGAGCTCGACGTGCACCATCGGCAGCCCGTTGACCAGGATCGTCACGTCGTATCGGTTCGCGTACGCGCCACCGCCCTCGCCCTGGTCGACCTCGTACTGGTTGATCACCTGCAGCCGGTTGTTGTGGATGTGCTCCTTGTCGATCAGGGGACGTTCTTGGTCGAGCCGTCGTCGCGCTTGAGGACCTGGACGTGGTCGTTCTGGATCCGCGCGGTCTTCTCGACGATGCCGTCGTTCTGCCCGCGATCCACTCAGTGAAGAAGCGGTCCCACTCGGCGTCGGAGAACACGACCCCGTTGAGCGCCTCGAGCTGGGCACGCAGGTTCGCCTCGAGCCGCGGCACTGAGGTGATCGGCAGGTACTCGTACGCCTGCGCCTGGAGTAGCGCGATCGAGTTCCCGCTTCGAGCTCGGCCTCGCTCTGGTAGCCGGAGCGGCCGCGCGCGTCGGCCACGAACTCCGCGACGACTGTGGACTCTCGTCGCTCACCGCGATCGGCTCGAATGTGCGAGCTTCTCCCTCGCTCCAACTCGTCAGAGGCATCCTCGAAAGTCAATAACTGTCGCGGTAGTACCGGTACTGCTTCCGCCGCGCCTCCATCTCGGCCGGGAGGCCGTCGCAGAGGTCGTTCACTAATGCCTCGAATCGTCAAGAATCGCGACTATCCGCCCCTGCTCGTCAAGATCCGGGAACGGGATGGAGTATCCTCGAAAGTCGAAAGGTTGATGTTTGCCTGCGCGCTTCGGTTACCCTTCGCGACCAACTTCGAGTTGAAAGATTGCAGCAGGTACTCCACATAGTCTGCCGAGACCCTATCTGAGTTCAGGACCGGCCGACCAAGATGTCAGGGAAGCATGGTTCGAGTCCAGGTTCGCCGGTATCGGCGGTGTTCACCGCGATGTGATACGAACCGTGCCCCTCGGCCACAGTTAGCTCTCGCCAACCCCTCGAAGATGTAGGTCTGCGAATAATCCTTGATCCGGTGGGCTCTAGTACGCACGTCGCCGGTCTGAATGAAAGGATATGGCCCAGCCGTGCGATCGAGGATCGTTACCGGCCGATGCTTGGACTTGCCTAGGCCGAATTCTGAGGCAACCTCGCTCAGGGTAGCCCATTCGCTGACCCCTTTCGGCTCGACGAGCGAATCTGGGTAATACGCATACTGGCGAAGGAGCGGGAATCCAGCTCGGCTTCGAGCGGCTCAATCAGCCGGATCCAAGCCGCCAAGTGGTCCAGGACCCTCACGACTTCGTGTTGGATCGCTAGCGGGGGGAACAGGGATCCGAATCTTCGCGAGAGAGGTTCCCGAGATGCGGCAAGCTTCGACTCCGAAGTGTAGCATCGCTTCTGAGCTGGAACTGCTCGGACTGGAAGAAGTAGGAGACGTACTCGGGTCCAGCTGGTGTCGGTAGATGTAGCGTCACCATGAGCACGACGCTTCTCGCGCCCAGCCACGCTACGGCTTTACAAGACGTGCCTCGTTCTCCTCGCTGGTCGTCGCGATCACGAGGTCACCCGGGCTCGCAAAACGAAGTTTCACAGCAACCTCAGTCGTGACGAACGACTTCGTCACGGCCGTCTTGACGCCGTAAAAGGTGTAAGATCTGCCCGTAGTGGATCGCAGGCACCCCGCGTCGTCAGTCGCCCTTCTGGAGGCCGTTACCCCGGATAAACTCCCCGACGTCACCGAGCGCACTTGAACTCGGCACGCCATCGGGGCAGTGCTCGGCGATGAGGTCGTCGATTCGGCTCATTCGAAGAAGTCCTCGTCGACCTCGACGAGCTGTACGGTCTCCTGCACCTGGACGCCTACGCCGTACTGGATCATGAGGTTCGGTGAGTCGTTGCCGTCGATCAGGATGATTCGGGTCGGAAGCGACGTCCGCGTACTCTCGGCACCGTGGGTGAAGGGCTCGTGGTAATGAAGACGCCGCTGTCGGCTTTTCCGCTCGAGGGCTCCGACGAAGCCTTGA
Organism: uncultured Actinomycetota bacterium; assembly: GCA_963837795.1. Lineage (GTDB taxonomy): Bacteria > Actinomycetota > Actinomycetes > Actinomycetales > Cellulomonadaceae > Cellulomonas. The sequence goes on from CAWIOT010000006.1 coordinate 3,333, forward strand.
ACGTCGGGGCGGTCGACGGAGTTGTCCGGTCGCGTATCGCTTGGCCTGAATGTAGACCCGGCTTAGCCCAAGCGTGTCTTGGTCGATGACGCCGTCGATGCCGCCGTCGTTGATTCAACTGCGTCACCGACGCCGCTGCCGGTCGGCACCGCCGTAACCCATGCCACCAGCAGTCGCACGACGGCCTGCCTCGAAGAAGGCAGGCTCCTTGCCCTGGAGCCGCTGCAGCAGTTCGCTCGCGACCTCGTCGTGGATGCGGGCGACCGCCGCTCGACCTGTTCGGTGGGATCGAGGCTGTGTCGCGGCCGGCATCGCCGGCTGCGGCGCTGCGGGTTCGCCTCTCGGTTGCGACGTACGGCCGGATCCGGAGACGACGGGTCTTCCCCCAGCGCCTTGAGGTCGCGCTCCGGTGATGCCGATCGGGAAACTGCTCAAGAACGTGGCGGCCGGCGTCGGTGATGGCGTAGTTGCCGCGCGATGGCCGGGTGAGGGCTCCAACATTAGTCAGGAACGACGGCCGCCCACCCGATGCGGTTCGCGTACATCGGCTGACCGGACGCAGACGCGGCTCCGTCTGCTCTTCGCGTGAGCCCGCCTCGCTCGCCGACCAGCGTCCAGACTCTCGTCGGTTCCGCACGACCCCATCGCTCAGCGCTCGCAGCACGGGGCCATGAACCCTTCCCACGTCGGCATGCTCATGCATTCCCTCCTCCAGGTCGGCGACGATCGCGTCGATCGCGGCGCGTAGCTCTGCCTGTCGGGCGACGATGCGGGCGATCTCGGCGTTGAGCTCGGTGATGTCGACGGCCTCGCGGGTGTCCTCAGCCTCGACGTAGGAGAGACGGCGATGTTGTAGCCGTTGTCGGCGATCTCCTCGTGTCGACGAGCGTGGCGAAGTGGTCGACGTCCTCGCGGGCGGTGAACGCGTCGAGGATCGTCTGCTGGTGGTCGGTCGGTGAGCTTGTTCTTGTTGCCCTGCGGACGAACTCTGCGGAGGCGTCGATGAACAGGACCTTGTTGTCGGTCTTGGACTTCTTGAGCACGATGATGCAGGTCGCGATCGTGGTGCCGAAGAAGAGGTCCGGCGGCAGCTGGATGACGGCGTCGACGTAGTTGTTGTCGATCGAGGTACTTGCGGATCTTCTGCTCGGCGCCGCCGCGGTAGAGCACGCCGGGGAACTCGACGATCGCGGCGGTGCCGTTGACGGCGAGCCAGCTCAGGATGTGCATCGTGAAGGCGAGGTCGGCCTTCGACTTCGGCGCCAGCACGCCGGCGGGCGCGTAGCGCGGGTCGTTGATCAGCAGCGGGTTGGCGTCGCCGTCCCACTTGATCGAGTACGGCGGGTTGGACACGATCGCCTCGAACGGCTCGTCGTCCCAGTGCGCCGGGTCGATCAGGGTGTCGCCGTGCGCGATGTCGAACTTCTCGTAGTTCACGTCGTGCAGGAACATGTTGATCCGGCACAGGTTGTAGGTGGTCAGGTTGATCTCCTGACCGAAGAAGCCCTGGCGGACTTTGTCCTTGCCGAGCACCTTGGCGAACTTCAGCAGCAGCGAGCCGGAGCCGCAGGCCGGGTCGTAGACCTTGTTGACCTCGGTCTTGCCGACCACGGTGATGCGGGCCAGCAGCTCGGAGACCTCCTGCGGCGTGTAGTACTCGCCGCCCGACTTGCCGGCGCTGCGAGGCGTACATCTGCATGAGGTACTCGTAGGCGTCGCCGAAAGGTCGATGGTGTTGTCGTTGAAGTCGCCCGAGCGGCAGGTCGCCGATGGCGTCGAGCAGCTTGACCAGCTTCTCGTTGCGCTTGGCGACGGTGGGGCCGAGCTTGTTGCTGTTGACGTCGAGGTCGTCGAACAGGCCCTTGATGTCGTCCTCGCTGTCGGCGCCGAGGGCCGAGGCCTCGATGTTGCTTGAAGACCCGCTGCCAGCGTCTCGTTGAGGTTCTCGTCGTCGCGGCGCGCGCTCGCGCACGTTGACGAACAGGTCGCTAGGGCAGGATGTAGAAGCCCTTCTCCGTTGACCGTCTCGTCGCGGCCGAACTCGGCCTGCTGCGTCGGTAAGCGTCGCGTAGTCGAAGTCGGCGTTGCCCGCCGCGCGTTCGCGCTCGTTGAGGTAGGCGGTCAGGTTCTCCGAGATGAACCGGTAGAAGAGCATGCCCAGCACGTAGGTCTTGAAGTCCCAGCCGTCGACGCTGCCGCGCAGGTCGTTGGCGATCCGCCAGATGGTCTTGTGCAGCTCGGCGCGCTGCGCCTGGCTCGTCTTGGGGGTCACTGCAGTCTCCTCGTGCGTCGCCGCCTGCACGCACAGGGGCCCGGCCCCGCGTATCGGCGCAGTCCCATGCGGCCGAGAGCACCCGCCGACGCGACGCATCCGGAATGAGACTGCCTTTGAGTGAACGCGCCGTGACGCGGATCAACCCTCCTGCTTTCGCCTCGCTTCCCAAGCGTCCTCACGCGTGTATCGACTCCCGAGTATATGGAAGGGCGCATACGAATGTAGGCTTTAAACATCTCGTTTCGGAACCGAATGAGTCCGCGCTTCTGAAAGGCGGGAGCGAAAGAACGGACCCAAACTCGGGTGTACACAGATGCCCCCGATAGGTCGAACCGCCATTTACACCGAGTGGCCCGCCGAGGATTCTATATATCTCGCCCGTCGGAATATCCAGTCGCGCCACTCAGCGAAAGCGCGAAGCGTCATTTCGCGATTATGGGAGTCCCGGACGGCGGTCTGATACATGTCCGCAAACTGTTGCGCGAATCGATTCTTGACGATCGATCCCGTCGCTTTCACGATGTCGCTCGAATCTATTTCCCCCGCGTCTCGCTCGTCCGCGTCGACCAGCGCTTGCTGGCCCAATACATGAACGGACCACGGAAAGCCGGCAGCGACGTTTGCGAGCCGCAAAACCGCCCTGTCTGTGAACCTTCTGTCGATCGCTTGGTCGACCAGGTACGCCTGTGCTTTCAGAGCGATCTGGCCAAGCTGGCTCCCTTCATTAGTGGTAGGCGGACCGGCACTAGTCGCCGTTCGAGCGACTGATGGTCGGCAAGCAGGTCTGCAACGTTGCTTGCGATCCCCACCAATACGAACTTTAGCAATTCGCTTGACGCGGCCTTAAGGAAGCTGGCGAGTCCCGAGGTGTCCGCCATTCGGTCGAGCTCGTCGATAACAAACAGGACCGGTTGGTCATAAGCGGCACTTAGTAGATCGCAAAGCTGCATCAACTTCTCTTCCAGGTTCAAGTCCTGGTACGAAAGGCGCTTGCTTTCCGTCTGATATTTCTTAGTGCTCTCGAACTCCATGACCTTGATCGTAAGCTTTTTCCGGCTCGTACGATCAACGAGTTCGGACGCCTTCCCGGCGCCGCCGCCGGGAACGTTTTCGACACTCTCTGCCGCGTTGACCATCGACTGCAGCAGGTCCTTGAAGTTTCTGGTCGCGTCCGTACAGGTGACATAAAATGTCAGGAACTGCCGATCGTCGGGCAAAGCGAGACGCTCGGCCTTTAGGTGGGCGAGCAATTCGACGTCACCCATGGCGATTCTGCGGATCTGTAGTGCCAGGCTCGACTTTCCCAATCCGCGGTCCCCGTAGATCAGAGGCGTCGACCCGATCGAGTGCAAGGTGTCGGCCAGTTCACGAACTTCTGCACCTCGACCCGCGAATCGCACTGGATCGTCGACCTCGGTCGCCGGCTGAAATGCGTTCAGGAGTATTGCACGATCAATCACGATGGTTCCCTTCTCAGACTCGGCCACCGCTGACCGTACACGGGATGCGCACCAGAGTCGCGGTGTTCCAGCTATATCAGCGGCCCGTGCAAGCCGCCCCAGGCGACGAAACAACGCCGCCATGTGAGAGTTCCTCCGGCTTGCCGCCGAAGAAACGTGGTGCGCGGTCGAGGCAGGATCCCGTCAGGATGATCTGCGGAAGCGCCGATGAGGAAGCTAGCGCGAGCGCGGACGTAGAGGCGTCACGCCTGCGGTTCGGCCGGAAGTGACCGTCCCCTCCGGTTCCAGTTCGCCACCTGCATCTCCGCGTGCCCTCTGATTCGTGATCGTTCTTTCGGCGAGCGCGATGACCGTCCCCGCGCGCGACTCGTCGGATTTCTCCCAACTGAGCCACCGACGTACGTGCGAACTACCAAGGCCGTAGTGGTCTCGCACTGCATGTGCCGCATCAGCAGTTGTCCATTTTTGCCGCAACGCCCGATCGAGCCAGATCGCGCTCTCGTTGGAGACTGGCACGGGTTCTCCGGTGTTCCAGCCCCGCTTCGAGATCTGCTTATACAGCGACGTCGACTGTTCGTCGCCGATAACCTCCAGTTGCTTCAGGCGCACCACGAGCATCTTGATCGCGACACCCCAGTTGGACTTCAGCTGACTGAGTGTCGTCAGTGTCACTCGGCCCCCCTGTGCTTCGAGGTCCTCTAGAAGCGCGTGTCGGGGCGTCAAAAACGCCCCAGCAAAGCGATGCGCCTGGGCTTCGATCCGCCTCGCATCGTCTGCCGTTTCCGGTGGACGGACCTCCGCGTGGAGCGACAAATGGCCGAGCTCGTGAGCGACGGTAAAGCGCTGCCGATCGCCAGGCACGTTCGACCGGGCTCGGCTAACTCGGATGTACGGGGTGTTGTCAATGTAGTGTGACATGCCCAGATGGCGTCCGAGCTCGTCTGACAAGGGCAGCACCACGCACCCCAGCCTCTCGGCAGCGCGAATCGCATTCCCCACCGCAGCGCCTTCGCCAATATCCGCCGCCGCTCGAACTTCTTCGGCGAACTCCTCGATAGCATGGTGGTCGTTGACGTCGCCATCAAATCTTGGGATCCGCTCGGGGATACGCTTGAGTTCCACCGCCGTTATCAGCTCGTGGTTCAAGGCGTTGTTTGCCAGGATGAAGTCAACTGCCTTCGACGGCGCATCTGCGTATGCCCGGAGCCATGGCCGTGTCGCGAGCACATCGGCCGTTGTCCTTGTCAGGTACTCAGGCGTGCAGTCGAGGGCGTCGGCGATCGCGCCGATCATCGCGCCCTCGACGACTACTCTTCCGTTCTCGAACTTTGAGATCTGACCATTCCCATCTAGACCCAGTTGCTGGGCGAGTTCGACCTGACTCAGGTTGCTCGCCTGCCGAAGTAGGCGCATGCGGTCGCCAAGGATGGTGTTGCTGTTCACAGGAGCCTTCCACGGGAAGCTTTGGGGAGTGGAGCCCGTGCCCACTTTGCTCGGACGCGGGCCTACGAGACTCAAGCAGTGTCGGCGTCGTCCTCGAAGTCGTCGAAGTCCTCGAACCCCTCAAGGCTCTCGTCGCTCGATGCGAAGCCGGCGGGCGACGGCGCAGACATCAACGGGTAGATCGGGCCCAGGACGAGCCTCACTGGCCCCGACGCGGTCTCGATGTGGTCGACGATCTCGGCCGCGAAGATCTCGTTGATCGCGTGGTCGTCCGTCGTGTTGTAGCCGAGGATCCACCGCTCTTCGGGCCACATCAGGTCCTCGACGTCACTCTGGAGCAGCGTCGAGCCGGCGCCACACACGACTGTGTACTCGCCGGACGCCGCCCGTGGCGCCGACTTCACCCGGTATCGCCGCTGCCGCGCGCCGTCCCACGACACGAGGTCGAGCCCTGTACCCACCTGCTCGATCCCGATGCCGCCCAACCGGCCGGCCGCCCGACGAGCAGCGCGCATCACGATGCTCCGGTGCATGTCGGACGTCACGACTCGGGTGTCGTTGAACGCCGGGTTCTGGGCGACGGCCAAAGTGACCGTGTACCCCTCGGCGTCCATGCTCTCTCGGATCTCGTCCGCGATGCGCTGGAGCCGGTCCTTCTCGCTGCTCGAGAGTCCGCTCATGTCCGGAATCATATTCTGCACAGATTCACCCCGGCAAGGCCGACGCGCCGGTGCCGCTGCTCTCCCGATAGACGGGATCGCATCGCTGCCGGTGCGCTCGCGGCGGGCGGCAGTTGAACGCCTACTCCGCGAGATCACGGCTCGTTGCTCGGAGAGAAGAGCGCCGTCGCGGGAAACCAGTGCGCGCCCTGGCGTGGCTCGACCTGGACGCCCGGGAAGGGCCTCAGCGCCGGTCGCCCGCCCACCGTCGACGGATCATGCCGGGAGGCGGCGTCCAGGAAGTCGGTAAGGTCGGGCAAGGTGTTGGGCGGGTCCGCAATCACCATGAGCAGGGTCGCCGGCTCGTACCAGTACCACCGCACCATGGAGCCGCCGTGGACCACGGCGACTGCCACCGGCTGCGCTGGAGCACCGGCGGGCCAGCTCTTCGCGTCGAGGCCTCGCAGGGCTCTCGACACCTCCGGCCAGGCCACGAGCAGGTTCCCCGCGGCGTCGACGAGTAGCTGCGCCTGCCATTGGCCGGTCAGTTCCTGCAGCTTCAAGGCGAGGTTGCGGAACGACCCAAGCCCTTCGGTGTACGCGGGCCCGACGAGCTCGATGTCGAACCCAATCCGGTACACTCCGGCGCCCGCGATCGTCCGGGTCAGTCCGCGGAGTCCTCCGCTCGACCCGTGGATGACCGCGGAGAGGATCCGGTAGCCGTCGTAGCCGTCCTGGAGATCGTGGGTTTCGGCGCGCTGCGCGAGGTTGCCCTTTGCCCAGCCGCGACGGAACCCAGGACCGTACTGGTTCACCGCCTTCTGTGCTTCTTTCGCCGAGCGGTGGCCGAGCTTTGTCTAGTCGGGCATTCTCGCGTCGCCGATCCGCCTTGGGTAGGTATTCGAGAGCCCAACGTCGCCGTGCGACGACCTCCTGGGTGATGGCTCCGTGGGAGGTGAAACGCTCGGGTGTGTTGTCGGTCGAGTCCGACACGTCGTGGATCGAGACGAGGTGCTCGAAGAGTGACCGGGCCGCGTGCGCCGCGGAACGTCCGTCGAGGGCGAGGGTATGGCGGATGAGCGCGGCAGCGTCGTTGCACGCTGCCGTCAGGATCAGCTGGTGTGCTGCGCTAAGCCGCGCCGTGTAGAGCCCGGCGACCCCGACGGCGACGGCGTCCTGGAACTGCAGGAAGCGTTGCATTGTTGCCTCACTCACCGCGTCACCCAGCAGCGGTGCGGCCTTCCCCTGGATCTCACCGGTCGGCCAGCTCGCGTCCGGCCAGGTGGGTTTGGCGCGGAGTCCAAAAGCTGCGCCGGCCCGTGCTGTCTCGTCCAGGCTCATGCCGGGAGGCTACAAGCGACGCGCTTTCGACGAGGTCAGTTGATCGATCGCGGCGAGTTGCGGCTCCTATGCCGGACCGCCACAACCTCCCAGACGTCAGCGGGCCGCGAGTCGAACGCCAATCGACGACGAGAAGCAGGTCGTGACCATCGCGCCTGGACCACCGCCGGGACTCTACCGCTGATCTCGCCAAGACCCGGCCCCGGTTGACCATGTCAACGAAACGGCCCCAGATCGGTCCGTGGCGTCGGAGGTGCACTGATAAATCTGCAGATCAGGCGTTCGGGGGTACGTGTCAACACATGCCGGATCGCTTTCGATTCCCGCAACTTAAGTTGTCGTGCCGGAGGCGAGCGTCGCCCGCATGCCGCGGGTCTCCCGGCGGGCTCACCGGCACGGCCGCATCGTTGCACGGCCAACCGCCACTCACCCAGTCCAGGTGCTCTGGGCGATGGCATGCGCCATGGCAGTGCAGCCCTTCGCCAGAGGGTGGTTGTCGTGTTCGCTTTCGTGGCGGGGCACCGTGACCAGCGGGTGTTCGTTCCGGCCGTCAGCTGGTTGCGCGTCGCAAAGGCGTGTCGTCTAGGCCGACGCGTAGCTCGACGAGAGAGTCGAAGACCCCGCTGGCGCCCGCAGCGGTCAGCTCCTCGGGGGAGAACCCGCCGGTACGCACGGCGATCACGGGCATCCGCAGTTTCCGGGCCGCGACGGCGTCCCAGGTCGAGTCGCCCACCATGACGCCGCTGGAGCCGTCGACGGCGTCCAGGGCCACCTGGATCAGATCGGGCTCGGGTTTACTGGCCTCGACGTCGTCCGACGTGATCCACGCGTCGACGACGTCGTCACCGCCGATCATGCTCAGGTAGTGCTCGACCTGATCGCGGCTGCCCGAGCTGGCCAGCACGACGGTGAACCCCCGAGATTTGACCGCGTCGAGCAGGTCGCGGGCACCCGCGAACGGTTGGACCTCGTGAAGGGCCGGCGTGAACTCGTCCTCCCACGCTGCCCGCAGCGCGTCGCCGTGCTCCTGCTCAACCGCGTCGCCGGCTACGTGGGCAACGAGCTTGTCGCCGCCCATCCCGATGGCGCGATGGATCCGCCAGACCGGCACGGTGATGTCGAGGCTGCGGAACGCGCGGAACCACGCCAGCGCGTGCTGGTAGTTGGTGTCGATGAGCGTGCCGTCGACGTCGAAGACCGCGGTATCGGGCATGGGGGCGCTCCGGTCTGGATGGGGAGTCGAGCATCGCAGGACCGGGCCTCGCCCGCACCGCGAGGGAATCCTTGCGCTTCCTGAACTCGACGAGCGCCACAGCTATCGCGACCGGTGAATGCCGTCCGGGCCTCGCTCGAGCCTGCCGTCTTCGACGGCGAAGGCCAGAGCGGAGGCGAGGCGCGCCTTGATGGAATCAGTCCGTCGCCGGCCCCCGAACATCTGGAGCGCGGCGAGCATGATGTCTTCGTCGCCCATCCCGCCGGACTCCTCTGCGGAGATGCGCATGGCGTTCGCAATCTCGTTGAGCGAGATCTCCTCGAGAGGACGGACCCCCCCGGGGGCTGGGACGCGGGCGAACGCCCACCCGGTCGGGTCGACGCCGCTGGGCCAGTAGAAGCCGTCTCCGTGTGCCGGCCTGCACTCCGCCGGGACGACCTGAAGGATGGCGCGCTTGCGATCGTCGTTCACGCGCGTCAGCTGAAACGCGGCTGCGACGAGCTTGGCCAGGCGGTCGGGCTGGATAGGCCCCTCGGCCTCGATCGCCTCCTGCGCGGCCCGCGCCACTCGTGTCGCGGCGCTTCGGTAGGGAAGGTCGTCGAGCACCGACCGGTCACCGGGCCGCCCAGGCGTCCACTCCACGTAGTCGCGCACCAGAGGGTGTCGCGTCGGCCGTGGCGGCGATGATGGGCTCACCAGCTGGGCTCGTAGTGGACCCGGCGTCTCGATGCGCTCGCGGGCGTTCTGTGGCGACGGAGTCGGCGCGGGCGGCACTTCCTCGGATGCATGTGCCCTCACGTCCCGCGCGGCGGCCATCGACTGCTTCAGCCGATCGAGCGTGCCCGCGCGGTCCTGCATCCATTCCGGGAGCCACACGCGCTCGACGCCGGGCCAGCGCATCATCGCCTTCAGCACGTCGACGGGCAGCCCGTCTCGGTCGGCCACCGTTCGTCGCGCACGCCAGCTGGGCCCGTCGAGCAGGATCGCGAGCAGCGGCTGCTCAGGATCGCCACCGTCGGCGACGGAGATGTCGACGCGGAAGTCGGAGAGGCCGACGTCGGTGCGCACGGCGAAGCCGGCGAGACGCAGCTCGTTCGCGATGTCGTCGCGGTGCCGGTCGACGACGGACTGGCGGCGGCCGCTGTCCTGAACGGCGTCGACGCCTCGCGCAGCCAGCTCGAGGTAGGCCTTCAGGTGCTTGGTGCCGACCTGCGTCGTCTCCTCTGCACGCAGCTGGCCGGGGTCGAAGCTGGCGATACAGCACGACCTGTCGACGCGCCCGTGTCACCGCGACGTTGAGACGACGCTCGCCCCCGGGCTTGGACAGCGGCCCGAAGTTGAGCGGGACGACGCCCTTGTCGTTCGCGCTGAAGGCGACGGAGAACAGGATGCAGTCGCGCTCGTCGCCCTGGACGTTCTCGAGGTTCTTCACGAAGAGGCCGTCCGGTGCGTCCAGGGCATGCACGATCCGGTCGTCGCCGCTGTCGCGCAGCAGGTTCTCGATGAGATCCCGCTGCTGGGCGTTGAAGGTGATGACGCCCACCGACGGGCGGACGTCAGGCGAGCTCCAGAACCGCTGCCGGACGTCCTCGACGATCGCCTCGGCCTCGACCCGGTTGGTGCGCAACGAACGGCCGCGCCCGCCGCGCTCGAAGGTGCCGTTGACACGGACCAAGCGAGATCCCGTAGCCATCGGGATGATCGCGCGTGTCGCGCGGTAGCGGAGCGGGGAAGGAGGACAACCGGTTCTCGTAGTAGTGCTGGTTGCTGAACGCGATGAGCGACTCGTCCTGGCTGCGGTAGTGCCACGAGAGCCACTTGCTGGGCACGCGCGCCTGGACGCACTCGGTGAGGATCGACTCTTCGTCGACCACGTTCTCCGGCAGGTACTCCTCGTCGTCGTCCGCGCTCGCGCCAGCCTCGGCGAAACTGCGTCGGCGGCATCTGCTTGCTGTCGCCAACGACGACGACGGATCGCGCGCGTCCCATCGCTCCGACGGCGTCGGCGACCCTGATCTGCGACGCCTCGTCGAACACGACGATGTCGAAGAGGTCGGCTCGCGCGGGGAAGAAGCGCGCGACGGACTCCGGGCTCATGAGGGTGCACGGCATGATCTGCGTGATCAGCTCGCCGAAGTTGTCGAGCAGTGCACGCACGCTCATCCCGCCGCGCTGCCGCTCGAGCTGGCGCCGCAGTCCACCCATCTGCCCGGTCGCGGCACCTGCGCTGAACCGGCGCGCTTCGAGGATGGCCTGGGGGAGTGCGCGCGGGAGCTCGCCACGGACCGTTCGGGATGCGGTCGTGAACCGGTCGATGGTCCGGTTGTGGCTCGAGATGTCGAAGTCACCGAGTGCCGTCGCCTCGGTGCGCTCGTCGAGGGACGCGAGCGCGAGGCCACGGTCGAACGCGATCACCGCATCGTCGGGGACCAGTGCGCCGTCGAGCAGCGCCTCCCGCGCAGCCGTGAGGCCGTGGAGGCGGAGCGGCTGAACCACGCGGATCAGGTCGAGCCAACGCTGCAGCACCGTCGAGGTGCCCACGTTGCGCTCGGCCCGGGTGTGCCACCACGTCGGCAGGAAGCCCGACGTCCCCGCCCAAGCCGCGGCCCGGACTTCGTCGATCGCGCCGGTGCGGATGAGTGCCGACCAGGCCGAGTGGACCACGCTCAGCTCCGCGGCCAGTGCGCCGCGTTGCGACGTCGCGTAGTACCCGCGAAGCGCGTCTCGCGTCGGGGTGCCGTCGACGGCGAGGACGTCACCGGTCCACGTCAGCCACGCGACCTCGTCACGGACGCGCGCGGCGTGCTCGTGAATCGCCGGGTTCCACGAGGCATCGGCAAGTGGGATCGGAATCTGCCGAGCTGCGTCTCGAGCCGCCGAGACGTGCAGGAAGGTGTTCGCCATGTCGGCCGTGAGTGCCGACAGCGTCTTCAGGTTGACCGAATCCGGCGGGACTCGAAGGACGTCGGCGAACTGCGCGAGCACCGCGCGACGCCTCTTCTTGCGTCCGAAGAAGCCGGAGGCGTCCGCGGCGAGGGCGGCCTGGTGCAGCGCGGCGACGTCGCGCTCCATCACGTCCGCGCTCACCGACTGCCTCCAGCTGCTCGTGTCTGCGGTCAACGCATCGAGCTCGCGCTGGAGGGCGTCGAGGTGGCTCCGCCACGCCGGTGAGTGCAGTGCGTCGATGGCGTCGATCGGGTGCCGTGGTGCGGCGGCGAGCCGGGCCCATGTCTCGGCGTCCGTCGGTGTCGTGACCGTCCGGAGCAGATCGTCGATGGAGGCACCGGTGGCGTCGAGCCGCGTGAGTGCGTCGTCCAGCTGCCGTCCGGCGGCCGACACCGCGTCGGCATCCACGGGCGTCGCGCCCTCGTCGATGAATCGCCACGGGTGCTGCGGTCGTGGGCGTGCGAGGTCGGCGAACTCCGGGACGCGACGGAGCGCGTGCCGGATCTCATCGACTTGGTCGGCCGTTCCCGCCGCCACCAGCGCCGGCGGCACGTCCATCGGGGGCACCGAGTGGTCCGACGCGAGGTCGAAGGCCCGCGCCGAGTAGAGGGAGTGTCCGACGCCGTTGGTCTCGTGCAGACGCTCTGCGTAGATGCTGAGCCTGCGACGGGAGGCATCGACAGTCTCGACACCCGACTTCATGGCGTCCGCGTCGGCGCGCACCTGAAGCTCGAGCGCGGCGCGAATCTGACCTCGTACGGCGGCGGGCCGCGCGCCTTTGTCATGCAGGTCGAGCGACAGCTCGGCCAGGCCGACCTCGGACAGCCGCTTCTTCACGACGTCGAGTGCGGCGCGCTTCTCGGCGACGAACAGCACCCGACGTCCCGATGCCACCGAGCGAGCCAGCAGGTTGGTGATGGTCTGCGACTTGCCGGTGCCGGGAGGGCCCTCGAGGACGAACGTCTGGCCTTCCACCGCGTCATGCACGGCTTCGAGCTGAGAGCTGTCGGCCGGTACCGGCACGAGCGTGCCGAGCTCGTCGAGGTCGACTGCCGTACCAGGCTCGACGGCGTCGACGAACGGCTCGAGCGGTGTGTGGATCAGATGGCGCACGAGTGGATTCGCCGACAGCGTCCGCCAGTGCTCGTCGAGGTCCTTCCACAACGGGAACTTGGCGAACTGCAGGACGGCTAGATCGACCGTCTCGTCCACGCGGAACGGCAGACCGGCTCGGACCACCGCTTGGCGCAGTGCCCCGAACGCGGCGGCGAGGTCGATGCCTGACGCGTCCTCCGCCGGGTTCTCGAGCGCGGGCACCTCAAGGCCGAAACTGACTCGGAGCTTCTCGAGAAGGCAGTAGTTCGGTGTCGACGCCCCCGACTCGTCGATCGTCAGGCGGTAGGTCTCACCGCGGCTCGTCGTCGACAGCGTCACCGGCACGAGGATGAGCGGCGAGCGCAGGTCGCGCTCGGCGAACCGCCAGCGAAGCATCCCGAAGGCCAGGTAGAGGTTGTTCGACCCCGTCTCCTCGACGATCGTCTTGGCCTTGTACGCGAGGTAGCGGAGCTTCGTCTTGTAGGACGCCGACGTGATGTCCACGAAGGCGGCCCGCTTCTCCGCGAGCATCACCTCGCGGTCGCGCTCGGGCAGGTCGCGCCCGAAGCGGATCCCGCGCGCTGCGTCCACGGAATTGACCGCATCGGACGCGACGAGGGTGATCGGCGTGTTGGCGTTGACCTGGTCCTCGAGGCGATGGATCGCCGTGCCGGGGACCTCGAGGTGGAACCCCGAGCGGTCCGTGTAGTTGATGAGCTTGTTGCGCAGGCTCAGGTCGAGCAGCGCGTTCTTCCATCGGGCGACGCGCGGCGGTTCCGCATCGCGCTCGCTGGCAGGGCGGTCTGCCGACCCGGTTCCCTGATACGGCGCGATCACCGGCCCAGCACCCGCCTCGTAGACGGAGACCACGACCTGTCCGTCGGGACCCGTGGAACGGCTGGGCAGTGGGAAGATCTTGGCCAGCCGCGCCTGGCGGATGTCGGTGACACCCAGGACGTTCGCAAGTCCGTCCTCAAGGCTGGCGCCGCGGGGCGCGGGTCGCATCGGCGAACGGAGCGGCATCGGCGCCGCCGGCAAGCATCGTCGTCTCCACGAGGGCGATGTGCCCGAGGTCGACCAGGTTCACGATCTCGTCGGCATCCACGGACGTCACCGCGGGAAGGCTCGAGTCGACCCGCCAGTAGCCCAGGAAGATGTGTCCTTTGAGCAGCCAGAGCGTCGAGTTGATGCCTACCTGCTCCAGGGCTGCCGCGAGCGTCACGGCGGTGTCCAGGCACGTGCCGAGGCGCCCTATGAGCACCTCCTCCGGCGTCCGGACCTTCTGGCCGGTGTCGCCCCAGCTCGCCGGCGGCTCCGCGTACCGGATGTCGCGGGCCGACATGGCCTCGTACACCGCCTGCACGATCGCGTCGACCCGTTCCGGGTTCTCGCTCTGGTAGCCGTTCAGCGACGAGTCGCGAGTGAGTGCGCGCAGGCGGTCGGACGCCTCGACGAGCAGTGGCGCGACCGCGGCGGAGTTGGGCTGGACGTGCGCCGCCAGCATCTCCATCGCCAGCTGTACCGGCTCGGCCATCCACTGCGACGCTGCGAGCACCCGCACATCTGACGAGATCGTCGCTAGTGCCAGGCCGGCAGGGTCACGCAGCGTCGCGACGACCCGCCCGGGCTGCTGCTCCTCGACCGCGAGCATGCGCGCCGGGTCGAGCACGAGGTCGACCGTATGGAGCGTCGTCGTCTGGCCGTCCGCCAGGTCCAGGAGCAGCACCTTGGGACCGCCGAGCGAGCCATCGGCGCACACAACGTCGATCTCGAGCGTGGCTCCGCGAACGTCCGGTCCTGCGTGCGCAACGGCGACCTCGTCGATCACCAGCACCCGGCAGTGCGCCATGGCGTAGCTCAGGACGGGGAGAGCGCCCACCGTGATCTGGGGGCCGTTGACCCTGCCAGCGTGCGGCTCCTGAAGGGCGGTGCCAGCCGGGGCCGCGTGCGGCGTGGGTGCGTCGACCTGCGGCGCCGAGACGGGAACCGGAAGGAGACCGGACTTCAGCCGCGCGACCTCCTCCGCCTGCGACTCGGCACCGACCTCACGAAGAAGAAGCTCGGCGGAGTCCAGCGCCCGGAAGGCATTCGCAGCGCTGAAGGACTCGTTGTGGGCCCACTGGTTGCGGACCTGGCGCAGCTCGCTCGCATAGTTCTGGCCCTGGCGGGAGACCGTCCGGCTGAACGGGTAGCCGAGTTCACCGAGGCGCTCCGTCATGGCTCTCAGCAGCAGCGAGAGGTCCCGCCCGGAGTAGACACCACCACGTCGGCCCGCCAGCGCGTCCTTGCGCCTGAGCACTTCCGTCCACGGCAAGTCGTCCGGAAGCACCTCGGCGAACGTGCGATCGACGAAGGGCGAGAGACCGTCGATCAGCAGCGCGAGGGCGTCGCCTACCTGGGAGTGGTGGTCGACGTCGTCCAAGTCACGTACCTCGTCTCTGCATTGTGCGGGTCTCAGGATGATGCCTATCACCGACGCGACGGAACACGGCACCAATGCTCATCGCCTCTGGTGGGGACCTCTAGGAGCTGCTCAGCAGCCGGCCGGGCCGCCTTCGAGCGACGACCTTGCGTCGCGTGGTCAAGCTGCGCTTCGTCCGCGCGAAGCTGGTCTCGCGAACCGCACCGCGCGAGGCGGAAGCAACGGGCCGGGTCGCCTTACCCGCGTAGACCGGGCTTGGTGAGTTCCAGGCTGGCGAGATGCCTCTGCAGCTTCTTCGACATCGGCAGGAAGGTGGCGAGGGTGAGGCCACCAGAGAGGACGGCTCCTGCCACGGGGATAGCCTTCGCGACGCCGCTAGCGAACGTCTTCTTGGTCATCGCGACGCCGAGCATGCCGGCGACCTTCTTCACGATCGGGTATATCGCGCCCTTGGTCAGTGCCTTTTGCGGGAGTCTCCGAGCTGTTTGCGCAGCGATCATGGCGGATACCTTGGTCACCCCGCTCTGCGCCATGTTCACCCCGAACATGACCCCCACGAAAAGGGTGAGGATGCTCTCGGTCGCCTCATCCAGCCCCTCGGAGTCACCCTCGAAGAGATCGGGCCAGCTGTAGACGTACGCGAGCTTCTGCGCGATGCGGAGCATGTGACCCGTGTACTGCAGCATGTCGGCCGGCACGGTGCCGAGCAACGCCCAACCCCCGGGGATGCCCGTCGCGGCGGAGATCGTCGTTACCTTGCTGGTCTCGAACTTGATCGAAGTGTTCGCCACGTCGCGAATGACCTCTGGAGGGATTCCCGCGAGCGCCGGGCTCGCCGCGATGGCGTGTTCGATCTGCTCATCCGTGCAATAGCGCTGGAGAGACTTTCGAAGGTATGCCGCGCGATCGATCCGCACGCCAGGCAATCTCGCGGCGGCATCCAGCAACTGGGGAAACTTCGATCCGGTGGGTGCGATCTGCTGGTCGGATGGTACGAGCGGCACGCTGGTGGCATCGGACGTTCGACGGCGTGACTTGAGCGGCAGAGGCGCTGCGGGGACGGCTGGGTCTGCTGCAGGGATAGGTGGCACCTTGTCCTGACCCGCGGTGCTGGAGGGCAAACGATCGCGAATCCGCGTGTACCGGCGCGTTCGCCAGCGGCTCTGCAGATCGACATAGGCCGATCTCGACCGCACCGTTCCCCATCGCGGCCAGCGAGTCATCTACGCCATCAACGACGACCATCAGGTCGTCAGCATCGGGACCGGCGGTCACGGGCTGCACGCCTACCGCCGGTCGGCTGCCCGGTGACCACGTCAACGAAGCAGCTCCAGATCGGGCAGTAGAGCTCGAGAGCGGGTAGCGAACCCGCAGGTGAGACGTTCGCGCGCGCGCGTCAACGTAGAGCGAATCGCATTCGATTCCCGCCACCGGCACGGCGACGCCGCCGCCCGCGTGGTTGGCACTGACGCAGCTACGTCCCTGAGTCAGCGCGCCCCGAACGCGCGCCGAACGCGGACGCCGACAACACCGACCACGACGGCCGTGAGGGCGACGACCAGGAGGTCCAGCGAAGCGCCGGTCTCGGCGAGCGACATGCCCGGGTCGGACGCCACGGTCACACTGTGCCCGGTGGACGTCGGAACCGGAACGGGCACCGGCACCGGCGCTGGCGCCTGCGGCACCGGAGGGGTGGTCGGCGGGGCGGCGGGAGGGTCCGGCACGACGACGGCTGCGGCGGCCGTGGTGGCGGAGGTCTGCGCGGACAGTGCCGCGTCGCCATCGGTGACGGCGACCTCGACCAGGTAGGTCGTCGCCGGCGCGAGGCCCGTGACGGGCAGCGTGGTGTCGGTGGTGGTGGCGCTGCCGGCCCAGGTGGAACCGCCGTCGGCGGACCAGCGGACCGTGTACCCGGCGGTCGCCGCGTCGGTCGCCGTCCACGCGACCGTCAGGCTGCTCTCCCCGGTGGCCGTGGCGCTGAGCCCGGTGATCGGCTCCGCCGCGGCGGGAAGGAGGAGGAACAGGGTCGACTCCTTCTGGATGTTGTAGTCCGCCAGCGTCCGACCGTCCTGCAGGACCTTGCCCGCGTAGATGAGCTGCTGCTGCTCGACCGGGATCCCTTCCTTGTCCAGGATCTTCTGCTTCACGGCCTCGATGGAGTCGGAGCTCTCGACGTCGAGCGTGACGGTCTTTCGCGGGGTCTGGACGTGGACGAAGATCTGCATGGACATCGCAGGAGCGTACGTCGGCCGGCCGGCCGGCCCGTCAGGACGGGCCGGCCGGCGTGGCGGCGTGCGGGGACTCAGACGGCCCCGGGATCGGTCACGGGTACGTGAGCATGTACGCGTTGTTGGTGCTGCTGTTCACCCCCGGGCCGGAGTCGTTGATGACGTGGGTGATGCTGCCCACGCCGCCGAGGGACACGATGGCCATGTTCTGGAACCGCACGTTCGCGTTCACCGGCGCCTCGAACGTGTGCGACAGGTTCACCGACGGGTTCGCCTGGAAGAACACGTAGCTGCCCAGGCCCTGGCCCAGGAACGACGTCACGCCGTCCGCGACCTTGATCGACGCGTAGCCCTGGTTGGCTCCGTTCATCCACGCGGCCTGGTTGGGCGGGTCGTACGGCTTCTCGTTCTGGAAGAAGATGAGCCGTCCGCCCTGGCCGTTCCAGATCACCTCGTACTTCTGGTAGTGCTCGACGAACAGGCCCGTCGCCAGGACGTTGTTGCCGTTGACGACGAGGCCGGTGTCGGCGGTGTTGATGGTCCAGCCGACGGTGCCCGCGTTGCCGTGGTCGGCACGCCACATCCAGGTGTGGTCGACGATCGTGTTGCTGCTGTTCACCACGAGCGAGTTCGTCGCCTTGCCGGCCACACGGCCGCCGATGCGGAAGAACACGTCCTGCACGGTCACCGGGTTGGCGGCACGGCTGGTGCCGACGCCCGCGGGGGTGCCGATCGTGACCAGGGAGCTGCTGGTGGTGGTGCCGGCGTCGATGAACATGCCCTTGATGCGCACGCCGTCGACGTCGCCCACCGCGATGGCCGTGACACCGCCCTGCGGGACCAGCGTGGCGTAGCCCATGCCGAGCAGGACCGTGTCGGGCCGGTTCACGACGATCGGGGCGTCGAGGGTGTAGACGCCCGGCGAGAAGACGACGTGGCAGCCGCCCGCGATGCGCTGGTTGATCGTCGCGACGCTGTCCGAGGGACGGGCCACGAAGACCTGGCTGAAGCTCACCGACGAGCCGGGGGTGGGGGCCCCGACGGCCCAGCTGGGGCCGGTCGCGTTGGTGCGCAGGCTCGGCAGGAACAGGCGGTACTCGTTGTTGGCGAAGTAGATGTACGGGACGTCACGCGAGACCGGCGTGCTGCCGACGTTCGTCTGGTGCACCCCGCTGGGCGAGGTGGAGAAGTTCGTCGCCGGGGCGCCGTTCACGCCCGAGAACACGATGTTCCAGTTGGAGCCGCTCCAGCTGCCGAAGGTGCTGTCCTTGCTGTACCACTGCTGCTGCGACGCCGACTCCACGGAGCCCGAGACCCGGGTGTCGGAGATGTAGCCGCCCGACGACCAGCCGTAGGACGCGGGGAACAGGTCGAGGCCGCCGACGACGTTCATGCGGCGGAACGGCGCCGCCTGGGAGACGCCCCAGCGGTTGCGGCCGCCGTTGGTGTTGATCGTCATGTTCTCGGCGCTGCGCCAGAAGTTCTGCGTCGCGTTGCCGGCGTCGCTGGCGTTGAAGGCGTCGACCGTGACGGCGCCGTTGATGGTCACGCCGTCGGGGTTCTGCGCGAGGCCCTGGATGGAGGTGTTGAAGCCGATGTTGGCGTAGACGTCGTACGAGCCGGGCTTGAACAGCAGGGCGTCGCGCCGGTCGTGGAACTGGTCCGTCTGCGTGTCCTTCTGCGCCTCGAAGACCTCGTTCAGCGACGCCTGGATCGTGGCGTCGGGGGTGCTGTCCTCGAAGATGCGGACGTTCGGGCCGAAGTCGGGGACGGTGGGCTGGGCGGCGCACGTGGACACGGTGCTCCCGGTGTTGATCTGGACGTCCCACAGCGAGTAGCCGTAGGCGGTGCCGCGGGCCGTGCCGGTGAGGCGCACGTAGCGGCCGCTGCCGTTGACGGTGAGGGTCTCGACGCCGCCCGCGCCGGTGGTCGTCGAGGAGATCGTGGTCCACGGGCCGGTCGGCGAGTCGCTCGTCTGCACCTGGTAGGCACGGCCGTAGGCCGCCTCCCAGGTCAGCACCACGCGGCAGATGCTCTGCGTGCTGCCCAGGTCGACCTGGAGCCACTGCGGGTCGGCGAAGGCGCTGGCCCAGCGGGTGGTGGTGCTGGCGTCGAAGGCGCTGGAGGCCGGGGTGCCCGCGTTCTCCGTCGACGACGCCGACGCCGGCTTGTTCAGCGCGGCGTTGACGCCGGTGTTGCACGCGGGCGGCGCGCCGGCGCCGAACACCTGGAACTCCCACAGGGAGTAGCCGTAGGGCGTGGCGCGCTGGGTCCCGTTCATCCGGACGTAGCGCCCGGAGCCGGTCACCGCGAGGGTGTCGACGCCGCCGTCACCGGTGGTCGTCGAGTAGAGGTTCGTCCACGGTCCCGTCGGGGAGCTGGCGACCTGCACCTGGTAGGCGCGGGCGTACGCCCCTTCCCAGGTGAGGACCACCTGGTCGAGGGCGACCGTCGCGCCCAGGTCGATCTGGATCCACTGCGGGTCCGCGAAGGCGCTCGACCAGCGGGTGCCGGCGTTGCCGTCGACCGCGTTCGCCGCCGCGGTGCCGGCGTTCTCCACCGAGGACGCCGTCACGGGCTTGCCCTGCGAGACCAGCAGACCGGCGGCGTGCGCCGTCGGGACGAGCGGTGTGACCACGGCGAGCGACAGGAGCATCGCGACGGCGGTCAGCACCACGACGAGCAGTCGCCGCGTGAGCGGCAGGGGTGCCATCCGAGTGGCGATCCCGGGGGAGGGGGACATGGGTGTGCTCCTTGAGCTCGAAGGAGTCCGGCGGACTCCCGGCGACGGATGCAGCGGGAGAGGCGAGCGCGCAGGGGTCGACCTGCGTGGACGATCACGACCTTGTGAGTCCGGTGCTGGCGTGCACGACGAGGCAACGCTGCGTCGTCGTGAGTGACTTACTAACCGGACAGTAAGTGCAAACCGCCCGTGTGCGCCAGACCCTGACCGACTCCGTGGCACAGCACCGGAGGACCGGTTCCGTTCAGATGTGTCAGCCGGGGGAGCGCCGCAGCGCCGCCTGAGCGAGGGCGGTCGCCACCGGACCGAACTCGGTGAGCGGGCGCTCGTCGTACGCGGGTTCGTCCAGCGATCGCAGGAGCTCCAGCGCGCCAAGTCGCGTGAGCGAGCGCCAGTCCAGCGGCGAGCCGTCGCTGTGCCGCCACCCGAGGGCGCCGAGCGTCGAGGCGATCTGGTCGTAGGGGACAGCGCGCCACCGGCCGGCGGCGACGTGCGCGAGGGTGACGAGGGTGGCCTCGCGGGCGAACGCGCCGGTGGGGACGAGCTTGACGACGAGCGCGTCCCACAGGGCGACGGGGTCACGCTGAGCGGCAGCGCCGAGACGGGTGAGCAACAGTCGTCCGCGGTACTTGCGCAGCAGACCGGCGGCTTGCAGCCAGGTCCGGAATTCCAGCAACGGGGCGGCGAAGACCTCGCGGTTGTTCTTGCCGATCCAGTCACGCATCGTAGGTAGCACGAGGCTCGCGGCCTCGACGTCGTCGGGCCTGAGGTACCCGGCCGCGGTCAGGGGGATGCCGCCGCCGCGGGCGCGATCGAGGAACCAGCGGACAGCGCCGGTGGCGGCGGCGATCCGGGAGGCCTCCGGTGTCTGCGGCGCTGGTGTGCCGGTGAGCAGGGCGGCGAACTGTGGCGTGCCGCGCAGGCGCGTCGCGAGCGCGACGACCTCGGCGGTGAAGCCCAGGTCCGGGAGATGGAACAGAGGGTCGTCGAGTGCGTGGTTGACGCCGTCGAGATCGAAGGCGGTCGGCATCGAGCCGTCCTCGCCCGGCATGGGGCCTTCGCCGGCGATGCACACGGCGGGCGGTGAGCCCACGGGCGCGTCGGACACATCGGTCAGCCTGAGCTCGAGGATCCACGAGTCGCCGTAGTCGTACACGTACTGCAGGGTGTCGCCCGGAGTCTGCAGGGTCTCGTCAGCGCGAACGGCATCGGTCGGCGCGCCTGCGTCCTCGCCCTCGTCGACGTCGTACGGGCACAGGAACAGCTCGCTGCGCGGGTCGAAGGGGCTACCTCCGAGCGCGAACCGGTACAGGTGGGAGTCGGACCAGCCGAAGGCGGCCTGCAGCGCGAGGTGCACCGTCGCCAACGTGGTGTCGGACCGAAGGTCCAGCGTGCGGACGATCCGAGTCTCCGAGTGCAGCAGCTCCGCGCGGACGCGGAGGATCCGGATCCCCTCCAGCGGCGGGCGGCGCCCGGGTGCCCGGTCGTCGACGGAACCCAGCTCTCGCAGGCTGTCCAGCTCCTGGCCGGCGGTCGCCGCCTCGAACCGGCGGCGAAGCTCGTCCTCGTCGGAACCCGTCATCGAGGCAGGCTATCGGCGCTCCGCCGACGAGATGAGGTGCACAGTTACCACCCGTCAGCCCTTCGAAAGCTCAGACGACCCGGGGAGGTGCGCCATCGCAGCTCGTGGCCCAGTGAGGCGTGCCAAGGTCGCTGCCGTCGTGGCCGCCACCCTCCTGGCGGTCAGCGCGTGCACATCGTCCCCACCGCTCGCCGTGCGCGGCGGTCCCGGAGCTGTGTGCGTCCCTGCCGGTCAGGACGGGCTGGCGGTGATCGCGCTCGATTCCGTCACCAACCGAAGCGATGTCGGGCTCGAGATCGAGGGCGTCAGCGTGCGCGACGGTCATGGCCTCGAGGTCACCGGCGCCGCGATCCTGCCCGATGGTGTGGAGGGCTTCCGCGGAGCGGCCACGGGCGGCTCCGTGGGGCCTGAGACCCAGATATTCGATGAGCTTCGTGCGGGAGACGTAGTCACCGTGCAGGCGACCCTGCGACTGACGGACATCGGCACCGCAGGGAGCGCGTCAGGGCTGACGATCGCGTACCGCGCCGCCGGTGGAACGACGTCCTCGTCTGCCGATACCGCGACGTCCGTCGAGGTGGTGCCGCCCGGTGCGGTGTGCGGGTGACGAAGACGCGAGCAGTCCTCCGACGACGCGACGACGGCCCGTGGCACGCCGGGCCGTCGTCGCGGCTCACGGGCCAGATTCCTGGCTCAGGTAGATCGGATGCGACGTCGGATACCGGGGTCGTGCCGTGCGGGGTTGGAAGTCCTCGGCACGCACCATCCGCACGGTTGGCCGAGGACCGTCGAGGCGGGTGACGGGCTCACGGGCGGCCAGCGTCGCCATGAGTCGGCGTCCGGATCGGCTCGATGACTGCATCGAGCTCGCCCTGGAGTGCGCAGACGAGGTCGTGGAAGGCGTGCACCTGCTCTGGTGGCATCGAGCTGGTGACGCTCGGGCCCATGACATCGAGGACCTCGTGGGTCTCGGCGTCGAGCACTGCGACCGCGTAGCTCACCAACAGGTCGGAATGCGAGTGCGCGATCGTGCGATTGCGAAACATCGCGACCATCTCGTGCGTCGCCTCGAACGAGCGAGGGATGGCGACGTGTGCAGTCACCGGGTGGCGGACCTTGGACGGGAAGAAGGTGCGGCAGTAAGCCATCGTCGCGTCAGCCACGAGCGATCGCTCCGCATCCCTCAGCGGCGAGTTCGGATCCTGCGCGCTCCGTAGCGCAAGCTCCAGGGAGGCGCGTGCCTCCACCAGGTCCGCGGCGTGGCTCGACAGCTCCACGAAGAGGCGCGCGTCCTCCGAGTCGTCCATCATCGTGAGCTCGAATCGCCGCTCATCAGGGTGCACCGCTCGAGTATGGCGGGCGACTGATCGGTCGGGTCCGCTCACAGGGCCAGCGCTCAGTTCTCCTCCAGTCGTAGGAGTGGCAAGGTGCCCGCATGACGTCGCCGCAAGCGCTCAGCGAGCCCGACCGCCGCATCGTCGCCGCGTGGGCCGCGGACTGCGCCGAGCGTGTGCTCGGCCTGTTCGAGGTCGAGGCTCCGGACGACGACCGACCGCGGGACGCCATCGCCCGGGCGCGCGCGTTCGCCCGCGGGGAGCTCGGCACGGCCGAGGAGATCCGGCGCCGCTTCGTCGCCGGCCGTGCCGCGAGCGCCGTGAGCGGTCAGCCCGCGGTGGCCGCCGCCCGTGCGGCCGCGCAGGCCTCGGGCGTCGCGCACATGGGCGCGCACGCGCTGGGCGCCGCCGCCTACGCCGCGAAGGCCGCCGGGCTGGCGGCACCGGACCGGCCCGAGGCGCTCGACGACGAGGTCCGCTGGCAGCTCGACCACCTGACGCCGCAGGCACGCGAGGCGCTGCGGCGGCTGCCGCTGCTGGGCGAGGACTCGGCCGGTCCGCTCGGCCCGGGGCTCCTGGCGACGGGTGTCCTCGCGCAGGTGATCCGGACCATCCAGGCGGACATCACCGCCGAGTCTGGGCCCCGCCGATGACGAGTCCGGGCTGGTTCGCGGCGGTCGCGTGCGCCGCGCCGGAGCGCTACCGAGCGGGGGACGACGAGGCCCTCGCACCGCGGCGGAGAGTTCGCTGAACGTGAGTGGAGCCGCCGCACCGGCGCGGTAATACCGGGTTATACTCATTCCTGTGAAGACAGCGATCTCCATCCCCGACGAGACCTTCGAGAAGGCCTCCCAACGTGCGCACGACCTGGGCATGAGCCGCTCCGAGTTCTTCACTCGCGCGGCGGCACGCTACCTCGACGAGCTCGACGCCGAGTCCGTGACCCGACAGATCGACTCCGCTGTGGACGCGATCGGCGGCGACGACTCCGCGCTGGACGCCGTCGCCGCGGGGCGCCGCGTGCTCGAGGCTGAGGCTGGCGACTGGTGATCGAACGCGGCGGGCTCTACTGGGCGGACCTCGGTGCACCGGTCGGATCCCGTCCGGCGAAGCGTCGACCGGTGGTGGTCATCTCGGCAGACACGTACAACCAGAGCCGACTTGCGACGGTCGTCGCTCTGGTGCTCACCTCCAACACCGACCTCGCGACGATGCCCGGCAACGTGTTCCTGCCGGCCGCGGTCACCGGGCTGCCGCGTGACGCGGTGGCGAATGTCACCGCCGTGGTCACGCTCAACAAGGCCGATCTCGCCGATCGGGCCGGGCAGGCGCCGCTGGCGCTGATGCGGGAGATCGACCGCGGACTGAGGGGTTCACTCGATCTCTAGTGCGGCAGCCGGCCACGCCGGATCTCGTCGTCGTCGGCGCCGAGGTGCCGGCGGACGGGCGCGAGTCGCACGGCTCCCGTCGTCGTGCGTGGGCGACCGATGCGTCGCGACGGGCGATCAGCGGTCCGCGCCTTACGATCCGGGGGAGGAGGGGGTGGTGTCGTTGACGGCCGAACCGGCGCGGGCGCCTGAGCCGAGGCTGCCACTGAGTCGGGAGCGCGTGCTGCTCACGGCGATCGCCGTCGCCGACGTCGACGGCGTCGGGGCGGTCACCATGCGGCGGGTCGCCGAGGAGCTCGGCGCCGAGGCGATGTCGCTGTACCACCACGTCGCCAGCAAGGATGCGCTGCTCGACGGCGCGGTCGACCTCGTGGCGCGGGAGATCAACGACGCCGTCGACCAGCTGACCCCGCGGGACGGCTGGAAGAGCACCGTCCGTGAGCGGATCCTGACCGCCCGCCGGGTGCTGCTCCGGCATCGGTGGGCGACGCGCGTGCTGGTGACCCGCACCGCGATGAGCCTCGAGGTGGTGCGCTACCACGACCGCCTCATCGGGGTGCTGCACGACGGCGGCTTCTCCTACGACCTCGCCCACCACGCGCTGCACGCCCTGGGCAGCCGGGCACTCGGGTTCTCCCAGGAGCTGTTCGACCCGGGCAGCGGAGGTGATGCGGCGTTGCCGGCCGAGCTGGCCGCCGACCTGCCGTCCCTGGTGGCGATGCTGGACGAGGTCGCGCACGACGACCCGGGCTCGACGCTGGGCTGGTGCGACGACCAGACGGAGTTCGAGTTCGGGCTCGACGTGCTGCTCGACGGCCTCGATCGCCGGCTCGGGTCTTGACCAACCTTACGTCGTAAGGCACGCTGGCCGCACCAGCCTTACGACGTAAGGGAGAGGTCCGATGAAGGCGTTGGTCCAGACGCGGTACGGCTCGGCCGACACGCTCACGCTCGAGGACGTCGACGATCCCGTGCCCGGCGACGGCGAGGTCCGCGTGCGGGTGCGCGCGGCATCCCTGAACGCGCGCGACTGGCATCTCATGCGCGGCGACCCGTACATCGCCCGCCTCTCGGCCGAGTTCGGCCGCCACGCCCCGAAGGAGCCCATCCGCGGGTCCGACTTCGCCGGCACGGTCGACGCCGTCGGGGCCGGGGTGGTCGGTCTGCGGGTGGGCGACGAGGTGTACGGGGAGTGCGACGGCGCGCTGGCCGAGTACGTCTGCGGGCCCGAGCGGCTGGTGGCCCGCAAGCCGGCGAACCTGACCTTCGAGCAGGCGGCGGCCATGCCGCTGGCGGCGACGACCGCGCTGCAGGGCTTGTCAGGCCGGGTCGGGCCCGGTCAGACCGTGCTGATCAACGGTGCGTCAGGCGGCGTCGGAACGTTCGCCGTGCAGATCGCCAAGGCGCTCGGCGCCGAGGTCACCGCGGTCTGCAGCACCCGCAACGTCGAGCTCGCGCGGTCCCTGGGTGCGGACCACGTCGTCGACTACACGCGCCACGACCCGATGCGGACGGGGCGCCGCCACGACGTCCTGTTCGACCTCGTCGCCAACCGGTCCCTGCGCGACCTGCGCCGCGCCCTGACGCCGCGCGGGACCCTGATCCTGTCGGGCGGCGGCGTGTCCGAGGGTGGAACGCTCCTCGGGCCCGTCGGCCTGCTGGCGCGCAGCACGGCGCTGGCGCCGTTCATCTCGCAGACGATCGTCGTGCTCCGGACGGAACCCGGTGCCGTGCACCTCGACGCGCTGCGGGAGCTCGCCGAGGCGGGCACCCTCGTCCCCGCCATCGACCGGACGTTCGACCTGTCCTCGGCCGCCGATGCCCTGCGCTACCTCGAGGTCGAGCATGCCCGCGCGAAGGTCGTCGTGACGGTCTAGCCGTACTGACCCGCTGCGTTGTTGACGCGGTCGATGGGGCGTCGGCCGTCGATGCCGAGGTGGGGTGAAGACCGTGGAGACGCGGTAGTTGCGGGCGTTGTCGCTGATCACCCGCTCGACGCGGATCACGTAGGCGGCATAGAACGCGGTCGCCCTGACCCGGGCAACAAGAACAGGGTGAGGTTGGGCGGCGAGATCCTCAGGCGACGGGGAATGCGGACGCCAGCGCGCGGTGCATCTCGTCGACGGCGTGCGGGTCGATCGGTCCGGCGGCCGTGAGTCGCTCGGCGGCCTTCTTGGGCCACAGGACGTCGACGGCGTCGATGGTGAACGACCCACCGAACAGCGGCCAGTCCGCGTCGACGAAGCAGAGCATGCCGCGCACGGGAACGTCGGGGAATCCCGCCTGGTCGAGCGCCGCTCGGACCTGGGCCACCTGCTTGTGCACGCCCTCGACGACCTTGGTGCAGTCGCGTGACCCGACCATCAGCTTGGCCGTCCGTGGTCGCAGGATGCCGCCCTCGACGCGGAGGGTGGGCCGTCCTCGGTACCGCTTCGCGTCGATGACGAACATGCCCGCCGGACAGACGGCGATGTGGTCGATGTTCGCCTTGGTTCGGGGGATGCGCCGGTCGTGCAGGACGCGGACGCCCCGGTCGCCCAGTGTGTCGAGGCTCCGGCCGAGCACCTCCTCGCCGCGCGCGCCCCTGGCCCAGGCGGTCGTGGTCTGCGGCTCGTCCGACAGGGCCAGGATGAGGCCGCCCAGGCGCGGGTGGGCCTCACGGATCCGTCCCTCGCGTCGGGCCTTGCGGCGCTCGTACTCCCGCTGTGCGGAGCTTCCGGCGGACCCGGTCTCCACCGGGGCAGGCCGCGGCTCGGGGACGGTCGGCGCGACCGACTCGGGCTGCGGGACGGCAACCTCGACCACGTCGGGCGGGCACTCCAGACAGGTCACGGACTTCGTCGACCGGTCGTAGACCGCAGTGGTCCCGGCTGCGAGATCGGTGTGGCAGGCGCGGCAGGTGCCCGCGTACCGCAGGCGCATGACCTTGGTGGTTGGCGGCGTCGTCGGCAGGGAGGGGCATGTCAGGGACATCGGCCCCGTCCACCGGCGACTGAAGCCGCGAGCACGGCCACCGCCGGTGCCGGCGGGCACGCCCCGGCTAGGGTCGACGCGTGACGAGACTGCGCGACTGGGTCGTGGCGGGGGCAGTTCTCCCGGCCGTCTTCATCGCCGTTCCCGGAGTCGCCGTGCTGCTCAGCGGGGGTGTGCCGGACGCGACCGCCACGCTGGGGGTCATCCTCCTCGCCGTCCTGATGTTGTCCCCGGCGGGAGCGGTTATCGGCACGGCCGTGGGCGCCGTCGTCCTGGCGTGTGCGCGACGCCTGCCGCCGCATGGTTCGCCACGGCGAGCTGCGGTTGTCCGCCGAGCCGCTGCGGCCGTGTCGGTGCTCTGCGTCGGCGCCAGCGCCGTCGTGATCGGCCTGACCGCCAGTGACGACCTCTCGCTGCCTGCCTACCTCGGCTACAGCGTGGTCTACGCCGCGGTTCCGGCCACGCTCGCCGTGGTCGCGCTGTCGCGGTGGCGCCCGGCGGCCCGCATCCCACCTGATGCAATCGGCGCGGCGGACGTACGCTCGACCGGGTGACCCGCCCCGCAGCAACCACGGTCGGCGAGCTCCGCGCCACCGGCCACGTCCACACCTCGATCCGCGACGAGATCCGCGCCAACCTCCTGGACGCACTCCGGGAGGGGCGCGACCCCTGGACCGGCATCCACGGCTTCGAGGACACCGTCATCCCGCAGCTCGAGCGCGCCCTCATCGCGGGCCACGACATCGTCCTGCTGGGCGAGCGCGGGCAGGGCAAGACGCGCATCCTGCGGACCCTGCAGGGGCTGCTCGACGAGTGGTCCCCGGTCATCGAGGGCTCGGAGATCGGGGAGCACCCGTACGAGCCGATCACGGTGGCGAGCCGGCGCAAGGCGATCGCGCACGGCGAGGACCTGCCCGATCGTCTGGCGGCACCGCGACGAGCGGTACGTCGAGAAGCTGGCGACGCCGGACACCAGCGTCGCGGACCTCATCGGCGACGTGGACCCCATGAAGGTCGCCGAGGGGCGCGCCCTGGGCGACCCGGAGACCATCCACTTCGGCCTGGTGCCGCGCGGGCACCGCGGCATCGTCGCCATCAACGAGCTGCCCGACCTGGCCGAGCGCATCCAGGTGGCGATGCTCAACGTCATGGAGGAGCGGGACATCCAGATCCGCGGGTACGTGCTGCGGCTGCCGCTCGACGTGCTGGTGGTGGCGACGGCCAACCCCGAGGACTACACCAACCGCGGCCGGATCATCACGCCGCTCAAGGACCGGTTCGGCGCGGAGATCCGCACGCACTACCCGACGGAGCTGACCGACGAGGTCGCGGTGATCCGGCAGGAGGCGGCCCTCGTCGCCGACGTCCCCGACCACCTCGTCGAGATCCTGGCCCGGTTCACACGGGCGTTGCGCGAGTCCAGCGCGGTCGACCAGCGCAGCGGGGTCAGCGCCCGGTTCGCCATCGCGGGCGCCGAGACCATCGCCGCCTCCGCCCTGCACCGCGCCGCGCGGCAGGGCGAGGAGCACGCGGTCGCCCGGCCGGTCGACCTGGAGACCGCGGTGGACGTGCTCGCCGGCAAGATCGAGTTCGAGTCGGGGGAGGAGGGGCGCGAGGACGAGATCCTCGACCACCTGCTGCGCACCGCCACGGCGGAGACCGTCCGCGCGCACCTGCGCGGCCTCGACCTCTCGGTGCTGGCGGACGCCATCCAGGGCGGCGCGATGGTGACCACCGGCGAGCAGGTCACCGCCCGGGACGTGCTGGCGGGGCTGCCGTCGCTGGGGGAGTCCGAGCTGTACGACGACATCACGCAGCGGCTCGGCGCCACCGACGACGGCGCGCGGGCCGCGGCCATCGAGCTCGCGCTCGAGGGGCTGTACCTGTCGCGGCGGATCAGCAAGGAGACGGGCGGCGGCGAGACCATCTATGGCTAGACCCAACCGCCGCCTGGCCCGGTACACCACCTACGTCGACGGGCCGGACCCGCTGGCGCCCCCGGTGGACCTGGCCGAGGCGCTGGACAAGATCGGCGAGGACGTCATGGCCGGCTACTCGCCGGAGCGGGCCATGCGGGAGTTCCTGCGCCGCGGCGGCCGGGACCAGACCGGCCTGGACGAGCTGGCGCGGCGGGTGGCCGAGCGGCGCCGGGAGCTGACCCAGCGGAACAACCTCGACGGCACCCTGCAGGAGGTCAAGGAGCTCCTGGACCGGGCCGTGCTGGCCGAGCGCAAGCAGCTGGCGCGCGACGTCGACATGGACGAGGGCGACCGCGCGCTGGCGCAGATGCAGCTGGACAACCTGCCGTCCTCACCGGCGGCCGCCGTGAACGAGCTCAACGGGTACGACTGGCGCAGCGCCGAGGCCCGGCAGGAGTTCGACAAGATCAAGGACCTGCTGGGCCGCGAGGTGCTCGAGCAGCGGTTCGCCGGGCTGAAGAACGCCCTGGAGAACGCGAGCGACGCCGACCGGGCCGCGCTGAACGAGATGCTCGCGGACCTGAACAGCCTGCTCGAGGCGCGTCGGGAGGGCACGGACACGCAGGAGCAGTTCGACGACTTCATGGCGAAGCACGGCGAGTACTTCCCGGAGCAGCCCGGCACGCTCGACGAGCTCCTGGACACCCTGGCGCAACGGGCGGCCGCCGCGCAGCGGATGCGGAACTCGATGACGCAGGAGCAGCGCGACGAGCTCGACGCGCTCGCGCAGCAGGCGTTCGGCTCCCCGGAGCTCATGGACTCGCTCGGGCAGCTGGACGACAGCCTGCGCGCGCTGCGACCCGGCGAGGACTGGGGTGGCGCCGAACGGATGGACGGGGACAACGGGCTCGGGCTGGGCGATGGGACCGGCGTGTTCCAGGACCTGGCGGACCTGGACGCCCTGGCCGACCAGCTGGCGCAGTCCTACGAGGGGTCCCAGCTGGACGACCTGGACCTGGAGAAGCTCTCCCGCCAGCTGGGCCAGGACTCCGTGGTCGACGCGCGCACCCTGCAGCGGCTGGAGAAGGCGCTGCGCGACTCCGGCACCCTGCGGCGCAGCTCCGACGGCCAGCTGACACTCACGCCCAAGGCGATGCGCCAGCTGGGCAAGGCGGTGCTCCGGTCCGTCGCCGACACGATGTCTGCCCGGCAGGGCGGCCACGAGGTGCGCCGCACCGGCGCGGCCGGGGAGCCCTCCGGGTCCACCCGGGCGTGGGCGTTCGGGGACACCGAGCCGTGGGACGTCAGCCGCACGATCACCAACGCGCTGGTCCGCGGGTCGCGCACCATCGCGGTGGACGACGTCGAGATCCAGGAGACGGAGGCCCGGACGCAGGCGGCCGTCGCGCTGCTCGTCGACACCTCGTTCTCCATGGCGATGGAGGGCCGCTGGGTGCCCATGAAGCGCACCGCGCTGGCGCTGCACACCCTGGTCACCAGCCGGTTCCGCGGCGACGACCTGCAGCTCATCGGGTTCGGGCGCGAGGCGTCGGTCATGCAGATCGAGCAGCTGGTCGGGCTCGAGGAGAAGTGGGAGAAGGGCACCAACCTGCACCACGCGCTGCTGCTGGCCAACCGCCACTTCCGCAAGCACCCGCAGGCCCAGCCCGTGCTGCTGATCGTCACCGACGGTGAGCCCACCTCCCACCTGGAGTCCAGCGGCGAGGTGTTCTTCGACTACCCGCCGCACCCGGTGACCGTCGCGCTCGCGGTCCGTGAGCTCGACGGCTCCACGCGGCTGGGGGCCCGCACGACGTTCTTCCGGCTGGGCGACGACCCGGGCCTGGCGCGGTTCGTCGACTCCATGGCCCGCCGCGCCGGCGGCACCGTCGTCGCGCCCGAGGCCGACGACCTGGGCGCCGCGGTGATCGGGTCCTACCTGAGCTCGCGCCGCAACGGCGCCTTCGGCGGGTGGGGTCGCGACGACGACTGGTAGACCCGGGTTCGTCGAAACCCTCACACCGGCCGCCCGGCGCCGATGAGTCCGATATGCGCACAGCACGTCGGGCTCATCCTGATCGCGTCGGTCCTCCCGTCGGTCCTCGGCGCCGGCCCCGTGGCGGCGTCGGACGGCCTCACGGTGGACGGGCGACCGCTCGAGCGGCGCGGTCGTCACCGCCGGGACCGCGGTGTCGCTCGGCGCACCCGACGCGGGCGGCACGCCAAGGTCAAGTTCATGCTGAACGGCACGTACCTGGGCACCGACAGCGCGGCGCCGTTCACCTGGTCGGTCCAGCCCGTGGCGGGGGCGTACCGGCTCGAGGCCCGGATCTACGACGCGGCGGGCCGCCAGACCCGGCTCAACTCGACCTTCGCCGCCGGTGCGACGGCGCGCCCCGCGCCCGCTCCCGCACCCGTGCCGGCTCCCGCGCCGGCGGCGCCCGCGGCCGCACCGGCCCCGGCCGAGACGGCGGCGCTCCGCGCCCGACGAGCGCGCCGTGCTCACGGTCGACGGCCGGCCGCTGCAGGGCGCGGTCGTGGGGACCCGCGTCACGGTCATCGCGCCCGACCTCGGCGGCACCATCAAGGCCAAGTTCCGGCTCGACGGCGAGTACCTCGGCGTCACCCCCGCCATCCCGCTGACGTGGACCCTGCAGGACGCCCGGCACGCACGAGCTCGACGTCCGGCTGTACGGCGCGAACGGCGAGCAGGGCCGGCAGTCCGCCACCTTCACCGTCGGCACCCTCGCGGCCCCCGCACCGGCGCCGTCCCCGGCCCCGGTGCCGACCACGCCGGCGCCCGTGGCGCCAGCGCCCGGCGAGGCCGTCGTTGTGCACGACGGCGCCGGCCTCGTCGCCGCCCTCGCTGCCGCGACGCCGGGCACCACGATCACGCTCGCGGACGGCGTCTACACGACGAAGCAGCAGGTCACCATCTCCACCGCGTGCACCGCCGCCGCGCCGTGCGTGCTCCAGGGCAGCCGGGCGGCCGTGCTCGACGGCTCCGGGCTCAGCGGGCACTACGGCCTGCACCTGGTGGGGGCCGACCACTGGACCGTGCGCGGGCTGACCGTGCGCAACGCCAGCAAGGGCATCGTCGCGGACGGGACCAACCACGCGGTGATCGAGGGTGTCGAGGTGAGCCAGATCGGCGCGGAGGGCATCCACCTGCGCGGGTTCTCCAGCGACAACGTCGTCCGCGGCTCGCTGGTGCACCACGTCGGCCTCGACAAGCCCCAGTTCGGCGAGGGCATCTACGTCGGCTCCGCCACGTCGAACTGGGGAACCTACTCCGGCGGCCAGCCGGACCGCAGCGACCGCAACCAGATCCTCGGCAACCGCATCTGGGCGACGGGCGCGGAGAGCGTCGACATCAAGGAGGGCACCACGGCCGGCGTGCTGTCGGGCAACACGTTCGACGGGGCCGGCATGGCCGGGCAGAACAGCGCCGACTCCTGGGTCGACGTCAAGGGCAACGGGTGGCTGATCAGCGGGAACACCGGCACCAGCGCGCTGCTCGACGGCTTCCAGACCCACGTCGTGGTGGCCGGCTGGGGCCAGGGCAACACGTTCACCGGCAACCACGCCACGGTCGGCTCGACCGGCTACGGGTTCCGCATCCAGGACCCCGCGGCGACGCACAACGTGGTGGGGTGCGACAACACGGTGGTCGGCGCGGCGTCCGGACGGGCGAACCAGGCCTGCCGCTGAGGCAGCCTCCCGAGGTGAGGTCGGGTCAGGGCTGGTCGAGGAGCACGATCTCGAGCGACGGTCAGCTGACGAACGACCGGGGCGCGGTGTCGGCTGGGTGTTTCCAGCCGCAGCGGTGGGTCTCGCCGAACCCGCGCGTCTCCAACGAGCCCTCGTCGACCCCGCCCCACCAGCAGGTCACGCACCGCGCTGGCGCGGCGCTCCGAGAGGTCGAGGTTGTACGCCTCGTCGCCGACGTGGTCGGTGTGCCCGTCGATCTGTGCCCGCGGTGAGCCGAGTGCGGTAGCAGCGGTGCCACTTGGTGATCTGGGCGCGCCCCCCGGGCGCACGGTCGCGCTGTCCAGGTCGAACGACACGTTCGCGTCCAGCCGGATGACCGAGCCGCACACCGTCCCGACGGGTGCACCGCGGTGATCGCCGGGACCGGCGGGAACGGCGGGAGGCCGTCCGCGAGGACGTCCTGCACCGCGGCGACCTGGTCCGCGCTGGCGTCGCCGAACACCGTGCCCTCCGCGTCCATCGAGAGCCGCGTCGTGGCGTCCTGGTACCCACCGGCACCGTCCGCGTCC
This sequence comes from uncultured Actinomycetota bacterium, assembly GCA_963837795.1. Classification (GTDB taxonomy): domain Bacteria; phylum Actinomycetota; class Actinomycetes; order Actinomycetales; family Cellulomonadaceae; genus Cellulomonas. The sequence goes on from CAWIOT010000006.1 coordinate 36,634, forward strand.
ACCCAGACCCGGACCTCACCGTCGTCGTACACGCCCGACCCGTCGGCGCGCACGGTGTACCGGCGGTCGCCGTCGCGGTAGGTGCCTGAGCCGTCTGCCGCGATGGACAGCCGCGTGTCGCCGTCGTCGTACACGCCGGCGCCGCCGGGCAGCACAGCGACGTGCAGCTCGTCCGTGTCGTAGCTGCCGGTCCCGTCCCCGGCCACCGTGATGCTCGCGGTGCCGGTCTCGACGTGCTGCGGAACCCCGCCGCGGCAGGGCCGGCGTCCGCCGCCGCGGCGCCCGCGTCGACGCACCGGGCGTCCACCACCGCGATGCCGTCGTACAGCCCGGGCGGCACGTCGAGGGCGTCCGCCAGCTGCTGGTGCTCGGGCGTCGAGAGCAGGTCCGTGGGGACGCTGAAGGAGGGCAGGGGCGGCACCGAGAGCAGCCGCCGCAGGTCGCGCTCGAAGGTCCCGCCGTCGTCCGCGGTGGAGGTCGGTCTGGGGGTGCCTGCGGCGGTCGAGGTGGCCGCGGAGGGCTCGTCGGCGGCGGGTCGAGGAGGTGCACCCGGTCAGGGCGAGGGCACAGAGTAAGGCAAAACTGGACAGGTGTCTCACTGAGATCGCACATCGTTAGGAAAGCGCGATCCTCGTGGGTGAAATGGCAACGATCCGGGCATACCGGCGTGCTTCTCGGCGCCCGGGGCATCTAACTTCGATGACGAAGCTGATCGTCAACGTCGACGGGTAGCGCTCCCCACTCCTCCGTCGAAAGGCGACAGCATGGTTTCGTTGGCGCACGCAAGCGCACTGTCCGACCTCCGGGTCGGCGACATCTCACTGGACTCGGTCTGGACGGCTTTCCCCATCGCCCTCGCGGGCATCGTGGTGTGGGCCCTCTGGCTGTACCGCGTGATCCTGTCGCGTCGGGCGCGCCCCGTCGTCAACGACTTCCGCACCTCGACGTCGGTCGTGGTGCCGTCCTTCCACGAGGACCCCGACATCCTGCTGCGCTGCCTGGACTCCTGGCTGCGCCAGGACCCGACCGAGGTCATCATCGTCCTCGACGTCGAGGACACCGAGGCCCAGCGGCGCATCCTCGAGCTCAACGACAGCCGCGTGCGTGCCGTCATGTTCAAGCACGCCGGCAAGCGGTCCGCCCTGGGGGTCGGGATCCGGCTGGCCACCAGCCACGTCGTCGTGCTCGTCGACTCCGACACGTTCTGGCAGCCCGGCCTGCTGGCCTCCGTGCAGATGCCGTTCTTCTACCACGACGTCGGCGGCGTGAGCACCCAGCAGAACGTGTTCGACCGCGCGCACCAGCGTCTGGCGCCGGGTCGCCGACTGGCTGGTAGACCTGCGCTACTACGACTACGTGCCCGCCATGGGCGCGGCCGGCGCAGTCGCCTGCCTGTCCGGTCGGACGGCCGCCTACCGCCGCGAGGCGATCGTCCCGGTGCTCGAGCACCTCGAGAACGAGTTCTTCCTCGGCCGCCGCTGCATCGCCGGTGACGACGGCCGCCTGACCTGGCTCGTGCTCGCGTCCGGCTGGAAGACCGTGCACCAGTCCAGCGCCCGCGCGCTGTCGATGTTCCCGGCCACGTTCCGTGCGTTCGTCAAGCAGCGCGTCCGCTGGAGCCGCAACTCCTACCGCTGCTACCTGACCGCGGTCGCCAAGGGCTGGCTGTGGAACGTCCCGTTCGTCACCAAGATCACCGTGCTCCAGATCCTGCTCACCCCGGTGACCATGGGGATCACGCTCGCGTACCTCGTGTTCGCCCGGGTGGACAACACGTGGCGCAGCGTCGGGCTGGCAGCGGTGTGGATCCTGCTCGGGCGTGGCGTCCGCGGCTGGTCGCACCTGCGTCGCAACCCGCGCGACCTCCTGCTCCTGCCCCTGGTCACCCTGGTCGTCATCTTCATCGCCCTGCCGATCAAGCTCTACGCCTTCGTGACCATGAACAAGCAGGGCTGGCTCACGCGCAGCGCCGACCAGATCGGCGGCGAGGGCCAGACGGCCGCGTCGCTGGAGAGCGGCGCCCAGCGGCCGCCCCTGGTGGTGCCGGCCCAGCCCGCCCCCGTGGCGCAGTCGGTCGCAGCGGTCCAGCCCGTCGCGGCGGAACAGCCTGTCGCGCCCGCCCAGCCCGCCCCCGTGGCCGAGCCCGTCCCGGCCTACGCATCGAGCTTTCCGCCGGTCGAGACCGCCGGGCAGCCTGCGCTCGACGGCCGCGTGCCCGAGACGACGGGTGCGCCGCGCTGGTCGGCCATCGTGCCCGGCATCGTGGTCGCGCTTCTGCTCGTCCAGGGCCTCGGCCTCGCGGCACCGTCGCCGGCCGCTGCGGCACAGGTCGCACCGTCCACCGCAGCGAGCGACAGCGAGAACGCCGACGACGCCGACCCGACCGTGCAGACCGGGACGACATCCGTCGACTACCCGGGCAACCCGACCAGCGAGGCGGCGCTCGTCGCCGACGAGGAGGACCGTCTCTCGCAGGTCCGCACCGTGGCCAGCATGATCCGCTGGCGCGGGCTCGACGTCACCGGTCCGTACCGCCTCAGCACCGGGTCGACGTACACCCTCGTACTGACCAAGCGCGACCAGGTGTACGGCATCGCCGAGCTCCTGCAGCTGGCGCCGCAGACGTTCGTGCGGGACCCCGACGGTGCCTACCTCCTGACGGAGAACATCGTCGTCCAGCCCGGTGCCGTGCTGAACCTGTCCACGGCCGGGTCGCTGACGGTGCACATGGCCAGCGACGCGGCGCGGTTCGTGTCGATCGTCAACATGGGCGGCACGCTCATCACCCGCGGCACCGCGAAGGCGCCCGTCGTGCTGACCAGCTGGGACCGGGACGCGGGCAAGCCGGACACCGTCACCGACGACGGCCGCGCGTACGTGCGCTCGATCGGCGGTCAGGTGGACCTGGAGAACACCACGTTCAGCGACCTGGGCTTCTGGAGCGGCCGGACCGGCGGCGTCGCACTGACCGGTTCCGACCTGCCCAGCGAGGGTGCGCTGGACGCGTTCGGCCGGCAGCTCCGCGACGCCGTGGACGCCGGCGCAGCCGGGACGCCCGCCGCACCCGGCACCGGGGACATCCCGGCGCCGCAGCCCGCGGCGGGCCAGGGCGAGCGGACGCCGACGCCTGACGTCACCGTCGACGGCCTGCTGCCCGCCGGGGACCTGCCCGTCCCCGAGACGGACGAGGACGACCCGGGCTACAGCTACGTCTCGGCGCGCATCAAGGGAGCCACCTTCTCCCGGAACGCGTTCGGGCTGTTCGTGTCCAGCGCCAACGGCGTCGACATCTCCGACTCGACCATCCAGGACAGCCTGGTCGACGGCCTGGTCATGCACCGGTACGTCGTCAACGCGGCGGTGTCCGGCACCACCTCCCAGGGCAATGCGGGAGACGGCGTCGTCCTGGCGCGCGCCACGACCGGCATCGTGCTGACCGAGGTCGACTCGCTCTCCAACGGCGGCAGCGGCATCGTGGTGCGTGGCACCCCGCTGGCCGACGGTCCCAGCGCCACCGGCACGCCCGTGGGGGAGTACGGCAACAACTCGATCACCAACAGCACCGCGAGCGACAACGGCCGGTACGGCATCGAGGTCGTGGGCGGGCGCAACATCAACGTGAGCGCCAACGACGTGGACGGCAACGACATGGGGATCGTGGTGCGCGAGGGGGCGAGCGAGGTCACGTTGGCGGGGAACCGGGTCAGCGACAGCATCCGGCACGGTGTCGCGCTGCGCGACGGTGTCCAGTCGGCGTCCATCTCCGGGAACGTGGTCTCCGGCGGCCTCGACGGCATCTACGTGCGCGACTCCTCGGGCACGGTCGAGCGCAACACGCTCAACGGGCAGACCGTCCACGGCGTGACCGTGGTCGGGGCCGCCGAGGGCACCGTCGTCCGCGAGAACACGCTCGCGGGCCGCGGGCCGAGCGCGGTCGACCACAAGCGCGCCGACGGCGTCACCGTCGAGGAGAACGACCGCCACGGGTGGGAGAGCACCAAGCCGTTCTGGACCGTGGTGAAGAACGCGCTCCAGCCGCTCACCGTGATGTGGATCCTGCTCGCCCTGGTCGTCGTCGGCACCGCGCTCAAGGGATCGCGGCACCGCCACCAGCGGCGCGACCCGTACGGTGCTCAGCGGCGCCTGGCCGAGATGGTCGACCCGCCGACGATCTACGCGTCGGGGGCCGAGAACCAGCCGCACGGTCGCGACAACGGTCACGTGCTCGTCGGACCGGTCCCCGAGCGCGGACCGGTGCCGCACGGCGCCGACGGCTCGGTCGGGACGCACCAGTGAGCCGGCACCGCACGACGTCCGCCGGTGCGGTCGGCGTGCTCGCCGTCGCGCTGCTGCTCAGCGCGTGCGGCGGGGGAGACGAGCCCGGGCGGAGCGCCAGCCCGACCTCCTCCTCCACCGAGGCGCGGTCCCGACGCCCGACGCGTCGGACGGCGTCCCCACCCTGTCCGAGGACGACCTGTCCGGCGACAAGGACAAGGACAAGGACGACGACAAGGGCAAGGACGACGACGAGCCGGCGACGTCCGCCGAGCAGTCGGCGTTCCCCGCCTGGATGACCCGGCCGACCCCCGACCCGTCGGTGTGCCCGACGCCGACCGTCCGCGTCCGCACGGCGGACGAGCTCCAGGAGGCGCTCGACGCGGCGGGCCCCGGCACGGTCATCGGCCTCGCAGCGGGGACCTACGTCGGCAACTTCGTGGCGACCGCGTCCGGCACCGCCACCGCGCCCGCACGACTGTGCGGGCCGACCGACGCCGTGCTCGACGGCGGCGGGCAGAAGAAGGGGTACGTCCTCCACCTCGACGGGGCCCAGCACTGGGTGCTGCACGGCTTCACCGTCCGCAACGGGCAGAAGGGCCTCGTCGCCGACGGCACCGTGGGCAGCACGATCAGTGGCCTGACGGTCTACGGCACCGGCGACGAGGCCGTCCACCTGCGCAAGCACAGCACCGACAACGTCGTGGTCGGCAACACGATCAGCGACACCGGGTCCCGCAAGGCCAAGTTCGGCGAGGGCGTGTACGTCGGGTCCGCGCACAGCAACTGGTGCGATATCACCGACTGCGAGCCCGACCTCAGCGACCGCAACCAGGTGCTCGGCAACGCCATCTACGCGACGTCCAGCGAGGCGGTCGACATCAAGGAGGGCACCTCCGACGGGGTGCTGTCCGGCAACCAGCTGGACGGGTCGGGCATCTCCGACGCCGACTCCTGGGTCGACGTCAAGGGCAACGACTGGACGGTGTCGGACAACGTCGGCCGTCACAGCCCGCTCGACGGCTTCCAGACGCACGACGTGTCCGACGGCTGGGGGACGCGCAACGTGTTCACCGGCAACTCGGGCTCCCTGACCGACGCCGACGGCGTCCTCATCGCCCTCAAGCCCGTCAACGAGAACCGGGCCTCCTGCAACAACACCCTGCTCGGCGGCACCGGCGAGCTGACCAACAAGACGTGCAGCTGACCTAGGCGGGCACCGCCCCGCTCGGCACCACCACCACCTTCGTCCTGGACGACATCCCTGTCTGAGTCGACCCCTGCGCCGGCCAGGCCCGTGAAGTACGCACACCCGAGGAGCACACCGTGTCCCACTCGCACACCCGCCAGCACCTGCCCGGTCACGCGACGCAGGAGCCGATCGTCGCGCGTCCCCGCCTCACCGTCATCGGCACCGGCTACCTGGGCGCCACGCACGCCGTCTGCATGGCGGCCGTCGGCTTCGAGGTGCTCGGCGTCGACGTCGACCCGGCCAAGATCGCCAAGCTCGCGGCCGGTGAGGTGCCGTTCTTCGAGCCCGGTCTCGCCGAGCTGCTGCGCAACACCCTGGCCACCGGCCGGCTCCGCTTCACCGACGACTTCGCCGAGGCCGCGGAGTTCGGCGACGTGCACTTCGTCTGCGTGGGGACCCCGCAGAAGAAGGACTCGGCGTCCGCAGACGTCTCCTACGTCCACGCCGCGGTCGAGACCCTGGGCCGGCACCTGAAGCGCAAGGCGCTGGTCGTCGGCAAGTCCACCGTCCCGATCGGGACCGCGGCCAACCTGCGCGACAAGCTGCACGAGGTCGCCCCGGCCGGCTCGGCCATCGAGCTCGCGTGGAACCCCGAGTTCCTGCGCGAGGGCTACGCCGTCGCCGACACGCTGCAGCCCGACCGCCTGGTGTTCGGCACCGAGTCCCGCTGGGCCAGCGAGCAGCTCAAGGCCGCCTTCGGCCCGGTGCTCGAGCGCGGCACGCCCCTGGTGGAGACCGACCTGGCCACGGCCGAGCTGGTCAAGGTCGCGGCCAACTCGTTCCTGGCCACCAAGATCTCCTACATCAACGCCATGGCGGAGGTGTGCGAGGCCACGGGGGCGGACGTCAACCTGCTCTCGCGCGCGCTGTCCTACGACGAGCGGATCGGCGGACGCTTCCTCAAGCCGGGTCTCGGCTTCGGTGGCGGCTGCCTGCCCAAGGACATCCGTGCGTTCGCGGCGCGCGCGGAGGAGCTCGGTGTGGGTCAGGCCGTCTCGTTCCTGCACCAGGTCGACGCGATCAACGTCCGCCGCCGGCGCCGCACGGTCGACCTGGTCCGGGACGCCGTGGGCGGATCCCTGGCCGGGGTGCGAGTGGCCGCGCTCGGAGCCGCGTTCAAGCCCAACTCCGACGACATCCGCGACGCCCCCGGGCTCGACGTGGCCCGCATGCTGCACGAGGAGGGCGCCATCGTCTCGATGTACGACCCGGAGGCGATGGACAACGCGCGCAAGGCGTACCCGGACCTGTCCTACGCCGCGTCGCTGCCCGAGGCGCTGCAGGGTGCGGACGTGGTGGTCCTGCTCACCGAGTGGGCGCAGTTCCGCGACGCCGACCCGGAGATGATGGGCTGGATCGTGGCGCAGCGGAAGGTGGTCGACGGTCGGCACGCTCTGGACGCCGACGCCTACCGCGCTGCGGGCTGGGAGTACCGGGCGCTGGGCCGCCCCCGCACCTCGGGCACCGTCGAGCTGTCGACGGCCGCGGCGGACAGCGTCGACCTGTCGACGCAGATGGACCTGGCTGCCGAGCTGCTGCAGAGCGCGTAGCCCCCAGGGCTCGCGTCGACTCGCGGGGACCCGGCGTGCCGGGTCCCCGCGAGGGCGCTCAGAAGAACGGCCAGGGGAACGCGGGCATCCCGCCGCGTGGCCCGGGGAACGTGGCGCGGCGCAGCAGCCGCTCGCACCGCGTGGCCAGCGCCGCGAGCTCCGCGGCGCTGAGCAGCTCGGACAGCCGCTGACCGAGCTCGCCGTCCAGGGCCGCGCGCACGCGGTCCACGCCGGCGAGCTCGTCGGCGTCCAGCGCGTCGCCCTGCCAGCCCCACAGGACCGTCCGGAGCTTGTGCTCCACGTGGAAGCTGACCCCGTGGTCGACGCCGTAGCGGTGCCCGGTGCTCGTCGGCAGGATGTGGCCGCCCTTGCGGTCGGCGTTGTTCACCACGACGTCGAACACCGCCATCCGGCGCAGCGCGGGGGAGTCCTCGTGGATGAGGGCGACCACGCGGTCCTCGTCGTCGATGCCCTCGAACACGGCCCGCCACCCCCGCGGCGGCACGGCCTCGGCGGGCACGACGTCCACGGGGTCCTGCTCCGGGTCCGGCTCCTGCCACCGCTGCACCATGCCCGGACCGAGCGGGCCGTCGCGCAGCAGGGTCTGCGGCACCACGTCCCAGCCGAACGCCTCCGAGACCAGGTAGGCGGCGGACTCGCGGCGCGCGAGCGTCCCGTCCGGGAAGTCCCACAGCGGCTGCTCGCCCGCGACGGGCTTGTAGACCACCTGCGTGCCGTCGATCGTCGCCAGGAACGTGGCGTTCGACGCGACCGTGATGCGTCCGACGATCTCGAGCTCCCCGGCGAGGAGGTCGAGCTCGCCGGTGGTCACGACTCCTCAGGCGAGCAGACGTGGCCGTCGTCGTCCATGGGCTCGCCGCACAGCGGGCACAGCGGCCGGCCCGAGCGGACCACCTGACGGGTGCGCTGCACGAAGGCGCGGGCGGTACCCACCGGCATCCGGACCACGAGCACCTCGGTGGGCTCCGGCTCGGTGTCGTCGTCGGCGTCGTCGTCGCGGGCCGCGCTCTCGTCGAGCGGGAACGCCTCGACGACGACCTGCGCGGTGGACGGGTCCCACCCCAGACGCATGGTGCCGGTGCGGAAGTCCTCCTCCACCGGCTGGTCCAGGGGGTCGTTGTCGACGAGCTCCGCCGGGGTGGTGGCGGGGACGCTGAACCGGTTCCCCTCGTCGGCCATGAGGGCGTCCAGGATCTCGTCGAGCTTCTCCGCGAGCACTGCGGACTGCTCCTTCTCGAGCCGGACGCTCGCGCGGCGGGCGCCGTCGCGGACCTGGAGGTAGAACGTGCGGGACCCGGGGCGCCCGACGGTGCCGACGACGACACGGTCGGGCCAGTCGAACTGGTGGACAAGAGCCGGCATGTCGCCCACCTTAAGAGCGGGACCCGCCGTGCGCAGCGTGCCCCGCGCCACCCCCGACCGGGGCGTCCCCGACCGGCGCGGCCGCCCGGAGCCAGGACAGGTCGCCGGACTCGGTGTTGGTGGCCACCACCTCGGGCCGCTGCGCGCCGTACCGGACGATCGAGACCGACGCGGGGTTGACGCCCAGGCGCTGGAAGTGGTCCAGGTGCATGCCCAGGGCGTCGGCCAGCACCGACTTGAGGATGTCGCCGTGCGACACCGCCACCCACACCGCGCCCGGGCCGTGCTCGGCCTCCACCTCCGCGTCGAGGCGCCGCACCGCCGCGACCGACCGGGCCTGCATGGCCGCCAGCGACTCCCCGCCGGGGAACACCGCCGCGGACGGCTGCGTCTGGACCACGGACCACAGCGGCTCGGTCGCGAGCTCCTTGAGGGTCCGCCCCTGCCACTGTCCGTAGTCGCACTCGACGATCCCGGGCTCGACCCGCACCGGGAGCGGCTCGCCCTGGTGCCGGGCGATGACCTGCGCGGTCTGCCGGCAGCGCGCGAGCGGGCTGGACACGACGGCGACCAGGGGCACCGGGGCGATGCGCTGCGCGGTGCGCTCGGCCTGGTCACGGCCCACCGCGTCGAGGTCGACGCCGGCGGACCGGCCGGTCAGGATGCCGGCGACGTTCGCGGTGGAGCGCCCGTGGCGGACGAGGAGGACGGTGGCCATGCCTGGAGCCTAAGGGGACGTCGTCCGCCGTCTCGTGCGCGTCCTCGGCCTGCCTCCAGCGCCCGGGACGAACCACCCTTGCGAAGTTCGCGGAACCGTCCGACAGATTGATAACGCTCGCAATTGGCTCGGGCAACGGTCGTCCGGTGCGCGCGCGTCGTCTCAGTGTGTGGACACCCGTCGGCACACAGAACTGCGCCGTGAGCAGCGACGATGTGTCCGCCGCGGCTGTGCGACGAACTCGGGTTGCCATCGGATCTTGTCTTCCACGACGAGTCCGATCTACGTTGTTAGCGCTACCAAGACGTAGCGAGACGAGCGATGAAGCTCTTCAGAGGAGGCATCACGTGGCTCGACGGCAGGCACCAGTGGCGCTCCGCGTGAGCGGTGTCGTGAAGTCCTACCCGGGCGTCCAGGCGCTGCGCGGCGTCGACCTGGAGGTCGGTGCGGGCGAGATCGTCGGGCTCTGCGGCGCGAACGGGGCGGGCAAGTCGACCCTGGTCAAGATCCTGTCGGGTGCCGAGCAGCCGAGCGCCGGCGCGATCGTCGTCGGCGGTCAGGCGCGACGGTTCGCCAGTCCGCACGCCGCCCGCGCGGCAGGGATCTGCACGATCTACCAGGAGATGAGCCTGGTGCCGCAGATGTCGGTGCTCGACAACATCTTCCTCGACGAGTTCCGGTCCGGCGGGCTCCTGGTCCGTCGGCGAGGTCTCGAGGCGACCGCCACCGCGCTCCTGCGACGGCTCGGCGCGGACATCGACGTGCACGCCACGGTCGCCAGCCTCTCCATGGCCGAGCAGCAGCTGGTCGAGATCGCCAAGGCGCTCAAGAGCGAGCCGGCGATCCTGCTGCTCGACGAACCGACCACGACGCTCCCGCCGCGCGACGTCGCAGGGTTGCTCACCGTCATGCGTGACCTGGCACGGGACGGCGTGGGCCTCATCTTCATCTCCCACCGGCTCGACGAGGTCTCCGCCGTGTGCGACAGCGTCGAGGTGCTCCGTGACGGACAGCGCGTCGCCCGCTTCGACGAGGTGCCGCCGCATCACGAGATCGTCCGCGCCATGGTGGGTGACCGCTACGAGAACTCGCTCGCCGCCGCCGCCGCGGAAGGCGCCGACGGCCAGCTCGGCGGAGTCGCCCAGGACGACGTGGTGCTCGAGGTCGAGGGGCTCACGGACGGGGCTCGCCTCGCGCCGTGCTCCTTCACGGTCCGGCGCGGTGAGGTCGTCGGGGTCACGGGCCTGCTGGGCGCCGGGCAGAACGAGCTCGCCGAGTGCATCTTCGGCACGCGGACGGTCGAGGCCGGCCGCACCCGGATGGCCGGTCGCACGGTGCCGCCCAACCGGCCGCGCAAGGCGATCGCCCACGGCATCGGCCTGATCCCCGAGGACCGCAAGACCCAGGGGCTCGTGCTCGACATGAGCGCGATGAAGAACATCACCCTGGCGTCGATCGGACGGTTCGCGCGATTCAACGTGCTGCGAGCCCGAGCGGAGGCGGCGCACGCGCGGACCTACGTCGACGAGCTCTCGATCAAGTGCAGCTCGGTGCACCAGAGCGTCCGCACCATGAGCGGTGGCAACCAGCAGAAGGTCCTGCTGGCCCGGTGGCTCACGCGCAACAGCAAGGTGCTGATCCTCGCGGAGCCCACGCGCGGCGTCGACGTCGCCGCCAAGGAGGAGATCTACCGGCTCATCCGCCGCCACCTGCGCGACGGAGGTGCGGCCGTGATGGTCACGTCCGAGGTGTCCGAGGCCGCGCTGTGCGACCGAGTCCTCGTCCTGTCGGCCGGTCGCGTGGTGGCCGAGCTCGACCACGCACAGATCCAGTCCGACCACGACGGGTTCCTGGCGCACCTGCGCTGAGCCCGACCCCCAGCCCGCAACCCACCCGGAGACGACGATGTCCACAACCCTCTCCTCGTCCACCGACGCACCGACGTCGGCAGACCGGTCCCCACGGCGCCCGCGCCCGCGCGTGCGACTCGGCCCGCAGGCCTACCTCGTCGGCGTGTTCGTCGTCGTGGGTGTCATCGGCGCGATGACCTCGCCGTACTTCCTCACCATGCGCAACCTCGAGAACATCCTCGTCGCCGCATCCGTCGTGGCGGTCCTGGGCGTGGCGCAGTTCACGGTCGTCGTCACGCGCGGCATCGACCTGTCGGTCGGCTCGATCGCCGCCCTCTCGACGGTGATCGCCGCGGTGCTGCTGCGGCAGGGCCAGAGCGTCGTCGTCACCGTGGTCGTCTCGCTGCTGTCCTGCGCGATCGCGGGGCTGGTCAACGGGTGCCTCGTCGTCTACGGGCGCATCACCCCGTTCGTCGCGACGCTCGCGATGATGTCGATCGCCCGCGGCGTCGCCTTCATCGTGCAGGTCGGGACGCTGATCGTCATCAGCAACCAGCAGTTCCTCCAGCTCTTCGGCGGGCGCACCGGCAACATCCCGAACGTCGTCCTGATCGCGTTGGTGGTCACGCTCGTCGCCGCCTTCGCGATGAAGTTCAGCCCGCTGGGCCGACGGCTGTACGCGCTCGGCGGCAACCCCGAGGCCGCGCGGCTGTCCGGGCTGCCGGTGAACCGCGACACCGTCATGGCCTACGTCACCTCCGGTGCGCTGGCCGGCCTGGCCGGGCTCATGCTCGCCGGCCGCCTCTCGCAGGGCTCGTCGCTGGTGGGCCAGGGCTACGAGCTCGACTCGATCGCGGCCACGGTCGTCGGTGGCACGTCGCTCTTCGGTGGCACCGGTGACCCGATCAGCACCGTCCTGGGCGCACTGATCATCGGGATGATCGGCAACATCATGAACCTGGCCGGCATCCAGTCGGAGCCGCAGCTGGTCATCCGTGGCCTGGTCATCCTGCTGGCGGTGTTCCTCACCTCCGGCGGCGGCATCCAGCGCCTCCGCCACGGGATGCGTGGACTCGTGCGACGCCCGCCCGGCGGCGAGCGCACCGGCCTCGGCGGCTCCGGCATGCGGACCCGTCCCGACGACGCGGCGACCACCGTGCCACCGCGAGCGCCGTCCACCACCGTCCCGCCGCCCGCGGCGGAGCCGACGGACCCGGGCCAGGACCCGCGCTGAGCCGTCCGGCCGGACCGCGGGCCGCTGCGCGGCCGGTCCGACCCCGGAACCACCGAGGCGCTTCCCCCGACGTGCCTGACCTCCCGAGCACCACCCGTTCGAAAGGAACGACCATGCACAAGCACGCAAAGGCGCGGCTCGTGGTTGCCGCTGTCGCCCTGGCGATGACCGCCACCGCCTGCAGCTCCGCAGCCGACGCCGGCGGCTCGTCCACCGGTGGCGAGCAGAGCGCCAACGGCGGCGACCCGATCGTCATCGGCTTCTCGCAGCGGCGCCTCGCCGGGTCCGACTGGTGGGCGACCCTCCTGCAGGGCGCCAAGGACAAGGCCGACGAGCTGGGCGCCGAGATCATCGTCACGGACGCGGGTGGCGACACCGTCAAGCAGAACTCGGACGTCCAGACCCTTCTCACCCGCGGCGCCGACGCCGTCATCCTCAACCCGCAGGACCCGACGGGCGTCGCCCCCGCGGTCACCTCGGTCTCGCAGGCCGGCGTCCCGCTCGTCGTCGTGAACTCGAGCCTGTCGGACGACCTGGCCGCGCAGCAGTTCTGCTACGTCGCGGAGGACCAGCCGGCGGTGGCGAAGGCCATGGGCGAGGTGATCGCCAAGGTCGCCGACGAGAAGCACGACGGAGAACCGGTCAAGGCCGTCGTCATCGGCGGGTACTCGGGCGAGACGATCACCGACCTGCGCAACGCGGGCGTGACCGAGGGGTTCGAGACCTACAGCGGCGACGTGCAGTGGCTGCCGATCCGCTACGGCGAGTGGTTGCCCGACCGGGCGCTGCAGCCGGTGCGCGACATCGCGACCGCCAACCCGGACCTCGACGTGGTCCTGAGCCTGTCCGACGTCATGCTCCCGGGCATCAAGCAGGGGCTGCAGGACGCCGGGATCCTCGACCAGGTGGTCATCGGCTCCTACGACGGCCAGATGGCCGTGGTCAAGGAGCTGATCGACGACCCGGACGGCCCGGTCCAGGCCGACGCGTCCAACGAGCCGTACAAGCAGGGGCAGACCGCCGTCGAGAAGGCCGTCGCCGCCGTCCACGGCGAGAGCCAGGACGACGTGTGCCCCGGTGGCGAGTTCTGGATCGACAGCTTCCTGGCGACACCTGCCAACGCCTCCGAGTTCTACGACCCCAACCGTCAGTTCTGATCCCAGCACGACGCACACAAGGAGAAATGCTCATGGTCGACCCCTACGCCGTCGTCGCGGTCTCCCCGCGCACCTTCACCGTCAAGGAGCCCGGCGACGCGGTGCGCAACGTCCGGCGCATCAACGAGTTCATCGACACCGCTGTCATGGTCGGGACCTGGGAGGGTGCCCCGGTCCGCCTGGTGGTCATCCCCGAGATGGCCATCCAGGGCATGATCGCCAACACGCCCGGCAACCGGGGACGCGAGAAGCACTTCGCCGTGACGATCCCGGGACCCGAGACGGACGAGCTGGCCAAGAAGGCGGTCGAGCTCAACACCTTCATCGCGGCCGAGCTGTACATGGTCGCGGACCCCGACTTCCCGGACCGCTACTTCAACGTCGCGTTCATCATCGACCCGTCCGGCGAGGTCGTGTACAAGCGGTACAAGGCGACGAGCGACGCCTACGAGGGCGGGATGCTCGGCAACATGAACCCGCACGACGTGTGGGACGAGTTCGTCGAGAAGAAGGCGAACGGGAACGTCATGGACGCGATCTTCCCGGTCGCCCGCACCGAGATCGGGAACATCGGCATCGCGATCTGCCACGAGGGTGTGTACCCGGAGATCGCGCGCGGCCTCGCGATGAACGGCGCGGAGATCATCATCCGGCCGACCCTGATCGAGCCGGCCGTGCAGAACGGGATGTGGGAGCTGCAGAACCGCGCCCACGCGATGTTCAACTCGGCGTACGTCGTGGCGCCCAACCTGGGCCCCGAGTACCGGGACGACGGTGGCGTGCAGGACCTCTTCGGCGGCAACTCCATGATCGTCGGGCCGCGGGGTCAGATCCTCACGCGGCAGCAGGGGTGGACGACGGGTGACTCGTTCGTGACGACGACCCTCGACATCGAGGCGCTGCGTCGCGCACGGATCGCGAACGGTCTGTACAACCAGTTCAAGGACCTGCGTACCGAGCAGTACCGCGCGATCTACGACCAGCCCATCTACCCGAAGAACCAGTACCTCGACGCGGCTCCGGGCGAAGGGTGGCTGCAGCGCGAGGAGCGCACCCGCGCGGCGAACATCGAGCGGCTCATCGAGCGCGGTGTGCTCACGCCGCCCGAGGGGTACCAGGGGGCACCGCTCACGCCGCCGCCCGGCCTGCGCGAGCCGGCCGCCGACAGCGCGTCCTGACTCCTGCCGGCCGCGGGCACGCCACCCGCGGCCGGCGGGGCCGCCCGAGCTTCTCGGCAGGCCCACGAACCCCCCGAGAGCGAGGTGAGCCCCGTGCCCCCCACCCACCACGACAACCAGGCGAGCACCGCGGCCGCCCGCGGAGCCCGGATGTCCGACGTCGCCCGGCTGGCGGGCGTCTCGCAGCAGACCGTCTCGCGCGTCATCAACGACCACCCGAACGTGACGCCGCAGGTCAGAGAGCGGGTCCAGCACGCGATCACGCAGCTGCGCTACCGGCGCAACCCGGCCGCACGGTCGCTGGTCACCAACCGCACCATGAGCCTCGGGGTGGTGACCTACGGTCTCGCGCAGCACGGACCGTCGGTCGCCCTCACCGGCATCGCGGAGGCGGCGCGCAGCGCGGGCTACACCACCAACCTCGTCGGGCTCGCGGACATCGACCGGCCCGCCCTGAAGGCCGCACTCGACCACCTGGTGAACGACTACGTCGACGGCATCGTCCTGCTCGCCCCGGTCGAGGCGGCGGTGCACGCCGTCGCGGGCCAGCACACCGACGTCCCGCTCGTCGTCTTCGAACCCGGCGGAGAGCCGCGGGCGGACAGCTTCGCGGGGGACGAGGTGCGGGGCGCACGGATGGCGACGCAGCACCTGCTCGACCTGGGGCACCACACGGTGCTGCACCTGTGCGGCCCACCCGGGTGGCTCGCCACGGGCGCCCGGTTGCAGGGGTGGCGAGACGCCCTGTCGGCCGCCGGCCGTGCCGCACCCGCGCCCGTCGAGACGTCGTGGGACGCGGCGTCGGGCTACCGCGCAGCCGCGGAGGTCGCGGCGCGCACGCAGCGCGGAGAGCCGATGACGGCGGTGTTCGTCGCCAACGACCAGACCGCGCTCGGGCTCATCAGCGGTCTGACCGAGCGCGGGCTGCGGGTGCCGGAGGACGTGTCGGTGGTCGGTTTCGACGACTTCCCCGAGTCGGCCTTCTTCTCCCCGCCCCTGACCACCATCGGCATCGACTTCGCGGACCTGGGCCGCGTGGCCGTCGCCAAGATCCTCGCCCTGCTGCACGGCGGCACCGGAGAGCCGGCCGTGCACGTGCCACCGGAGCTCATCGTCCGCGGCAGCACCGGACGCCCACGACCGACCACGAACGACAACGACACGAGGTGATGACATGGAGATGCGCGACCTGGGATCGACGGGTGTGCGCGTGCCGACGGTGTGCGTCGGCACCAGCGCGCTGGGCAGCTTTCCCGCGCAGTACGGGTACGAGGTGGACGAGCGGACCGCGATCGACACGATCGTCCAGGCCCTGACCAGCGGGAACACGTTCATCGACACGTCGAACGAGTACGGCAACGGGGGCGACAGCGAGCGCCGCATCGGTGCGGCGCTGCGTGAGCTGGGCGGCACACCGCCCGGCGCGCTGATCGCGACGAAGGTCGACCCGGTGCCCGGCACGAGCGACTTCTCCGGCGCGCGGGTGCGGCGTTCGGTCGAGGAGAGCCGTGAGCGGCTCGGGCTCGACGTGCTGCCGCTCGTCTACCTGCACGACCCCGAGAAGATCACCTTCGAGGAGGCGACCGGGCCCGACGGCGCCGTCGACGCGCTGCTGGACCTGCAGCGCGAGGGCGTGATCACGCACCTGGGCGTCGCGGGAGGACCGATCGGCCTCGAGATCGCCTACCTGCGGACCGGAGCCTTCCAGGTGGTGCTCAGCCACAACCGGTACACGCTCGTCGACTCCTCCGCCGTGACCCTCATCGAGGAGTGCGAGCGGGCCGGGGTGGGGTTCGTCAACGCCGCACCGTTCGGAGGAGGGATGCTGGTGCGGGGGCCGGACGCCGTGCCGACGTACTGCTACGCGCCGGCGGGTCCGGACGTGCTTGCCAGGGTCAGGACGATGGAGTCCCTGTGTGCGCAGCACCACGTGCCGCTCGCCGCGGCGGCGCTGCAGTTCTCGACGCGCGACCCCCGCGTCGCGTCGACCGTGGTCGGGATGTCCACGCCCGACCGCATCGAGCAGACCCGACGTCTGCTCGACGTGTCCGTCCCCGAGGAGCTGTGGGCGGCGCTCGAGCCGCTCGCCGCGGTCGGCCGTCACGGATTCCAGGCTGTCAGCACGTCATCGCGAGAGGTGTGAGAACCATGCGTCCCAAGAAGAACCCCGAGCCGGTCGACGTCGTCGTCATCGGTGCGGGTGCCGGCGGCGCGACCGCCGCCAAGGTGCTCACGGAGGCCGGCGTCCGTGTCGTCGGCCTGGAGCGTGGGCCGTGGCTCAAGCCCGAGCACGCCTCGGGGGACGAGCTGAAGATCCTCAACCGCAACTACATCTGGCAGGACCCGAAGCTCAAGCCGCGGACGTTCCGTCGCAACGACTCCGAGAAGGCCGTCGTCACCAACTTCTCGGCGACCCCGCAGGTGGTCGGTGGGGGGACGACGCACTGGGGCGGCATGGTGCCGCGGATGACGGTGAACGACTTCCGGATGCGCTCCCTGCTGGGCGACATCGACGGTGCGAGCCTGGTCGACTGGCCCATCACGTACGACGAGCTGGAGCCGTACTACACGCGCGTCGAGTGGGAGTTCGGCACGTCCGGGCTGGCGGGGGCCAACCGCTGGGAGGGTCGTCGCAGCCGTGGCTACCCGACCAAGCCGTCCACGCTCAGCCACATCGGCCGGGTCTTCGCCACGGCGATGGAGAAGATGGGCCACAGCACGTTCCCCATGCCCCAGGGCATGGTCACCGAGCCGTACCGCGGGCGGGAGCCCTTCAGCGAGAACGGCTTCTGGCAGCAGTACCCCGACCCGGGGACCGGCAAGAGCTCGACGCTGATCTCGTTCGTCCCGGACGCCCTGGCGACGGGTCTGTACGACCTGCGCCCCGACTGCTACGTCCGGGAGATCCTCGTCGGCAAGGACGGCCGCGCGACGGGCGTGCTGTACGAGGACGCGGACGGTGACGAGGTGGTCCAGGAGGCGAAGGCCGTGATCGTCGCGGGGGGCGGGATCGAGACGCCGCGGCTCCTGCTGCTCTCGACCAGCGCGCAGTTCCCCGACGGGCTGGCGAACTCCAGCGGGATGGTGGGCAAGAACGCCACCTTCCACCAGTACTCGTTCTCCGTCGGACTGTTCGACCGCGAGCTCCACGACCCGCTGTACGGCTGGGCCGGGCACTACATGAACCTCTGCTCGTTCGACTTCTACGAGACCGACGAGTCCCGGGGGCACGTCCTCGGGTCGCTGATCTTCCCCTCGATGATCGGCCACCCCGTGAACTGGACGTTCCCCGGCAAGCCGACGTGGGGCCAGGCCGCCAAGGACGCGGACCGCGAGTTCTTCAACCACTCGATGAAGATCGGCGTCCTGCTGCACGACCTCCCCGTGGAGAGCAACCGGGTGGACCTCGACCCCGACGTCGTGGACGCCTGGGGCCTGCCCGTCGCGCGGATCACCCACACCCCGCACGCCAACGACTACGCGCAGGAGCGCTGGCAGGTGGCCAAGAACGGCGAGATCCTCGAGGCCGCCGGCGCCAGCAAGGTGATCCCCGTCAACATGGAGCGGATCACCGGCAACACGTCGCACGAGCTCGGGACCGCGCGGATGGGCGACGACCCCGCCACGTCGGTGGTCGACCGGTGGTGCCGCGCGCACGACGTGCCCAACCTCTACGTCTTCGACGCCAGCAACTTCGCCACGTCGACCGGCATCAACCCGGCGCTGACGATCATGGCGAACACCTGGCGCTGCGTGGACCACATGCTCACCCACGACCGCCACGGCTGGCACTGACCTGCCGCGAGGAAGGACGACGACGATGGGACAGGCCGAATGGGTCACGGCGCGGATCTCCGCGACCGACGACGACGAACCCATGTTCTTCACCCCGCACGAGTGGGCGACGGTCGAGGCGGCGACCGCGCGCATCATCCCCACCGACCACCACCCGGGTGCGCGGGAGGCCAAGGCGGTGCGCTTCATCGACCGGATGCTCGTGGGGACGCAGTTCGTCTTCGCGTCCGCCGACGGCTCCGGCTTCCTCGAGCTCACCGGCAAGGACCGCGACGCCTGGGCGGAGCGGATCGAGCAGCGCGGTGAGCTGTACCGGCAGGGGGTGACCGAGCTGGACCGGCTCGCGCAGGAGGCGCGCGACGTGGACTTCGTGGACCTCGACGAGCAGGAGCAGGACCGCGTGCTCGAGCGGCTCTCCGGGGCCGCCAAGCCCGAGCCGTACCGCGTGCCGGGCGACGACTCCGGGGACGGGGGGGCTCCCGCGGGCAACCAGCCCGTGAACGAGGACTTCCTCGAGTTCTTCCCGCTCCTCGTCCTGAACACCCGGCAGGGCTTCTACGCGGACCCGGTCTACGGCGGGAACGCCGGGCACATCGGGTGGGGCGTCATCGGCTTCGACGGGCCGCCGGACCTGAAGAGCACGACGGACGGCACCTACACGAACATCGCGTACATGCTGCCCGAGGCGACCTGGCCCTACGAGCGGCACCCCGTCGTCCTGAGGTACGGCCGGCGCTGATCGCGGCCCCGGTGCACCGGCTCGGGTGCACCGGGGCCGCTGTCCCGACGCCGACCTACTCCGTCCGACTCCTGGCGCCCCCGGAGGCGGGTGCTCGCTAGGCTCCTGCTGCCCGTGCGCGCTCCGCGCGCGGAGTGAGTGCCCAGCGGGGGAGTGCACGTGGTGGACGAGGCGGGCCGACCGGCCCGGATGGCCGACGTCGCCCGCCTGGCGGGCGTCTCGGTGGTGACCGTCTCCCGCGTCGTCAACGGGTACCCGCACGTCAAGCCCGAGCTGCGCGAGCGCGTCCAGCAGGCGATGGCCCAGCTGCGCTACCGACCCAACACGGTGGCGCGAGCCCTGGTCACCAACCGGACCATGCACCTGGGTGTCGTGACGTACGCCCTCTCGGTGACCAGCCCGTCCATGGCGCTGCTGGGCGTCTCGGAGGAGGCGCGCTCCTTCGGGTACTCCACGAACCTGGTCTCGTTGGACGACGTGAGCATCGCGTCGTTGCGCACGGCCCTGACCCATCTGCAGAACGACGCGGTCGACGGTGTGGTGCTGCTCGCGCCGATGGTCGACGCCCCCCGCGCCCTGGCGGGGCTGGACCTGCCCATGCCTGTCGTGTCCTTCGAGCAGGGGGCGACGGGAGCCGATCGCGCCGTCGCCCTCGACGAGGTGGACGCCGCCCGGGCCGCCACCCGGCACCTGCTCGACCTCGGCCACGAGACCGTGCACCTGATTCGCGGACCCGACGGCTGGATGGCCACCGAGGCGCGAGAGGCGGGGTGGCGACGGGAGCTGGGCCTCGCCGGGCGCCCCGCACCCGAGCCCGAGCCGTCCCCGGACTGGTCGGTCGCCTCCGGCTACCGTGCCGGCGCCGAGCTCGCACGCCGCCCCGGCGTCACGGCGGTGCTGATCTCCAACGACGCGATGTGCCTGGGCGCGTACAAGGCGTTCGCCGAAGCGGGGCTCCGTGTTCCCGACGACATCAGCGTCGTCGGGTTCGACGACGTACCGGAAGCGCCCTACTACGCCCCGCCCCTGACCACGGTCCACCTGGACTTCGCCGCGGCGGGACGCACCGCGCTGCGGCGTCTGCTGCGCATCCTCGGTGTGGACGCTCCAGGCCCGGAAGCCCCACCGCGGCCGGAGCTGGTCGTGCGCTCCTCCACGGCCTCGCCCCGCTGACCACGCCAGGAGCCTAGGCAGCAGGGAGCGGGTGCTCGCCCTTGATCACGAAGTAGGAGCCGCGGATGGTGCCCGCGAGCTTGGACCGTTGGCGGGCGAACCTGAAGGTCGACGCCAGCTCCTCGGGGACGTCCATACCGTCCGCGAGCTTGAAGCCGACCGCTCGCTTGGTCCCCTCGGCCAGCCCGTACATCACGTTGATCGACAGGCCCGACTCGTAGAACACGTAGGCGAACCGTGTGCCGTCGACGACGAACGTCGTCGACTCGAGCGGGCGGGCCGAGATCACAAGGCCGCGCTCGTCCTGCAGGATCCGGTGAACCCAGTCGACCGTCCCGCCGGCCTCGTCGGCCGGGGAGACGGTGAAGGCGTGGTCGTACTTGGTGCGGAAGTAGCGCGCCTCGTTGGCGCGCAGGCCTGCGAGGGCGTCGGCCACGGGGGAGGACTCGAGCCCGGTGGTGGAGACCTCGGTGAAGTCGACGACGTACGGCACGGTGCTCCTCATGGCGCGGGACCCGGACCCGTGAGGCTATCGCTCCCTGGCCCGACGACTCTTGACGCGAATCGGACATCGGGGCCAGGGTGGTGGTACCGCCATTTGGTAGGACTGCTTACTAATTCAAACAGTCGCCCGCATCCTCGAGGGAGAGCCCGATGCGCCGTTCCCGCCGGTTGTCCGTGCCCGCCGCCGTCGCGCTCGGCGCGAGCCTCGCGCTCGTCGCGCCGCTGCCGGCCCAGGCCTCCCCGCGGCCGTCGCCGGACGTCCCGAGCAAGGTCGTGTCGGCGTACTTCGCCGACTGGGACGTGTACGGCCGCGGCTACTACGTCGCGGACATCCCCGCCACCAAGCTCAACGTCATCCAGTACGCGTTCGGCGTCCCCGGCTACGACCCGGCGACGGGCACCGCCAGCTGTGACGTGCTGGACCCGTGGGCCGACTACCAGCAGGTGTACTGGACCGGCGACAACACCGTCGACGGCGTCGCCGACGACCCGAGCAACCCCGACCAGCACCTGTTCGGCAACTTCCACCAGCTGCGCAAGCTCAAGGCGGCCAACCCGCACCTCAAGGTCGAGATCTCGCTGGGCGGCTGGACCAAGTCCACGTGGTTCTCCACGCTCGCCTCCACGCCGGAGCTGCGGCAGTCGTTCGTCGCGTCGTGCATCGACACCTTCATCAAGGGCGACCTGCCGGGTGGTGGTTGGCCCGAGGGTGCCGGGGGACAGGGCGCGGCGGCCGGGCTCTTCGACGGCATCGACATCGACTGGGAGTACCCGACGCAGGTGGCCGGCGGGAACGTCGACCCCACGCCCGCCGACCGGCACAACGCCACGCTGCTGGCCGCCGAGTTCCGCAAGCAGCTCGACGCTTACGGCGCGACCACCGGGCAGCACTACCTGCTGACCGCCGCGCTGCCGGCCGCCACGAGCTCGACCGCCTACTTCGAGCTGAAGGAGATCACGCGGTACCTCGACTGGGACAACGTGATGACCTACGACTTCAACGTGGCCAGCGGACCCAAGGCGTCGCCCAACACGCTGTTCACCCCGGACCCGCGTGACCCGAACGCCCGGAACCTGACCTGGAACACCACCGGCACGGTCGCCTACTACCTGCTGCACGGGGTGCCGGCCAGCAAGATCGTGGTCGGCGTGCCGTTCTACGCGCAGCAGTACCTGCGCACCGGCGCCGCGAACCACGGCCTGTACACGACGTTCGACAACACCGGGACGGACGCGAACTCCCTGACCGTCGACGTCGCGCCGCAGCCCACGTACCACGCACTCGTCGACGAAGGCGGGTACGTCGATGCCGCCGGCGTCACGGGCGGCGCCGGCTACACCGTGCACTGGAACCCGTTCGCCGGCGAGCCCTACCTGTCCAACCCCGCCGCCGCGCACCCGAACCTGACCACCGGCCCCGCGACCGTGCCGACCGTCATCGCGTTCTCCAGCCCACGGTCGATCGGGGAGCGCACCAAGCTCATCAAGGCGCTGCGGCTGCGCGGGGCGATGGTGTGGGAGATCAGCCAGGACTCCGACAGCCACGCGCTGATCGACGCGCTGGGGCCGGTGCTGCGGTAGGCGGTCACAGCACCGACAGACGGCCCGCACCAGACGTGAGGTCCGGGCCGTCCATCGGCCGTGCGCGAGCCTCCTGGCTAGCTCCCCTCGGAGAGCGTCGTCGGGCCGGCGGTGACGGCGCAGGCCGCCGGATCCGCAGATGCCGTCAGGCTGATCGAGAAGGGGGCTGGGCTTCCTGCGACGACGGTGCCATCCAGATACGTCGTTCCGGCGGCCACGACGGCACCGGACGCGTCTGTGCAGATCGCTGTTGCACCGACGTTGGTCACGGACTGGTTGTACGTCGACGCGACCGTGCCGGTGACTTGCGACGTGTACTCGTCAGATGTGACGGTCAAGTTGCCGGCTGTCATGGTGCTGTCCGGGTGCTCGTCCGGCTGCGACTGGCTCACCGAGACCTGGGCGTCCACCTTCGCGATGACGGAACCGTCGGGTGTGCTGATGTAGGTCGCCGACTGCGTGGAGGCGCCGGAGCGCACCAGCTCGTAGGAGGAGGTGGTGCCGAGAACGGCACCGGCGGCGTCGTAGGCCGCGAACGCGACCTCGACGACCGCGATGTCATCCGTGGGGTTGTCGACGATGCCGTAGACCATCGGGAGGACGTCGTCAGCCACGAAGCCGACGTTGTTGATCGAGACCTCCGGGGTGGGGGCGTCCTGTGTGGTCGCTGGGGCTGCGGGCGTAGTGCCCTGCGCGATCGGCGTCGACTCGACGCGGTCAGAGCTAGCAGCCGTGTCGTTCGCGCAGCCAGCGAGCGCGATCACGGCGAGTCCTGCGAGTGCACCGGTGAGGGCAGCGGGGCGCATTCCGCGCATGTGAAACTCCAGTTCCTACGGTATTCCGGGTCGGTCGGGGACAAGGAAACCCCTTCCCGTAGAGGCGGCCGATTCGCAGGTCGCCCTATTCGGTCAAAATCGGCGCCATCGTTGTGAAGCTGTGACCCCCGAGTCCCGACGCTCGCGAACTTCCGTTCGTGGTCGCCGTTCGGGCACGGCTTGGTCACGATTCGCGCCGGTGCCGCGCTGGATGCGGCCCTTCCCAGCGACCTCACTTAGCGTGGGCAACTGTGCCGGTGTCGGTGCGGGAGGTTCGAGAGCGGGGAGTGCAGCGGGTGCGAGCAGGGGGACGACGGGTCGGTCCGACAGGGGTCATCGCCGTGACCGCAGCCCTGCTGCTGGCCGGTTGCACCTCCGGTGTCGACGTCGTCGGCGCAGGCGAGCCGACGACGAGCCCCAGCGCGACGTCGTCACCCGACGGCCGGACGCCCACACCCACGCCGACCCCGACGGCCACGCCCACACCGACGGCCACCCCGACCCCGACCCCGACGAGCGCACCGACGCCGACGCCCACCCCGACGCCCACCGCCGCGCCCGCGCCGCCCGCACCCGCGCCGCCCGCCCCGGCGCCGCCCGCGCCTCCGCCGCCGCCGGAGCCCCCGCTGCTCCGCTCCGGCGACGAGGGTGAGCCGGTCGCCCAGGTCCAGCGGCGGCTGCAGGAGCTCGGCTACTTCCTGCCGGCGGTCGACGGCACGTTCGGCCCGAACACGCAGCAGGCCGTCTGGGCGCTGCAGAAGGCCGCGGGCCTGAGCCGGGACGGGGTCGTCGGCCCTGCGACGCGCGGCGCGCTGGACGCCGGGGTCCGGCCCCAGCCTCGCTCGACCACGGGGCACGTCATCGAGGTCGACCTGACCAAGCAGCTGGTCCTGGCGGTCCAGGACGGACAGGTCGTCGCGACCATCAACGCGTCCAGCGGCAGCGGCAAGCAGTACGAGGCCCTCGGTCGGACGCACACCGCGTACACGCCGACCGGCGACTTCACCGTCGTCCGGGAGATCAACGGGATGCACGAGTCGACCATGGAGCTGGGCAAGATGTACCGGCCCAAGTACTTCAAGGCCGGCTGGGCCATCCACGGGTCGCCGTCGATCCCGCCGTGGCCCGCGTCGCACGGGTGCGTGCGGATGTCCAACGACGCGATCTCGTGGATCTGGGACCAGTTCGGCGCGCCGATCGGGACGCCGCTGCTGGTCTACGGCGGCTGAGCCACCGCTCAGGCGAGCCGGCCGACGGCGTCCACCGCGTCGAGCAGCGCGGCGCGGACGTCGCCCGTGCCACCGCGCGCGTACCAGTCCTGCAGGGCGACCGTCAGCGCGGCGACCAGCGCGTGCGCCTGGGCGCGTGAGCCGAGGTCGTCGGCCGGCAACCCGGCAGCGGCGGCGACGCCGGCACCCAGCGCGTCGCCCAGGCCCCGTCCCACCTGCGCGAACGCGGCCGACAGGGCGGGCTCCTCGGTCAGCAGGCGCAGCTGGGTCATGGTCCTCTC
Source organism: uncultured Actinomycetota bacterium (assembly GCA_963837795.1). Classification (GTDB taxonomy): domain Bacteria; phylum Actinomycetota; class Actinomycetes; order Actinomycetales; family Cellulomonadaceae; genus Cellulomonas. The sequence continues at coordinate 61,348 of CAWIOT010000006.1, forward strand.
GTCGCCGACGGACTCGAGGGTGAGCTCGTCGAGAGCCTCGAGCGTGCGGCGTGCTGCGCCCAGGAGGCCGAGCGTGGGCACCAGGTCGGTCATGGCCTCGATGGCGACGGCGTCCCGCGCGTCGTAGGCGACGAGCATCTCCTTGGTGCCGAAGTAGCGGTAGACGGTTCGCTCCGCCACGTCCGCCGCCGCGGCGACCTCGGTCATGGAGACGGCGTCGTACCCGCGCCGGGCGAACAGGTCGAGCGCGACGCCCTGGATGCGCGTCATCGCCTCCAGCCGCTTGCGCTCGCGGAGCCCAGTCATGTCCACCGCCTCTTGAGTCCTCGTCGGCAGAATCGTACAGTGACTGTCATGTGGCAGTGACTGCCACTATGCGGCGGAGGAGGCGGACGTGGGCAGTGATCTGGTGGTCGAGGTGCGGGGGCTGGCCAAGCGGTTCGGGAGCGTGCGGGCGCTCGACGGCCTGGACCTGACGCTGGCGCCCGGGGAGGTGCGCGGCTTTCTCGGGCCCAACGGCGCGGGCAAGTCGACGACCCTGCGCATCCTGCTCGGGCTGGTGCGCGCCGACGCCGGGCAGGTCCGGTTGTTCGGCCAGGACCCGTGGCGGCGGGCCGTCGCGCTGCACCGGCGCCTCACCTACGTGCCCGGCGACGTCGACCTGTGGCCCCGGCTCACGGGCGGCCAGTGCATCGACGTGCTCGGGTCGGCGGGCGCCCCGGTGGACCAGGCGCGTCGCGCGCAGCTGGTCGAGCGGTTCGACCTGGACCCGTCCAAGCGGGTGCGCGACTACTCCAAGGGCAACCGGCAGAAGGTCGCGCTCGTGGCCGCGTTCGCCGCGCAGGCCGACCTGCTGGTGCTCGACGAGCCGACGTCCGGCCTGGACCCGCTCATGGAGGAGGTGTTCCGGGAGTGCGTGCGCGAGCGGGCGGCCGAGGGCGCCACGGTGCTGCTGTCCAGCCACATCCTCAGCGAGGTCGAGTCGCTGTGCGGGACCGTCACCATCGTCCGCCGCGGCCGGACCGTGCTCGCCGGCAGCGTGGCGGACCTGCGGACCGTCGCGCGGACCTCCGTGCACGCCGTCACCAGCACGCCGGCCCCGGACCTGTCCGGCCGGGACGCCGTGCGGGACCTCGAGGTCGAGCCGGCCGGGGACGGCAGCGACGTCCGGTTCACCATCGACCCCGCGGCCCTCGACGACGTCCTGCGCCCGCTGCTCGACGGCGGTCTCGCCTCCCTGACGGTGCGGCCGCCCAGCCTGGACGAGCTGTTCCTCAGCGCCTACGAGGAGGCCTCGGCATGACCGACGCACGCACGGGGGGACTCGGCGTGGCCCTGCGGCTGCAGCTGCGCACCGGGTGGGTGTCCCTGCTGGTCTGGGCCGGTGCCCTCGTCGCCACCTACGCCGGCACGGTCTCGGCCATCCACACCACCTACCCGACGCCCGAGCTGTTGCAGACGTACGGGGACACCATCGGCTCGGACCCGGCGCTCGCGGCGATCAACGGCACGCCGTACGGCGCGACGACGCTCGGTGGCGTGGCCGCCAACGAGTTCGGGTTCATCGCCGCGATCGCCGTGCCGCTGCTGGGGCTGCTGCTGGTCACCCGCGGCACCCGCACCCCGGAGGAGTCGGGTCTGCTGGAGCTGCTCCGCTCGCGCTCCGTCGGCCCCCGCGCGCCGTGGGTGGCGGCGCTGCTGGTGACGCTCGGCGTGCTCGCGGTGGTCGGGGTGGGGATGGCGGCCACGCTCGTGGGAGCGGGGGTCGGGGTCGACGACGCGAGCCTCTACGCGCTGTCGATGGTCGGGCTGGGTGCCGTGTTCGCCGGCGTCGCGACGTTCACCGGTCAGCTGGTGCGCCGCGGGTCGGACGTGATCGCCGTCGGCATCCTCGTGCTCGGCTTCTCCTACGTCACCCGAGCCGTCGGCGACGTCAAGGACAACGCGTGGCGCTGGCTGTCGCCGCTGGCGTGGCAGCAGGAGACGCGGGCGTTCGCCGACGACGCCCGCTGGTGGCCGCTGCTCGTGGCGTACGGCGCCGCCGCGGTGCTCGTCACGGCCGGTCTGGTGCTCGTCGCGCGCCGGGACCTCGGGTCGGGGCTCCTGCCCTCGCGCCCCGGTCCGGACCGCGCGTCGGGGGCGCTGGCGCGCCCGCTCGGTGTCGCCGTCCGCGCCCACGGCCCGTCGGTCGTGGCCTGGGCGCTCGGTGCCGCGGCGGTCGGTGCGGTGTTCGGGATCTTCACCGACGACGTCGCCGACGTCATCGCCGCCAACCCCACGCTCGCGGCCGTGTTCGGCGGTGGCAGCGTCGGCGGTGCGACGGACTGGTACGTGTCGTTCGTGCTGGTCCTGCTCCTGCTCATGGCGATCGGCTGCCTGGGCCAGAGCATCGGTCGGATCCGGGCCGAGGAGACCGGTGGACGGCTGGAGCCCGTGCTGGCGTCGGCCGTGCCGCGCGTGCGGTGGCTGGGTGGGCAGGGCGCGCTGGCGCTGGTCGGGGCGTGCGTCGTCGCGCTCGCCGGAGGTGCCGGCCTGGCGGCCGTGGTCGCGGGCTCGACCGGCGACGGGGGCGGCGGGGTGCTGCGCGCGAGCGTCGACTACCTGCCCGCCGTCCTGGTCCTCGCCGCGCTGGGGCTGCTGCTCGTCGGGCTGTTCCCGCGGGCCACCGGCGTGCTGTGGGTGGTGATCGGGTACGTCGCCCTGGTCGAGATGCTCGGGGAGACCCTGTCGCTGCCCGACTGGGCGCGCTCGCTCTCGCCGCTGCACGCGATCGGGCGGCTGCCGATCGAGCCGGCGGACGGTGCGGCGGCCGCGTGGATGAGCGCGCTCGCGGTGCTGCTGGTGGTCGCGGCGCTCGTGGGCTTCCGCCGCCGGGACGTGCCCCGCTAGCCCCCCAGCGCGCGGTACGCCCGCCGGGGACCCGGGTCGGCGGCGAGGGCGGCGGCGGCCGAGGTCAGGGTCCGGGCACCGGGACCGGACAGCGTGAGCAGGCGGGCCAGGGCGTCGCGCAGCTGCGTGACCGTGGCGGTGGTGGGGTCCAGGCTCTCGCCGACGCCAGCGCGCTCGACGGCCGCGGCACCGGCGAACTGGTCGGTGGAGAACGGCAGGACCAGCAGGGGAGTGGCGGTGGCGACCGACTCGGTGACCGAGTTGTTGCCGCCGTGCGTGACCGTGGCCGCGGCCGTCCGGAGCAGGCGCACCTGCGGCAGGAACTCGCGGACCAGCCAGGAGGACGGCACCTCGCCCAGGTCCGCGACGGGCGTCGACCCGCTGGCCACCGCCGCGCGCACCCCCAGCCCGCGCAGGGCGGCGACCACCCGGGCCAGCACGTCACCGCGGACGGACAGGAAGCTGCCGAAGCTCACGTAGACGAACGGCTCGTCGACGGACAGCCACGCGTCGATCTCGGGATCCGCCGGCTCCGTGCGCAGGGCCGCACCCAGGTAGTGGTGGGGCGGCAGCAGGGGGGCACGCTCTGGCGTCTCCAGCTCGGCGGGGTAGTTGTAGAGCACCAGCGGGCCGTGCAGGGCGAACGCGTCGTCCACCGCCGCCAGACCCGGCGTGAGCTGCTGGGCGGCGGCGTTCCACTCACCCGTGAACCGGTCCGCCACCTGCCGGCACAGGGCGTCGAGCCGGTCCAGCTCCGCCGGGTCCGGGTGGAACGCGGCCGGCCACAGCGGCGGTCGGCCGTAGACCTCGTCGCCCACCGGCAGCGCGGTCGGGTGGCCCAGGACCACGTCGGCGTGCGGGACCGACCCGGCGGACAGGCCCAGCCGCGCGCTGTACGCGAGGTGGTCGACGAGGATCGCGTCGGGCCGGACGGCGTCGACCACGTCGAGCGTGGCCCGGGCCTTCTGCGCCGGCTGCCACATGAGGTCCACGAGGCGCTCGCGGGCCTGGTACATCAGCGTGGGGACCATGCCGCGGCGGGTGGCATCGAAGAACCCGCGCAGGGAGTCGGCCTCGGCGTCGGGCTGCTGGTCGGCGCGGATCACCCCCGGGTTGGACCCGCGGCCCAGCTGCAGCTCCGTGCGCTCGTACCCGTACGAGGCGACGATCCCGGCGGTGGCCGGTCCGGAGGCGACGACGACGCGCTCGCCCGCGTCGCGCCACGCCGTGCCCAGCGAGGCCAGGGGGAGCAGGTGCGACGCGTAGTCCGGGCTGATGATCAGCAGGGTCATGCCGGGACGCCCACCGCGGACCGGCTCGCGGCCTCGTCGGCGGCCACGGTCGCGTAGACGTCGGCGAGCGTCTGCGCCATCCGCTGGATGGTGAACCGCGACTCCACCGTCCGGCGCGAGCGCGCAGCACGGTGGTCGTCGGTCTCGGCCAGCGAGGCGTCGAGCGCCCGCCCGATCGTCGTCGCCAGGCGCTCGGGGTCCGTCGTGGCGGTGAGGAAGCCGGTCACGCCGTCCTCGACGTAGGTGGCGGGGCCGCCGCCGTCGGGGGCGACGACGAGCAGGCCGGAGCCCATGGCCTCGAGCAGGGCGAGCCCGAACTCCTCCTTCAGGCTCGCGCACACGTAGACCCCGCCGGGCGCGCTGAGCCCCGGCAGTCCCGTGCGGGCCGCCGCGACCCAGCGGGCGACGACGTCGTTGGGCTGGTGGCCGGTGAGCAGCAGGCCGGACGCGTGCCGGTCGGCAGCCGGCACCACCGCATCCATGAGGTCGAGCTGCTCGCGCTCGTCGGCCGAGGGGTGTGCCAGGTTGCCGCCGACGACCAGTAAATTCGCCCGATCGCGCAGCCCGGCGGACGCCCAGGCCCGCACCAGGGTGGCCATGCCCTTGACGCGGTGCAGCCGCCCCACGCTGACCAGCAGCGGGAGCGCGCGCCGCTCGGGTGGCAGCGCCTCGACGAGCTCGCGCAACCGGCCCAGCGCGTCCGAGGGTGCGCTGCCCCGGGCGTGCGCGTGGGCCTCGGCCGCCGCGCGGTCCAGCACGCCCAGGTCGACGCCCTCGGGGACGATCGTGTGCCGCTCGGGGTGCGTGGTGATGTCGATGCCGACCAGCTCGCGCAGGTCCCGCTCCAGTGCCGGGCGGGGGAACAGGACGGTGTGCACCGAGTCCGCGGCCAGCCGCTGCACCAGCCGTGTCCGGAACCAGAAGTGCTCCACGACGTCGACGTCGCCGAACGTGTCGCGGGTCAACCGGCCGGACCGGTCCAGCGAGTCGATGGTCGCGTGCGGGTCGGGGGCGACGGTGAAGACGACCGGGATGTCGAGCTCGCGGGCGACCTCGGCCGCCGCCAGGCTGCCCACGTCCGCCATGCGCAGGTGCAGCACGTCCACGTGACCGGCCGCCCGCAGGATCCGGCGGATGCCCCGGCGGGCCGCGACCAGCAGGGGCCAGGCGTCGGCGGATGCCACGGGCTGCTGCGCCAGCGGAACGCGGCCGTAGACGTGACCGTCGGTGCCGGCGGCGCTGATCGTGCCGACGTCGGACCGGGCCTGTCGGACCGAGCCGCGCGACAGGGTGAGCACGCGCGTGACCGGCGGCCGGTCTCCGGCGGGCGTCACGAGCGCGTCGCCGAGCCGGACCAGCAGCGTCGCGATCCCGCCGTTGTCACCGGCACCGGCGGCGCTGAGCAGCGCGTCGACGTCGGCGTGCAGGAACAGCTGGGCGACCGTCAGGCCCGCGGGCCGGCCTCCGGTGTGCCGTGGCGGCACCGTGGCGTCCGACAGGGCGAGGCGGGCGACGTCCGCCACGTGGTCGTGCCCGCCGGCGAGCGTGAGCAGGAGCCGGGTGACCGACGGGTGGGCGGGGCGCTGCCCCAACGCGTCGACCGCGGCGGCGCGCACGTCGGGTGCCTCCTGCCCGTCGCCGGCCACCGCCAGCAGCGGCCGGACCGCCAGGACGTGACGGACGAGCCCCAGGGTCTCGACCAGGCGTGCGCGGGCAGACGGCTCCACCACGCCCAGCAGCGCACCCTCCAGCCCGACCGCCACCGGCTCGGGCGCGAGCGCGGACCACTGCTCGAGCGTCCGCTGCGCCAGCATCCCGCCGAACCCGCCGGCCGCCGTCATCGCGATCAGGCGCCCCACGGCCTCGACCCGCGGCAGCCCGGCGCCGAGCACCCACGCGGCGTGCTCCCGCAGGAACCCGCGGTCGTCGGACAGCAGCCGCACCACAGCGCGTGAGGCCTCGTCGTCGACGATCTTGCCGAGCGCGTGCACCGCGGCGATCGCCACCAGCTGGTCGTCGTCGTCCAGCGCCCGCGTCAGCACGCGGATGGTGCGCACGCCGGGGTCGCGACTGGCCTCGAACGCCAGGTCGTCCGCCAGGCGCAGCGCGTCAACGATCCGCTCGGCGCCCCGCAGTGCATCGAGCGAGGTCAGGATGCCCACTAGTCGTCCCACCCGTCTGTCGTCGTCGGAACCCCCTTCCGTCCGGAGGACCGACTCGGATGCAGCTCAGGGGACCGAGATGTGTGCGGGTTCCGACGGGATGGATTCCGAGGGCCCGGTCGAGTGTGCGGCCCGGTGCAGGCACCACGCCACCGGGACGGCCACGGTGACCCAACCGGCGACCACGTCGAGCACCCAGTGGTTGGCCGTGAGGATCACGACGGCGGTGATGGTCAGCGCGTACACCACGCCGCTCACCTTGAGGACCCACGACCGCGCGGCGACCACGAGGACGAGCGCGACCCACAGGGACCACCCGGCGTGCATGGAGGGGAAGGCCGCGAGCTCGTTGGTGGGCACCGAGCTGGCGCCCGAGGTGGCCGGCCACCAGCCGACGTCCGCGGTGAGCTGCAGGATGTCGGTGTACCCGGGCAGGAACCGCGGGGGAGCCGTGGGGACGACGAGATAGCAGACGAGGGCGACCGCCGTGGTGATCACCAGGGCCCGCCGCAACGGGCGGTAGTCGCCCGGACGCCGGTGGTAGAGCCAGAGCAGGACGGCCCCGGTGACCACCAGGTGGCACGACGCGTACAGGAACGACGCAACCACCTGCACGCCGCGCTGACCGACGGCCCACTGGTTGGCGGCGTGCTCGAGGTTGACGTGCAGCGCGCGCTCGAGGCCGAGGATCGTGCGCGCGGACTCGTTCGCACCATGGACGTCGGTGCCGGCCGTGGCTCGCACGGCGGTGTAGGCGACCCAGAGGGCGACGAGCAGCGCCAGCTCGCGCAGCCCGTGCGCCCGTCGGACGACGGCGCGGTGGAGATCGATCACGCCCCCATCCTCCCTGGTCGCAGGTGCGCGGGGCGTCATCCTGAAGAACTAGTTGCTCCGGTCAGCCGACGGGTGGACGGCGCAGACCGCCGATATCGTCACGAACCAGGACCGGCGTCCCGACGCGTCGGCGAAGGAGATGACGATGTCCCCTGACCAGCTCACGTTCGACAACCCCGTCGAGCGGCACGCCCACATCAAGCCGCACGCCTCCTGGCAGCCCGTCCCCGGGCTCGACGCCGAGCTCGACCCGCGTGCCGACCACGGCGAGACCACCTACCGGGGGACCGGTCGCCTCCCCGGCCGCAAGGCGCTCATCACCGGGGGCGACTCGGGCATCGGCGCCGCGGTCGCCATCGCGTTCGCGCGCGAGGGCGCGGACGTGGCGATCAGCTACCTGCCCGAGGAGCAGGTGGACGCGGAGGCGATCGCGGAGCACGTGCGCGCGGCCGGACGCACCGCGGTCCTGCTGCCCGGCGACATCCGTGACCGCGAGTTCTGCCGCTCGCTCGTCGCCGACGCCGTGGAGGGGCTCGGCGGCCTCGACATCCTGGTGAACAACGCGGCGCACCAGGTGTACCACCAGAGCTTCGACGAGCTCGACGAGGACGACCTCGACCGCACCATCCGGACCAACACGTACGCGATGTTCTGGATCACGCGCGACGCCCTGCCGCACCTGGGCCCGGGCTCGACCATCATCAACAGCACGTCGGTCCAGGGCTACAACCCGTCGCCCATGATCATCAACTACGCCTCGACCAAGTTCGGGATCATCGGCTTCACCAAGGCGCTCGCCGCCGACCTGGCGCCGCGGGGCATCCGCGTCAACGCGGTCGCGCCCGGACCGGTGTGGACGCCGCTGCAGGTCTCCGACGGGCAGCCCGCGGAGAAGCTGGACGGGTTCGGGGAGTCGTCCTGGCTCGGTCGGACCAGCCAGCCCGTCGAGCAGGCGCCGGCGTACGTGTTCCTCGCGTCACCGGAGTCCAGCTTCGTGGTGGGGGAGGTCATCAACGTCAACGGCGGCGCGCACGTGCCGTGACCGGAGCGTCTGCGAGCTCTGAGAACCGGCGTGACCTCGGTGCCCAGCTGTCGACCGAGGCTGAGGCTGACGAAGCGCAGCAGTGCATCGAAGCGAACAGCAACCTCGGTGACGCCCTTGTCCGTCTTGCGCAGGGTCCCGGCCCTCACGGCATCACGGACGGCGACCCAGGTGTCGCCCATGTCGTCGAACTCCATCGCCCCGGAGCGGGGGTGCTCCAGGTAGCGGATGAGCTCAGCCGAGCACCCACGCTTGGTCGGGGTCGGCGATGCCGCGGAATTCCTTCTGCATCACCGCCTCTGCCAGGACCTGCGTCCACGACAAGTGGTGCAGTGCAACTGCTTTGAGCTTGCGCTTGTCGATCTTCGTCGGATGCTGGCCGGCCACCGGCGGGATCTCGTTGGAGATCGAGAGGACGGCGTCGAAATGTTGCTCCCGCGCCACGTCGAGGTAGTTCTCCAGCTGTTCCGTCGCGAGCTGATTGCTTCCCGTCTTCACCTCGACGAGACACGTCCAAACCTTCGACCTCAGCGCCTGCTAGCTCGGGTCCCGCCACAGCAGCAGCGCCTCGCCCTGCCCGCCGCCGCCGCACAGCGCCACCGCCGCGCGGCCGCTCCCACGCCGCGCCAGCTCGGCCGCCGCGTGCCCGGCCAGCCGTGCGCCGGACGCGCCGATCGGGTGCCCGAGGGCGATCGCCCCGCCGTGCACGTTGGTCTGCTCGAGCGGGTAGCCCAGCTCGTGCAGCGACTGCACCACCACGGACCCGAACGCCTCGTTGATCTCGAGCAGGTCGACCGAGGACAGGTCCCAGCCGCCGCGGGCGAGTGCCGCGGTGACGGCGCGGGACGGCTGCGAGTGCAGGGAGGTGTCGGGCCCGGCCACCTGTCCGGACGCGCCGACGGAGGCCAGCCAGGTGAGCCCGTGCTGCTCGGCGACCTCCCGGGCGGCGACCACCACGGCGGCGGCGCCGTCGGTCAGCGGTGAGGCGTTCCCGGCGGTGATCGTGCCGTCGGGGGAGAACGCCGGCCGCAGGGCCGCCAGCGACTCGGGCGTGGTGTCCGGGCGGATGCCCTCGTCGGCGTCGACCAGCACGTCGGGGCCGCGTCGGGCCGGCACCTTCACCGGGACGATCTCCTGGGCGAACACCCCGGACGCGACCGCGGCGGCTGCGCGGCGGTGGCTGGCCACGGCGACCGCGTCCTGCGCCTCGCGCGTGATCGCCAGCGACGTGTTCCCGCGCTCCGTCGAGGAGCCCATCGACTCCTGGTCGAAGGCGTCGGTCAGGCCGTCGAACGCCAGCGAGTCGACCGCGGTGAGGTCGCCGTAGGTCCACCCGCGGCGGGAGCCGGGCAGCAGGTGCGGCGCGCTGCTCATGGACTCCTGCCCGCCGGCGACCACCACGTCGGCCTCGCCCAGCCGGATCATCCGGGCGGCGTCGATGATCGCGGTCAGGCCGCTGAGGCAGACCTTGTTGATCGTCATGGCCGGCACGGTCCAGGGCAGCCCGGCACCGCGCGCGGCCTGCCGGGCGGGGTTCTGGCCGGCACCCGCCTGGACCACCTGCCCCATCAGCACGTGGTCCACCAGCGTGTCCGGGACCCCCGAGCGGTCCAGGGCGCCGCGGATCGCCGCGGCGCCGAGCGACGCCGCGGGCATCGCCGCGAGGCCGCCGTTGAGCCGGGCCATGGGCGTGCGGGCGAACGACAGGATCACGACCTCGCGCTCGTTCATGCGGGCACCTCCTCGACGATCAGCGCGACCTGCGGGGTGGCGGCGACGACCTCGTCGACCGTGACCCCGGGTGCGCACTCGCGCAGCACGAGCCCGGCAGGCGTCACGTCGAGCACCGCGAGGTCCGTGATGATGCGATCCACCACGCCGGTCCCGGTCAGGGGCAGCGTGCACCGCGGGAGGATCTTGGCCGAGCCGTCGCGCGCCACGTGCTCCATCAGCACCACGATCCGTCGCGCCCCGTGCACCAGGTCCATCGCGCCGCCCATGCCCTTGACCATCTTCCCGGGGATCATCCAGTTGGCGATGTCCCCGGACGCGGACACCTGCATGGCGCCGAGGATCGCGACGTCCACCTTGCCGCCGCGGATCATGGCGAACGACAGCGCGGAGTCGAAGTAGGACGCCCCCGGAGCCACCGTGATGGTCTCCTTGCCGGCGTTGATCAGGTCGGGGTCCACGTCGGCGTCCGCCGGGTAGGGGCCCACGCCGAGGACCCCGTTCTCCGACTGCAGCACCACCTCGACGCCGGGCGGCACGTACCCCGGGACCAGCGTCGGCAGCCCGATCCCGAGGTTCACGTAGCTGCCGTCGGTGAGCTCCAGGGCAGCGCGCGCCGCCATCTGCTCGCGCGTGCGGCTCATGAGACGGTCCTCCGCTCGATCCGCTTGTCGGTCACCTGATCGGGGGAGAGGACCACCACCCGGTCGACGAAGATGCCCGGCAGGTGCACGGCGTCGGGATCGAGCGTCCCCACGGGGACCAGCTCCTCGACCTCGGCGATCGTGACCGCGCCGGCGGCCGCGCACAGCGGGTTGAAGTTGCGCGCCGACGCGTGGAACACGAGGTTCCCGTGGCGGTCGGCCGCCGCGGCACGCACCAGCGCGAAGTCCGCGGTGATCGCCTCCTCGCGGACGAACTCGTGCTGGGCCCCCCGCACGGTGAACGTCTCGACCGGCTTCGGCGGCGACGAGACGGCCACCGACCCGTCGACTCCGTACCGCCACGGCAGCCCGCCGGCGGCGACCGCGGTGCCCACCCCGGTGCGCGTGTAGAAGGCCGCGATGCCGCTGCCACCTGCACGAAGACGCTCCGCGAGCGTGCCCTGCGGGGTGAGCTCCACCTCGAGCTCACCGGCCAGGTACTGCCGGGCGAACTCCTTGTTCTCACCGACGTAGGACGCGACGACCCGACGGATCCGGTGCTCCTGCAGCAGCAGGCCGAGCCCCCAGTCGTCCACGCCGCAGTTGTTGCTGATGACCTCCAGGTCCTGGACGCCGGAGTCGAGCAGAGCGTGGATCAGCACGCTCGGGATACCGCACAAGCCGAACCCACCGACCGCGAGGGTCGCCCCGTCGGGGATGTCGGCTACCGCCTCGACGGCGGACTGGACGACCTTGTCCATCGTTGCCTCCTGTCGACGACGACATTGTGCGCCGTCCGGTCGACACTCGCGCCAGCCCATGGGCACAAGGTCCCTTGCGGACATACATTGGCGGGACATCAGGCAATGGGGCCTAGCTTCACAAGAGCGACGGCTCCGCCACCAGACGGAGCGAAACATGTTGCGTACCGATGTGTCACCCGGCCGTGCCCTGCGCACCGCCGAGCCCCCGACCGAGGATCTCGTCCAGCTGGTGACGCCCGCGGGCGTGCGCCGCGAGGACCCCGTCTACGACCCGGTGGTCGCCGACGTGGACGACGAGCAGCTGGTCGCCCTGTACGAGGACATGGTCGTCGTGCGCCGCTTCGACTCCGAGGCCGTGGCGCTGCAGCGGCAGGGGCAGCTGGGCCTGTGGCCGCCGCTGCTGGGCCAGGAGGCCGCGCAGGTCGGCTCCGCCCGCGCGCTGCGCACCGACGACTTCGTGTTCAGCAGCTACCGGGAGAACGGCGTCGCGTACTGCCGCGGCGCGTCGCCGACGGACCTGGTGCGGGTGTGGCGCGGCACCGCGCTCGCCGGGTGGGACCCCCGCACGATCGGCATGGCGACGCCGCAGGTGATGATCGGATCGCAGACCCTGCACGCCACCGGGTACGCGCTGGGCTGCGTCAAGGACGGGGTCGACTCGGCCGTCGTCGCGTACTTCGGTGACGGCGCCACGAGCAAGGGCGACGTGCACGAGGCCATGGTCTTCGCGGCGACGTTCGCGGCACCGGTGGTGTTCTTCTGCCAGAACAACCAGTGGGCGATCTCCGAGCCGGTCGGCCTGCAGGCCCGCCGCTCGATCGCCGACCGCGCACCCGGTTACGGCATCCCCAGCGTCCGTGTCGACGGCAACGACGTGCTGGCGGTCCTCGCCGCCACGCGGGTGGCCCTGGAGCGCGCGCGACGGGGCGAGGGGCCGACGTTCATCGAGGCGGTCACCTACCGGATGGGACCGCACACCACGTCCGACGACCCCACGCGGTACGTCGACCCGCAGGACCGGGCGTCGTGGGCGAGCAAGGACCCGGTCGCGCGCGTGGAACGGCTCCTGCGGGACCGGGACGCGCTCACCGACGAGCGCTCCGACGAGATCAGGCGCCGGGCCGAGGCCTTCTCCGGGCAGATGCGCGCAGGCTGCTACGGGCTCGAGCCGCCGGAGCCGCAGAGCCTGTTCGACCACGTGCTCGTCGACCCGTCACCCGTCCTCGAGCGGCAGCGCAGCCAGCAGGCCGCCTACCTCGCGATGTTCGAGGGGGAGCGCTGATGGTCCAGCTGACGCTCGCCGCCGCCCTGACCTCCGGCCTGCGGCACGCGCTCGACGACGACCCCACCGTGGTGCTGCTCGGCGAGGACATCGGCACGCTCGGCGGCGTCTTCCGCGTCACCGACGGGCTCCAGCGGGACTTCGGCGCGGACCGTGTGATGGACACGCCGCTGGCCGAGGCCGGGATCATGGGCGTGGCCGTCGGGCTGGCGTACCGCGGCTACCGGCCGGTGGTGGAGATCCAGTTCGACGGGTTCGTGTACCCCGCGGTCGACCAGCTGATCACCCAGGTGGCGCGGATGCACTACCGCACGCAGGGCGCGGTGCGGATGCCGATCACGGTCCGCATCCCGTACGGCGGCGGCATCGGGGCGGTCGAGCACCACTCCGAGTCGCCCGAGGCGTACTTCGCGCACACGCCCGGCCTGCGCGTGGTCACCTGCGCCGGCCCGCAGGACGCGCACACGATGATCCGCCAGGCGATCGCCTGCGACGACCCCGTGGTGTTCTTCGAGCCCAAGCGTCGCTACTGGGTCAAGGGCGAGGTACAGGAGACGCTCGACGGCGCGCTGCCGCTGGACCGGGCGCGCGTCGTCGTCGAGGGGAGCGACGTCACGGTCGCCGCGTACGGGCCGCTCGTCGTGACCGCCCGGGACGCCGCGCTCGCCGCACAGGACGACGGGCTGTCCGTCGAGGTGGTGGACCTGCGCTCGCTGTCCCCGCTGGACCTCGACACGCTCGAGGCGTCGGTGCGCAAGACGCGCCGGCTGGTCATCGCGCACGAGGCGCAACGCACCGGCGGGCTGGGCGCGGAGATCGCCGCCAGCATGACCGAGCGCTGCTTCGACCTGCTCGCCGCCGCACCGGTCCGGGTGACCGGGTTCGACACGCCCTACCCGGCGGCCAAGGTCGAGGAGCACTTCCTGCCGGACCTGGACCGGATCCTCGACGCGGTGGACCTGGTCCTGGGCAGGCAGAACGCGCTGACCGGATGGAGGGCGTCATGAGCACGCAGCGGTCGGTGCGGACGGTCACGCTGCCGGACCTGGGCGAGGGCCTGACCGAGTCGGACCTGGTCGAGTGGACGGTCGCGGTGGGGGACACCGTCGAGCTCAACCAGGTGGTCGCCGAGGTGGAGACCGCCAAGGCGCTCGTGCAGCTCCCGTCGCCGTACGCGGGGGTGGTTGCGGAGCTGCTGGTCGAGCCGGGGGCGACCGTGCCCGTGGGGACCGCGCTGCTGACGATCACGGTCGACGAGCCGGCCGCCGCGGGCGAGGACACCCCGGCCGACGGACCCGCCGGCAGCGCCGAGGGAGCGAGCGTCGCGACGAGCACTCCGGAGCCCGCGGAGCCGACGACGCAGCCCGAGGTCGCGGCTGCGCCCGAGCGGACCGCGGTGCTCGTCGGCTACGGGCCTCTGGTCGAGGCGTCGGCGAGGCCGTCGCGCCGGGCGCGATCAGCCGCGTGGTTGGCGGCGCACCCGACCGGCGGCGACGAGCCGCCCGCCGACCCGGCGACCGTGGAGCACCCGCCGCTGACCCGGCGGACGCTCAACCCGCTGGTCCGCAAGCTCGCGCACGACCTGGGCGTGGACCTGGACTGGGTGGAGGGCTCGGGCCCGGAGGGGGCCATCACGCGCGACGACGTCCTGCGCATCGTCTCCGGCACCGGACCCGCGCTGCGGGCCACCCGACCGACGCCGTCGACGTCGACGCACACGCCGAGGGCGTCGACGACGGCCGAGCAGCAGCCCGACCCGCGCGAGACCCGGACGCCGGTGAGCGGGGTCCGCAAGCAGACCGCCGCCGCGATGGTGGCCAGCGCGTTCACCGCCCCGCACGCGTCGACGTCGCTGACCGTGGACGTCACGCCGAGCCTCGAGCTGCTGGACGCGTTCCGTGCGGACCGGGAGCTCGAGGGCCATCGGATCACGATCCTCACGCTCGTGGCCAAGGCGGTGACCGTGGCGCTCGGGCGCAACCCGTCCCTCAACGCGCACTGGGACGAGTCCGCGGGGGAGATCGTCCGGTACGGGTACGTCCACCTCGGCATCGCCGCGGCGACCCCCCGCGGGCTGCTGGTGCCGACCATCAAGGACGCCGACCGGCTCCGGCTGCCCGAGCTGGCCGACGCGATCCGTGCCCTGACCGACGCGGCGCGCGCCGGCACCACGACCCCGGCCGACCTGGCCGACGGCACCATCACGATCACCAACATCGGCGTGTTCGGCGTGGACACCGGCACCCCGATCCTGGTGCCCGGTCAGGCGGCGATCCTGGCGATGGGGGCGATCCGCCGCCAACCCTGGGAGTTCCAGGACCAGGTCGCGCTGCGTCAAGTGATGACGCTGAGCCTCTCGTTCGACCACCGTCTGGTCGACGGCGCCGAGGCCGCCCGGTTCTTGGCGGACGTCGGCCGCATCCTGGCCCGACCGGCGTCGGTGCTGGCCCTGGTCTGAGCCGCGAGACCGGCAGTCTGCGGCGAGACCGGCAGATCCACGTGCCGGTCTCGCCGCGTACTGCCGGTCTCGCCGCAGGGGTGCGGGTCAGGCGGGGGGCGCGGGGGCGCGGGCGGCGGCGGGCGTCGTCAGGGCCGCCAGCGCCATCTCCTCCAGGACCGTGCGGGTGCGGGCCGACGTGACCGAGCGGGCGCTGTGCGGGGTCGAGTTCAGCAGGCCGAACGTGGCCTGCGACCGCAGCCGCAGCTCGGCGCGCTCGGCGGTCGGCCGCAGCCGGGCGAGGACGTCGACCCACAGGTCCACGTAGCGGCGCTGGAGGTCGCGGACCGCCTCCCGGTCCTGCGGGGGGAGCGCGGCGAGGTCGCGGTCCTGCACCCGGATGACGTCGGGGTCGCGCAGCGCGAAGTCGACGTGGAACCGGACCAGCTCCCGCAGCGCGTCGTCGTCGTCCCGCGCGGCCGCCACCACGCCGCGGCCGCCGTCGAGCAGCCCCTCGCTCACGCCCACCAGCAGCGCCGCGAGCACCGCCTGCTTGCTGGGGAAGTGCCGGTAGACCGCCGGTCCGCTGATGCCGACCGACGAGCCGAGGTCCTCGATCGAGACGCCGTCGAACCCGCGGGTGGCGAAGAGCGTGGCGGCCTGGGCCAGCAGCGCGGTGCGGCGCTGGGCCTTGGCGCGCCCCCGGGCGGTCGGGGTGGCGTCGACGGGCATCGGGCTCCTTGCGTGGACATCGGCGTGCTCGCAGACTAGCCTCCTTTCAGTTAACGATCGTTAACTCAAATGTTGCTCCCGCCACCCCTGTGGAGACGGCGTCGATGGAGATGCTCGGCACCACGGCCGACCCGGCCGCACCCGCGTTCGTCGCGAACGACGCCGCCCAGCGCACGCTCGTCGACGAGCTGCGGGCCACGGTCCGGACGGCGGCCCGCGGCGGCCCCGAGCGCTCGCGCGAGCGGCACGTGGCCCGCGGGAAGCTGCTGCCGCGCGAGCGGATCGACGCGCTGCTGGACGACGGCAGCCCGTTCCTCGAGGTCGCGCCGCTCGCCGCGCACGGGCTGTACGACGGCGACGCGCCCGGCGCCGGCGTCATCGCCGGCATCGGCCTGGTCCACGGGCGGCACGTGATGGTCCTGTCCAACGACGCGACCGTGAAGGGCGGCACGTACTACCCGCTGACCGTGAAGAAGCACCTGCGGGCCCAGGAGATCGCGCTCGAGAACCGGCTGCCCTGCCTGTACCTGGTCGACTCCGGGGGCGCGTTCCTGCCCAAGCAGGACGAGGTCTTCCCGGACCGCGACCACTTCGGCCGGATCTTCTTCCACCAGGCCCGGATGTCGGCGCAGGGCATCCCGCAGATCGCCTGCGTCATGGGCTCGTGCACCGCGGGCGGCGCCTACGTGCCGGCCATGAGCGACGAGACGGTCATCGTGCGCGGGCAGGGCACGATCTTCCTGGGCGGCCCGCCTCTGGTGAAGGCGGCGACCGGTGAGGTGGTCAGCGCCGAGGACCTCGGCGGCGGCGAGCTGCACGCGCGCACCTCCGGGGTGACGGACCACCTGGCGGAGAACGACGCGCACGCGCTGCAGATCGTGCGGGACATCGTCGCGACCCTGCCCGCACCGACCACCACCGCCTGGGACGTGCAGGAGAGCCGGCCGCCGCGGGTCGACGAGAGCCAGCTGTACGGCGTCGTCCCCACCGACCTGCAGACCGCCTACGACGTGCGCGAGGTCATCGCGCGGCTGGTGGACGGCAGCGAGCTGCACGAGTTCAAGCGCGAGTACGGCACCACGCTGGTGACCGGGTTCGCGCGGCTGCACGGGCACCCGGTCGGCGTCGTCGCCAACAACGGGGTGCTGTTCGGCGACTCCGCGCTCAAGGGCGCCCACTTCATCGAGCTGTGCGACCAGCGGGGGATCCCGCTGGTGTTCCTGCAGAACGTCGCCGGCTTCATGGTCGGCCGGGACTACGAGGCCGGGGGGATCGCCAAGCACGGCGCCAAGATGGTCACCGCCGTCGCGACCACCCGCGTGCCCAAGCTGACGGTGGTGATCGGGGGCTCGTTCGGTGCCGGCAACTACTCGATGTGCGGCCGCGCCTACTCGCCGCGGTTCCTGTGGATGTGGCCCGCGAGCCGCATCTCGGTGATGGGCGGACCGCAGGCCGCGTCGGTGCTGGCCACGATCCGCCGTGAGCAGCTGGGCGACGACTGGAGCGCGCAGGACGAGGAGGCCTTCCAGGCGCCGCTGCGCGAGCAGTACGAGACGCAGGGCAACCCGTACTACTCGACCGCCCGCCTGTGGGACGACGGGATCATCGACCCCGCCGACACCCGCCGCGTCCTGGGCATGGCCCTCGACGTGTGCGCGACTGTGCCGCTGGGCGAGCCCCGCCTCGGCCTGTTCCGGATGTGACGGCGATGTTCCGGACCGTGCTGGTGGCCAACCGCGGCGAGATCGCCTGCCGCGTGCTGGCGACCCTGCGACGCCTCGGCATCCGGTCGGTGGCGGTGTACACCGACGAGGACCGGTCGGCGGTGCACGTGTCGCGCGCCGACTCGGCAGTCCACATCGAGAGCTACCTGTCGATCGACGCGGTGGTCGCCACGGCGCGGTCGACCGGGGCGGAGGCGATCCACCCCGGGTACGGGTTCCTGTCCGAGAACGCCGACCTGGCGCGCGCGTGCGAGGAGGCCGGTGTGGTGTTCGTCGGCCCCGGGGTCAAGGCGCTCGAGGTCATGGGGGACAAGATCCGCGCCAAGGAGCACGTGGTCGGCGCCGGCGTGCCGGTCATCCCCGGCGTCGCCCTCACGGGGGTCGACGACGAGGCCGCGGCGGCACGGCTGGGCTACCCGCTGCTGGTCAAGCCGTCGGCGGGCGGCGGCGGCAAGGGGATGGTCGTCGTCGAGCACGCGGACCACCTGCCCGACGCGCTCGCGGGCGCCCGGCGGCTGGCCGCGTCCGCGTTCGGCGACGACACCCTGCTGCTCGAGCGCCTGGTCACCGCGCCGCGGCACATCGAGGTCCAGCTGCTGGCCGACGAGCACGGCGCCGTGATCCACCTCGGGGAGCGCGAGTGCTCGCTGCAGCGCCGGCACCAGAAGGTGGTCGAGGAGGCGCCGTCGCCGCTGCTCGACGCACCCACCCGGGCCCGGATCGGGGCCGCGGCCTGCGACGTCGCGCGCAGCGTCGGGTATGTCGGCGCGGGGACGGTCGAGTTCCTGGTGTCCGACGAGGCGCCGACGGAGTTCTTCTTCATGGAGATGAACACCCGGCTGCAGGTCGAGCACCCGGTCACGGAGATGGTCACTGGGCTGGACCTCGTCGAGGCGCAGCTGCGGGTCGCCGCCGGGGAGCCGCTCGGGCTCGCGCAGGACGACGTGGTCCTCACCGGGCACGCGGTGGAGGCGCGCATGTACGCCGAGGACCCGTCGCGCGACTTCCTGCCCACCGCCGGTACGGTGCGCGTGCTCGACGAGCCCACGGGCGAGGGCGTCCGCGTGGACAGCGCCCTGCGCGCCGGCCTGGAGATCGGCACGGCGTACGACCCGATGCTGGCCAAGGTGGTCGCGTGGGGCCGGACGCGGTCCGAGGCGCTGGCCCGGCTGGACGCGGCGCTGTCCCGCACCACGGTGCTGGGCGTCCGCACGAACCTCGCCTACCTGCGCCAGATCCTGGCGGACCCGGACGTGCGCGCCGGGCGTCTGGACACCGGCCTGCTCGCCCGGCTGCGGCCGGCCGACGCGACGCCCGACCCCGTCTCCGTCGTCGCCGCTGCACTGTGGCGCCATGACCCCGGCGCCGGTGCGTGGCGGTCCGACGGCTGGCGCCTGGGCGACCCGCGGCCCGTGCGCTACGAGCTGCGCGGCGTGGGCGACGTCGACGTCCTGGGCGACCGGGTGACCGTCGGCGACGCCGCGCCGGTGACCGCCCGGCTGGTCCGTCGCGGCCCCGACGCGGCCGACGTCGAGGTCGACGGCGTGGTGCACCCGGTCCGGATCGCGACCGACGGCCCGCTCACCTGGGTCGGCGGCGACGAGCTGCGGCTGGTCAGCCGGGTCGAACGCCTCGACCAGGAGCTGGCGGCCCGCACGCACGGCGAGCGACCCACCGACCCGGACGTCCGCTCGCCGATGCCCGGCATCGTCGTCTCGACCGAGGTCAGCACCGGGGACAGGGTCGTCGCCGGTCAGACGCTCCTCGTCATCGAGGCGATGAAGATGGAGCACCGGGTCGTCGCCCCCCGCGACGGCATCGTCACCCTCACGGTCCGACCGACCGACCGGGTGGCACTCGACCACGTGGTGGCCACCATCTCCGGCCACCCCGACGAAGGGACCCCGGCATGACCTACGCCCTCACCCCCGAGCAGACCAAGCTCGCCGACGAGGTGCGCGACTTCGCCGACACCGTCGTCGCGCCGGCCGCCTACGAGTACGACACCAAGCGCGAGCTGCCCTACGAGATCCTCGCGCAGATGGGTCAGATGGGGCTGTTCGGCCTGCCGTTCCCCACGGAGTACGGCGGTCAGGGGCGCGACTACGTGGACCTGTGCCTGGCGGTGGAGCAGCTGGCGCGCGTGGACCAGTCCATCGCCGTGACGCTCGAGGCCGGGGTCGGGCTCGGGGCGATGCCGGTGTGGCGCAGCGGGACCGAGGCGCAGAAGCAGGAGTGGATCCCGATGCTCGCGCAGGGCACGGCGCTCGCGGCGTTCGGGCTGACCGAGGCCGACGCCGGGTCGGACGCGTCGGGCACCCGGACCACCGCGCGGCTCGAGGGCGACGAGTGGGTGATCGACGGGACCAAGCAGTTCATCACCAACTCCGGGTCCCGGATCACCCGCCTCATCACGATCACCGCGGTCACGGGGGAGAGCGTCCGTCCCGACGGCTCCGTGAAGAAGGAGCTCACCGCGATCCTGGTGCCCAGCGGCACGCCCGGGCTGACCGTGCTGCCCGCGTACGACAAGGTCGGCTGGCACACCTCCGACACGCACCCGCTGCGGTTCGAGGGGGTGCGCGTGCCGGCGGCGAACCTGCTGGGCACGCGCGGGCGCGGCTTCGCGCAGTTCATCCAGACGCTCGACGAGGGCCGGGTCGCGTTCGCCGCGCTGTGCGCGGGGGCGGCCCAGGGGTGCCTGGAGGAGGCGATGCGGTACGCGCGCCGCCGCAACGTGTTCGGCCACCCCATCGGGGAGAACCAGCACATCGCGTTCACCATCGCGCGCATGGAGGCTCGCGCGCACTCGGCCCGGCTGGCGTGGCTCGACGCGGCCCAGCGACTCGACGCCGGACAGCCCTTCAAGCTCGAGGCCAGCCTGGCCAAGCTCATCGCCAGCGAGGCGGCCATGGACAACGCGCGCGATGCCACGCAGATCTTCGGCGGGTACGGCGTGATGAACGAGAACGCGGTGGCCCGGCACTACCGGGACTCGAAGATCCTCGAGATCGGCGAGGGGACCACGCAGGTGCAGCTCATGGTGATCTCCCGTGAGCTGGGCTTCACCGGGGCGCCGCGATGACCCGGGACGTCGAGCAGCGCGGGCTGTACTACGAGGAGCTCGAGCTGGACACCCGCTACGTGCACCGGCCCGGACGCACCCTGACCGAGGCGGACAACGTCCTGTTCAGCACCCTGACCATGAACGGGCAGGCGCTGCACCTGGACGCGGCGTGGTCCGCGCAGCAGCCGTTCGGCCAGCGGCTGGTCAACTCGATGATGACCCTGGCGGTCCTGGTGGGCAGCTCCGTCGACCAGCTGACCCAGGGCACCATCGTCGCCAACCTCGGGTTCACCGACGTGCGGTTCCCGCACCCGCTGTTCCACGGGGACACGCTGTACGCCTCCACGGTGGTGCGGGACAAGCGGTTGTCGTCGTCGCGCCCGGGGCAGGGCGTGGTGACGCTCGAGCACACGGGCCGCAACCAGGACGACGTCGTCGTCGCGACCGCCACCCGCACGGTCCTGTTCTGGTGCCGCCCGTGAGAGGACCCGCGCTGCTGTTCTGCCCGGCCGACCGGCCCGACCGGTACGCCAAGGCGGCGGCGCGGGCCGACTCCGTCATCCTCGACCTCGAGGACGCCGTGTCGCCCGATGCCAAGCCCGCCGCCCGCCACGCGCTGACCGAGGTCCTGCTCGACCCCGGCCGCACGATCGTCCGGCTCAACCCGGCAGGCACCCCCGAGCACGACGCCGACCTGCAGGCGCTCGCGGCCACCCCGTACCGCACGGTCATGCTGGCCAAGACCTCGTCGGTCGACGACGTCCGGTCCCTCGGCGGGTACGACGTGATCGCCCTGGTGGAGACCGCCGCCGGGGTGCTGGAGGCGGGACCGATCGCCGCCGGGTCGCCGGTGATCGCCCTGATGTGGGGTGCCGAGGACCTGGTGGCCTCGCTCGGTGGCACGTCGAGCCGGCACACCGACGGCACCTACCGCGACGTCGCCCGGCACGCGCGGTCGACCGTGCTGCTGGCCGCCGGTGCGCACGGCAAGGCCGCGATCGACGCGGTGCACCTGGACCTCGACGACGTGGACGGGCTCGCGGCCGAGGCGGCCGACGCGGCCGCCAGCGGGTTCGTCGCGACCGCCTGCCTGCACCCGGCGCAGGTGGAGGTGGTCCGAGCCGCATACCGGCCCAGCCCCGCCGAGGTCGCGTGGGCGCGCGCGGTGCTCGAGGCCGCGGCAGCGCAGCCTCAGCAGCACGGCGCGTTCCGGTGGGACGGGCGCATGGTCGACGGTCCCGTGCTCCGGCACGCGGAGCAGGTGCTGGCCCGGGTGCGCTGAGGTCCGGTCAGACGGTCGCGGGACGGGACAGCCGCATGCGCCACACGTCCGGGCCGTCCGTCAGCATCTCGACGAGCACCGGGGTGCGGTCCCGCGAGCGCCGCAGCCGCACACGTGGCCGGTGGGCTGCGGGGCGGTGGGCGAGAGGTCGAGGCGCTCGGCGGTCATGCGGAGCTCCTGGGCTCGTTCGGGATGGGCACCCTCGAGCATCGTCGGCCGGTGACCGGTGCGCCCGGGGCGAAGATTCCGGTTGCCGCGGCGCCCGCAGCGACACGCCGCCAGTTCGCGCCGGTGCACGCGGACCCACCTGCGGGTGCTCGGCGGACCGGGACCAAGGTCCTCCCTGCGCGGACGTGGCGGGCATAGAACCTCTACATCTAGTCCTCGAGGGGCGCATCGACCACAGCATGTGGTGGTCGGCGGGCGAGGGTGCCGAATCGCGCAGAAGGAGCAGGACATGGCGGAGCAGGTTGTCGTCGACGTGGGAGCGTCGATCGACGAGTACCTCGAGCGGACGGACTGGCGGGTCAACGCGAACGCCAACCAGGGGTACTCCCTGGGCGGTCTGATCCTGCAGACCGCGGGCAAGGTCGTCGCCAACTACTGGCTCAGCCACGTCTACCCACCGGAGGTCGGCCAGGCGCACCGCGACGGCGACCTGCACATCCACGACCTCGACATGCTGTCCGGCTACTGCGCGGGCTGGTCGCTGCGGACCTTCCTGGCGGAGGGGCTCAACGGGGTGCCCGGCAAGGTGGACGCGCGCCCGCCCCGGCACTTCGGCTCGGCGGTCGGCCAGATCGTCAACTTCCTGGGCACCATGCAGAACGAGTGGGCCGGCGCGCAGGCGTTCAGCTCGTTCGACACGTACATGGCGCCCTACGTCCGCCTCGACGGGCTCACGTACGAGCAGGTGCGCCAGGGCATCCAGGAGCTCGTCTACAACCTCAACGTGCCGTCCCGCTGGGGCACGCAGACGCCGTTCACCAACCTCACGTTCGACTGGGTGTGCCCGCAGGACCTGCGCGAGGAGGTGCCGTTCGTGGCGGGGGAGCCGTGCGACTTCACGTACGGCGACCTGCAGGCCGAGATGGACCTGATCAACCGGGCGTACATCGAGGTCATGACGGACGGCGACGCCTCCGGGCGGGTGTTCACGTTCCCCATCCCGACGTACAACATCACGCAGGACTTCGACTGGCACAGCCCCAACGCCGACCGCCTGTTCGCCATGACCGCGCGCTACGGCCTGCCGTACTTCCAGAACTTCATCAACTCCGAGATGAGCCCGGGCGACGTGCGCTCCATGTGCTGCCGGCTGCAGCTGGACCTGCGCGAGCTGCTCAAGCGCGGCAACGGTCTGTTCGGGTCCGCCGAGCAGACCGGTTCCCTCGGGGTGGTCACGATCAACTGCGCGCGGCTCGGCTTCCTGCACGCAGGCGACGAGGCCGGGCTGCTGGCGGCGCTGGACCGGCTGATCGACCTGGGCCGGACGTCGCTGGAGCTCAAGCGGACCGTGATCCAGCGCTACCTCGACGACGGCCTGTTCCCCTACACGCGCCGGTACCTGACCACGCTCGACAACCACTTCTCCACGCTCGGGGTCAACGGGCTCAACGAGATGGTGCGCAACTTCACCGGGGACGCCCACGACCTGACCCACCCGGACGGCCACGCGCTCGTGCTGCGCCTGCTCGACCACGTGCGGGCGCGGATGGTCGAGCTCCAGGAGGAGACCGGCCACCTGTACAACCTGGAGGCGACGCCCGCCGAGGGGACGACGTACCGGTTCGCCAAGGAGGACCGTCGCCGGTTCCCCGGCATCCTGCAGGCCGGCACCGAGGCCAACCCGTACTACACGAACTCCTCGCAGCTGCCGGTCGGGTTCACCGACGACCCGTTCGAGGCCCTCGAGCGGCAGGACGAGCTGCAGACCCGGTACACCGGCGGCACGGTCCTGCACCTGTACATGGCCGAGCGCCTGTCGACGCCCGACGCGGCGCGGGAGCTGGTGCGCCGGTCGCTGACCCGGTTCCGGCTGCCGTACCTGACGGTCACCCCGACGTTCTCCATCTGCCCCGACCACGGGTACCTGGCCGGCGAGCACACGCAGTGCCCCACCTGCGGGGGCACCTGCGAGGTGTGGACCCGGGTGATGGGCTACCACCGGCCGGTCAGCTCGTTCAACATCGGCAAGAAGGGTGAGCACGCCGAGCGGACCCCGTTCCAGGAGCGGGTCGCCGCACTGGCGTGAGTGACCGCCCGCTCGGCACCGCGGGGTGCCGAGCGGGCCGTCACCTGCTCAGGAGCGGAGGAACTCCAGGATGTCCGCGTTGATGGTCGCGGCCTCCGTGGTCGGCATCCCGTGCGGGAACCCGGCGTACGTCTTGAGGGTGCTGTTCTGCAGCAGCTGCGCGGACAGCGGGCCGGAGTCGGCGTAGGGGACCACCTGGTCGTCGTCGCCGTGCATCACCAGGACCGGCACCGTGATGCCCTGGAGGTCCTCCGTGAAGTCGGTCTGCGAGAACGCCACGACCCCGTCGTAGTGCGCCTTGGCGCCGCCCATCATGCCCTGGCGCCACCAGTTCTCGATGATGGCCTCCGACGGCTCCCGGCCCGGCCGGTTGAACCCGTAGAACGCCGTCGCCGCCAGGTCCCGGTAGAAGCTCGAGCGGTTGGTGGCGACCTGCTCCTGGATGCCGTCGAACACGCTCTTGGGCAGCCCGCCGGGGTTGGCGTCGGTCTGCACCATGATCGGCGGGACGGCGCTGATCAGCACCGCCTTGGCCACGCGGCTCTCCCCGTGGCGGGCGAGGTAGTGCACGACCTCGCCGCCGCCGGTCGAGTGACCGAGGTGGACGGCGTCGTGCAGGTCGAGGTGCTCGGTGAGCGCCGCCAGGTCGTCGGCGTAGTGGTCCATGTCGTGCCCGTCGGACGTCTGCGTCGACCGGCCGTGACCCCGGCGGTCGTGTGCGATGACGCGGTACCCGTGCTGCAGGAAGAACATGAGCTGGGTGTCCCAGTCGTCCGAGGACAGCGGCCAACCGTGGCTGAAGACGAGCGGCTGGCCCGAACCCCAGTCCTTGTAGAAGATCTCGACGCCGTCGTGCGTGGTGATCGTGCCCATGTGCTTCTCCATGAGGTGGGTCCGGTGGGACGAACCGACCATATGGGCGAGCACGGGCATGCGTCACCGGTCAGTGGGAGACGCGTTCCTTCACCAGCTCGACCGCGCGGCCGGCGTTCAGCGTCCAGCCGACGCCGAACACCCGCGGGCTGATCAGGCCGCCCTCGGGGTTCCAGAACCGCTCCTTGATCCGCTCCGCCGTCGGGACGCGGAAGTCGTAGGGCACGAAGCCGACGACGACGCCGTTCCACTCGCGGTCCTCGGCCGGGGTGCGCAGCTCCTTGACCACGGCGACCACCGCCAGGGCGACCGTCACCAGCCGGATCACCCGCTGGATGTCGTTGCGCCGGGTCGTGTGCTCGTCCTGCGGTGTCATGTCGGCTCCCTGGGTGAGGTGGTTCCCCCATGATCCACCCGGGGTGTGACGACCGTCTCGAAAAGCGGGCTCCGGGTGCGGGAAGAACGAGCGCGGGTGACGGTGTTGGGCACACAGGCTGGAGAGACCGGCCGTCGCCGCACCCCCTGGGAGCCCCGCCGCGTGAGCACGTGGAACCTGACCGAGCGCCTCGCCGTCGACCTGCACCGGGTCGCCAGCGCGCTCTGTCGTCCCCTCCACGGTCGCTGAACCGCCCGGTCCCCGCCGCCCTCGAAGCGGCCCCTTCCCGCGCGCCCTCGGTGCGCCCCCGAAAGGTCTCACGTGCCTGACACCTCCACGCAGCCCAAGCGCCGGCTGCGACTTCCGTCCTTCTCCGTCCAGGTCCTGCTCGGCCTCGGTCTGGGCATCCTGCTCGGCTGGGTGGCCCTCCAGATCGGCCCCACGGCGCAGGGTGAACCGAACGCCCTGACCACGACGCTCGACACCATCGGCTCGTCGTTCGTCACTCTGCTCAAGACGATCGTCCCTCCGCTGGTCTTCCTCGCGATCGTCGCGTCGATCGCCAACCTGCAGCAGGTGACCAACGCCGCGCGCCTCGCGTGGCAGACGCTGCTGTGGTTCGCCATCACCTCGGCCATCTCGGTCGCGATCGGCATCGGCCTGGGCCTGCTGTTCCAGCCGGGTCGCAACTCCACGCTGAGCCCCGAGGCGGGCTCCGAGGTGGGCACCACGGGCAGCTGGCTCGACTTCCTCAACGGCCTGATCCCCGGCAACTTCCTCGGGCTGGGTGCCAGCACGCAGGAGTCCGACGGGTCCCTGAGCACGTCGGTCTCCTTCAACGTGCTGCAGATCGTCGTCATCGCGATCGTCGTCGGCATCGCCGCCCTGCGCACCGGCAAGGCCGCGGAGCCGTTCCTGACGTTCAACCGGTCCGCGCTCGCCGTGGTGCAGAAGGTGCTGTGGTGGGTCATCCGCCTGGCCCCGCTGGGCACGCTGGGCCTCATCGGCCGTGCCGTCGCCACCTACGGCTGGGACCTGCTCGCCCCGCTGGGCACCTTCGCCGTCGCCATCTACGTGGGTCTCGCGCTCGTGCTGTTCGTCGTCTACCCGGTGGTCCTGCGGACCAACGGCCTCGGCATCGCCAGCTACTTCCGCGGCGCGTGGCCGGCCATCCAGCTGGCGTTCGTGTCGCGCTCGTCGGTGGGCACCCTGCCCGTCACGCAGCGCGTGGTGCAGCGCAACCTCGGCGTCCCGCGCTCGTACGCGTCGTTCGCCGTGCCGCTGGCCGCGACCACCAAGATGGACGGCTGCGCCTCGATCTACCCGGCCATCTCCGCGATCTTCGTCGCGCAGCTGTTCGGCATCGACCTGACGCTCACGGACTACCTGCTGATCGCGTTCGTCTCCGTGGTCGGCTCCGCGGCCACCGCCGGGCTGACCGGCGCGGTCGTCATGCTCACGCTGACCCTGTCCACGCTGGGGCTGCCGCTGGCCGGCGTCGGGCTGCTGCTCGCCATCGACCCGATCCTGGACATGGGCCGCACCGCGGTCAACGTGGCCGGGCAGGCGCTCGTGCCGACGATCGTGGCCAAGCGCGAGGGCATCCTCGACCTCGACCAGTACGCGTCCGCGTCCGCCGAGGACCTGTTCGCGGACGACGACGACGACCTCGAGACCGCCCAGGCGGAGGCACAGGCGCAGGAGCGCGAGCCGGTCGCCGTCTCCTGAGCACGAGGTGAGCCCGGGGTCCGTCACGGACCCCGGGCTCAGTCGTCCGGGAGCAGGGGCACCGACAGCCCCTCGCCCCGGCGCAGGAGGCTCGCCCGCCGCACCGCCTGCGTGCCGAACCGCAGCGCCACCGCGTCGACGGCCCGGTCGAGCCCGATGCGGTCCTCGTGCTCCAGCGGCAGGGTCGGCTGCACGAACGCGTCCGACTCCAGCCCGGTGAGCGCGACACCGACCAGCGTGAGCCCGCGCGCCCGGATGACCAGGCCCGCCTCCTCCAGCAGCCGTGCGGCCGCCGCGGCGACCTGCTCGCCGGACGCGGTCGCGAACGCGAACGACCGGGACCGCGTGGCCTTGGTGTAGTCCTCGAACCGGAGGCGCAGCACCACCGTGCGCGCCGTGCGGTGGGCGGTGCGCATGCGCCGGCAGACCCGGTCCACCAGGCCCAGCAGCGCGGCCCGGACGGCCTCCGGCTCGTGCGGTCCGTGCCCGAGCGCGCGCTGCGCACCGATCGACCCGCGGGACTTCCCGACGACCACCCGGGCGGGCGTCTGCCCGTGGACCACGGCGTACAGGTGCCGGCCGGCCGCGGGCCCGAGCGCACCGACCAGCACCGAGGACGGCAGCGCGGCGACGTCGCCGGCCGTGGCCAGCCCGTAGGCGTGCAGCTTGGCCGCGGTGACCGCGCCGACGCCCCACAGCAGCTCGAGCGGCAGCGGGTGCAGGAACTGCTCCTCGCCGTCGGGCGGCACGAGCAGGAGCCCGTCCGGCTTGGCCACGCGCGAGGCCACCTTGGCCAGGAAGGGTGTGCGGGCGACGCCGACGGTGATCGGCAGCCCCACCTCGTCGCGCACGCGGGCGCGCAGGCGTGCGGCGATGTCCACGGGCGGCACGTCGATCCGGTGCAGGCCGGCGACGTCGAGGAACGCCTCGTCGATGGACACGCCCTGGACAAGGGGAGTGGTCTGGTGGAAGAGGGCGAAGACGGCCTTGCTGGCCTCGACGTAGGCGTCGAACCGCGGCCGGACGATGATCAGGCCGGGGCACAGGGCGCGCGCCTGGCGACCGTTCATGGGGGTGCGCACCCCCCGTCGCTTGGCCTCGTACGAGCACGCCAGGATGACGCCTCCACCGCCGACCGCGACGGGCCGGCCCCGCAGTCGCGGGTCGTCGCGCTGCTCCACCGACGCGTAGAAGGCGTCGAGGTCGGCATGCAGGATGGTGGAGGGCACGAACACATGTTCGACCCGAGGTCTGACACTAGGGTCGGCACATGCACCGGATCATGCTGCGCGAGGTCATCATCGACGCACCCGCCGGTGCGTTCGACACCGTCACCGCGTTCTGGGCCGGGGCCCTCGCGGCTACTCCTGACCCGGTTCCCGACGAGCCGTTCGTCGGTCTGCGCGGCGCCGCGTCGCTGCCGCACGTGGCCACCCAGGACATCGGCGACGACCCGACGCCGCGCTACCACCTGGACATCGAGACGGACGACCTCGACGCGGAGATCGCCCGGCTCGAAGGGCTCGGGGCCACGGTCCGGACCCGGTACGACGACTACGCGGTGCTGGCGGACCCGGTCGGTCTGCTGTTCTGCCTGCTGCCGCCGGTGTCGGAGGAGTTCGCGACCCGGTCCGTCACCGTCGGCTGAGGACCTCGGGCTCAGTCGTAGAAGGGCGGCAGCAGGTCGGCCACCTCGGCGGCGCCGTCGGACGCCTCCGGCGTGCGGACGACGACCCGGCTCGGTGCTGCGGACTCCTGCTGGTGCTCGGTGACCAGCTTCCACCACGGTGCGTTCACCCCCCGATCGTCCCGCTCGGGGTGTTCCGGGAGAGGGGACGAAGGGCCCGGGTGGCGGCTACAGCAGGCCGCGCCGGCCCAGCAGCCGGAACGCGACCAGGCCCGGCACCACGGGCAGCCAGAAGGTGGCGAGCCGGTAGAGCAGGACTGCCGCGAGGGCGGGGCCCGTCGGCACCCCGATGCCGGTGAGGGAGGCGAGGAGCACGGCCTCGACCACCCCGATGCCGCCGGGGGTCGGTGCCGCCGTCGCCACGGCGCCGGCGGTGAGGGAGACCAGGGCGACGGCGACGAGGCTGGTGTCCGCGACACCGACGGCGCGCAGCGAGAAGTAGAGGCTCAGCGCGTACCCCAGCGGCAGCAGCGCGACGCCGAGCAGGAGCGTGACCAGCTTGGCGGGCGTGGAGACGACCACCCGCATCGCGTCCACCGACGAGCGGACCGCCGGCACCAGGCGTCGGCGCAGGACCGACCGGACGCGCGGCACGGCGAGCGCCACAGCCGCGAGCACCAGCACGGCACCGAGGATCGCGACGACCACCCCGACGGGTGGGAGGTCCGCCAGCTCCGAGGACAGCGCGTCGGTGGAGCCTGCGACGACCGCGCACGTCGCCAGCAGCAGCAGGTGGACGATGACGACCGCGGTCTCCTTGGCGGCGCTGGCCGAGACGGCGACCGGCGTCGCGAACCCCCGCTTCTGCAGGTACCGGATGTTCATGCCGACCTGGCCGACGCCGGGAGGGGAGAACGTCGCGACGAACGACGACGCCAGGGCCACGCCCGCGGCCTCGGTCACGGGCACCCGCCCGGGCGTCCCGCCCGCCAGGCCCAGGGCGGCACCGACGTACGTGGCGGCCGACGCCAGCAGCACCGCACCGACCCACACCGGGTCGGCGCCGCCGATCGCCTCGATCGAGCGCGGGACGTCCGCCAGCTGCGGAGCCAGGAAGTAGACAGCAGCCCCCAGGAACGCGGCGACCACCAGCGTGCGGGGCTGGAAGCGGGCGACCTCCTCGAAGTCCGGCTCGCCCGCACCGGTCACCCGCCGGACCTCCTCGACCAGGCCGGCGATGCCGCCGGTGGCCTTGACGGCCGACCGTGTGCGGCTGGACAGCCCCGCGGGGACGAGCCGGGGCAGCGCGACGGCGAGGGAGTCGTGGCCCAGCGCCTCGTCGGCGGCCGCGACCGCCCGCTGCGGGCCGACGACGGCCGCGGTGGCGGCCAGCAGCGCGGCGACGTCCCACGCCAGGACCGCGTCGGTCGCTGCGGGCAGCGCGTGGTCGAGGTCGGTGAACCAGACGTCGCCCGCGTCGTCGAGCGTCATCCGGGTCAGGTCCAGCTCGCGGTGCGCGATCCGTGCGGAGCGCAGCAGCGCCACCTGCGCCCAGGCGTGGGCGAGGACGTCGTCGGTCAGCGCCTCCGCCGGGAGGTCGGACAGACGCCGGCCGGGGACCACGTCGACGGCCAGCAGGGACTCACCGCGCGGCGCCCGGGCCACGGCGCGGACCGTGGGCACGTGGGCCCCGCGGGAGGCGGCCAGCAGGGAGGTCATCGCCTCGGTGGCGACCGTCCGCGCGGGGTCCACGGCGTCGTCGCCGACGTCCCGCCAGCGCAGCCGGCGGTAGGCCTGGTCGAGGCGCGCGGTGCTCCAGTCGTGCTCGCCGATCACCCGGATGGACACCGGCCCGTCGGTGCTCCGGCCGCGGAAGGTCCACGGTCCGTCGTCCTGCACGGGGTCCTCGACCAGACCGATCCCGGCGGTGCCCAGCGTCCGCCGGGCGCCCGCCGGCGTCAGCTGCCCGACCGTCCGGCCCAGACTCAGCAGCACGGCGGAACCGGCGACGCCGCCCACCCCGACGGCCAGGACCACGTCCAGCGGGGCCGACGAGGAGGTGACCAGCCGCAGAAGCACGAGGAGGGCGAGCATCAGCCAGACCGCGCGTCGCCACGGTCGTCGCAGACCGGCCGCCATGGTGACGGCCAACGCGGTGCACGCGGCGAGCGCCGCGGTCGGTGGCCACGTCACGGCGGGCAGGGCGGCCACGTCCTCGACGTCGACGGGCGGGGCGGGCAGCGTCGGGACCAGCCGCGTCAGCCAGAACGCGACCGTGCCCAGGACGAGCGCGAGCGCCCCCCGGAGCACGACCGCCGGGCGCCGGGTGGCCAGCAGCACCAGAGGGGTCGCGGTGAGCAGCAGCAGGTAGGTGACCTGGACGGCGACGAGGACGATGTCGAACACCCGCCGCGGCAGGCGACCGACGCCGCGGTGCAGGTCGTCGGCGATGCCCAGCATGGTCCGGGCCCCGACGGTCGCCAGCAGCAGCCCGGCGACGACGACCACCACCCACGCCAGCGCGGCCCGCGCGTCGGCGACGCTGCGCCGGTGCCGGACGTCGACGTAGGCCGGTGCCGGCTGCGCGCCTGTCACCCTGCCGAGGCTACTGGCCGGCGCTCACTCCCAGACGTACGCCGGGCGCAGCTCCACGGCGCTGCCCGGTCCCGCGAACTGCGCCGCGATCTCCTGGGCTCGCTGCGTGCTGGCGCAGTCGAGCAGGAAGAACCCGGCCAGCTGCTCCTGCGTCTCCGCGAACGGGCCCTCGCTGGCCAGGGACTCGCCGCTGCGCCAGCGGTAGACCGTCGCGGACGCCGGGTCCGCGAGCGCCTCCCCGGTGACGAGCTCGCCGCTGGCCGACAGCTCGCTCAGCAGGGCGTCGAACGCGGCGTCCCCGGCCTCGTGCTCGGCCTCGGACATCGCGCGGCCCTCGGCGGTGAAGCGGGACGTCGGGTGGCCCCACGGCTCGGCCGCGGCGTGGATGAGGATCAGGTACTTCACGGGGTGCCTCCTGGGCTGTCGGTGTGGCTGTCTCTGTGGCTGTGTCTGTCGGTGCGGTCGGCGGGATGACGGACGGGGTCCGACGTTCTCGACACGGTCCTCACGTGTCTTCGTCGCGTCCGTGGTGCAGGTCGGCGCACTCGACCTCCTCGACGCCGTGCGCGACGAGGTAGGGGCGGGCGCCGCGGTCGCCGTGCAGCGTGGCGGACAGCGTCGGCCAGTGGTGGGCGCCGACGAGCACGGGGTGGCCGGGGCGGCCGTCGAACACCGCCTGGCGCAGCGTCGTGCGGTCCCACCGGCCGAGCACGCGCTCGACGACGCTCACCGGCGTGCCGGGCAGGTCCACGAGGGTCACGACGACGCCGTCCCCGGTGGCGTGCGCCAGGCCGGCGCGCAGCGAGGCGCCCATGCCGTCGGCCCAGTCGTCCGCGACCACCACCTCGATGCCCGGACCGGTCGGCACCAGGGCCCGGGCCTCGTCGGCGGCTGCGCCGAGCACCACGACCACGTGCCCGCAGCCGGCGTCCTGCAGCAGCCCGACCGCGTCGGCGAGCCACGGCACCACGAGCGCCTTGGGACCGCCCCGGCGCGTGCCCGCGCCGCCCGCGAGGACGAGGCCACTGGCGACGACGGGGGCATCGACGCTGGTGGGCACGTCCCGTACGGTGCCAGTGCGTGACGGTGGAGCGCTACAGGAGGGCGGCCAGATGATCGAGGACGGACCGGGGACGCGCGAGCGCCTGACCACCGCGCTGCACGTGGGCCGGTGGGTCGACGAGGTCGCGTCCGGCTGCCCGTACCCCTCGCTCGACGCGCTCGTCGGCGTCGCGGACCTGGCGGCGCGGTCGCTCAGCCCGGCCGAGGTGGACGAGGCGCTGGCCGCCCATCCGCGCATCGGGGAGCGGTCCACCGGGCTCAGCACTGCCGAGCAGGCCGCGTCGGCCACCGACGACCCTGCGCTCGTCGAGGCGATGGCGCAGGGCAACCGCGACTACGAGGCGCGGTTCGGACGCATCTTCCTCATCCGCGCCGCGGGACGCAGCCGCCCGGAGATCCTGGCCGAGCTGCGCCGCCGCCTGGCGCTGTCCGACGCCGACGAGGCCGCCGAGGTGGCCGACCAGCTCCGCCAGATCGCGCTGCAGCGCCTGCCCACCCTGTTCGCCGCATGAGCCAGGTCACCACGCACGTCCTCGACACCGCCCTGGGCCGGCCGGCTGCCGGGGTGCCCGTCGTGCTCGACGCCCTGCGCGACGGGACCTGGACCCGCGTCGCCGACGCCCTCACCGACGCCGACGGTCGCGCCCGGTCGCTGGGCCCGGACCGCGTGCCGCCCGGCCGGTACCGGTTCACGTTCGACACCGCGACGTACTTCGCCGCGACCGGGCAGGTGGGCTTCCACCCGGAGGTGGTGGTGGTGTTCGAGGTGGTCGACGGCGAGCACTATCACGTGCCGGTCCTGCTCAGCCCGTTCGCGTACTCGACCTACCGGGGCAGCTAGGCGGATCAGGCGAACAGCGCGCCACGCACCGCTCCCGCGTGCCAGGTCCGGGCCGCCACCACGAGCCACACGCCGACGAGCGCCGCGAACAGGGTGACGGCGGCGGCACCCAGCACCGAGGAGTGCGTGGCCAGCGCGAGCCCGCTCAGCCCGGTCACGCACGTGCCGACGGGGAACGTGAAGGACCACCACGTCAGGGCGAAGGGCAGGCCGGTCCGCGCCGTCCGCACCGTGACGGCTCCCGCGTGGACCGCCCAGACCGCGGCGGCGCCCAGTGCGAGGACGGCGTAGGCGACGGCCGAGCCCTGGAGCAGGCCGGCCGTGCGCGGACCGACCACCAGCGGCGCGTCGTGGGCGAGCAGGTGCGCGGCGGTCGCGGACTGGCCCAGGGGCCCGAGGACGATCCACAGCGTCGGGACAGAGCACGGCCGGCAGCGCGGTGTCCCGCCGCCGGAGGCGCACGAACACCGCCAGGGACGCGGCCAGGCTGCCGACGAACATCGAGGCGCAGGCGACCAGGAAGGGCAGCCGCGCCGGTGCCGGCAGGTGGGGGAGCAGCAGGGCACCGGTCGACGCCGAGACCATCGGCGGCACGACGGGCATCAGCCAGCCGCCGAACGGCTCCCCGCGCCGTCGCACGGCCACGGCCGTGACCAGGCCCAGGGCCGTGCCGAGCGTCCACAGCACGGCGTCGACGGCGAGGCCCCCGGGCAGCCCCAGCAGCAGCGCACCGGCGCCCACCGTCATGAGGGCCATCGGCGGTGCGCCGAGGAAGTGGCCCATCACGGGGTCGCGGTGATGGCCGCGCGCGACGACGGGGTGGCGCGCCGCGTGCGCCAGCGTCGCGACGACGGCGGCGACGAGCAGCACGGCGGCCAGCACCCACACGCCCGTGGCCGCACCGTGCAGGCCGGGGACCGCGACGGGCAGGCCGACCGCGGCGGTCGCGATGATCCCGGTGCCCATGATCACCGCGAACCAGTTGGGGGTGAACCGGGCGAGCGCCTGGGCGGGGTCGGCGAGCTCTCGCAGGAGCAGGCGGCGCGGTCGGGTCGGCTGGAGCATGCCTCCACCCTCGGCGAGCGCCGGGGCCGCCGGTAGAGGCATCTGCTTGTAGGGTCACAAGCGGATGTTGTGACGGCAGAGGAGGCGCAGTGCTCGACCTGGCGGCGATGCGGACGATCGCGGCGGTGGGGGACACGGGCAGCCTGTCCGCCGCGGCGCGGGCCCTCGGGCTGACCCAGCAGGCGGTGTCGCTGCGCGTCCGGGCGGCCGAGCGCCAGCTGGGCCTGGCGCTGCTGGTCCGTTCGCCCGGCGGGTCCGTGCTGACCGACGCCGGAGCGCTCGTCGCGGCGTGGTCCGCGGACGTCCTCGACGCCGCCGACCGCTTCGAGGGTGCCGTGCAGAGCCTGCGCGGGGCCGGCTCGATCCCCGTGCGTGTGGCGGCGAGCCTGACCATCGCCGAGCACCTCATGCCGCGCTGGCTCGTGCGGCACCGCGCCGAGTGGCCGGACGACGGGGCGGTCGAGCTCACGGCCGTCAACAGCGCAGCCGTGCTCGCTGCGGTGCGCGCGGGCACCCACACGATCGGCTTCGTCGAGACCCCCGACCTGCCGACCGACCTCGAGCACCGGCAGTTCGCCACCGACGAGCTGCTCGTCGTCGTGCGTCCGGACCACCCGTGGGCCGCCCGTCGGCGCGGGTTGACCGCGTCCGAGCTGGCCGCGACCCCGCTGGTCACGCGCGAGACGGGATCCGGCACCCGGCTGGCGCTGGTCCGGGCGCTCGAGGCGGCCGGGGTGCCGTCGGTCGCCCAGCCGGCCGCGCAGCTGCCCACCAGCGCCGCTGTCCGGGCGACCGTGACCGCGGGCTCCGGCGCAGCCGTGCTCAGCCGGCTGGCCGTCGCCGAGGCGCTCGCGGCCGGCTCGCTGGTGCGCGTCCGGACCGTCGACCTGACGCTGACCCGTCCACTGAGCATCGTGTGGTCGCGCGCGACCGGCCACCTGCCGGAACCGGCCCGGCACCTCCTGGAGATCGTGAAGGGCTGACGCCTCCGGTCAGTACTCCACCCGGGTGGCCCGCAGCAGCCAGGCGTCCATGGGCTCGGCGGCGGTGGGCACGCGGTGTCCGACCACCGGCATGGGCCAGGTGTCCCGGTGGGCCGCGAACAGGTCGTAGAAGGCGCTGTCGTCGAACCCGGCACGGGCGGCGTCGTCCCGGTCCGCCGCGAACACCACCCGGTCCACCCGCGCCCACAGGCACGCGGCCAGGCACAGGGGGCACGGCTCGCAAGACGTGTAGACCGTGGCACCGGCCAGCGAGAAGTGCTCGATCGTGCGGCAGGCGGCGCGGATGGCCTGCACCTCGGCGTGCGCGGTGGGGTCGTTGTCGCGGGTCACGCGGTTCTGACCCACGCCGATGAGCACGCCGTCGCGGACCACCACCGCCCCGAACGGTCCGCCGCCGTCGGCCACGTTGGCGCTCGCCAGGGCGACGGCCTGCGACAGCCAGCTCTCGTCCTGCGCGTTCACGGGGCACCCACCGATCGCGTCCAGGCCTCGCCCGCGTCCGGGGCGTCGTCGCGGACCACCACCGCCTCGATCAGTCCGTAGGGCCGGTCTGCGGCGAAGAAGACCTCGCCGGGGTTGTCCAGGCCGAACGGGGTGAGGTCGGCCAGGTGGTGGTGCTTGTTGGGCGCGGAGAACCGGATCTCGACCACGGCGTCGACCGCGTCGAGCACGGCCTCGCCCATGTGCCAGAGCGTCTGCTGCAGCGCGAGCGAGTGCTGCGTGGCGAACGTGGCCAGGATCGTCGCCCGCACCGCGGCGTAGGTGGCGTCGTAGTCCACGTCGGTGCCGCCGTAGCGCCACTGGGCGACCAGGGAGGTGGCCAGCACCCGGTCGCTCGCCTCCGGCAGCGTCGTGTACCCGTCGGTCAGGAAGCCGCGGAACTCCGACCCGGTGGACTTCAGCACGGTCAGGTCCTTGAACCCGGCGACCACCGTGGTGCCCGACTCGTCGACCGTCACCGCCGCCGTGCGCACCTCCTGCCCACTGCGCACCCACGTGTGGTCGTGCTGGACACCGTCCACCTCGACGCGCACCCACGCGTACTCCTCGACGTCCACGCGGGCCCCGCGCACGGGGGCGACGTCGTCGACGAAGTGCCGCGCCAGGTGGGTGGCGAACTGCTCCGGCGAGGCCACGCCGTGCTCCTTGGCGTACGCGAACGACATGTTCTTCTGCGTGTCCGTGGGCAGCACCGCGGACTGGTCACCGCCCAGGTACGCGTCCGCGAAGTCGCCGCGCAGGGCCGTCGAGACGTTGAGGTCCCGGATCTCGTGGCGCGGCGAGTCCCGCACGATCCGCACGACGCGCGTCTCGGCCTTGCCGTACTGGTGGGCGTGCAGTCGGGCCGTCATGGCCGCAGTGTGCCCCGGTGATGTGACATGCGCGTTTCCTCCGGTGCTGACGCTACCCGCGGTCACGGCGGGGTCCGCGGACGGGGTTACGCTCCCCGCACATCACGCGCCGGGGGAGGTGCACGTGCTCGAGATCGCCGACCGGTTGCTGGCCCTGCTGTCCGACGGCCACCGGGTCGCCGTGGCCACCGTGGTGTCGATGACCGGCAGCGCGCCGACCGTCGTCGGCACCTCGATGGCCGTCGACGACACGGGTGCGGCCGTGGGCAGCGTCGCGGGCGGCTGCGTCGAGGGCGCCCTGTACGAGCTGTGCACCGGGGTCCTCGCCGGCGCGGCACCGGGGCTGGCGGAGTACGGCGTGACCGACGAGGACGCGTTCGCGGTCGGCCTGACCTGCGGCGGGGTCCTGCGGGTGCACGCGCGTGAGCTCGGCCCGGCGGACGTGCCCGTGCTGACGGCAGCGGCGCGCGGCGACCAGGTGCGGGCGCTGACACCGCTCGACGGACCGGCGCCCGACGAGGTCCCTGCGACCGACCGGTCCGGCCTCGTGCGGGTCATGGGTGCCGACGGCCCGGTCGAGGTCTTCGTCGAGGTCGCCGCGGCCCCGGCGCGCCTGCTCGTCTACGGCGGGCTCGAGTTCTCCGCCGCGCTCGCGGCCGCCGCCCGCCTGGTCGGGTTCCGCGTGACGGTGTGCGACGCGCGGGCGGTGCTGGCCACGCCTCGTCGCCACCCGGGGGCCGACGAGGTCGTCGTCGAGTGGCCCGTGCGACACCTGGAGCGCCAGGTGCTGCGGCCGCGCGACGCCGTCTGCGTCATGGCGCACGACGACCGGTTCGACGCCGACCTGGTGCTGGCCGCGCTGCGCTCCGGGGCCGGCTACGTGGGGGCGATGGGCTCGCGACGCACCCAGGACCGCCGCGTCGCCGAGCTGGCGGAGCGGGGAGCCACGGCCGCGGAGCTGTCCCGGCTGCGCGCCCCGATCGGCCTCGACATCGGCGCCTCGACCCCGGCGGAGACGGCGATCTCGGTCCTCGCAGAGGTCCTGGCCACCCGCACCTCGTCGACGACCCACCCCCTGACCACCCTCACAGGCCCGATCCACCGCCCCACCTGGTCCGATCCCACCGCCACCCCCCGCGGACGTCCGAGCAAGTACGGCGCGACCCCAGATGCTCGGACGCAGTGCTGTGCTGACGCACGGACGTCCGATCATGCACGGGGTGGGACCCGCAGATGCTCGGACGCAGCGCTGTGCTCACCGCGGACGTCCGAGCATTGGGGTGGGACCTGTGCTCGGACGCTGCTGGAACAGGGAGGGGAGGCGGAGCCGGGTCAGGGGTGCAGGAGGCGCCAGAGGCGGTCGGGGGTCATGGGGAGCTCGTGGGGGCGGGTGCCTGTGGCGTCGCGGATCGCGTTGGCCAGGGCGGGGGCGACCG
Source organism: uncultured Actinomycetota bacterium (assembly GCA_963837795.1). Classification (GTDB taxonomy): domain Bacteria; phylum Actinomycetota; class Actinomycetes; order Actinomycetales; family Cellulomonadaceae; genus Cellulomonas. Next base: position 99,443 of record CAWIOT010000006.1, read on the forward strand.
GGTTGTACGGGGCTTCGCTCATGGACTTGGCGCCGAGCGGGCCCAGGTGGTCGTTGGTGCGTGCGAACAGGACCTGCGTGCGCGGCAGGTCGATCATCTGCGGCACGTGGTAGCTGCGGAACGAGGCGGTGGTGACGCGGCCCTCGTCGTCGATCCGCAGCTCCTCGAACAGCGCGGAGCCGACGGCCTGACCGGTGCCGCCCTCGACCTGGCCACGCAGCTGCTCGGGGTGCAGGACGGTGCCGGCGTCGACCGCCTGCACGGACCGCAGGATCGGTGACCTCGCCGGTCGCGGGGTCGACGGCCACCCGGAAGCCGTGCACGTTGAACGCGACCGAGCGCGGGGAGCCGTCGTGCGTGCCGTGGCCGACGAGTCCGGGGGCCGCCCGCGCGATCTCCGTCAGCGGCACGCCCCGCGCGGCGTCGGTGGTCAGGGAGGCGTCGTCCCAGGTCCGCGGCTCGTCGCTGGGGTGCTCGCGCAGCGCGTCGGCCGCGGACAGGATCTTGGTGCGCAGCTGCAGCGCGGCCCGGTGCAGGGCGAGCCCCGCGACGACGACGCCGGCGGACCCGAACGCCCCCGTGTCGTACCCGGTCACGTCGGTGTCGGACTGCCGGATCACCACGCGGTCCACGGTGGTGCCCAGCGCGGTCGCGACGAGCTGCCCGTGCACCGTCGTCGTCCCGTTGCCGAACTCCGTGGTGCCCACGCTCGCCTCGTACCGGCCGTCGTCGAGGAGGCGCACGGACGCCTCGGCGTAGTGCCCGCGGGGGGCGATGGTGGCGATCATCGCGATCGCCATCCCGGTGCCCACCACGGTGCCGGCCGGTGCGGGACGGTCGTCGGACGGGTCCGCCAGCGCCTCCTGCACCAGGTCCAGGCACTGGTCCAGGCCGTAGGAGTGGATGTCGAGGTCGCCCACCTCGTCGGGGTCGACCACCAGCAGCCGGTCGCCGGGCACGACGACGTTGCGCCGCCGGAGCTCGAACGCGTCGATGCCGACCGAGCGGGCGAGGTCGTCCATGGCCGACTCGATCGCGAAGATGATCTGCCCCAGCCCGTACCCGCGGAACGCCCCGGACGGCAGGGTGTGCGTGTAGACGGACTCGGCGTCGACGCGCTTGTTGGCGCACCGGTACACGGCCATGGACTCGCTGATCCCGTGGAACAGCACGCCCGGCCCGTGGTTGCCGTAGGCGCCCGTGTTGTTCAGCACGTCGATGCGCATCGCGGTCAGCACGCCGTCGGCGTCCGCCCCGAGCTCCACCTCGACCCGCACGGGGTGCCGGCTGGGCACGACCGTGAACTCGTCGGCTCGCGTCATCTCGTACTGCACCGCGCGGCCGGTGCGCAGCACGGCGAGCGCCACCACGTCCTCGGTGAGCAGCTCCTGCTTGCCGCCGAACCCGCCGCCGACCCGGCCGGTCAGCACCCGCACGCTCGCGGGGTCGCGGCCGAAGATGTGCGCGATCTCGTCGCGGACCAGGTACGGCACCTGGGTGCTGGTGCGCAGGACCAGGCGCCCGAGCTCGTCGATCCAGCCGCGCGTGGCGTGCGTCTCCAGCGACGCGTGCGCGACCCGGGCGGTCCGGTAGACGCCGTGCGCGCGGTGGGCCGACGCCTCGAGCGCGGGTCCGACGGAACCCATCTCGGCGTGCAGCTGGGCGACGACGTTCCTGCCGGGCTCCGAGATCCGCGCCTCCGGCCCCTTGTCACCGTGCACCAGGGGCGCGCCGGGCTGCCGCGCGGCGGCGGGGTCGACGACGGCCGGCAGCACCTCGTACTCGACCTCGATCAGCGCCCGCGCACGCTCGGCGTCGCGGACCGACTCGGCGACCACGACGGCGACCCGCTGCCCGCGGAACCGCAGCACCGGGTCGAGCACGCGCGTGTCATCGGGGTCGTCGAGCCGCGACTCGTGGCGGGCCGTCGAGAACAGGGTGGCAGGGGAGTCCTCGTGCGTGAGCACCGCGAGCACCCCGGGGGCGCGCAGCGCGGCGGACGCGTCCACCGACACCACGCGCGCGTGCGCGTGCGGGCTGCCGAGCACGGCCAGGTGCGCCAGGTCGGTGGCGGGCACGTCCAGCGTGAACGGCTCGCGGCCCGTGACGATCCGCTGGGCGGCGGGCGAGCGCACCGACCGGCCGGCGTCCTGGCCGGCCACGGGGTCGACCGTGTTGCTGCGCCGCGCGACCGCGTCGCAGATCGACCGGTACCCGGTGCAGCGGCACAGGTTGCCCTTGAGCAGGCGCGCCGTCTCCTCGTCGTCCTGCGTGAGCCCCAGGCCCGCCACCGTGGTGACCAGGCCGGCGGTGCAGAAGCCGCACTGGAACGCGGCGGCGTCGACGAACGCCTGCTGCACGGGGTGCGGGTCCAGACCGGTCACGGTGGTGACCGAGCGACCCTCCACGCGGTGCGCCGGCACCAGGCACGAGTGCGTGGGCCGCCCGTCGAGCAGCACGGTGCACGCGCCGCAGTCGCCCGAGTCGCAGCCCTTCTTCACCTCGACGTGCCCGTGCTCGCGCAGCAGGGTCCGCAGCACCTGTCCCGGTGCCGGTGCCGCGTCGACGGGAGCGCCGTTGACCTCGAACCTCATGCCAGCTCCTCGCGCACCTGCTCGGCCAGCCGCAGCGTCATGGCCCGCCGCCAGTCGGGGGCGCCATGGGGGTCGTCGTACCAGTCGTCGACCTGCTCCACCGCGGCGCGCAGGTCGTCGGCGGACGGCAGCGCGTCGAACGCGATCCGGTGCGGCCGGGTGACGCCCGCGGTCAGGGTCACGACGAGGCCGCCCCCGGTGGACCGGCGGCCGACGACGATCGCCCCCGAGCGCCCGTGCCGCGTCAGCGCGACCCGGCGGAACGCGACGCGCTCGGCCAGGACGTCGCGCGCCACGTGCACCGACCGCAGGACCTCGCCGGGCGCCAGCGACGTGGTCCGCACCCCGGTCACCAGCGACGACACCGGCTCCCGACGCTCGCCGCCGTCCGGCGTCCACACCACCGCGTCGGCGTCCAGCGCCGCGGTCAGCGAGGTCAGCGCACCCGCGGGCAGGGCGGTCGCGATGTTCCCGCCGACGGTCGCGGCGTCCCAGATCTTCTCGGACGCCACGAGCGACTGCGCACACCGTCGGACCAGGTGCTGCGAGACCCACCCGGGCACCGGCGGCAGGTCGACGAGCTGGCGGACGGTGCACGTGGCCGCGATCGTCAGACCGGTGTCGTCGACCTCCGCGGCCGGCCACCCCAGCGTCGTCAGGTCGACCAGCTCCGTGAGGTCCGGCTGCGGCTCGGAGAACAGCCACGTCCCGCCGGCCAGGGGCGCGCTGCGGGGGCCGAGCACGAGGTCGGCCCGGTCGTGTGCCGCGCGGATGCGGTCCAGCGAGGTCAGGTCCATGGTTCGTCGAGTGAACCGTACCCACGTGTCGGTCGTGTGACGGACGCGCGGTCCTGAGCCGCTCAGGCAGGCAGCGGCGCGAACGGGCGCTGCTCCTCGCGGCCGTCCTCGATCACCAGGCAGGTGCTCTCCGGCACCTCGAGCCACGCGCCCCGCAGGTCGCCCAGCGGTTCGGACACGACGATCCGGGTCGAGTCGGCGAGGTCGTGCAGCACCGGGTTCTCCGGGTACTGGGCCTTGAGCACCGAGACGTCGGCGTTGCGGAACAGGGACCGGGACCGGCCCTCGGTGGAGTAGCGGAACGCCCAGAGCCGCTCGCCGTCCGTCGTCGCGACCGTCATCTGCACGGGGAAGTCGATGCGGTGCGAGCGGGCGACGTCCTCGACCATCCCCACGGCCCGGGCCACCGCGCGCGGCGGGTCGTCCTCGAGCCCGAGGGTCAGGGCCAGGAAGAAGAGCACCTCGGAGTCCGTGGAGCCCTCGAGGAACGGGAACAGGTCGGGTCGGATGGCGAGCACGAGGTCGCGCTTCATCGCGGAGAACCCCGCCAGCAGCCCGTTGTGCATCCAGAGCCACCGCCCGTGCCGGAACGGGTGGCAGTTGGTCTGCTGCACGGCCGACCCGCTCGTGGCGCGGATGTGCGCCAGGATCACGCCCGCGCGCACGTGCTCGGCCAGCTCGCGCAGGTTCCGGTCGCTCCAGGCGGGCTCGATGCTGCGGAACACGCCCGGCGTCGGCGCGTGCTCGTCGTACCACCCGACGCCCACGCCGTCGCCGTTGGTGGCCTCGGCCCCGAGCCGGCTGTGCAGGCTCTGCACCACCAGGGAGTTGGCGGGCTTGTAGAGCAGGTCGTCCAGGAGGACGGGCGACCCGGTGTACGCGAGCCAGCGACACATCTCGGCTCCCTCGGTGGTGCGGCTGCCTGTGCTCAGGACACCACCGATCGGCCGCCGTGTCTGCCCTCCGGCGGGTTCACCAGGGCGGCGTGGGCAGGTGCTCGTCGTACGACCCGCCGGGACCGCAGCCGCCCACGTAGCCGTCCGGCATGCGCGGGTAGACCTCGGTCCAGTACCGCTGGGCGAGCGCCAGCGCCTCCTGCGGGGACGCGCCGAGCTCGGTGGCCAGGACGGCGTCGCGCTGCACGGCGGCGCACTCGGCCTGCGCCTCGTTGGTGATCCCGACCATGTGCATGGTCTCGTGGGTCAGGACGTGCACCGCGACCACCTGGTCCAGGGTCGGTGCGGCCTTCGACGAGCCCAGCCAGGCGCGCAGGTGACCGCACGTGGAGATCTTGATCAGCGTCGAGTGCTCGGGCACGCCGTCGGGTCCCCACCGGACGAAGCCGAGCTCGGCGCCCACGTCGACGAACGCCTGGCCGAGCCCCTGGCAGTCGACCTGCACGGGCGTGCCGGCCACCGAGCTCGCCGCGGACTCCAGACGGTGCTCGAGCCGGGCCTCGACCAGCAGCGGCACCGCGCAGCCGAGGGCGAGCGCCAGTGCGAGCCCCACGCTGATCCGGGGGAACGGCGCGATGCGCCCGAGGGCGTCGACCCGGCGCAGCACCCACCGCACGACGATGCTCGCCGCGAGGGCGAGGAAGCCGATCAGGGACAGGGCGAGCAGCACACCTCAGTCATCGGCGCCCGGGGCGGCCACCATGACGTGCGCGGGGTCCAGGACCTCCAGCACGCGGCCCATGATGCGGTCCAGGTCGGCGACGTCGGTGGCGGTGAGCGGGTCGATGACCGTGGCGAGCACCGTGCCGACGTGCCCCGGCGCCGCCTGCTGCACCGTGCCCCAGCCGCTCTCGGTCAGGACGGCGTTGGTGGCGCGGCGGTCCTGCGCGCAGGGCTCGCGGCGCACCAGCCCGCGCTTCTCCAGTCGGGTGACCACGTGCGAGAGGCGGGCGAGCGTGGCGTTGGTCTGCGCGGCCAGCGACGTCATCCGCAGCGTGCGGTCGGGGGCCTCGGAGAGCATGGCGAGCGTGAAGTACTCGAAGTGGCTGAGCCCGGAGTCGCGCTGCAGCTGGGTCTCGAGGGTGCCGGGCAGCAGCTCGACGACGGCGATGAGCTTCTTCCACGCGCTCAGCTGCTCCGCGGTCAGCCACCGGACGTCCGTCATGGGAGCGAGACTAGCAAACACTTGACGCGACAACTATTGGCAGTACAGTAGTTGAAGCGACAACGAACGGAGGAGGGCGACATGACTGCTGTGACGATCATCGGGGCCGGGAACATGGGTGCGGCCATCGCGGTGCGTGTGATCACGGGGGGCAACGAGGCGCAGGTGCTGACCCGCCAGCCGGTCAAGGTGCGGTTCCCCGGGGCGCAGCACGGCACCGTCGGGGACCCGATCACCGGCGACGTCGTCGTCCTGGCCCTGCCGTACGGGGCCGTGGCCGAGGTGCTGGACCAGTACGAGGGGCAGCTCGACGGCAAGGTGCTGGTGGACCTGACCAACCCCGTCGACTTCGCCACGTTCGACTCGCTGGTCGTCCCCGCGGGCAGCTCCGCGGCCGCGGTCATCGCGCAGGCCGTGCCCGGCGCCTCGGTGCTCAAGGCGTTCAACACCACGTTCGCCGCCACGCTGACCAGCGGCGAGGTCGGTGCGGAGCGGACCACCGTGCTCATCGCGGGCGACGACGCCGACGCCAAGGCGACCCTCGCGTCCGTGGTCGAGGCGGGCGGGCTGCGCGCCGTCGACGCCGGCTCCCTCCAGCGCGCGCACGAGCTCGAGGCCCTCGGCTTCCTCCAGCTGACCCTGGCCGCGGCGGGGAAGACGTCGTGGACCGGCGGGTTCGGGCTGACGTCATGACCGAGATCCTGGACGCACGGACCGACGTCGGTGCCGTGACCCTCAAGGTCGGCGACCTCGACGCGATGACCGACTACTACGCCCGCGGGATCGGCCTGCAGGTGCTCGGGGCGGAGGGGGACCGCGTGTCCCTGGGGCGCGAGGGCGTGCCCGCGGTCGTCCTCGAGCACACCCCGCTGCTCAAGCACGCTCCCACCTCGGCGGCCGGCCTGTTCCACACCGCGATCCTGTTCGACCGGCAGGCCGACCTCGCGTCGTCGGTGTTCTCCGTCGCCCGGCACTTCCCGTCCTCGTTCACCGGCAGCTCCGACCACCTGGTCTCCAAGGCGCTGTACTTCGACGACCCGGAGGGCAACGGCGTCGAGCTGTACTGGGACCGTCCGCGCGAGCAGTGGGGCTGGCAGGACGGCCGCGTGGCCATGGCCACCGAGTACCTGGACCCGAACGGGTTCCTGCGCGAGAACCTCACCGACCCGGACCGGCTCGACGGCGCCGCCGCGGTGGGCCACGTGCACCTCAAGGTCGGCGACATCGCCACCGCCCACGAGTTCTACGTGGACACGGTCGGCTTCGCGGTGACCGCCGAGTACGGCACCCAGGCGCTGTTCGTCTCCGCGGGCGGGTACCACCACCACCTGGCCATGAACACGTGGCAGAGCCGCGGCGCCCAGGGGCGCTGGCCCGCGCTCGGCCTGGGCGAGGTCACGATCGAGCTGCCCACGGACGACGAGCGCGGTGCGCTGGCCGACCGGTTGCGCGCCCGCGGGGTCGACGCACCCGACGACGGTCGTGTGCTGACGTTCGAGGACCCGTGGAACAACGAGATCCGGGTGGTCGTCGCGGGGTGACGCCTCACGGCGCGCCGGTGGGCTCCCGGTCCCAGTTCTCCGCGGTCTGCAGCACCCAGAACGCGACGAAGAGCAGGAGCAGGAGCGTCTCGACCACGAGGGTCGTGGCGAACCACAGGGTCAGGCCCGCGACCGTCGCGGCCACGTGCAGACCGGCCGCGACGAGGATCGTCAGCACCATGAGCACGCTGATCAGCCGGTAGGCGTGCCCGTACCGGCGCGGCGAGAGCATGCGGACGGTGACCCGCTGCGGCGCGTGCCGCCCGTTCACCCAGGCGACGGCCGCGACCAGCACGAAGAACGCCGCGGCCGTCAGGTCGTGCGCGCCGGTGAGGAACGTGTCCCGTCCGACGACGAACCACACGGTGACCGCCAGCCACAGCCCCGTCGCGGCGAGCAGGCCGACGGTCGTGGTCCGCACCCGGGTGCCCGAGCTGCGCCACGCGAAGGCCAGGACCGCCAGGCCGACGACGCACAGCGCCGCGACGTTGTTCTCGATCGCCGCCGTCAGCTCCGGCGGCAGGCACGTGGTGATCCCGGGACCGCACACCGCCTCGCCGAGGTCGCGCGAGGTCGGCACGAACGCGACCACCGGGATGAGCATGCCGGCCAGGTCGAGCATGACGTCCTCGGCGCCCGCCCGACCGCGGATGGCCACGAGCGCGGGCCCGAGGGCGACCAGGGAGCCGACGAGCGCGGCCCGGGCGGGGGAGTAGTAGAAGGCGCTGATGGAGCCGTACCGTCCGCCGCTGCGCACCATCTCGATCACCAGCGAGGTCACCAGCAGCAGCGCCAGCGCGACGATGGACACCCGCAGGGAGCGGTACGTGGTGCGGGTCGTCTCGTCCGTCATCGGCGGCCCCCTTCGTGCGTCGGACCGACGCTACCGCCGTCCGCCGACGCGCTCTCGGGGAGCCCTCACGTGCCCACGGCGTCGGCCAGCTCCGCGCGCGAGCGGATGCCCAGCTTCAGGTAGACGTTGCGCAGGTGGTACTCGATCGTCTTCGGGCTGAGGAACAGGGCCGCCGCGGCCTCCCGCGTGGTGCGGCCCGCCGCGAGCATGCGCGCCACCTGCAGCTCCTGCGGCGTGAGGTGGTCCAGGCCGGTGGCGCTGCGCCGCTGGGCGGTCTCACCGCTGGCGCGCAGCTCCGCCGCCGCCTGGTCCGCCCACGGGACGGCGCCCAGCCGGTCGAACGTGGCCAGCGCTGCTCGCAGCCGGGGGCGGGCGTCCACCCGACGCTTCAGCCGACGCAGCCGGGTCCCGTAGGCCAGCTGGGTCCGCGCCGTCTCGAAGAGGTCGGGGGTGTGCTCGTGGTAGGCCAGGGCGACGCCGAAGCACAGGTCGAGGTCCTGCTCGGCGCACGTCAGCCCGGCAGCGCGGGCGGCGCGGGCCAACGACCACGGCTGGCCCTTGAGCTCGGCACGCGCGGTGAGCGTGGCCGCGAGCTCGCCGGCCTCCTGCGTCCGGCCCAGGTGCACGAGCGCCTCGACCGTCTCCGGCGCACCCGACAGGTCCACGTCCGCGAAGCCGAGGCGGGTCAGGAGAGCGTCCAGGGCCTGCAGCCGCTCGAGCGCCGCCTGCGGTCGGCCGAGCCCGAGCTCGAGCTCGGCCAGCGCCGTCGTCGCCCACACCTCGAAGAAGCCCAGGTGGTGCTCGCCCGCCAGCGCCAGCGCCTCGTGCGCGTGCTCGCGGCAGGCGTCCACGTCGCCGCGGCGGGCCTCCAGCCAGGCCAGGCCGGCCAGGCACGCCGTGACGTCGGTGACCTGCCCGGCCTCGCGGGCCAGGTGGATGCCCTCCGTGTAGCCGGCGACCGCGTCGTCCCACCGGTCCGTGGTCGCCTGGTCGCGCGAGACGTAGAACAGCAGGATCGGCAGGCCGCCGATGTCGCTGCGTCGTCGCGAGTGGCCGACGACGGCGGGGATCACCTCGCGGCCGACCGCGCTCTCGCGCAGGAACAGCGGGCCGACGACGAGCCACGGCGCCAGCTGCGGGTCGGTCAGGTGCTCGTCGGCCCGCGCCATGCCCTCGCGCAGCAGCTCGGGGCCGCCCTGGCCGGTGAGGATGTCGGCCACGGCGATCGCCATCGTGCCGAGCCACCGCGCTCGGGCGGTGCGCGGCTCCAGCTCCGCGATCCGGGCGGCGGCCGCCGCGGCGGTGGGCACGTCCCCGGCGAAGAGCGTGGCCATGACGCCGTCGGCCAGGAGCGTCACGGCGGCGTCCGGGTCCTGCGGCGCGACCGCGGCGCCCGCCCCGACGAAGACGTCGCGCGCGCGCTCCACGGAGCCGGTGCGGGCGGCGATGGTGCCGTCGAGCGCGGCGGCACGGACGCGCAGGAGCGGATCCTGGGGCAGGGCGGCGCTGCTGCGCAGCAGGCGGACGGCAGGTTCCGGCAGCCCCGCGCGCCAGGCGCTCTCCGCGGCCGCGACCAGGCGTAGCGCCCGGTCGGCCGGGTCAGGGCTCAGCCGGGCTGCGCGCTCGAACCCCGCCGCGGCCACCGCCCACGCCCCGCGGGCCCGGGCACGGACGGCGGCCTCCGCGAGCACGCCCGCCACGGCCGCGTCGGGCACCGCGGTCGCCTCGCCCAGGTGCCACGCGCGGCGGTCGAGGTCGTCGGCCGGCACTGCGCGCGCCAGCGCCGCGTGCACCGCGCGTCGCGTGGCCGCAGGCGCCTCGGCGTAGATGCCCGAGCGGACCAGGTCGTGCCGGAAGCGCACGGCGGTGGCGTCCACCGTGAGCAGGTGCTCCCGCGCGGCCTCGTCCAGGTCCCCCACGGACACCCCCAGCAGCGCGCAGGCGTCCGTCGTCGTGGCGAGGTCGCCGCCCGCGGCCGCGGCGACCAGCAGCGCGGTGCGGGCGGCCGGTGACAGCGCATCGGCGCGCCGCGCGAAGGTCCGGGCCAGCGACGACGGCACGGGGACCGGGGCGCCGGCCGGGAGCGCGTCGACCCCCTCGCCGGTCAGCTCCAGGAGCGCCAGGGGGTTGCCGGCCGCCGACGCCAGCACCCGCGACCGCACCTCGTCCGACAGCCGGCCGCCCAGGGAGCCCGCCAGCGCGGCGGCGTCGGCGTCGGGCAGGCCGGTGACCGCCAGGGTCGGCAGCCCGGCCGAGGCGACGACCGACGGCTCGTCGTCACGCACGGCCAGCAGGACGACGACGGCGTCGGCGGTGAGCCTGCGCGCCGCGAAGCACAGCGCCTGCGCGGACGGCGGGTCCAGCAGGTGCGCGTCGTCGACCACCACCGCGACCGGTCCGTCCTCGGCCACCCGGCTCAGCAGGCTCAGCACGGCGGCGCCGACCGCGAACCGCTCACCGCTCGAGCCCGGGACCAGGGCGAGCGCCGCGCCGAGCGCCTCGGCCTGCGGTGCCGGCAGGGTGCCCAGGTGGGTCAGCACGGGCCGGAGCAGCTGCAGCAGCCCGCCGAACGGCACCTCGCGCTCCGCCTCGGTGCCGGCCGCGCGCAGCACCCGCATGCCCGCGCTCGCGACGGCGGAGACGGCGTCCTCCAGGAGCGCCGTCTTGCCGATCCCCGCCTCGCCGCTGAGCACCAGCGTCCCGCTCTCGCCCACGCGTGCGGCGGCCACCAGTCTCCCGATGACCTGGCGCTCGCCCTCGCGGCCCACCAGCACGCACCGAGTCTAGGGAGCGCACCAGGGGGGTCACCTGATCCGAGGGACCGGGCGCCGGGCCAGTGTCGGGAGGGACAGATCCGACAGCCCCCCGAGGAGCGACCCACCATGACCGAGACCCTGCCCCCGCGCACGATCGACCCCGACAAGCTGATGGCGTTCGTGTTCCGCGCCGTCGACGAGGTCGGCGCCACCCTGAACACCGCCCTGGTCGTCATGGGCGACAAGCTGGGCTACTACACGGCGATGGCCGACGGTCGGGCGATCACGCCCGCCGAGCTGGCCGAGCAGACCAGCACCAGCGAGCACTACGCCCGCGAGTGGCTGAACAGCCAGGCCGCCGGGGGGATCGTGGAGTACGACGCCGCGGCGCGCCGGTACACGCTGCCGGCCGAGCACGCTGCGGCGCTCACCGACGAGAGCAGCCCGGCGTACCTGCCCGGGTTCTTCCAGCTCGCCCTCGGGACCGTCCTGGGCGCCGAGGAGGTCGTCGGGATCGCCCGGGACGGCGACGGGCTCGGCTGGCACGAGCACCACAGCGACGTGCACCACGGCTGCGAGCGGTTCTTCCGCACCATGTACAACGGGCACCTGCTCACCGAGTGGATCCCGTCCCTCGACGGCGTGCAGGCCAAGCTCGAGGCCGGTGCCCGCGTCGCGGACGTCGGCTGCGGGCACGGCGCGTCGACCATCCTGCTGGCCCGGGCGTTCCCGCGCTCGACCTTCGTCGGCTCCGACTACCACGCCGGGTCGATCGAGGTCGCCCGCCAGCGGGCCGCCGCGGCGGGCGTCGCCGACCGCGTGACGTTCGAGGTGGCCCCGGCGACCGAGTTCTCCGGCACGGGCTACGACCTGGTGACCGTCTTCGACGCGCTGCACGACATGGGCGACCCGGTGGGCGCCGCACGCCACGTCCGCCGGGCGATCGCCGCCGACGGCACGTGGATGGTGGTCGAGCCCATGGCCGGTGACCGCGTCGAGGACAACCTGAACACCGTCGGCCGGACGTACTACGGGTTCTCCACGCTGCTGTGCACGCCGGCCTCGCTGAGCCAGGACGTCGGCCTCGCGCTCGGCACGCAGGCCGGCCCGGCCCGCATCCGCGACGTGTCCACCGCCGCGGGCTTCACCGCGTTCCGCACCGCCGCGACCACCCCGTTCAACAACGTGTTCGAGGTGCGTCCGTGACGGGGGACCCCCGCGAGGACCAGACTGCTCGGGTGGGTACGGACCCGAGCCGGGCTGCAGATCCCGACGTGGTCGGCGTCGCCGAGCGCGACGGGGTCGAGCTCGCCTACGAGGTGTACCACCAGGACGGCCGCGCGACGGTCGTCCTGGTGCCCACGTGGTCCATCGTCCCCTCGCGGTTCTGGAAGGCGCAGATCGGGTTCCTGGCCCGGCACTACCGCGTGGTGACCTTCGACGGGCGGGGCAGCGGGCGCTCCGGTCGACCCTCGGGTGCCGCCGCCTACACCGACCAGCAGTACGCCGACGACATCGTCGCGGTGCTGGACGCCACGGGGACGCAGCGGGCGGTGCTCGTCACCGAGTCGTGCGGGGCGTCCTGGGCGGTGCACGTCGCCGTGAGCCATCCCGAGCGAGTCGTCGGCCTGTTCGCGATCGCGCCGTCGTGCGGCCTGCCGGTCCCGACGCCCGACCGCGACCACGTGCCGTGGGACGAGCCGCTGGACACCAGCGTCGGATGGGCCAAGTACAACAAGCACCACTGGCTCGGCGGCGGCTACGACGACTTCGTCGACTTCTTCTTCGGGCGCATGTTCTCCGAGCCGCACTCGACCAAGCAGATCGAGGACTGCGTCGGGTGGGCGCACGAGATCACCCCGCAGACCCTGGCGGACACGACCGCGGGCCGGATCGGGTGCGAGGGGGCGGTGTGCGAGCCCATCGCCCCGCTGGCGCGTCAGGTCACGTGCCCGGTGGTCGTCGTGCACGGCACGGACGACCGGGTGCGGCCGCACGCGATCGGCCAGATGCTCGCCGAGCTGACCGGCGGCGAGCTGGTCCTGCTCGAGGGCGCCGGGCACGGCCCCTCGGCCCGCGAGCCGGTCAAGATCAACCACCTCATCCGCGACCTCGTGGACCGGCTCTGCCCGCCGCCGGCGCGCCGGACCTGGGTGCGCGCCGCGAGCCGGCCGCCGCGCGCGCTGTACCTGTCGTCACCGATCGGGCTCGGGCACGCGCAGCGTGACGTCGCCGTCGCTGCGGAGCTCAGCGCGCGGCGGCCCGAGCTGCGGATCGACTGGCTGGCGCAGCACCCCGTCACGTCGGTGCTCGCCCGGCACGGCCAGAGCGTGCACCCGGCGTCGGCGTGGCTGCGCAACGAGTCCGGGCACATCGAGCACGAGGCCGGCGAGCACGACCTGCACGCCTTCCAGGCGATCCGCCGGATGGACCAGATCCTGGTGCACAACTTCATGGTGTTCGACGAGGTGGTCAGCGGCGGCGACTACGACCTGGTGGTCGCGGACGAGTCCTGGGACGTCGACTACTTCCTGCACGAGAACCCGGAGCTGAAGCGGTTCTCGTTCGCGTGGATGACGGACTTCGTCGGCTGGCTGCCCATGCCCGACGGCGGACCTCGCGAGGCCGCGCTGACCGCCGACTACAACGCCGAGATGATCGAGCAGCGCGCGCGGTTCGCCCGCGTGCGGGACCGGTCCGTGTTCGTCGGCGACCCCGAGGACGTCGTCGAGGACGACTTCGGCCCCGGGCTGCCGAGCATCCGGGCGTGGACGGAGGAGAACTTCGACTTCGCCGGCTACGTGACCGGGTTCGACCCGGCGGCGCTGGAGGGCACCGAACGGCTGCGCGCCGACCTCGGGATCGGCCCGGCCGAGAAGCTGTGCCTGGTGACGGTGGGCGGCTCGGGCGTCGGGACGTCGCTGCTGCGCCGGGTCATGGACGTCGTGCCGCTGGTCCGCGAGCTCGCGCCCGAGCTCCGGTTCGCGTTCGTCACCGGCCCGCGCATCGACCCGGCGTCGCTGCCGGCGCGGGAGGGCGCGACGGTCCTCGGCTACGTCCCGGACCTGTTCCGCCACCTCGCGGCCTGCGACGTCGCGGTGGTCCAGGGTGGCCTGACGACGACCATGGAGCTCACGGCCCTGGGCAAGCCGTTCGTCTACGTGCCGCTGCGCCACCACTTCGAGCAGAACCTGCACGTGCGCAAGCGCCTCGACCGGTACGACGCCGGTCGGCACCTGTCGTACGAGGAGGCGAGCGACGCGTCGGCGCTCGCGGAGGCGATCGTCAAGGAGGCCGGCCGGGACGTGCGGTACCGGCCGGTGGCCACCGACGGCGCGGCCCGCGCGGCCGCGCTGCTGGCCGACCTGGTCTAGGAGTCCACGAGCGTCAGCCGCACGTGCACGGTGTCGCCGACCTCCAGCTGCTCGGCGCGGCGCACGGCCTTCTTCACCGGCAGCACGTACGTGTCGGTCGACGGGAAGATCGACGTCCGCCACGTGGTGGCGCCGACCGTGACCTCGACGCGGACCGACCCGAACCCGCGCGCCGTGTCACCGACGCGGTCCAGCACCTCGTCGGCCAGCGTCGTCGGCAGGCTCACGAACGTCCACGCGTCGACCTTGCGGGCCTCCCACAACCACAGCGGGGCGTCGAACTCGGCGATCACGGAGGTCCTCCCGGTGCTCGTCGCGCGACCGGGGCGTCGCGGACGTAGCGTCGATGGTCACGTCTCCCACCCAGGATGGTGCCGCATGGATGTCGCCGGGCTGCTGACCGAGTCGTTCGACCGCGTGGAGGGTGTCCTCGCGCGCGCCGTCGACGGGCTGGACGTCGACGGGCTCGCGTTCCGTCCGGACCCCGAGGCGAACTCCATCGCATGGCTGGCGTGGCACGCGGGGCGGGGGCAGGACGCCCAGATCGCCGACGTGTCCGGCACCGAGCAGCTGTGGACCGCGCAGGGCTGGGCGGACCGGTTCGACCTGCCGTTCGACGCGTCGGCCACGGGGTACGGGCAGAGTGCGCAGGACGTCGGGCGCGTGCGGGTGGACGCCGACCTGCTGCTCGGCTACTACGGCGCCGTGGCGGCCGCGACCCGCGAGTACCTGTCGAGGCTGACGGCGGACGACCTCGACAGCGTGGTCGACGAGGACTGGGACCCGCCGGTGACCCTGGGTGCGCGACTGGTGAGCATCGTGGGGGACAGCCTGCAGCACGCCGGCCAGGCGTCGTACGTGCGCGGGCTGCTCGAGCGGTCTACCCGAGGCTGAGCGCCGCCTCGGGCCGGTGCACGCCGCGCGGCCGGTAGCCGAGGGCGTCGGAGCGGTCCAGCAGGTCCGCCGCGTACCAGAGCGTCGCGAGCCACATCTCGGTGCCCTGCAGCGTCGGCGCGCTGCCCGCGCGGGTGTCGAAGGCGAACCCCTGGCCGGGCACCCACCGGTCGACGATGCGCTCGGCGTGCGTGCGGGCGACCTGCTGGATCTCCGTCCAGCGGTGCCCCCGGTCGTGCCGGGTCAGCCACCACAGCGGGTGCAGGACGTCGAGCACGTCGCACGCCGTGTCCCGCCCGGGGGCGAACGTGCGCGGGTCGGCGGCGTGGCGCAGGATCGCGTCGATCGTCGCGTCGGCGCCGGGCAGGTCGACGCCGAGCTGCGCGAACGTGCCGCGGACCGTCCGGTAGAAGCCGTTGACCGGCAGGCGCAGCCCGTCCAGGTCGCGCGCGCGTCCCCAGAGTCCCGTGCCGGGGTCGCGGTGGGCCAGCAGCCAGCCGAGCAGGGCGTCGACGACACCGGTCGGCACCGGGCGGCCGGCCCGCAGCTCCCAGGCCAGGGCGGTGCCCAGGGCGTCGATCCGGTGGCCGGCGCCCCAGGCGTCACCCGGCAGGTCCAGCGCCTCGAGCGCGCGGACCACGCCCGCCGCGTCGAGGTCGGCCACCGGTGCGAGCGGTGCCGCCCAGGTGGAGCCCAGCAGGTCGAGCGCGTAGCCGACGCACAGCAGGTGGTAGACGTCCGTGTCGTCACCCAGGGCGGGCAGCGGCGCATCGACCGGTGCGGGCTCGGTGCCCAGCTCGTGCACCAGGGAGTCGTGCGGCGACTGCCAGCCCCGCAGCCGCGTCACGTGCTCGTCGCGGGTCAGGGGTGCCGGTGGGCCGCCCAGCAGCAGGTCCGCGATCTCCACCGCGTCGCAGTGGGCGCGCACCGTGGGTGAGCCGCCGGGCAGGTCGGCCCAGTGCGTGCCGTCCCAGTGCCGGTCGAGCAGGCCCGCGGCGTCGGCACGCGCCCGGTCGGCGAAGGTGGCCAGCGGCTCGGGCCGCGACGCGCCCGCGCGCCGGTCGCGCACCACGCGCGCGGGGTTGCCGACGACCACGGCCCAGTCCGGCACGTCGCGCGTCACCACCGAGCCGGCACCGACCACGGCGTGCGAGCCGATGCTGATGCCGTCGAGCACCACGACGTGCGAGCCGATCCAGACGTCGTCACCCACCGTGATGCCGCGCGAGGACAGGGGCTGCCGGAAGATCGGCTCGGTCAGGTCCGCCGTGGTGTGGTCGAACCCGAGCAGGCTGGTCTGGCCGCCGATCCGCACGGCGTCACCGAGCCGGACCGTCCCGCGCACCACCGTGCTGACGTTGACCGTGCAGTCGGCACCCAGCACCAGGTCGCCCGACAGGTGGGCGTGCGCGGCGACGGTGGTCCGGTCGCCCAGGCTCAGCCGGTCCGGGTGCACGGCGGCCAGCCGGGACACGACGCAGTCGCGCCCGACCGTGTGCCCGCGGGCCCGCAGCTCGTCCTGGTACGCGGCTTGGTCCGCCCGCGCGGCGGGGGACGCGAGCTCGTGGAACGACCAGGGCGCGAAGTCGTCGCGCAGCGCGATCTCGTCCTGCTCAGGCACCGGTCAGTCCTTCCCGTCGCGTCGTCGCGACCCTGAATCCTTTCATGCCGCCCGCGACCGTGACCACGTAGGCTCGCGCCATGCGGTGCGGGTACTTCGACGCGGGAGCATGCCGCTCCTGCACCTGGATGGGCCGCCCGCACGGCGAGCAGGTGGCCGACAAGGAGCGACACTGCGTCGACCTCGTCGGGCAGCGCCCCGGTCTCGAGTGGCTGCCGCCGGTGGCGGGCCGCGAGTCGGGCTACCGCAACAAGGCCAAGATGGTGGTCGGTGGGACCGCCGCGGCGCCCACGCTGGGCATCCTGGACCCCGGCGGCCACGGCGTGGACCTGCAGGGCTGCGGGCTCTACCCCGACTCGCTGGCCGCGTGCTTCCCCGTCCTCGCCGCCTTCGTCACGCGCGCCGCCCTGACGCCCTACGACGTGCCGGCGCGTCGCGGCGAGCTCAAGAACCTGCTGGTCACGCAGTCGCCGGACGGTGAGCTCATGCTCCGGTTCGTGCTGCGCTCGCAGGAGCCGGTGGCCCGGATCCGCAAGCACCTGCCGTGGCTGCTGGACGCGCTGCCGGCGCTGCGGGTGGTCTCCGTCAACCTCCTGCCGGACCACCGCGCGGTGCTCGAGGGAGAGCGGGAGATCCTGCTCACGCCCACCGAGACGCTCCGGATGCGCGTCAACGGCATCGACATGCACCTGCGCCCGCAGAGCTTCTTCCAGACCAACACCGAGATCGCCGCCGCGCTGTACCGGCACGCCGCCGGCTGGGTGGACGAGCTGGCCCCGACGAGCGTGTGGGACCTCTACTGCGGGGTCGGCGGGTTCGCGCTGCACGTCGCGGGCGCCGGCCGCGACGTCGTCGGCATCGAGACCAGCGCCGAGGCGGTCGCGAGCGCGACACTGAGCGCCGCGGACCTGGGCGTGCGGGGCGTCCGCTTCGCCGCGGGCGACGCCACGCAGTTCGCCCTGCGGTCCGACGGCGCCCCCGAGCTGGTGATCGTCAACCCGCCGCGGCGGGGGATCGGTGCCGAGCTCAGCGGGTGGCTCGAGGCCTCGGACGTACGCCACGTCGTGTACTCCAGCTGCAACGCGTCCTCGCTCGCCCGCGACCTGGCGGCCATGCCGTCGCTGCGGCCGCGGCGCGCCCAGGTGCTCGACATGTTCCCGCAGACGCCGCACTACGAGGTCCTCACCCTCCTGGAGCGCGTGTGACTCTTGGACGGTCGTCCACCAGGCGGTAGGAAGAGCCATGAGCACATCGCCGGTCCTCGTCGTCGGTGCCGGACCCGGCGGGCTGGCGGTCGCGGCCGCCCTCGGTGCTCGGGGGATCCCCGCCGTGGTGCTCGAACGGTCGCAGGACGTCGCGGCGTCCTGGCGCCGGCACTACGAGCGGCTGCACCTGCACACCACGCGGCGCTGGTCGAGCCTGCCCGGGTACCCGATCCCGCGTGAGTACGGCCGCTGGGTGGCCCGCGCCGACGTGGTCAGGTACCTCGAGCGGTACGTCGCCCACCACGGGCTCGACGTGCGGACGGGCGTCGAGGTGTGCCGCATCGCGCGGGCGGGCCAGGGGCGCTGGTGGCTCGAGACGGCCTCCGGCGAGCCGTTCACCGGCCCGACCGTCGTCGTCGCCACCGGGTACAACCACACGCCGGTCCCGCCGGCGTGGCCCGGCGTCGAGACGTTCCGCGGCGAGCTCCTGCACGCCTCGGCGTACCGCGACGCGGGGCCCTACCGCGGTCGGGACGTCCTGGTGGTCGGTGCGGGCAACACGGGCGCGGAGATCGCCGTGGACCTCACGGAGGGTGCCGCGGCACGCGTCCGCCTGGCGGTCCGCACACCCCCGCACATCGTGCGGCGCTCGACCCTCGGCTGGCCGGCGCAGGGCACCGGGATCCTGGTCCGGCACCTGCCGGTCCCCGTGGTGGACCGCGTCGCGGCCGGGGTGGCCCGGCTCGAGGTGCCGGACCTGTCCGCCTACGGCCTGCCCCGACCCACCACCGGTCTGTACTCCCGCGTGCTGCAGGGCTCGGTGCCGCTGCAGGACGTCGGCCTCGTCGCGGCCGTGCAGGCCCGGTCGGTCGAGCCGGTCGCGGCGGTCGAGGCGTTCGACGACGGCGCGGTCGTGCTGGCCGACGGGACGCGGATCACGCCGGAGGTGGTCATCGCGGCCACCGGCTACCGGCGTGGCCTCGAACCGCTGGTGAGCCACCTGGACGTGCTGGACGACCACGGCGTGCCCCGGGTGCACGGACCGCGCACCTCGCCGACGGCGCCCGGCCTCTACTTCACCGGTTACAGCAACCCGATCAGCGGCATCCTGCGGGAGCTGCGGATCGACGCCGACCGGATCGCGCGGGCGATCAGCCGCGGCTGACCCGGCTGCTGCGCCACTGCCGCCAGGCGCCGGTGGACCACAGTGCCCAGACGACGAGCACCGGCTGGAACAGCAGCCGGAGCGCGCGAGCACGGTCGGAGTCCAGGCCGAACGCGTCGGTGCGCGTGACCAGCTGCGAGACGTTGCCGGGGAAGATCGCCACGAAGAACGCCGCGACCACCCAGCCGACCGCCACGCGCCGACGCGGCAGCGCGACCAGCGCGCCGCCGAGGGCCAGCTCGACCAGCCCCGAACCCACGACGACCGCGTCCGTGTCCACCGGGATCCAGGGCGGCACCTGCGCCGTGAACTCGTCGCGCGCGAAGGTCAGGTGGCTGGTGCCGGCGAACAGCAGCCCGGCGCCCAGGGCGATCCGGGCGACGGTGCGGACGGGGGACAGGGGTGCGGGCATGCCCTCAGCGTCGCGCATCCGCCGCGGGTGCGCCCGGTGCGGCGGTCGTCCGACCGAGCAGCGCGAGCACCACGGCGAGCGGCCACAGCGCCTCCCCGCCCGCCACCAGGCGCTCCGTGAGGCCGATCGCCGTCCCGTCGCCCTGCAGCTCGACCACGAACGCCGCGAGCAGGCCGAGCAGCACGGCCGAGGCGCCGACGCCCACCGCCGGCCGCAGGATCCCGGCGGCGCCGCGGCGGCCGGCGAGCGCGGGCCAGAGCGCGAGGGCACCGAAGCCGACGCCCGCCGCGATCCCGTGGGCCTGCGGGTGCGCGTCGGACGGGAGCAGGGCCACGGCGAGCGTGGCAGCGCCGCCGAGGGCGTGCAGCGCCCGGGCCCGGGTCGGCACGGGCCGCAGTCCGGCAGCCGTCACCATGTGGGCCACGCCCGTGACGGCCAGCCCGGTCGTCATGATCCACGGGTCCGTCGCGGCCGACGTCGCCAGTGCGCTGATGGTCTCGCGGACCGGGTCGAACGACGGCTGCCGGCTGGCGGCCAGCGTCCAGCCACCGATCATGGCGACGGGTGCGGCGATGGCGGACGCGAGCGCCCAGCGGGGGACGGGCATGGTGGACCACCTTCGGGTCGGTGCGGTGCAGGACCGGGGTTCGTCGCCGAGCACTGCGCGGACGGGTGCCGCACGTGCGTCGGCTCCGCCTAGTCTTCGACACGTGGGCGTGCTCAGCAGGAACAACGTGGTGCTGTCGGGCGTGGTCGGCGCACCGGCACTGGTCTTCGCGCACGGCTTCGGCTGCGACCAGAGCATGTGGCGGTTCGTCGCACCGGCGTTCGAGGCCACCCACCGGGTGGTGCTGTTCGACCACGTGGGCGCGGGCGCCTCGGACCTCGCCGCGTACGACCCGCGGCGGTACGGCTCGCTCGACGGGTACGCCCAGGACGTGGTCCAGATCCTCGCGGAGCTCGAGCTGGGGCCGGCGGTCTTCGTCGGCCACTCGGTCAGCGCCATGATCGGGGTGCTCGCCTCGGTGCAGCGGCCGGACCTGTTCGCGCGGCTCGTCCTCGTCTGCCCCAGCCCGCGGTACGTCGACGACGACGGCTACCGCGGCGGGTTCGGTGCGGCCGAGATCGAGGAGCTGCTCGAGACCATGGACGACAACTACCTGGGCTGGTCGGCGTTCATCGCTCCCGTGATCATGGGCACGCCGGAGCGGCCGGAGCTGGGCGAGGAGCTGACCAACTCGTTCTGCCGCACCGACCCCGCCATCGCCCGACGCTTCGCGCGGACCACGTTCCTCGCGGACAACCGCGCGGACCTGGCCCGCGTCACCACACCGGCCCTGGTGCTCCAGTGCCGGCAGGACGCCATCGCACCCCCCGAGGTCGGGCGCTACGTCCACGAGCACCTCCCCGACAGCGAGCTGGTGCTCCTCGACGCGGTCGGCCACTGCCCGAACCTGAGCGCCCCGGACCAGGTGGTCGCCGCGATGACGGAGCACCTGGCCCGTGCCGGGGCGTAGCGAGGCCTGGGACGCCGCGCCGGTCGCCCTGCTGCGGGTGGACGGCGACGGCACCGTCCTCGACGCCAACCGGGTGCTGCTCGACTGGGTGGCCCGCCCCGCGGCGGACGTCCTCGGCGGCGTCCGGCTCAGCGACCTGCTGTCCGTGGGAGGCCGGATCTACTGGGAGACCCACCTGGCGCCCCTGCTGCACATGCAGGGCCGGGTCGACGAGGTCGCGGTGGAGCTGCGGGGGCCCGACGGGCGCCTGCCGGTCCTCCTGTCCGCCGTCGTGCGCAGCGCCGCGGACGGCTCACGATCGGTCGACGTGGCGCTGTCCCGGGCGACCGAGCGGTCGCGGTACGAGCGCGAGCTGCTGGCGGCCCGGGGCGCCGCCGACCGCTCCGCCGAGCAGCTGCGCGCCCTGCAGGCCACCACGTCGGCCCTGTCGCAGGCGGCCGGCGCCGCTCGCGTCGCCCAGGCGCTCGTGGACACGGCGGTGTCGCACCTCGGGGCGGCCGCCGCGACCGTCTGGCTCACCGCGGACGACGGCACGCTCGTCCGTCGGGCCTCGTCGCCCGTCACCTCAGCGACGGAACACGGTCCCGCCGACGAGCCCTGGTCGCAGCGGCGTCCCGACGTGCCCGTGCCGGCTGAGGCCACCGACCCCGTGCAGGTCCGCGACGGCGGGGTCGTCGTCGTGGCGCTCGGTCCCGCGGCGGCTCCGCAGGGCGTCCTCGTGCTGCGCTCGAACGAGGAGCCGGGCGGGGCCGGGCTCGACGAGGGCGTCCTCACGGCGGTCGGCCAGCAGGCGGGCCTCGCGCTGGGCCGGGCGCGGCTGTACGACCACCAGGAGTCCGTGGCGCACGAGCTCCAGCACGCGCTGCTGGCCACCCACCTGCCGACGGATCCGCGGTTCAGCGTGGTCACGGAGTACCGGCCGGGCGTCCAGGCGCTCGAGGTGGGCGGTGACTGGTACGACGCCTTCCTGGTGGACGACGACGTGCTGGCGGTCGCCGTGGGTGACGTGGTGGGCCGCGGCCTGCACGCCGCGACCGCGATGGGTCAGCTGCGCAGCGCGGTGCGCGCGGTCGCGGAGCCGGGCGTCGGTCCCGCCGCGCTGCTGGGACGCCTGGACCGGTTCGTCGAGCAGGCGGGCGTGGGGTTCATGGCCACGCTCGCCTACGCGGAGATCGACCTGCGCACCGGCCGGGTGCGGTACGCGTGCGCGGGCCACCTGCCGCCGCTGCGGCTCGCCGCGGACGACAGCCACGAGTTCCTCTGGGCGGGTCGCTCCGCCCCGCTGGGCGTGGGCACGGGCCGGACCGAGGCCGTGGCCGAGCTGTCGCCCGACGACCGGCTCGTGCTCTACACCGACGGGCTGGTCGAGCGGCGGGACCGATCGTTGCGTGCGGGTCTGGACTCGCTCGTCGCCGCGGGTGCGGCCCTGCGCGCGGGTGCGGTCGGGAGCCTCGTCGACGGGCTGCTGCAGCACGGTGCCGCCGAGCGCGACGACGTCTGCCTGCTGGTCATGTCGTGGACGGGCCGGCCCTGAGCGGGTGCCCAGGACCGGCCCGTGACGCTCTCAGAGCGCGTTGTGCACGAGCTCCAGGGCCATCTGCGGGAACCAGGCGCCGGCCGGCGGGTCCGCGTAGCCGCGCACCGGGTCGATGCCGCCCGCGGGATCCCACCGCGTGCACTCGCCGTCGGACTCGCCCGGGATCTTCACCCAGAGGTACGCGTCCACGTACGGGTTGCCGGTGCTCAGCGTCGGCCGCAGGCCCAGCCCGCGGTCCGGCGGGTTGCACCACACCTGCGCGTCACCCGACGGGCTGCCCGCGGGCGCCGTCCACGGACCCTGTCCGTTGCGGCTGGTGTCGATGACGGCGTGCGCCAGGACGTCCGGTCCGCTGGGCGGGTTGGCGGCGTTGGTGACGTTGTCCACGTACCACTGGTCGGTCAGGCCCCAGGTGCTGAAGTCGGCGGGGTCGGCCGGGTAGTACTGGCTGGCGCAGTAGTCGAAGTGGCCCACGCGCCAGCCGCCCTCGGCGGGGTTGGTGCCGTACCAGAGGCACTGCGAGACCCAGGAGGCGTACTTCGCCTGGCGCTCGGACAGCTCGTAGTTGGACACGTTGAGGAAGAACCCGTCGGCCTTCTCCACGCCGGCCTTGTGCAGCCGGTCCGCGATGTCGCCGACACCCAGCCAGCCGCTGTGCGTGCCGTCGAGGTACACGGACGTGCTGGGCAGCGCGGTGAGCCGGTCGACCGCACCGTTGACCTGGGCGAACCGGTCGGCCGCGGCGGTGGCGGGGTCGAGCTCGGCCGGCTGGCACCACTCCTGGGCGCCCGTGTTGGCGGTGTACCAGGGGATGATCCCCAGGCCGTCCGGCTCGAGCAGGACGATGGCCTGACCCGAGCCGACGCCGGCCGCGAAGCCGTCGATCCACGCCAGGTACGACGCGGTGTCCTGCGCGCCGCCCGCCGAGTACTGGGCGCAGTCGCGGAAGGGCAGGTTGTACGCGACCAGGACCGGGATCGAGCGGGTGAGCTTGGCCTGCTTCATCGTCTTCTGCACGGCCTTCTTCACCTCGGCGGGCGAGCCCGAGGTGAACCAGACGGCCTGCGGGGTGGCGACCATCTTGGTGATCGCGGCGGCGTCCGACCACTGACGGGTCTTGACCAGCTGCTTGATCTGCTGGATGGCGCCGGTGTCCGGCGGCGGGGTGAACAGGCGGGCCGCGGGTGCGGGGTGGTGGTGCCCGCGTCCGTCGTGGGCCGACGCCGGTGCGGCGACGGACAGTGAGAGCGCTACCACCGCGGCGGCGGCGAGCAGCATCGAGCGGGTGCGGTGCAGGGGTCTGGACACGGAGTCTCCTACGTCGTTGTCGGATGACCGTTCGGGTGCGGCGGCGCGGAGCCGTCCTGCAGAGCATGACAATCCGGTCACGTGAGCACAAGGTGTACCGGTAAGGAAAAACCACGCGCGGCGGCATGCGGGGTCCGCCGCGCGTGGCGTCAGGTCATCAGGACACCTCAGAACACGCGGTTCGCGATCTCCGCCGGCGCGAGCAGCAGCTCGGTGATCTCGTCGTCCAGCCGCACCAGGGTGAGCGACGCACCGGCCATGTCGAGCGACGTGCAGTACTCGCCGACGTAGCTGCGTCCCACGGTGATGCCCTGCGCGGCCAGCTTCTCGTGCGCCAGCCCGTAGAGCAGGTAGAGCTCGCTGATCGGGGTGCCGCCCAGACCGTTGATCATCAGCGCGACCCGGTCGCCGGATGCGTACGGGAGGTCCGGGACCACCGCGCCGAGGAGCTCGTCGACGATCTCGTCCGCACTGACCAGCTTCGCCCGTCGGCGGCCGGGCTCGCCGTGGATGCCGACGCCGACCTCCATCTCGTCGTCGGCCAGCTCGAACAGCGGCGAGCCCTTGGCGGGCGGCGTGCACGGGGTCAGGGCGATGCCCATGGTCCGGGTGACCGAGTTGACCTTCTCGCCGATCCGCACCAGCTCGTCCAGCGACGCGCCCGCCTCGGCCGCCGCACCGACCGCCTTCATGACGAAGAAGTTCCCCGCGACGCCCCGGCGGCCCACCGTCCACGTGGAGTCCTGCACCGCCACGTCGTCGTTGATGAACAGCGTGCGGACCGTCAGGCCCTCCGCCTCCGCCAGCTCCGCGGCCATCTCGAACGCCATCTTGTCGCCCGTGTAGTTGTTGACCAGCAGCAGCACGCCCTTGTCGGACGCCAGCAGCTTGGCGGTCTCCAGCACGTACTCCATCGGCGGCGCGGCGAACACGTCACCCGGGCACGCCCCGTCGAGCATCCCCTTGCCGACCACCATCACGTGCGCCGGCTCGTGCCCGGAACCCGAGCCCTGGATGATCGACACCTTGTCGTGGTCCGGGGCGTCGGCCCGCATGATCAGGTTGTACTCGGGCACGTACCGCAGCGTCTCGGGGTTGGCCAGGGCGACGCCCTTGAGCATCTCGGGGACGAAGTTCTTGGGGTCGTTGACGAACTTCTTCATGGGTCGTTCCTCCACATCGTCGTATTCGGTCGACCTGCAGCCGCGTCGCCCCCGGGGCGCGGACGTGGGGGAGTCACCAGGTGTCGGCGACCCGCTCGGCGAGCACGGCGACGGCCACCGCGCCGGGGTCCAGCGACCCGATGCTGCGCTCGCCGGTGTAGGAGGCGCGGCCGCGGCGCGCCTGCATGGGTCGGGTCGCCTCCGCGGCCTCGCGCGCGGTGACGGCGGCGGCGCGCGCGACGTCGGCCGCCGACGAGCCCGCGGCGAGCTCCTTCTCGATCGTGTCGGTCATCGGCGCGAGCGCGTCGAGCAGCGTCTTCTCACCCAGGTCGGCGCCGCCCCGCGCCTTGATGCCCTCGATCGCGGCCCGCAGCATCGCGACGACGTCGTCGCCTGAGATCTCCTGCGTGCCCTTGACCTGTCCGGCGGCCCGCAGGAACGCGGTGCCCCAGATGGGTCCGGACGTGCCGCCGATGCGCCCGGTCATGACGACGGCCACCTTCTGCAGGAACGTGCCGGTGTCGGACCGGTCGAACGCGTCCCACTGCGCCTCGACGTTCTCGAACCCGCGCGCCAGCGAGAAGCCGAAGTCGCCGTCGCCGACGACCGAGTCGAGCTCCCCGAAGTACGTCTCGTTCTCGACGCAGGTCCGGGCGATGGTGCGGACGACGGACTCGACGCGGGGATCGGACACGGTGGGCCGCTCTCTCTAGGGGGTCTGCAGGAGGTGCTCGACGTGCGACAGCTCGACCTGGCCGTCGAGCCCGAGCCCGTGCGGGTCGGCCAGGACCGTCGCGGGGTGCTCGGGCAGGTCGCCGAGCGTGTCGACCACGAGGGACGCCCCGGTGAAGTCCTCGTCGGCGGTGTAGCTGCTCACCGTGATGATCGTGCGCAGCCCGGCGCCGAGCGCGGCCCGCAGCCCGTTGGCGCTGTCCTCGACCACCACCACGTCCGCGGGGCCGACGCCGAGCTCGCGCAGCGCGAGCAGGTAGATGTCGGGCGCGGGCTTCTTGGCCGGGACCACGTCACCGGCGAACACGGCGACGTGGTCCGCGAGCTCCGGTCCCACGGCGTGCTCGAGCACGGCACGCACCGAGGCCTCGGCGGACGTCGACGCGACGGCCAGCTGCCACCCCGCGGCGCGGGCCTCGTCGATGATCCGCGCGATCCCGGGGCGCGTGGGCAGGAGGCCGTCGGCGACCATCGCGGTGTAGTGCCCCGTCTTCGCCCGGTGCCAGCGCGCGATCAGGGCCCGCTGCTCGTCCGGGTCGGTGGGCAGGTGCGCGGTCTCGACGAACACGGGCGTGAACACCGTGGCCAGCCGTTCCTTGCCGCCCCCGATCGCGAGCAGCCGCCCGTACTCCTCCTCGCTCCAGTGGATGGGCAGGCCGGCGTCGGCGAACGTGCGGTTGAACGCGGGCAGGTGGCCGTCGCGCTCGGTGTCCGCGAGCACGCCGTCGCAGTCGAACACCAGGGCCGGGCTCATCGCGCCCTCCCGGCAGCGCCGAACTCCTCGATGTGCCCGGTGATGGCCGCCTGCACGGCGTCGGAGATGTCCCGGAACATCGACGGCGGGTCCCACCGGTCGCGTGCGCGGGCGTCGGCCAGGTGCGTCTCCGCGGAGCGCATGTACGCGACCTTGACCGCGGTGGAGATGTTGATCTTGGAGACGCCGGCGGCGATGAAGCGCCCGAAGTCCTCGCTGGACAGGCCGGTGCCGCCGTGCAGCACGATCTGGCGGTCCGTGAGCGCGGCCAGCTCCCGGACCCGCTCGGGCAGGAGCACCGGCTGGGCCTTGTACTCGCCGTGCGCGGTGCCCAGCTGCGGCGCCAGCAGGTCGACGCCGGTGCGCGCGGCGACGGCGGCCAGCGTCTCGACGTCGTAGGAGTGCAGGGAGACGTCCGAGCCGACGCCGTCCTCGACGCCGATGATGTTCTCGATCTCCGACTCCACGTCGACGCCCGCGGCGTGCGCCTCCGCGACGACCTCGGCGGTCTCCCGCTCCGCGGTCTCCAGGTCGCGGTCCGACGCGTCGAACAGGACGGACGACCACCCGGCCCGGACCACGTCGGAGATGACCGCACGGTCCGGGCAGTGGTCGAGGTGCAGCGCCACCGGCACCGGCACGTCCGCGGCGGCGGAGCGGAACATCGTCGTCACCAGGTCCGTGCCGATCGAGCGGACCGTCTTGACCGAGACCTGGACGATCAGCGGGGCGCCGGTGGTCACGGCCGCGGCGATCACCGCGCGCAGGCTGAGGTCGTCCAGGATGTTGACCGCGGGCACCGCGTAGCCCTGCTCGCGGGCGGTCCGCGTCATCGTCAGCGTCGACGAGATCACTGCTCGTCCCTCCCGGGGAGCGGTCCTGCGTGACCGGGTCCGCATCGTCCCGGTCTGTCCGCAGTCTAGACAGGTCTACTCCTGCACGACCAGGGGGACGGCATCCGTGCGATCCTGTGCGCCATGACGGAGGTGCTCGAGCGCGGGTCGGCGGTGCCGCTCTACGCGCAGCTGGAGCGGATCCTGCACGCGCGCATCGCGTCCGGGCAGTGGGCGCCGGGGCAGCGCATCCCGTCGGAGAACGAGCTCAACCGGATGTTCGGGCTCAGCCGGATGACGGTCCGGGGCGTGCTGACCAAGCTCGTCGGCGACGGCCTGCTGGTGCGGGTGCCGGGCAAGGGCACGTACGTCGCGACGCCCAAGATCGACGCCGTGTCGCCCGCCTACCGCGGTGTGCGCGAGCAGCTCGAGGGTCTGGGCTACGAGACGGCGACCCGCCTGGTCTCGCTCGCGCTCGAGGCGCCGTCGCAGGGCGTGCAGGAGCGGCTGGCGCTGGACGACGGCGACGAGACGTACGTGATCGTGCGCGTCCGGTCCGTGCAGGGCGAGCCCATCAGCCTGCACCGCTCCTACGTGCCGGCGCGCCTGGCCCCCGGCCTCGACCAGCACGACGTCGTCGCCAACCAGCTGTGCGTGGTGCTCGAGGAGCACTACGGGCTGCCCATGCGACGCGTGCAGGAGGAGCTCGAGGCCGTCGCCGTGAGCACCACCGAGGCGCGGCACCTGGGCATGCGGCGGGGCGAACCCGCCCTGCAGCTGCAGGACGTCATCTCCGACGCGCTGGCCCGGCCCTTCGAGTACTCCTCGATCGTGTTCCGCGGCGACCGGATGCGGCTGCGGTTCGACTACGACCGCTGAGCCTCAGCCCTCCAGCAGCCCCCCGCCCACCCATGCGCGGATGGCCGCGACGTCGCCCGGGCTCAGCTGCATCTGCGCACCGCGGCACAGCCCGACCACGTTGTCCGCCCACGCGGTGGCGAGGTCCTTGGCCTTGACCGCGGACGTCAGCCGCAGGCCGGCGAAGATGATGCCGCCGATGACGAAGTTGACGGTCGAGCGGCCCACCTTGGCGCCCTTGCTCTGGCACACGTCCCGCACGCGCCGCGACGTCTCCGCGCGGTCGAACGGGTGGGTCTTCAGGTCGGCCGCCAGGGCCGTCAGCAGCACGCGGTAGTTGGCGGGGCTCAGGCCCGGGATGTCGGTCACGGTCACCACCTGGCGCTGCAGCGCGCTCGGGTCGGTGTCCGTCACCGCGCCGGGCAGGTCGGCCTCGCCGAATCGCTTGGGGTCCCACACGTAGCCGGGCGGCCGCGACGACGTGCCGAGCTCCGGCAGCGTCCGCTCGAGCCAGGGCAGCAGCCCGCCGGCGCCGGCCCACTTCGACTCGGGCAGGCCGGGGTCCGCCTTCTGCGCCACCTGCGCGATCGTGCCCAGGGGCACGGGACGGTCGGCCGAGCGCACGCGCTGGAGCACGGCCTTGCGCGCGGCGGGGCTGCCGGAGACCGTGACGGACGACGAGGACGCCGCCGGTGCGGGCGTCGAGGTGGCCGTGGGGGCCGGCGTGGACGCCGCCTTCGGTGCCGCGGGTGCGGGCTCGGTCTGCTCCTCCGACAGCGCCGACGCCGTCATGGTGACCAGGTCCGCGAGGTCGTCAGCGGTGACCACCGAGTCGGCCACCGCGCGGTAGGCGCTGGCGGCCGGGCTCGCGGTGATGATCGTGACCCGGCGGTCGGCGGCGCGGCAGCGCAGGGCCAGGGGAGTGAAGTCGGCGTCGGCCGAGACGATGACGAACTCCTCGTAGTGCGTCGACGCGGCCAGCGCGTCGACCGCGTCCAGGACGAGGTTGATGTCGGCGCTGCTCTTGCCCTGCTGGGTCAGGGACGGGCAGTCGACCACCTGGAACCCGGCACGCGTGAAGTTCGGGCGGAACTGCGAGAACCGCGACGGGTTGAGGTAGCACGCCCGCACCAGGAACCGGCGGGTGAACTCGCCCTCCGAGTCGCTCGCGCTCTCCAGCTCGCTGAGCCAGTGCGCCGGGTTGGTGGCGAACGCCTCGGCGGCCACGGGGTCCAGTCGCTGCAGCCCGATGTACACGTTGTCGAAGTCGACGAACAGGGCGGTGCGGAAGCGTCGGCCCGTGTCCGACCGGTCGGGCGAGGTCATGCTGGAGGAGTTCACGGGAGCATCTTCCCCTGCCCGCGGGGCGAGGCGTGCACGGCAGGCAACAGCTCCGACATCGCCGAGGACAACGGTGCGGTGTTCGCGATCAACGGCGACTACTACGGCTTCCGCGACACCGGCATCGTCATCCGCAACGGCGTCGTCTACCGCGACGAGGGCGCCCGCGACGGGACTGGCCTTCGAACGCCGACGGGCACGTGCGAGGTCGACGACGAGACCGCCACGACCGCCGACGACGCTCGTGGCGGCCGGCGTGTGGAACACCCTGTCGTTCGGCCCGGCGCTGCGTGGAGGACGGCGCAGGTGGTGGACGGGATCGAGGACGTCGAGGTCGACACCAACGTGGGCAACCACTCGATCCAGGGTGAGCAGCCCCGCACGGCGGTCGGGGTGATCGACGACAACCACCTGGTGTTCGTCGTGGTCGACGGCCGCAGTCCCGGGCTACAGCGCGGGCGTGACGATGAGCGAGCTCGGCGCAGATCATGCACGGCCTCGGCGCCACGACCGCGTACAACGTCGACGGTGGCGGCTCGTCGACGATGACTCGACGACTGGAGCCGTGGCAGCTGGTCCCGGAACCGCCCGTCGTCGACTCGTCGTGCACGGTCTCGTCCAGGGGGTCGGCTTCCGGTGGTCCCTGTCGGCGCAGGCGCACGACCTGGGGGTCGCCGGGTGGGTGCGCAACCGACCGGACGGGACCGTCGAGGCTCTCGTGGAGGCCGACGACGCCGCGCTCGACGCCCTGGTCGCCTGGTGCCGGTCGGGGCCACGCGGTGCGTCCGTGTCCCAGGTCGACGTCACGGTCGAGGAGCCGGAGGGCCTGACGGGTTTCCGCATCGAGCCGTGAGGACCCGACCCTGCCACGGCGGGTCCTAGCGGTCGGTCGGCACGTCCCGGCGCGCCGGTCCCACGTACTGGCTCAGCGGCCGGATCAGCGAGTTCGCGCCCAGCTGCTCCATGACGTGTGCCGTCCAGCCCGTGATGCGGCTGGCGACGAACAACGGCGTGAACGTCGGGGTGTCGAAGCCCATGAGGTGGTACGCCGGGCCGGTGGGGTAGTCGAGGTTGGGCAGGATGTTCTTGCGCTCGGTCATCGCGGCCTCGAGGGCGTCGTACAGGTCGAGCATGTCCTGCCGGTCGTAGTGCTCGACCAGCCTCACCAGGGACTCGCGCATCGTCGGCACCCGGGAGTCGCCGTGCTTGTAGACGCGGTGGCCGAAGCCCATGATCTTGCGCTTGGTCGCCAGGGCGTCGTCGAGCCAACTGGCGGCGCGGTCGGCCGTGCCGATCTCCGCGAACGTCGCCATGACCGCCTCGTTGGCGCCGCCGTGCAGCGGCCCCTTGAGCGCCCCGACGGCACCGGTGACGGCGGAGTGCAGGTCCGACAGCGTCGAGGCGATGACGCGGGCCGTGAACGTCGACGCGTTGAACGAGTGCTCGGCGTACAGCACCATCGACACCTCGAACGCGCGCACGACGACCGGGTCGGGGACCTCGCCGAACGTGACCCACAGGAAGTTCTCCGCGAACCCCAGGTCGTCGCGCGGGGGCACGGGATCCTGGCCGCGCCGGCGCCGCTGGTCGAGCGCCACCACCCCGGGCAGCTGGGCCAGCAGGCGCACCGACTTGGCCAGGTTCGCCTCGCGCGAGGAGTCCTCGGCGGTCGGGTCGTGCGCGCCCAGCACGCTCACCGCGGTCCGCACGACGTCCATCGGGTGGCACGTGAGCGGCAGGGCCCGGACGGCCTCGACCACGGTGTCGTCGAGCACGCGCTGGGAGCGCTCGTCCGCCTGCAGCTGCGCCAGCTGGTCCGCGGTGGGCAGCTCGCCGTGCCACAGCAGGTACGCGACCTCCTCGAACGAGCACTGCGCGGCCAGCTGCTGGACGGGGTAGCCGCGGTACAGCAGGGAGTTGCTGGCGGCGTCGACCGAGGAGACCTCGGTGGTGTCGACGACGACGCCCGCGAGGCCCTTGTGGATCGTGGTGCGGGGCTCGGTCTGCTCGGTCATGTACGTGCCTCCATCGTCGTTGACGGGTGCTGGTCCTGGGGGTGAGGGGCTCAGAGGTGGAAGTTGAACACGTTGGCGTCGAACTGGCCGTACGCCTCGTAGTCGAGCAGCTCGTACAGCTCCGCCCGGGTCTGCATGCGGTCCAGGAGCCCGGCCTGGGTGCCCTCGGCGAGGATCGTGTCGAGTCCCGCCATCGCCGCACCCATGGCGAGGCGCAGCAGGGTGACCGGGTAGATGACGATGTTCAGGCCCAGGTCCTCGAGCTGCTGCGCGGTGAGCAGCTCGCCCTTGCCGAACTCCGTCATGTTGGCCAGCAGCGGCACGTCCACCGCGGCACGCACGGCGGCGAACTCCTCAGGCCCGGTCAGCGCCTCGGGGAAGATCGCGTCGGCGCCGGCGTCCACCAGCGCCTTGGCCCGGTCCACCGTGGCGGCCAGGCCGTCCACCGCCCGGATGTCCGTGCGCGCCATCACCAGGAAGTTGGGGTCCCGCCGTCCGTCGACGGCCGCGCGGATGCGCTTGAGCGCCGTGTCGTCGTCGACCACGGCCTTGCCGTCCAGGTGGCCGCAGCGCTTGGGGTTGACCTGGTCCTCGATGTGGCAGCCGGCCAGCCCGGCGTCCTCCAGCCCCTGGATGGTCCGGGCCACGTTCATGGGCTCACCGAACCCGGTGTCGGCGTCGACGATCGCCGGCAGCCCGGTCATCCGGGCGATCTGGCCGGCCCGCTGCGTGACCTCGGTCGCCGTCGTCAGCCCGATGTCCGGCAGCCCCAGGTCCGCGGAGATCACCGCCCCGGACACGTAGACGCCGTCGAACCCCTTGGCCTCGATCAGCCGGGCGGACAGCGGGTTGAACGCGCCGGGCAGCCGCAGCAGCCGCCCGGAGGCCAGGCCGTCGCGCAGCGCGACGCGCTTGTCGGCCGCGGTGGTGCTCGCGTACAGCATCAGAACAGTCCTTCCGTGACGTGCACCGACTCGAGCAGGCCGGCCGGGGCGACCACCGTCAACCCCGCCAGCTCGTCGGCGCGCAGGTGGGGCAGCCGCTGGGCGACGTCGAGGAACCGCTCGATCTCCGCCTCGTCCAGGACGCCCTCGGCGAGCGTGCGGAACTTGGCCACGTACTGCTCGCGCGCGAACGGCCGGGCGCCCAGGGGGTGGGCGTCGGCCACGGCGATCTCCTCGACGACGACCTCCCCGGTGCTCGTCGTGATCTCCACCCGGCCGCCGAACGCCTTCTGCGCGGGGTCCGTCGAGTGGTACCGCTGCGTCCAGGCCGGGTCCTCGGTGGTCGTGACCTTGTGCCACAGGGCGACGGTGTCCGCGCGCCCGGCGCGCTCGGGGGCGTACGAGTCCACGTGGTGCCACGCCCCGTCCTGCAGGGCGACCGTGAAGATGTACGGGATCGAGTGGTCGAGCGTCTCGCGCGACGCCGTGGGGTCGTACTTCTGCGGGTCGTTCGCGCCGGAGCCGATGACGTGGTGCGTGTGGTGCGAGGTGTGGATGACCACCGACGCCACGTTCGCCGGGTCGGTCAGGTCCGGGCGCTCGGTGTGCAGCCGGCGCGCCAGGTCGATCAGCGCCTGCGACTGGTACTCCGCCGAGTGCTCCTTGGTGTACGTGTCGAGGATCGCCGTCTTCGCCTCGCCGGGGCCGGGCAGCGGCACCTCGTACGCGGCGTCCGGGCCGTCCAGCAGCCAGGCGATGACGCCGTCCTCGCCCTCGTAGATGGGCGTCGGCGACGTCTCACGACGCATCGCCCGGTCCACCGCCTCGATGGCGACCTTGCCCGCGAACGCCGGCGCGTAGGCCTTCCAGCTGGAGATCTCGCCCTTGCGGGACTGCCGCGTGGCCGTGGTGGTGTGCAGCGCCTGCCCGATGGCGTGGAAGACGACCTCCGTGGGCAGGTCGAGCAGCGTGCCCAGACCGGCGGCGACCGAGGGGCCCAGGTGCGCGACGTGGTCGATCTTGTGCCGGTGCAGGCTGATGGCGCGCACCAGGTCCACCTGGATCTCGTACCCGGTGGCGATCGCCCGCACGAGCGCCGCACCGTCGCGGCCGGTGTGCTGCGCGACCGCCAGGAGCGGCGGGATGTTGTCACCCGGGTGGGAGTAGTCGGCGGCCAGGAACGTGTCGTGGTAGTCCAGCTCACGCACCGCGACGCCGTTGGCCCAGGCGGCCCACTCCGGTGTCACGCGCACCTCGGGGGCGACGCCGGAGACGGTCGCGCCGGCCTTCTCGCCGCGGTACGGGTGCGCGAGCGCCTGGTCGCGTGCCGCCGACGGCGGGGTCCGCGTCAGGGACGCGACCGTGACGGCGGCGTTGTCGATGACCCGGTTGACGATCATCTCGACGACCTCGTCGGGCACGTCGACCGGGTCCGTGGCGACCTCGGCGATCTTCCACGCGAGCTGCTCGTCGCGGGCCAGCCGGTCCGCGCTGGGGTGGACGCGCACGGTGTGCGTCTGGGTCATCCGATCCTGCCTCTCGGTGCAGCAGCCGCGTCGGCGGGTGCGCCCGCGGCGTCGGTCGTGCGGGTGGCACGGCCACTGCCCGAGGGTAGTGCGCCGACGACGAGGCGCTCGTCGGAGCCGATCGGGTGCGGGCACACGAACGCCCGGGTGGTCCCCTCGGCCACCCGGGCGTCCGTGCTGAGACCTCAGGCCAGCGCCTTGGCCTTCAGCGTCGCGAACTCGCGCTCGTCGATCGCGCCGGCGTCGAGGAGCGCCTTCGCGTCCGTGATCTGCGACGCCGCGGACTTGCCCGCGACGTCCCGGATGTAGGCGTCGGTGTCGGACTTGGCCTGGATGACGGCCTTGGTCTGCCGCTCGGCCATGCCCTTGCCGCGGGCGATGATGTAGATCAGCGCGATGAGGAACGGCATCACGATGAGCCCGATGATCCACAGGGCCTTCCACCACCCGCTGAGCTGGTGGTCGCGGAACAGGTCACCGATGATCTGGAACAGGATGACCAGGTAGGCGAAGAACAGGAACCACCAGATCAGGAGCCAGAACCACTGTGCGAACGAGTTCATGGACGTTGTCCTCTTCTGTCGTTGGGTGAGGGGCTGTCGGCGTCAGTAGCCGCCGAGGATCCGTGCCTTCTGCGCCTCGAACTCCGCGTCGCTGAGGACTCCCTGGTCGTGCAGGGTGCCCAGCTGGGCGAGCTGCGCGAGCTTGGCGTCCATGTCCGGCGAGGCGGGCGCCGCCGCGGGCGGCGGGGGAGGCGGTGCGGCGTAGGTGGGGGCGGGTGCGGGGGCCGCCTGCTGCTCCTGGGAGGCCCAGCGGCCGGCCTGGCGGCGGGAGACGCGGTTGGAGACGGAGGTCGCCGTCCCGGCGATGACCGCCGTGCGGGCCACCCCGCGGATCAGTCCAGGCATCGGTCTCGTCCTCTCGATCGGTGGGGTGTGCGGCCGTCAGGCGACGGACTCGGCGGCGTCGAGCGAGGCGAGGATCGCCTGCACGGGGATGCGGCCGCCGGCGACCATCTGCGCGCCGTTGCGCCGCAGGGCGGAGGCCAGCGGTGCGGCCCAGATGTTCTCGTAGACCAGGACGACGGCCGTCGTGCCGGCGTCGAGCGCGTTGCCGGCCTCCTCGAGGTCGTCGTCGCCGAGCAGCCCCGACGACGCCCCCTCGAAGATGGTCAGGTCCACGCCGCCGTCGGCCAGCTGGTCCAGCTCGATGCCCGAGATCGTGCCGTCCTCGGCCTTGCTGAAGACGGCCAGGTCGAGCACCCGGACGATGCCGCGCTCGACGAGCTCGACGAGCTGCTCGAACGCCTCGCCGTCCATGTTCGCGGTGGGCAGCTGGATCACCAGGTAGTCGATCGGGCCGCTGTCCTCGAGGCCGAAGTCCTCCGTCATGGTCCGCCGCCTTCCTGCCCCGAGCCCGGGACGTCCGCCTGCTCGCTCGCTGATCCGACACCGCCACTGTCGAACCTGTCGCCCACCAGCGTCGTCATGCAGAGTGCGTGAAGATCGCCGGCCCCCGCGGCGACCGTTTCATCCCATCCGCGTGATGCTCGTGCGGGTCCCGCATGACTCGATAGGACCACCCGACCGGAGGTGGTGCCGTGGACTACGTCGACCGACTGCGGCGGCTGGCCATCAACGACGCCCACCTCACCGACGGCACGGCCGAGATCGAGGCGCAGGGGCTCGAGCCCAAGACGCTCGCGCTGGTGCGGCTCGCCGCGCTGGTGGCGGTCGGGGGGCCCCAGCCGACCTACGGGGCGGAGGCCGACGGCGCCGTGAGCGCGGGGGCGACCACCGCGGAGATCGTCGACGTGCTGGCCGGCATCGTGTCCATCGTCGGCGTGCCGAGCGTCGTCGCGGCGGCACCGAAGCTCGCCCTGGCTCTCGGGTTCGACACGTTCGACCCCGAGAGCAGCGTCGACGAGAGCTGAGCCGTCCCGACGCGGGTCAGTCGCCGAGCAGTCCGACGGCCGTCGCCTGCCGGACCGCCTCGCTGCGCGACGACACTCCCAGCTTGCGGTAGATCGACCCGATCTCGGAGCTGGCGGTGTTCCGGGACACGAACAGCCGGTCGCCGATCTCGCGGATGGTCAGGTGCGTCTGCAGGTAGGGCAGCAGGCGCAGCTCGGCGGGCGTCAGCGGGGAGCCGCCGGTCGCCGCGGGCACGGTCGACGTGACCATCTGGCGCACCGTCTCGACGTCCTCCAGGAGTGTGCCGAGGTCCGGGCGGCGCAGCAGGAGGTCGTCGGCCTCACGCAGCAGGTGCCGTGCCGCCGCGTGGTCGCCGAGGCTCCACCAGACGCGGGCCAGCTGGAGCCGCGCCCGCACGGCGAGGAACGGCAGGACGGACGTGCACAGCGGGCGGGCGCGCATGGCCCGCGTGGCCTGCCGACGGGCCTCGGTGGCGTCGCCCAGGTGCAGCGCGAGGCGTGCGGAGGCGGCGAACGCCAGGACGCTCGTCGCGTAGTCCTGCATCCGATGGCTCTCCAGCGCGCCGTTGGCCTGCGCCAGCAGGGCGGCGGCGTCGTCCCACCGGCCGCGGTCCATGGCCAGCACCGCCAGCTCGCCGGCCGCGAGGACCACCGTGTCCGCGTTGGAGTTCTCGCCCGCGGTCGCGATGGCCTCCCGGAACAGCCGGCGCGCCTCGTGCCCGTCGCCGACCAGCAGCGCGGCCTCCGCCGCCAGGCACTGCGCGTGGTCGCGCCAGACGCTCCACGGAGGCTCCGCCGCCAGTGCCGCGCGGGCGTCCATCTGCATCTGGTGCGGGCCGTGGGCGCAGACGACCGCGCGGAACATGGCGCGCCCGGACGCGAACGACGCGCTCCCGTCCAGCGGGACGGCGTCGAAGTCGGCGGTGTCGACCACCGACATCCACCGCTGCGCCTGGTGCGCGTGCCCGGCGAACGCGGCGACGTGGCCGGCCAGGACCGCCAAGGGCGGGTACTGCTCGATCGCCGCGTCGCCGAGCTGCGTGAGCCAGCGCTGGACGGTGGCGATCTGCCCGGACTGGTAGGTCGGCAGCGTGAGCTCGGTGACCAGGTGCCGGGCCCGCTCCACCTCACCGGTGGCCAGCAGGTGCTCGACCGCCATCGCGGGCCAGCCGTGCGCCTCGTACCAGTCCGCGGCGGCCAGCTGCAGCTTGACCACGAGGTCCGGCTCCCGCCGCGCCAGCTCGGCCAGGAGGAACTCGCGGAACAGCCCGTGATAGCGGTACCACTCACGCCGCCGGTCCAGGCCGACGAGGAAGAGGCTCGACGCCTCCAGCTGGCGCAGCCGCTCCTGGGATCCCGTCTCGCCGAGGACGGCGTCGCACAGCGGGGCAGTGAGGTGGTCGAGGACCGCGGTGCGCTGCAGGAAGCGCTGCGCGTCGGGTGCCAGTCGCGAGAACGACTCCCGCTGCAGGTAGTCGGCGACGTACCGGTCGTCGCCGGTGACCACCGCCTCGCCGCCGTCCCGCGCGATGACGGAGGCCAGGTAGACGCCCACCGGCCAGCCTTCGGTGCGGGCCGTGACCGCAGCGGCCACCTCGTCCGTGACCTCGACGTCGGAGGCGGCGAACACGGCCCGGGTCCCCGCGGCGTCGAGGGCCAGGTCGGTCGGTCCCAGCTCCATCACGGCGCCCAGCGCGCGCAGCCGCGGCACGTGCGGCTGCTCCTCGCGGCTGGCGACGACCAGCTGCGAACCGGGCGGGATCCCGGCGAGGACCACCCCGAGCACGTCGTGGCTCGCCGTGGACCGGATCGTGTGCAGGTCGTCGAGCATGAGCACGAACGGCACCGGGCTGCTGCGCAGGGCCGCCGCCAGCCGGGGGGCCGAGCGGCCGAGCACCGAGGGGCCGGCGCCGGACAGGTCGTCGACCAGGTCGGGTCCCACCGCCGACGCCCGGGCGGCGGCTGCCGCCAGCAGGGTCAGCAGCGCCGCCGGGTCGTCGTCGAACCGGTCGAGCGACACCCACCCGACCGGACGGAAGCTCGCGGCGGCCCACTGCGCCAGGAGCGTGGTCTTGCCGTAGCCGGCCGGTGCGGTGAGCGCGACGACCCGTTCGCCCGAGGCGTGCAGCCGCGCGAGGAGAGGCGTCCGGCTCACCGTGCCGGCCCGCAGGGCGGGGATGGAGAGCTTGGCGTCCAGCAGCACGGACTGGAGCTCGCTGGACCTGTCCGTCATGGCGTCGCCCGTCTCGTGAGTCCTGTCCGCTCAAGACCTACGGTCAGACTAGGGACAGAGCAGGGTGAGTCACAACGATCCTGACGAATCGGGCCGGGCGTGGAGGCGTCGGCGGGCGACGCCTCAGGTCACGACTGCTCGGCCGCCGGGCCCAGGGCGCGCAGCACGTCGAGCACCACCAGCGCGGAGCGGTCTGCGGCGTCGTCGACGTGCGTGAGGAAGTCGCTGCCCGCCACGGGACCGCACAGGTCGGAGATGCCGCGGACCGACAGGAACGGCACGCCGTACAGGTGGCTGGTGTGCGCGAGCGCGGCGGACTCCATGTCCGTGGCGAGCGCCCCGGGGAACGCCGTCCGGATGGCCTCGACCCGGCCGGCGTCGATGAACGCGTCGCCGGACAGGACCGTGCCGCTGAGCACCCGCAGGTCGCCCACCCGGGCCGCGGCGGCCGCGTCGTGCAGCTCCTTCTCCGCGGCGTACACCTCGGGCATGCCGGGCACCTGGCCCAGCTCGTAGCCGAACGTGCGGGCGTCGGCACCCGAGTACAGGTACTCCGAGCCGACGACGACGTCCCCGACCTGGACCTGCACGCCGACGCCCCCCGCGCTGCCCGCGCTGATCAGCGCCCGCGGGTGCGTGCCGTGGATCGCGACCGCGGCGGCGGCGGCGGAGTTGACCAGCCCGATGCCGCAGGTCACCAGGAGCGCCTGCCGGTCCGCGAGCGTGACCATCCGGTGCTCGGCGTGGCCCATGCGGGTGGCGGGGCCGACGAAGTCCGCGCGCTCCAGGAACGGCGCGGCCTCGTCGGCCATGGCGACCACCAGGACCGCGTCGACAGCGATCACGCGTTCACCTGGGTCCACGCCGACCGCTCGGCGAGGAAGGTGCGGGCTGCGTCCTGGGCGCCCTCGAGCGTGTGGTTGGCGCCCCAGCCGCACTGCACCTCGTTGGCGGCCGGCACCTCCGTGGCGGTGGTGATGTCCTCGAGCGTCGACTGCACCAGGTCCAGGACCTCGTCGTACTCCCAGTCACCCTGCAGGATCAGGTAGAACCCCGTCTGGCAGCCCATGGGCGAGAAGTCGATGACGCGGTCGGAGTGGTTGCGCGAGTGCTCGGCGAACAGGTGCTCGAGGGAGTGCACGGTCGGCATCTCCAGGTGGGCCACGTTCGGCTGCGTGAAGCGCACGTCGTACTTGCGGATGACGTCACCGGCGGGCAGCCGCTTGGTGTCCGCCAGGCGCACGTAGGGCGCGGCGACGGTGCGGTGGTCGAGGTTGAACGACTCGACGTTCATGCGGGGCTGGTTCACGGGTGGAGGTCCTTCTCGATCGGCGACGCCCCCATTCTCCCTCCGCCGGGCCGTGCGGCCGAACCGGGGGCGTGCGGCTCGTACGATCGGTCGGTGCCCACCCCGGAGTTCGTCCTCGCGCTGCGCGCTGCTGTCGGTCACGACCTGCTGTGGATGCCCGGGGTGACCGCGGTCGTCCTGCGCGACGAGGAGGTGCTGCTGGTGCGGCGTGCGGACGACGGCCGCTGGACCCCGGTGACCGGCATCATCGACCCCGGCGAGGAGCCCGCCGTCGCGGGTGCTCGCGAGGTCCTCGAGGAGGCGTCGGTGGTGGCCGTCCCGGAGCGGCTGGCCTGGGTGCACGTGCTGCCGCCGATGGTCTACGACAACGGCGACCGTGCGCAGTACCTGGACCACACGTTCCGGTTCCGGTACGTGTCGGGTCAGGCCGCGCCGGGGGACGACGAGAACACCGAGGCCCGGTGGTTCCGGCTCGACGCGCTGCCGCCGATGTCCACCGAGATGCACGACCGGATCGCGCACGCGCTCGCACCGGACGGCCCGGCGGTGTTCGGGGTGTGAGCGGGGCGCGTCAGCGGGCCAGGCGCTCGACGACCGCGCCGTACAGGCCGGGCGCCGCCGCGGCGAGCGGGACGATGCCGCGCCGCAGCGGGGACTGCGCGGCGGCCACGAGCCCGCTGGTCAGCAGCCGGTAGTCCCGGGTGGCGGCGGTCCACGCCTTCTCGTAGGCCGCGTTGGACCGGTCCACGTCGTCGTCGAGCGTCGCGACCGCCGCCTGGGCCTGCGCGAGTCCCACCCGCACGCCCTCACCGGTCAGGGCGTCGACGTACCCGGAGGCGTCGCCCACCAGGCGCACCCGCCCGGCGGTGCGGCGCTGGGTCTGCTGGTGCAGCGGTCCGGCGCCACGGGCGGGGCCGAGGGTCGGCGCACCGGCGAGGCGCCGGCGCAGGGCTGCGAACGCGTCGAGGGAGCGTTCGTAGTCGTGGTGCGCGGGACCCAGCAGTGCCACGCCGACCACGTCGTCGGCCACGGGCGTGACGTACGCCTCGACCGTGCGGCCCCAGTGCACCTCGACGAGGTCGGTCCAGGGCGCCACCCGGAAGTGCCGGCGGACCCCGAACCGGCGCCCGCCGCGTCGGTGCACCGCCAGGTCCACCTGCCGGCGGACCGTCGAGTGCAGCCCGTCGCAGGCCAGCAGCCAACGCCCGCGCAGGCCTGCGCACCACACGCTCGTCCCGTCCTGCTCGACCGCGCCGGCCCGCCCGGGCACGATCACCGCGCCCAGCTCCTGCGCCCGCCGGGCCAGTGCCGCGTGCAGCACGGTGCGCCGCACACCCATGCCGGGAGCGGTGGCGAACCGGTGGTCGGCCACCGCGCTGCCTCGCAGGTACCGGATGCCGCTGAGCCGGTGCCCCTCGGGATGCACGCCGAGGCGCGCGAGCGCGGCGACGGCGCCGGGCATCAGACCCTCGCCGCAGGCCTTGTCCACGGGCGTCGAGCGCGGCTCCACGACGATCACCGACAGCCCGGCCAGCCGACCCTCGATCGCGGCGGCGAGCCCCACCGGGCCCCCGCCCACCACCAGCAGGTCGGCGTCGGGACTCATGCCGCCGCCGGGCTGACCGAGTGCAGCGCGCGCTCCTCGGTGGGGATCCGGAAACCCAGCAGCAGGATCGCGTTGAGCACGGTGAACGCGACGGCGGTCACCCAGGCGGTGTGCACCAGGGGCAGCGCGGCGCCCTCGACCGCGACCGCGACGTAGTTGGGGTGGCTCAGCCACCGGTAGGGGCCGCGCCGCACGAGGGCGACGCCGGGGACCACGATCACGCGCGTGCTCCACTGGTTCCCGAGCGTCGCGATGCACCACCAGCGCAGCGCGTTCGCGGCGACCACCAGCACCAGCGCCGTCCAGCCCAGCGCGGGCAGGAACGGCCGGTCGGCCACGTGCACCTCGACCAGGCACGCGACGAGCAGCCCCGTGTGCAGGGCGACCATCGGCGGGTAGTGCCGCTGGCCCGTCTCGACACCCCCGTGCGCCAAGGCCCAGGTCACGTGCCGTTGCGACACGATCAGCTCGGCCAGCCGCTCGAACGCGACGACCACGATCAACCAGTCGTACCAGCTCACTACGGCTCCTCGGGCCAGCGCAGCAGGACGGTCTCGGTGCTGACCCCGGGACCGATGGCGAACAGCACGCCGGCCGACCCCGGGATCTGACCGCCGGTGGCCAGCTCGTCGGCGAGCACGTGCAGGACGCCCGACGACGACAGGTTCCCCACGCGCGCGAGCGACCGCCAGCTCGCGGCGAACGCCTCGTCCGGCAGGTCGAGGGCACGCGCGGCGGCCTGCAGGATCTTGGGGCCGCCGGTGTGCGCCACCCACGTGCCCACGTCCGGCACCTTGAGCCCGTGCGCCGCCAGCAGGTGCTCGACGCCCTCGCCCAGGTGCTGCTCGACGAGGTCCGCCAGGCTGGCGGCGAGCACGATCCGGAACCCGCTGCCGCCGATGTCCCAGCCCAGCGCGTCGGCGGTGTCGGGATACAGCGCGCTGCGGGCGTCCACCACGTCGACGCCCCGGTGCTCGGCGGCGCGGTCGCGGCCGACCATCACCACCGCCGCGGCGCCGTCGCCGAACAGGCCGGTGGACACCACGTTGGCCATCGAGTCGTCACCGTGCTGCAGCGTCAGCGAGCACAGCTCCACCGAGACCAGCAGGGCGACGTCACCGGGGTGGCCCTGCAGGTAGTCGCGCACGCGGGCGATCCCCGCGGCACCGGCCACGCAGCCGAGCCCGAAGCTGGGCAGGCGCTTGACGTCCGGGCGCAGCCCGAGCCGCTGGACCAGCAGCGCGTCCAGGGACGGGGTCGCGACGCCGGTCACCGAGGTGAACAGGACGAAGTCGACGTCCGCCGGGTCCAGCCCCGCGTCGTCGAGCGCGCGCCTGCAGGCCGTCGTCGCCAGGGCCGTGCCCTCGCGGACGAACGCGTCGTTGGCGGCCGTGAAGCCCGTGAGCGCCGCGTAGTCGTCCAGGGGCAGCGCCAGGTGCCGCGACTCGACGCCCGTGGCGGCATGGATCCGCTCGATGGTCGCTCGGCGTCGGGGGTTCGACGTCAGCAGCGGCGCGATCGTGGCGGTGATCTCGCTCTGGGCGTGGACGTGCGCGGGCAGGACGGGGGCGATCGAGGCGATACGCGCCATTCGGGCATCGTGCCATGCGGTGGACGGTCCGGCACGTGACGGGAGCAACCATGCTGCCCACAGGCCGACCTGCGACGATGGCGTCGTCCGGGCGACGACGATGCGGGGGTGAGGGGTGGCGACCGACGTGCAGCACCCGCGGGCGACCGCCCTCCTCCTCGACCTGGCCCGCGCGTGCCACCCGGGGCCCACGGTCGCGGTCACCGCCTTCTCCGTCGCCATGGCTGCGGGTGCCGGTGCACCACCGCTGACGACGGTCCTGGTCGGCGCGGCGATCCTCGCCGGTCAGCTGTCGGTCGGCTG
Organism: uncultured Actinomycetota bacterium; assembly: GCA_963837795.1. Classification (GTDB taxonomy): domain Bacteria; phylum Actinomycetota; class Actinomycetes; order Actinomycetales; family Cellulomonadaceae; genus Cellulomonas. Next base: position 142,279 of record CAWIOT010000006.1, read on the forward strand.
GTCCAACGACTGGATCGACGCGGAGCGAGATGCTGCGGTGGGCCGCGCCGACAAGCCCGTGGGTACGGGACGGCTCACGGTGACGACCGTGCGGGCGGCCGCCCTCGGCGCGGCCGGGGCGTGCGTCGTCCTGTCGCTGCTGCTCGGCTGGCGCGCCGGCCTGGTGCACCTGGCCACCGTCGCCTCCGCATGGGCCTACAACGCTCGGCTCAAGAGCACGGCGTGGTCGTGGGCGCCGTACGCGTTCTCGTTCGGGTTCCTCCCGCTGGCCATCGCGCTGGCGCTGCCTGGCAACCCGGTGGCCGCGTGGTGGGCGATCGGCGCGGGCGCCCTGCTGGGCATCGGCGCCCACGGCGCCAACGTGGTGCCGGACCTGCAGGACGACGACGCCACCGGGGTACGCGGGCTGCCGCACCGGGTGGGCGGCACCGCGACGAGCATCGGCACGGCCCTGGCCCTCGTGTCCGCGACCGTGCTGCTGGTCCTGGCGCCCCCAGGTCCACCGCGTGCCGCCGCGGCCGTCGTCCTGGTCGCCGCGGTCGGTCTGACGTTCGCCGGCACGGTGCTCGCGCTCGCCGGCGGGCGCAGCCGGTGGCCGTTCACGTTCGCCATCGCCGTCGCCGCGGTGGACGTCGTGCTCCTCGTGCTCTCCGACTGGGTGGTCCGCTGAGCCCTTGACTTCGAGCGCGCTCGAAGGGGCACGCTGGGGTCGTCCACCCCCGTCGAAGGAGCTGCTCGTGCGCGTCGGTGTCCACCTCATGCGGTTCGACTCGGTCGAGCCGTCCGCCCTGCGTCAGGAGCTGGCCGACACCGCGTCGGCCGCCGAGGAGGCCGGCGTCGCCTGGGTCTCCGTCATGGACCACTACTTCCAGATGGTCCGGGCCGGGTTCCCGGCCGAGGACCCCATGCTCGAGGCGTACACGACGCTGGGGTACCTGGCCGGCATCACCTCGTCCGTCCAGCTGGGCGTCCTGGTCACCGGTGTCACCTACCGCTACCCGGGTCTGCTCGCCAAGATCGGTGCGACCCTCGACGTGCTCAGCGGGGGCCGCGCGACCATGGGCCTCGGTGCCGCCTGGTACGAGGAGGAGCACCGCGCGCTCGGGGTGCCGTACCCGCCGCTGGCCGAGCGGTTCGAGCGGCTCGAGGAGACGCTGCAGATCTGCCGGCAGATGTGGGACCCGGCGGATGACGGCCCGTTCCAGGGCACCCACTACCAGCTGGAGCAGACCCTGTGCTCGCCGCAGCCGCTGACCCGGCCCGAGATCCTCATCGGCGGCTCGGGCGAGCGCAAGACCCTGCGGCTCGTCGCGCAGTACGGCGACGCGTGCAACCTGTTCGCGACGACGCCCGACGAGGTCGCGCACAAGCTGGACGTGCTGCGCGGGCACTGCGAGGACGTCGGGCGCGACCCCGCCGAGATCCGGGTGACCCTGCTGCACGGCGGTGACTCGCTGCTGACCGGCGACGTGGCCACGTTCGTCGAGCAGATGACGCCCTACGGGGCGCTCGGCGTCGAGACCGTGATCCTGCGGCCGCCGGCCACGAGCCTGTCGGCCTGGGTACGCGACGCGGTGTCCCTCGCCGTGCCCGCGGTGGCCGACCTCTGACGGCTACACCTCGTCGACGGCCGCCCGGAGCGCCGCCACGTCGATCTTGCCCATGGTGAGCATGGCGGCCATGGCGCGTCCGGCACGCTCCGGGTCGGGGTCGGAGAGCAGGGCGGGCAGGGCCGTGGGGACCACCTGCCACGACAGGCCCCACCGGTCCTTGAGCCAGCCGCACCGCCCCGGCTCGCCGCCGTCCGCCACCAGGGCGTCCCACACCCGGTCGCACTCCGCCTGGTCGGGCACGGACACCTGCAGGCTGATCGCCTCGGTGAACGTGTACATCGGGCCGCCGTTCAGGGCCTGCAGCTCCAGGCCGTCGAGCACGAAGCTCACGGTCAGCGCGGTGCCGGCGGGCTGCGGGGCGCCCTCGCCGTAGCGCGCCACGGACGTGATGCGGGAGTCCGGGAAGATCTCGACGTACCGCTGGGCGGCCTGCTCGGCCTGGTCGTCGAACCACAGGAACGGGCTGATGCTCTGCATGTCGGTGCCTCCGGGTGCTGGCGCGGGGCCGGGTGCCTCCGCGTGCTGTCACGGGGTGGTCGGAGCCGCCCGCGGGTTCTCGACACCGGGAGCCGCCCAGTGCGCCGGGGCGGGCAGACCGCGGGGGAGCCGGGTCGCGGCGTCGCCCTGCGCCGCGGCCAGCTGCGGCGGGGTCGCGAAGAGCGCACCCGTCAGGTCCGCGCCGTCGAGCCGGGCCCCGCGCAGGTCCGCACCCAGCAGGTCGGCCCCACGCAGGTCGGCTCCCCGCAGGTCGGCCCCGAGCAGCAGCGCACCGCGCAGGTCCGCACCGCGCAGGTCCGCCCCGGACAGGCGCGCCCCGACCAGGTCCGCGCCGCGCGCCTGCCGACCGGTGCGGCCCCGGCGGACCAGCGCGCTGACGCGGGACAGCAGCTCGCCCACGCGCGCGTGCTGCTCGGGCACGTCACCTGCGCGCAGCACGGTCGCGTCGACGTCGGCCATCGCCGTCACCTCGTCGTACGCGGTCCGGACCTCGTCGTGCAGCGGGCCGGCGGGCGTGGTCTCGAGCGCCTCGGTCAGGTACCAGAGCAGCTCGTGCAGGCCGCGCAGGGTGGCGAAGGCGGCGAACATGTCCGCGGCGAGGGCGGGCTCGTCGCGCCAGCTGCGGCCGCCGAACAGGCCCTGCGTGGTGTGCTGACCGGCACCGAAGCACTCGTAGACGGTGCAGCCGCGAAAGCCGCTGCTCCGCAGCTCGCCGTGGATGGTGCAGCGGTGGTCCGGCTGCAGGTTCCGGCACGGGGTGCCCGCCGGCTTGTCGTACGCGAAGTCGGCGGAGCGCTGGAACGCGAGCGCCACGCAGCACAGGCCGACGCAGCGCGCGCAGTCGGAGGACAGCTCCAGCGCGCGCGGGCCTGCGGGAGCCGGCGTCGTCGTCACGGCGTCGAGCGTAGCCACGTCTGCCCGTGGCAGATCCGCGCACGGCAGACCACGGGTCCCGACGAGGTCACCGGGTGCGACGGTCGGGGGACCCGCACGCGAGCCTGCGGCGGCGCTCCGTGACGTCGCCGAGATCGACATCGTGCACGCCATGACCGGTCGGGACGTGCGTGATGTCGATCTCGCGCGCTCGATCCGTTACGCGGCGCGCAGGAGCGTCGTGCCCCCCACCTGGTGGACCGGCTCGCGGCCCCGGCGCGGCGCGGTCAGGTCGACGACGACGCGACCCTCAGCCGCTGCCAGCTGCGCGTGGGCGGTGCCGACCAGGTCGACGAGCCGGAGCCCGAGCGCCCGGCAGACGGCGGCGAGCACCTCCGACGACGCCTCCTTGCGGCCCCGCTCCACCTCCGACAGGTACGCCACCGACACCCGGGCGTCCTGCGCGACGTCGCGCAGCGTGCGGTGCTGGGCCTCCCGCTGCTCGCGCAGGATCGCGCCGACCAGCCGGCGCAGCAGGGGCTCGGGGCGGTGCTCCAGGTGCAGGGTCATCGCGTCCTCCGGGCTGGGCGAGCGGTGCAGGTGCCTGCCGCCACGCTAGCCCGCGACCGGGGCGACCCGGCGGCCCGACGCTTCTGCCGTCAGCGGACGCTCAGCCCAGCTGGACGCGCTCCTGCGTCCGGGTGTCGAGGCCCACCAGGGTGCGACCGACGGAACCGAGGCCCTCGACCCCGTCGGGGAGCGGGGTGCGGAAGACCTCCGCGCCGCTGTCCGGGTCGTAGGCGGCGAGCGACGGCACGGCGCCGGTGCCGGTCCGTCCCAGTGCGACGAGGATGTGCGCGCCGTCGGTGAACAGGGCGTCGGCCGTCAGTCCCTCGAGCGCGTCGCTGCGCCACAGCACCCGGCCCGAGCGCCCGTCCAGCGCGACGACCTGCCGTGGAGTCGTGACGACCACGCGCCCGCGGACCACCAGTGCGGTCGTCGTGGACGGCAGGTCGACCGACCAGCGGCGCTCGCCCGTGCGCGCGTCCGACGCGTACAGCGACGTGTCCGCGCTGAGCAGCAGGTCCGGGACGCTGCCGTCGTCGACCGTGGTGGGCAGCAGCCGGCCGTCGACCGTGAGGTCCCCGGCCGGATCGCCGTCCGGGGCCACCAGGACCGAGCGCACCGAACCGTCCGGTGCCTCGCTGACCAGCGTGAGGTCGTCCCCGTCCGGGTCGCTGGTCCAGGACCAGGCCGCCCCGTCCCCGCCGGGACCGTGCAGGTCGTCCCGGACGACCGTGCCGTCCGGAGCGAGCAGCACCAGGCTGCCGTCCGGCAGCGAGACCGCCACCAGGTCGCCCGCACGGAACGCTCCGTCAGCGCTTCCCCCGGGGGCCGTCGGCTGCTCGTACCTCCACCGCTCCCGCCCGGTGAGGGCGTCGTAGCCCGTGACCTCGGCCGTCTCGCCGGTCAGGCCGGCGACCACCGCGAGCCCGTCCGGCAGGGCCGCGACGCTGGTCCCGGACCCCAGCGGCCAGCGGGCGAGGACGGAGCCGTCGGCCGGGTCGAGCACGACGACCTCGGTGCTGGTCGCCACCACCCCCTGCTCGACCTGGCCGCTGGGCGAGAACACCATGGCGCCGTCGGTCACCAGGCAGACGACCTGGTGTGCGGTGGCAGGCGCCGCATCGGTCGCGCAGCCGCTGCCGCTGACCACCTGATGGGGGCCCTCCGTCAGTCCGTCCGGCCCGAGCAGCCGCGTGGTCCAGCTGTCGCCCGCCGGGTCGTACCAGTGGTAGACCTGCGCGCCGTCGGGCTCCCGCTCGAGGGCGCCGAACGGCTCACCGGCCAGCGCGGCCAGGTCCGGCGGCGTCAGGGTGCGGACCACGTCGAGCGTGTCGTCCACCGGTCGCAGCACCCCCGGGACGGCCGCGAGGCGCGCCGCCGCGGACCGGTCGCGTGCGGAGAGCACGCCCTGCGTGACGGCGAGGCCGGTCGCGACGACGACCACGCCACCGACCACCCAGGCCCGCCGGCGGCCCCGGGTGGGTGTCGAGGCCGCCGGGACGCCCTCCTGCGCGGGGTCCAGCAGCTCGACCTCGCGCAGCTCGTCCCGTCGCCCCATGGCGGGACAGTACCCGGCGCTCGGACGCCGTCAGCTGGAGACGTCCGCCGTGGTGAACCGGCTCCACGCGAGGGCGCCGAAGATCACCACCCAGGCCGCCTGGAGCGCCACTCCCTGCCCGAGCACGCCCCAGTCCGGCTCGAGGCGCAGGAACTCCGCGAAGTCGAGCCAGTGGTGGGTCAGCAGCGCCGGCGCGATGGTGTGCAGCTGGGGGAGCTGGTCCAGGACGCCGCAGACGATCGCGGTGACCACCGTCGCGGCCATGGCACCGACCGGGACCTCGGTGAGCGTCGAGAAGAACAGCCCGACGGCCACCAGCCCGGTCATGGACAGCCCCACGTACACGACGATCGCGGCGATCCGCAGGACCCCGTCGCCCAGCGGCACGGTGGTGCCGGAGAGCAGGGTCACGCCGCGCACGCCGAAGAACGAGGCCCCGGCCACCAGCCCGACCACGGCGATCGCGAGCACCGCGGACGCGGCGAACGACAGCGCGCCCACCGCCTTCACGGCCAGCAACCGGCCGCGGCCCACCGGCACGGTCAGCAGGTAGCGCAGGGTGCCCGCGGACGCCTCGCCGGCGATCGCGTCGCCGGACGCGATGCCGATGGTCAGCGGGAGCAGGAACGGCAGGCACAGGAACAGGGAGGCCACCACGAGGAACAGCCCGTTGCTGGTCACGCGGCCGACGAACCCCGGGCCCTGACCGTCCAGCGCGGTGTCCTGCGTGAGGAACAGGACCAGTCCCAGCAGGAGGGGGACCAGCGCCAGACCGACGAGCAGAACGATGTTGCGCCGCCGGCCCAGGACCAGGCGCAGCTCGCTGCGGACCAGCCGCAGGAGCGCGCCGCGCTGGGGCACGACCTCAACGAGCGACATCGAAGCCCTCCCCGGTCAGCTCGACGAAGACCTGCTCGAGGTTGGGGCGCCGGACCTCGAGGCCCAGCAGGTCCACCCCGGCGTGCACGAGCGCGGCCGACACCTTCTCCGGTGGGACACCCGCCAGCAGCGCGGAGAGCGTCACGCCGCTGGTCTGCAGCTCGGTGAGCCCGAGGCCCGTGAGGACCTCCGCCGCCGCACCGACGTGGTCGGCGGAGGTCTGCACGGACACGCGTGGCGCACCGCGGTCGGTCAGCGCCGTGCGCTCGCCCTGCAGGAGCAGGTTGCCGCGGCTCATGATCCCGATGTGGGAGCACACCTGCTCGATCTCGGCCAGCAGGTGCGACGAGACCAGCACCGTGGTGCCGTGGTCCGCCAGCTCGCGGACCAGGTTGCGGACCTCGCGCGTGCCCTGCGGGTCGAGCCCGTTGGTCGGCTCGTCCAGCACCAGCAGCTCGCGCGGCCGCAGCAGCGCCGCCGCGAGACCGAGCCGCTGCTTCATGCCCAGCGAGTACTGCCGGTACGGCTTGGCCGCCGCGGCGCCGAGGCCCACGCGCTCGAGGGCCTCGTCGGCTCTCCTCTGCGCGGTGCGCGGGTCCGCGGTGGCGTCGCTCGCGTCGAGCCGCCCGAGGTTGGCCCGACCGGTCAGGTACGGGTGGAACGCCGGACCCTCGACCAGCGCCCCGACGCGTGGCAGCACGTCGGCGCCGGCGTCGGGCATCTGCCCACCCAGCAGCAGGGCGGTCCCGCTCGTCGGCCGCACCAGGCCGAGCAGCATGCGGATCGTGGTGGTCTTGCCCGAGCCGTTGGGTCCGATGAACCCGTAGACGGCGCCGCGCGGGACGCGCAGGTCGATGCCCGCCACCGCCACCTGACCCGACCGGAACCGCTTCATCAGACCGTCCGTGCGCACCGCCAGGTCGCCGTCGTCGGACGCGACCGCGGCCGCACCCGAGGGTGCGGCCGCGGTCAGCGGTTCGCTCACTGCGCCGCCAGGGCCTGCAGCGCCGCACCGGGGACCGCGCCGGCCAGCACGCGGCCGTCGTTCGTCACCAGCACCGACAGCAGCGCCGAGGTCAGCAGCCGGCCCTCCGGCACGGGCTTCGTCAGCGTGTCGTACAGCGCCGAGGTGTCCAGGTCACCGAGCGGCGAGCCCGAGCCCTCCTCCGGCACGAACTCGGAGTAGAGGTCCGCGGCACCCTGCGAGCCGAACGTCTTGTCCAGGCCGGGCAGCCCGGCCGCGGCGGTCGGGTCACCGGCGACGAGACCGGCGACGTCCAGACCCGAGGCCTGCACCACGGTGTCCCAGCCCGTGCCCGTGACGGTGACGCCCTCGGGCAGCTCCTGGTCGGGCGCCGTGCTCGCGGCGGCCGGCTCGTCCGGCAGCGGGACGACGACCTCCCGGGTGGATGCACCGGCCGGGGCGGAGAACGCCAGCACGGAGTCGGACGGCGTGCTGAACGCGACGTCGGTGAACCCGATCTCGAGAGCCGGGGTCTGGGGGTCGGCCTTGCTCCACACCTGCACCCGCAGCGGCGTCGACGTCTCGGCGTCCACCGCCACGACGACCCGCCCGACCAGGGTGCTCGTGCTCGTCGGCGTGACGACCAGCTGGTAGGCGGCGTGCCCGGCCACCTCGGTCTGCGCGTCGAGCGTCACGGTCGACGACATCCGGGCCATCCCGACCGCCTGCCGGCCGGCCTCCTCGGGCGTCGGCAGATCGCTCTGCACGGGCAGCTCACCGGCCTGCGCCTGCGCGACCAGGTCGTCGTAGCGGGCGGTGTCCGCCGCGTCGAGGCTGTAGTGCACGACCGCGTCGTCGGTGCTCGAGTACGTCCACGCCTGCGCGCCGTCCTGCACCACCGAGTACTCGGAGGTGGGCCCGAGCAGCGCCACGCGCGACCGCTGCCCGCCGTCCGACCACACCCGCATGGTGGAGCTGCCACCCAGGAGGGCGATCGGGTCGGCCCCGCCGACGTCGCCGAACGGGATCTCCGGGAGCCCGAGGCGGGCGGTGTAGACGACCGTGCCGGACAGCGGGGACGGCTCGGCGGCGGCCACCCGGGCGGCCAGCTGCTCGGGGCTGATGGTGGGCAGACCCGCGTCGTCGGCGGACGCGAGCAGCGGCGGGGCGGCGAACGCGAGGCCGACGGCGACGGCGGCGACGGCCGGGACGGCCCAACGGGTGCGGGGGGACAGGCGGCGGCGGGACTCGGTCATGGGACAACTGTGCGCCCCCGGCGCTGAGGGCACGCTGAGAGCGGGGGACGCGCGCTCTGCCCTGCGGTGACATGCTCGCGGCATGCGGGTGCTGGTGGTCGACGACGAGCGTGGGCTGGTGCGCGCCCTGCACCGAGGGCTGACCGCGGAGGGGTTCGCCGTGGACGTCGCCTACGACGGCGAGCGCGGGCTGGAGCTGGCCAGCGAGGACGGGTACGACGCGATCGTCCTGGACATCATGCTGCCGCGGCGCAACGGGTACGACGTGGTCACCGAGCTGCGCGCGCGGGACGTCTGGACGCCCGTGCTCATGCTCAGCGCCAAGGACGGCGAGTACGACGTCGCGGACGGGCTCGACGTGGGGGCCGACGACTACCTGACCAAGCCGTTCTCGTTCGTCGTGCTCGTCTCGCGCCTGCGCGCCCTGCTGCGCCGGCAGGGACAGGTGCGCCCGCCGGTCCTCACGGTCGGTGAGCTGGTGCTGGACCCCGCCACCCGGCGCGTGACCCGGGCGGGGGAGTCGGTGACGCTCACCACGCGCGAGCTGGCGCTGCTGGAGTACCTCATGCACCACGCCGACCGGGTGGTGGGCAAGGTGGAGCTGCGCGACCACGTGTGGGACGGCACCGGCGAGGACGTCAACGTGGTGGAGGTGTACGTCGGGTACCTGCGCCGCAAGCTCGGCCGGGACGTGGTCGAGACGGTGCGCGGTGCCGGGTACCGCGTGGCCGGCTGACCGTGGCGGACGGCGTGCGCCGCGGCTCGTCGCTGCGGCTGCGGCTGACGCTGCTGGCGTCCGGGGCGCTGTGCGTCGCGCTGGTGGTCGGCGCGATCGCGCTGACCACGGTGCTGCGGAACACGCGGATCGACGCGCTGGACCGGGTGGTGAGCGACCGGGCGGCCACCGTGGCCGCGCTCGCCGCCGACGACCGGCTCCCGCAGACCCTCCCCGTCGCCGAGCCGGGGGAGATCGTGCAGCTGCTCGACGCGGACGGTGCGGTGCTGGCCACGTCACCGAACGCGAGCCGCACCCTGCCGGTGCTGCCGCTCGACGCGCTGGCCGGGCTCAGCGGCGTCACGACCACCGACCGCAGCGCCTACGACGACTCGGCACGCGTCGCCGTGCGCTCCACGGTTCACCAGGGAGCACCGGCGACCGTCGTGGCGAGCGTCCCGCTGACCGAGGTCCAGGGCATCCTCGACGCCCTGCGGGTCGCGCTCGCGGTCGTCGTCCCCCTGCTCACCCTCGCGCTCGGCGCCGTCATCTGGGTCATCCTGGGCCGCGCGCTGCGCCCGGTGGAGGAGCTGCGCCGCGGCGCCGCGCAGGTGGCGTCGTCGGGCGGACCCGGCTCGCTGCCCGTGCCCGCGCGCGACGACGAGCTCGGTGCCCTGGCCCGCACGCTCAACTCGATGCTCGACCGGCTCGAGGCCGGCGCGGCGCGGCAACGGGCGTTCGTCGCCGACGCGGCGCACGAGCTGCGCTCCCCGCTGGCGTCCCTGCGCACGAGCATCGAGGTGGCGCGGGCCCACCCCGGCTCGTACCGCACGGACGAGCTCGCGGCGGACCTCGAGGGGGAGGTGCTGCGCATGCAGGCGCTCGTGGACGACCTGCTGACGCTCGCGCGGGTGGGGTCGACGCCGCTGGACGTGGTGGACCTCGACCTCGCCGCGGTGGCCGCCGACGTCGTCCGGCCGGGCGGACCGGTGGCCGTGACGGTGAGCGGGCGCGGGCGGGGGCGCGGTGACGTCGCGGCGGTCGGGCGCGTGCTGCGCAACCTCGTCGACAACGCCCAGCGGCACGCCGTGGACCAGGTCGAGGTGCACCTGTCCGACGGGTGCGTGCGGGTGGACGACGACGGCGCCGGGCTGGCCGAGCAGGACCGGCAGCGGGTGTTCGAGCGCTTCGTGCGGCTCGACGAGGCCCGGGAGCGGGATGCCGGCGGCAGCGGCCTCGGCCTGGCGATCGCCCGGGAGCTGGCCCGCGAGCAGGGTGGTGACGTGGTGCTCGAGCAGGCGCCGCTGGGCGGGCTGCGCGCGGAGCTCCGGCTGCCGACCTGAGGTGGCCGACGTCGCCCGTGTCGCCGTCGTAGCGTGGGAGGGCGACCCCCGGAGGTGACGATGACGGAGCACGACCCGGTGCGCGACGCCGCCCGGTACCGCGTGGAGCGGGACGCGGCGCGCGACCGTCCCGACGAGGAGCCCGCCGAGCCGGCGCCCGCGCCCGGCCGGATGGCGCAGCGACACCTGTGGGTCGACGTCGTCGTGGACCAGGCGATCGCGCGCGGGGAGTTCGACAACCTGCCCCTGGCGGGCAAGCCCATCCCCGGCATCGGCGCCCAGCACGACCCGGACTGGTGGCTCAAGGCGCTCATCGAGCGCGAGCAGATCTCCGGCGTGCTGCCGGAGGCCATCCAGCTGCGCAAGGACGACGCGGCGCTCCGGCAGCGGCTCGACGCGATGGTCGACGAGAAGGACGTCCGGGCCGCGCTGGAGGAGTTCAACGCGCGGATCGTCTCCGCCCGGCGCCAGCTGATGGGCGGCCCGCCGGTGGTCACGCCGCTGCGCGACGTGGAGGTCGAGCTGCGCGACTGGCACGCCCGCCGGCGTGCCCCCGCACCGGCGCCGACGCCCGCACCGGAACCGCGCCGCCGTCGCCGCGGGTGGCGGCGGCGTCCGGCGGGCTGACCTCAGGCAGATGTCAGGCGCGGTCCTCGAGGGCCGGGAGGATCGTCGTCGGGATCGCGAAGGCGAGGGCGACGGCCGCGATGCCGCCGGCGAAGACCCACGCACCCCAGTCGCCGACGTTGAAGGCGACCGCGAACAGGGCCAGGCCACCCAGGAACAGCAGGGCTGGCAGGACGACGGCGAGCCGGCGGCCGGGCGTGCCCGATCCGTCGTCCTCGCGACGCTCGATCACCGGGTGACTCATGGACGTCCTCCTGGGGTGCTGCGGGTGGCGCCCGGCGTCGATCCGACGGGCGCCACCAGCGTAGTCAGTGCGCCAGGACCTCCGCCGCCTGGTCCGCCTCGACGCCGTGCGGCGAGGGTGCCGCCTTGACCAAGAACGCGGCGGGGATGGCCAGCAGCGAGATCACCGCACCGACCAGGAACGCGGAGTGGATGCCCCCCGCGGTGGCGTCGAGCCCGCCCGCACCACCGGCCGCCAGGGTCGCGCTCTGCGCGGTGAGCACGGTGATGAACAGAGCCGTCCCGGCCGCACCGGCCACCTGCTGCACGGTGCCGACCATGGCGCTGCCGTGCGAGTACAGGTGCATGGGCAGCGAACCCAGGGCCGACGTGAACAGGGGCGTGAACATCAGGGCGAGCCCCCCGCTGAGCAGGACGTGGCAGGTGAGCAGGAGCCACGGCGAGCTGGTGGCGGACAGCAGGGTGAAGCCCCAGGCGGCGGCGCTGACCACCACCGCACCCGGCACCAGGAGCGGGCGCGGGCCGACCCGGTCGTACGCGCGCCCCACGCTCGGTGCCAGCAGACCCATGAGCAGGCCGCCCGGCAGCAGCAGGAGGCCGGTCTGCAGCGCCTCCAGACCCAGCACCGTCTGCGCGTACAGCGGCACCAGGATCAGCGTCCCGAACAGCGACATCATGCTGATCGCCATGGTCGTGACCGACACGGTGAACGTGGAGGAGGAGAACGTGCGCAGGTCCAGCAGCGCGGCGTCGACCTTCTGCAGCTGCAGCTGACGCCACACGAAGACGACCATCGCGACGGCGCCCGCACCGAGGGAGACCCAGGTCGTCGTCGCGATGCCGGTGGTGGCCGCCGCGCCGAGCCCGCTGAGCCCGTAGACCAGCCCGCCGAACGCGACGGCCGACAGGATCACCGAGCCCACGTCGACCCGGGCCTGCCGGGTCTCGGTCAGGTTGGGCAGCCGCACGGCACCGAGGGCGAGCGACCCGAGCGCGATCGGCAGGACGAGGGCGAACAGCCAGCGCCAGTCGAGCACGCTGAGGATCAGCCCGGAGATCGTGGGGCCGATCGCCGGCGCGACCGAGATGACGATGGAGATGTTGCCCATCGTGCGTCCGCGGCTGGCCGGTGGCGTGACGGTCATGACGGTGGTCATCAGCAGCGGCAGCATGATCGCGGTGCCGCTGGCCTGGACCACGCGGCCGACGATGAGCACCTCGAAGCCGGGGGCCAGCGCGCAGATCGCGGTGCCCAGGCTGAACAGGCTCATCGCGGCCAGGAACGTCGCCCGGGTGGTGAACCGCTGGATCACGAAGCCGGTGACGGGGATGACGATCGCCATCGTGAGCATGAACGCCGTGGTGACCCACTGGGCGGTGCTCGCGGGGATGTCGAGGTCGGTCATCAGGCGCGGCAGGGCGACGCCCATGATCGTCTCGTTGAGGATGACGACGAACGTCGACGTCAGCAGGAGGCGCACGGCCAGCCGGTCGCGCACGCTGGTGTCGGGAGCGTCGGTCTCGGCTGCGCCCGTCCCGGCTGCGCCCGTCTCGGGGGCCGACGGCGGGTGCGCCGGGGCGGTCAGGGTCTCGTCGGTCATGGGTGTGCACCTCGGGTGTGGGGAGGAAGGGTGTGGCGCGGCCGACGAGGTCGGCGCGGACGGTGAGCACAGTCTGGGCGAGCCGACCCCGGGGGGTCGATGCTTTTCGCCTGCAGGAGACGAGCCGTCACAGCCCTAGCGTCCAGAACGGCCGCACCTCGATGCGGCCGAACCGGGCCATCGGGTGGGCCGCGGCCCGCTCCAGGGCCTCGTCGAGGTCGGCGCACTCGAGCACGTCGAACCCGGCGATGGTCTCCTGCGTCTCCGTGAACGGCCCGTCCGTGACCACCAGCTGCCCCGAGCGCACCCGGACCGTGCGGGCGTCCTCCGGCGGGCGCAGGCGGTCACCCACCACGCTCAGGCCGCGTCGGTCGTTCTCCTGGACCCAGTCGACGATCGTGTCGCCCTCGGCGTCGTAGGGCTCGGCCTCGGGGTCGTCGCAGATCAGCAGCAGGTAGCGCATGAAGTCCTCCGGGTCGGTGTGCGGGGTCCGTCATCTGCAGGACGAACCGGGGCGGCCCAGATCGACACCCTGCGGCCGACGACTTTCACCGCAGCGGCCGGGCGCGCGGCGAGCGCGGGCCGAACTTCGGCGCGCGGGACGTCTGCGTCAGCTCGATCAGGCGGATGACGCGCTGCCGGTGCCCGGCCCAGGGCGCCAACAGCTCGAGCATCCCGGCGTCGTCCGTCCGCCGGCCGGTCAGCGCCCACCCGACCAGGTGCGCCAGGTGGTAGTCGCCGACCGAGACGGCGTCCGCGTCTCCCAGCGCCCGGGACGCGATCTCCGCGACCGTCCACGCCCCGATGCCCCGCACGGTGAGCAGCCGGCGCCGCGCCTCCACCAGCGGCAGGTCGGCGCCCTCCTGCAGCCGACGCGCCACCGCCGCCGCGCGCAGCACCGTGCCGGCGCGGGCCTCCTCGACGCCGGCCCGGCGCCAGTCCCACACCGGCACCTCGCGCCAGCGCTCGGCGGTGGGCGGGACGCGCAGGGCCCGGGGCACCGGTCCGGGCGCGGGCTCGCCGTGCTGCAGGACCAGCCGGCGCCAGGCCGCCTGGGCGTCCAGACCCACCACGCGCTGCTCGAGCACCGCGGGGACCAGCGCCTCGAACACGTTGCCCGACCGGGGGATCCGCAGCGCGGACCGCCCGCGGTAGGCCTCCCGGACCACCGGGTGCAGCGACGGGTCGAACCCCGTGGGGTCGTCGCGCGCGCCGAGCAGGTCCGGCACACCGGCCAGGGCGCGTTCCGCACCGGGACCCCACGCCGTGGCGTGGATGCCGTCCCGACGCACCTGCAGGTGCCGGGTGGCGGGACCGTCCGGGGTCGCCGTGGCCTGCCAGACCGAGCCGTCGGGCGCGAAGAACCAGGCCGGGTCGCCGCCACCGCGCCGCAGCGGGCGCAGCGTCAGGCGCAGGTCCACGGGCTCGCGCGGCCGGTAGACGGACGACAGCCACGCCTCCTCGTCGGCCTCCGCGGGTTGCACAGGACCAGTGTGCGCCGCACCGCCCACACTGGGTCGGTGACCATCCGCACCGGCATCTCCGGCTGGCGCTACCCGGCGTGGCGCTCGTCCTTCTACCCGCGCGGGCTGCCGCAGCGTCGTGAGCTCGAGTACGCGTCCCGACGGCTGACGTCCATCGAGATCAACGGGTCGTTCTACTCGCTGCAACGGCCCGAGAGCTACACCGCGTGGGTCGAGCAGACGCCCGACGACTTCCTGTTCTCCGTGAAGGGCCCACGCTTCGTCACGCACATGAAGAAGCTGGCCGACGTCCGGGTGCCCGTCGCCAACTTCCTGGCCAGCGGCGTGCTCGCGCTGGGCCCCAAGCTGGGACCGGTCCTGTGGCAGCTGCCGCCGAACCTCGGGTTCCACGCCGACCGGCTCGCCGCGTTCTTCGACCTGCTCCCGCGCACCACGTCCGCCGCGGCGCAGCTGGCCACCGAGCACGACGAGCGGCTGGACGACCGCGCCTGGACCACGACCGACGCCGACCGCCCGCTGCGGCACGTCCTGGAGGTCCGGCACCCCACGTTCGAGGACCCGGCGTTCGTCGCGCTGCTGCGCGAGCACGGGATCGGCGTGGTCGTCGCCGACGCCGCTGGGCGGTGGCCGGTGATCGAGGACGTGACCGCCGACCTGGTGTACGTCCGGCTGCACGGGGAGACCGAGCTGTACGCCAGCGGCTACGACGACGACGCGCTCGAGCGCTGGGAGGCGAAGGTGCGTGCCTGGGCCGCGGGTGGCGACGCCCCGGGCGCACGCCGGCTGGGCGACCCGGCCGAGCCGGCCGACGCGCGGGACGTGTTCGTCTACTTCGACAACGACATCAAGGTGCGGGCACCGTTCGACGCGATGGCGCTCGCCGCGCGGCTGGGCCTGTCCCCGGCGGAGTGAGCCGGGAGCCCCGGCAGCTCAGTGGCCCCGCAGCCGCTGGATCAGCCGCCGGTCGCGCTTGGTGGGCCGCCCCGCGCCGCGGTCCCGCTCGCCCGGCACCACGTGCTCCTTGGGCGGCGGCGCGGGGGAGCGGTCCAGGTAGCAGGCCACCGCGACGGGTGCGCCGACGCGCTTGACGACGGTCCGCTGCACCACGACCAGCCGCTCCCGCTCGCCCCCGCGCACGTGCACCTCGTCGCCGGGCACGACGATCGTCGCGGGCTTGGCGCGGTCGCCGTTGACCCGCACGTGGCCGGCCCGGCACGCCGCCGCGGCGGCCGAGCGGGTGGGGAAGAGCCGGACCGCCCAGGTCCACGCGTCGACCCTGGCCCGCGTCACCTCGCCCATCCACCGAGCCTCTCACGACGCCGTCGCCGGACGGCGTCCCGGCACCGTGCGTCATAGCGTGGAGCGATGACCTCTCCCCAGATCGTCGCCCTCACCGGCGGCTACGTCGTGCCCGTCGTGTCCGACCCCATCGAGGGCGGCACCGTCCTGCTGACCGACGGCCGGATCACCGCCGTCGGCGCCGACGTCGAGGTGCCCGAGGGCGCCCGCGTGATCGACGCGACCGGCCGCTGGGTGCTGCCGGGCTTCGTCGAGGCGCACGGCCACGTCGGCCTGCACGAGGAGGGCGAGGGCGCGGTGAACAACGACACCAACGAGATGACCACGCCGAACGCCGCCGGGGTCCGCGCCATCGACGCCATCAACATCGACGACGAGGGGTTCCGCGACGCCCTCGTCGGCGGCGTCACGTCGGTCGTCGTGAAGCCCGGGTCCGGCAACCCGATCGGCGGGCAGTCCGTGGCCATCAAGTCCTGGGGTGGACGGACCGTCGACGAGCAGGTGATCTCGACGTCCGTGAGCGTGAAGTCGGCGCTGGGGGAGAACCCCAAGCGGGTGTACGGCGAGCGCAAGCAGACCCCGTCCACCCGGCTGGGCACCGCGCTGGTGATCCGGGAGGCGTTCACGCGCGCGCAGCACTACCGGGCCGCCCGGGAGGCCGCGGAGCGCAAGGGTGAGCCGTTCGCGGTGGACCTGGCGATGGACACCCTGGTCCGCGTGCTCGACGGCGAGCTGGCGTGGGACCAGCACACCCACCGGCACGACGACATCGCGACGGCCCTGCGGCTGGCCGACGAGTTCGGGTACCGGCTGGTCATCAACCACGGCACCGAGGCGCACAAGATCGCCGACGTCCTGGCCGAGCGCGACGTCCCCGTGATCTTCGGACCGATGTTCACCAGCCGCTCGAAGGTCGAGCTGCGGGACCGGTCGATCGCGAACCTCGCCACGATCGCCGCCGCCGGTGTCCGGGTCGCGATCACCACCGACCACCCCGTGGTGCCGATCAACTTCCTGGTGCACCAGGCCACGCTCGCCGTGAAGGAGGGGCTGCCGCGGCAGACAGCCCTGGAGGCCCTCACGGTGAACCCGGCGACGTTCCTGCGGCTGCACGAGCGCGTCGGCGCCCTCGCTCCCGGGCTCGACGGCGACGTGGTGATCTGGTCGGGGGACCCCCTCGACGTCACCTCGCGCGCCGAGCACGTGCTCATCGACGGCCGGACGGTCTACACGTGGGACGCGGAGGCCGGCCGGGGCGTCGTCACCGAACGCTGGCCGCACTGAGCCGGTGTGACGACGTCGTCGCGGTGGACGCGACGACGTCGTCACACAGACGCGCGACGCCGCGCGGTCAGTCGCGCAGCTGCAGGTAGCGGCTGATCAGGGCGCGGGTCGACGGGTCCTGGGACGCGAGCGCGTCGGTGTCGCCCTGGACCGCCGGGGCGATCTCCAGCGCCAGCTTCTTGCCCAGCTCGACGCCCCACTGGTCGAACGAGTCGATGCCCCACACGACGCCCTCGACGAACGTGATGTGCTCGTACAGCGCGATGAGCTGGCCCAGGACGCTCGGCGTCAGGGCCCCGGCGAGGATCGACGTGGTGGGCCGGTTCCCGGAGAACACGCGCGCGGGCACGATGTCCTCCGCGGTCCCCTCGGCGCGGACCTCGTCGGCGGTCTTGCCGAACGCGAGCGCCTTGGTCTGCGCGAAGAAGTTGGCCAGGAACAGGCTGTGCACGTCGACGCCGCCGTCGGTCAGCGGGTGCGCGGGGTTGGCGACCGCGATGAAGTCGGCCGGGATGAGCCGGGTGCCCTGGTGGATGAGCTGGTAGAACGCGTGCTGGCCGTTGGTGCCGGGCTCGCCCCAGAACACCTCGCCGGTCTGCGTGGTCACGGGCGTGCCGTCCCAGCGCACCGACTTGCCGTTGGACTCCATGGTCAGCTGCTGCAGGTACGCGGGGAACCGGTGCAGGTACTGGGCGTAGGGGAGCACCGCGTGGGTGTGCGCGCCGAGGAAGTTGACGTACCAGACGTTCAGCAGGCCCATGAGGACGGGCACGTTGCGCGCGAACGGCGTGGTCGCCACGTGCTCGTCGACCGCGTGGAAGCCGGCCAGGAACTCCCGGAAAGCGTCCGGGCCGATCGCGATGGCCAGCGACGTGCCGATGGTGGAGTCCACCGAGTAGCGGCCGCCCACCCAGTCCCAGAACCCGAACGCGTTGGCGGGGTCGATGCCGAAGTCGGCGACCTTGTCCAGGGCCGTGGAGACCGCGACGAAGTGCTGGGCGACGGCGTCGTGGCGGGCCTCGTCGTCGTCGGCGGTGCCCAGCCGCTCCCAGAGCCAGTCGCGCGCCAGACGCGCGTTGGTGAGCGTCTCCAGGGTGCCGAACGTCTTGGACGCGACGATGAACAGCGTCGTGGCCGGGTCCAGGTCGGCGACGGTCTCCGCCAGGTCGCTCGGGTCGATGTTGGAGACGAACCGCACCTCGAGCCCGTCCTGCACGTACGGCTTGAGCGCCTCGTACGCCATGACCGGACCCAGGTCGGAGCCGCCGATGCCGATGTTGACCACCGTGCGGACGCGCTGCCCGGTCACGCCGGTCCACTGCCCGGAGCGCACCTTCTCCGCGAACGCGAACATCGTCGTCAGCTCGGCCTGCACGTCGGCGTCGACGTCCTGGCCGTCGACGACGAGGGCCGGCTGCGCACCGGCCGGCCGGCGCAGCGCGGTGTGCAGGACCGCGCGGTCCTCGGTCACGTTGATGTGGTCGCCGCGCAGCATCGCCTGCAGGTGGTCCGCGAGCCCGACCTCGTCGGCCAGCCGCAGGAGCAGCGCGAGCGTCTCGTCGGTGACCAGGTTCTTGGACAGGTCCACCGTGAGGTCGGCGAGCGGCAGGGTGAGGCGCTCGGCACGCCCCGGGTCGTCGGCGAACCACGTGCGCAGGTCCGGCGTCAGGGTCGACTCGTGGACGCTGAGCTCCTGCCAGGCGGCGGTGCTGGTGGCGTCGATGGGCGGGGTGGGCACGGCGGTCTCCTGGGGTCGGCGACGACGGGTCGGCGGGGGTGCGCCACGACGCGGGTCTCGGCCGGTGCGCGCGGTCTCCACCGTAGGCCGCGGACCGGACACCGCGCACGGGACGTCCGTCCGGGGCGGTGCCTAGAGTGTCTGCGTGTCGACCCCTCCCCGCACCACCGCCCGGACCGGCCCTCGTCGCGCGGTTCTGCGTGCGCGCGGACCGCTCGCCACGGTCCCCACGGCCGTGGTCGCCGCGGTGACGCTCGTGGTCGCGTTCGCGGTCGCGCAGCTGTCCGACGTCCGGGCGATCGGCGGCGTCGTGCTCGTCGCCGGGGTCGCGTGGTGCGTGTGGCGGTCGGTGCGCGGCGCCGGGTGGTGGCGCACTGCCGCGGTCGTCCTGGTCGGCGCGGTGTGCTTCGTCGGCGCGCACCTGCTCAGCGACGCCCTCGGCCCCTGGCCGTCCGTCCTGGTGGCTGCGCTCGTGCTCGCCGCCGCGGCGTGGTGGCTGGTGGACACCCGGCCCGCCGCCGCATGACGGGCCCCGGCCTGCTGCTCTGCTGCGGGCTGGCCACGCTCGACGTGGTCCAGGTGGTGGAGCAGGTGCCCGGCGCCGACCAGAAGGTGGTGGCCGACCAGCTGACGGTGACCTTCGGCGGTCCGGCGGCGAACGCGGCCGCGACCGCCGCGGCCCTGGGCACGCCCACCGTGCTGGTCACCGCGCTCGGCGCGGGCCCGGTCGCGGACCTGGTGCGCGCGGGTCTGGCGGAGGCGGGGGTGCGTGTGGTCGACCTGCTGGACGGCGCCCCGGGCTCGCCGGCCGTCTCGACGGTGCTGGTGACCCGCGGCACGGGGGAGCGCGCCGTGGTCTCGGTCAACGCCACCGGGACGGGGGACCTGGCCGCGGCGGCGGCGCGGGACGCCCCCGCGGCGATGGCGGGAGCGACCGCGGTGCTCGTCGACGGTCACCACCTGGGCGCCGCGCAGGTGGTCGCGGCGGCGGCACGCGCGCGGGGGATTCCGGTGCTGCTCGACGGCGGCAGCTGGAAGCCGGGCCTGGAGCACCTGCTGCGCGACGTCGACCACGCGGTGCTGTCCGCCGACTTCGCCCTGCCCGACCCGGGCGGCGACGTGCTCGGACGCGTCGCCCGGCTCGGCCCGGGCCTGGTCGCGCAGTCCGCCGGCGCCGGACCGGTGCGCGTCCTCGTCGGGGACGACCGCAGCGAGGTCCTGCCGCCGGCCGTTCCCGCCGACCAGGTCGTCGACACCCTCGGCGCCGGCGACGTGCTGCACGGCGCCATGGCCGCGGCGCTCGCGGCGGGGCTCGAGCCCGTCGCGGCGCTCGCGGAGGGCGCGGTGCGGGCCAGCGAGTCGGTGCGCCACCGCGGTGCCCTCGGCTGGGTGTCCGTGGGCCTCGACCGATCGGCCGAGCCGCGACGCGCCCCACGTCCCTAGGCTGCGAGCCGTGATCGCCGACGCCCTCCGTCCCCTCTGGACGGCCCCCCGCGCCCCCGGCGCGCCCCGGCGGGTGTGGCGCGACTGGGCGCTGGTCGGTGTGCTCGTGCCCGTCGCGGTCCTGGAGACCCTGCACCGGAACGACGTGCGCTGGGAGGCGGTGTCGTTCGCCCTCGCGCTGGTGACCGTCCTGGCCCTGCTCTGGCGGCGCTCGCACCCGCTCGCGGTGGTCGTGGTGGTGTTCGGCGGCCTGGCGGCCGTGGACGTCGCGGCCCTGCTGGTCGGGACCGGCGAGTGGGGGCTGTACACGTCCGTCTGCGTGCTGCTGCTGCCGTACGCCCTGACGCGCTGGGGCAGCGGCCGGGACGTCGTGCTCGGGCTGGCCGTGGTGGTCGTCGCGCTCGTGCTGGGCCTCGCAGAACACTGGACGGGCCTCGGCGACGCGATCCTCGAGGTCGTGTTCCTGCTCTCGCCGGCCGCGATCGGTGCGAGCGTGCGGTACCGCGCCACGGTGCGGGTGCGCGAGGGCGAGCAGGTGCGGCTGCGCGAGCGCCAGCAGCTGGCCCGGGAGCTGCACGACACGGTCGCGCACCACGTCTCGGCGATCGCGGTGCGCGCGCAGGCGGGCCGGGTCGTGGCCGCGACGGACCCGGCCGGTGCCGTGGAGGCTCTGCGCCTGATCGAGACCGAGGCGTCGCGCGCGCTGACCGAGATGCGGCTCATGGTCGGTGCGCTGCGGGACGGCGACGCCGCTGACCTGCGACCGCAGCAGGGCGTGGCGGACATCGAGCGGCTGGCCCGGTCGGTGGCCGGTCCACCACGCGTCGACGTCGAGGTGTCCGGCGCGCTGGACGACCTGCGCCCGGCCGTCGACGCCGCCGTCTACCGGTTGGCGCAGGAGTCGATCACCAACGTCCTGCGCCATGCGCGGCACGCGTCGCGGGTCCGGGTGGTCGTGTCGGGCGAGGAGGACTGCGTGCGGCTGACGGTCACCGACGACGGTGAGCCACCGGCCCGTGCGGGCGTCGGGTACGGGCTGGTGGGCATGACCGAACGCGCGGTCCTCCTGGGCGGCAGCCTGCAGGCGGGACCGGGCACCGAGCGCGGGTGGACGGTCGCGGCCGTGCTGCCGAGACAAGGAGCGGTCCGATGAGCATCCGGGTGCTGGTGGCGGACGACCAGGAGATCGTGCGCACGGGGTTGTCGATGATCCTCGCGGCGCAGCCGGACATCGAGGTGGTCGCCCAGGTGGGTGACGGGCGGCAGGCCGTGGCGCGGGCGCGCGAGCTGCGACCCGACGTGTGCCTGCTGGACATCCGGATGCCCGAGATGGACGGCATCGAGGCGACCCGGCGGCTGGCCGGCCGCGACGTCGTCGACCCCCTGGCGGTGGTCGTCGTGACCACGTTCGACCTCGACGAGTACGTGCACGGTGCGCTCAAGGCCGGTGCCCGCGGCTTCCTGCTCAAGGACGCCGGCCCGGAGCTGCTGGTGCAGGCGATCCACGCCGCGGCGGCCGGCGACGCGCTGATCGCGCCGAGCGTGACCGTCCGGCTGCTGGCGGCCTTCGCCCGCGGCGACGACGGACGCCCCGCGGTGCAGCCCGTCGCGCCGCTGACCGCCCGCGAGGAGGAGGTGCTGGTCACCGTGGCGCGCGGGCGGACCAACTCGGAGATCGCCGACGAGCTGCACATCAGCCTGGGCACCGTGAAGACGCACCTGGGCAGCCTCATGGACAAGCTCGGTGCCCGGAACCGCGTCGAGCTGGCGATGTGGGCCTACGAGACCGGCCGCATCGTCCCCTAGCGCGAACCGCCGAGCGCCTCGCGGACCAGCGGTGCGACCTGGGTGCCCAGCAGCTCGATGGAGCGCAGCGACTCGGCCTGCGGCACGCCCGACAGGTCCATCTGGAACGACTGCCGGTCGTGGTGCAGCACCTCGTGCAGCGCGACGATGCGCTCGGCGACCTGCTCGGGCTCGCCGACGAAGTACGCGCCACCGCGTGCGGCCTGCGACTCGTAGGAGATCCGGTTGGGCATCGGGAACCCGCGTTCGGAGGAGATCCTGCGCATCGAGTCCAGCCAGTACGGGTAGAAGAAGTCCCGCGCCGCCGTGCCGTCCTGCGCGAGGAAGCCCATCCCGGCCACGGAGACGAACCGGTCCGCCTCGGCGTGCCCCGACTCGGCGTGCGCGCGCCGGTACAGGTCCACGAGCGGTGCGAACTGTGCGGGCTGGCCGCCGATGATCGCGTAGCTGATGGGCAGGCCCAGCACGCCCGCGCGGACCGACGACTGCGGGTTGCCGCCGGTGGCCACGGCGATCCGCAGGTGCTGGCCGCGGCCGGGGTGGTCGAAGGGGCGGGGCAGGACCAGCGCGTCGTCGAGCGCGGGGCGGAACCGGCCCTGCCAGGTGGTCCGCTCGGCCTCGTCGAGGCGCAGCAGCAGCTGGATCTTCTCGTCGTAGAGCGCGTCGTAGTCGTCCAGAGACGCGCCGAACAGCGGGTACGACTCGATGAACGACCCACGCCCGGCCAGCAGCTCCACCCGTCCCTGGGAGAGCAGGTCCATGGTCGCGAACTGCTGGTACACGCGCACGGGGTCCTCGGTGGACAGCACGGTGACCGCGCTGCCGACCGTGATCCGCGACGTCTGGGCCAGGCCCGCGGCGATGACGGTCGAGGGGGAGGAGATGGCGTAGTCGGGGCGGTGGTGCTCGCCGATGCCGACGTAGTCGAGCCCCACCTCCTCGGCCAGCCGGATCCGTTCGAGGACCTCACGCAGGCGCTGGCCGGGGGAGACCTGGGCGCCCGAGACCGGGTCGGGGTGGACGTCGCCGAACGTGTAGAGACCGAGTTCCATGTCCGTGCGAACGCCCTGGCCACGGCGTCTGTTCCGGGCGTTCCCGCAGGTCGGCGCCCTGCGGGATTGAATCGTTACGGCGGCGGTCGTCCCATGAGTCGGTCCGGTGAACGTCCGGTCACGATGTGGTCACGGTCACAGTCGGAGGTTGACTTCGATTAGTAAGGACTGTCTACTAACAAACGTGACAGCGACCACGCAGCCCCTCGCGGCAGCCCACGGAGTCGGTCGGGCCCTGCGCCCGACGGGCAAGGTGCTGCCCGAGCACGCCCGCGCGCACAACCGGTCGCTCGTGCTCGCGCACCTGTTCCACATCGGACCGGCGTCCCGCGCGGACATCGCCCGCAGCACCGGCCTGACCCGGGTGACGGTGTCGGGCATGGTGGCCGCGCTGATCGCGGAGGGGCTCGTCGAGGAGCTCGGCGTGCGCGTCGAGGGCAAGGTCGGCAAGCCGGCGACGCTGGTCGGGATGCGGACCGAGGCGTTCCAGGTCGTCGCCGTGGACCTCACCAACGACACGCACCTGCTGGGCGCGGTGATGTCGCTGCACGGGGCGGTCGTCGGTCGCCGGTCCGTCGCGCTCGAGGGCCGCTCGGGCGACGCGGCGGCCGACCTGCTCGAGAGCCTGTGCCGGGACCTGCTGGCCGACGCCACACGCCCCGTCATCGGCGTCGGCATCGCGTCCCCGGGCGTCATCGACGTCGACGGCACGGTGGTCCAGGCGCCCAACCGCGGCTGGTACGACCTGCCCCTGGCTGCTCGGCTCACCGAGAGCCTCGGCGTGCCGGTGCACGTCGCCAACGACGCCAACACGCGGGCGCTGGGGGAGTTCACCTACGGGTCCGCCGCCGGGTCGGGCTGCATGGTCGTGACCGTCGGCGCGGGCGTCGGCGCGGGGATCGTCGTCGACGGCGCGCTCGTCCTGGGCCGCCACCACGCCGCCGGCGAGATCGGCCACGTCACCGTCGTCGACGGGGACGTGCGCGACGAGCCCCCGCTGGACTGCGCCTGCGGCCGCACCGGCTGCCTCGAGACCGTGCTGAGCGTCCCGGCCCTGCGCCGCCGGACCGCCGGTCTGTCCCCCCAAGACGCCGACGCCGCCCTGGCGTCGGTCGGACGGCTGCTGGGCATCGCCCTGGCACCCGTCGTCAGCGCGCTCGACCTCGCAGAGGTCCTGCTCTCCGGCCCCCCGGAGCTGCTGGACGGTCCTCTGCGCGAGTCGGCGCTCGCGACCGTCCGTGCGCGGACCATGCCCGTCATCGGGCACGGGCTGGCACTGCGGATGGGATCTCTGGACGAGGACGGGGCTCTCGCTGGCGCGGCAGTCCTGGTCCTGTCAGGCCAGCTGGGGGTCTCGTGACGACCCCCAGCCGGCCCACTGCAGGTCGGAATCACCACCCGGCGGCGCCATCCGGCGCGCGCCTCGCTCACGGGAGGAACCCCAACGTGAAGATCCTACGTTTCGCGGCCGTCGGCGTGGCGGCCGCGCTCGCGCTCACCGCCTGCAGCTCCGGCGACGACGCCGGCGACTCGCCGACGAGCGGCAACGGCACGCCCGAGCCCGCCACCATCAAGCTGTGGCTCAACGGCACGGACACGCCCGACGCGCTGCGGGAGTACCTGACCACGACCTTCGAGGCGGAGAACCCCGGCTCGAAGCTCGTCATCGAGGAGCAGGACTGGAACGGCCTGGTCCCGCGCCTGCAGACCGCGCTCGGCTCGGCCGACCAGACGCCCGACGTGGTGGAGATCGGCAACACCCAGTCGCCGACGTTCACCTACGCCGGCGCGTTCGCCGACATCTCCGACATGTACGACGAGCTCGGCGGCGAGAAGCTGCTCCAGGGCTTCGTCGACGCGGGCAGCGCGGACGGCAAGTTCTACGCCGCGCCGTACTACTCGGGCGCCCGTGCCGTGTTCTACAACAAGGACGCGTTCGCTGCGGCCGGCGTGGAGGTCCCCACGACCCTCGCCGAGTTCACCGAGGTGGCCAAGAAGCTGCAGTCGGACACGCAGTCCGGCTTCTGGTTCCCCGGCCAGGACTGGTACAACGGCGCCGCCTGGATCTACACCAACGGCGGTGACTTCGCGGTCAAGGACGGCGACTCGTGGAAGGGCGCGCTGTCCTCGCCCGAGTCGGTCAAGGGCCTCGAGGAGGTCCAGGACCTGTTCCAGAACGCGACGAGCGCGCCGGCGGACAGCGACTCCAACGAGCCGTGGGTCCCGTTCAACGCCGGCCAGGCCGCCATGTTCTCCGCCCCCACCTGGGCGCGGTGGAGCATCGACCTGCCCGCCTGCAACAAGGGCGTCGCGGCCGACGACAAGTCGGACGCCGCGAAGGCGCTGCTGGGCGAGCAGCAGGCGTGCAACGAGGAGCACACCGGGATCTTCCCGCTGCCCGGCATCGAGGCCGACTCCTACGCGAACGGCTTCGCGGGCGGCTCGAACATCGCCGTCGCCGCCAAGTCGCAGCACCCCGAGCTGGCCAAGTCGCTGCTGAAGATCATCTTCACGGCCGACTTCCAGAACATGCTCGGCCAGAACGGCCTGATCCCCGGCAACACGGAGTACGCCGACTCGATGGGTGACGACGTGTACGCCAAGGCCGCTGTCGCTGCCGCCCTCAACGCCAAGCTCACGCCGGCGGCCGAGAAGTGGGCCGACGTCGAGGGCGACCGCATCCTGGAGGACTTCTTCCAGAAGCTCGCCACCGGTGCCGACGTCAAGGAGACCGCCGCAGCGACGGACCAGCTCCTCGAGGACGCACTGAACTGACCCAGGACCCGGCCGACCCGTCGCACGGCGGGTCGGCCGGGGCCCGGTCGCGCCACCAGACTGGAGCTCCACATGGCAGCCACTGCCCCCGCGCTGCAGCAGGACGACGCCACCGTCGTCGCCCCGCGCCGCCGCCGTCGCCGCAACCCCGGCGTGTACGGCCTGCTCGTCCCCGCCGCGATCGTCATGGGCGTCGCCCTCGGCTACCCGCTGGTCCGCCAGTTCGTCATCTCCTTCCAGGAGTACGGCCTGCGCCAGCAGTTCGGCCAGCCGGCCGAGTGGGTGGGCCTGCGCAACTACACCGACCTGCTGACCGACCCGTACGTGTGGACCGTCATCGGCCGCTCGATCGCCTTCTGCCTGGTGAACGCGGCCGTGACGATGCTGATCGGCATCGCGTTCGCGGTGCTCATGTCCCGCATCGGTGCCGCGTCCCGCATCACCCTGCAGGTCTCGCTGCTGCTGGCCTGGGGCACCCCGGTGCTCGCGTCCATGACCGTGTGGCAGTGGCTGTTCGACTCCCAGTACGGCGTCATCAACTGGGTGCTGTCGAACGTGCTCGGCCTCGACGGCATGGCCGGGCACTCCTGGATCATCGAGCCGCTGTCGTTCTACTTCGTCGCGACGGTCATCGTCGTGTGGATGTCCGTGCCGTTCGTGGCGTTCTCCGTCTACGCGGGCCTGCTGCAGGTGCCCGAGGAGACCATGGAGGCCGCGCAGCTGGACGGTGCGTCCGCCCGCCAGCGGTTCTGGAACATCACCATCCCGATGGTGCGCCCGGTGCTCTCGATCGTCCTGCTGCTGCAGGTGATCTGGGACCTCAAGGTGTTCACGCAGATCTACGTCCTGCAGCGGGCCGGTGCCCCCACGCGGGAGACGAACCTGCTGGGCACCCTGATCTACTCCTACGCCAAGGAGTTCTCCCTGGCCGGTGCGCTCGCCACGATCATGCTGGTGATCACGCTCGGCCTGACCGGGTTCTACATCCGGCAGATGCTGAAGGAGGACGAGCTGTGAGCGCGCTCGCCACCCCCGCCCCCGCGCCGACCCCGCAGGACAACCCCACACCGGTCGCTGTCGAGCGCCCCGAGCGGCCCGTGCGGTCCTCCGAGGCGGGCCGCACCCAGTCCCGCCGCGGCCGCCGCGCGCTCGGCGTCCTCGCCGTCGTCCTCGCGATCCTGTGGGTCTTCCCCATCTACTGGATGATCAACAGCGCGTTCCTGCCGCTGAACAAGCTGCAGACGCCGGACCCCACGTTCTTCCCGGTCCAGGGGACGCTGTCGAACTTCCGCCGCGTGGTGAACGACCCCACGTTCTGGGCGGCGATGCGGGTCTCGCTGGCGGTCGTCGTGATCGTCCTGCTCGCGGCCCTGGTCTTCGCGTTCCTCGCGGCGCTCGCGGTGAGCCGGTTCCGGTTCCGCGGCCGCAAGGGCTTCATCCTGACCATCCTCGTCGTGCAGATGATCCCGGCGGAGGGGCTGTTCATCTCCCAGTACCAGATGCTCGACGGGTGGGGACTGGTCAACAAGGTCGCGGGACTGTCGCTGGTCTACGTCGCGGCGATCCTGCCCTTCACCATCTGGATGCTGCGCGGGTTCGTGGCCGGCGTGCCCATCGAGCTGGAGGAGGCCGGGATGGTCGACGGCCTGTCGCGGACCATGGCGTTCTTCCGCATCACGTTCCCGCTGCTGGCCCCCGGGCTCGTCGCGGCCGGCGTGTACGGGTTCCTGCAGGCGTGGAACGAGTACACGCTCGCGCTGGTCGTCATGACCGACCCGGCGCAGCGCACGCTGCCCCTGTGGCTGCAAGGGCTGGTGGAGTCCAACCGCGCGACGGACTGGGGCGTCGTCATGGCCGGGTCTGCGCTGATCGCGATCCCCGTGATCGTCTTCTTCCTGTTCGTGCAGAACAAGATGACCTCCGGGCTCGTCGCGGGTGCGGTGAAGGGCTGACGTGAGCACGCAGGGGATCCCGACGCCGCAGGGGGCGTCGGACGGGGGCCCACGCCCGTGGTCCGTGGGGTTGGACGTCGGCGGCACCAAGGTGCTGGGCGTGCTGCTCGACGCCGACGGGGTGGTGCGGCACCAGCTGCGGTCGGCCACCGTCGCCGGCGTCGCCGGTGTGGTCGGGTCGGTGGTGTCCGTGGTCGAGGAGCTCGCGGCCGGGGCCGGCCTCGCCGTGAGCGAGCTGGCCGGTGTCGGCATCGGCCTGCCCGGCGTGGTGGACCCGACCGACGGCACGGTCGAGCACGCCGTGAACCTGGGCATCGAGGACCGCACCGCGCTCGGGGAGATCGTCGCGGCACGCCTCGGGGTGCACGTCCGGGTGGAGAACGACCTGACCGTGGCGGTGGTCGGGGCGGCGCACACGGTGGACGGGGAGCACGCGGCGACCGAGCAGGACGTCGTGCACGACCTGGCCTTCCTCGCGCTGGGCACGGGCCTGGCCGCCGGCCTGCTGCTGCAGGGTCGGCTGCGCCGCGGCTCGACGGGCGGTGCCGGCGAGATCGGGCACCTGACGCTCGTCCCGGACGGGCTGCCGTGCAAGTGCGGCCAGCAGGGCTGCCTCGAGCAGTACGCGTCCGGCTCCGCGCTCGACGCCGCCTGGCCCAGCCGGTACGGCCGACCGGCGCCGGAGGAGCTGTTCGCGGCGGCGCTGGCGGGGGACGCCCGTGCCTGCGAGATCCGCGACCAGTTCGCGTGGGCCGTGGCCGCCGCCGTGCGGATGCTGGTGCTGACCTGCGACGTCGAGCGCGTCGTCATCGGCGGCGGGGTGAGCGCGCTCGGTCAGCCGCTGCTGCGCGCCGTCACCGCGGAGCTGGAGCGCGAGGCGCAGGCGTCGCCGTTCCTGGCATCGATGGGCCTGGCGCGCCGGGTGAGCCTGGCGCCCGCGGACGTGCCCGTCGGTGCGGTCGGAGCCGCCCTGCTGGGCCGAGGGGAGTACGTCTGATGGAGGTCGTCATCGCACCCGGCCCCGAGCTGGGCCGCCTGGCCGCCGACGCGATCGACCAGCTGGTCCGCGCACAGCCGGACGCCGTGCTGGGGCTGGCGACGGGCTCGAGCCCGCTCGCCGTCTACGACGAGCTGGCCCGCCGGCATGCCGAGGACGGGCTCTCGTTCGCCCGCATCCGGGCGTTCATGCTCGACGAGTACGTGGGTCTGGCCGCCGACCACCCGGAGCGCTACCGCAACGTCATCGAGAAGGAGTTCGCCTCGCGCGTGGACCTGGCGCCGGGAGCGGTCCGGGGCCCGGACGGCCTGGCGGACGACCTCGTGGCCGCCTGCCGCGAGTACGAGGAGGCCATCGCCGCGGTGGGCGGGGTGGACCTGCAGCTCCTGGGCATCGGCACCGACGGCCACATCGCCTTCAACGAGCCGGGCTCGTCGCTCGCGTCGCGGACCCGGATCAAGACCCTCACCCGCCAGACGCGCGAGGACAACGCCCGGTTCTTCGGCGGCGACCTGGACAAGGTGCCGCAGCACTGCCTGACGCAGGGCCTCGCGACGATCATGTCGGCCCGGCACCTGGTGCTGCTGGCGACGGGCCGGGGCAAGGCGGAGGCGGTGCACCAGCTGGTCGAGGGACCGGTCAGCGCCCTGTGGCCGGCGACGATCCTGCAGCACCACCCGCACGTCACGGTGCTGGTCGACGAGGCCGCCGCGAGCCGCCTGCAGCTGGCCCCGTACTACCGCGAGACGTTCGCCGCCAAGCCCGACTGGCAGGGGCTCTGAGCCCCGGCCGTCCGCGACCGGCGTCGGACCCGCGACGTACACTCGACGCCATGAGCGAGCCCCTGCCTCCGAGCACCGGACCCGACGACCCGTTCTCCTCGGACCCGGGCACGTCGACCAGCGTGCTGGAGCGCGAGGAGACCACGGAGCAGGTCGAGCCGGGGGACCACGAGCGCTTCGCGCACTACGTGCGCAAGGAGAAGATCCTCGACTCCGCCATGAGCGGCAAGCCCGTCATCGCGCTGTGCGGGAAGGTCTGGGTGCCCGGCCGGGACCCCAACAAGTTCCCCGTGTGCCCCGTCTGCAAGGAGATCTACGACGGCCTGCGCGAGCCGCAGGACGGCGACAAGAACGAGGGCTCGGGTGACCAGGGCTCCGGCGGCGGCCGGCGGTGGGGCTTCGGCCGCAACCCCGGCAGCGGCGGCGCGTGACGGCCGCCCCGCGCCCGTCCTCCCACCCCTCGACCCACGCGTCCTCGTCCGCGGCCTCCCAGCTGCCGCCGGCGTTCCCGGCGCGCGCGCCGTGGGGCACGGCGGGCAAGCTGCGCGCCTGGCAGGCCGAGGCGATCGAGCAGTACCGCACGCAGAACCCGCGTGACTTCCTCGCGGTGGCCACTCCCGGTGCCGGCAAGACGACGTTCGCGCTGCGGATCGCCACCGAGCTGCTGGAGGCCAAGGTGGTGCGCCGGGTGACCGTCGTGGCTCCCACGGAGCACCTCAAGCGCCAGTGGGCCGACGCCGCCGCCCGGGTGGGCATCACGCTCGACCCCAACTTCAGCAACGCCCAGGGCCGGCACGGCCACGGGTTCGACGGCGTCGCGGTCACGTACGCCCAGGTGGCCAGCAAGCCCGCGCTGCACGCCGCGCGCACCGCGGCGGCACCCACGCTGGTGATCCTCGACGAGGTGCACCACGGCGGCGACGCGCTGTCCTGGGGTGACGCGGTGCGGGAGGCCTTCGAGGGCGCCACCCGCCGGCTCGCGCTGACCGGCACCCCGTTCCGCTCCGACACCGCCGCGATCCCGTTCGTGCGCTACGACCGGGGCGGCGACGGCATCCGGCGCAGCGTCGCGGACTACGTGTACGGCTACGGCGACGCCCTGCGCGACCACGTCGTCCGGCCGGTCATCTTCCTGTCCTACAGCGGCTCGATGCGCTGGCGGACCAAGGCCGGCGACGAGATCAGCGCCCGGCTGGGCGAGCCGCTGACCAAGGACATCACCGCGCAGGCGTGGCGCACGGCGCTGGACCCCGACGGTGAGTGGATCCCCAGCGTCCTGGCGGCAGCCGACCGGCGGCTCACCGAGGTGCGGCGGGCGATCCCGGACGCCGGTGCCATGGTCATCGCCACCGACCAGACCGATGCGCGCGCGTACGCGGGGCACCTGGCCCGGATCACCGGGAAGTCACCGACGATCGTCCTGTCCGACGACGACGGCGCGAGCGACCGCATCGACGAGTTCTCCGCGAGCGAGTCGCGCTGGCTCGTCGCGGTGCGGATGGTCTCCGAGGGCGTGGACGTGCCGCGCCTCGCCGTGGGCGTGTACGCGACGAGCACCGCGACGCCGCTGTTCTTCGCGCAGGCCGTCGGGCGGTTCGTGCGGGCCCGTCGCCGCGGGGAGACCGCGTCGGTGTTCCTGCCGAGCGTCCCGCAGCTGCTGGCGCTGGCCAACACCCTCGAGCTCGAGCGCGACCACGCCCTGGACCGGCCCAAGACGCTCGAGGAGCAGGGCGTCGACGTGGGCCTGGACGACGGGCTGCTCGAGGAGGCCAACCGGGAGCGCAACGGCCCCGACGAGATCGGCCCGGACGGCAAGCAGGGCGCGTTCCAGGCCCTCGAGGCGCAGGCGTCGTTCGACCGCGTGCTGTTCGACGGCGGCGAGTTCGGCACGGGCGCCGAGATGGGTTCCGACGAGGAGCTCGACTTCCTGGGGCTGCCGGGCCTGCTCGACCCCGACCAGGTCTCGGCGCTCCTGCGCCAGCGGCAGGCCGAGCAGGTGAGCAGCCGGCGCAAGGCGACGCCACCCGCCCAGGCGCTGGCGGAGATGGACCACCGCAAGCAGGCGGAGCTGCGCAAGGAGCTGTCGCAGCTGGTCGGGGCGTGGGCGCGCAAGAGCGGCCAACCGCACGGGTCGGTCCACAACGAGCTGCGGCGCCGGTGCGGGGGACCCGAGGTGGCCCTGGCGGACCCGGACCAGCTGACGGCGCGCGTCGCGATGATCCGTGGGTGGTTCGTCGGCAAGCGGTGAGGCCGTGCCGCCTCGACGGGCTCAGATGAGCATCGCGCGATTACTCCGGTCGACGCCGGGCCACAAGGGCGATCTCACCATGTGAGACGCTTCAAACGAGGGTAAAACCGCTGGTCAGCGCCCTGGACGCGCGACCACATAGCAGCCAGACCCGCGCACGCAACTTCTCGTTCGACGTGCCGACGCGGCGCGCTGCTGCCAGGTTTGTCCCGTGACACACGGCGCCGGGTACCCCCGGATGCCGGATCGGTGACCACAGATCGAAAGGGTCAACCATGCCTACCTGGCTCATTCTCATCCTCGTCGGAGTCGTCCTCGTCGTCCTCGGCGTCGCGACGACCATCGGAAGCTGGCTCATCTGGATCGGAGTCATCGTGCTCGTCGTCAGCCTGATCCTGGGGCTGGTCGGCCGGGGCCGCTCGCGGGTCTAGTCGCCTTCGCGGCACTCGCGCCGCGCCGGTCCTGACCCCGTCGGGACCCGCGGCCGGTCGCAGCACCGACGCTGCGGGTCGGGCCCCTCAGTCCCCGACCCGCAGCGTCACCGTCGGCACCGCTGCCTCGTCGGCAGACAGTCGTCGCGCTCCGCGCGGCAGCTCGTCCCGCGAGGCGCGGTGCCGTCGTGCTGCTCGCTCCACGCCGTCCGCCCCGACCCACCCGGGCTCGACCACGCCGTCCGCGACCAGCGGGACGTGCAGCGCACGCAGCGAGGCGTCCGTCGACGCCCACGACCGGACCTCGTCGTCGGTCCCGGTCACCAGCACCTCCTCGACGGCCCGGCCGTCCTCGCCCAGCCGCCGCGCCGCGGCCTTGCGCCCGCCGACGCTGACCTTGCCGAACGCCGCCTTGGCGACAGGCTCCAGGGTGCCGTCGGCCCCCTCGCGGGCGACGAGCTTGTAGACCATCCCGCACGTCGGCGCGCCCGAGCCGGTCACCACCGACGTGCCCACCCCGTAGCTGTCCACCGGCGCCACCGCCAGGGACGCGATGGCGTACTCGTCCAGGTCGGACGTCACCGTGATCCGTGTGTCCTGGGCGCCGGCCTCGTCCAGCTGCGCGCGGACCTCGTGGGCCAGCACCCCGAGGTCGCCCGAGTCGAGCCGCACGGCACCCAGCGACGTCCCGGCCGCCGCCAGCGCGCGCTCGACGCCGCGCCGCACGTCGTAGGTGTCGACGAGCAGGGTGGTGCCCGTGCCGAGCGAGGCGACCTGCGCGGCGAACGCCGCCTCCTCGTCGTCGTGCAGCAGCGTGAACGCGTGCGCCGCGGTGCCGATCGTCGCCAGGCCGTAGCGCCTGCCGGCCTCGAGGTTGGACGTCCCGGCGAACCCGGCGACGACCGCCGCACGCGCCGCAGCCACGGCCGCCTCCTCCTGCGCCCGACGCGAACCCATCTCGAGGCACGGCCGGTCCACCGCCGCGCTCGTCATCCGGGAGGCCGCGGACGCCACCGCCGAGTCGTAGTTGAGGATCGACAGCACCAGGGTCTCCAGGAGCACCGCCTCCGCGAACGTCCCCTCGACCACCAGCACGGGCGAGGAGGGGAAGAACACCTCACCCTCGGCGTACCCGACCACCGACCCGGAGAAGCGGTAGCCCGCCAGGAACTCCAGCGTCGCGTCGTCGACCACGCGCTGCTCCGACAGCCAGTCGAGCTCGGCGGCGGTGAACCGGAAGCGCTCGAGCGACTCCAGGACGCGACCCGTGCCCGCCAGCACCCCGTAGCGGCGACCCGCGGGCAGCCGGCGCGTGAACACCTCGAACACGCACCGCCGGTGCGCGGTGCCGTCGGCCAGCGCCGCCTGCAGCATGGTGAGCTCGTACCGGTCGGTGAGGAGCGCCGCGCTCGGCGTCTGCAGGGCCGTCATGCGCCCAACGTAGGACGCGTGCGCCCGCTCGGCGCGGCACCCCCCTACAGTGGACGCCGTGCCTGTGCAGACCCTTCCTGACGCCACCGTCGAGGAGGAGGAGATGTCCGCCGTCGCGGACCCGTGGGTGACGCTCGTCTGGAACGACCCCGTCAACCTCATGAGCTACGTCACCTACGTGTTCGAGTCGTACTTCGGGCACCCGCGCGAGAAGGCAGAGCGCCTGATGCGGCAGGTGCACGAGCAGGGGCGTGCGGTGGTCTCCACCGGGTCGCTCGAGGCCATGGAGGTCGACGTGCAGGCGATGCACGGGTTCGGTCTCTGGGCGACTCTCCAGCGCAGCGGGCAGTGATGCGCGGGTTCTCCCGCCGCCGCGGCATGTACGTCGCCCGTCTCGACGAGGACGAGCGCCAGGTGGTCGCGGCGCTCGTGGCCGACGTGGCGGAGCTGCTCGGCGCCGGTCGCCTCGAGGCGGGGGACGCGCCGCCGCCGCCCGCCGCGGACGGCTCGCCCCGGATGCGGTCCGAGCCGCTGCCACCGCCCGAGGACCCGGCCGTCCGCCGGCTGCTGCCCGACGCGTCGCGCGACGACGCCGAGGTCGCGCAGGAGTTCCGGCGGCTCACGGAGGACGACCTGCGGGCCACCAAGGTGGAGCGTCTGCGCGTGCTGTGGCACGCGCTCACCGTGCCGGCCGAGGGCTGGCGGGCGGACTCCCTGGTGATCGCCCCGGCGGACGCGCAGGGCGTCGCGGCGACCCTGACCGACCTGCGACTGGTCCTGGCGGAGCGGCTGGACATCCGGACCGACGAGCAGGCCGAGCAGCTCTACGACGCCCTGCAGGCCGCGCCGCGGGACGACGGCGAGGCGGACGCGGAGGGTCCCGACGACCCCGGGCCGGCCGCCCGCCGCTACCTGACCGCCGTCTACGGCGCGTTGAGCTGGCTGCAGGAGTCGCTGGTCGAGGTGCTCCTGCACGACCTGCGCTCGGGCCGCCCGGCGCGCCCGTGAGCGGGCAGCGGCTAGGCTCGGCGGCGTGAACGACGCCCCCCTCGGCATCTTCGACTCCGGCGTCGGCGGGCTCACCGTGGCGCGGTCGATCCTCGACCAGCTGCCCCAGGAGTCCACCCTGTACATCGGGGACACGCTCAACACGCCGTACGGCTCCAAGCCGCTCGCTGCCGTGCGCGCCCACGCGCTCGAGGTCATGGACGACCTGGTGGACGCCGGCGTCAAGCTGCTGGTGATCGCGTGCAACACCGCGTCGTCGGCGATGCTGCGCGACGCCCGCGAGCGGTACACGCTGCGCCGCGGCATCCCGGTGGTCGAGGTCATCCTGCCCGCCGCGCGGCGGGCGGTGGCGGCCACCCGCTCGGGACGCATCGG
Source organism: uncultured Actinomycetota bacterium (assembly GCA_963837795.1). Classification (GTDB taxonomy): domain Bacteria; phylum Actinomycetota; class Actinomycetes; order Actinomycetales; family Cellulomonadaceae; genus Cellulomonas. The sequence continues at coordinate 177,121 of CAWIOT010000006.1, forward strand.
GGTCATCGCCACGAAGTCGACGGTGGAGTCCCGCTCGTACGACGACGCGTTCGCCGTGGCCCCCGGGATCGAGCTGACCACCCAGGCGTGCCCGCGGTTCGTGCAGCTGGTCGAGGCGGGCATCACGTCGGGTCCCGAGGTGCTGGCCGTCGCGCACGAGTACCTCGACCCGGTCCGGGAGGCGGGCGTCGACACGCTCGTGCTGGGCTGCACCCACTACCCGCTGCTCACGGGCGCGATCTCCTACGTGATGGGCGAGGAGGTCACCCTGGTGTCCAGCGCCGAGGAGACCGCCAAGGACGTGTACCGCACCCTCGTCGCGCACGACCTGGAGCGCGACCCGGCCGCCGGACCGCCGCGGCACCGGTTCCTGGCCACCGGCGACCCGGAGCAGTTCCGCACGCTGGCGCGCCGCTTCCTCGGTCCCGAGGTCGAGTCCGTCGAACCCAGCCTGGCGCTGCGATGAGGCTGACCGTCCTCGGCTGCGCGGGGTCGTTCCCCGGACCCGACTCCGCCGCCTCGGCCTACCTGGTGCAGGCCGAGGACGCGGACGGACGCACGTGGACGGTGCTCCTGGACCTGGGCAACGGCGCCCTGAGCGCCCTGCAGCGGTACGGCGACCCCACCCGGCTGGACGCGATCGCGCTGTCGCACCTGCACGCGGACCACGTGGCGGACATGGTCGTGCTCAACGTGCTGCGTCGCTACCACCCGGACGGTCCCTGCCGGCCGGTCCCGGTGCACGGACCGGACGGCACGGTCGAGCGGCTGGCGCAGCTGTCCGGCAAGGACCCGGCCACCAGCACCGACGGCCAGTTCGACGTGGTGCCGTGGCAGGTGGGCGTGCCGGTCACGGTCGGCCCGCTCGTGCTCGAGCCCGTGCCGGTCGAGCACCCCATCCCCGCGTTCGGGATCCGGGTCTCGGGCCCCAGCGACGCCGACCGGTCACGCACCGTGACGCTCGCCTACACCGGGGACACCGACGCGTGCGCCGGTCTGGACACGCTCGCCGCCGGGGTCGACCTGCTGCTGTCGGAGGCCGCGTACCTCGAGGGTCGCGACGACGCCCTGCGCGGTGTGCACCTCACGGGCCGGCGCGCCGGCGAGGCGGCCGCACGGGGCGCTGCGGGCCGTCTGGTCCTGACCCACGTCCCCGCCTGGAACGACCCGGCGGTCACGCTGGCGGAGGCGGCGGCCGTGTACGACGGGCCGCTGGAGCTCGCCGTGCCGGGCGGCGTGCACGTCCTCTGACCGCTCGTCGGGTGGTGTCCGGGGCCGCGGTTAGGCTCGTCGCCATGACTTCTGCTGCCTCCACCTCCTCCGTCGCGCCCGTCCGCGCCGACGGCCGCGCACCCGACGAGCTGCGTCCCGTGACCCTCACCCGCGGGTTCCTCGAGGCGGGCGAGGGCAGCGTGCTCGTCGAGTTCGGGGGCACCAAGGTGCTCTGCGTCGCGTCGTTCACCCCGGGGGTGCCGCGCTGGAAGAAGGGCTCGGGCGAGGGCTGGGTCACGGCCGAGTACTCGATGCTCCCGCGCGCGACGTCCAGCCGCTCGGACCGGGAGTCGGTCAAGGGCCGCGTGGGCGGTCGCACGCACGAGATCTCCCGCCTGATCGGTCGCTCGCTGCGCGCGATCATCGACGTCTCCGCGCTGGGCGAGAACACGATCGTGCTGGACTGCGACGTGCTGCAGGCCGACGGCGGCACCCGGACGGCCTCGATCACGGGCGCCTACGTCGCGCTCGCGGACGCGGTCGCGTGGGCCGTCGAGCACAAGCACGTCCCGGCCGGGAAGGCCGTCCTGCGCGACTCCGTGGCGGCCGTGAGCGTGGGCATCGTCGACGGGCTGCCCGTGCTGGACCTGCCGTACGTCGAGGACGTGCGGGCGGAGACGGACATGAACGTCGTCGTCACGGGCTCGGGCACGTTCGTCGAGGTGCAGGGCACCGCCGAGCACGCCCCGTTCGACCGGGCCGAGCTCGACGCGCTGCTGGACCTCGCGGTGGCGGGGACGGCCCAGCTGACGGCGCTGCAGGTCGCGGCGCTCGCGGCCGCTCCTGGCGACGGGTCCGCGACGCGGTCCACGGTGGACCGGTGACCGCACCGCTGGGCGCGCGCCTGGTGCTCGCCACGCACAACGCGCACAAGGTGGGGGAGCTGCGCGCCATCCTGGCGCCGGCGCTGCCCGCGCTGGACCCGGCCGCGGTGGTCGGTGCCCGGGACGTCGGCGCACCCGAGCCCGTCGAGGACGGCGTGACGTTCGCCCAGAACGCGCTCATCAAGGCCCGGGCGCTCGCCGCGTTCACCGGGCTGCCGGCGGTGGCGGACGACTCGGGGCTCAGCGTCGACGTGCTGGGCGGCGCGCCGGGCATCTTCTCCGCGCGCTGGGCCGGACGCCACGGGGACGACGCCGCCAACCTCGAGCTGCTGCTGGCCCAGCTGGCCGACATCGCGGAGCCCCACCGCGGCGCGCGGTTCGTCTGTGCGGCCGCCCTGGTCACCCCGGACGGGTTCGAGCACGTGGAGACGGGCACGCTCGAGGGCGTCCTGGCCACCGAGCCCCGCGGCGCCGGCGGGTTCGGCTACGACCCGATCCTGGTGCCCACCGGGCAGAGCCGGACGTGCGCCGAGCTGACGCCGCAGGAGAAGAACGCCATCAGCCATCGCGGTACGGCGTTCCGGGCGCTGGTGCCGGCGCTGGTCGGGGTGCTCGGCGGGTGACCTGCCGTGCCTGAGGACCACCACCTGACCGGCGCGCCGCAGCTCGTCGCCGAGGCGGTCACCTACGGCTACCCGGGCCGGCCGGTGCTCGACCGCATCGACCTGACCGTCGGCGCGGGGGACCGCGTCGGCGTGGTCGGGGAGAACGGTGCCGGCAAGACGACGCTGCTGCGGCTGCTCGCGGGCGACCTGGACCCGCAGAGCGGCCACGTCCGGCGCTCCGGGACGCTCGCCGCGGTGGAGCAGGACCTCGACGTGCCCGCCGGGGCGACCATCGGGACGTTCGTCGCGGACGCGCTCGCGGGGGTGCGCGCAGCGGCGGCCGAGCTCGAGGCCGCCATCGACGGGTTCGACCACGAGTCCGGCGACCTGTCCCGGCTGACGGCCGCGGTGGCTCGCTACGAGCACCTGGCGGCCTGGGACGCGGACCGCCGCGTCGACGAGGCGCTGACCCGGTTCGGCGCACCGCGGGACCTGGACCGACGGCTCGACCGGCTCAGCGTCGGCGAGCGGTACCGGGTCCGCCTCGCGTGCCGGATCGGGGAGCGCGCGGACCTGCTGCTGCTCGACGAGCCGACCAACCACCTGGACGCCGCGGGCATCGACTACCTGACCGCGCAGCTGCGGCAGTGGCCCGGCGGGCTGCTCATCGTCACCCACGACCGCCGGCTGCTGGACGACGTGATGACCGCGATCCTCGACCTGGACCCCGCGATGGACGGCCGGCCCGCGCTGTACGGCGCCACCAGGTACTCCGACTACCGGTTCCTCAAGAGCCAGATGGTCCGCCGCTGGAACGCGCGGTACCGGGCAGAGCGCAAGCGTGCGCTGGCCCTCGCGGCCCAGCTGGACGCCAGCTACGAGGGCCTGTCGGACGAGTGGCGTCCGCCCAAGGGCTCGCAGGCCCACCGTCGGGCCACGCGCGCCCGGGGGCACGTCAAGGCTGCGGACCGGCTGATCCAGCGGCTCGAGGCCGACGCCGTCGAGGTGCCGGCCCCGCCGCTGGTGCTCACGTTCCCCGACCTGCCCTCGCTGCCGCGCGACCCGCAGCCGGGACCGCTGCTGGACCTGCGCGCACCGCGCGTGCACGGCCGGCTGGACCTGGCCGGGACGCGCGTCGAGGTGCCCGCCTGCGGGCGGCTCCTGGTGACGGGCCCCAACGGCTCGGGCAAGTCGACGCTGCTCGCCGCGCTCGCCGGGTCGGTGCACCTTGACCGCGGGGTGCGCACGGTCGCACCCGGCGTGCGGCTCGGGGTGCTCGCCCAGGAGGGGCCGACCGAGCACGCGGCGGCCGTCGTCGCGCACCCGCGGTCCGCCGGTGCCGCCGCGGAGCTCTCGGGCTTCGACGCCTACGCGCGGCACGCCCTGGCGCTGCTGGACGCCGAGCTGCTCGACCCGGACCAGCTGGTGCCGGTCGCGGCGCTCGGGCTGCTCACCGAGGAGGACCTGGAGCGGCCCCTGCGCGAGCTGTCCGTGGGCCAGCGCCGCCGGTTCGACCTGGCGTGCGCGCTCCTGGCCGCACCGCACGTGCTGGTGCTCGACGAGCCGACCAACCACCTGTCCGTGGGGCTGGTGGACGAGCTGACCGCGGCGCTGCGGGCGACGTCGGCGGCCGTCGTCGTCGCCACCCACGACCGCCGCATGCGGACCGACCTGGCCGACTGGCCCGAGCTGACGCTGGGTTGACGGCCGGGGTTGGCGTCCGGGCTGAGGTCAGGGCGCCGGCGGCAGGCGCCGTTCCAGCAGCAGCGCCAGGAACGCGAGCACGAGGAAGACCACGGCGACGACCCCCGTGCGCAGCAGCGCCGAGACGAGCCCGATCTGCGACACGTCGAGGAACGGGTACGGGTACCAGTGGACGACAGCACCGCGCAGGAACGTGTAGGCGATCCACCCCAGCGGGTAGACCAGCGACCAGCCCACGACGGCGGGGGACAGGCGCGGCCGCGGCCCGACGAGCAGCCACGCGACGACGGTCCCCACCGGGACGACCGTGTGCAGGAGCAGGTTGGACAGGGCGCCCGCGGGGGTGAGGTCCTGCAGGCCGCGCAGGACCGCGTGGTAGACGATCCCGGTCACCGCGATGCACAGCAGGGCGTCGAGCCGCAGGACGGCGAACACGCGTCCGCCGCGGTCCGGCCGCCACAGGAGCATCCCGGCCGCGATGCCGGCCAGGATGTTCGACTGGATGGTGAAGAAGCTGAACAGGTTGGCCAGCCGGGAGCCCACGTCCTGCGCACCCAGGGCCGTGACGAGCTCCATGAGCACGCCGACCGTGGCGGCCACCAGGACGACGGCGTGCAGCGAGCGTGCCAGGACGAACCGCCGCGGTGCGGCGGTCCCGGTCACGGCAACCGGCCGACGTGGCCCATCGCCTGGCGCAGCAGGAGGCCCTGGCCGCCGTTCATCTCGAACTGGATCTGCTGCGCGCAGGCCTCCTCGGGCGTCATCCACGCGAGGTCGATGGCGTCCTGCTGCGGGCGGCAGTCCCCGAGCACGGGCACGACGTACGCCAGCGACACCGCGTGCTGGCGCGGGTCGTGGTACGGCGTGACTCCGGGAGTGGGGAAGTACTCCGCGACCGTGAACGGCTGCGGCGAGGCGGGGATCTGGGGCAGCGCCACCGGTCCGAGGTCCTTCTCGATGTGCCGCAGCAGCGCGTCCCGGACCCGCTCGTGGTACATCACCCGGCCGCTGACCAGAGCCCGGGACATGACGCCTTCCTGCGTCACGCGCAGCAGGAGCCCCACCTGGACGACGTCACCCGAGTCGTCGACGCGCACCGGGATGGCGTCGACGTACAGGATGGGCAGCTGGGCGCGGGCGCGGCCGATCTCCTCGGGGCTCAGCCAGCCGGCGGGTCGTTCGGGGCCGCGGGGGTACTCGGCGGAAGCGGTCACTGACCATGTCTACCTCGCCGCCGGCCGCTGGGCCGGGCACGCCGCGCGGACGGGCGCGCCGTCGGGAATAGTCGGAGGTGGCCGTGCGCTCTACCTGGCGGTAACCGAGGACTGGAGGAATGTCATGGCGACGACCGAGCTGACCGGCAACACGATCGGCCAGACCATCAAGGACAACGAGATCGTCCTGGTCGACTTCTGGGCGGAGTGGTGCGGTCCGTGCAAGCGCTTCGGACCGGTGTTCGAGACCTCGTCGGAGAACCACCCCGACGTCGTGCACGCCAAGGTGGACACGGAGGCTGAGCAGGAGCTCGCCGCCGAGCTGCAGATCTTCTCGATCCCGACCCTGATGGCCTTCCGCGACGGGATCCTGGTGTTCAACCAGGCCGGCGCGCTGCCCGCCCCCGCGCTGGAGCAGGTGGTCGAGGCCGTCAAGGCGCTGGACATGGACGAGGTGCGCGAGAAGATCGCCGCCGCCGCGACCACGGCCTGAGACCGACGACGAAGGACCGGCTCCCCGCGGGGGCCGGTCCTTCGTCGTGTGCGGGAGACGGGACTTGAACCCGCACGCCCTCTCGGGCACCAGGACCTAAACCTGGCGTGGCTGCCGTTTCACCACTCCCGCGCAGCGGAAGTTTCCCACAGCCTCACGCGACGCCGAGGTCCCGACGCAGCTTGGCGACGTGGCCCGTGGCGCGCACGTTGTACTGCGCCAGCTCCACCCGCCCGTCAGGGTCGACGACGACCGTCGAGCGGATGACGCCGGTGACCTTCTTGCCGTAGTTCATCTTCTCGCCCCAGGCGCCCCACCCCTCGAGGACCCCGTGCTCGGGGTCGGACGCCAGCGGGAAGGTCAGCCCCTCCTGCTGCGCGAACGCGGCGAGCTTGTCGACGCCGTCCGGGGAGACACCGACCACCGCGAAGCCGGCGCCCTGCAACGACGCCAGCGAGTCGCGGAAGTCGCACGCCTGCGTGGTGCAGCCCGGCGTCATCGCCGCCGGGTAGAAGTACACGATGACCCGTCGGCCGCGCAGGTCGGACAGGGCGACGCTGCCACCGTCGGCGGTGGGCAGCGTGAAGTCGGGAGCGAGGTCGCCGACGGTGAGGCGGGGCACGAGGTCTCCAGGGGTGGGGGCACGCAGGATGCGGTCAGCGTACGTCGCGCGGGTACTTTCGGAGCGTGACCTCTTCCGCCCCCGACGCGCTGCCCATCCGGATGCTCAACGACCGCCTGCTGGTCTCGCTCGACGGCGAGGCGGGGGAGCGGCGCTCGTCCGCGGGCATCGTCATCCCGGCCACCGCGGTCGTCGGGCGGCGCCTCGCGTGGGGTGCGGTGGTGGCCGTCGGTCAGCACGTGCGCCAGGTGGAGCGCGGTGACCGGGTGCTGTTCGACCCGGAGGACCGGGCGGAGGTCGAGCTCGAGGGCGCCACCTACGTGCTGCTGCGGGAGAAGGACGTGCACGCCGTGGCGGAGCCTCGCGGCGTGGGCCAGGGAACCGGTCTGTACCTCTGAGCGTTCTCACTCCCGACGACCGCACCGTGCGGCGTCGGCGTCACGCCTTGCCGCGCGTCCTGCGCGGCGGTGGCATGAGCAGCGGGAGACCGTTCCCGAGGAGGTCGACCACCATGAGCGAGCACGACACCGGCTCCGCACCCGTCCCCGTCGTCGCGCCCGCCGACGTGCCCGCCGACGCGCCCGTGGACGGGCCTGAGGAGACCCAGCCCGTCCTCGACCTGCTGGCCGAGCACGTGCCGCTGGCCCTCCTCGTGGACCTGGTCACACCCGTGGCGACCTCCTCGGAGATCCTCGAGGAGGAGGGTCTGCCGGACGACGCCTGGTGGGAGCCGGCCCCCGACGCCGAGGACGCGTGACAGTCGTCACGACGGCGGATCTCGATTGGCAGATCCGGCATCGGGCCTGCTAGCGTTCTCAACCGCGCGCCATTAGCTCAATTGGCAGAGCAGCTGACTCTTAATCAGCGGGTTCGGGGTTCGAGTCCCTGATGGCGCACCACTCGAGAGGCCTCCCACCAGCGGATATGTTGGGGGAGGCCTTTTCGTCGTCCCCGGCACCGCCACACCCGTGCTGCGCGGCGAGGTGGCCCGCGCCACCATGGGCGCAGCCCTCGGCCCGGTGCCGAGGCGCAGGTACCCCGACGACCGGGGCGACGACGAGACGGAGCCGAGATGGCGCAGCAGGATCGTGAGTTCGACGTCGTGGTGATCGGCGGCGGGGCGGTGGGGGAGAACGCGGCCGACCGGGCCGGGCGGACCGGGCTGAGCGTCGCGCTGATCGAGCACGAGCTGGTCGGCGGGGAGTGCTCCTACTGGGCCTGCATGCCCTCGAAGGCTCTCCTGCGACCGGGGGCGGCGCTCGCGGCGGCCCGCGGCGTCCCGGGTGCCGCCGCGGCCGTGACGGGCGACGTGGACGTGGCGGCGGCGTTCGCGCGACGCGACACGGTCACGCACGACTGGGACGACAGCTCGCAGGTCAGCTGGGTGGAGAGCACCGGGATCACGCTGCTGCGGGGCCACGCACGCTTCACCGGCCCGCGCGCGCTCACGGTCGAGGGCGGCGACGGCACCGTCCGGGTGACCGCGCGGCACGCCGTGGTGGTCGCGACCGGCTCGGCCCCCGTGGTGCCGCGCGTGGACGGGCTGGCCGAGCTGCCGCCGTGGACCAGCCGGGACGCCACGTCCACGCACCAGGTGCCCCCGCGGCTCGCGGTGCTCGGCGGCGGCGTCGTCGGCGTCGAGATGGCGACCGCGTTCCGGGACCTGGGCAGCGACGTGACCCTCGTCGTGCGCGGTGACCGGCTGCTCGCCGGTGCCGAGCCGTTCGCCGGCGAGGCGGTGGCCGCGTCGTTGGCCCACCTGGGCGTCACCGTCCTGTTCGGCACGGAGGCCCGGTCGGTCCGGCGCGAGGCGGACGGCGTGCACCTGGGGCTCGGCTCGGGCGACGACGCGGCACCCGACCTCGTGGTCGACGAGGTGCTCGTCGCCACCGGGCGCCGGCCCCGGACCGCCGAGCTCGGGCTGGAGACGCTCGGCCTGCCGGACGCGCGGATCACGGTCGACGACGCGCTGCAGGTCCAGGGCGTCGAGGGTGGCTGGTTGTTCGCGGTGGGCGACGTGTCGGGCCGCACCGCGACCACGCACCAGGGCAAGTACGACGCCCGCGTGGCCGGAGACGTCATCGCGGCCCGGTTCGACCCGCGCCCGACCCAGGACGAGTCGCCCCAGGACGCGACGGCGGGGGACCGGGCGCTGGCCGCCGACGACGAGCGCACGGCGGGCGCCTGGACCCGGTACCGCGCGACGGCCGACGTCTCCGCCGTGCCGCAGGTGGTGTTCGCCCGGCCCGAGGTGGCCTGGGTGGGACTGACCGAGCAGGCGGCCCGGGACGCGGGGATCGACGTCCGCGTGCTCGGCTACGACCTGCAGGACGTGGCCGGTGCGACGGTCTTCGCGCAGGACTACGAGGGCCACGCCCAGCTGGTGGTCGACGACGCGCGCGGCGTGGTCGTCGGCGCCACGTTCGTCGGGCCCGAGGTGGCCGAGATGCTGCACGCCGCCACGATCGCCGTCGTCGGGGAGGTCCCGCTCGACCGGCTCTGGCACGCGGTGCCGTCGTACCCGACGGTGAGCGAGGTCTGGCTGCGACTGCTGGAGAGTGCCGGCCTCTGACCCGCGGGTCCCAGGGGACGACGACGGGGCGGGTCCGCGTGGACCCGCCCCGTCGTCGTGCACGTCAGCTGTCGGCGGCGAGCGACCCGTCGCTCGACAGCACCAGGCCGATGGCGGCCTCACCCTGGCGCACCGCCTGGCCGATCAGGCCGAAGTCGTACGACTTGAAGTCCGCGAACTCCAGGCCGTAGGTCTCCTCGAGACCGGGCTGGCAGAACGGCCGCTCCGGGCACTCCGGCGGGCCGGCCAGCACGAGCCCGCCGCACGCCGCGGCGAGGTCGGACAGCGTGCTGACGTCGTGCTCGCTGGCGAACTCGCTCGTCACGGCGAACGCGTTCTGGTCCTGGGCGGCGGACGGAGCCCCCACGACCAGGCCGGCACCGTCCGCCAGCGGCGTCAGCGCCTCGACCGTCGCGTCCACGTCGGCGGAGGCGACCGACTCGGCGTCGGCCCCGTTCTGCTGGGCGTTGAGGAAGTCTGCGAGCGTCGCGGCGTACTCGGGGACCGCCGTGAGCGTGCCGTCCGTCAGCGCCGGCAGGTACGTCTCCCGGTTGCCGATGGTGCGGACCTCGACCGTGTACCCGGCCGAGCGCAGCGTCGCCGCGTAGACCTCCGCGAGGGTCGCGCTCTCGGAGAAGTTCGCGGCGCCGATGACGAGCGACGTGCCGGTGCCGGGGGTGTCCTGCGCCGCCAGCCCCTCCGTGTCGACGAACTCCGCCGCGACCTCGCTCGACGTGCGGCGGTCGATGTCCACCGCCTTGTTGAGCTGGATCAGCTTCTCGGTGTCGAGGGCGGCGGAGACGGAGTCCAGCAGCTCGATGATCGAGGGGTTGGCGGTCGCCGCGGCCTTGTTCACGGCCGGGATGATGTTGTCGGCGTTCTGCAGGCCCTTGTCGTCCTTGAGCACGACGAGCGTGTCGCCCGCGACCGGGTCGCAGGTGGCCAGGCCGGAGGAGCTCGACGACGTCGGGTCGGCCTCGCCTCCGCCCGACCCGGGATCGCCGCAGGCGCCGAGCGCCAGGGCGGCGACGGCGATCAGGGACAGAGTGGTGGAGCGTCTCGCTCGCATGGTGCTCTCCTCGGGGAGTCAGCAGGGGCGGGAAGGATCCCGGATGACGGACAGTCGTGCCGTCGACAGGTCAGGAGGATGGGCCGGACCTATTCGAACCGTTTGCCGCGGTGGCGGCAAGTGGGTGGGGGGTGGTGCGGGCCCGGCGCAGTCGCAGGCGGCGGGCGGGTCGGTCGGACGAGTCGCGGGCGAGCGCCCGCAGTCCGGGGGGCGTCAGGAAGTATTGCGCGACCGCGAGCAGCCCCTCGGCGACCAGGCACAGGGCGGCCACGAGCACGCCGCCCGCGAGGACCTGACCGTAGTCCTGCGTGCCGAACCCGGTGACGACGATGGTGCCGAGGCTGCGACCGCCGACGAGGGCGGCGAGAGGCACGGTCGCGAGCACCTGCACGGAGGCGGTCCGCACACCGGCGGCGATCAGGGGTACCGCGAGCGGCAGCTCCACGGCCCACAGGCTGCGACTGCCGGACATGCCGACCCCGCGCGCCGCGTCCCGCACGTCGGCGTCCACGCCACCGAGCCCGGTGACCGCGTTGGTGAGCAGGGGAGGGACCGCGAACACCGCGCAGGCCAGCACGGTCGCGGTGTTGCCGAACAGCCCGCTCGCGGCCAGCAGGGTGAGCAGGGCGAGGGTGGGCAGGGCGCGCGTGGTGTTGGCGACGATCACGCCGACGGTCCCGCCCCGGCCGCGGTGCCCGAGCCACAGGCCCAGCGGCACGGCGACCACAGCGCCGAGCAGCACGGCGAGCACCGACACCACGATGTGGTCGCGCGTCAGGGCGAGCACGCCGCCGCGTCCCGTCCAGTTGAGCGGGTCGTTCAGCCAGGCGAACGCGTCGGTCAGGACGTCCACGTCACACCGGCCTCTCGGCGCGCGCCCAGGGCGTGAGGCGTCTGCCGACGCCGGCGATCACCAGGTCGCAGAGGAGGGCGAGCAGCAGCGTCAGCACTGTCGCGGTCATGATCTCGGCGTGGTAGTTGCTGCGGAACCCGCGGAACATCAGCTGTCCCAGCCCGCCGTACCCCACCACCACCCCGACGGTGACCAGGGCGACGGTGGTCACGGTGGCCAGCCGCAGGCCCGCGACGATGCTGGGCAGGGCCTGGGGCAGCTCGACCGACAGCAGCAGCCGGGACCGGCCGTAGCCCATGCCGCGCGCCGCGTCCCGGACCGCGGGATCGACGCCCTGCAGCCCGACGAGCACGTTGCGGGTCAGGACCAGCAGGGCGTAGGACACCAGGCCGATGAGGACCGTGGTGCGACCGATGCCGGTGTAGGGCGCGAGGATGGCGAACAGCGCCAGCGACGGCACCGTGTACAGCACGCCGGCGACGCCCAGCACGGGGCCGGCCAGCCGCGGCCGCAGGTGGGCGAGGGCGCCGAGCGGCAGCGCCAGCACGAACGCGATGACGACGGCCTGGAACGTGAGCGAGGCATGCTGCTCGACCGCCCGGACGATGTCCTGCGCGTTGCGTTCCACGTACTGCCACGAGAACCACGGGTTGGGTGGAGCCTGGGCCAGACGCATCCTGCGAACGTACCCGGCCCCTCCGACAGGCGCAGAGGTGGTTGCCTGCGTCCAGCGGCCGCAGCATGCGTCCGGTCACGTCCCGGCGCCCGGCGCTGCGGCTGTCGGACGCAGCGACTAGCGTCCGACGAGTGGCAGACGATGCGGCGATCGCCTTCGAGCACGTGAGCAAGGCCTACGCGAGCCAGGGGAGCGGCGCGGGCCCGGACAGCGGCGCGGCGGTCGACGACCTGTCGCTCGCGGTGCGCCCGCACGAGGTCCTGGTCCTCGTCGGACCCTCGGGCTGCGGCAAGTCCACCACGCTGCGCATGGCCAACCGCCTGGTGGAGCCCACGTCGGGGCGGATCCTGCTCGGCGGGGAGGACGTCACCACGGTCGACCCCGTGGGCCTGCGCCGCCGCATGGGGTACGTGATCCAGAACGTCGGCCTCTTCCCGCACCGCACCGTCGCCCAGAACGTCGCCACGGTCCCCGGCCTGGTCGGGTGGGACCGCAAGCGCACGGCGGCGCGGGTGGACGAGCTGCTCGATCTCGTCGGCCTCGATCCCGCCGACTACGGCCGGCGATTCCCGCACGAGCTGTCCGGCGGCGAGCGTCAGCGGGTGGGCGTGGCCCGGGCGCTGGCCACCGACCCACCGGTGCTGCTCATGGACGAGCCGTTCGGTGCGGTGGACCCCGTGGGGCGCCGCCGCCTGCAGACGGAGTTCGCCCGCATCCAGCGCTCGCTCGGCATCACCGTGATGCTCGTCACGCACGACATCGACGAGGCTGTCCGCATGGCGGACCGCGTGGCCGTGATGAGCCGCGGCGCGCACATCGAGCAGCTGGCCTCACCGCTCGACATCGTCGCGCGGCCGGCCACCGACGCCGTCGCGGAGCTCGTCGGACGCGGTCGCACCGCCCGGCTGCTCGCACTGGGCAGGCTCGAGCGCGCCGACCTGGACCCCGCCGTCGACGGTGCGGCCGGTGCACCGATCACGCTCGGCACCGAGCTGGGCGACGTGCTCGCCGCCCAGGTCCGCGCGGACGGGCCGGTGCCGGTGCAGGACGAGCAGGGCCGTGTCGTCGGCAGCGCGGGAGCGAGCACGGTGGTGCGGGCGCTCGATCGGCTCACGGAGCCGCAGGACGGTCCGGGGAGCGGATCGGGCAGCGAGACGCACACCACAGCGGGCGACGCCGCCCCCGTCGGTACGCTGCGCTCGTGACCACGACGACTGCCCGCCTCGCGCTGGCCACCTGCGCCGAGCTCCCCGAGCTGGACCCCGACGACCACGCGCTGCGCGACGCCCTGCTCGAGCGCGGCGTCCCGACGGACGTCGTCGTGTGGGACGACCCGACCGTCGACTGGGGCACCTACCCCCACGTGGTGATCCGCTCCACGTGGGACTACACGGACCGGCCGGCGCAGTTCGCCGACTGGACCCGCAAGGTCGAGCGCAGCAGCACGCTGCTCAACCCGGCGTCCGTGGTCGGCTGGAACATCGACAAGACCTACCTGCGGGACCTGGAGACGGCGGGCCTGCCGATCGTCCCGACCATCTGGCTGGACCCCGAGCGCAACCACGACTCGCGGGCCATCCACACGCGGTTCCCGGCGTTCGGGGACTTCGTCATCAAGCCCACCGTGAGCGCCGGGTCGCGGGACACCGGCCGGTACGACGCCGGTGTGACGCAGCAGCGCTCGCTGGCCATCACGCACGCCAAGAACCTGCTCAGCGTGGGCCGGCGCGTCATGATCCAGCGCTACCTGCGCAACGTCGACACCGTGGGTGAGACGGCTCTGGTGTTCGTCGACGGGCAGTTCAGCCACTCGGTGCGCAAGGGTGCCCTGCTCGACGGTCCCTACCGCGAGGAGCAGCGCGAGGAGCTGTACCGCCGGGAGACCATGACCGCGCGGGAGGCCAGCGACGCCGAGCGGGAGCTCGCCCAGCGCGTGGTCGACGCGCTGCCCACCCTCGCGCCCGGCACCGACGGGCCGCTGCTGTACGCCCGCGTCGACCTCATCCCCGACGACGACAACAACCCGGTGGTGCTCGAGGTCGAGCTGACCGAGCCGTCGTTGTTCCTGGCGTACGACGAGGCCGCGGCCGGGCGGTTCGCCGACGCGATCATCGCGCGCCTCTGACCTCGCAGGGCAGTGGCGCAGGCCACTGCTCGCCGGTTCCGGAAGTGCTCCCGGGCTCGGGTACACTTCTCGACGCCCCGGCGTACGCGTCGGGGGATCGTGGTGGCTATAGCTCAGGTGGTAGAGCACCTGGTTGTGGTCCAGGGGGTCGCGGGTTCAAGTCCCGTTAGCCACCCCATCGCGTCGGGCGTCGACCAGCTGGTCGGCGCCCGACGTCGTTCCCGGGGGAGGCGCCGCGCGTCAGGCCTTCGGCGGCAGGATGCTCGTGACCGACGTCGCGACGATGTCCGCGGCGATCTTCTTCGCCGCGGCGGAGTCGGGGCCCGGCTGCGCCGGCAGGAGCGCCGCGCGGTAGTAGCGCAGCTCGTCGATGCTCTCCAGGATGTCCGCCAGCGCGCGGTGCCCGCCGTTCTTGCGCGGCGACGCGAAGTACACGCGCGGGTACCAGCGGCGCGCGAGCTCCTTGATCGAGGAGACGTCGATCACGCGGTAGTGCAGGTGGCCGACGAGCTCGGTCATGTCACGGTCCAGGAACGCCTTGTCGGTACCCACCGAGTTGCCGGCCAGCGGCGCCTTGCCCGGCTCGGGCACCCACTGCCGGATGTAGTCGAGCACCTGCGCCTGCGCGTCCTCGAGCGTGGTCCCCGCGGCCAGCTGGTCGAGCAGGCCGGACGTCGTGTGCATGGTGCGCACGAACTCGCCCATCTGCTCGAGCGCCTCCACCGGCGGGGCGATGACCACGTCGACGCCGTCGCCGAGGACCCTCAGCTCGGAGTCGGTCACGACGGCGGCCACCTCGACCAGCGCATCGGCGCCGAGGTCGAGGCCGGTCATCTCGCAGTCGATCCAGACGATCCGGTCGTTGCTCTCCTGGGCGGAGGCGGTGGGCGCGGGCGTCGGCGTGCTGGTCACGTCCGTCAGCCTAGAGGGCGGTGCCCGCCGGTGCGGTCGTGCACCGGGCGCAGCGCGGTTAGCGTCGGTCCATGTCGGACACCGTCGCCCCCCGCTCCCGCGGCTCCGCCGCGCTCGCCGCTCTCCGCGCCCGGCCCGTCGCGTGGGCGGTGATCCCGGGGCTCGTGCTCGTCGCCGCGGGGCTGGGCGTCTTCTTCGGGGTGCTCGACACGGTGCGGGAGAGGAACGACCTGTCGTCCCTGGACCAGCCGGTGCTCGAGTGGCTGGTGATGCACCGGACCGTCGGGTGGACGTCGGTGCTCGCGGCCATCACGTTCGTCACGGGTCCCACCGTCCTGCCGATCCTCGTGGCCGTCGCCTGCCTGGTGTGGGGGATCGTCAGCCACGAGTGGTGGCGACCGCTGCTCCTGGCCGGCGCGATGATCGGCTCGACAGCGATCTCGTTGGTGGTCAAGGACCTCGTCGGACGGGCGCGCCCACCGGCGGAGACGATGTACGTGCCCGGCGCCGAGACCACGGCCTCCTTCCCGTCGGGTCACACGCTCGGCACCGCGACGCTGCTGCTCGTCGCCGGATACCTGGTGTGCAGCCGGCGCCCGTCGGTGCCGCTGATCGTCGGGTGGGGGGTCGCGACGGTCGTCGGCACCGCGCTGGTGGCGCTCAGCCGGCTGTACCTGGGCTACCACTTCCTCACCGACGTGGTCGCCGCGGTCGCGCTCGCGGTGGCGGTCCTGGGGGTGGTCTCCACGATCGACCGGCTGCACACCGGTCCGCCCGCCGATCCGCGGGCCGGTCTGCCGACAGGCTGAGCCGGCGCCGTCAGGGCCGGTGGTGCAGCGAGTCGTGCCCCGGCACGGTCGACGCCAGCCACGCGGCCGTGGGCACCACCACGACGACCGCGCCGACGATCCACAGCGCCGCCGTCCACGACGTCCCGGCCCAGCGCAGCACGCCGAGCGTCCCGGCGGCCGCCGCCACACCGAACCCGAGGCGTTCCGACCACCGGACGACCCGGCCGCGCGCCGTGGCACGGGCCCGTGGGGTCTCCTCGGGACCGGAGGTGGCGTGCCGGCCCATCAGCGGCGCCGGGCGGGCGGGCGGAGGTCGGTCGGCATGGCGTCATGGTGGCACGCACGCGCGCTGCTTGGTCGTCGCCCCGCGACGTGGGACGTTGGTCCCTCGCGCCCCGTCCGGGAGCGCGGTGGCGGCACCGGAGGTCCGTGGATGAGCATCGACGAGCTGCCCCGTGGCGGCGCGGCACCCGCCCAGGCGAGCGCCGGGCTGGTCGAGGCGATCCTGACCCTCGCCGCCGACCTGGACGTGCCGAGCCTGCTCGAGCGGTTCGTCGAGGCGAGCACGGCACTGACGGGCGCCCGGTACGGCGCGATCAACATCGTCGACGACGAGGGCGCGTCCACGACGTTCGTGCAGAGCGGTATCGACACGGCGACGGTGGCACGCCTCGGGCACGCCCCGCACGCGTGGGGCGTCCTGGGCAGCATCCCCGACGAGGGGGTCCTGCGGCTCGAGGACCTCACCGCGCACCCGGCCTTCCGCGGGCTGCCGCCGGGTCATCCACCGATGGGCTCGTTCCTGGGGGCCGCCGTCCGGGTGGGCGGATCGCGGTACGGGACGCTGTACCTGTCGGAGAAGTCCGGCGGTTTCCACGACGAGGACGAGTCGCTGGTCCTCGCGCTCGCGGCCGCAGCGGCCGTCGCGGTGCAGAACGCACAGCTGTACGCGCTCGAGCGGCGCCGCCAGCAGTGGCTGACAGCCGCGCAGGAGATCACGACCATGCTGCTCGAGGACGCCGACGACGAGGACGTCCTGATCCGCATCGCCGCCTCCGCGCAGGAGATCGACGGCGCCGACGCCGCCGCGCTGGTGCTGCCCGGCCGCCACGGCGAGCTCGTCGTGGAGATCGTGGCCGGCCCGCACCGCGACGACCTGCTCGGCCGCGACCTGAGTGACGACGGCCGGGTGCGCGCCGCGTTCGACGCCGGCACCGGACAGATCGTCGGCAGGCTCGCGGCCCCCGATGTCGGCGGCGCGGCCGCCGACATCGGCACGAACGCCGTGCTGTCCCGGTTCGGGCCGGCGATGTTCGCGCCCCTGCGTGCGGCCGGCCGCGGGGTCGGCGTGCTGGTCCTGCTGCGACGGGTCGGACGGGAGTCGTTCACGGAGACGGACCTCGCGCTGTCCCGGACGTTCGCGGCCCAGGCGGCGCTCGCGCTCGTCCTGGCCGACGCCCGGCGCGTCGAGGGCCAGGCGGTGCTCGACGACGAGCGCACCCGCATCGCCCGCGACCTGCACGACCTGGCGATCCAGCAGCTGTTCGCCGCCGGCATGCGGCTGGACAACGCCCGCACCAACGCCGAGGAACCGATCAGCCCGGCCCTGGCCGACACGCTCGACGCCGCCGTGCGGCTCGTCGACGCCGGCATCCAGCAGATCCGCGTCGTCGTGCGGACCCTCGACGACCCCGGAGCCACCGTGCCGCTGATCGACCGGATCGCCGCCGAGGTCGCGCTCGCGCGCAGCACGCTCGGCTTCGCGCCCTCGTTGACGGTCACGGTCGACGGCACGGGTGTCGACGGCACCGACGCCCGCTCCTCGGCGTCCTCGGTGCTGGACGAGCTGGTCGCGCCCGGACGCGCGAACAACGTCGTGGCCGTGGTCCGCGAGGCGCTCTCGAACACGGCTCGGCACGCTCGCTCGCGCTCGGTCGCCGTCCGTCTGCAGGTCACCTCCCCACCCGACGGGGCGGTCGTGGTGGAGGTCGAGGACGACGGCGTGGGGGTCCCCGCTGCACCGGCGCGGGCCTCGGGGACGAAGAACCTGGCGATCCGCGCGCGGCAGTCCGGTGGCACCTTCTCGCTGCAGAGCCCGCCGTCCGGGCAGGGCTCCCTGCTGCGCTGGACCGCACCCCTGGACTGAGCGGTCGCAGCCCGCCGCACGGTCGGTGGCGCCGGCGTGCCGGAGGCCGCGGACCGTCTCCGTGGGAGCGGTCCGCGGCCTCGTGGGTGTGCGGTGGTGCGGCGGTGGTGCTGTGGTGGTCACCGCGTGCCGAGCGCGTCGACGAGGGTCGTCGAGCGCGCCGGGACGCGCGGCGGATCCGGTGGCCGACCGAGGGTCTCGGTCGGCTGTCTCTCGGCCCGCGCCGCGGCACGGGCGCGGGCCTGGTGGGAGTGAGCGAGGCGCTGGGCGTGCTCCTGGCGCGCGAGCTCGAGGGCGATGGTGGGGTTCACGATGTGCTCCTGGGCATGACGGAGTCAGGGCCGATGCCCTGGCTTGTGGTGGTGTGGGAGTACTCGACCACGCCGTCGTGAGCCGCGTCACGCGAATATCGGGGCCCGTCCGCGCCCAGGGGGCGCGCAGCCGGGTCAGCCCTCGGAGGACTCGCTCGGGGTCGGCACGGGGGAGTCCGCCGCATCAGCGGCCGCGGCCAGCGCCTGCTGGAACGCCGCGACCGTGAGAGCGTCGACGGCACCCGTGACCGGCACGCCCAGCGCGGTCTGCGCGGCGCCGACCGCGGCGGTCAGCTCGTCCGACCAGAGACCGTCGACCGGACCGTCCCAGTAGCCCCCGAGCGCGAGCGTCTGCTGCAGCGCCGCGGTGGACACGAGCGACTCCTGCGCGAGCGCGCTGCCCTGCGCGTCGAGCACCGCGCGCAGCGCCGCCTCCGTGGCCGGGTCCATCGCACCGGTCGGCGGCAGGCCGCTGGCCTCCTGCAGCGCCTGCACGGCGGACACCGTCTGCGGCCCGTAGATGCCGTCGACGGCTCCGGTGTAGAAACCCGCGTCCGCGAGGGCCTGCTGCAGGGCGACCGTGTACGCGCTGACCGCAGCACTGGCCTGCACCTGCTGCTCGTCGGAGAGGCAGCCGGCGTCGGCGAACAGCCGCAGCCAGGCCATCTCGAGCGCGACCGCTGCCGAGGTGAACTGCTCGGCCGCGTCCGCCAGCGGCGTCTCGTCGGTGATCCCCGACCGGGCCGACGCGAGCTCCTCCTCGGCCTGCTGGACCCGGAGCACGGTCGCCTCCGGCACGGCCGGCGTCGCGCTGGGCGACTCGGTCGGTGGCTCGGGTTCCGGCTGACCCGAGGCCGTGGCCTGCGCCGCGGCCAGCGCGGTCTGGGCGTCCACCAGGTCCTGCTCGGCGCCGACGACCGCGTCCCGCGCCTGCACCGCCGTCGAGGCGGCGTCCGTGGCCTTGGCGGCCGGCTTGGTCAGGTCGTCACCGGCCGTGACGACGTCGCCCACGGTCGGCGCCGTCTGGGTCAGCACGTCGCCGTAGCGGTCCAGCGCGGTGATGTAGGTCGCGCCGGCGTCGCAGAACGCCGCCGCGGTGTCCGTCGCCTGTGCCTGGGCGTCGGCGAGCGCCTTCTCCTTCGTCGTGACGTTGGCCTGGGCGACGCTCACCGCCGACTCGGGCGTCGCGCTCGAGCAGCCGGTGACGGTCAGCGCGAGACCTGCCACGGCGGCCGCTGCGGCACGCAGGCCGCGGTGCCGGGTGGGGGAGCCTGTCGTCGTGTGCTGGGTCTCCATGGGGAGCCCGTCCCTTCGCACCGCGGTGCAGGTGCACGGTGCCGTGCACGGCGTCGGGCGGCGGCCCGAGGCCGACACTAGACCTGCGTGTCCGGGTATGGGGTGGTTTGCGCCCCCGGCAGGACTCGAACCTGCAACCGACGGATTAGAAGGCCGTTGCTCTATCCGTTGAGCTACGGGGGCTGGGTGTCGCGCGCACAGCCTATCGGCGGGTGGTCCGATCCTCCTGGCGGGACGAACCGGTCGTATCCGTCCCGCGTGGCGCGTTTTGCCAGGTCAGATCGCACCAGGACAATGGGCGCGTGAGCGCGCAGCCCGGCACGGCGCCAGTGGAGCCCGCGGACGCCGCGCGGCCCCTGGCCGCACAGGCGCGCCACGCGGCGACCGACCCGCGGGACGTGCTCGCCCGCCCGCTGGCTGCGACGTCCCTCCTGGACGCGGTGCGTGACCTGAGGCGCGACGTCGAGCGCACGGGATTCCCGCTGGAGATCGACGGCATCACGTCGGCGCGAGCGTCGCGGGCGCGTCTCGTGGACCAGCTGGGGGAGCACCTGGTCCCGCGGCTCACCGAGCTGTCGGCGCCGGCCGTCGTGGTGGTGTCCGGCTCGACCGGGGCCGGCAAGTCGACCTTGGTCAACTCGCTGATCGGCACCGAGGTGAGCACCGCGGGGGTGCTGCGGCCCACCACCCGTCGACCGGTGCTGGTGCACAACCCGCTCGACGCCGACCTGCTGTCGCACCACCCGGTGCTGGACTCCGTGAGCGTCGTCGCCGCGGAGCAGGTGCCGCGGGGGATCGCCCTGCTCGACGCCCCGGACCTCGACTCCGTGCTGGAGTCCAACCGCGAGTCCGCCCACCGGCTGCTCGAGGCGGCCGACCTCTGGCTGTTCGTCACCACGGCCGCGCGCTACGGCGACGCGCTGCCGTGGCGCGTGCTGCAGGGCGCGGTCGAGCGCGGCGCCTCGATCGCGATGGTGCTCAACCGTGTCCCACCGGCCTCGCTGCCCACCGTGCGTGGCGACCTGCTCGACCGGCTGCGCGGGTACGGGTTGCAGGGCTCGCCGCTGTTCGTCGTCCCCGACCTGGGACCGCACGAGGGCCTGCTGCCGGCCGCCGTGGTCGCACCCATCCGACGCTGGCTGGCCATGCTCGCCGGCCCGGACCGCGCCCGGACCGTGATCGGGCGCACGCTGCGCGGCTCGCTCGCGGCGCTGCGCCCCTGGGTCGACGAGCTCGCCGAGGCGGTCCAGGCGCAGGCCGACGCGGCCGGCGCGATCGGCACCGTGCTGGACCGGGCCGTCGAGGGACCCACGGCACAGGCCGCCGCGTCCCTGCGTGGCGGGGCCGTCGCGGACGGTGCCGTGCGCGCGCGCTGGACCGAGCTCGCGGCCGCCGGCGGCCCCCTGGGCAGCGTCGTGCGGTCCTCCGGCCGCGTCCGGGGGTCGGCGCGCGAGGGCCGCACCCGGGCGGCCGCCGTGCAGCCGCTCGTCGAGGACCTCACGCGGTCCGCCACCGCGACGCTGATCGCGGCGGGAGCCCACACCGAGGAGGTCCTGCGCGCGGCCCTCACCGGTCCCGAGGCGCCTGACGGTGGTGCGTCCGTCGACGCCGCGTGGGCACCGGCCGCACCGGGCAGCGGTCGGCGCAGCGCGGCGGAGCAGGCTGCGCGGGCGTGGACAGCGCAGGGACCCCGCGTGGTGCGCGCGGCGCTCGTCGGCACCCCTCCCGCCGAGTCGACCCCGGACGGTGCGCCGCGCGGCCGCCGCGAGGTCGCCCGGCAGGTGCGTCGTCGGCGCAAGGCCGAGCACGCGTTGGGCGACGAGGGCCTGGCGGCGGTCGCGCTGGCGGCCGCCGCGGGCGTGCCGGAGGCCCGAGAGCTGCTGGTGGACCTGGTCGACACGGCCGGACAGCGTGCCGTCGAGGAGCTGCGGGACGACCTGGTCGCCCGGGTCGCCGGTCAGGTCGCGGTCGAGCGGGCGGCCGTCGGCGAGGTGCTCGCCGACCCGGACCTCGCCGAGGACGCCGCCTCCCGGCTGCGCCTGCGGCTGGCCGTGCTGAAGGGACTGACGTGACCGACACGACCGGCGCCGCGGCGCACGGTGACGACACCGCCGCGCTGACGGGACGCGTGGACGCGCTCGACCGGGCGCTCGCCGTGGGGGGTGCGCGCCTGGCGCCGGCCGTGGTGAGCCGCGTCGCCGCGACGATCGACAGCGTCCGTGAGCGGCTGGCGCTCGGCGTCGAGCACACGGTGGTCGCGCTCGTCGGTGGCACCGGGTCGGGCAAGTCCAGCCTGTTCAACGCGATCTGCGGCCTGGACTTCGCCGACGTCGGCGTGCGTCGGCCCACCACGTCGGAGATCACCGCGTGCGTGTGGGGCGACGAGGGCGGCCCGCTGCTGGACTGGCTCGGCGTGGTGCCCGACCGCCGGATCGAGCGGGAGAGCCTGCTGGACGGCGAGAGCGAGGCGCCGCTGCGCGGGCTGGTCCTGCTGGACCTGCCCGACCACGACTCCATCGCCCCCGAGCACCGCGACGTGGTGGACCGCCTGCTGCCCCAGGCCGACCTGCTCGCCTGGGTGGTGGACCCGCAGAAGTACGCGGACGACGCCCTGCACAGCGGCTACCTGCGGCGCCTGGTCGGGCACGAGGCGTCGATGGTGCTGGTGCTCAACCAGGTCGATACCGTGCCCGCCGACGTGCGCCCGGAGCTGGTGGCCGACGTCGAGCACCTGCTGGTCGACGACGGCCTGACCGGGGTGCCGGTGCGCGAGGCGTCGGCTCGGACGGGTGAGGGTGTGCAGGTGCTGCGCGAGCTGCTGGCCACCGTGGTGGGGTCGCGCTCGCTGGCCGCGCGACGCGCCGGCGCCGAGCTGAACG
This sequence comes from uncultured Actinomycetota bacterium, assembly GCA_963837795.1. Classification (GTDB taxonomy): domain Bacteria; phylum Actinomycetota; class Actinomycetes; order Actinomycetales; family Cellulomonadaceae; genus Cellulomonas. Next base: position 199,485 of record CAWIOT010000006.1, read on the forward strand.
ACGCCGCGGCGCTGCTCGCGGCCGAGGTCGCCGCGCGCGAGCCCGCCCCGGCGACCCTGTCGGTGGGCGACGTCGTGGACCGGCTGTCGGCGGCGATCGGGCTGCCGGCCGTGGCGGCCGGCGTCGGCACGGCGGTGCGCGGCGGCACTGCTGCCGTCCCGGGCTTCGGCGCCGTGCAGGAGGACGCCGTCGAGCTCGCCCGGGCGGCATGGCTGGACGCGGTCACCCCGGGGCTGCCCCGCCGCTGGGGCCAGGAGATCGCCTCGCGGGTGGCCTCCACCACCGAGCTGCGCCTCGCGGTGACGGATGCCCTGACCCAGCTGACCCTGTCGGTCCGGCGGTCGGCGCTGGCCGTGGCGCTCACGGTCGGTGCGGTCCTGCTCGCCGGCGCGGCGGTGCTCGTCGGCTCGGTGGCGGTCGGTTCGCTGGTCGGTGGCGGCGGTGCCAACACCTGGGCACCGCTCGTCGCGGGCGCCCTGGTGGTGGCCGCGGTCGCGGCCGGGATCGGGGCGGGCGCCGCCCGCCGGTCCGCCGCCCGACGCCGGTCGGCCCGCGTGCTGCAGGACGGGCGGACCGCGCTGGAGAACGTGGCGCGCGCGCGTCTTGCCGTGCCCACCGAGGCGGTGCTGGCCGAGCACCGCACGGTCCGGGAGCTCCTCGCCTCCGCACGCGGCTGATCCGCCCACAGCCCCCGCGCCGGCGCGCGGTCCCCACGGGTGCGCTCGGGCGGAGCTCGTCGGCCCGGGCGTGCCCGCAGCCTGGTCGCACGAGCCCCGCACGAGCGGGGCGCACCGCACAGGAGGCACCCCATGAGCACGCAGTCCCTGGACCTGACCGTCGTCGGCTGGATCGGCACCGAGGTGCGCATCCACCACGAGTCGGACGGCGGCGTGCCGTTCACCACGTTCCGGCTGGGCAGCACGCGCCGGTGGTTCGACAAGCAGGCCGGCGTCTGGCGTGACGCGCAGACCGAGTGGTTCAACGTCAAGGTGTGGCGCACCACCGCGCTCAACGCGGCGCGGTCGCTGCGCAAGGGCGACCCGGTGATCGTGCAGGGGCAGCTGTCGACCGAGGAGTGGGTGGGCGCCGAGGGCCCCCGCACGTCGCTCGTGCTCGACGCGAACGCGCTCGGGCCGAACCTCGCCTTCGGCAGCAGCCACTTCGCCCGCACGGTCAGTGCGGCGGCGTCGGCGGGTACCGACGCCGAGACCGACGACGCCGAGACCGGCACGGAGCCCGCGGACGTCTCCGCGTTCGAGGTGCTGCCCGACGACGAGGGCGCGGGCCTGGCCCCCGCCGCGGAGGAGGACGCCGAGCTGGCACTGGCCGGGGCGCGGTGATCGCCTAGGCTGGGTGACCGGCAACCTGATGACGTGGCTGGTCGGACCGCGCGCACCCACGGTGCCGCGCGGTCGGCCTGGCCGCCGGGGAGCCGGACAGCAGTGCCCCGAGACACGCGAGCGCCGGGGCGCCCCCACGAGCACCGAGGCGGACGAAGAGCCAGTGGCTGAGTTCATCTACTCCATGTACAAGACGCGCAAGGCGCACGGCGACAAGGTCATCCTCGACGACGTCACCCTGAACTTCCTGCCGGGCGCCAAGATCGGCGTCGTCGGTCCCAACGGCGCCGGCAAGTCGACGATCCTGAAGATCATGGCGGGGCTGGACCAGCCGTCCAACGGCGAGGCGCGGCTGAGCCCCGGCTACACGGTCGGCATCCTGCAGCAGGAGCCGCCCCTGAACGAGTCCAAGACGGTGCTGGGCAACGTCGAGGAGGGCGTCGCCGAGATCAAGGGCAAGCTCGACCGCTACAACGAGATCTCCGCGCTGATGGCGGAGCCCGACGCCGACTTCGACGCTCTGCTGGCGGAGATGGGGCAGCTCCAGGAGGCCATCGACGCGGCGGACGCGTGGGACCTCGACGCCCAGCTCGAGCAGGCCATGGACGCGCTGCGCTGCCCGCCGCCGGACGCCGACGTCACGGTGCTGTCCGGTGGCGAGCGCCGCCGTGTGGCCCTGTGCAAGCTGCTCCTGGAGAAGCCCGACCTCCTGCTCCTGGACGAGCCGACCAACCACCTGGACGCCGAGAGCGTGCTGTGGCTCGAGGCCCACCTGAAGGACTACCCGGGCGCCATCCTGGCCGTCACCCACGACCGGTACTTCCTCGACCACGTCGCGGAGTGGATCTGCGAGGTCGACCGCGGCCGGCTCTACCCGTACGAGGGCAACTACTCCACCTACCTGGAGAAGAAGCAGGAGCGCCTCGCCATCCAGGGCAAGAAGGACGCCAAGCTGGCCAAGCGCCTCAAGGACGAGCTCGAGTGGGTCCGGTCCAACGCCAAGGGCCGGCAGACGAAGTCCAAGTCGCGCCTGGCGCGCTACGAGGAGATGGCGGCGGAGGCGGACCGCACCAGGAAGCTCGACTTCGAGGAGATCCAGATCCCGCCGGGCCCGCGTCTGGGCTCGATCGTCCTGGAGGCCACGAACCTCGAGAAGGGCTTCGACGGGCGCACGCTCATCGACGGGCTCAGCTTCACGCTGCCGCGCAACGGCATCGTCGGCGTCATCGGCCCGAACGGCGTCGGCAAGACCACGCTGTTCAAGACGATCGTCGGGCTCGAGCCGCTGGACAAGGGCGAGCTCAAGGTCGGCGAGACCGTGTCGATCTCCTACGTCGACCAGTCGCGTGGCGGGATCGACCCCAAGAAGACCCTGTTCGAGGTGGTCTCCGACGGGCTCGACTTCCTCAAGGTCGGCAACGTCGAGATGCCGTCGCGCGCCTACGTCGCGGCGTTCGGGTTCAAGGGCCCGGACCAGCAGAAGCCCGCGGGCGTCCTGTCCGGTGGTGAGCGCAACCGGCTGAACCTGGCCCTGACGCTGAAGCAGGGCGGCAACCTGCTGCTGCTCGACGAGCCCACCAACGACCTGGACGTCGAGACCCTGGGCTCGCTGGAGAACGCGCTGCTCGAGTTCCCCGGCTGCGCCGTCGTGGTCTCGCACGACCGGTGGTTCCTCGACCGGGTGGCGACGCACATCCTGGCCTACGAGGGCACCGAGGAGGACCCGTCGAACTGGTACTGGTTCGAGGGCAACTTCGCGTCCTACGAGGAGAACAAGGTCGCCCGGCTGGGACCCGACGCGGCCCGCCCGCACCGCGTGACGTACCGCAAGCTGCGCCGCGACTGACGCCGCACCCGAGCACGACCGAGCACGACCGAGCACGACGAGGCCGCCCGACCCACCAGGACCGGGCGGCCTCGTCGTGCGCGGGCCGTCCCGGACCTGCGCCGTTACGCTCGGCACGACCACGGCGGGAGGCGGCGGGGATGGAGCACGACGAGCTCGTGGGTGCGCTGATCGCGCTGCGCGCGGCTGTCGCCGACGTGCGCCTGCCGCTCGAGACGGCCACCGCTGCGGACGCCCGCTCTGACCGTTCGCGGGTGCTGGACCAGCTCGACGACTACCTCCTGCCGCGGCTGCGGGACCCCGGCGCGCCGGTGCTCGTCGTCGTGGGCGGCTCGACGGGCGCGGGCAAGTCCACCGTGGTGAACTCCCTGGTCGGCAGCGAGGTGAGCCCGTCGGGTGTGCTGCGGCCGACCACGCGGTGGCCGGTGCTGGTGCACCACCCGCTGGACGTGCGCTGGTTCAGCTCGGACCGGGTGCTGCCGTCCCTGACGCGCGCGGGCGGTGCCGGCGAGCAGCACCTGGCCGGTGCGCGGCCGGGGCTGCGGCTGGTCGCGTCGGAGGCGGTGCCGGTGGGGCTCGCGCTGCTCGACGCCCCGGACGTCGACTCGGTCGAGGAGGGCAACCGGGCTCTGGCGGGGCAGCTGCTCGGCGCCGCGGACGTGTGGCTGTTCCTCACCACGGCCGCGCGGTACGCCGACGCCGTGCCGTGGGAGCTGCTCACGGACGCGGCCCGCCGCGGCACGCACCTGGCGCTGGTGCTGGACCGGGTGGACGCCGGCACCGAGGAGGCCGTGGGCGAGCACCTGCGTCAGATGCTCGCCGAGGCCGGGCTGGCCTCCGCCACCGTGCTCACCGTCCCGGAGGTCGAGCTGGTCGACGGCATGCTGCCGGAGACGGCGGTGGGCCCGGTCGCCGACTTCCTCACGACCACCGCGACCGACCCCCACGCGCGGGCGGCGGCCCTGGCCGCGACGTGGGACGGCGCGGTCGAGGACGTGTCGCGGCGGGCGCTGCTGCTGGCCCACGCGGCGGACGAGCAGCAGGCCGCGGACGGGCGGCTGCGGCGGGCGGTGACGACGGCGTACGCGGGCGCGGCGCACCAGGTGGCGGACGCCACCTCGGACGGGTCGCTGCTGCGCGGGGAGGTGCTGGCCCGGTGGCAGGACGTCGTCGGGACGAGCGAGTGGTTCCGGTCCCTCGAGCAGGGCGTGTCCCGGCTCCGCGACCGCGTGGTGGGCGTCCTGCGCGGCCGCCGCCCCGCGGAACCGGCGCTGGTGGAGGCGGTCGCGCACGGGCTGTCGGCGGTCGTGCTGGACGCTGCCGAGCAGGCCGCGGAGACCGCGTACGCCTCCTGGCGGCACGACCCCGCCGGGCTCGCGCTCCTGGACGGGCTGACCCTCTCGCGCGCGTCGGGCGACCTGCGGACGCGGACGGCGGAGCAGGTGCGGGCCTGGCAGGGGGACGTGCTGGCACTCGTCGAGACGGAGGGCGCCGAGCGCCGCACCACGGCCCGCGCGCTGTCCTACTCGGTCAACGGGCTCGGCGCGGTGCTCATGGTCGCGGTGTTCGCGTCGACCGGCGGGCTCACGGGCGCCGAGGTCGGGATCGTCGGCGGGTCGGCGCTGCTCGCGCAACGTGTGCTCGAGGCGGTGTTCGGCGACGACGCCGTCCGGCGGCTGACCCAGGAGGCGCACCGCCGGCTCGAGCTGCGCACCGACGCGCTGCTCGAGGAGGAGTCCGCGCGGTTCACCCGGCAGCTGGACGCCGCAGGCGCGGCCGGTCGCGACGGCGACGAGCTGCGGGCGGGCGCGGCCCGGGTGGCGGCGGCGATGTCGTCACGCACCGCCACCGCGTGGGGCGCCGGGGACCTGCCCGCCGGCGGCGGGGGTCACCTGCGCGGCGCCGGGGCGGTCGCGCGCTCGTCGGCGCCCGTGCCGGAGGCCGCGCCGCCGCCGGGGCGCTGGTGGAGCCGGTGGCGCCGGAGCGCCGGGTGAGCGTGCGGCAGCCGAGCCTGGCCGGACGGGTCGCGGCGCTCGACGAGGCCGTCGGCCTGGCACGCGGACGGCTTCCCGAGGCGGTCCTCGACCAAGCCGCCGCCGTCGTCGACCGTGCGCGCGAGCGCGCCGCGCTGTCCGGGGAGTACACCGTGGTGGCGCTCGCGGGGGCGACCGGCTCGGGCAAGTCCTCCCTGCTCAACGCGCTGGCGCAGGCGCGGGTCGCCGAGCCGGGCGTCCGGCGACCGACCACCGGGCGACCGGTGGCGGTGATCGTGCCGGCCGGCCGCAGCGAGCGGTCGACCGACCACGCGCACGGCGCCGACGACCTGCTCGACTGGCTGGACGTGCAGGAGCGGCACGTGGCGACGAGCCGTGCCCTGCAGGAGTCCGCGACGGGCCTGGTGCTCCTGGACCTGCCCGACCACGACTCCGTGGTCACCGAGCACCGTGCGATCGCCGAGCGCCTGTACGACCGGGTGGACCTGCTGGTCTGGGTGGTGGACCCGCAGAAGTACGCCGACGCCGCGCTGCACGCCCGCTACCTGCGCGGCCTGCGCGAGCACGCCGGGGTCGTCGTCCTGGTGCTGAACCAGGCCGACCGGCTGGCTCCCGCGCAGCAGCGCGCGATGGTCGCCGACCTGGAGCGGCTGGCCGCGCAGGACGGCCTGGGCGGGGCACCGGTGCTCGCGGTGAGCGCGTCGACGGGGGACGGCGTGGCGCCGCTGCGGGACCTGCTCGCGCGCGCCGCACAGCGGCGCCGGGCCGCGACCGACCGGGTCACGGGCGACGTGCGGCTGGCCGCCCGGGCGCTCGCGGAGGCCTGCGGCCGGCCCACCGACGCACGGCGGGCGGCGGGGGCGGAGGCGGGCGTCCTGCGGGCCTGGGAGTCGGCGGCCGGGATCGACCAGGTGGTGCAGGCCGTGCGCCGGTCCACCCGCCGCACGGCACGGACCACCACCGGGTGGCCGGTGACGCGGTGGGTCGCCGGGCTGCGTCCGGACCCGCTGCGTCGCCTGGGTCTCGGCCGCGACCGGCAGCAGGCCGCCCAGGACGACCTGCTGCGCTCGTCCCGCCCGGCCCCGGCGGCGGGCGCGCGCGCTGCGGCGCTGAGCGCGGTGCGGGGCTACGTCGACGCCGCCACCGCCGGGGCACCGGACCGCTGGGTCCTCGCCGCGCGTGCCCGCGCCGCCGCTGTGGACCTCGACGACGTGCTCGACCGGACGGTGGTCCGCGTGCCGGTCGGCGCCGTGCGCGTGCCGTGGACCTGGCGGGCGCTCGCCCTGCTGCAGTGGCTCCTGCTCGCCGTCGCGGGCACCGGCCTCCTCTGGCTCGGCCTGCTGGCCGGCCTGGGCCTCCTGCGGCTGCCCGCGCCCGAGACCCCGATGTGGTGGGGGTTCCCCGCGCCGACGCTCCTGCTGCTGGCGGGGGTCGTGGCGGGTGTGCTGGTGGCGGGGATCGGTCGGGTGCTCGGTGCGCTCGCCGGTCGCCGTCGTGCGCGACGGGCGCGCCGCCGGCTGGGGGCGTCGGTCGCGCAGGCCGTCGAGGAGCACCTGGTGGGACCGGTGGCCGCCGAGATGGCTGCGCTCGCCAGGTGCCGCGCCGCGGCAGCGACGGCCGCCGCCTGAACCACCACCGCAGGTGCGCGCGCGCGACCTGCGGCAGGGTGGTGCCGTGAAGAGCACCCGACTCGGCCAGCTGCTGGCGACCGCCCGCGACTCCTTCTGGTTCTTCCCGGCGCTGTGCATGGTGGTCGCCGTGGTGCTCGTCGAGGCGCTGACCTTGCTGGACCACCACCTGGACCTGAACCAGTACTCGACGGGCTGGCTGCTGCTGCAGGCCGGCCCGGACGGCAGCCGGAGCCTGCTCGACGCGATCGCCACGTCGATGCTCGGCGCGGCGGCGACCGCGTTCTCCATCACGGTCGCGGTACTCGCGCTGACGTCGTCGAGCTACGGCCCGCGGCTGGTGCGCAACGTCATGTCGGACCGCGTCAACCAGCTGGTGCTGGGCATCCTCGTCGGCACCGCGCTGTACGCCCTGCTGCTGCTGCGGCACATCCGGGTGCTGGACCCCACGTCCGACGACGAGGCGTTCGTCCCGCACCTGTCGGTCAACGTCGCGGTCCTGCTCGCGGTGGTGAGCATCTCCGCGCTCGTGTACTTCATCCACCACATCAGCGCCTCGATCCAGGTGTCCACCCTGTCCGGGAGCGTGGTGACCCGGACGGCGAGCCTCGTCGAGGAGCTGTACCCGCCGGAGGCGCCCGACGGGTGCGTCGCCGGGCTGGTGCTGGTCAGCCCCGAGGACGCCGACCGAGAGGTCCTCGCGGCCTCGGCGGGGTACGTCCAGGGGATCGACGGGCCCGCCGTCCTGCACGCCGCGCAGGAGCACGGTGCCCGGGTGGAGGTGGTCGTCCGCGCGGGCGACTTCCTCCTGCCCGGGGACGTGGTGGCCCTGGTGCGCGCCGACGCCGGCCGGGACGCTCACGACGTCGGTGAGGACGTGTGCGAGGCGGTGCTGGGTGCGGTGCTGACGGGGGCGGTCCGCACGCCCTACCAGGACATCGGCGCCCTGGTGCAGCAGCACGTCGACCTCGTCGTCCGGGCGCTGAGCCCGGGGACCAACGACCCGGTCACCGCGATGAACGGGCTCGACCACCTGTCGGCCGGGCTCGCCCTCCTGGTGCAGCGGCCCGACGCGCCCTGGTCGATGCGTGACGACGACGGCCGGCCGCGGGTGCGCCTCGCACGCGTCAGCGCCGCCGAGCTGGTCAGCGGTGCGGTCGACGCGGTTCGCGGATACGCGGCCGGGCACACGATGGTGGTCCTGCGCCTGCTGGACCTGCTGGAGAGGGTCGGGGTCCGCTGCAGCGACCCCGGCGTGACGCTCCTGGTCCGCGAGGAGCTGGACCTCGTCGTCGCCGGGCACGGCGCGGCGGCCACCCTGGAGCACGACCGCGAGCGGGTCCGGCAGCGAGCCGACGAGGTCCGGCACGCCCTCGCTCCGCTCCTAGGATCGTCCGCATGACTCGTCTCGAGGTCCCCGTCCAGCTGCGCTGGTCGGACATGGACGCGTACCAGCACGTCAACAACGTCGAGATGCTGCGGCTGCTCGAGGAGGCCCGGATCCAGGCGTTCTGGAGCCATCCGGCGGCCGAGGACGGCACCCGCGCGCAGAGCGCGTGGCCCACCGCGGTGATCGACGCCGGTCCCGGTGCGGAGGTCTCGACGCTCGTGGCCCGCCAGGAGATCGAGTACCTGCGCCCGCTCGGGTACCGCCGCACGCCGGTGGTCGTGGAGATGTGGCTGGGTCACCTGGGCGGGGCGAGCCTGGACGTCTGCTACGAGGTCCGGGACCCGGGGGAGCCCGCTCCGGAGCGCGTCACGTACGCGCGGGCGGTGACCACGCTCGTGCTCGTCGACACCGCCACGGGCACGCCCCGGCGGATCGGCGCGGAGCAGCGCGACGCGTGGTCGGACTACGTGGAGGAGCCCGTCACGATCCGGCGCCGGCGCTGATCGGCCGGTCGGTCCGCGCCCGCTCCGCCCGCTCCGCGGCACGGGCGATGTTGCGCTGCATGCCGCCGAAGACGATGCCGTGGAACGGGTACACCGACCACCAGTAGAGCTGGCCCAGCAGCCCCTTGGGGTGGAAGAGGGCGCGCTGCGCGAAGACGGTCGGCGCCGCGTCGTCGTCACCCGTCGGCTCGACGCGCAGCTCCAGCCACGCCAGGCCGGGCACGCGCATCTCGGCCCGCAGCCGCAGCAGCCGGCCCTCCTGGAGGTCCTCGACGCGCCAGAAGTCGACCGCGTCGTCCACCACCAGCTGGCTCGGGTCGCGGCGGCCGCGGCGCAGGCCCGGACCGCCGACGAGCCGGTCGGCCAGGCCGCGCACCCGCCAGGCGAGCCCCCAGGAGTACCAGCCACGGTCGCCGCCGACGGCCTCGATGACGCGCCAGAGCGCCGCGGGGGACGCGTCGACCGTCACCTGACGCTCGTCGACGAACAGCGAGCCGCCGGCCCAGTCGGGGTCGCTGGGCAGCGGGTCGCTGGGCGCGCCCGGGACCGAGGCCGACGACCACCGGGTGGTGACGTCGGCGTCGTGGATCCGGCGCAGCGCCAGTCGCACCGCACGGTCGAAGCCGGTCAGGCCCTCGGGCGGGTCCGGCACGTACGCGGCGATGTCGTGCTCGTCGCAGACCACCTCGTGCACGAGCGACTCGACCAGCGGGCGCGCGAGCCCGGACGGGACCGGGGTGACCAGCGACACCCAGAGGCTGGACAGCCGCGGGGTGAGCACGCCGACGCCGACGATGATCCGCCGGGGGAGCCCGGCGGCCCGGGCGTAGCGCTGCATCATGTCCCGGTAGGTCAGGACGTCGGGGCCGCCGATGTCGAACCCGCGGCTCACGTCGGCGGGCATCGCGGCCGAGCCGACGAGGTAGCGCAGGACGTCGCGCACGGCGATGGGCTGGATCCGGTTCTCGACCCAGCGCGGCACGGTCATGGCCGGCAGGCGCTCGGTGAGGTAGCGCATCATCTCGAACGACGCGGAGCCGGAGCCCAGGATGACCGCGGCCCGCAGCACCGTGGTCGGCACGCCCGACGCGAGCAGGATCTCGCCGACCTCCGTGCGGGACGCCAGGTGCGGGGACAGGTCCTCGCCCGCGGGGTAGAGGCCGCCCAGGTAGACCATGCGCTCGACGCCGGCCTCGCGCGCCGCCTGCCCGAACGTCAGCGCGGTGCGCCGGTCGGTCGCCTCGAACGTGCGCCCCGTGCCCAGGGAGTGGATGAGGTAGTACGCGATCCGGGTGCCCTCGAGCGCCGCGCGGATCTGCTCCGGGTCGGCCGCGTCGGCGGCCGCGACCTCGACGTCGCCGTACCACTCCTGGCCGCGCAGACGGTCGGGGTGCCGCGCGATCGCGCGGACGCGGTACCCGGCGGCGAGCAGCTCGGGCACGAGCCGACCGCCGACGTAGCCGGTGACGCCCGTGACGGCGACCAGCGGGGCGTCGGGCCGCGGCCGCCCGTCGGGTCCCAGGCCCGGGACCAGGCCGGCGAGGCTGTCCGCCACCGGGGACGGCAGGAGGTCGTCAGGTGCGGTGCTCATGTGCGCAGTCTGCGGTGCGCGGTGCGTCGCCGCACGCGGCCGGTGCGGTGCGTCCACAGGTTCAGCTCAGCAAGGCCAGCGTCTCCCGCTCGGCGACCGCCTGCGAGCGCGTCACCTTGATGGTCGAACCCCGCTCCCAGAGGTCGATCACCCGCGGGTCGATGTAGGACGAGCGGCAGACCGCGGGGGTGTTGCCCAGCTCCTCGGCCACGTCGCGGACCACCTGCGTGAGCACGCGCCGACGGGCTCGCTCCGAGGCGGGCGGAGGACCGGCGGCGGCCAGGCCGCGGGCGGCCAGCACCGTGGCGTGCCAGGTGCGGAAGTCCTTCGGGGTCGCGTCCTGGCCCAGGCGCTCCTTGACGTAGGCCCCCACGTCGGCGCTGGTGACGTCGTGCCACGCGCCGTCGTCGTCGCGCCACGCGAGGAGCTCCGGGTTCTCGTCCCGGCGGCGGGTCAGGGTCCGCACCAGGGTGGCGACGTCGTCGTCCTCGACCAGGGTGTCGCGCACCTGGCCCGACTTGGCCGGGAAGTGCAGGTGCACCCGCCCGGGGTCGCCGTCGTGCTCGGGCGCGAGCACGCGCACGTGGGACCGCAGCAGGGTCGCCAGGCCGTACGAGCCGTGCTGCAGGGCGTACCCCTCGCCGCCGACGCGCAGGTACGCGAGGTCGAGGAGCCGGAAGGCCAGCGCGAGGGCCTTCGCCCGCGGCATCCCCGGCAGGGCCAGGTCGGCGCGCACGTGGCGCCGGGCCGCGGGGAGGCGGCGGGCGACGTCGAGCACGTGGTCGTGCTTGAGCCGGCTGCGGCGCGCGGTCCACTGCTGGTGGTACAGGTACTGCCGGCGGTCGGCGTCGTCCAGCCCCGCCGCCTGGATGTGGCCGTTGGGCCACGGGCTGATCCAGACGTCCCGCCACGCCGGCGGGATCGCCAGCGAGGTGATCCGCTCGAGGTGCTCCTCCTCGAGGATGCGCGCCTGCTCGGCGTCGAGGTAGACGAAGGATCGACCGACGCGCCGCCGCGTCCAGCCGGGGGCGTCGAGGCGGACGCGGCGCAGTCGGACCATGCGGGCAGTCTCGCCCGTGACCTGCCGGTTCGCGCGCCGAGCGTCAGTCCGGGAAGCGGACCATGCCCTCCTGGGCGACCGAGGCGACCAGCGTCCCGTCCTGCGTGAACACGCGAGCGGCCCCGAGCCCGCGCCCGCCCTGCGCGCTGGGCGTGGACTGCACGTACAGGAGCCAGTCGTCCACGCGGACGTCCCGGTGCCACCACATGGCGTGGTCCAGGCTGGCGATCGACAGGCCCTGCGTGATCCAGGACCGGCCCGCCCGGCGCAGGATCGGCTCCAGCATGACCTGGTCGCACGCGTAGGCCAGGAGCGCGCGGTGCAGCAGCTGGTCGTCGGGCAGCGGGGCGCGCGAGCGGAACCAGACCGCCTGCTGGCCCGTGGCCTCGTGCGGGGGACCCAGGTAGATCGAGCCGCCGACGTGCCGGACGTCGAACGCGGCCTCCTGCGTCCAGAACTTGGCGACCGGGTGGTCGATGCCCCCCAGCTGGTCCAGCGCGGACGGCACCTCGTCGGGTCCCGGGATGCCGGTCGGCATCGGGTCGGCGTAGTCGAGCCCCGGCTGCTGCTCCTGGAACGACGTGATCATCGACAGGATCGCGTCGTCGCCCTGGAACGCATGGGTGCGGCGGGCGCTGAACGAGCGGCCGTCCCGCAGCCGCTCGACCCCGAACGTGATCGGCTGGCGCACGTCGCCCGCGCGCAGGAAGTAGCCGTGCAGCGAGTGCGGCAGGCGCCCGTCCGGGCACGGTGCGGCCGGCGGCGAGCAGGGCCTGGGCGAGCACCTGGCCACCGAACACGCGCCCGCTGGGCTGCGGCAGGCTGCGCCCGACGAACTGGTCGGGTCCGGCGGGGTCGTTCTCGAGCTCCAGGACGGCGAGGACCGGGGCTGTCGGGTCGGGCACGTCGGGCACGGCGGGCACGGTCGTCATGGACGGCAGCGTCTCACGCGCGTCCGCGAGGCAGGGGCGCCGACGCCCGTGACGTCCGTCGCTCAGTCGTCGAACGTGTTGAGCATCGAGTGCGCGGCGCGCTCCAGGTAGTCCCACAGCTGCGCGTGGTGCAGGGGCGCGAGCCCCAGGCTGTCCACCGCGGCGCGCATGTGCAGCAGCCAGCGGTCCCGGGCGTCCGGGTTGACCTTGAACGGGGCGTGCCGCATGCGCAGCCGCGGGTGCCCGCGCTCGTCGGAGTAGGTGGTGGGGCCGCCCCAGTACTGCTCGAGGAACAGGGTCAGGCGCTCGGCGGCCGGGGCCAGGTCCTGCTCGGGGTACATGGGCCGCAGCACGGGGTCGTCGGCCACGCCGCGGTAGAACTCGTCGACCAGCCGCACGAACGTCTCGTGCCCGCCGATCGCCGCGTAGAAGGAGTCGGGTCTCACGCCGACCATCCTCACACGCGCGCTCAGAGCCCCAGCTCCTCCAGCACGGGCAGCCCGGCGCGCACGACCGCGCGCGCGTCCGCGGCGCTGGGTGCCGCGAGCGCCAGCTGGGCGAGGCGCCGGCACTCGGCCAGCGGCGTCGCGGCGAGCAGGGCCGCGACGTCGGGCAGGGCGCGCGGGGTCATGGACAGCGACGACACCCCGAGGCCGACGAGCACCGCGGCGAGCGCCGGGTTGGCCGCCGCCTCACCGCAGACCCCGACCGGGCGCGCCTGCTGCGCACCGCCGGCGCACGCGGCCGCCACCAGGTGCAGGACGGCGGGCTGCCACGGGTCCGACAGCTCGGCGACGGCACCCAGCAGCCGGTCGGCCGCCATGGCGTACTGCGTGAGGTCGTTGGTGCCGATGCTCGCGAACGCCGCGTGCGCCAGGATCGGACCCGACAGCAGCGCCGCGCTGGGCACCTCGATCATGACGCCCGCGACGCCCAGCCCGTGCTCGGCGCAGGCGGCGACGAACCGCTCGGTCTCGTCGACGGTCGACACCATCGGGGCCATGACCCAGACCTCGGCGGTCTCGGCGGCGGCCGCGCGGGCGATCGCCTCGAGCTGGTCGGCGAGGACCTGGGGGTGGGCGGTCGCCGTGCGCAGGCCGCGCACGCCGAGCGCCGGGTTGACCTCCGCGTCGCCCGCGAGGAACGGCAGGGGCTTGTCGGCGCCGGCGTCGAGGGTGCGGACGACGACCTTGCGCCCCGGGAACGCCGACAGCACGCGCCGGTACGCGGTCACCTGCTCGTCGATGCTCGGCGCCTCGTCGCGGTCCAGGAAGCCGAACTCCGTGCGGAACAGCCCCACGCCCTCGGCGCCGGCCGCCGCGGCGGGTGCGGCGTCGGCCGGGTCGCCCACGTTGGCCAGCAGCTCGACGTGGTGCCCGTCGGCGGTGTGCCCGTGGCCGTCGAACGTGCGCACCTGCGCCGCGAGCGCGAGCGCCGCCTCCACCTGCTCGGGCGTGGGGTCGATGGTCACCGTCCCCGCGGAGCCGTCGACCAGGACGAGACCCTCGGCCGCGACCGCGGCCTCGGCGCCCCGCGCGGCGACCACCGTGGGGATCCCGCGGGCTCGGGCGAGGATCGCGGTGTGCGACGTGGGCCCGCCCGTCCCGGTGACGATCGCGCGCACCCGGTCGGTGTCGAGGGTCGCGACGAGCGCCGGCGCGAGGTCCGCGGCGACCAGCACGAAGGGTGCCTCGTGCGCGGGCACGCCCGGCGCGGGGCGCCCGGTCAGCTCGGCGACGAGGCGGTCCCGCACGTCGGCGATGTCCCGCACCCGCTCCGCGAAGTAGCCGCCGAGCGCCTCGAACTGCTCGGCGACCGCCTCGGCGGCCTCCCACACGGCGCGCTCGGGGACCAGACGGTCGTCCACGACCCGCTGCTCGGCGTCGGCCACCAGGGTGGGGTCCGCGGCGATCGCGGCGGTCGCGTGCAGCAGGTCCGCGCTCTCGCCCTGTGCGCGGTCGGCGGCCGCGTCGAGGGCCTCGCGCACCACCTGGGAGGCGGCGCTGATCCGCTGCGCCTCGGCGGCGTAGTCCGTGCCCGGCGGGAGCCGCCGGCCGGACGGGGGCTCGGCGATCGGGTCCGGCATGAGCACCGCGGGCGCCACCACGCGGCCGGGGCTCACCCCGATGCCCGCCAGGACCGTGGGGGATGACGCGTGCAGCGGGCTCACCTGGCAGGACCTCCTCGTCGACCTGACCGCAGTGTGGTCCTTGTCGGCCGACCGACGCCAGGGGACACGCGCGACGGGCCAGGTCACCGCTGGACCGGCACCGTCCCGCGGCCGGGGCCGTCCCAGGGTTAGGCTGGGCCTCCGGCGTCGATCGGCGTCGCGTGGTGAGCTGGGGAGTTCCATTGAGCAAGGCAGAGCAGATCCTCGCAGCGCTGGGTGGCGACTCGAACGTCGTCGACCTCGAGCCGTGCATCACCCGGCTCCGCGTCGAGGTGAGCGACGCCCACCTGGTCGACGAGGGGGCCCTCAAGGCCAGCGGCGCGTTCGGTGTCGTGCGGTCCGGCCGCATCGTCCAGGTGATCGTCGGCCCCGAGGCCGACAACCTCGCCGCCGAGCTCGACAGCCTGCGCTGACCGCCCGCAGCGGCCGGGAGCGCGACCGATGACCACGCTCCGGCTGCTCAGCCCGCTGACGGGTGTCGTCCGGCCGGTCTCGGCGGTCCCGGACCCGGTCTTCGCCGAGGGCATGGTCGGTCCGGGGATCGCCCTGGTCCCGCAGCACGTGCAGTCCCAGACCGTGCTCGCCCCCGCGGACGGCGTGGTCGGCGCGCTGCACCCGCACGCGTTCGCGCTCGAGCTCGGTGGCGGCCGGACCGTGCTGGTGCACCTCGGCATCGACACCGTCGGCCTGGCCGGGCAGGGGTTCACGCTGCACGTCGACGGCGGTCGGCGCGTCCGGGCCGGTGACCGGCTGGTGACGTGGTCCCCGGTCGACGTCGCCGCGGCGGGCCTGGAGACCATCTGCCCGGTGGTCGCGCTGCAGGGGGATCCGGACGCGCTGACCGTCCTCGTGGCCGACGGCCAGAGCGTGCACGCGGGGGACCCGCTGCTCGACTGGGCGTGACGTCCCGCGTCAGCGCTCCTGCGTCGCTGCCGGCTCCTCGGTCGGCACGTCGTCGGTGTCCTGGGCGGCCGCCGCGTGCGGCCCGCGGTCCGTGAGGGCGTCGTCGATCGGCGTGTCGTGCGGGTCGTGCGCGTCGGGCTCCGGCTCGGTGGCCAGCGTCGCGCGGTGCGCGGCCAGCAGGTCACGCTGACCGGCCAGCGGCACCGCGGCCTGCTCGAGCACCGCTCGGCTCGCGGTGCGCAGCTCGCGGGCGACCTCCCACTGCATGGCAGGAGAGGTCTTCACCTTGAGCCGCAGCGTCACGGCGTTCGCGCTGAGCCGCTCGATGCCGGTGATCGTCGGCGGCCCCAGGACGTGCGTGCCCACCACCGGGTCCGTGACCACGCGGTCGGCCGCCTGCGCGAGCAGCTCGCGGACCTGGTCCAGGTCCGCGAAGTAGTCGACGTCGATCTCCACGACGGCGGTGGCCCAGCCCTGCGTCTTGTTGCCGACGCGCAGCATGGTGCCGTTGGGCACGTACCAGAGCGTGCCGTCCGAGTCACGGATCTTCGTGATCCGCAGCGTGACGGCCTCGACCGTGCCGTTGGCGGGGCCCACGTCCACCACGTCGCCGACGCCGTACTGGTCCTCGAGCAGCATGAACAGGCCGGTGAGGAAGTCCTTGACCAGGCTCTGCGCCCCGAAGCCGACCGCCACGCCGACCACGCCCGCCGAGGCGATGAACGGCGCGATGTTGACCCCGAGCGCGTCGAGGACCAGGAAGAACGCGATGCCGCCGACGATCACGGTCGCGGTCGAGCGCAGCACCGACCCGAGCGTGCGGGCGCGCTGGGCCCGACGGACGCTGGACAGCGGGCTGGCCTTGGACAGCACGGTGGAGACCTCGGCGCCGCCGATCGGGCGCAGCAGGCCGCTGTCGAGGAACGACGTGCCCTCCGCCACGTGGTTGGTCACGGTGCGGATGGCGCGCCGGAGCAGCACCAGGACGATGCTGCTCACGGCGACTATGAGCAGGATGCGCAGCGGCAGGCCGACGAACCACGCCCACCACCCGTCCGGTGCGGTCGTCTCCGTGGCGGCCGACGTGGCGGACGGCTCCGGTGTCGTCACCCGTCGCTCCCGGACAGCCCGGTGCGGTCGGCGACGAACTGCAGCTGCTCGACCGTGAGCCCGATGGTCCGGGACAGCGCACGGCCGCCGTGCCCGACCCCACGCTCGCGCCGGACCAGGATCGGCCGGTCGCCGCTGGTCGCGTCCTGCAGGGCGGCGGCGAGCTTGCGCGCGTGCAGCGGGTCCACGCGCGTGTCGCCCTCGAAGACCGTGAACAGGGTTGCGGGATAGTCGGTGCCGTCCTGCACGCGGTGGTACGGCGAGTAGCCGAGCAGCCAGCCCAGCTCGGTGGGGTCGTCGGCGTCGCCGTACTCCTCGGTCCACGTCACGCCCAGGCCGAACCGCTGGTAGCGGACCATGTCGAGCAGCGGCGCGGAGCACACCACGGCGGCGAACAGGTCCGGGCGCTGGGTGAGCGCGGCGCCGACCAGCAGCCCGCCGTTGGAGCCGCCCCAGCAGGCCAGCTGCGCGGTCGTCGTCCAGCCGTGGGCGACCAGGTGCTCAGCGACCGCGTGGAAGTCGTCGAACACGTTCTGCTTGTGGGCCCGCATCCCGTCCCGGTGCCACTGCTCGCCCTCCTCGCCGCCGCCGCGCAGGTTGGCGACGACGTACACGCCGCCCGCCTCGACCCACGCGAGCGTCGTGGCGGAGAACGCCGGGTCCAGCGAGATCTGGAAGCCGCCGTACCCGTAGAGGATCGTCGGCGCCGGTGTGCGCGGACGGCCGTCGGCGTCGAGCGCGTCCGACCGGGCGACGACGAACGCCCGCACGGTGGTGCCGTCCGTGCTGGTCACCTCGACCTGCTGGACGCGGACGTCGGGCACGTCGGCGACGACGCCGGGCGGGCCGGCCCACACGGACGTCCGCCCGGTGCGCGCGTCGAAGCGGTGCACCGTGCTGGGCGTCGTGTGGTCGGTGTAGGAGAACCACACCTCGGGGCCACCGTCGGGACGCGTGACCAGGCCGGAGATCGAGCCGAGCCCGGGCAGCGTCACGACGTCGGGTCCGCGCTCGCCGGTGCCGGGGTCGTGCGCGGTCACCTCGGACACGGCGTGCCGACGCCAGGACGCGAGCAGCAGGCTCGGCGTGGTGTCGTCGCCACCCCCGTCGACGAACGCGACGTCCTCGAGCACGGCCGTCGGGTCCTGCGGCAGGAGCGTCGTCCAGTGCTCGACGCCGGGGGTGGTCGGGTCGGTCACCGCGAGCCGGCCGCGGGGCGCGTTCAGGTCGGTATGCACGTAGAGGCGGCCGTCGCGGGCCACCCAGGCGCCGGTCTCGGCGTCGAGCCCCACGGCGACGGGCTGGAACACGGGTGCGGTCGGGGCGCTGGTGGTCAGGTCGGCGATCCACACGTCCGTGCGCGGCGCGGTGCCGGCGGACGCCGACACGATCAGCCAGCGGCCGTCGCGGGACACCGAGCACCCGTAGTAGCTGGTCAGGTCCAGCCCCGCGCCGAACACCTCGACGTCGTCCGTGGCGGGGGTGCCCAGCCGGTGCAGCCAGACCCGGCGGTGGTACTGCGCCTCGTCGACGGGCAGCTGCTCGGGGGGCAGCCGGCGCACGTAGTAGAACGCCTCACCGCCGGGCAGCCACGCCACGGGGGAGTAGCGCGCCCGGTCGATCGGCCCGTCCACGAGCTCCCCGGTGGCCACGTCGAGCACGTGCAGGACGCTCTCCTCGGTGCCGCCCGAGGACACCTGGTACGCCACCAGGTCGCCCTCCTTGGACGGCTGCCAGGAGTCGAGCGTGGTGGTGCCCGCCGGGTCGAGCGCCAGCGGGTCCAGCAGCACCCGCTCGCCGTCGCCGTCGACCACCACCACCACGGCGTGCTCCTGGTCGCCCACGCGCCGGGAGAAGAACCGCCGCTCGCCGCGCCAGGCCGGCGGGCTCACGAAGCCGGCGCCCAGGAGCGCCCCGAGCCGCTCGGTGAGCCGCGCCGTGGCGAACGGCCCGGCGTCGGCCAGAGTCGCGCGGTAGCTCTCGTAGAGCTCGTCCTGCGCGCCCGACCAGGCCTCGGTGACGTCGGACGCGGCGTCCTCGAGGGCGCGGAACGGATCGGCGACGCGGTGCCCGTGCAGGTCCTCGACCAGGTCCGCGCGGGGGGCCGACGGGTACGTCGGCAGGGCTGGTGCGGTCATGGTCCGCAAGGCTACGACGGCCGGACGGACGGGGGCGCGCGAGCCTGTGTCGGGAGCGTCCGTCCTGCGTGGTGGCGTACCCCTCTGGCAGGATCGCTCTGTGGCAGACGACCCAGGAACCCCGTCCGAGGCACTCCTGCGCCTGGCGGCGGCGTACGGGGTGGTGCCCGACCACTGGGACTTCCACGGCGAGCACCGGCAGGCCTCGGCAGCGACCCTGCAGGGTGTCCTCGGGGCCCTGGGCGTCGACGCGTCCTCGCCTCAGCGGGTGGAGCTGGCGATCGCGCACGTCGAGGACATGCCGTGGCGGCGCGCGCTGCCGCCGGTGCTCGTCGTGCGACAGGGGCGGCAGGCGCACGTGCCGGTGCACGTGACCCACGGCGACCCGGTCGAGGTCTGGATCGAGCTGGACCCCGAGGCGGGCGGCGGTCGGCGCGAGGTCGCGCAGGCCGACGTCGCGGTGGACCCGCGCACGGTCGACGGCCGGGTGGTCGGCCGCGCCACCTTCACGCTGCCGGCGGACCTGCCCCTGGGCTGGCACGAGATCGTCGCCGAGGGCCCCAGCGCGCAGGCGCACAGCCCGCTGGTGGTCACCCCGTCGCGCCTGGAGCTGCCCACCGCGCTGCGCGACCACCGCGCGTGGGGGCTCATGGCGCAGCTGTACTCGGTGCGGTCGCGGGCGTCCTGGGGGGTCGGTGACCTCGCGGACCTCGCGGAGATCGGCTGGCTCGCCGGCCGCGAGCTGGGCGCCGACTTCCTGCTCATCAACCCGCTGCACGCCGCCGAGCCCACGGTCCCGCTCACCCCGTCGCCGTACCTGCCGACCACGCGCCGGTTCGTCAACCCGCTGTACATCCGCGTGGAGGACGTGCGCGAGGCCGGCTACCTGTCCTCCGCGGACCGGACGCTGGTCGAGTGGGCCGCGGAGCCGGTCCTGGCCACGGCCGACGACGCCGGCCCGATCGACCGGGACGCCGCCTGGACCGCCAAGCGCGCCGCGCTCGAGGTCGTCTTCGCGGCGCCGCGCTCGGCCGCGCGCCAGGCCGCGTTCGACGCGTTCGTCGCGCAGGAGGGTGCCGGTCTGGAGACCTTCGCGCTGTGGTCCGCGATCGCCGAGAAGTACGACGGCGCTCCGCAGTGGCCGGCGGGCGCGCTGGACCCCGGCTCCGAGCTCGTCGCGGAGCTGCGCACGGAGCTCGCCGAGCGCGTCGAGTTCTACACGTGGCTGCAGTGGGTCGCCGACGAGCAGCTGGCCGCCGCGCAGCGCGCCGCGCTCGACGGTGGCATGGCGCTGGGGATCATGCACGACCTCGCGGTCGGCGTGCACCCGCAGGGCGCGGACGTCTGGGCGCTCGGTGACGTGCTGGCCCGCGGCGCGACCGTCGGGGCGCCGCCGGACATGTACAACCAGCAGGGGCAGAACTGGTCGCAGCCGCCCTGGCGCCCGGACGCCCTGGCGCGCGCCGCGTACAAGCCGTACCGGGACATGCTGCGCACCGTGCTGCGGCACGCGGGCGCCATCCGCATCGACCACGTGATCGGGCTGTTCCGGCTGTGGTGGATCCCGCAGGGTGCGGACGCCGGCGACGGCGCCTACGTGCGGTACGACCACGAGGCCCTGGTCGGCATCCTCGCCCTCGAGGCGCACCGGGCCGGCGCCGTGGTGATCGGCGAGGACCTCGGCGTGGTCGAGCCGTGGGTGCGCGACTACCTGTCCGACCGCGGCGTGCTGGGCACGTCGGTGCTCTGGTTCGAGCGGGACATGCACGGCGCACCGCTGGCCCCGGAGCAGTACCGCGAGCTCGTGCTGGCCACCGTGACCACGCACGACCTGCCGCCGACCGCCGGCTACCTCGCGGGCGAGCACGTGGCCATCCGCGAACGCCTGGGGCTCCTGACCGAGCCGGTCGAGGTGGTGCGCGCCGCGGCGCTGGCCGAGCGCGACGAGATGCTCGGCGTCCTGCGCGGCCGGGGCCTGGTCGGCGACGACCCGTCGGAGCGGGAGATCGTCGAGGCGATGCACCGGTACGTCATGGCGACGCCGTCGGCCCTGGTGGGTGTCTCGCTGGCGGACGCGGTCGGCGAGCGGCGCGCCCAGAACCAGCCCGGGACCGACCAGGAGTACCCGAACTGGAAGGTCCCTCTGGCGGACAGCTCCGGACGCGTGGTCCTGGTCGAGGACCTGTTCACCAACCAGCGCCTGCGTTCGCTCGCGACCGTCCTGAACAGCTGAGGTGCCGACGTCGTCGAGCCCGCTGCGGCGGGTGCGGGTGGTCGGCGTCTCCGGGTCGGGCAAGACGACGTTCGCGGCCCGGCTCGCGCACGTCCTCGCGGTGCCGCACCTGGAGCTCGACGCGGTCTTCTGGGACGCCGGGTGGACCAAGCGCGACCTGGTCGACGCCCGGGGGCTCCTGGAGGCGTTCCTCGCGCAGTCCCCGGACGGGTGGGTCACCGACGGCAACTGGAGCGCCGGCACCGAAGGGCTGCTGACCGACGCCGACGCGGTCGTGTGGCTCGACTTCCCCCGCCGCGTGGTGATGCCGCGAGTGGTCCGGCGGACCGTGTGGCGCGGGCTGCGGCGCACCGAGCTGTGGCACGGCAACCGCGAGGACCTGCGCACGCTGCTGCGGCGCGACCCCGAGCAGAACGTGGTGCGCTGGTCGTGGACGTCGCACCGCCCGGTGCGCCTGCGGTACGAGGCGATGCAGCAGGAGGCCACGACCCGGGTAATCCGTCTCCGCACCCCCCGCGCCGCCCGCCACTGGCTGGCGACCGTGGCCACCCCGCCCCGCTGACGCCCCGCCTGGGATCCACCGGCACCCGCCCGACCGCGCGGCGCTGACCGCCTCGCCCTCCGGCCCAGAGCGCCCGGTGACCACTGCGCCCCCTCGGGCCTGAGGCGGTTCGCCACCAGCATGGCCCGACGGCGCGCCGACCGCCCCATCCCCTCGGGCCAGACGCGGCTCGCCGACCGGCACGGTGCGACCGCGCGCCGACGGCAGGCGCACCCCCGTCGGAGGTCCGCACATCGACTGTGGAGCCCGAGCAGCGCGTCAACGTGAAGACTTCGTTGCGCTGGACGCAACGAAGTCTTCACCTAGTCGCCTGGGACCCGCGCCGGGCCGCGCCTCGCGGCTTCCGTAGGGGGCGTCGCCTGTGGCCGCCTCGGCAGTTGGGTGCGTCGGCCCGCAGGCTGCGGGTAGCACGGTTCGGGCGACTCGCGGACCAACCTGAAGACTTTGTTGCGCCAGACGCGACGAAGTCTTCACCTAGCCCCCTGGGGGAGACCCGACGGGACCGGGGGACACCCGTGGGGACCGGGGGACACGCGGCGGGTCGGCGCGTCGAGAGGGTGCGTCCGGGTCGTCGACCCGGCCGGCTCTCCTCCGGCGCGGCCCCGCAGGGCCGGCTCTCCTTCGGCCCGGCCCCGCAGGGCCGGGCCGAGTGCGTCAGGCGCGGTGGCGGTCGGTCTCCTGGGCGGCCAGGGCGCGGCGCACGCCGTCGCGGGACTCCAGGACCAGTCGGCGCAGGGCCGGGGGCGCGTCCGGGTGCTCGTCGAGCCAGGTGTCCGTGGCGCCGAGGACGTCGACCGACGTGTCGTCGGCCAGCTCGCTCGGGTACATCCCCAGCACGATGTTCTGCGCCATCTCGTTGGTCTTGTCCGCCCACACGGTCTCGAGGCCCGCGAAGTAGGGCTCGACGAACGGCACCAGGAGCGAGCGGTCGTGGACGCGGCCGAAGCCGGCGATCGTCGCGGCCTGGATGGCGTTGGGCAGCCCGTCCTGGTCCACCACGGCGGCCCATGCCGTCGCCTTGGCCTCGGCGGTCGGGATCGCGGCGCGCGCGGCGGCGGCGGCGCGCTGACCGGTCGCGGTGGCGTCGGCGGCGAGCTGGGCGGCGATGTCCGGCTCGGCGGCGCGGCCGCCCGTGACCAACGAGGTGAGCAGCTCCCAGCGCAGGTCCGTGTCGATGGACAGCCCCTCGAGCGTGGCGTGCCCGTCCAGCAGGTCGCGGACGGCGTCGAGCTGCGCCGGCGTGTGGGCGCGTCCGGCGAAGGACTTCACCAGCTGCAGCTGCGTGTCGGAGCCGGGCTGGGCGGCCCGGGCGAGCTCGAGCAGCCGGTCCGCGGCTGCGGCCTCGGTGGCCGACCGGTGCTCGGGCGCCACGTACAGGTCGAGGGCGGTGGTCAGCTGGCGCAGCAGCACCAGCACGACGGACGAGTCGGTCTCGTGCGCGATGTTGCGCAGCACCAGGTCGACGAAGTCCCGCGCGGGGGTCTCCCCGTCGCGCGTCGCGTCCCAGGCGGCGGTCCACACGAGGGTTCGCGGCAGCGAGGCGTCGAACGCCCCCAGGTGCTCGATGGCCGCGGCGAGGGACTGCTCGTCCAGGCGGACCTTGGCGTACGCGAGGTCGTCGTCGTTGACCAGCAGCAGGGTCGGTCGTGGCACGCCCACCAGCTCGGCCACCTCGGTGCGCGGGCCGTCGACGTCGAGCTCGACGTGCACGGTGCGCACCAGTCGGCCGGTCGTCGCGTCGAGGTCGTAGCCACCGATCGCGAGGCGGTGCGGGCGCTGCACGGGGTGCTCGTCGGGCACCTCCTGCAGGACGGCGAACGACGTGATCACGCCGGCCTGGTCGACCTCGAGCGTCGGGCGCAGCAGGGTGACGCCGGCCTTCTCGAGCCACAGCCCCGACCACGCGGACAGGTCGCGTCCGCTGGTGGTCTCGAGCTCGGTGAGGAAGTCCGCCAGCTCGGTGTTGCCCCAGGAGTGCTTGGCGAAGTAGGCGCGGACGCCCGCGAAGAACTCCTCCTGGCCCACCCAGGCCACCAGCTGCTTGAGGACGCTCGCGCCCTTGGCGTACGTGATGCCGTCGAAGTTCACCTCGACGTCCTCGAGGTCGCGCATGTCCGCGACGATCGGGTGCGTGGAGGGCAGCTGGTCCTGGCGGTACGCCCAGTTCTTCTCCAGCGAGGAGAACGTGGTCCAGGCGCTGGTCCAGCGGGTGGTCTCGGCGGTGGCCAGCGTCGACATGTACTCGGCGAACGACTCGTTCAGCCACAGGTCGTCCCACCAGCGCATGGTCACCAGGTCGCCGAACCACATGTGCGCCAGCTCGTGCAGGATCGTCACCGCGCGACGCTCGATCGTGGCCTCGGGGACCTTGGAGCGGAAGACGTAGGACTCGAGGAACGTCACCGCGCCCGCGTTCTCCATGGCGCCGGCGTTGAACTCCGGCACGAAGAGCTGGTCGTACTTGGCGAACGGGTACGCGACCCCGAACGCGCGCTCGTAGAAGTCGAACCCGGCGCGGGTGATGTCGACGATGTTGTCGGTGTCCAGGTGCTCGGCCAGCGACTCGCGGCAGTACACCCCGAGCGGGACGATGCGGCCGTCCTGGCTGGTGAGCTCGCGGTGCTCCGCGTGATACGGCCCGGCGATGATCGCGGTGATGTACGACGAGATCCGCGGCGTCGTCTCGAACGTCCACGTGGCGGTGCCCTTGTCGGCGCCGCCGTTGCGGTTCACCCCGCCCTCGACCACCGCGGGCGTGCCGACCTGGGGGTAGTTCGACACGACCGTCCAGTGCGCGGGAGCCGTGACCGTGAAGGTGAAGGTGGCCTTGAGGTCGGGCTGCTCGAACACCGCGAACACCCGGCGGGAGTCGGCGACCTCGAACTGGGAGTACAGGTAGACCTCGTCGTCCACGGGGTCGACGAACCGGTGCAGGCCCTCGCCGGTGTTCATGTAGGCCGCGTCGGCGACAACGACGAGCTCGTTGCTCGCGGCCAGGTCGAACAGCCGGATCCGGGAGTCGGCGACCACGTCGGCCACGTCGAGCGACCGACCGTTCAGCGTCACCTCGTGCACGGTCGGCGCGATCAGGTCGATGAAGGTGCTCGCTCCGGCGGTCGCACCGAACCGCACCACGGTGCGGGAGGCGAAGGTCGTCGGCCCCGTGGTCAGGTCGAGGGTGACCTCGTACGACTCGGTGCGGACGACGGCGGCACGCTCACGCGCCTCGGCGCGGGTGAGGTTCTCTCCAGGCACGCAGGTACTCCTTGTGAGGGCGGACGGCAGGCTCATGGCCGCGTCGATCATCGCACGCAGGCCGCCGCGTCCTAGGGTCGGACGATGCACGCCACCTACGACGCCGTCGTCGTCGGCGGAGGCCACAACGGGCTGACCGCTGCGGCGTACCTGGCGCGCGCCGGACGCAGCGTCCTGCTCCTGGAGCGCGCCGACCACCTGGGCGGCGCCACGGTCTCCGCGCGGATGTTCGACGGCGTCGACGCCTCGGTCTCCCGCTACTCCTACCTGGTCTCGCTGCTCCCGCGGCAGGTGCGCGACGAGCTGGGCCTCTCGGTGGAGCTGCGCCGCCGGCGCATCTCGTCGTACACCCCGACGGGGGACCGGGGCCTGCTGGTCGACACGGTCGACGACGCCGCGACGGCGGCCTCGTTCGCCGAGGTCGGCGCGGCTGACGACGTGGCCGCGTGGCGGACGTGGAACGCGCGCACGGGAGCGCTCGCGGCACGCGTGTTCCCGACGATGACCGAGCCGCTGCTGTCCCGCGCCGACGCGCGCCGCCTGCTGGGCGAGCGCGACTGGCACGACCTGGTGGAGCGGCCGCTCGGCGAGGTGGTCGAGTCCACGTTCCGCTCCGACCTGGTCCGCGGCGTCGTGCTGACCGACGGGCTCATCGGCACGTTCGCTCGCGTGCACGCCGCGGACGGTCGGGCCAACCGGTGCTTCCTGTACCACGTGGTCGGTGGCGGCACGGGCGACTGGGACGTCCCGGTCGGCGGGATGGGCGCCGTCTCGGGTGCGCTGCGGGACGCCGCCCGCGGTGCCGGCGCGGAGCTCGCGACGTCCGCCGAGGTCACCGCGATCGACCCGGGCACGACGACGACGGCCGCCGAGGTGGTGTGGACGGACGCCGACGGCACCGAGCACCGGGTGGGCGCCCGGCACGTCCTCGCGGCCTGCGCACCCGCGGTGCTGGACCGGCTCCTGCGACGACCGGCCGGGCCACCGCCCGAGGGCTCGCAGCTCAAGGTGAACCTGCTGCTGACCCGGCTCCCGCGGCTGCGCTCGGGGATCGACCCGCGGCAGGCGTTCGCGGGGACGTTCCACGTGCACGAGTCCGCGAGCGAGCTCGAGGCCGCCTACCAGCAGGCCGCGGCGGGCCGGGTGCCGGAGGTGCCGCCGGTGGAGACGTACTGCCACTCGCTGACCGACGGCTCGATCCTGGGCGCCGACCTGCGCGCGTCCGGGCACCACACGCTCACGGCGTTCGGCCTGCACATGCCGGCCCGGCTGTTCACGGCCGACCCGGTCGGTGCGCGCGACGCCGCGCTCGCCGCCACGCTGCGCTCGATCGACAGCGTGCTGGCGGAGCCGCTCGTCGACTGCCTGGCCCGCGACGCCAGCGGCGCGCCGTGCCTCGAGGTGCGCAGCCCGGTCGACCTGGAGGCTGACGTCGGGCTGCCCGGCGGCCACATCTTCCACCGCGACCTCGCGTGGCCGTGGGCGGAGCGCGACGACGAGGTCGGCACGTGGGGTGTGGAGACCGACGAGCCGCGCGTGCTGCTCGCCGGCGCGGGGGCACGCCGCGGCGGGGGAGTCAGCGCGATCCCCGGGCGTGCGGCCGCGATGGCGGTCCTCGGCCGGCAGGCAGGGGAATAGGGCGGCGCGGCGCGGTCGTTGCGCGAGGCACCCGACCCCTTCTGGAGGACCCTGTGACGAGCACGCCCACCGACGCCCGCCCCGTCGTCGACTTCTGGTTCGACCCGGCCTGCCCCTGGGCCTGGATGACGTCGCGCTGGATGGACGAGGTCAGCGCCGTCCGGGAGGTCGACGTCCGCTGGCACGTCATGAGCCTGTCCGTGCTCAACGAGGACCGGGACCTGCCCGAGTCCTACCGCGCGCTCATGGACGACTCGTGGGGTCCGGTCCGCGTGGTCGTCGCGGCGGCGCGGGACCACGGCGAGAAGGTCGTCAAGCCGCTCTACGACGCACTCGGCACGCGCCGGCACCCCGGCGGCCGCACGGACACCGCGGCGATCATCGCGGAGTCGCTCGCCGAGGTCGGCCTGCCCGCCGAGCTCGCGGACGTGGCGGGGTCCGACGAGGTGGACGACCTGCTGCGCGCGTCGCACGCGGAGGGCATCGCGCTGGTCGGCGAGGACGTCGGCACGCCCGTCGTCGCGATCGACGGGGTCGGCTTCTTCGGCCCCGTCATGACGCCCGCGCCGTCCGGCGAGGACGCCGGCCGCCTGTTCGACGGGCTCGCGCTGGTGACCAGCGTGCCCGGCTTCTACGAGCTCAAGCGCACGCGCACGGCCGGCCCGTCGTTCTGATGCTCTGACCAGGGCGATTGGCTCGTCCGGTTCGTCCCGTGTGATCCTGGTCGCCGGCCCGCCGCACCCGTGCGGACCGGCGACCGGCACGCGGAGGGACGAGCAGCATGGCCACGCCACGCAACATCCGGCTGTTCATCCTGGCCGACGCACTGCTCGTGGTGATCCTCGTGATCCTGGTGGCGGTGTTCCTGAACCGGGACGGTCTCGCGGGCGACGAGGACGCGCAGAGCCCCGACACCTCGGCGTCCGCCGCGGCGAGCGCGAGCGCCTCAGCCACGTCGACCGAGCCGCTGGAGTTCGCGCTGCCCAGCGGCAACATCGCGTGCCAGATGTCGGTCGACGGCGTGACGTGCACGATCGCGAGCTACACCTACGCACCGCCGGTCGTCGCCGGCTGCACCGAGGTGACCGGGCACGTGCTGGTGCTCAACGCCGACGGGGTCGCGTTCGACTGCGTGAGCGGTCCGCCGCCCGCCGCCGCGGGCGCCGACGTGCCGGTGCTGGAGTACGGCTCCTCGACCAGCGTCGGGGAGTACACCTGCCGCAGCGCCACGGACGGGGTGCAGTGCACCGACTCGTCGGGCGTCGGGTTCCAGCTGGCCCGCGCCACCTGGTCCGAGCTGCCCGCGTAGGCAGGCGGCCCGGACCAGGCGGATCGCGGCCTCACCAGATGCGGACGCGCTGCTCCTCCGGCAGGTACAGGGCGTCGCCCGGCTGCACGTCGTAGGCCGCGTAGAACTCGTCCACGTTGCGCACGACGCCGTTGCAGCGGAACTCGTTGGGGGAGTGCGGGTCGGTGGCGAGCCGGCGCAGCATCTCCTCGTCGCGACCCTTCGCCTGCCACACCTGCGCCCAGCCCAGCAGCACGCGCTGCGCGCCGGTCAGCCCGTCGATCACGGGGGCCTCCTCCAGCGGGCGGCCGAGGGCGATCCGGTAGGCCGTGAACGCGATCGACAGCCCGCCCAGGTCGCCGATGTTCTCGCCGATCGTCAGCTCGCCGTTGACGTGGTGCGAGCCGTCGAGCTGCGCGGGGGAGAACTGCGCGTACTGGTCGATGAGCGCGCGGGTGCGCTTCTCGAACTCGGCACGGTCCTGCGCGGTCCACCAGTCCTCGAGCCGACCGTCCCCGTCGTACTTGGAGCCCTGGTCGTCGAACCCGTGCCCGATCTCGTGACCGATCACGGCGCCGATGCCGCCGTAGTTCACGGCGTCGTCGGCGTCGGCGTCGAAGAACGGCGGCTGCAGGATCGCGGCCGGGAAGACGATCTCGTTCATGCCGGGGTTGTAGTACGCGTTGACCGTCTGCGGCGTCATGAACCACTCGTCGCGGTCGATCGGCTTGCCGATCTTGTTCAGCTCGCGGTCCTGCTCGAACGCGTAGGCGTGCCGCACGTTGCCCATGAGGTCGTCCGCGGACACCTCGAGCGACGAGTAGTCCCGCCACCGGTCCGGGTAGCCGATCTTCGGGGTGAACGCCTCGAGCTTGGCCAGCGCCTTGGCCCGCGTCTCCTCACCCATCCAGTCCAGCCGCGAGATCGACTCGCGGTAGGCGGCGACGAGGTTCGCGACGAGCTCCTCCATGCGGGCCTTGTGCGTGGGCGGGAAGTGCCGCTCCACGTAGACCTTGCCCACGGCCTCGCCCAGCACGCCCTGCACCAGCGACACCCCGCGCTTCCAGCGGTCGCGCAGCTCCTGGGCCCCGGTCAGGGTGCGGCCGTAGAAGTCGAAGTTGGCCTGGACGAGCTCGTCGGTCAGGTACGGCGCCCGGTCCGAGACCACGTGGTACGTCAGCCACGCCTTCCAGTCCTCGAGCGGCTCCTGCGCCCACAGCGTCGCGAACCCCTCGGCGAACGACGGCTCGCGCACGATCAGGTGGTCGAACGACCCGGCGGGGGCGCCGAGCGCGAGGATCCAGGAGCTCCAGTCGAACCCCGGTGCCCGCTCGGCCAGCTCGGTGAGCGTCATCGCGTTGTAGGTGAGGTCCGCGTCCCGGTCCTTGACGACGTCCCAGTGCGCGGCGGCGATCCGCGTCTCCAGCGCGACGACGCGCCCGGCCAGGTCGTCGGCCTGCGCCTCGTCGGTGGCGACCCCGGCGAGCGTGAGCATGCGCGCCACGTGGGGGCGGTAGGCGGCGAGCACGGCGGCGTACTGCTCGTCGCGGTAGTACGCCTCGTCGGGCAGCCCCAGGCCGCCCTGCAGCAGGTGCACCGCGTAGCGGGTGGGCTCCTTGGCGTCGTTGTCGACGAAGAACCCCACCGCGCCGCCCGCGCCCGTGCGCTGGAGCGCGCCCAGCGCCCCCGTGAGCTCGGCCTGCGTGCTCGCGGCCTCGACCAGTGCGAGGTCGGTGCGCAGCGGCGCCGTGCCCGCGGCCGCCACGGCGTCGGTGTCCATGAACGACGCGTACACCGCGCCGACCTTGGCCTCGACGGAGTCGGCCGCGCCCCCGGCGGCTGCCGCGGCGCCGGCGTCGGTGATGATGTCCCGGACCTGCTCCTCCGCCGCGTCGTGCAGCGCCCGGAACGAGCCGTCCATCGCGCGATCGGCCGGGATCTCGTGGGTGGCGATCCAGCGGCCGTTCACGTGGGCGTAGAGGTCGTCCTGCGGGCGGACGTCGGGGTCGAGGGCGGTGAGGTCGATGCCACTTCGCGTCATGGGCCCACCCTACGGACGCGGGCGCGGACCCGGTCGGCGCTTACGCCCAGGGCTGACGCCGCAGACCACCGCGGGTGCGGCAGGATGGAGCCCATGCGGATCCACGTCGCCTCGGACCATGCCGGCTACGAGCTCAAGGTGGCGCTCGTCGAGCACCTGAGGGCCGGCGGCCACGACGTCGTCGACCACGGCGCCGACACGTACGACGCGCTCGACGACTACCCGCCGTTCTGCTTCGCCGCCGGGGAGGCGGTCGTGGCGGACCCCGGCTCGCTCGGTGTCGTCATCGGTGGCTCCGGCAACGGGGAGCAGATCGCGGCCAACAAGGTGACCGGGGTGCGGGCCGCGCTCGCGTGGAACCTGGCCACCGCGCAGCTGGGGCGCCAGCACAACGACGCGAACGTCGTGGCGATCGGCGCGCGCCAGCACTCGGTCGACGAGGCTCTGGAGCTGGTGGACGCGTTCGTGGCCGAGCCGTTCAGCCACGACCCGCGCCACCAGCGCCGGATCGACCTCCTCGCCGCCTACGAGGCGTCCCGGTAGGGCTCTACCAGACGTACGAGCACACCGGCGCGACCGCGGACAGGAACGCCGCCGACGTGCTCTGCAGGGCGCCGGGCGTGTGCTCGGCCACCAGCCCGGCGCGTGCCTGAGCCGTGAGCGAGCGTCCGCCGAGGTAGGCCGCGCCGAGCTCACGCACGTCGAGGGCGAGGTCCGCGGCCTCCGACGTCCGAGTCACCTCGGCGGGGTGGAAGCCGTCCGCCTGGCGGTCACCCGTGGTCAGGCGCCACCGGCCCGCGTTGGCGGGCAGCCGCGCGTCCGTGACGTCGAGGACGACGTCGACGGGTCCGGCGTACCGGCGTCCGGCCAGGGCCGCCGGCAGGTCCAGCACCCGCACCCAGAGGTTGTCGTTCACCGTCGGCACCGCGGCGCGGGCGTTGACCAGCAGGTGCAGCAGCGGGTCGTCGACGGCCAGCATGCGGGCCCTCGACCGTGGCCATGAGGTCGAGGTCGAGCAGGAACGACCACAGCCGGTGGGTCGCGGCGGCATCGAGGGCCACGGCCTCGCGGATCTTCACCGTGCCGGCGGGACCGCCCGGCGCCCAGTTCTCCTTGCGCCGGAACAGCGCGTACGCCCGCACCTCGCCGGCCGTGTCCTGCACGGTCACGATCCGCAGCGGCTCGCCGCCGTCGCGCCAGGCCGGCGGGTCGATCAGCGCGCGGGTGCGCCACGCGTCCGAGTCGCGGGTGATCCAGCCCGGGCGGCCCGCGCCCGCGGCGCGGTGCAGCTGGTCGACGAGTGCACCGTGCGTCTGCGGGTCCGCGGTCGCCATCCGCACGGTGAGGTCCTCCGTGCCCGGGACGTCCCGCAGCGCGGCGCCGCGCGGGATGGTCACGCGCACGTCGTCGGCCGCGGAGCCGTAGCCGTAGCGGCCGTAGATCGCGTGCTCGGCGGCGAACAGCGCCGAGACCGGCTCGCCGCGCTCCGAGGGACCGCGCGAAGTGGGAGTCGATCATGGCGGTGAGCAGCCCGCGGCGGCGCTGGTCCGGACGGGCGCCCACCCAGGTGAGCCCCGAGCAGGCGATCGTGGTGCCGGGGACGGGCATCGCGTGGGCGTACGAGGCGTGCACCGCGGCGAGGGCACCGTCGGCGTCCTCGACGGCGCGCGCCCGGTCCCACGGGAACGTGATGGGGACCATGGCGTCGGCCTCCGCGTTGGGCGCGAACGCGAACGCGAGGCGGTCGGCCTCGAGGAACTCGTCCTTGCGGCTCTCGGGCACGTCGACGAGTCGGTATCCGTCAGGCAGGGGGCTCATGGGTCCCATCGTGGGCCATGGCACGGCCCGCGAGCACGCGAATAGGTCGGCGCCCCGCGCCCAGGGCCTGCGGATACGCTCGCCCGGTGAGGGGGACCGCAGCCGCGCCGACGCAGGGTGCTTTCACCCGGGCCGCGATGGCGCTGCGCCGATGGAGCGGACGGTCGCAGGCCACGCTGACCGCGGCCCTGCTGGTCGGTGTGGTCGTCGTCACGGTCGGGATCGCTCTGGAACCCGCCTGGGTGCCGCCGTCGACGTTCCTGCTGCTGGAGGTCGTGGCGGTCTTCCTGCTGCGGCTGCGCAACCTCGTCGTCCTGGTCGTGGCCGTGCTGGTGGCCGCGGGGATCCTGTGGTGGCGCGGTACGCCGTCGATGATCCCGGGCTTCGTCGTCGTGCTCGTCCTGTCCGTCGTGGCGATCCTCGTCTTCGCCCGCGAGCGTCAGCGCCTCGGCCTGCAGGGCGCGCCCGGCGACCTCATGCTCGTCGACCTGCGCGACCGCCTGGCTGCGCACGGGCGGGTGCCCGAGCTGCCCGAGGGCTGGAGCGTGGACAGCGAGATCCGCTCGGCGCACGCCGACGGCTTCTCGGGCGACTTCATGGTCGCGGGCACACGGTCCGGGGGGAGCACGCTGGAGATCGCCCTGGTCGACGTGTCCGGCAAGGGGCTCGACGCCGGGGTGCGGTCCCTGCAGCTCTCGGGTGCGTTCGGCGGCCTGCTCGGCGCGATGCCGGTCGACGACTTCCTGCCGGCTGCCAACCAGTACCTCCTCGAGCAGGCGTGGGACGAGGGGTTCGCGACCGCGATCCACGTCGCGGTCGACCTGCGCACGGGAGACTTCCTGGTCTCGTCGGCCGGCCATCCGCCCGCGGTGCAACGGCATGCCGGGTCCGGCCGGCTCGAGCTGCTGGACACGCTGGGCAGCCCCGCGCTCGGTGTCGTGGCGGGCATCCGCTGCCGGTCGCGGGCCGGGCGGCTGGCGCCGGGCGACGTGCTGATGCTCTACACGGACGGCCTGGTCGAGGTGCGCGGCGGCGACCTGGACCAGGGGATCGACCGGCTGATGGGGGTGGCCGACCGGGTGCTGAGCCCCGGGCGGGGGACCGCGGCGGCCGTGCTCACGGGTGTGCGTGCCGGTGACGACGACGACCGTGCGGTCATCCTGGTCCGGCGCGACTGACGGTCACTCGTCCGGGAACCAGATGGCCCGGCGCAGAGCCACGCGCGTGCCGTCACCCGTCAGCGGCGTGTCGTCGTCGGCCAGCAGGCTCAGCGCGCGGCTCGCGTGCCGCGCCGGCGGGCGACCGGCCGCGTTCACCACGCGCCACCACGGCACCCCGGACCCGGCGCGGCTCATCACCTGCCCCACCTGCCGCGGACCGCCCCGGCGCCGCCCGTCGAGCGCCTCCAGCCGGTCGCCGACCACCTCCGCGACCGTGCCGTAGGTCATCGCGCGGCCGGCCGGGATGGCGCCACCAGATCCAGCACGGCCTCCGCGTAGTCGTCGTCCACCCTTCGCCCGCCCGTCAGGCGCGCAGCGCGTCGGCGATCGCCGGGAGCGTGCGCGGGTCGGCCTGCACGAGCATCGTCGTGACCGCGGTGGCCTCCCACGCCGGCAGCTGCGCACGGATGTCGTCGACGGTGCCGACGAGCGCGATGTCCTGCACCAGCTCCAGCGGCACGGCCGCGGTGGCCCGCGCGCGGTCGCCCGCCAGGTAGTGGGCCTGGATCTCGTCGCACGCCTCGGTGTAGCCCAGCCGGTCCAGCACCGCGCGGTGGTAGTTGGCGCCCTTGGCGCCCATGCCGCCGGCGTACAGCGCGATGAACGGGCGGACGCTGTCGGCGGCGGACTCGACGTCGTCGCCGAGCACGACGGGCACGGTCGCGACGACCTCGAACGCGTCGGGCGGGCTCAGCCGCGGGTCGCGGCGCCCGAACCCCTCGGCCAGCAGCGTCCGGTACTCGCCGTCCATCCGGGGGGAGTAGAACAGCGGCAGCCAGCCGTCGGCGATCTCCGCCGACAGGGCGATGTTCTTCGGCCCCTCGGCGGCCAGGTGGATCGGCAGGTCGGCGCGCAGGGGGTGCACGGTCGAGCGCAGGGCCTTGCCCAGCCCGGCACCCTCGTCGGGACCCAGCGGCAGCCGGTAGAACTGCCCGTCGAACGTCACGGGCGCCTCACGCGCCAGGACCTGCCGGACGATCGCGACGTACTCGCGCGTGCGGGCCAGCGGGCGCGGGTACGGCTGCCCGTACCAGCCCTCGACCACCTGCGGTCCGGAGGCACCGAGGCCGAGCACGAACCGGCCGCCGGAGAGGTGGTCGAGCGTGAGGGCGGCCATCGCGGCCGCGGTCGGCGTCCGGGCGGACAGCTGCGCGATCGCGGTGCCCAGCCGGATCCGCGTGGTGCGGGCACCCCACCAGGCCAGCGGCGTCAGCGCGTCGGAGCCGTAGGCCTCGGCGGTCCAGACCGAGTCGAAGCCCAGCTGCTCGGCGCCGAGGACCGCCTCCTGCGCGCCCGGCGGGGGACCCGCCGACCAGTACCCCGTGTGGTAGCCCAGCTGCATCGTCGGCTTCTCCCGTCCCGGCGTCGTCGGGCGTCGCCGTCGACGCCCGCGCCAGGCTACCTGGTACTGCTGGTATCGCGTGTCTGGCCCGTCGCCCGCTGGCGGGCCGCGAGCGTGTTGAGCAGCGCGGCTCCGGTCGCCGCGTCGTCCACGGTCACGACGAGGGAGCGTCCGCCGGTCCGCTCGACCTGCAGCGCCTCGCCGGCGCGCAGCACGACGCCGATGCGCCCGCCGCGGCCCACGCGGTACCCCCAGCCGCCGAACTCGCGGAACGGGGAGACCGTGGTGGCCTCGGCGTGCAGCACCTCGTCGAGCGGGATGCTCGTGCGGGGCCACCCCAGGGCCGACCGGACGGTCAGGCCGGTCCGGTCGACGGTCACGACGAACCAGGCGGTGGACAGCACCGCGGCCGCGACGACGAGCGCCGGGACGAGGACGAAGGGCGCGGACAGGAGCAGACCGACCGCGGCGACCACGACCACCGCGCTGCCACCGGCCACCAGCGCGACCCGGCTGCGTGCCCGCGTCACCCAGGTCGCCGACTCGTGGGCGCCCAGCTCGAGCACGGTCGCGGACGTCGGGACCGGCGCCGTGGTGGGCTGCGGGGCGTCGCCGGGCACCAGCGGCACCACCGCGGCGCCCACGCCGAGGCCGAGCACGAAGGACAGGACCATGGCCGGTCCGACGGCACCGGTCTGCGTCGCGTCGGTGAGGCCGCGCTGCAGGTGCAGGATGCCCAGGGTCAGGCTGACCAGGAACACGGTGAGGCCCAGGGCGAGACCGGCCGCGGAGCGCCGGGTGGCCGCTGAGCGGCCCCAGAAGAACGCGAGCGCCCACGCGAGCACCGCCACGGCCAGGGCGATCCCCGCGGGGAGCCACAGCGCACCGTCCAGCGACGAGAAGCCGTCGGGTCCGTCGGTACCGAAGTGCACCGCCACGGGGTCCGGGAGCTGGTCGGACCACGCGTGCGCGACCACGAACATGGCGCCCACGAGCGCCACGGGGACGACGAGGGTCAGCACCGTGGTCAGCGCGCGGTACGGGACACGGGTCACCTGAGGGCCTCCTTGACCAGGGCGGTGGTGGTCGCCGGGGCGATCCCCAGCGACCGCGCGACACGCACGAGCGTCTCGATCGCGGCGTGCAGCTCGGCGTTGTCCTGCGCGGCGACCGTGACGACGGCCCCGCGTCCGCGCCGGAGCTCGATGAGCCCCTCGTCGCGCAGCTCCTGGTAGGCGCGCAGGACCGTGTGCAGGTTGATGTCGAGCGACGCCGCGAGCTCGCGGGCGCCCGGCAGCCGCTCGCCGTCGACGAGCTCGCCCCGCGCGACCGCGGCACGCACCTGCCCGGCCAGCTGGGTGAACAGCGGGTCGGGGGAGGACGGGTCGATGCGCAAGAGCACCCCCCGACCCTAGTTGTTAGACGACAACTAGAACAATCGACCGGCGCCGCCCGCAGGAATCAGAAGAACCCGGCCGACGATCGACCGGGTTCTTCTGATTCGCGTCGTGTCAGATGTAGATCGCGGGGTCGTCGATCTCGACGTCGAAGGGGGTCGCCGCCGGGCGCTGGCGGATCGTCGCCGGGACGCCGACCGCGATCGCGCCCGGCGGCACGTCGTGGATGACCACCGCGTTGGCGCCGATCTGGGCGCCCTCTCCGATCCAGACCGGCCCCAGCACCTTGGCCCCGGCGCCGACCACCACGTGGTCGCCGAGCGTCGGGTGCCGCTTGCCGTGCCGCATGGTCTTGCCGCCCAGCGTGGAGCCGTGGAACAGGACGACGTCGTCGCCGACCTCGGCGGTCTCCCCGATGACGACGCCCATGCCGTGGTCGATGAACAGCCGGCGCCCGAGGCGTGCCCCGGGGTGGATCTCGATGCCGGTGACTGCCCGCGCGAGCTGCGAGAGCAGTCGCGCGGGCAGCCGCAGCCCGGGCCGGTGCCACATCCGGTGCGCCAACCGGTACACCCACACGGCGTGCACGCCCGGGTAGCCCAGGGCGACCTCGGCGAGCGAGCGGGCCGCGGGGTCGCGGTGCCGGGCAGCCTCGAGGTCTTCCTTGAGCGTGGCGAGCAGGTGCGGGTGGTCGGGCACGGTGCCTTCGTCCTGTCGGTGGGGTGGAGGTGCGGTGCGGACGGTCAGTCGGCCAGGTCCGCGTACAGCACGGTCGACAGGTAGCGCTCGCCGAACGACGGGATGATCGCGACGATCAGCTTGCCGGCGTTCTCCGGGCGCTGGGCCAGGAGCGTGGCGGCGTGCAGGGCGGCACCGGACGAGATGCCGACCAGCAGGCCCTCCTCGGCGGCGGCGCGGCGCGCGACCTTGACGGCCGTCTCGGCGTCCACGTCGATGATCTCGTCGTAGATCGAGGTGTCGAGGATCTCGGGCACGAAGTTGGCGCCGATGCCCTGGATCTTGTGCGGGCCGGGGGCGCCGCCGTTGAGGATGGGCGACTCGGCGGGCTCCACGCCGACGACCTGCACGCCGGGCTTGCGGGACTTGAGCACCTGGCCCACGCCCGTGATGGTGCCGCCGGTGCCGATGCCCGCGACGAGGATGTCGATCTCGCCGTCCGTGTCCGCCCAGATCTCCTCGGCGGTGGTGGTGCGGTGGATCTCCGGGTTGGCCTCGTTGGCGAACTGCCGGGCCAGGATGGCGCCCTCGCGCTCCGCGACGATCTCGTCGGCCCGGTTGACGGCGCCCTTCATGCCCTCGGAGCCCGGCGTGAGGATGAGCTCGGCGCCGAACGCGCGCAGCAGCATCTTGCGCTCCTTCGACATCGTCTCGGGCATCGTCAGGACGACGTCGTAGCCGCGAGCCGCACCGACGAACGCCAGCGCGATCCCCGTGTTGCCGCTCGTGGCCTCGACGATCGTGCCGCCGGGCTTGAGGGCGCCGGACGCCTCGGCCGCGTTGATGATCGCGACGCCGATGCGGTCCTTCACCGAGTTGGCCGGGTTGTAGAACTCGAGCTTGCCGACGACCGTGGCGGGGGCGCCGTCGGTGATCTTGTTGATGCGGACGAGCGGGGTGTTGCCGATGAGCGCCGTCGCGTCGTCGTAGATGCGTGCCATGGTTCCTCTTCGGTCGAGCTGCCGGCCGGCCGACAGCTGGTGGGGACTAGCGGAGCTGAGGGGCGCGGAGCAGCGGGTGCCCGGGCCGGTGGGGCGAGCGCTGGCGCGGGAGCCGGCCCCCGGTGCGGGGGTGCTCGCGCGGCGGAACAGCCAGCGCTCTACAGACAGCGACAACAGGGCACGGCCACGCGGGCGTGCCCGAGGACGGCGGGGGCGGCAGTGTGCACGCGCATCGCTTCGTCCTCCGGGACCGTTCGGTCGGTTGTCCGTCACCCTGCCGTCCGCAGGGGCGTCGGACCGCAGTCGGCCTCGACGCTAGCCCCAACGCCGGGGGCGTGCAAAGGGTCCTCACCAGGCGGACGCCTCAGGCCAGGCCGACCGCCGACAGCCAGGCCTCCGCCAGCAGCCCGTGGCCCGCCGGGGTCGGGTGGACGCCGTCGAAGGCCCACCGCTGCGGGGTGGTGCGCGCGGCCGCGGCGGCGAAGAGGCCGTCGGCCGGGACGAGCACCGCGTCGTGCTCCGCCGCCACCCGGCGCACCACGGCGATGCGCGGGTCCAGGTCCTCGCGCCACGTCCACTGGTCCGTGGACACGGGGACCACGAACGGCTCGACGAGCACCAGTCGGTCGCACGTCGCGGCGATCGCGCGCAGGTTGTCCGCGTAGGCCTCCGTCGAGGTGGGGCTGCCGCCGTCGTAGCGCCGCCACGTGTCGTTGATGCCGATGAGGACCGAGACCACCGTCGGGCGGAGCGCGACGGCGTCGTCGTGCCACCGCGCACGCAGCATCGCGGACGTGTCCCCGCCGACGCCGCGGTTGAGGAACGTCAGGTCGAGGTCCGGGCGGCGGGCGCCGGCGAGCGCCGCGACGATCCCGGCGTAGCCGTGCCCGAGGCTCGCGGGGTCGGAGCGGTCGCGGCCCCAGTCGGTGACGGAGTCGCCGGTGAGCAGGACGCGGTCGTGGGGCTGCAGGAACGTCACGCGGGCACGCTACTGCGCGTCCCGCGTGACGACCCGCGCAGACGTCAGGACATCTCCGGGCCGGCGTTGACCAGCCACGTGGTGCCGAACTTGTCCG
The DNA here is from genome assembly GCA_963837795.1 of uncultured Actinomycetota bacterium. GTDB lineage: Bacteria > Actinomycetota > Actinomycetes > Actinomycetales > Cellulomonadaceae > Cellulomonas. The sequence continues at coordinate 237,639 of CAWIOT010000006.1, forward strand.
TGAGCATCCCGAACATGGCGCCCCACGGTGCCGCGGCGAACGGCTGCAGGACGGTCCCGCCCTCGGCCAGCCCGTCCCAGTAGCCCTGCAGCTCTGCCACGTCCTGGCCGCTGAGCGACACGGAGACGTTGCTCTGGGTGGCCAGCGCCATCGAGTTCGGCGTGTCCGCGCCCATGAGGACGAGGCCGCCGGGCGAGACCAGCTGCCCGTGCATGATCTTGTCCGCCTCCGCGGGGTCGTCGCTCGCGTGGAACTCCGCGAACGTGCTCAGCGTGAGGTCGCCGCCGAGCACCGTCCGGTAGAACTCCATCGCCGTGCGGGCGTCGTCGCGGAAGCTCAGGTAGGGATTGAGGTGGGTCGCCATGACGGTCTCCTTCGAGCGTGTCGGACGGACTCGCTCACCCTCCCACCGGGCACCCACGCAGAGCCATGGGCATTCTCCGCCCTCCGGCGATCTGGACAACGGACCAGGATGCGTGTAGTGTCTTCCCTTGGATCTCCCGGTCTGCGCGGTGGTGTCAGCATCCCACCGCGAAGGATCGGCCCGGATGTGGAACGCGCCGCTACGAGAGTGGCAGACGGCCATGGTCCGGGTGGCTGATCTTCGACAGCCCCCAATGGCGCTGGGGGCGGTTCAAGCCGCGCGCAACAAGGACAAGCGGGCGCGGTGGGCGAAGGCCATCAGGTGCTGACGGACATGCGGCCCCGGTGCGGCGCGCGACGAGAGTCGCGACGCAGCACCGGGGCCGTTGTCGTCGGTCCTGCGATCGGGCCTCCCGGACGGGCCTTTGGTCACGCAGGACCGCGCCTCGGGTGGCGAAGACTGGATCTGGGCGCGAGCCCGGGACAGGAGGCCCCGATGTTGACGGTGAGTGCCGAAGGATGGCTGCGGCTGTCGAGGAACGACCGGCGCCAGCACTTCTTCCGGGACGGCATGAGCGTGTGCGGCAGGTTCGTCACGCCGACCAGGCGCTTTCCCGAGGACGACGGTCCGGACGGCGGCGAGTGCCCGGACTGCCGCGCGATCTTCGACACCGACCGCGGGCAGAGCCGGTACTGACCACCCGGCAGGTCAGCGGCCTCGCGGTCCGGTCATGATCGCGCGCAGCTGCTCGACGGGCAGCTTGGGCACCCGGTCGGCCGTGACGAGGCCGTTGGTCTCCTGCAGCGTGTCGGCCAGCTGGGTGTAGCAGAAGCCGGCCAGCGCCTCGCTCGCGTGCACCGCGTCCAGGAGGCCGGTCAGCCGTGCGGCCAGGTCCTGCGGTCCGGCGGCGGCCGAGTAGCCCCAGGACTCGTCGACGGCGTCGACGTCGTAGGAGATGCCGCCGAACTCGGTGAGCATCACGGGGGCGTCCGCGACGTCTCCGCTGAGCACGAGCCGCCGTCCGGCCGGACCGATCCCGCGGACCATGGCGTCGACGGCCGGCCGGTCCCGGTAGCGCCGGGACACGACCTCGGGGTCGGCGGTGTAGTCGTGGATGGCGACGATGTCGGTGTCCACCTGCTCCCAGCCGTCGTTCGACACGACCGGCCGGGTGGGGTCCAGGGCCTTGGTCAGGTCCACCAGCGCGCGCGCGTAGTGCTGCATGCGCGGGTCGTGCGCGATGTGCTGCACGCCCCAGCTCTCGTTGAGCGGGACCCACGTGACGATGCTCGGGTGCGAGAAGTCACGACGGACGATCGTGAGCCACTCGCGCACCATGTGCTCCACCGAGACGGGGGAGTAGGAGAAGCTCGCCGGCGCCTCGCCCCAGACGAGCAGACCCAGGCGGTCCGCCCAGAACAGGAAGCGCGGGTCCTCGAACTTCTGGTGCACGCGCGTCGCGTTGAACCCGAGGTCCTTGATCAGCTGAGCCTCGGCGCGCAGGGCGTCGACGGACGGCGCCGCCAGGTGCGACTGCGGCCAGTAGCCCTGGTTGAGCACCGAGCGCACGTAGTACGGCCGCCCGTTGAGCAGGAACCGCTGGTCGCCCACCTCCGCGGTCCGGATGCCGAGGTACGACGAGACGCGGTCGTCGCCCACGTCGAGCGTCGCGTCGACGAGCCGGGGGTGCTCGGGCGACCACAGCAGCTCCTCGTAGGCCTGGCCGTTGGTGAGCGCCGGGACGCTGAGCACCACCGTCACCTCCGCGTCGGCCGCGGTCGTGCTGGCCGTCGCCAGCCGGGCGTCGCCGTGGGCGAGCGCGACGCGCACCGGGACGGGGGCGCCGGGGGCTGCCGTGAGCCGCAGGTGCGCCGTCACGGTGGCGGCCGGGGGGTCGACGGTCCAGTGCACCGACTCGACGGCCACGTCCGGCACGCGCTCGAGCCAGACGGGCTGCCAGATGCCGCTGGTGCGGTGGTACCAGATGACGTGCGGCTGCTCGCGCCAGTCCTGCTTGCCGCGGGGCTGCGAGACGTCGTGCGGGTCGTCCTGCGTGCGGACCACGACCGTGTGCTCGTCGCCGTCCAGCGCGTCGGTGATGTCGAACGAGAACGGGGAGTGCCCACCCTCGTGCGTGCCGACCAGCTGACCGTCCACCCACACGCGGCAGCGGAAGTCGACCGCGCCGAAGTGGAGCATCAGCCGGCCGTCGGGACCTGCGGCCGCGAGGTCGTCGGTGCTGAGCGTGCGGCGGTACCAGGCCACGTGGTGGTAGCCGGTGTCGGCGACGCCGGACGCCTGCGACTCCGGCGGGTAGGGCACGACGATCTGGGTGTCGGCGGCCGGCCAGTGGAGCCACCAGCGCTCGCGCAGGCCGCGGTCCTCGTCGTCGAACGTGAAGCGCCAGGGGCCGGACAGGTCGCTCCAGTGGCTGCGCAGCAGCTGGGGCCGGGGGTGGCTGCCGTCCTGGTCGCTCGCGACGGGGCGCGCGTGGTCGTCGTCGATCATGGCGCCAGCATGACGCAACTTTGCAGCGCTGTAAATCCTAGTCCGCGATGCTCGGAGTGCTCTCCCGGACGACGAGCGCGTGCGGGACCACCTCGTGGCGCCCCATGCCGTCGAACCCGTTGACGCGCTCGAGCAGCAGGGTGATCGCCCGCTCGGCGAGCGCCTCGAGGTCCGGGGAGACGGTGGTCAGGCTCGGGAACGTGACCGCGCTGAGCCGGATGTCGTCCCAGCCCGTCACCGCGACGTCGCCCGGCACCTCCACCCCGCGCTCGCGCAGCGCGCGAAGCGCCCCGATCGCCGCGAGGTCGTCCCGGCAGACGAGCGCGTCGACCTGCAGGCCGGCGTCCAGGGCCGCCCCCACGGCGCGCACGGACCCGGCCGCGCTGATCTCGTCGGAGGCGATCAGCAGGCCCGGGTCGGGCCGCAGGCCTGCCTCCTCGAGCGCCTGCTGGTACCCCGCGATGCGCTGCCGGGACGTCTCTGTGAGGCCGGACCGCTCGTGGCCCACGAACGCGACGCGCCGCCGTCCGGCCGCGAGCACGTGCTGCGTGGCCTCCCGGGCTGCGGCGACGTTGTCGATCATCACCCGGTCCAGGGTGAGCGGGGCCGCGGTCTCGCCGAGCAGCACGATCGGCAGCTCCGAGCGGTGCCGGGCGATCTCGGCGGAGCTCATCACGCTGGGCTGGAACAGCACACCGTCCACCAGCCCCGACTCCGAGCTGGCCACGAGGGACCGCTCGCCGTCGAGCGTGCCCTCGGTCTCCTGGAGCAGCACCCGGTACCCGTGCTCCAGGGCGAGCCGGGAGACCACGCGGGACAGCTCCGCGAAGTAGGGCAGCCCGACGTCCGCGAACGCCAGGGCGAGCAGGCCGGTGCGGCCCGTGGCCAGCCGCCGGCCGAGCATGTTCGGCTGGTAGCCCAGCTCGTCGATGGCCTTCTGCACCCGCTCGCGCATCCGCTCGGACACGTGCGGCGCGTCGCGTACGACGTTGGACACCGTCTTCATCGACACGCCGGCGCGCTCGGCGACGTCCTGGAGCCGTACCCGGCCCATCGCACCTCCCGCTGGTCTCGCCCGTGTCGGTGCAGCGCCGACCGGCCACACCCTAGCGGGCGGTGCTGGCCGCGTTGTGGTGCTGCTCTTGACCGTCGAATTCTAGCGCTGTAAATTCGGCAAAGTGCACGATGGCGAAGGCGCCGGCGGGAGTGCCGGGGGCATCGCCCGCACCTCGACTCAAGGGAGAGTTCGCATGAGGAAGTCATCAGTCCGAGGACTGAGCGCCGTCGTGGTGGCGGCCGTCGGCCTGGCACTGGCCGGGTGCTCCGGATCAGGGTCGGGGACCGACGCGGGCGCCGGTGGCGGCAGCGGGGTCGGCGACGGCGGGACGTACGACGGTCCGGCCGTCGACATCACGTTCTGGCACGGCTGGACCGGTGGAGCCGCACCGACGCTCGTCCCGCAGCTCATCGACAAGTTCAACTCCGAGCACGACAACATCACCGTCAAGGCCGTGCCGCAGGAGTGGGGCGACATCGCGGCCAAGATGCCGCTGGCCATCAAGGCCGGCAAGGGTCCGGACGTCGCCGTCCTGCACGGGGACGACCTGGCCACCTACGCGGCGCAGAACCTGCTGCTGCAGGCGGACGACATCGTCTCCTCGCTGGACTACTCGGCAGACGACTTCCCGCCCGGGGTGTTCGACAAGGGCAGCTACCAGGACGCCCAGTACGCGGTGCCGTGGAGCGTCACCCCGCTCGGGCTCTACGTGAACAAGACCGTGCTGGCCCAGGGCGGCGTCACCGACATCCCGACCGACAAGGCGTCGTACGAGGCCGCGCTGCAGGCGCTCAAGGCGGCCGGTGTGCAGGGCGAGTGGGTGGACGGCTACGTCTTCACCGGCACGTTCGAGTTCGAGAGCCTGCTGTGGCAGTTCGGCGGGGAGCTCTACAACGACGACGTCACCGAGGCCACGTTCAACTCCGACGCGGGCGTGCAGGCGCTGACCTGGATGCGCAGCCTCATCGACGACGGGTACAGCCCTGCGGACGTCGCGCAGGACGGGAACATCAAGGCGCTGCTGGCCGGTCAGACCGCGTTCAACTGGAACGGCGTGTGGCAGACGACCAACACCGCGTTCGACGGCCTCGACTGGACCGCCGCGCCCGTGCCCCAGATCGGCGACGAGAAGGCCGTCTGGTCGAGCTCGACGCACTGGGTGTTCCCGGCCAACAAGGGCCAGGACTCCAACAAGACGGCCGCGGCCGCGACGTTCGTCAAGTGGATGAACGACAACTCCGCGGGCTGGGCCGAGACCGGTGAGCTGCCGGCCGCCAACACCGTGCGCGACGACCCGTCGCTCGTGGCGACGTACCCGAACCTCCAGCCGTTCATCGACGAGCTGCCGTACGCGCACTACGAGACGGTGGCACCGGGCATCAACGAGGCGAACGCGCTGATCACCACCGCGATCAACGAGGCGCTCACCGGCAAGAAGAGCCCGCAGGACGCGCTCGACGACGCGAAGGCGAAGGCCGACAAGATCCTCGAGCAGAACCAGGCCAAGTACGGTGACTGACCTGGCGCCCGCAGTGTCCGCCTCCCCGCAGCGCACCGGCGCTGCGGGGAGCGGTCCGCGCGCCGCCGGGGCCGCTCGGCGCCGCCGCCGTCGGACCGTGACGGCCTACCTGTTCCTCGCGCCGTTCCTGGCGCTGTTCACCGGGTTCGTGCTGGTGCCGGCCGTCTTCGGCCTCTGGATGAGCTTCACCGACTGGAGCCCGTTCCGGGACGGCCAGAGCTTCGTCGGCCTGCGCAACTACGTCGACCTCTTCACGCCCGGCTCCATCACCTCCGGCGACTTCTGGCAGTCCATGCGGGCCACCGGGATCTTCGTCGTGGCGAGCGTCCCGTTCCTCGTCGTCGTCCCGCTGTTCGTGGCCGTCCTGCTCAACCAGAAGATCCGCGCCTCGGGCGTGTTCCGCACGGTGTTCTTCGCGCCGTACGTCCTGGGCGTCGCCGTGGTCGGGCTCATCTGGGGCTACGTGCTGGACACCCAGTCCGGCATCCTCAACCACCTGCTGGACAGCGTCGGCATCCGGGGCAACATCCCGTGGACCGTCGACGTGCCCTGGGTGTGGGTGTCGCTGGTCGGCGTCACGGTCTGGTGGACCGCGGGCCTGAACACCGTGATCTTCCTGGCCGGGCTCAAGGGCATCAACGCCGAGCTGTACGAGGCCGCCGCGCTCGACGGCGCCGGTGCCGTCCGCTCGTTCCTGCACGTCACCCTGCCCGGGCTGCGGCCGGTGATGCTGTTCATCACCACGACGACCGTCCTGGCCTCCGCCAACATGTTCGGGCAGGCCTACCTGCTCACCACCGGCGGGCCGGGCAACGCGACGCGCACCGTGATCATGTACATCGCCGACCAGGGGCTGTCCCAGAACAACATGGCGCCCGCCGCGGCCATGAGCTACGTGCTGTTCGCCTTCCTCGCGGTCATCAGCATCGTGAACTTCCGTGTGCAGCGGGAGCGCGTCGAGAAGGGAAGCACCCGATGACCCAGCTGGCCGCCACCCTCCCCCGGGCCGCGTCGCGACCGGGCTCCGGGCGCCGGAGCACCGCGAAGGTGGTCCTGTACGCGATGCTCGTCGTGCTCGCGCTGATCGTCGTCCTGCCTCTGGTCTGGATGGTGATCACGTCGTTCAAGACCGACGCGGACGCCATCCGCAACCCGTACTCGCTGCCCAGCCCGTTCTCCCTGGACGCGTACCGCACGCTCGCCGGCGGCCAGCAGCCGATCCTGCTGTGGCTGTGGAACTCGTTCGCCGCCGCCGCGATCCAGACCGTCCTCATCCTCGTGACCGCCTCGATGGGGGCCTACGCCCTGGCGCGGATGGAGTTCGCCGGCAAGAAGGTCGTCTTCGCCCTCATCATCTCGACGCTGCTGGTGCCGCCGGTCGTGTTCCTGATCCCCAACTACGTGATCGTGCAGAACCTCGGCTGGCTGGACACGTTGCTGGCCATCACCGTGCCCGGCGCTGCGGGGGCGTTCGGCATCTTCTTCCTGCGCCAGTTCTTCGTCGGGCTGCCGGTGGAGATCGAGGAGGCCGCCCGCATCGACGGCGCCGGTGACCTGCGCATCTTCCTGCAGGTCGTCCTGCCCCTGGCCCGGCCCGCGCTGGCGACGCTCGCGGTCCTGTCGTTCCTCAACAACTGGAACGACTTCCTCTGGCCGGTCTACGTGCTGCTCTCGCCCGAGCACATGACGCTGCAACCCGGCCTGTCGATGCTCCAGGGCGCGTACCGGACGCACTTCGCGATCGTCATGGCCGGAGCCGTCGTCGCCTCGGTGCCCGTGCTCGCGGTGTTCGCGGTCGCGCAGCGGCAGATCGTCGGCTCGGTCACGGGTGCGGCGGTCAAGGGGTGAGGACTCCGCGGGCGCTGGTCTGCCTCGTGCTCGCGTGCGGCGTTCGGCGCGCTCGCGGCGTGCGGCTCGCCGGAGGCGGCCCCCTCGTCGACGCCGCCGCCGCGCACGGAGGTGCCGGTTCTCGACGAGGACTTCCCGGACCCGGACGTCGTCGCGGTCGACGACGGCTGGGTGGCGTTCGCGACGGGGATGAACGGCCTGAACGTGCGGGTGGCCACGTCGCCCGACCTGCACAGCTGGACGGTCGAGCGCCGCGACGCTCTGCCCGCCCTGCCGGCGTGGGCGTCACCGGGCCGCACCTGGGCGCCCGACGTCTCCGCGCGGCCGGACGGGACCTGGGTCATGTACGTGACCGCCGAGCACACCGCCTCCGGGCGCCAGTGCATCGGGGTCGCGACGAGCCCCACGGCCGACGGCACCTACACGCCGGCCGGCGACCAGCCGCTGGTGTGCCCGCTGGACGCGGGCGGCGCGATCGACCCGAGCACGTTCACGGACGACGACGGCACGCGGTACCTGCTGTGGAAGACCGACGGCAACTGCTGCAGCCAGGACACGTGGATCGAGATCGCCCCGCTGTCCGCGGACGGGCTGTCCCTGACCGGCGCGCCGACGCAGCTCGTCCGGCAGGACCAGCCGTGGGAGGGCAGCGTGGTCGAGGCGCCGGTGCTCGTGCGTCACGACGACGAGTACGTGCTCCTGTACTCCGCGAACGACTACGGCGGTGACGACTACGCGATCGGCGCGGCCCGCTCGTCCACGCTCCTCGGGCCGTACACCAAGCAGGCGGAGCCCGTGCTGAGCACCCCGGCGTCCGACGGCGCGCTGCGCGGGCCCGGTGGCCAGGACGTGGTCTCGACGGACCACGGCGACGTCCTCGTGCTGCATGCGTGGGACGAGCTGTACACCTACCGCGCGCTGCACACCCGTGAGCTGGTGTGGGCGGCAGACGGCAGCGTCTCGGCCCGCTGATCCGCGTCCCGACTCACCAGCAGCAGTCGCGCGGGACCGCCGTCAGCGGCGACGTGCGCAGGATCCGGACCTGGCCGAGGTCGCCGCCCAGCGGGTCGGCGAACGCGCCGTTCGGCTCGGGCAGCACCTCGATCGCGAGCGCGCTGAGGGGCAGGTCGAGCGGCAGGCCCGCGGCATCCAGGGCGGTCCTGACCTCGTCTCCCGACCAGGCGGTCTCGCCCTCCACCGCGAGCGGCGAGGTGCCGACGTGCACGTGCTCGCGCGGCACGCGCAGCCGGCGCAGGTCCAGCTGGATGTTGCGGCGCACGCTCGCGTCCGCCTGCACCACCCGGGCGTACAGGACCATCCAGAGCTCGGTCCTCGGCTGCACCGGGAGCACCCGGCGCAGCCCGACGTACGGCGTGGCGTAGGGCGCGCGGGCGCGGATGGCGCCGTCGGACGTCGCGGCGACCGAGCACGGGAGCTCCGGGGCGGGGTGCTGCACGCCCTCGAGCACGAGGGACTCCCCGAACCGGCCCTGCGCGGTGGACCACAGCGGGTCGTGCGCCGGTCCACGGTCGTGCCCCACGCGGATCTCGTACGTGAAGAACGCGAAGAGCTCGGGGGAGCCGGCGTCCATGTCCGGCGGCAGCGGCACCAGGAAGTGCCGGTCGCTGCTGGCACTCGGCTCGAGGCGCTGCATCGTCGCCAGGCCGGCCAGGTCCTGCACCTGCCCGGGCGTGATGACGCGCGCGAGCTCGGGGTCCAGCGGGGTGCCCGGCAGGACCACGGGGTCGGCGACGGGAACGGTGCCGGGCAGCAGCATCGGGTCGGGGGTGCTCGTCATGGCGCGGACGAAGTACGCGTCGCGCGGGTCCCGCAGCGGCTCGGCCAGCTCCAGCCAGAGCCGCTTGGTGCGCGAGTCCGTGTGCGCGTAGTCGTCGTCGTGCCCGTAGGGGGTCAGCGAGATGCCGGCGGCGACGACCCGCGGGACCTGCGTCGGCGGGGTCACGATCGGCAGCCGCGTGTCGGTGACCTGCTCGACCGTGCCACCACCCTCGAGGTGCAGCGTCGCGCGGTACGTGACCGCCAGCTCGTACGGCAGCCCGTCGGGACCGAGGCGCGCAGGGAGGGCGTCGATCAGGATCATCCGGGTGTGCGACCGGTCGGGGTGGACGATCGCCTGCGTGTTCACCGAGCCCATCAGCTCGACGCTGCCGACGACGCTCTGCTCCACGGGCGAGCCGACGGCGTCGGGCAGGGTCACCGTGCGGGTCACGACGAGGGTCGGGGAGCCGGCGCCGCGCCAGGTCCAGTCCCGGTCCAGCACCACCTGCACGGCCGTGAGCCACTGGCCGGCCAGCTCGGCCGGTTCGGTCAGCTCGAGGCTCGACGCGTCGGGCGCGGCGTGGTGGGTGAGCCCGGCGCACGCCAGCGCGACGCGCTCACCGGCCCGGCCCAGCAGGAGGGGACCCTGCGCCACCAGGTCCAGCGCGGAGGCCAGTCGCGCCAGCAGCGCGGGCGACGGCTCGTTCTGGGCGACGACGGTCCGCACGGCCGCGGCCTGCCCGTCGGGGTCGGGGCGCAGGAACACCGAGCGCACGGCGTCGGACGGCGGCAGCGGGCGCAGGACGTCCGCCTCGGCCGCGAGCGTCGCGACGGCGTGCAGGTCCACGGTCTCGACGAGCCCGACGCGCGCGGCGTCGCTGCCGAAGTAGGTGAGGTCGGCGCGGCCGAGCGCGCGGATCTCCAGGCGCACGTCGCGCGCGGTCGGCACGAGCACCGGCCCGGTGACCGTGCCGTCCGCACCGGTCTGGGGCGTGAGGTCGAGGTCGCCGTAGTCGGCCGCGTCGCGCCACTCGAGCGCGACGTCGACCGGCGCGGTCGGGTCCGCCGGGAACGCCCGGGTGGTCCGGTACCACTCCACCATGCCGTCGTCGTCGCCCTGCGGGTCGAACCGCGGCGGCCGCACCAGCACGCGGACCTCGAGCACCGTGGCGTCGGGGTCGTGGATCGTCGGCGCGTGCGCGTCGGCCGCGGCTCCCGCGTCGTTGGCGGCGATCTGGGCGAGCAGCGACGCACGTGCGGGCTCACCGGCCGCGAAGACGGCCTCGGGGTAGCCGATCCGGGGCCGGCGCACGGTCACCGTCGTGGTGCGCCCGTCCGCGGGAGCGGTCACGGCGTCGACCTCGACACGGCCCGGCGCCCGGTGCCGGCGCACGTGCAGCAGCGCGGTCGGGGCCTCGCCCGTGCGGACCGGGTCGTCGGACACGGCCGGGCCACCGCCGGTGGTGTCCGCCAGCCGCACCCGGAACTCGTAGCGCTGCCCGTAGCGCAGCGGGACGGCGTCGGCGTCGACGGGGACGTCCGGTTCGGGTCGGCCCGGAGGCACGTCCATGAGGCGCTGGTCGTCGACGGTCTCGACGACCAGCGAGCGGCCCCGCCAGGCGGCGAACCAGGCGGGCAGCCACAGCTGCCCGCTGTGGGCCGTCGGCGCGACCTCCGTCCAGCGCTCCTCGACGGCCACGCCGAGGTCGACGCCGACGTCCAGCCCGGCGCTCACGCGCGACAGCGAGGTCCACGCGCCGCCGCCCTCGGGCCGCACGTCGACCCGGTAGCCCAGGACCCCGCGGGGGGCCAGGACGGGGTCCTCGCCGTCGGGCGGCGCACCGAGCGCGCGGTTCTGCCCCTCGAGGACGTCCTCGTCGTCCCAGCCCAGCTGGACGCCCACGTCGCGCGCGATGCGTGCACCCGTGCCGTCCTCGTCGAGCACGTCGGCGCTCACCGGCTGCCGGGCGTGCACCACCTGGGAGAAGCCGTCGTCGAACCGGACCGCCTCGACGAAGACCTTGTCGAAGCTCCCGAGCGTCGCGGCCGCGGTCGCGTCGTCGGACACCGGGAACACGACAGGGGTGAACACCGGGCGCGATGCGGCCACCGGCAGCTCGGGCACGCGGGTGGCGAACGACCGCACGAACCCGGGTGTCGCGGCCTGCGCGGCGTAGTCGCCGGCGGGGGCCAGGTCCACCCACAACCACCCGCCGTGCTCGAGGCGTGGTGCCGCGTCGAGCGGCACGGTGAGCGGGACCACCAGGCCGAGCGCCTCGGCCAGGCGCGGGCGGCGCATGGCGAACGCGAGCGCCTCGCCCCAGCCGATCACGGTGGGCGGTGCCGGCGGCACGACGTCGGGCGGGCAGGCCATGAGGCAGTGGTAGCTGTCGTCGACGACGGCGAGCGAGGTGCGCGGGCGGACGAACGGCAGGGCGTGGCGGTAGCTGCGCGGCAGGTACTTGCGCACCTGCACGCTCAGGTCGCGGTCCTGCGGCGCGAACGTGTCGGCGGCGGGGCCGTCGGGGATCTCGAGCGCCTCCTGGATCGCGGCCAGGATGGCGCGTGCGTCCGGGTGGCCGATCGTCGCGGGGCCGGCGGCCGGGTCGGGCAGCGTGCTCGTCTGGTCGACGACCGTGCGCTGCGGCAGCGCGTCGACCGTGTCGCTGACCGACACCGCGAAGGCGAGCGACGCGTCCGCGAACGCGGGTGCCCCGGGTGCCAGCGGCTCGAGCGGGTTGCCGGTCGGGACGACCAGCAGACGGATCCCCAGCGTGCGTGCCGCGGGGTCCCAGTGCTGCAGGTAGGGCACCAGCGTGAGCTTGTTCGGCGTGGCCATGACGTGCTCCCTAGAGTGTCGCGGTGTCGGTGACCTGGTAGGTCGCACTGATCGAGAAGATGAGGAACAGGTCCACCTGGACCTTGACCGAGCCGGCGTAGTCGCACTTGGTGGTGCCCGCGTCGTCGTAGACCAGGCCCTTGAGCTCGGCACGCACCTTGACCTTGACGATCACCAGGTCGACGCCGGCCTCGAGCGCCACCAGGCCGCCGTACTTGGTGGTGCTGGTCAGGGCGTCGTACTCCAGGACGAACCCGACGCCCAGGAACGCGTAGGCCTTGAACGGGCCGATCTTGCCCTCGACGCCGATGCCGACGAACGCGAGCAGGTCGAGCTTCTCCGCGGTCACCGTCCCGGAGACGGACGTGAGGCTGAACGTCACCTCGCCGCTGACGGTGAGGAACGCGGCGGCGGCCCCGACGGAGAACAGCGGCACCTTGCCCTCGAGCTCCGCGCCGAACGCCGCGGACGCCTTGGCGCCACCGGTGGCCAGGTCGATCCCGGTGCTCTGCTTGACCGACAGCGTGAGCTTGACGCCGCTGCCCGCCGGGAACACCGCCTGGGTGGGCGGGACCGTGCTCTTGGCCGAGACGTCGACCTTGAGCTCGTGCTTGGCGTTCGTGGCGCCCAGGTCGACCGGCCCCTGCGACCCCCGGCTGCCGAAGATGGGGATGTAGCGCAGGATCTCCTCGATCTCGGGCAGCAGCAGCGACGTCATCTCCGCGATCTGCGGGCGCTGGTCCGTCGAGCCGACGACACGCATCTCGGTGCCGGTGATCTGCTCCAGGCCGGCGATGTCCGACCAGAGCCGCAGTCCGGTGAACTCCGCCTCCCACCGGTCGGCGCGCAGGTCCAGGCGCAGCGTCGCGGTGTCGTAGAAGAGCGTGGTCCCGTGCCCGGTGGTGCCGCCCAGACGCAGCGGCGTGGGGTGCCCGACCACCGTGACCGGTGCGGACAGGGCGAGCGCGCCGCCGGGGGTGACGTCGAGGTGCCGAGACCCGGGAGCCAGCTCGATGGTGTTCTGCGGTGGCGGGTAGGCGCCCTTGGACGTCGACCGGGCGAAGATGTCGGCCAGCGCCGGGCGGGTCCCGCTCTGCACCTTCGGTCCGGACCCGGTGGCCACGAACGGGCGCGGGAACAGGAACGCGTGCGTGGGGGTGCTCTGCAGCAGCCCGTACTCGCGCGCGGGTGCGGCGGGCGTGAGCAGGTCGGCGGCGTCGGCCAGGCGGTAGTCGCCCGGGGTCCCGGCCAGCGGCGGTGCGGTGTGCACCGTGCGGTCCCCGGCCAGGTACTGCACGGGGTACCGGCGGACCAGAGGCACGCCGCGGCTCTCCGCGACCGGTTCGGCCTCACCCCCGCCCGGCGGCACGCTGGCGACCGGGCGGACGACGACCGACCACGCGCCGGTCGTCGGCAGGGAGGGGACGCCCCGGACGGTCGCGACGAACAGGGGGTCCGCCCCGTCCATCGCCAGCCCGACCTCGATCCGCTGCGCCCGGAACGGCAGGCCGCTGCCGCCCAGGTCGAGCCACGCGTCGATCGGTCCGCCGACCGGCCCCTGGGTCTCGAGGAGCTCCTGCAGCGCCGCCGCCGGTGCGGGGGAGCCGTTCGGGGTGGTCTGCAGGTAGCCCAGCACCCCGGTCGCAGCGGTCCGGCCGGGCACGCCCTCGAGCGCCACCGAGGCGTCGAAGTAGTACGGGACCAGGGTCGCGCCGGCGTGCGAGACGGGTGCACCGGGCGCGGGCCGGATGGTGCGGACGTCGAACAGGCCGCGGAACACGCCGGCGTCGAACCGGTACGGGGCGACGACGACGTCGCCGACGCCCTCGTCGAAGTACCGGTAGTCGAACAGCCCGGGGGTGAACGCCTGCCACCCGCTGTCGCGCCGGATCACGCCGCCGCCGGGGCGCCGCTCGATCGTCACGGACCGGGTCACGCGGATGCCCCAGGGGTGCAGGACGCTGTTGACCTTGACCACCTCGAGCGCGGTGCGTCCGACCATGACGCGGAACTGCACCTTGGCGGCCTCGGCGAACGCCGCGAACGGGTTGTTCCAGTCGCTGAAGCTGGAGCCGCCGTACCCGGAGACGTCGATGCGGGTCACCGGCACGCGGGGGTTCGCGGCCATGTCGTCGTTGAACACGGTCTCGACGCTCCCGGCGGGCTGCAGCGTCTCGCCCAGCACCGACAGGCCGAGCGTGGCCCCGCTGGCGAGGTCGACGCCGTTGAGCAGCTGCCGCATCCGGCCCTCGAACATGGGGGAGACGCCACCGTCGTCGTCGCGGCCCCCGTCGGCGTGCGCGGTGATCTGCAGGCCGCCCGTGGAGTCCTGGTCGGGGAACGTGGGCCGCGTGACGTCGTAGAGGTCGGCCTTCCGGTCGGGGCCGTCCCACGGCTGGACCTGGACGGCGGCGACCAGCCCGAACGGGAAGGTCGTGCGCACGCCGACCGCTGACCCGTCACGGAACGCCTGCCGGGTGCCCTGCACGGCGTCGGTCGGGATCACGGGGGCGAGGCGCTGGGAGCGCGCGCCGAGCACCGTGGCGCCGCCGTCGCTCGCCGAGGCCAACGGCGTGGGGAACCAGCCCATCGTCATGATGTCCTGGTCGGAGTCGAGCGTGCGCACGGGCTCCCACTGCACCTGCGGCAGCGCGACGACGCGCATGTCACCGACCTGCGACTGGACGTCCAGACCCGCCACCGTGAAGCCGGCACCCGGTCCGCCGGCGACGTCCCGACGCCCGTGGACCGCGACACCGAGCAGGTCCTGGTGGGTCGAGACGTCGAGCAGCAGGACCTCGGGCGTGGCGCCGAGGATCTCGCGCAGGTACCCGTCGAGGAGCTTGACGGTGCGCTGGTTCTCCTCCTGCGCCAGACCGGCGCGCTGCGCGCGGGACTTCTTCTCCGCGGCCTGGGCCGCGCGCCACTGCTCCGCGGCCCGCTTGTCCAGGGGCCGCGCGTCCTGCTCCGGTTGCGTCGGTCCCACGTCGGGGTCGCGGTCGTCCGTGCGCTGGGGACGCGACTCGCCGGACGAGGGCTCGCGGGCGTCGAGCCCGACGCCCGGGCCGAGCCGGCCGGAGAACGTCACGGCGGCGGTCGTCGGATCCGTCCACGTCACGTCGGCGACCAGCACGGACACCGCCGCGCCCTCGCGCACCCGGGGCCGGACGGCCATGTTGCTGACGTACGGGTCGGGCAGCGTCGGCGCCCAGGCGCGCACGCCCAGGGCGACCTGCGCGGATCCCGCGTCCAGCCGCTGCGGGTCGGCCGTGCCGGGGACAGCGCCGACCAGCGGACCGCGCACCACGACGAACGAGGCCGGGGCGGTCCAGACGAGCGCGTTGCGCAGCGCGAGCTGCTCGGCCGGCCGGACCGTGCCCGGCGGTGTCGCCGGCACGACGGCGAGCGCGACGTCGACCGGACCGGGCGCGGCGGGCCGCCGGAGCATCACGACGCCGTCGCCCGGCGGGGTCTCGATCGGCTCGCCCTGCGTGGTCACCGGCCGGTCGAGCGCCACCGACGCGCTGCCGCGCACCAGCAGGAGGTCGCCGTCCACCAGGTCGCACCGGTGCAGGAGGGTCGACGGTCCGCGGTACGTCTGCCGCCAGGGCAACCGGCGGTCGCTGCCGCCCGCGATGGTCCACAGGGCGTAGGTGTGCGTGACGGCCGGCTCGAGCGGCGCGACCGCGTCGGCGGCGATCGTCACGCCGCGCTCGCTGACCACCAGCCAGGCCTCGCCCAGCGGGTGCGGTCGCGGGTCCGCGTACCAGCGCGCCGTCAGTCCGCGCACCAGGGCGGCCCACTGCGCGGTGTGCGCGGCGTCGCCGAGGATCGCGGGGTCGGTCGTCGCGACCACGGGCAGTGCGAGCCCGGCCCGCGTCACCTCGCCGGTGCCCGCCAGCTCGACGACACCCTCACCGGCGGGCGTCGGGTCCAGCGCGGTCGGCGTGGCGGCGTAGCCGAGCACCGCGGTCCACAGGCTCGCGGCGAAGGTCCAGGAGCCGTCGGAGGGACCCAGATCGAGCACCTGGCCCCACAGCCGCGCCCGCCCGGACCCGCCCTGCGCGCTCGCGGAGCCGGAGGTGAACGTCAGGGTCAGGCTCGCGGGGAGGTCGACGCCGGCGCCGGCCGCGGCGCAGCCGGACCCGGGCACGGAGGTGGGCGCATCCGTCGTCGCGAGGTCCAACCGTGCGGACCCGTCCAGCCTCCCGCCCAGCTGCACGACGCCGTCGGTCACGGTCACCGGGCCGGTCAGGCGCAGCGAGCCGCCGACGATGGTGACACCGACGTACGCGGACCCGGGGAACACCGGTGCTCAGCAGGTCGCCGCGCAGCCAGACGGTGCCGGCGTCGAGCGCGATCGCGGTGACGCCACGGCGGGTGCGAGGCGGACCGGCCTGCGTCGCGACGACGGCGGGCAGCGGCCTGCCGCTCTCGCGGACCTCCGTGCGCCGGGCGGCGGCGAACACGTCGATCCAGACGTCGTGGCCGGCCAGCGTCGGGAACGGGCCCAGCCGCTCGGCGGCGGCGAGCCCGCTGAGCGCGCCGGCGGTCCGACCGGCCAGCAACGGGTCGTCGCGGCGCTCGAGGACCACGTCCCGGGCTGCCGGCTCACCCGGCACGGGCCGCACGGCGCGGTCGCGGGGTCGCCGGCGGCGCGCGCTGAACGCCTGCAGCCGTTCGGCGTCCGCGGCCTGCACGGCGTCGGGCCGCAGGTCGGCGGCGAGGGCGCCGAGGGTCGAGAGGTCGGCGGGTGCGGGGCGGGGGCCAGCGGCGGGATCCGACATGAGGGCCTCCTGGGCCGGTCGCGATCAGCTCGATCATCACGGGCGGCGCGTGGGCCGTGCAGGGGGAGGGCGTCCGGTCCCGGACGTCCCGGCGGTCCCCCCGACGTGACTGGCGTCGCGACCGACGCGGGTCTTGCGACCGCGTCGCGCACCCTGGAGGAGCGCTCGGGGCGGCGCCAGATACCTGCGCGCCGGGAAGAGTCCACGACTCGGCCGGCCGACCGCCGTCCTGGCCGACGTGTTCCTGGGCACCCTGCAGGGCAAGGAGCTGGAGCGCGCGCTCGCCGGCGCACCGCCGCCGCGTTGGACGCTGTCGTGCGGGCGGGCACTCAGGTGTAGCGCAGCAGGACGTACGGGACGCAGAGCGCGATTGAGACCGCGACGGTCGGCAGCCCGTAGCGCAGCCACCCGCCGAACGTGAGCCGCAGGCCGTTGCGGGCTGCGACGCCGGCCACCACGACGTTGGCGCTCGCGCCGACCAGGGTGGCGTTCCCGCCGAGGTCGGCGCCCAGGGCGAGCGCCCACCAGAGGGCGCCGCCGCGCCCGAGGTCCGGGTTGGTCGCGATGAGGGAGGCGACCACCGGCGACATCGCCGTGACGTAGGGGATGTTGTCGACGATGGCGGAGATCACCGCGGAGCCGACGAGGACCACCAGGAGGGTCGGCACCACCTCCGCGCCCGTCAGGTCTGCGAGCCCCGCGGCGACGGCGTCGAGCGCACCCACGTGGACCAGGGCGCCGACCAGCACGAACAGCCCCATGAAGAACAGGAGCGTCTCCCACTCGACGTCGGCGACGAGGTCACGCGGCGACAGCGGTGAGAGCAGGATCATCAGGCCCGCGCCGACCAGGGCGACCACCGCCGGGGCGACCCCGGTCTGCCGCTGCAGCAGGAACCCGACGAGGATCAGGCCCAGCACCACGAGGCTGCGGGTCAGCATCCGCGAGTCGGTGATCGCCTCGCGCTCGTCGAGCGCGAGGAGCGCCTCTCCGCGGTCCGACGAGCCGCGCAGCGCCGACCGGAACAGCACGCGGGACAGCACCAGGAACGCGGCCAGCACCACCAGCACGATCGGCCCGAGGTGCACGAGGAAGTCCGTGAACGTCAGGTCGCCGCGGCTGGCGATGATGATGTTGGGCGGGTCACCCACCAGGGTCGCCGTGCCGCCGATGTTGGACGCGAGCGTGAGGGCCACCAGGAACGGCACGGGCGGGAGCCCGAGCCGGTCGCACACGAGCAGCGTGACCGGGGCCACGAGCAGGATCGTGGTGACGTTGTCCAGCAGCGCGGACGCGACGGCGGTCACCAGCACCAGCAGGACCAGGACCCGGAACGGGCGCCCGCCCGCCAGCTTCGCGGCGCGGATGGCGAGGTACTCGAACACGCCCGTGCGCTTGAGGACCGCGACGACGAGCATCATCCCCAGCAGCAGGAAGATGACGTCCCAGTCGATCCCGGTCTCCTCGGAGTAGAACGCCTCCTTCGAGCTGAGGATGCCGAGCGCCAGGACCAGCCCCGCGCCGCCGAGGGCAGCCGCGACCCGGTGGATCCGTTCGGTCGCGATCAGGACGTAGGCACCGACGAAGATCGCCGTGCTCAGCCAGGCCACCGCCGTCATCGGGTCAGACGCGCGATCAGCTCGTCCACGGTGATGGCACCGATCAGCTTGCCGCCCGTGACGACCGCGACCAGCGGGACGCGTCCTGCCGCCATGACCGCCGCCACCTCGACCAGCGTCGCGTCGCCGTCTACCTCGTGGGGATGCCCGTGCCTCTCCTGCGCGGCGAGAAGGTCGGACACCTGCATCGCCGCGACCCGGTCGACCAGCCCGTCGGCAGACGCCTCGTCCCAGACCCGCGCGAGCGCCGGGTCGTCGAGCACGTACCGGGGCAGGGCCACGCGCAGCACCTGGGAGGCGGGGATGACTACGTGGTGCTTGCCGTCCCGCACCACGACCGCCGGCCGTCGCGACGAGCCGATGAGGCGTAGGGCGGCGTCGATGCCGTCGGTGGGGTCAAGGACGTCGACGGGTTCGGCAAGGTCGCGGGCGTGCACCCCCGCAGTGTGCCAGCCGGTAGCGGATGGTCGCCCGCTGGGGGACGTCAGAGCACGGGTCCATGGCTCGGACCGAGCGGTCCTGGAGGCGCGGCCCAGAGCCGGCGGTTCTCGTGGACGTACTGCGCCAGGGTGGTGGCCGGTCGGCCGAGGAGCCTCGTCACCGTGGGGTCGACGGTCTCGGCCTGGCCGCGGCGCAGTCCGGTGTGCAGGACCGTCTGCACGATCGCCTGCACCCACGGCCGACCTTGGTCGTGCACGTGCCGCAGGTAGCGCAGCGCCGTGGTGGGGCGGTACTCGACGAGTCGCCCCAGCTCGTGCGTGAGCAGGGCGGCGACCTCGTCGAAGTCGAGGGCCCCGGGGCCTGTCAGCACGTATCCCGCACCACGGTGCGCCTC
The DNA here is from genome assembly GCA_963837795.1 of uncultured Actinomycetota bacterium. Lineage (GTDB taxonomy): Bacteria > Actinomycetota > Actinomycetes > Actinomycetales > Cellulomonadaceae > Cellulomonas. The sequence continues at coordinate 256,794 of CAWIOT010000006.1, forward strand.
AGGTTCGGCGAACACCGCGGCGGCGACGTCGCCGATGTCGCGCACGTCGATGAACGCCGCCCGGCCGCGCCCGGCCGGCAGCACGATCGCCCCGAGGCGCACGATGTCGTCGCGGTAGGCGTCGGCGAGGTTCTGGGCGAAGAAGCCGGGTCGCAGGATCGTCCAGGACAACCCGGAGGCCTGCAGATGGCTCTCGACACGGTGGTGCGGCACGATCCGGTTGGTGTCGGCCCCGGTGACGGACGAGAACACCACGTGCCGGACGCCGTGCTCGGCGGCGGAGTCGATCAACGCGTTCAGCGTCGGGCCGACCTTCGCGATCGCGGGTGGGCGCACCAGGAAGAGTCCGTCGCTGTCCTCGAGTGCGGGCCCGAAGGTCGCCGGGTCCAGCAGGTCCAGGTGGACGACGTCAACTCCGGGGAGCTGCTGCTGGAGCCGGGCGACGTTGGTGGCGGCCGCGCGCACGGGGATACCCCTTGCCCGCAGCGACGTCGTCACCGCGCCGCCGATGTTGCCGCCCGCGCCGACCACGACGACCGGTCGCAGAACCATGGTGTTCCTCCCCCCGGACGAGTGCTCGACGTCCACAAGGTTGCACACCGGCCAGGTCGAACAGCATCGCCCGAGCTGCCGGAGTGCCGGAGGGCTCGTGCCCGTCTAGCGGTTCATCGGGGCGCTGGCCGCGGCTCGTGGGCGGCCGTCGCCTCGATCCCGTCGAGCAGCAGGTCCAGGCCGACGTCGAAAGACGCTCCGAATGCGTACCCCGGCTTGAGCACATGCTGTGTCGTGAAGTCGGCGAGGTGTCGGTACTGGCCGGTGGAGAAGGTCTGCGAGATCTCGTCGGCCAGCTCCGTCATCCCAGCCCCGCCGCCAGCCGGGAGAGCTGCCTCCTGGAGCGCGAAACCGTAGACGAACGCGTCGAGAACCGCATACGCATGCGCGGTCAGCTCCCACGAGAGACCGCCTCGGCGGAGGCACCCGAGGACCGCGTCGTGATGGTGCAGCGTCGCCGCTCCCGGGGACCTGCGTGACTCCAGCAGCGGGGCCGCCCACGGGTGGCGACGCAGCACCGCGCGCGCTGAGTCGCACCGGTGCCGCATCGCGTCGGCCCACGGCAGGTCCAGGGGAGGGTCCTCGATCTCGCTGAACACGAGGTCCACGACGCCGTCGAGGATCGCGTCCTTGCTGGGGACGTGGTGGTACAGCGTCATCGGCTTGACGTCGAGCTCGGTCGCCAACCGGCGGATGGTCAGCGCCTCGATGCCGATCCGGTCGGCGAGCGCTACCGCCGCCTCCAGCACTCGTGCGCGTGTGAGACGTGCGCGTGCCGTGTCGGTCGCGTCGGTCGCGTCGGTCGTCGTCAATCTGGCTCCACTCGCGGTCGGGTGTTGACGGTCGTACTTAGTACGGCTAGTGTCGAGACTAGCACTCGTACTAAGTACGAGTCGGCATGGGGGTGACGGCTCCGCCGTGGTGTCGACCGGATGGCGCGCCCGTCGCGCATCCCCCCGCATCGACAGCTGGAGGAACGGATCATGACCACACGCGCTCACCACCTGGAGACCGCGCCGGCGCGTCCCACCGCGTCCGAGCCGCCGTCCGCACCCGTTCCGAGCCGCATGCGAGCCGTGATCCAGGACAGGTACGGCGACGCCGGCATGCTGCGGGTGGGTGACGAGCCGACGCCGTCGCCCCGGGCCGGGGAGGTGCTGCTCGAGGTGCACGCCGCCGGTGTCGACCGGGGGGTCTGGCATCTGATGACTGGGCTGCCCTACCTCACCCGCCTGCTGGGCTACGGCCTGCGGCGGCCCGCGCAGCGGGTTCCCGGGATGGACGTGGCCGGGCGCGTCGTCGCGCTCGGCGAGGGCGTCACCGACCTGGCGGTGGGTGACGCGGTGTTCGGGATCGGCATCGGGACCTTCGCCGAGTACGCCCGCGCCCGTGCCGGCAAGCTGGTCAAGGCGCCGGCCGGGCTCGCGTTCGACCAGGCGGCCGCCGTGCCCGTCTCCGGCCTCACGGCGCACCAGGCGCTGCACGAGGTCGGCCAGGTCCGCACGGGCCAGGCGGTGCTGGTGCTCGGTGCTTCCGGCGGTGTCGGCAGCCACGTCGTCCAGCTCGCCACCGCAGCGGGCGCTCGGGTCACCGGCGTCGCCAGCGCGTCGAAGCTCGACCTCGTCCGGGACCTCGGTGCGCACCGGGTCGTGGACTACGCCACCAGCGACCCGACCGACGGCGCCGTCCGGTACGACCTGATCATCGACACCGGCGGTCGAACCGCCCTGCGGCGGCTCCGCCGCGCTCTGACCCGGACCGGCACGCTGGTCATCGTCGGCGGGGAGGGCGGAGGCCGGTTCACCGGCGGGTTCGGGCGTCAGCTGCGCGCAGTGGCACTGTCACCGTTCGTCAGCCAGCGACTCACCGCGGTGATGTCCAAGGAGGATCGCGAGGGCCTGGAGGCGCTGCGGTCCGCGATCGCGGCGGGAGAGCTGAGACCGGCCGTCGGACGCACCTACGGGCTGGACCAGGCCCCGGACGCGATCCGCGACCTCGTCGCGGGCCGGGTCCGCGGCAAGTCCGTCGTCCACGTCCGCGTGGCGGGCTGACGCCGTGCAGCGGCTCCTCGCAACCCTTGCGCTCGGCCTCGTGTCCCTCGTGCCGACAGGTGCACCCGACACGTCGATCGAGGACGTCATCGATCACGAGATGGCTGCATCGGGTGTACCCGGCCTGGCCTACGCCGTGGTGTCCGACGGCGAGATCGCCTCGGCGGGCGCCCGTGGCGTGGTCCGGATCGGCGGCGGGACCGAGGTCACCCCGGACACGCAGTTCGTGATCGGCTCGATATCCAAGAGCTTCACGGCGCTCGCGGTGATGCAGCTCGTCGAAGCCGGCGAGGTCGACCTCGAAGCCCCGGTCTCGCAGTATCTCGACGCCTTCGAGGGTCGGCCTGCCGCGCCCGTCACGATCCGGCAGCTGCTCAGCCACACCAGCGGCTTCTCCACGCTGCAAGGCAACACCGGTGCCGGTGCGCCTCCGGCCGGTGACGCGGACCCCAGGGGCCCGCTCGAGCGCGCGGTCGACGCACGCGCCGAGACGGTTCCCGCCTACGCCCCCGGCCAGAGGTTCGAGTACTCGAACCTCAACTACCAGATCCTCGGCCGGCTGGTCGAGGTGGTCAGCGGGCAGGAGTACCAGGCCTACATGACGGCGAACATCCTCGAGCCGGTGGGGATGGCGCACAGCTTCGTCGCCGACGGTCAGGTCCACGACTCGATGGCCACCGGGCACGCCCCGTGGTTCACCACCAAGAGGCCGCTGGACGGCGCCCCGACCGACATCGCCACAGCTCCCCAGGGCGGGATCATCTCGACCGCCGACGACCTCGCGCGCTACATGCAGATGATGCTGAACGGCCAGGACGACGTGCTCAGTGCCGCGGGCAAGGCGCAGATGATGCGCCCGGCGAGCACGGCGTCGCCGACCTACGGCTTCGGCTGGTATCTCGACACGGCCAACCGTGGGGTCTGGCACACCGGGTTGACCCCGGGCTTCGAGTCGTTGGCGTGGATGCTCCCGGCCGAGAAGAAGGGGGCCGTGGTCCTGGTCAACTCGGTGGGTGGCATCGGCTTCGCGGAGACGACCCAGCTCCGTACCAGCATCGCCGCCACGGGACTGGGGGTCGACTACGCCGGCGAGGGCTCCCGCCTGGCCCAGAAGGCCCTGTTCCTCGGGCTGGCGCTCCTGCCGATCGTCTACGTGCTCGCCATGATCTGGGCGTGGCGTCACCGCGCCGCGATCCGGGCCAAGTCGGGTGCCGCGGGCCGGTTCAGCCTCTGGTTCCCGCTGATGACCACCCTGGTCGCGGCTGTGGTCATCCTCGTCCTGGTGCCGCGTCTGTTCGGCTCACCGCTGGGCAACCTCGAGCACTTCCAGCCGGACCTCGTCCTGACGCTGGTCGCGACAGCCGTCATGGGTGTGCTCTGGGCGGTCTTCAGGCTCGGGGTGGCCTACACCGGTCGATCCGGTTCCGCACCTCTCGCTCGTTCACCGGACGCCCCCCGGGAGCGGACGGCGGGAATCGAACCCGCGTAGCCAGCTTGGACGTCTGCGCGCTGCAACGCTCCGAATTGCATCGATGGTTCTCTCGCAGCGTCAGTCGGCACCGCATGCGAAGTGAGCTCTCCGACCACGATGGATCGCGGCCCTGCGCGGGAGGTTCAGCGCTCGACGCAGCGGCGCCAAGATGGTCCGGTGATGACAGAGGGCCGCGAAGCCCCACCCGCCGGTGCCCGCGTGAGGCGGCCAGGGCCGGCCGACGTGATCGACCTGTTCGTCTACGTCGTCGTCCTCAACCTCGTCATCGAGTACGTCCCGTCCGTCATCAGCGAGACCTTCACGCTGTCGCTGCTCACGGCCATCCTGCTGAAGGTGGCGCTCGAGCTCGTCCTGCTGCTCAAGGGGCGCGTCGTCGCGCGGTTCCGGCAGGCGTCTTCCAGACGCGGCAAGGCGGCTGCGGGGATTGTGCTGTGGGTCGTCGCGGCGGGAAGCAAGCTCGCCGTTCTCGGGCTCGTCGATCTTCTGTTCGGCGACGCCGTGAGCCTGGGCGGTTTCGTCCCGGTGACGCTCGTGGTGGTCGCGCTGCTCGCCGCGCGAGCCGGCGTCCGGCGCCTGCTCCTCCTGGAGGCGCCGCGCGAGGGTGGATGACGAGTGCACCTCGCCGCGCGCGCCGCTTGGCCACGAAGTCGCCGACCGTCCACACCAGCGTGACGACGACGAACGCCAGCACAGGATTCGTTGAGCGCTGCCCCCTGCTGAGCGACGCGACAAATGATCGAAGCACGAACGCGGCGACGCCGGATCTAGCCGGACCCCCCGGGCTGGAGCCAGACCGATGGTCGACGGCCATGGTTCCGGAGGCGGCCCGCAGCTATCGTCGAACGGGATCGGACGACACGGGTGCGGCCGACGCCTCAGGGAGGCAGCGATGCACGAGCTCATCGGCATTCTGCGTGACGACGAACGCGACCTGATCCGCGAGACCGAGCCCGAGCGGATGCGTGAGCTCGACGAGGACGCGCTCATCTCCTTGCACTCGAGGGTCCGTCGCGCCCGCAAGAAGTACCAGACCAACTACCGTCGCCAGGCCAGCGCCGGTGTCGCGGAGCACGGCGGGCGAGGGAAGTCCCGACCGAAGAACACGAAGGCCGCCCAGAAGGCTGAGGTCTTCGAAGACGCGCTCGCGCGCGTGAGCGGGCTGCTCGAGACGCTCGCCCGGCAGACCGCGGACGATCTGAGGGTGCAAAGACTCGCCGCGGCGCGAGCGAACCGGTCCACCGGGCCGGACTCGCAGACGACGTCGACGGCCGCGAGGGACACCGGGACAGCGCGCGAGCACCAGCAGACGTCGGGCGGGACCAAGAGAGACGCCTCGTCTCAAGCCGCCGGAGCTCGCCGGCAAGCCAAACGGGACAGTCGCTAGCGGCATGGCATGACGGCCGAGGCATCTGGACCTCGCCCGACGCTGTGGGGTCTCGTGCCCGCTGGTGCCCGAGTGGGGCGAGCTACCGATGTGGCCACGGCGCCCCGGGGCCCGGCGATGGGCGCGGTGGGTCGGGGCGACTGTGAAGATCTCGGAGCGGACGACGGGAATCGAACCCGCGTAGCCAGTTTGGAAGACTGGGGCTCTACCATTGAGCTACGTCCGCACAGGTCCCGGCTCCGCTGGAGCCCGGACTGCGGCACCCAGGGTAACGGGTGCCGAAGGGCGCACCGTGCACCTCGTCGGCCCTCGCGGCCCGCCGGGGTGCGCCGGGATGTGGCGCAGGTTGGTAGCGCGTCCGCTTTGGGAGCGGAAGGTCGTGGGTTCGAATCCCGCCATCCCGACCGAAGGCCGACGCATCACGACGACGTCGGTGCCGTCGTTCGTGTACCCGCGCAGCGACCTGCCCGGCAACGTCGAGCTGGTCTGTCCGTACCTGCCGGCAGGGATGGACCGGTTCGAGCCGCCGGCGTGGTGGGACGACGTGCTCGCCGCCCGCGCGTCTCGTCGGCCCGTCGTGCTGGTCACCCAGGACACCATCGCGACCGACCCGCAGCGCCTGCTGAGGCCCGCCATCGAGGCGCTGGCCGACGAGGACGTCCTCGTCGTGGCGACCACCGAGCCGGGGGACTCCCCGGCGAACGTCCGGGCCGCGTCGTTCGTGCCGTTCGACCGGCTGCTGCCGCTGGTGGACGTCATGGTGACCAGCGGCAGCAGCCGGTCGAACCGCGCTGGAGGCGCTCGCGGCCGGTGTGCCCCTCGTGGTGGGCGGACGTTCCGAGGACAAGACCGAGGTCGGTGCGCGCGGGCGTGCTGCGGGTGCTCGACGACCCGTCGTTCCGGCGCCGGGCCGGGGAGCTGGCGCGCGAGTACGCCGAGCACGACGGCGTCGCCCGGACCGTCTCCGTCATCACGGAGGTGGCAGGGTCGGCGCGCTGACCGGGTGGGCGGCCCCACAGCCCCTCGGCTTGGGACCGCCGCCCGGCGTGGCGTAAGGTCGAGGGTCGCCAGCGTGCGGTCGTCGGCCCTCTCGGGTGCGACCGGCGCGCGGCCCTGAAGCAACGGAGAACGCCGGAGTCGCCGGCGCCCGCCCGATCAGTTCCCGATCAGTTGGAGACCATCGAAGTGAAGAGCGCCGTCGAGACCCTGGAGCCCACCAAGGTCAAGCTGACCGTCGAGGTGACGTACGACGAGCTCAAGCCGAGCATCGATCACGCGTACGAGCACATCGCCCAGGACGTCGTCGTCCCCGGGTTCCGCAAGGGCAAGGTCCCGCCGCGCATCATCGACCAGCGCATCGGCCGCCCCGCCGTCCTCGAGCACGCCATCAACGAGGGCCTGTCCGGCTTCTACGCCGAGGCCGTCCGCGAGAACAAGCTGCGCCCGCTCGGCCAGCCGGAGGTCGAGGTCACCCAGGTCCCCGGTCTGACCGCCGCGCCCAAGGGCGAGGAGGGTGAGCTGCACTTCACCGCCGAGGTCGAGGTCCGCCCCGAGATCACCGTGCCGTCGCTGGACGGCATCGCCCTGACCGTCGACGACCTCGAGGTCTCCGACGAGGACGTCGCCGGTCGTCTCGACGCCCTGCGCGAGCGCTTCGGCACCCTGGTCGGCGTCGACCGCCCGGCCGGCGAGGGCGACTTCGTCGTCATCGACCTGACCGCCACCATCGGCGACGAGCAGGTCGACAACGTCTCGGGCGTCAGCTACCAGATCGGCTCCGGCAACATGCTCGAGGGCCTGGACGAGGCGCTCACGGGCCTGTCGGCCGGCGAGACCACCACGTTCGAGACGGCCCTCGCGGGCGGCGACCACGCCGGCGAGACCGCCCAGGTGACGGTCACCGCCACGACCGTCAAGGAGCGCCAGCTCCCCGAGGCCGACGACGACTTCGCCCAGCTGGCCAGCGAGTTCGACACGCTCGAGGAGCTCACGGCGGACCTGCGCGAGCAGGCGGCGGGCATCAAGGCCTCGAACCAGGCCGTCCAGGCGCGCGACCTGCTGCTCGAGCAGCTGCTGGCCGGCACCGAGATCCCGGTCCCGTCGGGCGTCGTCGAGGCCGAGGTGCACCGCCACCTCGAGGGCGAGGGCCGGCTCGAGGACGACGAGCACCGCGCCGAGGTGGGGGAGCAGGCCACGACGGCACTGCGCAACCAGATCCTGCTCGACACCCTGGCCGAGCAGCTGGAGATCAAGGTCAGCCAGAACGAGCTGCTCGACTACCTGGTGAACGCGTCGCGCCAGTACGGCATGGACCCGAACACGTTCATCCAGACCATCGACCAGCAGGGCCAGATCTCGACGATGGTCGCCGAGGTCGCGCGCTCCAAGGCGCTCGCCGTCGCGCTGCGCCGCGTCGCCGTCACCGACAAGGCCGGCACCGCCGTCGACCTGTCGGAGTTCATCGGCTCGGACGCCGAGGACGCCGCCGAGGCAGCGGAGGTCGAGCAGGCCGCCGGTGCGACCGACGCCGCGTCGGACATCTCGGTGCTCGACGACGCCGAGGCCGTCGAGGACGCCAAGGCCTGACGCACCATCCGGACGACCCCGCACCCCTCACGGTGCGGGGTCGTCCGGCATTCCGGGGCCGGTCGCCGACGGCGCCTCTGCCGTCAGCGAAAACGCTCGGTGCGGGGACATGGGCGGGCGGGGCCGCGCGTTAGGGTCACTGCATCGCACAGGTCCCCGTTCCGAGGAGGACCGCGCGGTGCACGACAGACGTCACCGTCAGACGAGGGAGCCTTCGTGAACGAGCTAGTGCCGGCGATGGCCAGGGCAGAGTCCCCGGCGTTCGGCCTCAATGACTCCATCTACAACCGACTGCTCCGCGAGCGCATCATCTGGCTCGGGTCCGAGGTCCGCGACGAGAACGCCAACGCCATCTGCGCGCAGATGATGCTGCTGGCCGCGGAGGACCCCGACAAGGACATCTGGCTGTACATCAACTCACCCGGTGGCTCGATCACCGCGGGCATGGCGATCTACGACACCATGCAGTACATCCAGCCGGACGTCGCCACCATCGCGATGGGCATGGCCGCCTCGATGGGGCAGTTCCTGCTGTCGTCGGGCGCCAAGGGCAAGCGGTACGCCCTGCCCCACGCCCGCGTGATGATGCACCAGCCGTCGGGCGGCATCGGCGGCACCGCCACCGACGTGCGGATCAACGCCCAGCTCATCCTGCACATGAAGACCGTGCTGGCCGAGCTCACCGCCGCGCAGACCGGCAAGGACGTCGACCAGATCAACGCGGACGCCGACCGCGACCGCTGGTTCACCGCGCCCGAGGCCCTCGAGTACGGGTTCGTCGACCACGTCGTCGAGACCGCCGGCTCGGTCACCGGTGGCGGCGGCACCGCCTGAGCGCGGCCGTCCCACCCCGTCATCTTGAGGAGAAGCTCGTGAGCATGGAGTCTCAGTTCATGGCCCGCGCCGGGATGCTGGCCGGCCCCGGCGGTCTCGCGCCGTCGTCGCCCGCCGCCCGGTACGTGCTGCCCCAGTTCGAGGAGCGCACGGCCTACGGGTTCAAGCGCCAGGACCCGTACACCAAGCTGTTCGAGGACCGCATCATCTTCCTCGGCGTGCAGGTGGACGACGCGTCGGCCGACGACGTCATGGCCCAGCTGCTGGTGCTGGAGAGCACCGACCCGGACCGCGACATCATCCTGTACATCAACTCGCCCGGCGGTTCCTTCACGGCGCTCACGGCGATCTACGACACGATGCAGTACATCAAGCCGCACATCCAGACGGTCTGCCTCGGGCAGGCCGCCTCGGCGGCGGCGGTGCTGCTCGCGGCGGGCTCGCCGGGCAAGCGCCTGGCCCTGCCCAACGCCCGCGTGCTGATCCACCAGCCCGCGATGGAGGGCGGCGGCTACGCGCAGGCGTCGGACATCGAGATCCACGCCAACGAGCTGATCCGGATGCGTGAGTGGCTCGAGCAGACGATCGCGCACCACACGGGGCGTGACATCGAGCTGGTCCGCAAGGACATCGAGCGCGACAAGATCCTGACCGCCGAGCAGGCGCTCGACTACGGGATCGTCGACCAGGTGCTGGCCAGCCGCAAGGGCGTCGTCCCGACGACCGTCGAGCCCCGGTGACCCTCCGAGCCGGGCCCGCACGCGCGGGCCCGGCTCGTCGGCCGCCGGGCAGCCGGGGCCCCGCACGCGGTTCGATCCGTGACCTTGCGTGCCGTGTGTTCGGCTGACATCCCGGCCGCCGTGGTGTGCAATGGGACAGGACGCGCACCCTGCGGGGCGCGCACGTACGACGCACCGCCCGACGGGCGGAGGGCGACACGAGGAAGGGGATCGACGTGGCTCGTATCGGGGACGGAGCCGATCTCCTCAAGTGTTCCTTCTGCGGCAAGTCGCAGAAGCAGGTCAAGAAGCTGATCGCCGGGCCGGGCGTCTACATCTGCGACGAGTGCATCGAGCTCTGCAACGAGATCATCGAGGAAGAGCTGGCGGAGGCCACCGAGGTCGGTCTGGTCGAGCTGCCGAAGCCGAAGGAGATCTTCGACTTCCTCGAGCAGTACATCATCGGCCAGGAGTCGGCCAAGCGGGCCCTCGCGGTCGCGGTGTACAACCACTACAAGCGGGTCCAGGCCGGTGAGGCGCGCACGTCGACGACGGACGACCACATCGAGATCGCGAAGTCGAACATCCTGCTCGTCGGCCCCACGGGCACGGGCAAGACGTACCTCGCGCAGACCCTGGCGCGCATGCTCAACGTCCCGTTCGCCATCGCCGACGCCACGGCGCTGACCGAGGCGGGGTACGTCGGCGAGGACGTCGAGAACATCCTGCTCAAGCTCATCCAGGCCGCGGACTACGACGTCAAGAAGGCCGAGTCCGGGATCATCTACATCGACGAGATCGACAAGATCGCCCGCAAGAGCGAGAACCCGTCGATCACCCGTGACGTGTCGGGCGAGGGCGTGCAGCAGGCGCTGCTGAAGATCATCGAGGGCACCACCGCCTCGGTCCCGCCGCAGGGCGGCCGCAAGCACCCGCACCAGGAGTTCATCCAGATCGACACGACGAACGTGCTGTTCATCGTGGCCGGCGCCTTCTCGGGCCTGGACGACATCATCGCCGCCCGCGCCCGCAAGCGTGTGGTCGGCTTCGGCGCCCCGCTGCTGGAGGCCGTGGACGAGGGTGACCTGTTCACCGAGGTGCGTCCCGAGGACCTGCAGAAGTACGGCCTGATCCCCGAGTTCATCGGCCGGCTCCCCGTGGTCGCCGCGGTCTCCCGGCTGGACCAGGACGCGCTGGTGCGGATCCTGACCGAGCCCAAGAACGCCCTGGTCAAGCAGTACCAGCGGATGTTCCAGATCGACGGCGTCGAGCTCGAGTTCGCCGACGACGCGGTGGCCGCCATCGCCGACCAGGCGCTCCTGCGCGGCACCGGTGCGCGTGGTCTGCGGGCGATCATGGAGGAGGTCCTCCAGCAGGTGATGTTCGACGTGCCCAGCCGCGACGACGTGGCCCGCGTGGTCATCACGCGTGAGGTGGTGCTCGAGAACGTCAACCCGACGCTCATCCCGCGCGACGCCGAGCACGGCAAGCGCACGCCCCGCGAGAAGAGCGCCTGAGCCGCGGCGGTTCACGCCTAGGATCGCGTCCGTGAGCGACCTGCCGACCCCGATCCCGCCCGAGCTGGCCCGGCTGCGCGGCAGCATCGACAACATCGACGCCGCCCTGGTCTACCTGCTGGCGGAGCGGTTCAAGGCCACGCAGCAGGTCGGCGTCCTCAAGGCGACGCAGGGCCTGCCGCCCTCGGACCCGGGACGTGAGGAGCAGCAGGTCGCACGCCTGCGCGAGCTCGCCCGTACGGCCGACCTGGACCCGGTGTTCGCGGAGAAGTTCCTCGCGTTCATCGTCGAGGAGGTCATCCGGCACCACGAGGCGATCGCTCAGGGGCACGCCCAGCGGGGCTGACCGCTGGGGGTGGCGCGCCCGGCCGCGGAAGCGGAAGGTAGGAGGGGTCAGCTCCGGCGGGCCGCGGGGGCGGAACGCACGTGCGGTCGCCGGGGATCTCGATCCCGGAGGGATGCCCATGGACCTGCACTGGCTCAAGCCGCTGCTCGGACGCCCGTCGCCGTTCACGACCGTCTACCTCGACGCGACGCGGACAGGACCGACGGGGGAGGCGGAGTCCGCGGACCGCTGGCGGGCCGTCCGGCGCTCGCTCGAGCGCGAGGGGGCGTCCGTCGACGTCCTCGACGCGATCGCGGAGGTGCTGTCCGTGCCCACCGGGGTGCGGGGACCGCACGGCCGGGTCGTCGTCGCCGACGCTGACGGCGTGGTGGTGGACCGCGTCCTGTCCGAGCCGCCGTCCCAGCCGCACGCGGTCCACGGCCCCGCGCCCGCGCTGCTGCCCGCGGTCCGTGCGGCCGACGAGACCGTCGACTACCTGCTGGTCGAGGTGGACCGCAACGGTGCGGACCTGACCTGGGCCGCGGGCGGGACGGTGCGCCGGGAGGGTGGACCGGAGACCGAGTCGGTCGAGGGTGGGCACGACGTCGTGCACAAGACGCGGGAGGGCGGCCTGGACCGGCGCAGCCAGACGCGCGCCGAGGACTCGTGGGAGCGCAACTCGGAGGCCGTCGCGGACGTGCTCGACCGGCGCGTGGCCGAGCGCGGACCGGACCTCGTGGTCATCACCGGCGACGTGCGCGCGGTCAAGCTCGTGTGCGAGGCGCTCGGGCAGCAGGCGCGCGAGATCACCGTCGAGGTCCAGGGCGGCTCGCGTGGCGAGGGCGTGAACCAGAGCGCGTTCGCGGCCAAGGTCGACGAGGCGCTCGAGCAGTTCCGGATCCGACGCCGCCAGGGAGTGCTCGAGCGGTTCCGGGAGGCCCAGGGCCGCGGCGACGGGGCGGTCACGGCGCTGGACGACGTCATCGAGGTGCTCCGCCGCGGGCAGGTGTCCGAGCTGGTGCTGCACGTCGACGCTCTGACGTCGGGACTCGCGGACCGGTCGCTGTGGGTGGGGCCGGAGCCGCTGCAGCTGGCGACGAGTGCCGACGACCTCTCGTCGATCGGTGTCACCGGCGACGCGCGCGAGATGGACGCCAACGTGGCGCTGGTCCGCGCTGCGCTGGGGCAGGACGCCGGCCTCACGTTCGCCGAGGACGGCGCGGTCGACCTCGTGGACGGCATCGGCGCGGTCCTGCGCTGGTCGGACGAGTCGACCCCGAGCGAGGCGGTCCCCACCCAGTCCGCCGACCAGGCCCGCCTCCGCTCGGTCGTCTAGCCCCGGACGTCCGAGCAGGTACGGCCCCTGACCCCTACCTGATCGGACGTCGCGGAAGAGACGTTCACAGCGTCCGAGCATCTAGGGCCCCTGACCCGTAGATGCTCGGACGCTGCGGCATTCCTGCGGTGCGTCCGCGCGAGCGAGCGTCGGGACGCTCGTTTCTGCGGACGCAACCCAGGCGTCACTGCGATGCGTCCGCGCATCCGGGCGTCAGGACGCTGCGGTGTGCGGACGTTGCGGGGGTCAGGGCGTGGGGCGGGCGTCCGTGTAGAGGGCGTCGATGTCGGCGGCGAAGTCCTTCAAGACCAGGGCACGCTTCACCTTGAGCGACGGGGTCAGGTAGCCGTTGGCCTCCGTGAGGTCGCCCGGCAGCACCCGGATCTTGCGGATGGACTCCGCGCGGGACACCGCCTCGTTGGCGCGCTCGGCGGCGCGGTCCAGGGCCTCGAGCACGGCGGGGTGGGTGGCGGCGTCCTCGACCGACAGCGGCGGGAGCCCGTGGTTGGCCAGCCAGCCCGGCAGCATCTCGGCGTCGAGCGTCACCAGGGCGCCGATGAACGGACGCTGGTCGCCGACGACGACGACCTGGCTGATCAGCGGGTGCCCGCGCAGCCGGTCCTCGAGCACCGCAGGGGCGACGTTCTTGCCGCCGGCGGTGACGATGATCTCCTTGGTGCGGCCGGTGATCCGCAGGAACCCGTCGTCGTCGAGCGAGCCCAGGTCACCCGTGCGGAACCACCCGTCGACGAGGGCCTCCGCGGTCGCCTCCGGGTCGTGCCGGTAGCCGCGGAACACGTGCGGGCCGCGGACGTACACCTGGCCGTCGTCGTCGACCCGCAGCGCGGTGCCCGGGAACGGCGGCCCGACGGTGCCGACCTTGCTGCGGCCCGGCCGGTTGACGGCGGTCGGTGCGGTGGTCTCCGTCAGGCCGTAGCCCTCGAGCACGTCGACGCCGATGCCGCGGAAGAAGTGACCGAGCCGCTCGCCCAGCGGGGCGCCGCCGGAGATCGCGAACTCCACGCGACCGCCCAGGGCGGCACGCAGCCTGCCGTGCACGAGCCGGCCGGCCAGCCGGTGGCGGGCGCGCAGGGCGAGGCCCGGACCGCCCGGGGTGTCCCGTGCGCGCGAGTGGTCCTCGGCGGCCCGTGCAGCCCACCGGAACACGCGGAGCGACGTCCCGGAACCGGCCGTCTGCTCGGCGGAGTTGTAGACCTTCTCGAACACCCGGGGGACGGCCAGGAGGAAGGTCGGGCGGAACGCGGCGAGGTCGTCGAGCAGGTGCCGGGCGTCGGGCGTGTGGCCCAGGACCGCGCCGGACGGCACGCACAGCACCTGGATGAACCGCGCGAACACGTGCGCCAGCGGCATGAACAGCAGCGTGCGGGAGGAGGGCTTGGCGACGACCTCGCCCAGCCCGGCGACGCCGTTGAGCGTCAGGGCCACGAAGTTGCCGTGCGTGAGCTCCACACCCTTCGGGCGACCGGTGGTGCCGGAGGTGTAGATGACGGTGGCCAGGTCGTCGGCCCGTGCGAGCCTGCTGCGCCGGGCGATCTCGGCGTCGTCGACCGCCGCACCCGCGGCGACCAGCGTGTCCAGCGCGCCGTCGTCGATCACCAGCACGTCCGTGAGCCCCGGCAGGTCGTCACGGACCTGGGCGACGACCGCCGCGTGCGCGGCCGTCTCGACCACGGCGAGCCGCACGCCCGCGTCGGCGGCGATCCAGCGGACCTGCTCGGCCGACGACGTCTCGTACACGGGGACGCCGAGCGCACCGGCCGCCCAGCAGGCGAAGTCCAGCACCGTCCACTCGTAGCGGGTGCGGGACATGATCGCCACGCGCTCGCCGGGCTCGACGCCGTGCGCGACGAGCCCCTTGGCCACCGCCGTGACCTCGGCGACGAACGCGGACACCGTCACCGGGGTCCAGGTGCCCTCGACGGACCGTTCCGCGAAGACGCCGTCGGGGTCGCGGGCCAGGCGCTGCGCGAGCAGCCCGGGGATGCTCGCTGCCGGATCGAGCTCGACCAGCGGCTCCGCGGCGTGCTCGCGCACGTCAGGCCTTGGGCTCGGGCGGCACCAGCTCGGCGTCGCGTGCCACGCAGGCCTCGCCGTCCCCGTCCACCAGGGTCAGCGTGCCGGTCACGCGGCCGGCGGCGCGGACGTCGTCGAGCGCCGACTCGACGCCGGCCCGGAGGTCCGTCGGGACGGCGAGCGTGACGGCGGTGATCTCCGTGCGCATGGACACCTTGGCCTCAGACTTCACCTTGCGCAGGGCTGCCAGCGCGGAGCCGGCGGCCGCCACCACGCGCGGGTCCGCCTCGGTGCGCAGCGGCTCGGCGGACGGCCACGGGGCGCGGTGCACCGAGCCCTCCCGCCACCACGACCAGACCTCCTCGGTGGCGAACGGCAGCACCGGGGCGAACAGGCGCAGCAGCACCTCGAGCGCGACGGCCAGCGCGGTCCGCGCGCTGAGCGTGTCCGCCGACGCCTCGCCGTACGCCCGGTCCTTGACCAGCTCGAGGTAGTCGTCGCAGAACGTCCAGAAGAACGTCTCCGTCAGCTCGAGCGCCCGGGTGTGGTCGTAGGAGGCGAGCGCCGCCGTGGCCTTCTCGACGACGTCGGCCAGGCCGGCGAGCATCGCGCGGTCGATCTCGACGGTGACCAGTGCCGGGTCGAGCGCGAGCGGCTCGTCGGCGGCACCGAACGAGAGCGCGAACTTCGACGCGTTCAGCACCTTGATGGCCAGGCGCCGGCCGATCTTCATCTGGCCGACCTCGAACGCCGCGTCCGTGCCGAGCCGCGCCGAGGCCGCCCAGTACCGGACCGCGTCGGAGCCGTGCTCCTCGAGCAGGCCCATGGGCGTGACCACGTTGCCCTTGGACTTGGACATCTTCTTGCGGTCCGGGTCCAGGATCCACCCGCTGATCGCGGCGTCGGACCAGGGCAGCGACCCGTGCTCCAGGTGCGAGCGGACCACGGTGGAGAACAGCCAGGTGCGGATGATGTCCTGACCCTGGGGGCGCAGGTCCATCGGGAACACCCGGGAGAACAGGTCCGGGTCGGTGCGCCAGCCGCCGACGATCTGCGGGGTCAGCGAGCTGGTCGCCCAGGTGTCCATGATGTCGGGGTCGCCGACGAACCCGCCGGGCACCCCGCGCTGCTCGGCCGTGTAGCCGGCGGGCACGTCGGACGACGGGTCGACCGGCAGCTGGTCCTCGCCGGGCAGCAGCGGGTCGTCGTGCACCGGCTCGCCGTTCTCGTCCAGCCGGTACCAGACCGGGAACGGCACCCCGAAGAAGCGCTGCCGGGACACCAGCCAGTCGCCGTTCAGGCCCTTGACCCAGTTCTCGAACCGCACCCGCATGAAGTCCGGGTTGAAGCCGAGCTCGGCGCCGCGTGCGAGCAGGGCCTCGCGCAGCGCCTCGTCGCGACCGCCGTTGCGGATGTACCACTGGCGGCTGGTGACGATCTCGAGGGGCTTGTCGCCCTTCTCGTAGAAGTTCGCCTTGCGCTCGGTCTTCACCGGCTCGCCGTCGAGGTCCCCGGTCTCGCGCAGACCGGCGACGACGGCCTCGCGCGCGGAGAACGTCGTCTTGCCGGCGAGCTCCTCGTAGCGGGCGCGTGCCGAGTCGGTGGTCAGCCAGTCGGGCGTGTCGCGCAGGATGCGGCCGTCGCGTCCCACGACGGAGCGGGTGGGCAGCTGCAGCTCACGCCACCACTGCACGTCGGTCAGGTCACCGAACGTGCAGCACATCGCGATGCCGGCGCCCTTGTCGGGCTCGGCCAGCGGGTGCGCCAGGACGGGGATCTCGACGCCGAACAGGGGAGACGTCACGGTGGTGCCGAACAGGTGCTGGTAGCGCTCGTCGTCGGGGTGCGCGATCAGCGCGACGCAGGCGGGCAGCAGCTCGGGGCGCGTGGTCTCGATGTGCACCGGACCACCAGCGCCGTGGAACGCGACCCGGTGGAAGGCGCCCGGGTAGTCCCGGGCCTCGAGCTCGGCCTGCGCGACCGCGGTCTGGAACGTGACGTCCCACAGGCCCGGGGCCTCCGCCTGGTAGGCCTCGCCGCGCGCGAGGTTGCGCAGGAACGCCTGCTGGGCGACGGCGCGCGAGTCCGCGGAGACCGTCTGGTAGGTCCGCGACCAGTCCACCGAGAGGCCGAGCCGGCGCCACAGCGCCTCGAACAGCCGCTCGTCCTCGACGGTCAGCCGCTCGCACAGCTCGACGAAGTTCTTCCGGCTGACCGGCACCTGCGGGCCGGACTTGCCCTCGCCGCCCTCGAACGGCGCAGTGAACCCGGCGTCGTACGGCAGCGACGGGTCGCAGCGCACGCCGTAGTAGTTCTGCACGCGCCGCTCGGTGGGCAGGCCGTTGTCGTCCCAGCCCATCGGGTAGAACACCTCGCGGCCGCGCATGCGCTGGAACCGCGCGACGACGTCGGTGTGGGTGTACGAGAAGACGTGCCCGACGTGCAGCGAGCCGGACACCGTCGGGGGTGGCGTGTCGATCGAGTAGACCTGCTCACGCGTGGCCGTCCGGTCGAACGCGTACAGGTCCTGCGCGGTCCACGCCTCGTCCCAGCGGGCCTCGACGCCCTCGAGCGACACCCGGTCCGGTACCTGCCGCGTGACCGTGGTGCTGGTGGGGACCTCGGGCGCGGCGGGCGTGGTGGGGTGCTCGGAGCTCATGGGCAGACATCTTCCCAGATCGACGGGGGTCGGGTGCCCGGCGACGATCAGGCGAACAGTCGGTGAACGAGCCCGCCCGTGCGCGGTCCCGACGCGCTCGGGTGCAAGGATCACCGTTCGCCGGGTCGTGAGGGCATGATCGGGGAGGCGCGAGCGGAGGAGGGGCTGACGATGGCGGCCGACGGATTCCTCCGGGCCGACCTCGCCGCCGGGCCCCGCACCCTGGTCGACGTCCTGGACGCGACCGTGGCCGCCCACGGCGACGCGCCCGCGATCGACGACGGCCGCACCGTGCTGACCTACCGCGAGCTGGCCGACGCCGTGCGGGCAGGTGCAGCCGGCCTGGCGGGCGCCGGCATCGGCCCGGGCGACCGCGTCGGGGTGCGCATCCCCTCGGGCACGGCCGAGCTGTACACGGCGATCCTGGCCGTGCTGACCGCCGGTGCCGCGTACGTGCCGGTCGACGTGGACGACCCCGACGAGCGCGCGCAGACCGTGTTCCGGGAGGCCCGCGTGGCGCGCGTGCTGACGGAGGGCGACCTGCCGGGCCTGCGACGCCGGGTCGAGCCTCGACCGCCCGGCGTGCAGGACGACGCGTGGATCATCTTCACCTCGGGCTCGACCGGTGCGCCGAAGGGCGTCGCGGTGACGCACCGGTCGGCTGCGGCGTTCGTCGACGCCGAGTCCCGGTTGTTCCTCCAGGAGTCGCCGCTGGGACCGGGGGACCGCGTGCTGGCCGGCCTGTCCGTCGCGTTCGACGCCAGCTGCGAGGAGATGTGGCTGGCCTGGGCGCACGGGGCCTGCCTCGTCCCCGCGCCGCGGGCGCTGGTCCGCACCGGCATGGACCTCGGTCCGTGGCTGGTCGCGCAGGGCATCACGGTCATCTCCACGGTCCCCACGCTGGCCGGGCTGTGGCGGGCCGAGGAGCTGGCGGGAGTGCGGCTGCTCATCTTCGGCGGCGAGGCGTGCCCGCCCGAGCTCGCGGCACGGCTGGTGGCGCCGGGCCGGGAGGTGTGGAACACGTACGGGCCCACCGAGGCGACCGTCGTGGCGTGCGCGGCCCTGCTGACCGGTGACGGGCCTGTGCGGATCGGGTTCGCTCTCGACGGGTGGGACCTGGCCGTCGTCGCGCCCGACGGGCATCCCGTCGGACCGGGCGGCCTGGGTGAGCTGATCATCGGGGGCGTCGGCCTCGCGCGGTACCTCGACCCGGCCAAGGACGCCGAGAAGTACGCGCCGGTGGAGTCGCTCGGCTGGGAGCGGGCCTACCGCAGCGGTGACCTGGTGCGCGCCGAGCCCGAGGGCCTGGTGTTCGTCGGGCGGGCCGACGACCAGGTGAAGGTCGGCGGTCGGCGGATCGAGCTGGGGGAGGTCGACTCCGCGCTCCTGGGCCTGCCGGGCGTGGTGAGCGCGGCCGCCGCGGTCCGGCGCACGCCCGCGGGCACGTCCGTCCTCGTCGGCTACCTGGTCCCCGAGCCGGACGCGGAGCTGGACCTGACCGAGGCCCGGCGACGGCTCACGACGATCCTCCCGGCGGCGCTCGTGCCCCTCCTGGCGCCCGTGGCGTCCATCCCGACCCGCGGGTCGGGCAAGGTCGACCGGGACGCCCTGCCGTGGCCGCTGGAGCGCCCCGACGAGGAGGCGGCACCGGCCGTCGGGCTGAGCCCCACCGCGCAGTGGGTGGCGGAGCGCTGGACCGCGGCGCTCGGGGTCGCGGTCACCGGCTCGCGCGACGACTTCTTCGCGTCCGGCGGCGGAAGCCTCGTCGCCGCGCAGCTGGTCAGCGCGCTGCGGGCACGGTTCCCCACGGTGACGGTCGCGGACGTGTACGAGAACCCCCGGATCGGCGACCTGGCGCACCGCCTGGACGAGCTCGAGCCGGTCGCGGTCACGGAGCAGCGCGTGGTCACGCCGACCCCGGTGCGGGCCCAGGTGCTGCAGAGCGTGCTGGCGCTGCCGCTCGCGGCGCTGGTCGGCCTGCGCTGGCTGACCTGGCTGCTCGCGGCGGACGCGGTGCTCGTGGCGACGACGGACGCGGCGTGGGTCCCCGTGGTGCCCGGCGTCTGGTGGTGGGTGGCCCTGGGGTGGCTGGTGCTCGTGAGCCCGCTGGGCCGGATGGGCACCACGGTGCTCGTCGCGCGCGCCCTGCTGCGGGGCGTGACCCCCGGTCGGTACCCGCGCGGCGGGTCGGTGCACCTGCGGATCTGGTTCGCGGAGTCGTGGGCGGCGGCCGCCGGCGCGGAGAACCTGTCCTGCGCGCCGTGGACCGCGCAGTACGCGCGCGCGCTCGGCGCCACGATCGGTCGCGACGTCGACCTGCACGCGTTGCCGCCGGTCACCGGGATGCTCACGCTGGGCAACGGGTGCGCGGTCGAACCCGAGGTGGACCTGCGGGGGCACTGGCTCGACGGCGACGTCCTGCGCGTCGGGCGGGTGCGCATCGACAAGCGCGCGACCGTCGGCACCCGCAGCACCCTCGCACCCGGCACGCGGGTGGGCGCCTGGGCGGAGGTCGCACCGGGCTCCGCCGTGCTGGACTCCGTGCCGCCGGGCGAGCTGTGGGTGGGCTCGCCGGCGGTCTTCGACGGTCCATCCCGACGGCACTGGCCGCGCGACCGGGCACCGCGCGGACGCCGGTGGGTCGGGGTGTACGGCGTGACGGCCGGGGCGCTCGCGGCGCTGCCGGTGCTCGCGGCGGCCTGCGGCCTGCTCGTGGTCGGCGCGGGGCTGGGCGACGCGACCACCTGGAACGAGGCGGCCGACGACGCGCTGCGTGCCGTGCCGCTCGGGGCGGTGACGATGATGGCCGTCCTGGCCCTGGTCACGCTCGCGGCCGTCCGGCTGCTCGGGCTCGGCTTCCGCGAGGGCTACCACCCCGTGCGCAGCCGTCCGGGCTGGCAGGTGTGGGCGACGCTGCGCCTGATGGACGACGCCCGCACGACGCTGTTCCCGCTGTACTCGAGCATGGTCACCCCCGTGTGGCTGCGGCTGCTCGGCGCGCACATCGGCAAGGACGTCGAGGCCTCGACCGCGCTCATGCTGCCCACGCTGACCACGGTCGGGGAGGGGGCGTTCCTGGCCGACGACACGCTCATCGGCTCCTACGAGCTGGGTCACGGGTGGCTGCGCGTCGAGCGCAGCAAGGTGGGCAAGCGGGCGTTCCTGGGCAACTCGGGGATGATCGCACCCGGGCGGACCGTGCCCAAGCGCGGGCTCGTCGCGGTGCTGTCGGCCACCCCGGAGGACGCGCGCGCCGGGACCAGCTGGCTCGGCTCGCCCCCGGTCCGGCTCCGGCGCGTGGCGGGGGAGGCCGACGACGCCCGCACGTTCGCTCCGCCGACCCGGCTGCGGGTGGCCCGTGCCCTGGTCGAGCTGTGCCGGATCGTGCCGGTGGTCTGCACGTTCGGGCTCGGCGTCCTGGTGCTGCTGACCCTGCAGGCGGTGCTCGACGCCGGTGGGGTCGGGGCTGCGGCGGCGCTCTCCCCGCTCGTCGTGCTGGCCGCGGCGGCGGTCGCCTGCGCGGTGGCGACGGCCGCCAAGTGGCTGCTCGTCGGCCGCCTGCGGTCCGGGGACCACCCGCTGTGGAGCTCGTTCGTCTGGCGCAACGAGCTCGCGGACACCTTCCTCGAGGTCGTCGCGGTGCCGTGGCTCGGTCCCGCGGCCAGCGGGTCGCCCGCGTTGACCCTCTGGCTGCGGTCGCTCGGTGCGCGGATCGGGCGCGGGGCCTGGTGCGAGACGTACTGGCTGCCCGAGGCCGACCTGGTCACGATCGGCGACGGGGCGACGGTCAACCGCGGCTGCGTGCTGCAGACCCACCTGTTCCATGATCGGGTGATGAGCATGGACACGGTGACGCTGGGCCGCGGCGCGAGCCTGGGACCGCACGGGGTGGTGCTCCCCGCGGCGAGCCTCGACGACGGTGCGCGGGTGGGCCCGGCCTCGCTGGTGCTGCGCGGCGACGCGATCCCTGCCGGCTCGCGCTGGACCGGCAACCCGGTCGCCCCCGCATGAGC
This sequence comes from uncultured Actinomycetota bacterium, assembly GCA_963837795.1. Lineage (GTDB taxonomy): Bacteria > Actinomycetota > Actinomycetes > Actinomycetales > Cellulomonadaceae > Cellulomonas. The sequence goes on from CAWIOT010000006.1 coordinate 278,296, forward strand.
CAGCCACCGGAGGACCCGTACCTGCCCGACCGGCCCGAGGGCGGTCTCGCGGTGGCCCGGTACGAGCTCGAGCTGGACTACCGGGTGGCCACCAACCGGCTGGCCGGGCGGGCCCTGGTGCACGCCTGCACCTCGCGGGACACCGACCGGGTGGCGCTCGACCTGCACCGGCTGCGCGTCACGCAGGTGCTGGTGGACGGTCGCCGTCCCGAGCGGTGGACGCACCGCAACGGTCGGGTCGTCGTGCGGCTGGGGCGCGTGCTGCCCGCGGGCACGCCGCTCGTGCTCGACGTGACGTACTCGGGTCAGCCGGGTCCCGTGCGGGGTCCGTGGGGCGAGGTCGGCTGGGAGGAGCTCGAGGACGGCCTGATCGTCGCGGGCCAGCCGGACGGCGCACCCACGTGGTTCCCGTGCCACGACAGCCCGGCGGACAAGGCCGCGTTCGTGATGACGGTGACCGCGGAGACGGGCTACGAGGTGGTCGCGAACGGTCGCCTGGTGTCGCGCACGCCGCGCGCCGGGCGCGTGCGCTGGGTGTACGAGCAGGCCGAGCCCATGGCGCCCTACCTCGCCACGCTGCAGATCGGCCGCTACGAGCGGCTGACCGTCGGTCACGCGCAGGTGCTCGTGCCGTCCGCGGTTGCGGGACGCCGCCGAGCACGACCTCGCGCGGCAGCCGGCCATGACCGCGCTGTTCGAGGACCGGTTCGGCCCGTACCCGTTCGGCGGCTACACGGTGGTGGTGACCGACGACAACCTGGAGATCCCGCTCGAGGCCCAGGGGCTCTCGGTGTTCGGGGCGAACCACCTGGACGGCCGGCGCGGCTCCGAGCGGCTCGTCGCGCACGAGCTCGCGCACCAGTGGTTCGGCAACAGCCTGACGGCGGGCCGCTGGCGCGACATCTGGTTGCACGAGGGTTTCGCCTGCTACGCCGAGTGGCTGTGGTCGCAGGAGTCCGGCGGGCGCTCGGCCGACGAGCAGGCCCGCGCCGCGCACACCCGCCTGGCCGCGCTGCCGCAGGACCTGCTGGTGGGGGACCCGGGACCGGACGCGATGTTCGACGACCGCCTGTACAAGCGTGGCGCCCTCACCCTGCACGCGCTGCGGCGCACGGTCGGCGACGAGGCGTTCTTCACGCTGCTGCGCACCTGGGTGGCCCGTCACCGGCACGGCACGGTGAGCACGGCCGACTTCCTGGCGTGCGCGTCGCACGTGACCGGCCACGACCTGGGTCCGCTGCTCGACGCGTGGCTGCACCGGCTTCCGCTACCCGATCTGCCTGGGCATGAAGCGAGCGGGTCCCGCGGTTAGGGTGATTCGGGGCGTCGTCCTTGCGGAGCACCGCGGACCCCCGAGTCGGCAGGAGTCTTGATGGCACAGGTCACGGCGGACGGCCTCACGGTCGGGTACGCGGCGATGCTCGAGCAGTTCCACCCCACCGAGGCGGTCGAGCTGTCGGCCCACGCGGAGGCCCACGGGTTCTCCGGCGTCATGGCGGCCGACCACTACCAGCCCTGGGTCCCGGCGCAGGGGCAGGCCTCGTTCGTCTGGAACGTGCTGACCGCGCTGGGCGAGCGGACGACGGGTGACATCGGCCCCGGCGTCACGGCGCCGACGTTCCGCTGGCACCCCGCGATGGTCGCGCAGGCGTCCGCGACGCTCGCCGCGATGTACCCCGGGCGGCACTGGCTGGGGCTCGGCTCCGGTGAGGCGCTCAACGAGCACATCACCGCGCAGTACTGGCCTGAGGCGCCCGAGCGGATCAACCGCATGTTCGAGGCCATCGAGATCATCAAGAAGCTGTTCACGGCCTCGATCGCCGGCAAGGACGTCAAGCACGCCGGCCAGTTCTACAAGGTCGAGTCCACCCGGTTGTGGACCATGCCCGAGGTGGCCCCGGAGATCCTCGTCGCGACCGCGGGTCCGGTGACCGCCAAGCGCGCCGGCCGGCTCGCCGACGGCCTGATCACGGTCGGGGCGCCGCTGGAGAAGATCTCCGGCCTGTTCGGCAAGTTCGACGAGGGTGCGCGCGAGGCCGGCAAGGACCCGGACACCATGCCGAAGGTCCTGCAGCTGCACATGTCCTGGGCGGAGACGGACGAGCAGGCGCTGGCCAACGCGATGCACGAGTGGCCCAACGGCGGCATGAAGTTCCCCAAGGCGGACATCCGCTCGCCGTTCGACTTCGAGCAGATGGCCAAGCTGGTGCGTCCCGAGGACTTCGAGGGCCGCATGGTCATCTCGGCGGACCCGGACGTGCACCGCGCGGAGATCCAGAAGTACGTCGACCTGGGCTTCGACCGCGTCTACCTGCACAACGTGGGTCGCAACCAGCGCGAGTGGATCGAGACCTTCGGGGCGGACGTGCTGCCCAAGCTCGTGCGATGAGCGGGCAGCAGGAGCTGCGGGTCTGGGCTCCCGACGGGCTCCCGGAGATCGCGCCGGGGGACGACCTCGTCGCGCTCCTGGCCGACCTGCTGCGCGACGACCCGCCGGCCGACGGCGACGTGCTGGTGCTGACCAGCAAGGTCGTCTCGAAGGCGGAAGGTCGCGTGGTGTCCGCCGACGACCGCGAGCAGGCGATCACCGACGAGACCGTCCGGGTCGTCGCCACGCGCGAGCACCCCGGCGGCGTGACGCGCATCGTGGAGAACCGCCTCGGGCTCGTCATGGCCGCCGCGGGCGTCGACGCGTCGAACACGCCCGAGGGCACCGTGCTGCTGCTGCCCGTCGACCCCGACGCCTCGGCGCGCCGGTTGCGGGCCGGTCTGTCGGCGGCGTTCGGCGTGCGGATCGGCGTGGTCGTCACGGACACCGCGGGCCGGCCCTGGCGCCAGGGCGTCACGGACATCGCGATCGGCGCCGCCGGCCTGGTGGTCCTGGACGACCTGCGCGGTCAGGTGGACTCGTTCGGCCGGCCCCTGGTGATGACGCAGGCGGCGGTGGCCGACGAGATCGCGTCCGCCGGTGAGCTGGTCAAGGGCAAGGCCGAGGGGCGTCCGCTGGCGGTCGTCCGCGGGCTGGGCCACCTGGTGACCGACGAGGACGGGCCGGGCGCCCGCGTGCTGGTGCGCCTGGGCGACGAGGACATGTTCCAGCAGGGCAGCGCCGAGGCGTACTCCCAGGGCTGGAAGGACGCGCTCAGGGGCCAGCCGTAGCGGCCTTGGCCGCGGCCTTCGCCGCCTGCTTGGTCGCCCGGACCTCGCCCAGCGAGACGGGGTCGGTGACGTCCGCGATGGACCGGCGCGCGCCGGGCTCGCCGTACGCGCCGGCGGCCTGCGCCCACCCCGCCGGCTGCACCCCGCGCTGCTTGCCGAGCAGCGCCAGGAAGATCCGCGCCTTCTGGTCGCCGAAGCCGGGCAGGGCCTTGAGCCGCTTCAGCACCGTGGCGCCGTCCGGGTCGTCGTCCGTCCACAGCCGCGTCACGTCGCCGTCGTAGTCCCGGGCCACCGCGGCGGCCACGGCCTGGATCCGTCCGGCCATCGACCCCGGGTAGCGGTGCACCGCGGGCGGCGTCGCGCACAGCGCGGCGAACTCCTGCGGATCGGCCTCCGCGATCCGGTGCACGTCCAGGCCGCCCATGCGGTCGGCGATCTTGGCGGGCCCGGCGAACGCGGACTCCATCGTCACCTGCTGGTCCAGCAGCATGCCGATGAGCAGCGCGAACGGGTCGTCGGTCAGGAGCTGGTCGGCGCTCGGGTCGCCGGTGAGCCAGAGGGTCATGCGGGCATCCTCTCGCGAGTGAGGCAGGATGCGCCCGTGCGATGGGTGGTGGTGGTGCCGGTCAAGCCGGCCGCGCAGGGCAAGACGCGGTTGGCCGGGGCGCTGCCGGACGCCGTCCGGCTGCGGTTGGTACGCGCCATGGCGCTCGACACGCTCGCCGCGGCCGCGGGGACGACCGCGGTGGCGCGGGTGGTCGTCGTGACGGCGGACGCCGAGCTGCGCGAGCTGCTGGCCGGGTCGGTGGACCTCGTCGACGAGCCGGGTGGCGGGTTGAACGCCGCGGTGCGGGCCGGGATCGACCGTGCGCGGGAGGCGGACCCGCGGGCCGGGGTCGCCGCGCTGCTCGGCGACCTGCCCGCCTTGCGCCCGGACGACCTCGCGGACGCGCTGCGGACGGCGGCCGCGCACGAGCGGTCCGTCGTCGCGGACGCCGACGGCACGGGAACCACGCTGCTCACCGCGCTGCCGGGCGTGGACGTGGTGCCCCGGTTCGGCACCGGCTCGGCGGCCGCGCACGAGCGCGACGGGCACGTGCGGCTCGCCGTGCCGACCACGTCGACGCTGCGCCGGGACGTCGACGTGCCCGACGACCTGACCGCCGTCCGGCTCCTGGGGGTCGGCCCGGCCACGCGCGCGGTGCTCGACGCGCTCTGAGCGCACCCGGTGGGCTAGCGTCAGCGCGTGCGCGTCTTCCGTTGCCCCCGCTGCGGGAGCGTCGCCTTCCTCGAGACCCTGACCTGCGACGCGTGCGGGCTGCAGATGGGGCTGCACCCGCCGACGCTGGGGATGCGTCCCGCTCCCGAGCAGGGCGCCGACGTCGACGGCACGTGGTGGTTCCCGTGCAGCAACCGGTCCTGGGGCTGCAACTGGCTCGCTCAGGCCGACTCCGGCTCCGGTCGGTGCCTGGCGTGCCGGCTCATCCACGAGCGTCCCGACAACGACGACACGCTCGGGCTGGAGAAGCTGGCGTCGGCCACCGCGGACGAACGCCGGCTCCTGGTCCAGCTGGCCGACCTGGGCCTGCCGGTGCGGCCCTGGTACGAGCAGGCGGGCGGTCTGGGGTTCGACCTGATCTCGTCGCGCTCCGACGGCGCCCGGGTGATGACGGGCCACGCCAACGGGATCGTGACCATCGACCTGGCCGAGTCCCTCGACGAGCACCGCGAGGCCCTGCGGGTCAAGCTCGGTGAGCCGTACCGCACCATGCTCGGTCACTTCCGGCACGAGGTCGGGCACTACTACGAGTGGGTGCTGGTCGAGCAGACCGACTGGATCGAGGAGTGCCGCAGCCTGTTCGGCGACGAGCGGACGTCGTACAAGGACGCGATCGCCCGGCACTACCGCGAGGGGGCACCGCACGACTGGTCGGAGAGCTTCATCTCCGAGTACGCGACGATGCACCCCTGGGAGGACTTCGCGGAGTGCTTCGCGCACTACCTGCACCTGACCGGGACCCTGCAGACCGCGGCCGGCGGGCAGCTCACCGTGCAGGTCGACGGCGTCCCGCACATCGCGGACGGCCCGGTGCACCCGCGGACCAGCTACGCGGACGCGACGATGGACCAGATCCTGGCCGACTGGCTGCCGGTGTCGACCTTCCTCAACCGGGTCAACCGGGCGATGGGCAAGCGCGACCTGTACCCGTTCGACATCCCCGCGCCCGTGGCCCGCAAGCTCGACCTGGTGCACCGCGTGGTCACGGCGGCGCGCGTCGAGCACCCGTTCGGCTAGGGCAGCCGGTCGACCAGGGCCAGTGCATCGGCGGCGATGCGGGCGGTCGTCGGCACGTCGAGCATGAGGGTGTCCGCCGCGGCGGACCGCCACCCGGCGTCGCGCAGGGTCACCGCGGCGGCGGTGTCGACGGTGTCCACCAGCCACGCGTCCAGCACGCCGTCGGGGCGTCGGCCGTAGTGCTCGGCGACCGCCAGAGCGGTCGTGTCCACCCCGATCGCGGTCAGGCACGCGTCGGCCATGCCGCGCACGGGCGCCCCGCCGATCACGGGACTGATCCCGACCACGGGGGCAGCGGTGGTGCGCAGCGCGTCGCGGATCCCGGGGACCGCCAGGATCGTGCCGATCGAGACCACCGGGTTGGACGGCGGCAGCACCACGACGTCGGCGTCGGCGATCGCCGCCAGGACGCCCGGGGCGGGGTCGGCGGTCCAGAGGTTGGTCTGGACGAAGCGGCGGGCCGGCAGCGCGGCGCGGTGGCGCACCCACCACTCCTCGAAGTGCATCGTGCGGCCGTCGTCGACCTCGACGTGCGTCTCCACCTCGGCGTCGGTCATCGGCAGCAGCGTCACGCCGGGCTCCCAGCGCTGCGCCAGGCGGGCCGTGACCTGCGACAGGGGGAGTCCGGCGCGCAGCAGCTCGGTGCGGGCCAGGTGCGTGGCCAGGTCCAGGTCGCCCAGGGTGAACCACTCCCACCCGAGGCCGTACCCCGCGAGGTCGTCGCTCACGCGGCGGCTCTCGTCGCGCCGACCCCAGCCCTGCTCCTCGTGCACCGCGCCGCCGAGGGTGTACATCAGCGTGTCCAGGTCCGGGCACACGCGCACGCCGTGCAGCCACATGTCGTCGCCGGTGTTGGCGACGACGGTGATCGCGGCGTCCGGCGCGAGCGCGCGCAGCCCGCGGGTGAACCGGGCGCCACCGACGCCGCCGGACAGGACGGTGATCTTCACTCGGGCCTCCGGGGCTCGTGGAAGGCGATGACCGGTCGACCGGTCCGGGGGTGGGTCAGCACGTCGGCCTCGACGCCGTAGACCTCGCGCAGCAGGTCGGGGCGCAGGACGTCGCCGGGGTGGCCCGCGGCGGCCAGGTGGCCGTCGGCCAGCACGAGGACGTGCTCGCAGAACGCGGCCGCGAGGTTGAGGTCGTGCAGCGCCGCGACGCTCGTGGTGCCCAGGTCCCGCACGAACGCGAGCAGGGACAGCTGCGCGCTGACGTCGAGGTGGTTGGTGGGCTCGTCGAGCAGCAGCAGGTCCGGCTCCTGCGCGAGGGCGCGCGCGATCTGGACGCGTTGCCGCTCGCCGCCGGACAGCGAGGACCACGGCCGGTCCGCCAGGTGGTCGGCCTGCGCGGAGCGCAGCGCGCGGTCCACGGCGGCGTCGTCCGGGTCGCTGCCCCACAGGCTGCGGTAGGGGATCCGCCCCAGCGAGACGACCTCGCGCACGCTGAGCGGGACGGTGCTCGTGGACTCCTGCTCGAGCAGGGCGATGCGCTGGGCCCGCGTCCGGCGCGCGATCGCGTGCACGGGGGTGCCGTCGTCGACGAGCACCGCACCCTTCTCCGGCGGCAGCAGACCCGCGATGAGGCGCAGGAGCGTGGTCTTGCCGGCCCCGTTCGGGCCGAGCAGGCCGGTCAGGTGACCCGCGGGCGGGGTCGCGTCGACGCCGTCCACCACCCAGCGGCCGCCCAGCCGGGTGCCGACGCCGGTGATCGTCAGGTCCACGCCGTCCCCTTCCCGCGGCGCAGCAGGTACGCGAACACGGGCACGCCGACCAGCGCGGTGACGATGCCGACGGGCAGCTCGCGCGGGTCGAAGAGCGTGCGCGCGAGCGTGTCCGCCCACACCAGGAACACCGCCCCGCTGAGCGCGGCGACCGGCAGGAGCCGGCGGTGCGCCGGGCCGGTCAGCGACGAGACCGCGTGCGGCAGGATCAGCCCGACGAAGCCGATCGCCCCGCTGACGGCGACCATCGCGCCGGTGAGCAGTGCGACCACGGTCATGAGGCCCCACCGGGTGCGGTCCACGTCGATGCCCAGCGCGGCGGCCGACGTGTCCCCGAAGGCGAACGCGTCGAGCCGCGTGGCGGACAGCACCAGCACCGAGCCGACCACGAGCACGGCGACGCCGGCGATCGCGACCGAGGACCACGTCGAGCCGGCCAGCGAGCCCAGCAGCCAGGTGAGGATCTCCCGGTAGGAGTCGCCCGTGGCGGTCCAGAAGATGACGAAGCTGGTCCCCGCGGCGGCCAGCTGCGAGACCGCCAGCCCGGCCAGCACGGCACGCCCGGGGGACAGGGTGCCGCCGGTGCGGGCCAGGGTCAGGGTGGCGACGAGGGCCAGCAGGGCCCCCGCGAACGCGGCGACCGGCAGCAGCAGGCCGACGCCGACGACGAGCACCGCGACCGCACCGAGCGACGCCCCGGAGGACAGCCCCAGCAGGTACGGGTCCGCGAGCGGGTTGCGCGTCAGGCTCTGCATCACCGCACCCGCGAGGGCGAGCCCGGCACCCACCGCCGCCGCCGTCAGCACGCGGGGCAGGCGCAGCTCCCAGACGATCGCGTCGTGCAGGCGTGGCACCGCCTCGACCGGCAGGCCCAGGTGCGCGGCGACGCTGCGGGCCACCTCCGCGACGCCGAGGTCGGCGGGGCCGATCGTCACCGTGACCAGGATCGTCGCGACGAGCACCGCGACCCCCGCGGCGAGCAGCAGCGCGAGCGGTGTGCGGGCCCTCACCCCAGCGCGGCCAGCTGGTCGTCGAGGGACTTCACCGCGTCGGCGTTGCGCACACCCGCCTCGGACGCGGGGAACGGGATGGTCAGGTACCGGTGGTGGACGACCGCGCTGAGCTGGCTGGTGGCGGGGTTGGCCTCGAGCATCTCGATCTTCTTCGCCGCGGTGTTCCACGACGCGTCGACCAGCACGATGACGTCCGGGTCCGCGGCGACGACCTGCTCCCAGCCGGCCGACGTCCAGGTGTCGTGCACGTCCGCGAAGATGTTGGTCAGCCCGGCGGCGTCCATCATCATCTGCGGCGCGCCGATCCCCGCGCCCACGTACGGGGTGTCCGAGCCGGAGCTGTACCAGAGGGCCGTCGTCTCCTGGGCGGGCTTGGTCACGCTCGCGAGCGTGGCGTGCTCCTGGGCGATGAGCTCCTCCGCGCGCTCCGGCACGCCGAAGATCGACGCGACCTGGCGGATCTCGTCGTCGACCTCGTCGAACGTCAGCGGGTCGGGCATGTAGCCCTCCTCCTTGCACGCCGCCGGGGAGACGTACGTGCCGATGCCGAGGTCCTGCAAGGTGCTGCGCTCGCCCACGCCGTCGGCGGAGAAGTTGGACTCCCACCCGGCGTAGACGAAGTCGGGCTCGAGGGCCAGCAGCGCCTCCTGCCCGGGCACCTTGTCCGACACCACGGGGATGTCCGCGTACGCCGCCGCCTGGTCGTCGGGCACCGGCCCGTCCGCGAACGCGGTGCCGACCATGACGTCCTGCAGACCGAGGGCCAGCAGCATCTCCGTCGAGGTGGACTTGATGGTGACGACCTTCGTCGGCGGCTCGTCGACGGTGACCGTGGTCCCGCAGTTGTCCAGCGTGACCGGGGTGAACGACGTGCTCGCCGTCGGCGCCTGGGCCGGCGGGGCGTCCTGCGTCGAGCAGGCGGTGAGGGCCAGCGCCGCGGCGAGGCCGACGACGAGGATCCGGGTTCTGGGCATGCGGGTGCGGGCTCCGGTGATCGGGGGGCGGTGCGCTGTCGCGCGCGCGGGGTGGGGTGCACGTCGCACCTCCGGAGGGCCGCCCACGTCCGGGCGGCACGACCCGGCCACATCCGGTCGGGTTCCGCGCCCAGAGTAGGCCTGGCGGGTCGAGTCCCCGCAACCGGACGGGGGTGACGCGATGTTCGCGCCCCGGAAACCCGAGGTAACACCGGGGACATCTTCGACCCGGACAGTGACGTACGGGGCTACGGTGCCCAGAACGGGCACTGCGGCGCCGGCGGGGGCTCCGAGGCCGTTCGACCACGACGGAGGAGCCCCATGAGCGTCGTTCGCGTCGCGTTCACCCAGGCCACCTGGACGGGCGACAAGGAGTCGATGACCGCGCTGCACGAGGCGTGGACGCGCGAGGCGGCGTCCCACGGTGCGCAGGTCATCGCGTTCCAGGAGCTGTTCTACGGCCCCTACTTCGGCATCACGCAGGACACCGCCTACTACGACTACGCGGAGTCCGTGCCCGGGTCCGACGACCGAACGGTTCGCCGCGCTGGCCAAGGAGCTCGGCATCGTCATGGTGCTGCCGGTGTACGAGCAGGAGCAGCCGGGCGTCCTGTACAACACGGCCGCCGTGATCGACGCCGACGGCAGCTACCTGGGCAAGTACCGCAAGCACCACATCCCGCACCTGCCCAAGTTCTGGGAGAAGTTCTACTTCCGGCCCGGCAACCTCGGGTACCCCGTCTTCGACACCGCGGTCGGCAGGATCGGTGTGAACATCTGCTACGACCGGCACTTCCCGGAGGGCTGGCGCGTGCTCGCGCTGAACGGCGCCGAGATCGTGTTCAACCCGAACGCCACCGCCCCGGGCATCTCGAACAAGCTGTGGGAGATCGAGCAGCCCGCCGCCGCCGCGGCCAACGGGTACTTCGTCGTCGCCAACAACCGCGTGGGCCGCGAGGACAACGAGTACGGCGAGGAGGCCGTCGCCTTCTACGGCTCGTCCTACGCGGTGGGCCCCGACGGGAACCTCGTCGGTCCCATGGGCTCGTCCACGCAGGACGAGCTGCTCATCCGGGACCTCGACCTGGACCAGATCCGCGTGGTGCGTGAGCGGTGGCAGTTCTTCCGGGACCGACGACCCGACGCCTACGGCCCGATCGTGGCGCCGTGAAGACGCTCATCGCGGGCGGCACCCTGGTCAGTGCGACCGGGCGGACCGCCGCAGACGTCCTCATCGACGGCGAGACGATCGCCGCCGTCCTGGCGCCGGGATCGACGCTGCTCGGGTTCGACCTCGCGGCGAACGTCGACCAGGTCATCGACGCAGGAGGCAAGTACGTGATCCCCGGTGGCATCGACGCGCACACGCACATGGAGCTGCCGTTCGGCGGCACCAACGCCTCGGACACGTTCGAGACCGGCACCCGCGCCGCGGCCTGGGGCGGGACCACGACGATCATCGACTTCGCCGTGCAGCGCACGGGGGAGCGCGTCATGGACGGGCTCGCCGCGTGGCACGAGAAGGCGGCCGGGAACTGCGCGATCGACTACGGCTTCCACCAGATCATCGGCGGCGTCGACGACGACGCCCTGCAGGCCATGGAGGGGCTCGTCGCCGAGGGCATCACCAGCTACAAGCTGTTCATGGCGTACCCGGGAGTCTTCTACTCCGACGACGCCCAGATCCTGCGCGCCATGCAGAAGGCGGCCGACCTCGGGCTGTTGACGATGATGCACGCGGAGAACGGTCCGGCGATCGACGTGCTCGCCGCGCAGCTGGTCGCCCAGGGAAAGACCGACCCGTACTACCACGGCATCGCGCGCGCCTGGCAGCTCGAGGAGGAGGCCACCCACCGGGCGATCATGCTGGCCGACGTCACGAACGCCCCCCTGTACGTGGTGCACGTGAGCGCCAAGCAGGCCGTCGCCCAGCTGGCGTGGGCCCGGGACGCCGGCAAGAACGTGTTCGGGGAGACGTGCCCGCAGTACCTGTACCTCAGCCTCGAGGAACAGCTGGGAGCACCGGGCTTCGAGGGCGCCAAGTGGGTGTGCTCGACGCCGCTGCGCTCGCGGGCCGAGGGGCACCAGGAGCACATGTGGCAGGCGCTGCGGACCAACGACCTGCAGATGGTGTCCACCGACCACTGCCCGTTCTGCATGAAGGGGCAGAAGGACCTGGGGGTCGGGGACTTCCGCGCCATCCCCAACGGGATCGGCTCGATCGAGCACCGCATGGACCTCATGTACCAGGGCGTCGTCACGGGCCAGATCACGCTCGAGCGGTGGGTCGAGCTCACGTCGACCACGCCCGCGCGGATGTTCGGCCTGTACGGGAGGAAGGGGGTCGTCGCGCCCGGTGCCGACGCCGACGTCGTGGTCTACGACCCGGCCGGGCACACCTCGATCGGCCTGGGCAAGACGCACCACATGTCCATGGACCACTCCGCGTGGGAGGGCTACGAGATCGACGGGCACGTCGACGTCGTCCTGTCCCGCGGGACCGTCGTGGTGGACGAGACCGGCTACCGCGGCCGCGCCGGGCACGGGCAGTACGTGCCGCGCGGCCTGTCCCAGTACCTGCTGTAGAAGGGCCGGCACCCATGGACTTCGGCGTCGTCCTGCAGACGAACCCGCCCGCCTCCCGCACGGTCGAGCTCGCCCGCCTGGCCGAGACGCACGGGTTCAGCCACGTGTGGACGTTCGACTCGCACCTGCTCTGGCAGGAGCCGTTCGTCATCTACTCGGCGATCCTGGCGGCCACCCGCAAGGTCATGGTCGGCCCCATGGTGACCAACCCGGCCACGCGCGACTGGTCGGTGATCGCGTCGCTGTTCGCCACGCTCAACGAGATGTACGGCAACCGGACCATCTGCGGGATCGGGCGCGGCGACTCGGCGGTGCGCACCCTGCACGGCAAGCCCTCCAACCTGGCCACCCTGCGGCAGTCCATCGAGGTGATCCGGGAGCTGGCCAACGACCGGCCCGCCTCCCTGCACGGCGCGGAGGTCCGGTTCCCCTGGTCGCACGGGTCGACGCTCGACATCTGGGTGGCCGCGTACGGGCCGCTGGCCCTGCAGCTCACGGGCGAGGTCGGTGACGGGTTCATCCTGCAGCTCGCGGACCCGGACATCGCCGCGTGGACGATCAAGGTCGTGCGGGACGCCGCCGAGGCCGCAGGGCGGGACCCCGACGCGATCCAGTTCTGCGTGGCCGCCCCGATGTACGTGGGCGAGGACCGACCGCACATGCGCGAGCAGTGCCGCTGGTTCGGCGGCATGGTGGGCAACCACGTGGCCGACATCGTCGCCCGCTACGGCGCCGACTCCGCGGTGCCGCGGGCGCTGACCGACTACATCGCCGGACGGCAGGGGTACGACTACAACGAGCACGGGCGGGCGGGGAACACCCACGCGGCGTTCGTGCCGGACGACATCGTCGAGCGGTTCTGCCTGCTCGGGCCCGCCGACGAGCACGTCGAGCGGCTGCAGGCCCTGCGCGAGCTGGGCGTCACGCAGTTCGCCGGCTACCTGCAGCACGACAACAAGGAGGAGACCATGCGGCAGTACGGGGAGCACGTCATCCCCGCCCTGGCGGCGCCGGTCGTGGCCACCGCATGATGGCACCCCGAGCGGCAGGACGAGGGAGACGCGCATGACCACCGACGACGACGCCACCGCGCTGCGCCTGGACCGCGAGCACGTCTTCCACTCGTGGTCGGCGCAGGCGCACCTGAGCCCCCTGGTCATCGCCGGCGGGCTCGGGTCGACCGTGTGGGACCACGCCGGCCGGCGGTACCTGGACTTCTCCAGCCAGCTGGTCAACACCAACATCGGGCACCAGCACCCGCGGGTCGTCGCCGCGATCCAGGAGCAGGCGGCCACCCTGACCACGGTCGCGCCGGCCACCGCGAACCTCACGCGCGGCCGGGCGGCCGAGAAGGTCCTGGCCCACGCCCCGGAGGGCTTCACCAGCGTCTTCTTCACCAACGGCGGGGCCGACGCCAACGAGAACGCCATCCGGATGGCCCGCCTGCACACCGGGCGGGACAAGGTGGTGTCGGCCTACCGCTCGTACCACGGCAACACCGGCGCGGCCGTGGTCGCGACGGGGGACTGGCGGCGGGTGCCCAACGAGTACGCGCGGGGGCACGTGCACCACTTCGGTCCGTACCTGTACCGCTCGGAGTTCTGGGCCACCACGCCGCAGGAGGAGAGCGAGCGCGCGCTGCACCACCTGGAGCGCGTGATCCAGGCGGAGGGGCCGGCGTCGGTCGCCGCGATCCTGCTGGAGACGATCCCGGGCACCGCGGGCGTGCTGGTCCCGCCGCCCGGGTACCTGGCGGGCGTCCGGCGGATCGCCGACCGCTACGGCATCCTGCTGATCCTCGACGAGGTCATGGCCGGGTTCGGCCGCACCGGGCAGTGGTTCGCGTTCGACTCGTTCGACGTGGTGCCGGACCTCATCACCTTCGCCAAGGGCGTCAACTCCGGCTACGTGCCGGCGGGCGGCGTGATCCTCAGCGAGCCGGTCGCGGCCACGTTCGAGGACCGGGTGTTCCCCGGCGGCCTCACGTACTCCGGACACCCCCTGGCCATGGGGTCGATCGTGGCCGCGCTGGACGCGATGGCGGACGAGGGGATCGTCGAGAACGCCGACGCGATCGGGCGCGACGTGCTCGGTCCCGGCCTGGCCGAGCTGGCCGAGAGCAACCCCCTGGTGGGTGAGGTGCGCGGGCTCGGCGTGTTCTGGGCGGTCGAGCTGGTGGCGGACCGGGCCACGCGGGAGCCCGTCGACGCCGCGCTGATGGGCAGGATCAAGGCCGGTGCGCTGGCCCGCGGACTCCTGCCGTTCGTCGCCGACAACCGCGTGCACGTCGTCCCGCCCTGCGTCGTCACGCCCGACGAGGCCGCCACCGGTCTCGCCCTGCTGACCGAGGTCCTCGCCGAGGTCGCCTAGCCTGTCGTCTCTCCCACCACACCTTGGAGCACCACCGATGAGCACAGCCACGTCCCGACCCCGCCGCGCCCTCGTCACCGGGGCGTCGTCCGGGATCGGTGCCGCCACCGTCCGCCGCCTGCGCAGCGAGGGGTGGGACGTCGTCGCCACCGCACGCCGCGCGGACCGGCTGGCCGCGCTCGCGGACGAGACCGGCGCGCAGACGGTGGTCGCGGACGTCACCGACGACGCAGACGTGGCGCGGCTGGCCTCGGTCGTCGCCGAGGGTGGCCCCCTCGACGCTCTGGTCAACAACGCCGGTGGCGCGTTCGGGCTCGACCCCGTGGAGTCGGCGGACCTCGAGCACTGGCGCCAGATGTACGAGCTCAACGTGCTGGGCACCCTGCGGGTCACGCAGGCGCTGCTGCCGCAGCTGCGCGACGGCGACGGCGGCGACATCGTCGTCGTGACCTCCACCGCCGCGCACGGGACGTACGAGGGCGGCGCCGGGTACGTGGGGGCCAAGCACGCCGAGCGCATGCTGGCGACGACGCTGCGCTGGGAGATCCTCGGCGAGCCGATCCGCGTCATCGAGATCGCGCCGGGGGCCGTGGCCACCGAGGAGTTCTCGATGGTCCGGTTCGACGGGGACAGCGAGCGCGCCGCCGCGGTGTACGCGGGCTACGAGCCGCTGGTGGCCGACGACATCGCCGACGCCGTCGCGTGGTCGCTCAGCCGTCCCGCGCACGTCAACATCGACCTCCTCGTGGTCCGACCACGCGCGCAGGCCAGCAACAACCGGATCGTGCGCACCGGGGACTGAGATCGGTCGGGCAACTGTCGGAGGTCGTCCGTAGGGTGATCGGGTGCCCTCTGCTCCACCCGCTCGTCCCGAGTCCGCCACGCGCGTCCTGCTCCGCCTGCGCCGGTGGGCGCGTCCGGCGCTCCCGCGGATCGCTCTCGGCGGGCTGACCGCCCTCGGCGCGAGCCTGCTGGCCCTGGCCGTCCCGCAGGTGCTCCGCGTCATCGTCAACGGCCCCCTGCTCACGGCCGGCTCCCGCCGCGGCGTGGTGCTCGGTGCGCTCGTCATCCTCGGGCTGGGCGTGCTCGAGGCGTTCCTGGTGTGGTGCCGCCGCGCGCTGATCCTCACGCCGGGCACGTCGGTCGAGCGGGACATGCGCAACGACCTGTTCCGGCACCTGCTGGACCTGCCGGTGGAGTTCCACGACCGCTGGTCGGGCGGGCAGCTCCTGTCCCGGATCATGTCCGACCTGGGCACCATCCGGCGCTGGACCGTGTTCGGCCTCGTGATGCTGCTGGTCAGCGGCACGACGGTGGTCGTCGGCATCGCGCTGATGCTGGCCACCAGCTGGGTGCTGGGCCTGGTGTACCTGGTCGGTGCGGTGCCCATGATCTGGCTCGGCTTCCGGTTCCGCGAGGGGTACAAGGTGGTCGCGCGGCAGGCCCGCGACCAGACCGGTGACCTGGCGACGACCGTCGAGGAGTCGGTGCACGGAATCCGCGTGCTCAAGGCGTTCGGTCGCGGCGAGGACGCGCTGGACGACTTCGCCCGGCAGGCCGACGAGCTGCGCAGCACCGAGGTGCACAAGGCGCGCACGCTCTCGCGCGTCTCCTTCGCGCTGGGCGCCATCCCGGAGGCCGTCCTGGCGGTGTCCCTGGGCTTCGGCGTGGTCCTGACGTCGCGTGGCGAGCTCACGGTCGGCGCGCTCGTCGCCTTCTTCGCCACGGCGGCCGTGGTGAACAGCCCCGTCGAGCGGCTCGGCATGCTCCTGGCCATGACGCTGGACGCCAAGGCGGCGACCGACCGGTACCTCCAGGTCATCGACACGCCGTCGACCGTGCGCGACCCGGCCGACCCGGCCGCGCTGCCGGCCGCCGACCCGGCAGGTTCGCGCGTCGAGCTCGCCGGCGTGCGGTTCGCCCACCCCGGCGGCTCGGACATACTGGCCGACCTCGACCTCGTGCTCGAGCCGGGGGAGACCATGGCGCTGGTCGGGCTGACGGGCAGCGGCAAGACGACGCTCCTCCAGCTGGTGCCGCGCCTCTACGACGTGACGGCGGGCAGCGTGCGGATCGACGGCGTCGACGTGCGCGACCTCACCCGCGCCGACCTGCGCGCGGCCGTGTCGGTCGCCTTCGAGGACCCCATCCTGTTCTCGGCGTCCGTCCGAGAGAACGTCCTGCTGGGCACGGACCTGGCGGGTCCCGCGGCCGACGCCCTCGTGGCGGAGGCGCTCGACGTCGCACGTGCCGGGTTCGCGTACGACCTCCCCGACGGGCTCGACACCGTGATCGGCGAGGAGGGCCTGAGCCTGTCCGGCGGCCAGCGGCAACGGGTCGCCCTCGCGCGGGCCATCGCCGTGCGACCGCGCGTGCTGCTGCTGGACGACCCGCTCTCGGCGCTCGACGTCACCACCGAGGCGGCGGTCACCGCCCGGCTGCGCGAGATGCTCACCGGCACCACCACGCTGGTGGTGGCGCACCGGCCCTCCACGGTCGCGCTCGCGGACCGGGTGGCGGTGCTCGAGGACGGGCGCATCACCGGCGTCGGTCGGCACGCCGACCTGCTGGCCACGCACCCGCACTACCGCTTCGTGCTCACGGCGCTGACCGCGCACGAGCCGGACCAGGACCTGGCGGGGGCGCACCGATGAGCGCCGCCGTCTCCGACCCCGCCGTGGACGCACCGGCCACGACCGGCGCCCACGACATCCGGCGGCAGTCGCTCGCGCTCCTGGGCTCGCTGCTGCGACCCGTCGCCGCCCCGGCCTGGGCGACGGCCGCGCTCGTCGTGGGCTCCCAGCTCGCCGCCGTGGCCGGTCCCGCGCTCGTGGCGTACGGCATCGACCGGGCGCTGCCCGCGCTGACCGACGGGGACGCGCGACCCCTCACGCTGGCGACGGCCGGCTACCTGGTGGCGGCGCTGCTCGGCGGGCTGCTCACCGCGGCGACCGTGCGGGCGTCGGCGCGGGTGAGCCAGACCATGCTGCTGGACCTGCGCCGCCGCGTGTTCCGGCACACCCAGCGGCTCAGCCTCGAGTTCCACGAGCGGTACACGTCCGGCCGGATCATCTCCCGGCAGACCTCGGACGTGGACGCGCTGCGCGAGCTCCTCGACGGCGGCGTGACCACGCTGGCCACGGGCGTCCTGGCGATGCTGTTCACCGCGGTGTCGTTGGTGCTGCTCGACTGGCGCAGCGGGCTGGTGCTGCTGGTCGCCGTGGTGCCCGGGGTGCTGCTCACGCGGTGGTTCCAGGTGCGCTCGCGGGTGCAGTACCGCAAGCAGCGCACGGCCGCCGCGCGGCTCATCGTGCGCTTCGTCGAGACCATGACCGGCATCCGGGCGGTCCAGGCGTTCCGCCGCGAGCCGCAGGTCGAGGGCGTGTACGGCGACCTGGCCGAGGACTACCGCGCCACCAACGCCGCCTCCATCCGGCTCAACGGCGTGTTCGACACCGGGCTCACGCTGATCGGCAACGTCACGGTCGCGGCCGTCCTGCTGGTCGGCGGCCTGCGCGCGCTCGACGGGGGTCTCGACGTCGGCGTGCTGGTCGCGGCGGTCCTCTACGCGCGGCGGTTCTTCAACCCCCTGCAGCAGATCGGCATGTTCTACAACGCGTTCCAGTCGGCCACGGCCGCGCTGGAGAAGGTCGCCTCGCTGCTGGCCGAGGAGCCGACGGTGCCCGACCCGGTGCACCCGCAGCCGCTGCCCGCCGCCCGTGGCGACGTCCGGTTCGAGGACGTCGAGTTCGGGTACGGCACGGGGCCGACCGTCCTGCCGCACGTGGACCTGCACGTGCCCGCCGGTCAGTCGCTCGCCCTGGTGGGGGAGACGGGCGCGGGCAAGTCGACGATCGCCAAGCTGCTCGCGCGGTTCTACGACGTCCGCGCCGGGGCGGTGCGCCTGGACGGCCTCGACCTGCGCACCATCGATCCCGTGGACCTGCGCCGGGCCGTGGTCATGGTGACGCAGGAGGCGTACCTCTTCTCCGGGTCGGTCGGGGCGAACATCGCCCTGGGTCGGCCCGGCGCCGCGCAGGAGGAGATCGAGGCCGCCGCCCGGGCCGTCGGGGTGCACGACCTCGTGGCCGGCCTGCCGGACGGGTACGACACCGAGGTGGACAAGCGCGGCGTGCGCCTCTCCGCCGGTCAGCGTCAGCTGGTCTCGTTCGCGCGCGCGTTCCTGGCCGATCCCGCCCTGCTGATCCTCGACGAGGCGACCAGCTCGCTGGACGTGCCGGGGGAGGCGCTCGTGCAGGAGGGGCTGGCGACGCTGCTCGCCGACCGCACGTCCGTGGTCATCGCGCACCGGCTGTCCACCGTCATGGGCTCCGACCGGGTGCTCGTGATCGAGGGCGGCCGGGTGGTGGAGGACGGCACCCCCGAGGGCCTGGTGGCCGCCGGGGGTCGGTTCGCCGAGCTGCACGCCGACTGGCAGCGCTCGATCCGCAGCTCGTCCTAGCTGCTCGCGCCGAGGTGGCGCGCGGCGTACTCGTGCAGCGTGTCCCGCACGAACGTCGCGCCCTGCTCGCCCCCGTAGGTGGCGGCGAACCGCTCGTCGGCGACGTACATGTCGGCCAGGCCGAGCACGTACGGCGCGACGGGCGTCGAGCCGTGGCCGGGCGTCCCGGGCACGCTGCCCAGCCAGGCGACGTGCCGTCGGGCCAGCTCCTGCGCCTCGTCGGATGCGGGGTCGGCTCCGCGGGCGGCCGCCGCGCGCCACGCGTCGGTCAGCTCGGCTGTCGTCGCCGTCCAGCGCGCCCGCTCGTCGTCGCTCATGCCGCGCCACCAGGCGTCCGACGACGCGTACGCGTCGGCGCCCCAGCGCTGCTCGACCTCGTCCTTGAACTGGGTGTGGTCGAACCCGTCGAACATCTCCTCGGCCATGATCGGCTCTCCGTCCTGTCGTGCGGTGATGGTCCGTTCGACCGAGGCGACCTGCCGCCCCAGCCGTCGTTGCTCGCTGCGCAGCCACTCGAGGTGGCGGCGCAGCGCGGTGGTCTCGTCCTGCTCGGCGTCGAGCACGCGACGGATCTCGGGCAGCCCGAGCCCGAGCCCGCGCAGCAGCAGGATCCGCTGCAGCCGGACCAGGGCCCGGTCGTCGTACCAGCGGTAGCCGTTGTCGCCGACCCGGCTGGGCGCGAGCAGCCCGATCGCGTCGTAGTGCCGCAGGGTGCGGCTCGTCGTGCCCGTCAGCCGGGCGATCTCCTGGATCGATGCCTCCATGCGGACCACGCTAGGAGTTGACGCAGCGTCAAGGTCAAGCGCTCGTGCGGGCCAGCCGACGCAGCACCGCGGCGGTCAGCTGCTCCGGGGTGTCGACCAGCTCGGCGACCCCTGCGGCGACCAGCTCGCCGTCCGCTGCGTAGCCCCAGGCGACGCCGATCGTGTCCAGGCCGTGCTCGGCGGCACCGTGCACGTCGTGCTCGCGGTCGCCGACCATGACGAGCGGCGGGGACCCCGCGTTCGCAGCGAGGGCGCCGGCGATGACCTGGGCCTTCGTGGAGGTCGCCTCGTCCAGCGGGGCGCCGAACACACCGTCGACCAGCGCGGTCAGGCCGAACGCGTCGCAGATCGGTCGCGCGTAGACCTCCGGCTTCGAGGTGGCGACCACCAGCCGCAGCCCCGCTCCGCGCAGCGCGACGAGCGCCTCGGGGATGCCGTCGTACACGCGGTTGCCCGTGATCATCGCGTCGACGAACACCGCCCGGTACGCGCGGGTCGCCTCGGTGACCCGCTCGGGCGGCACCCCGTGCGACACGAAGCTCTGGGTGATCGGCGGGCCGACGAACGAGCGCAGCACCTGCTCGGACGGCACGGGCAGGCCCAGCGTGCGGTAGGTGGTGGCGATCGACGACGTGATGCCCGGCGCCGAGTCGGTGAGCGTGCCGTCGAGGTCGAGGAGGACGAGAGGGGTGGTCACGCGCCGATCCTGCCTGCTCGACCGCCGTCGCGCCGCACGCGTGCGTTACCCTGGGCCGCACAGGCGTCGACCCGGCCATCACCGGTGAGCCTCCGGAAGAACGGGCTCTGACCAGCCTCAGTAGAACCGGACGGGCAGGCCCGTCACAGCCGACATCGAGTGGTCGACGACCCGGGAACGGGGAGCCGGCAAGCGAGGTGGTACCGCGGTGGGTCCCGGCCGGTCCGGGTCCGATCGTCCTCGCAGCCGAGAGCGACGCACCCCACGGGGTGCCGACCACAGGAGAGCCGCACGGTGGCCTACCCGCTGCACCGCCAGAACGACGTCCCCGCGTCCCCGGACCTGCCGTCCCTCGAGAAGGACGTCCTGGCCTACTGGGAGGCCGACGGCACGTTCCAGGCGTCCATCGACGCGCGCGAGGCCGGCGAGCACGGCAGCAACGAGTACGTCTTCTACGACGGCCCGCCGTTCGCCAACGGCCTGCCGCACTACGGCCACCTGCTGACCGGGTACGCCAAGGACGTCGTCCCGCGCTACCAGACCATGCGCGGCCACCGCGTCGAGCGCCGGTTCGGCTGGGACACGCACGGCCTGCCCGCGGAGCTCGAGGCGCAGCGGCTGCTGGGCATCACGGACACCGCGCAGATCGAGGAGATGGGTCTGGCGGCGTTCAACCAGGCCTGCCGCGAGTCCGTGCTGCGGTACACCGGCGAGTGGCGCGACTACGTCACGCGGCAGGCGCGCTGGGTCGACTTCGACCACGACTACAAGACGCTCGACGTCACGTTCATGGAGTCGGTGCTCTGGGCGTTCAAGCGCCTGTACGACCAGGACATGGCGTACGAGGGCTACCGCGTGCTGCCGTACTGCTGGCGCGACGAGACGCCGCTGTCCAACCACGAGCTGCGGATGGACGACGACGTCTACCAGTCGCGGCAGGACCCCGCGCTGACGGTCGGCCTGCGGCTCGAGACCGGCGAGCTCGCGCTCATCTGGACGACGACCCCCTGGACCCTGCCCAGCAACCTGGCCGTCGCCGTCGGGCCGGACGTCGACTACGTCACCGTGGAGCCGGGGCCGGGAAGCCTGCTGGAGGGCGAGCTCGTGGTCCTCGCGGCCGCGCGCCTGGGCGCCTACGCCAAGGAGCTCGGCGAGGCCACGGTCGTGGCGACCGTGACGGGTCGGGACCTCGCCGGCCGCCGCTACACCCCGCCGTTCGACTACTTCGCCGGTCGCGAGAACGCGCACCAGGTGCTGCTCGGCGACTTCGTGACCACCGAGGACGGCTCCGGGATCGTCCACATGGCGCCGGCGTTCGGTGAGGACGACATGGTCGCGTGCGACGCCGTCGGCATCGTGCCCGTCGTGCCCGTCGACTCCCAGGGCCGGTTCACCACCGAGGTGCCGGACTACGTCGGGCAGCTCGTCTTCGACGCCAACAAGCCGATCATCGCGGACCTCAAGGCCGGCACCGGCCCGCTCGAGCGCGTGCCCGCGGACCGGCGCTCGGTGCTGGTGCGCCACGAGACCTACGAGCACTCCTACCCGCACTGCTGGCGCTGCCGGAACCCGCTGATCTACAAGGCGGTGACCAGCTGGTTCGTGCGCGTGAGCGACTTCCGCGACCGGATGGTGGAGCTCAACCAGGACATCTCGTGGACGCCCGAGCACATCAAGGACGGCCAGTTCGGCAAGTGGCTGTCGAACGCCCGCGACTGGTCGATCAGCCGCAACCGGTACTGGGGCACGCCCATCCCGGTGTGGGTGTCCGACGACCCGTCGCACCCGCGCGTCGACGTCTACGGCTCGCTGGCGGAGCTGGAGGCGGACTTCGGGCGCGTGCCGACGAACGAGGCGGGCGAGCCGGACCTGCACCGGCCGTTCATCGACGAGCTGACGCGCCCGAACCCGGACGACCCGACGGGCCGCTCGACCATGCGCCGCATCCCGGACGTCCTCGACGTGTGGTTCGACTCGGGCTCGATGCCGTTCGCCCAGGTGCACTACCCGTTCGAGAACGCCGACTGGTTCGAGCACCACTACCCGGGCGACTTCATCGTCGAGTACATCGGGCAGACCCGCGGCTGGTTCTACACGCTGCACGTGCTGGCCACGGCGCTGTTCGACCGCCCGGCGTTCCGCAACGTCCTGTGCCACGGGATCGTGCTCGGCGACGACGGCCGCAAGGCCAGCAAGTCGCTGCGCAACTTCCCGGACCCAGCCGAGATGTGGGACCTGTACGGCTCGGACGCCGTGCGCTGGTTCCTCATGTCCAGCTCGATCCTGCGCGGCGGCAACCTCATCGTCGGCGAGGAGGGCATCCGCGACGGCGTGCGCCAGGTGCTGCTGCCGCTGTGGAGCACGTACTACTTCTTCGCGCTGTACGCCGGTGCGGCGGACGGGGGTGCCGGCTACACGGCGAGCCCGGTCGACCCGGCACGCGCGGCGACGCTCGCGCCGATGGACCGCTACGTCCTGGCACGCACGCGCGACCTCGTCGCCCGGGTGACCGAGCAGATGGACGACTACGACATCGCGGCCGCGTGCGAGAGCGTGCGCGAGCACCTGGACGTCCTGACCAACTGGTACGTCCGCACGCAGCGCGACCGGTTCTGGGCGGAGGACGCGGACGCGTTCGACACGCTCTGGACGTCCCTCGAGCTGCTGACCCGGGTGATGGCCCCGCTGGCGCCGCTGGTCACGGAGGAGGTCTGGCGCGGGCTGACCGGGGGTCGCTCGGTGCACCTCACGGACTGGCCGGCGGTCGAGGCGGACGCCGCCGACGCGCCGCTCGTCGCGGCGATGGACCAGGTGCGTGCCGTCACCTCGACGGCGCTCGGTCTGCGCAAGGCGGCGGGCGTCCGGGTGCGGCAGCCGCTGCGCACGCTCACCGTCGCGGTCGACGACGCGTCCGCGCTGGCGCCGTACGCCGACCTGCTCGCCGCGGAGCTCAACGTCAAGCGCGTCGACCTGGTGACGGCCGACGCCGGCACCGCCGAGCGGTTCGGCATCACGCAGCGGCTCGCGGTGAACGCCCGGGCGGCCGGTCCGCGGCTGGGCCGCGGCGTCCAGGCGGTCATCAAGGCCGCCCGTGCCGAGGCGTGGCGCGTGGACGGCGACACGGTCGTGGTCACCACCGACGACGGCGACGTGGCGCTGGAGCCGGCGGAGTACGAGCTGACCACGGTCGTGGGCTCGGACGGGGGCGCCGCGGCGGTGCTGCCCGGCGGCGGATTCGTCGTGCTCGACCTGACGCTCGACGACGCCCTGCGGGCCGAGGGCTACGCCCGCGACGCCGTGCGGGTCGTGCAGGACGCCCGCAAGGCGGCCGGCCTGCAGGTGGGCGACCGCATCGTGCTGACCCTGGACGTCCCGGCCGAGCACGTGGCCGCCGTCGAGGAGCACCAGGACACGATCGCGCGCGAGACCCTCGCGGTCGCGGTCCGGATCGAGACGGGGGCGGAGCTGCGGGCCACCGTCCAGGCCGTCGAGCACACGACCGCCGGAGGGGACGAGGCATGAGCCCGCGCGAGAAGTCCGGCTCGGAGCACCTGCGCCGCCAGGCCGAGCAGGAGGCCCGCACGGCGGCCGACGAGGTCTACCAGGCCATCCTGGCCCGTGCGCCCGAGCACGAGATCGACCCGTCGTTCGACCGCACGCTCGCCGTCATGGAGCTGCTGGGCGACCCGCAGAAGGCGTACCGCGTGGTGCACGTGACGGGCACCAACGGCAAGACGTCGACGTCCCGGATGGTCGAGCGGCTGGTGCGCGAGCACGGGCTGCGCACGGGTCGGTTCACCAGCCCGCACCTGTCGCGCGTGAACGAGCGGATCGTCATCGACGGCGAGCCGATCAGCGACGAGCGGTTCGTCGAGGTGTGGCAGGACGTCGCGCCGTACGTGCACCTGGTGGACCAGCGCTCGGCCGAGCAGGGCAAGCCGCGACTGTCGTTCTTCGAGGTGTTCACGGTGATGGCCTTCGCCGCGTTCGCGGACGCGCCGGTGGACGTCGCGGTGATCGAGGTCGGCATGGGCGGGCTGTGGGACTCGACCAACGTCGCCGACGGCGAGGTCGCGATCATCACGCCGGTCGCCATGGACCACGAGCGCTACCTGGGCGACACGCTGCTCGACATCGCGTCGGTGAAGGCCGGGATCATCAAGGACGGCGCGACCCTCGTGCTCGCCGAGCAGCAGGAGGACGTCGAGGGCGTGGTGCTCGCCGCGGCGGCCGAGCGCGGCGCACGCGTGGTCCGCGAGGGCGTGGACGTCGAGGTCGTGGACCGGCAGGTGGCGGTCGGCGGTCAGCTGATCGCGCTGCGCGGGCTGGGCGGCACGTACACGGAGATCTTCCTGCCGCTGCACGGCCAGTTCCAGGCGCACAACGCCCTCCTGGCCCTCACGGCGACCGAGGCGCTGCTCACGGGTGGCCGCGCACTCGACGCGGGCGTGGTGGAGACGGCGTTCGCCGACGTGGACTCCCCGGGCCGCCTCGAGGTGGTGCGCTCGAGCCCGACGATCGTCGTCGACGGCGCGCACAACCCCGCGGGCGTCGAGGCTCTGGTCGACGCGATCGAGGAGGCGTTCGAGTTCACGCGCCTGGTCGGGGTGGTCGGCGTCATGGCGGACAAGGACCCCGAGGGGATGCTCGCGCTGCTCGAGCCGGTGCTGGCCGAGATCGTGGTCACCCGTGCATCGAACACGCGGTCGCTCGAGGCCGACGACCTGGCCGAGGTGGCGATCGACATCTTCGGCGAGGACCGCGTGCACGTGGCCGAGCGGCTGAACGACGCCCTCGACATCGCCGTGGCGCGCGCGGAGAGCGAGGTCGAGCGGGGTGCCGGCGTCCTGGTGACCGGCTCGATCCTGCTCGTCGCGGAGGCGCGCCGGCTGCTGGGCCGCGCCTGACACCTGGTCATCCGTCCGGGTGGATCAGCGATGGTGGGGACGCCGCCTGCACGAACGTGCACCGACGGCGCACGTCCTCCCCTTGACCGCCCCGGTGCCTGACCAGAGGGTGGGGACTGTCGGGACGCCGAAGTCCGCGACGGACGTGCGGGCCCCGCCGTGGGCGCCCGGTGGAAGGGATGGCTGCAGTGAAGAAGCTCATCAACGACCCGCAGACCGTCGTGGCCGAGTCCCTCGAGGGCTTCGCGGCCGCGCACCCGGACGTGGTGGCGGTGGACGCGGAGCACGCGGTCGTGACCCGCGCGGGTGGCACGACCTCCGGGAAGGTCGGCCTCGTGAGCGGCGGCGGCTCCGGGCACGAGCCGCTGCACGGGGGCTTCGTCGGCGTCGGGATGCTCGACGCGGCGGTCGCCGGCCCGGTGTTCACCTCGCCCACCCCCGACCAGATCGCCCCGGCCCTCGAGGCGGCCGACGCCGGCGCCGGCGTGCTGGCGATCGTGAAGAACTACACGGGCGACGTCCTCAACTTCGAGATGGCCGCCGAGGTCGCCGAGGGCGTGAACGTCCGGACCGTCGTGGTCAACGACGACGTCGCGGTCGAGGACTCGCTCTACACCGCCGGCCGCCGGGGTGTCGCCGGCACCGTCGCGGTGGAGAAGATCGCGGGAGCTGCCGCCGAGCGCGGGGACGACCTGGACGCCGTGGCCGCCGTCGCCGAGAAGGTCATCGCCAACGTCCGGTCGATGGGTGTGGCGCTCACCGCGTGCACCGTGCCGCACGCCGGCAAGCCGAGCTTCGACCTGCCGGAGGACCAGATCGAGATCGGCATCGGCATCCACGGCGAGCCCGGCCGCCGCCGCATCCCGCTGGCGAGCGCCGACGAGATCACCGAGATGCTGCTCACGCCGGTCGCCGACGACCTGGGCCTGGCCGGGGGTGAGAAGGTGCTGCTCCTCGTCAACGGGATGGGTGGCACTCCCGCCTCCGAGCTCTACGTCGTCTATCGTCGGGCTCGCGCGTTGCTCGAGGAGCGAGGGGTCGAGGTGACCCGGTCGCTCGTCGGCAACTACGTGACGTCGCTGGAGATGCAGGGTGCGTCGGTGACCGTCCTGCGCCTGGACGACGAGCTGACCGCCCTGTGGGACGCCCCGGTGCACACGACCGCTCTGCGGTGGTGACGCCCGCGGCGACCGTCCGGACGCGGTGGGCACCAGGACCGGGACTGCTCGAGGGAGCGTGGGCATGACGCTGGACGTGGCATGGGCGATCGACTGGGTGCGCCGCTCGGCGCAGACCGTCACCGAGCACCGGGACGAGCTGATCGAGCTCGACCGGCAGATCGGCGACGGTGACCACGGGGAGAACCTGCACCGGGGGTTCTCCGCGGTCGTGACCAAGCTCGACGCGCTCGAGGCTCCACCCGAGCAGATCGGTGAGGTGCTCAAGCTCGTCGCCACCACCCTGATGTCGACCGTCGGCGGCGCGGCCGGCCCCCTGTACGGCACGGCCTACCTGCGGGCCGCCAAGGCCACCGGGGTCGCCGAGCTGGACAGCCACGGTGTGGTCGCGCTGCTGGAGGCCGCGCTCGAGGGCATCGTCGCCCGCGGCAAGGCCACCACGGGCGAGAAGACGATGGTCGACGCGTGGACGCCCGCCACCGAGGCCGCCGTCGCCGCGGCCGACGGGGGAGCCTCGCCCGCGGACGTGCTCGCGGCCGCGGCCGAGGCGGCGCACGACGGCGCGCAGGCCACGATCCCGCTGGTCGCCACCAAGGGTCGCGCCAGCTACCTGGGTGAGCGGTCGGCGGGTCACCTCGACCCGGGGGCCCGCTCGACGGAGCTGCTCCTGCAGGCCGCGGCGCAGGCGGCCGCGTGAGCACGACGACCCCACCGCGCGAGCCCGCCCCGGTCGCGCTGGTCCTGGTCTCGCACTCGCGCGCGCTGGCCGAGGGCGCCGTGGAGCTCGCCGGCCAGATGGCGCCCGGCGTGCTGCTCCTGGCGGCCGGCGGCATGCAGGACGGCGGGCTCGGCACCAGCTACGACACGGTCGAGGCGGCGATCGCGGAGGCCACCGGTGACGGCCGGTCGGCGGTCGTGCTGACCGACCTGGGCTCCGCGGTGCTCACGGCCGAGTCCGTGCTCGACCTGCTCGACGAGGACGTCGCGGCGCGGGTCCGTCTCGCCGACGCCCCGTTCGTCGAGGGGGCCGTCGCGGCGGCCGTCACGGCGCACGGGGGAGCGGACCTGGCCGGGGTGCTGGCCTCCGCCGAGCACGCCGGGTCCACCTTCGCGGACACCGCGACGACGTCCGACGCACCCGCAGCGGACGGCCCGGACGGCCCCGACGGCGTCCTACGGGCCACCGCCGTGCTGCGCAACCCGCTGGGCCTGCACGCGCGCCCGGCGGCCGTGGTCGCGCGGATGCTGGCCGCCTACGACGCGAAGGTGCGCGTGAACGGCGCCAACGCGGCGAGCGTGCTGGAGCTCATGAAGCTGGGCGCCAAGCAGGGCGTCGAGCTGCAGATCGAGAGCGAGGGGCCCCAGGCCGCGGCGGCGCGCGACGCGCTCGTCGAGGCCGTCGAGGGCGGCTTCGGAGAGGTCTGACCGCCGGGCGTGTGATCGACCGCACAGAATAGTGCGGTGACTGCAAAGTTGCAGTGCATGTAAAGTTGCACCTCGTGCAGAACTCCGTCGACGACACCCCGGCCCTCGGCCTGCGCGAGCGCAAGAAGCGCGCGCGCCGCGAGGAGCTCATCGACGCGACCCACCGCCTGGTCGCCGAGCACGGGCTCGACGCGGTCACGGTCGAGGCCATCTGCGAGGAGGCCGGCGTCTCCGCCCGGACGTTCTTCAACTACTTCGAGACCAAGGACGACGCCGTGCTGGGCCACACCCCGTGGCCCCTGGACACCAAGGCGGCGCAGACCTTCGCCGCCGGAGGCCCCACGGGCCACCTGCTGGCGGACCTGCAGGCGCTCGTCAGCTCCTTCCTCAGCGACCCGCCCATGGGTCGGCAGCGGATGGCGCGGGCCCTGGAGCTCGCCGCCCAGGAGCCCCGGCTGCTCGCCCGGCACCTCGCGTGGATGGAGCAGCACAAGGGTCAGCTCTCCGCGCTCGTCGACCAGCGCCTGGGCGGCGACGCCCCGTACCCGTCCGAGATCGTCGGCGCCACGCTGCTCTTCCTCACCCACGCGACGTTCCTGCGCTGGGACGCGGCCGGCGGCACCGGCACGGCCGACGAGCACCTGACCGCCGTCGTCGGCGACCTGCGCACGATCCTGTCCGACTGACCCCTCCCCACCCCGACTCCAGAACGAGGTCCTTCCCCCATGGCCACCGCAGCACCCGAGGCACCAGCGGTCGACAAGCCGCTGATCGTCCTGACCCCCAAGACCGTCTGGCTCATCTTCGGTGCGCTCATGGCGGGCATGTTCATGTCCTCGCTCGACCAGTCGATCGTCGGCACCGCGATGCCCACGATCGTCGGTGAGCTCAACGGGGTCGAGCACCAGGGCTGGGTCGTCACCGCGTACATCCTGGCGATCGCGATCGTCATGCCCCTGTACGGCAAGTTCGGCGACCTGTGGGGCCGGCGCTGGCCGTTCCTCATCGCGATCGGGCTGTTCACCCTGGCCTCCGCCGGCGCCGGGTTCGCCCAGTCGTTCGGCCAGCTCGTGTTCTGGCGCGGCGTGCAGGGCCTCGGTGGTGGCGGTCTGATGATCCTGTCGCAGGCGATCATCGCGGACATCGTCCCCGCCAAGGAGCGCGGCAAGTACATGGGCCCCATGGGTGCGCTGTTCGGCATCTCGGCCGTCATCGGCCCGCTGCTCGGTGGCCTGTTCACGCAGCACGCCGACTGGCGCTGGTGCTTCTGGATCAACATCCCGATCGGCCTGGCCGCGTTCCTCGTCGCGTGGGTCACCCTCAAGCTCCCCACGCACCGCTCCGGCAAGAAGCTCGACGTGGCCGGCATCTTCTTCCTCGTCGTCGCGACGTCCGGCCTGGTCCTGGCGACCAGCTGGGACAGCTGGACCGGCAACCGCGGCTACGACTGGTCGGACCCGGGCCTGCTCGCCCTGGTGATCGGCACGCTCGTCAGCATCGGCGCGTTCATCCTGGTCGAGCTGCGCGCGCAGGAGCCGCTGCTGCCGCTGCGCCTGTTCAAGAACCCGACGTTCACCATCGCCACGGCCATCGGCCTCATCCTCGGCATGGGCATGTTCGCCGCCCTGGCGTTCCTGCCGACGTTCCTGCAGATGTCCACCGGCGCGGGCGTCACCGAGTCGGGCTTCCTGCTGCTGCCGATGATGGTCGGTGTCATGCTCACCGCGATCGGCTCCGGTATCGCGATCACCAGGACCGGCCGCTACAAGATCTTCCCCGTGGTCGGCCTGGCCATCACCACCGGCGGCGTCGCGTGGCTCACGCAGATCACCGGCGACATGTCGATGTGGCTGTTCGGCGCCATGATCTTCGTGCTCGGCGCCGGCATGGGCCTGGTCATGCAGACGATCGTGCTGGCCGTGCAGAACTCGGTGGACCCGCACGAGATCGGCACCGCGACCAGCACGAACAACTTCTTCCGGGAGATCGGCGCGGCGGTCGGCACGGCGCTGTTCAGCACCATGTTCACCACCAAGCTGGCGGACAACCTGGCCGGGGTCTTCGCGGGTGCGCCGGCGGGCTCGGGCGGCGACGCGTCGAGCCTGACCCCCGCGGCGGTGCAGGCGCTGCCGGAGCCGCTCAAGACCGGGGTGATCGACGCGTTCACCAACGCGCTGGCCCCGTCGTTCTGGTACCTCGTGCCGGTGATCGCGGTCGGCTTCGTGCTCGCGCTGTTCCTGCGTGAGGTGAAGCTGTCGGACGTGGCCGGCATGGTCGCCCGCGGCGAGGCCGTGGCGGCCGACGGCGCGGTGCCGGCGGCCGGCGGGATCGTCGACGAGCTCTCGGCGCCGGCCCACGACGACGAGGTGCCGACCCAGCGCGCGGCGGCCGCCGACGACGTCGAGGCCGCAGGCCGCCGGTAACCTGGGCGCATGAGCACAGGCGTCCCCGACGAGCCGGCCGTGCGCCGCAAGCGTCCCGCGAAGCCCCAGTTCACCCAGACGATCCTCATCCTCGAGGCCGTCCTGGTGTTCTTCGCGACGCTCGTGGCGTACGGCCTGCGGCTCACCGACCCGGCAGCCATCTGGTGGGTCGGCGGGAGCCTGTCCGTGGTGCTCATCCTGCTGTCGGGGATGATGACTCGCCCAGGGGGCTACCTGGCCGGTTCCATCGCGCAGGTGCTCGTCCTGGCCGGCGGGATCTTCGTGCCGACGATGTTCGTCATCGGGGGGATCTTCGTCGTGCTGTGGATCGTGGCCCTGCGACTGGGCGGGCGGATCGACCGCGAGCGAGCCGAGTACGACGCCGCCCACCCGGGTGCGGTCGGCCCCTGACCCGCCGTTAGGGTGGGCGCCATGACTGACGCACCCACCACGCAGCGCACCCTCGTCCTGGTCAAGCCGGACGGCGTCCGCCGCGGGCTGTCCGGGGAGATCGTGCGCCGCATCGAGGCCAAGGGCTACACGCTGGTCGCCGTCGAGCTCCGCGAGGCGGACGAGGCACTGCTGGCCGAGCACTACGCCGAGCACGCCGGCAAGCCCTTCCTCGCCCCCCTGATCGAGTTCATGCGTTCCGGGCCGGTCCTGGCCGTCGTCGCCGAGGGCCACCGCGTCATCGAGGGCTTCCGCTCGCTCGCCGGTGCGACCGACCCGACCGTCGCCGCACCGGGCACGATCCGCGGCGACCTGGGCCGCGACTGGGGCCTGAAGGTCATCCAGAACCTGGTGCACGGCTCCGACTCCGAGGAGTCCGCGGCACGCGAGATCGCCCTCTGGTTCCCCGCCCTCTGAGCGCCAGCCTCCCGGGGACCACCCCGCGGGCACCTTAGGCTGCGTCCGTGCACCTCAAGACCCTCACCCTGCGGGGGTTCAAGTCGTTCGCCTCGGCGACGACCCTGAACTTCGAGCCGGGCGTCACCTGCGTCGTCGGCCCCAACGGGTCGGGCAAGTCGAACGTGGTCGACGCCCTGGCGTGGGTGATGGGGGAGCAGGGCGCCAAGTCGCTGCGCGGCGGGAAGATGGAGGACGTCATCTTCGCCGGTACGGCGGGCCGGCCGCCGCTGGGCCGCGCCGAGGTCTCGCTGACGATCGACAACGCCGACGGCGCACTGCCGATCGAGTACTCCGAGGTCACCATCTCGCGGACGCTGTTCCGCAACGGCGGCTCCGAGTACGCCATCAACGGCCAGGGCTGCCGGCTGCTGGACATCCAGGACCTGCTGTCCGACTCCGGCCTGGGCCGCGAGATGCACGTCATCGTCGGTCAGGGCCAGCTGGACGCGGTCCTGCGCGCCACGCCGGAGGAGCGTCGCGGCTTCATCGAGGAGGCCGCGGGCGTCCTCAAGCACCGCAAGCGCAAGGAGAAGGCCCTCCGCAAGCTCGAGGCGATGCAGGCCAACCTCACGCGGCTCGGTGACCTGACGGGGGAGATCCGCCGCCAGCTGGGCCCGCTGGGTCGGCAGGCCGAGGTCGCCCGCAAGGCCGCGGTGGTCCAGGCGGACCTGCGCGACGCCCGCGCCCGCCTGCTCGCCGACGACCTCGCGCAGCTCACGTCGACCCTCGAGCAGGAGATCGCCGACGAGAGCGCGCTGCGGGTGCGTCGCGAGGAGGTCGAGGCGGCGCTCACCGCCACCCGGGCGCGGCTGGCCACGCTCGAGCGGGAGGCCGCCGAGGCCGCGCCCGCCCTCAGCGAGGCCAGCGAGGTCTGGTACCGGCTGTCGTCCCTGCGCGAGCGGCTGCGGGGCACCGCGTCGCTCGCGGCCGACCGCGTCCGCCTGCTCGGCAGCGCCGGACCTGAGCGCAGCGGCGGGTCCGACCCCGACGACCTGGCGGCCCAGGCCGAGCGCGTGCGCGCCGCCGAGGGCGAGCTGGCGGGTGAGGTCGAGCTGGCCCGCGCGGCGCTCGAGGCCGCGGTCATCGGGCGCCAGGAGGCCGAGTCCGAGGCGACCGCCGCGGAGAAGGAGGTCGCCACCGCGCTGCGCGGTGCCGCGGACCGCCGCGAGGGTGTCGCACGGCTGGCGGGCCAGGTCGCCGCCCGCCGCAGCCGGGTCGAGGCCACGCAGGCCGAGCTGGGCCGGCTGCGCGAGTCGCTCGCTGCCGCCGAGCAGCGGGGCCAGGAGGCGACCACCCAGTTCGCCGTGCTGGAGTCCCAGGTGGCGGGGGTCGAGGAGGGCGAGGAGGGGCTGGACGCCGAGCACGAGGCGGCCGTGGAGGCCCTCGAGTCCGCGACCGCCCGCCTCACCACCCTGCAGGAGCAGCTGGGCACCGCCGAGCGTGAGCGCGCCGCGCTGGAGTCGCGCGCCGAGACGCTCGAGCTCAGCCTCACCCGCAAGGACGGTGTCGGTGCCCTGCTCGCCGCCGACGGGCAGCCGGGCCTGGTCGGCTCGGTCGCGGCCCTGCTCGCGGTGGACCCGCAGGACGAGGAGGCGATCGTCGCCGCACTGGGTGCCGTGGCCGACGCCGTCGCCGTCGACTCGGTCGACGCCGCGGTCGACGCCATCCGCTACCTGCGCACCGAGGATGCCGGCCGCGCGACGCTGCTGGTCAGCGGCGAGCCGACCACCGTCGCGGCCCTGGCTGACGTGCCCGCCGGCGCCGCGCGCGCCGTCGACCTGGTCCGCGCCCCTGAGGCCGTCCGCGCCGCCGTCGAGACCCTGCTCGCGGACGTCGTCGTGGTGGACGACCTGGCGGCGGCGCGCGCGATCGTCGCCGCGCGGCCCGATCTCGTCGTCGCGACCCGCACCGGTGACGTGCTCTCCCGGCACCGCGCATCGGGCGGATCCGCCACGGCCCCGAGCGCGCTGCATCTGCAGGCGGCCCTCGACCAGGCCCGCACGGGCGCCGCGACCGCGACGGCCGACGCGGAGCGCCTCCGGTTCGAGATCTCGGGAGCCACGGAGGCGCTCACGGCGGCGCGCGAGGCGCACGAACGCACCCTCGACCGGCTCAACGAGTCGGACGCGGCGCTGGCGGCGGTCGCGGAGCAGCTGGGTCACCTGGGCTCGACCGCCCGGGCCGCGCACGCCGAGGCGGCGCGGCTGCAGCAGTCGCTGGACGCCGCGTCGCGCACGCTCGAGGACGACAGCGCGCAGCTCGCCGAGCTCACGGAGCGGCTCGCCGCTGCGGAGGTGGAACCCGCCGAGAGCGAGGCCGCGATCCTCGAGGGCACCGCCCGGCGGGACCGGCTGGCCGAGCTCGCGTCGGGCGCGCGGGCGCGCGAGACCGAGGCGCGGCTCACGCTGCGCACCAGCGAGGAGCGGGCCCGTGCCCTGTCCGGACGCGCCGAGTCGCTCGAGCGGGCCGCCCAGGCGGAGCGGGTCGCCCGCGAGCGTGCCGCCGAGCGCGAGCGTGCCCGGGCGCGCCAGGCGACGGTCGCCCAGGCCGTGCGCGAGGGGGCCACGCAGGCGCTCGCCGTGCTCGAGGAGTCGCTGCGGCGGGCGTCGGCCGAGCGCGACGCCGCCGAGGTCGCCCGGGGGGAGCGGGACCGTGAGGTCAGCGCCGCCCGCGTCCGAGGTCGACGTCCGCGCCGCGGAGCTGGCCCAGCTGACCGACGTGGCGCACCGCGACGAGGTGGCGCGCACGCAGCAGCGGCTGCGCATCGAGGCGCTGCAGGCGCGCGCCGTGGACGACCTCGGCCTGGACCCGGCGGTCCTGCTGGAGGAGTACGGCCCGCACCAGGACGTGCCCGTCATCCCGGTGCCCGGCACCGAGGTGGATCCCGAGGCGCCGACCGCCGTGCCGTACGTGCGCGAGCAGCAGGAGAAGCGGCTGCGCGCCGCCGAGCGCGCGCTGTCCCTGCTCGGGCGGGTCAACCCGCTCGCGCTCGAGGAGTTCGCCGCGCTCGAGGAGCGGCACCAGTTCCTGGTCGAGCAGCTGGCCGACCTGAAGAAGTCGCGCGCGGACCTCCTCGAGATCGTCAAGGAGATCGACGAGCGCGTCGAGCAGGTGTTCGCGGAGGCCTACCGGGACACGGCCGCGGCGTTCGACGTGGTCTTTCCCCGGCTCTTCCCGGGCGGCGAGGGCCGGCTGGTCCTCACCGAGCCGGAGAACATGCTCACCACGGGCATCGAGGTGGAGGCGCGGCCGGCCGGCAAGAAGGTCAAGCGGCT
Organism: uncultured Actinomycetota bacterium; assembly: GCA_963837795.1. Classification (GTDB taxonomy): domain Bacteria; phylum Actinomycetota; class Actinomycetes; order Actinomycetales; family Cellulomonadaceae; genus Cellulomonas. Next base: position 312,454 of record CAWIOT010000006.1, read on the forward strand.
GTCCCTGCTGTCCGGCGGCGAGCGGTCGCTGACCGCGGTGGCGCTGCTCGTGGCCATCTTCAAGGCCCGGCCCAGCCCGTTCTACGTGATGGACGAGGTCGAGGCCGCCCTGGACGACGCGAACCTCGGGCGGCTGCTGGAGATCTTCCGGGAGCTCCAGGAGGACTCGCAGCTCATCGTGGTGACCCACCAGAAGCGCACCATGGAGATCGCCGACGCCCTCTACGGCGTGACCATGCGCGGCGACGGTGTGACGACGGTCATCAGCCAGCGCATGCGCGAGGACGTCTCCGCCTGACCGGCGACGCTCCGCTCGTGTGGAGATTGTGTGCCGTTTGCGGTTCCCCGAGCGTCGAGCGTCGTCGAGGCGGTGATGGGCGCGGACACTGGTGTCATGCCCGTCCTTGTCGCGATCTTCCTGGCCCTTCTCGTCGCCGCGGGCGTGCTGCTCGCCGCGAGCATCGCCGGCGCGGCCCCGGAGGGCGACGGCTCGTTCCTGCACCGGCTCCGCGCGGGCTGGGCCGGCCGGCACGAGCGCGGCGCCGACCGCCAGGCCGGGGGCGGCGTGGCCGCGGCACCGGTCGACCTCTCGCTGGCGCAGTTCCTGCGTGAGACCGTCGACGAGGGCGAGGCGTACCTGCAGGTCGACGACCTGGCCGCCACCCTGCAGCGGGCGCGGGACAAGGCCGTCGGCGTCCTGCCGAGCCACCGCGACCGCTGACGTCCCCGCGCGCTGCGGCGTGACGGGCCGGTTCGCGTCCTGAGCCCGACGCCAGCCACACTGTCCCGGTGACCAACGAGACGCTCGAGATCCTTCTCGCCGCCGGCATCCCGACGGCGATCGTCGTCGCGATGACGACGCTGCTCGTCCGCCGCCGCCGCGGGTCGACGCTCGACGAGGCGCCGCCCGCGACGCGTGCACCGGCACCCGCGCCCGAGTCGGAGGCCGACACGGTCGCACCGCCGGTGCCGGCCGAGGTGCCGGTGGAGGTCGAGCCCGAGGAGGCCGAGGCGCCGCCGGCGCTGGAGGTGCCCGCACCGGTGGCGGGACGGCTGTCCCGGCTGCGCGAGCGGCTCGCCCGGTCCGGCTCGCCGCTCGGCGCGCGCCTGCTGTCGGTGCTCTCCAAGGACCACCTGACCGAGGACGACTGGGACGAGCTCGAGGAGACGCTGCTCCTCGCCGACGTCGGCGCCGGGCCGTCGGGCGAGCTCATCGACGCGCTGCGCACCCGGGTGCGCGTCGAGGGCCTCAAGGACCCGGCCCAGGTCCGGGCGCTGCTGCGCGAGCAGCTGCTCGCGCTGGTCGACCCGACGCTCGACCGCGCGTTGAGCACCGCACCGGGCACCGCCGCCGACGGGTCCAGGGTGCCCGCGGTCGTGCTGGTCGTCGGGGTCAACGGCACGGGCAAGACGACGACGGTCGGCAAGCTCGCGCGCGTCCTGGTGGCCGAGGGACGCACCGTCGTCCTCGGTGCCGCGGACACGTTCCGCGCGGCCGCGGCCGACCAGCTGCAGACGTGGGGCTCGCGGGTCGGCGTGCACACCGTCCGGTCCGACCGCGACGGGGCCGACCCCGCGGCCGTCGCGTTCGACGCGGTGCGCACCGGGCGGTCGGAGGGGATCGACGTCGTCCTGGTGGACACCGCCGGCCGGCTGCAGAACAAGGCCGGCCTCATGGACGAGCTGGGCAAGATCACGCGCGTGATCACCCGGGAGGCACCCCTGTCCGAGGTGCTCCTGGTGCTCGACGCCACCACCGGCCAGAACGGGCTGAACCAGGCCCGCGTGTTCAGTGAGGTCGCGGGTGTCACGGGCATCGTGCTGACCAAGCTCGACGGCACGGCCAAGGGCGGGATCGTCGTCGCGGTGCAGCGCGAGCTGGGCGTCCCGGTCAAGCTCGTCGGCCTGGGGGAGGGCCCGGACGACCTGGCACCGTTCGACCCGGAGGCGTTCGTCGACGCGCTGCTCGAGGGGTGATCGACGGCTGAGCGACCTGGACGGTCGATCACCACGAAACAGAACGTTTACCTGCACCCGAGGCTTGTCACCTGCACGTAACGCCGGTCGCGTACGACCGAAACCCGCCTCGTCGACTGTGATCCCGGACCAGCCACCCCCGGCTGGCGAGTGGAGAGGCGATCTCGATGGAATTCGCTTTGGACAGCGGGAACACGGCGTGGATGCTCACCGCCGCGTCGCTCGTGCTGCTGATGACGCCGGGGCTGGCGTTCTTCTACGGCGGCATGGTGCGCGGCAAGAGCGTCCTGAACATGATGATGATGAGCTTCGGCGCCATCGGCGTCGCGGGTCTCATCTGGGTGCTCTACGGGTACTCGGGCGCGTTCGGCACGGACCTCGGCGGCGGGTGGCTCGGTAACCCGTTCGAGTTCTTCGGGCTGCAGGGCGCCACGGACGACCAGAGCCTGATGGCCGGCTCCGGCGTGCCGTTCCTCGTCGCGGCGGGCTACCAGGCGACCTTCGCGATCATCACGGTGGCTCTGATCTCGGGTGCCGTGGCGGACCGCATGAAGTTCGGCGCCTGGCTGGTCTTCACGGGCGTCTGGGTCACGGTCGTCTACATGCCGCTGGCGCACTGGGTGTGGGGCGGTGGCCTGCTCAGCGCGACGGGGCTCACGGAGAGCATCTCGACCCCCATCGACTTCGCCGGTGGGACGGTCGTGCACATCAACGCCGGTACCGCGGGTCTCGTGCTCGCCCTGGTGCTGGGCAAGCGCCGCGGGTTCGGCAAGGAGCCCATGCGGCCGCACAACCTGCCGTTCGTCATGCTCGGCGCCGCCCTCCTGTGGTTCGGCTGGTTCGGCTTCAACGCCGGGTCGGAGTTCGCCGCTGACGGCACCGCGGGCCGCGCCTGGCTCAACACGCTGCTCGCCACGGCGGTCGCGATGCTGGCCTGGCTCGCCACGGAGAAGCTGCGCGACGGGCACGCGACCTCGCTCGGTGCCGCATCCGGTGTCGTCGCCGGTCTGGTCGCCATCACCCCGGCCGCCGCGGCGGTCGACACGTGGGGCGCCATCGCCATCGGCGTCGTCGCGGGCGTGCTCTGCGCCCTGGCGGTCGGCCTGAAGTTCCGGTTCGGCTACGACGACTCGCTCGACGTCGTCGGCGTCCACCTGGTCGGCGGCCTCGTCGGCACCATCCTCATCGGGCTGTTCGCCACCGACCAGAACGGTGGCTGGTACCCGGACGGCGCCATGAACGGCCTGTTCTACGGTGGGGGCTTCACGCAGCTGGCCACCCAGACGATCGTGGCGCTGTGCGCGGTCCTGTTCAGCTTCACGGCGACGTACGTCATCGCGCTCATCCTCAAGGCGACCATCGGTCTGCGGGTCTCCGACGAGGCCGAGGTCGGCGGCGTCGACCTGGCACTGCACGCTGAGACCGCATACGAGACGCTGGGCGTCGGCGCCCGTGTCGTGACGGAGGTGAAGTGATGACGAAGCTCGTGACGGCGGTCATCCAGCCGCACCGGCTGGACGATGTGAAGTCGGCGCTCGAGGCGGCCGGCGTCCGGGGTCTGACCGTGAGCGAGGCGAGCGGCTACGGCCGTCAGCGCGGTCACACCGAGGTCTACCGCGGCGCGGAGTACACGGTCGACCTGGTGCCCAAGGTCAAGATCGACGTCCTCGTGGGCGACGCCGACGTGGCGAGCGTGACGGACGTCATCGTGCGTGCCGCGCAGACCGGCAAGATCGGTGACGGCAAGGTCTGGGTCGTGCCGGTGGAGGACGTGGCTCGCGTCCGCACCGGTGAGCACGGCGACGACGCCCTCTGATCGGGACGGTCACCAGCCACACATGACACAGGAACGGCCGCCCGCGGGGGGCGCGGCCGCGAACGGGTCGCCCGAGGTCCCGCACCCCGCGAACGGGGTGCGGGACCTCCGCGCTGAGCGGCTCGACCTGGCCACCGGGCTCACCGCACCCGGTGCCGACGGCGTGGCCCGCCGCGCCGCCGTCGTCGAGCTCGTCGTGCGCCGGCTGCAGGAGCAGTGGGAGATCGCGACGCAGGGGCAGGACGTGTCCGGCATCGCGCTCGGCGCGGTCGGCAGCGTCGGGCGCGGCGACGCGAGCCCGGTCAGCGACCTCGACCTCCTGCTCGTGCACGAGGGTCGTGGGCACCCGCCCGAGGAGCTGTCGGCGCTCGCGCAGCGCCTCTGGTACCCCATCTGGGACGCGGGCCTCGACCTCGACCACTCGGTGCGGTCGCTCGCGCAGTGCCGCCAGGTCGCGTCCAAGGACCTGCCGGCCGCGGTCGGGCTGCTCGACCTGCAGCCGGTGTCGGGCGACGCGGTGGTCGTCGCGCGGGCCAAGTCGGCCCTGCTGGAGGACTGGCGCTCCGCGGCGCGTCGTCGCCTGCCGGAGCTCCTGGCCTCCACGCGCCAGCGTGCCGAGCGGCACGGGGAGCTGGCGTACCTCATCGAGCCCGAGCTCAAGGAGTCGCGCGGCGGCATCCGCGACGCGGTCGTGCTCAGCGCGCTGGCCGCGACGTGGCTCACCGACCGGCCGCACGGCGCGGTCGACCGGGCGTACGCCCACCTGCTCGACGTGCGCGACACCGTGCAGGTGGTCACCCGCCGGCACACCAACCGGCTCCTGCTCGCGGACCAGGACGAGGTCGCGGCGCTCGTCGGCTTCGACGACCGCGACGACCTGCTGGCCAGCATCGCCGAGGCGGCCCGGGTCATCTCCTACGCGCTGGACACCACGGTCCGCAACGCGCGGCAGGCCCTGCAGCGGCCGGCGCGCGCGACGATGCTCGTGCGTGGCCGACGGAGCGCACCGCGCCTGCGCACGATCGCCGAGGACCTGGTCGAGCACGACGGCGAGATCGTGCTCGCGGTCGACGCGCGTCCGGCGGAGGACCCGCTGCTCTCGCTGCGCGCCGCCGCGACCGCCGCCCGCACGGGGCTGAGCCTGTCCCCGGTGACGGTGGCCAGCCTGACCGCGACCCCGCCCCTGCCGACCCCGTGGCCCAAGGCGGCACGGACGTACCTGCTGCAGCTGCTCGGCTCCGGCCCGGCGCAGGTGCCCATCTGGGAGGCGCTCGACCTGGCCGGCGTCGTGACCACCTGGATCCCCGAGTGGGCGGGCGTGCGCAACCGGCCGCAGCGCTCGCCCATCCACCGGCACACCGTCGACCGGCACCTGGTCGAGGCGGTCGCTCGCGCGGGCCGCGACAAGCGCGTCGTCGGGCACGGCGAGACGCTGCTGCTCGCCGCGCTGCTGCACGACATCGGCAAGCGCGCGGGTGCGGGGGACCACTCCGTCGAGGGCGCCCGCCTGGCCGGCCCGATCGTGCTGCGGATGGGGTTCGACGAGCAGGTGGCGGCCGACGTGACTCGGCTGGTCCGTGAGCACCTCACCCTCTCGGACCTCGCGACGACGGCCGACCCGGATGACCCCGCGACGATCGCGCGGCTCCTCGACGCGGTCGACCACCGTCCCGACCTGCTCGAGCTGCTGCGGGCGCTGACCGAGGCGGATGCCGGCGCGGCGGGCCCGCAGGCGTGGAGCACGTGGCGCGCCACGCTGGTCGACGACCTCACGGCACGGGCCGGACGGGAGCTGGCAGGTACGCTAGGACGTCCCTGAACCCCCGAGCGTGAGGACCGCCAGGTGTTCGCCACCCTGTCCGACCGACTGACGTCGACCTTCAAGAACCTGCGCACCAAGGGCCGTCTGTCCGAGGCGGACATCGACGCGACCGTGCGCGAGATCCGCCGGGCGCTGCTCGACGCCGACGTCGCGGTGCCGGTCGTCCGCTCGTTCACCGGGGCCGTGCGGGAGCGCGCGCTGTCCGCCGAGGTGTCCGGTGCGCTGAACCCGGCCCAGCAGGTCGTCAAGATCGTCAACGAGGAGCTCGTCTCCATCCTCGGCGGTCAGACCCGCAGCCTGAACCTGGCCAAGAACCCGCCGACGGTCATCCTGCTCGCCGGTCTGCAGGGCGCGGGCAAGACGACCCTGGCCGGCAAGCTCGCCCTGCACCTCAAGGGGCAGGGCCACACCCCGCTGCTCGTCGCCGCGGACCTGCAGCGTCCCAACGCCGTCACGCAGCTGCAGGTGGTGGGGGAGCGCGCCGGTGTGCCCGTGTTCGCGCCCCACCCGGGCAACCAGGGCAGCGACGACGTCCTGCCGCTGGGCGCAGACCCGGTCGCGGTCGCGCGGGAGGGCCTCGCGACGGCGAAGAGCAGGCTGCACGACGTCCTCATCGTCGACACGGCCGGCCGCCTCGGCGTCGACGCCGAGCTGATGCAGCAGGCCTCCGACATCCGCGACGCGCTCGACCCCGACGAGATCCTGTTCGTCATCGACGCGATGATCGGTCAGGACGCGGTGACCACCGCGCAGGCGTTCGCGGACGGCGTCGGGTTCACCGGCGTGGTGCTGTCCAAGCTCGACGGCGACGCCCGCGGTGGTGCGGCCCTGTCCGTGGCCAGCGTGACCGGCAAGCCGATCATGTACGCGTCCACCGGTGAGAAGCTCACCGAGTTCGAGGTGTTCCACCCCGACCGCATGGCGTCGCGCATCCTCGACATGGGCGACATCCTCACGCTCATCGAGCAGGCCGAGAAGGCGTTCGACGCCGGCCAGGCCGAGGAGATGGTCGACAAGCTGGCGTCCGGCAAGGACCTCACGCTCGAGGACTTCCTGGTCCAGATGCAGCAGCTGCGCAGCGCCGGGCCGCTGAAGAAGATGATGGGCATGCTCCCGGGCATGGGCCAGATGCGGGAGGCGCTCGACAACTTCGACGAGCGCGAGGTGGACCGCATCGAGGCGATCATCCGCTCGATGACGCCCGCGGAGCGTCGGACGCCCAAGATCATCAACGGCTCGCGGCGTTCGCGCATCGCCGCCGGTTCGGGCACGAAGCCGAGCGACGTCAACCAGCTGCTCGAGCGCTTCGACGGCGCCCAGAAGATGATGCGCCAGATGGCCAAGGGCGGCGGCGTGCCGGGGATGCCCCCGGGCATGGGCAACCTGCCCGGGATGGGCGGCAAGAAGTCGCGCGGTCGCACCGCGCCGGCCCGCAAGGTCAAGGGCAAGTCCGGCAACCCGGCCAAGCGTGCCGAGCAGGAGCGGGGCATCACCTCACGTCCGGCCGCGCCGCAGGGGTCGGCGTTCGGGATCGCCCCGAAGGCCGAGCCCACCCAGCCGTCGGACATCGAGCTGCCCGCCGGCCTCGACCGCTTCCTCGGCGGGCGCTGACCGTCCGTGGTCCTGCACCTGCGGGGCACCGTCGTCCTCGACGACGAGCGGGAGGTGGACCAGGCCTGGGTGGTCGACGGACGCCTCACCTTCGCGCGTCCGTCGGCCGAGCCCGAGCACGTGCTCGAGGGCTGGGTCCTGCCCGGGCTCGTCGACGTGCACTGCCACATCGGCCTGGCGTCCGACGGGCCGGTCGACGACGCCACCGCGCAGGAGCAGGCGCTCGCCGACCGCGACTCGGGCGTGCTGCTGGTCCGCGACGCCGGTTCGCCCGCGGACACCGGCTGGGTGCACGAGCGCGACGACCTGCCGAGGCTGATCCGCGCCGGTCGGCACCTGGCCCGGCCCAAGCGGTACCTGCGGCACTACGGCCGTGAGCTGGAGAGCGTCGAGGCGCTGCCCGGTGCCGTCCGCGAGGAGGCCGCGCGTGGCGACGGCTGGGTGAAGCTCGTCGCGGACTGGATCGACCGCGACCTGGGCGCCGACGGCGACCTGCGCCCGCTCTGGCCCGCCGACGTGCTCGCCGAGGCGGTCGCGGCGGCTCATGCGGCGGGCGCCCGGGTCACGGCGCACACGTTCGCCACCGAGTCGCTGGACGACCTGCTGGACGCGGGCGTCGACTGCCTGGAGCACGCCACCGGGGCCACCTCCGCGCAGGTCGACCGGATCGCCGCCGCGGGCATCCCCGTCACCGCGACCCTGCTCCAGATCGGGCAGTTCGAGGCGATCGCCGCGCAGGGGGAGTCGCGCTACCCCCGGTTCGCCGCGCGGATGCGGGCCCTGCACGCGCACCGGTACCAGCTGGTCCGCGACCTGCACGAGGCCGGTGTGCCGGTGCTCGTCGGCACGGACGCCGGCGGCACGCTCGCACACGGCCGGATCGCCGACGAGGCCGCGGAGCTGGTCCACGCCGGCCTGCCGCCGAGCGAGGTCGTCGCCGCCGCGAGCTGGCGCACGCGGTCGTGGCTCGGCGTCGACGCTCTGGCCGAGGGGGCGAGCGCGGACGCCGTCGTCTACGCCGCGGACCCGCGCGCGGACATCAGGGCGCTGGCGGCCCCGCGTGCCGTGGTGCTCCGGGGGACGGTCGTCGCCGGCAGCCGGTGACGTGGCCGACGTGGTTGGGACCGGCCCCCGAGGTCTGGCACAATGGTCGGCTGTACCCGGCGTTCCGCAGCCCCTCTACCTGCGTCCGCCGTGTCCCCGACCGTCCCGGCGCGCCCACCCCACGGGCAATGCGCCGCGAGGTCACCCCAGCAGACATCAGGAGAAGACCACACCGTGGCCACCAAGATCCGCCTCAAGCGTCTCGGCAAGATCCGCGCTCCGTACTACCGCATCGTCGTCGCCGACTCGCGCACCAAGCGCGACGGCCGCGTGATCGAGGAGATCGGCAAGTACCACCCCACCGAGGAGCCCTCGTTCATCGAGGTCAACTCGGACCGCGCGCAGTACTGGCTCGGTGTCGGCGCGCAGCCGACCGAGCAGGTCGCCGCACTGCTCAAGATCACCGGTGACTGGCAGAAGTTCAAGGGCCTCCCGGGCGCCGAGGGCACGCTGCGCACCAAGGCCGACAAGGTCGACCCGAAGGCCGCCATCGAGGCCGTCGCTCTCGACGCCGAGAAGGCCAAGGCCAAGGCGTCCGAGAAGGCCGCCTCGCAGAAGGCCGCCGCCGCCGAGGCTCCCGCCGAGGACGAGCAGGCCTGATGCTCGCCGACGCTCTCGAGCACCTCGTGCGTGGCATCGTCGACCACCCGGACGACGTCCGGGTGAACGCCTCGACGCTGCGTCGCGGCGACCTGCTCGAGGTGCGCGTGCACCCCGACGACCTCGGCCGCGTCATCGGCCGCGGCGGTCGGACGGCCCGCGCGCTGCGCACGGTGGTCGGTGCGCTCTCGACGGACGGCGCGGTCCGCGTCGACGTCGTGGACGTCGACCGGCGCTGAACCATCGGCCCAGGCCCGGTCCCCTACCCTGGGGGCCGGGCCTTCGCCATGACCACTGACAGGCATGACCACCGACGTAAGGGACACCCATGCAGCTGACCGTCGCGCGGATCGGCCGTGCCCACGGCCTGCGCGGAGAGGTCGCCCTCGACCTGCGGACCGACACCCCGCAGGAGCGTTTCGGCGCGGGGGCCGTGCTCACCACCGAACCGGTCGGCCGCGGTCCGCTCACCGTCGTGAGCACGCGCGTCCAGCAGGGGCGCTGGTACGTGACGTTCGCGGAGATCACCGACCGGACGACCGCCGAGGCGATGCGCGGCACCGAGCTGGTGGTGGACGAGGAGAGCTCCGACGAGGACGACGCCTGGTACCCGCACGAGCTGGCGGGGCTGCGCGCGGAGCACGTCGACGGCCGTGTGCTCGGTGAGGTCGTCGGGCTCGAGCACCTGCCTGCGCACGACATGCTGGTCCTGCGGGAGCCCGACGGCACGCGCACGCTCGTCCCGTTCGTGCGCGTGATCGTCCCGGTCGTCGACGTCCCGGGCGGGCGCGTGGTCCTCGACCCACCCGGTGGCCTGCTCGCCTCCGACGCGGCGAACCTGGTCGTCTCGGAGGAGACCGTCGGGGACGACGACTGACCGTGCGCATCGACGTCGTCTCGATCTTCCCCGAGTACCTGGCACCGCTCGAGCTGTCGCTCGTCGGCAAGGCGCGCACCAGCGGCCTGCTCGACCTGCGCGTGCACGACCTGCGCGACTGGACCAGCGACCGTCACCGCACGGTCGACGACACCCCCTTCGGCGGCGGTGCCGGCATGGTCATGCGACCCGACGTGTGGGGGAACGCGCTCGACGACCTGCTCGACGACGACGCCCACCTGCTGGTGCCGACGCCGTCGGGGGAGCCGTTCACGCAGCGCACGGCCGAGGCGCTGGCCGGCGAGGCCCACCTGGTGCTGGCCTGCGGCCGGTACGAGGGGATCGATGCTCGCGTGGCCGAGCACTACCGCGCGCGGGGCCGGGTGACCGAGCTCTCCCTCGGGGACTACGTGCTGAACGGCGGCGAGGTCGCCGCGCTGGTCGTCGTCGAGGCCGTCGCGCGCCTCCTGCCGGGCGTCGTCGGCAACCCCGAGTCCCTGGTCGAGGAGTCCCACGGCGCGGCGGGGCTGCTCGAGTACCCCGTGTACACCAAGCCGCCGCAGTGGGCGGACCTGGGCGTGCCGGACGTCCTGCTGTCGGGGCACCACGCCCGGATCGCGCGCTGGCGTCGCGACACGGCGCTGGAGCGGACGGCGGCCCGACGGCCCGACCTCGTCGCGGCCCTCCCCGTCGAGGAGCTCGACGCCGACGACCTGCGCGTGCTCGCCGCGCTCGGCTGGGTGCCGGTGGACGGACGCCTCACGCGCACGTGACCTGCGGCACCCGATTACCCGGGTGCCGACGCGCTGTGGCAGACTTGCCCGTTGGTGCGCGCAGGCCGCGTCTCTGCCACAGGGGAGACGGATCACGACCACCCGAGGATCCCTCGGACGCACCGGACCATCAGACCCAGGACGCCGGTCCTGCCCGGCAACGGGCGGCCGTGACGCCCTCGACGACGTTCCTGACCTGTGGCAGGGCGGGGAAGTGACATCACATGCACACGCTCGACAGTGTGGACGCAGCATCGCTGCGCTCCGACATCCCGGAGTTCCGGCCCGGTGACACCCTGAAGGTCAACGTCAAGGTCGTCGAGGGCAACCGCTCCCGCATCCAGGCGTTCCAGGGTGTCGTCATCGCGCGCCAGGGCGACGGCGTCCGCGAGACGTTCACGGTCCGCAAGGTCAGCTTCCAGGTCGGCGTCGAGCGCACGTTCCCCGTGCACTCCCCGAGCCTGGAGTCGATCGAGGTCGTGACGCGCGGTGACGTGCGCCGCGCGAAGCTGTACTACCTGCGCAAGCTCCGTGGCAAGAAGGCCAAGATCAAGGAGAAGCGCGACTTCACCCCCGCCGCGAAGAAGGCCTGAGCCTCCTCGCACGCGACGTCCTGACGGGCGGTCACCGATCCGGTGGCCGCCCGTCGGCGTCCGCGGACCCACCGGCTCGCCCACGCAGCGGTCATCGAGGGCGTGACGGGTGAGACAGGGACCATCTCGCCGGGTGGTCGTGTGCACGGCGGCACGCCTCGCGTGCGAGAGTGTGCGGGTGATGGACCGACCTGCACGCGACCTCGACGAGAGCTCGTCGCCCACGTCGTGGCCGGCACGCGAGACCCCCGCGCAGGCGGGTCAGGGGCCGACCGACGAGCCCGCGCGCATGCCTGACGTCACCGTGGGCGAATCGGGGGGCACGTCGCCACGCCGGCACGCGGCCGCCCGCCGGCCCACGGGTGCGGGCTCGTTCCTGCGCGAGACCGTGATCATCCTGGTCAGCGCCATCCTCCTGTCCCTGCTGGTCAAGACGTTCCTGGTGCAGGCCTTCTTCATCCCCAGCCAGTCGATGCACGACACCCTGATCGAGCACGACCGCATCCTGGTGAGCAAGCTGACGCCGGGGCCCTTCGACCTGCGTCGCGGGGACATCGTCGTCTTCAAGGACCCGGGCGGCTGGCTGCCGGACGACATGGCTCCCGACCCCGGCGCGGTGCGGGGAGCCATCAACTCCGCACTGACGTACATCGGGCTGTACCCGGCCGACGCCAACGAGCACCTGGTCAAGCGGCTGATCGGTCTACCGGGCGACCAGGTCGCCTGCGCCGGGCCCGGTGAGCCCGTGACGGTGAACGGTGTGCCGCTGGACGAGCCGTACCTCGCCGCCCGGGGTCTCGCCCAGCGAGATGGCGTTCGACGTCACCGTGCCCGCCGAACTCCCTGTGGGTCATGGGCGACAACCGGTCGCACTCCTCGGACTCGCGCTACAACCAGGGCAAGCCCGGCGGCGGCTCCGTGCCTGTCGACAACGTCGTCGGCACCGCCTTCGTCACCGTGTGGCCGATCCAACGCATCGAGCTCCTGCGCAACCCGACGAGCACGTTCGCGGACGTGCCCGACCACCCGTGACCCTGACGGCGACCCCGAGACCGCCGACCGTCCGGGCAGCACCCCACCTGCGGCACGAGCGGGTGCTGCTGCGTGACGGCGCCCGGCTGCTCGCGGGGATGGACGAGGTGGGCCGGGGATCCTTGGCCGGACCGGTCAGCGTCGGGGTGGTCGTCGTCGACGCCACGACGCGGTCGGCGCCCAAGGGCGTCGCCGACTCCAAGCTCCTCGCACCCGCGGCCCGGACCCGGCTCCTGCCGGCCCTGCACCGCTGGGGCGTCGCACGCGCGGTCGGGCACGCCAGCGCGGAGGAGATCGACCAGATCGGCATCATCGCGGCCCTGCGCCTGGCGGGGACGCGCGCGCTGGCCTCGGTCGCGGTGAGCGTCGGACCGGTCGACGTCGTGCTCCTCGACGGCTCGCACGACTGGTTGAGCCGACCCGCGCAGGCGGACCTGTTCGCGCTCGACGACGAGCCGGAGGCTCCCGCGCCGCGCGTGCACGTCCGGATCAAGGCGGACCGCACGTGTGCGTCGGTGGCTGCCGCGAGCGTGCTGGCCAAGTGCGAGCGGGACGCCCTGATGGTGCAGCTGGCCGACCAGCACCCGGCCTACCGGTGGCACGAGAACAAGGGCTACGCGTCGCCGGAGCACATGGCCGCGCTGCGCGAGCTGGGTCCGAGCGTGCTGCACCGGCGCTCGTGGCGGCTGCCCGGCGCCGGTGACGCGGAGCAGCTGGACGAGCTGACCTGAACGCCCGTCCTCGCCGCGTCGTGCGAGCGGGGCCAGGGGCATGGGGGATGATGTCCCGGTGAGCGCGGAGGACCTGGAGAACTACGAGACCGACATGGAGCTCGCGCTGTACCGCGAGTACCGCGACGTCGTGGGGCTCTTCTCCTACGTCGTGGAGACCGAACGGCGGTTCTACCTGGCCAACCAGGTGGACCTGCAGGTGCGCTCGGCGGCGGGGGAGGTCTACTTCGAGCTGACGCTCGCCGACGCCTGGGTGTGGGACGTGTACCGCTCGGCGCGGTTCGTGAAGTCGGTGCGCGTGGTGACGTTCAAGGACGTCAACGTCGAGGAGCTGGCCAAGCCCGAGCTCGACCTGGGGACCGGCGCGGGCTTCACGCGCTGACCTGAGCCGCGGCGTGCAGCGCCGCCGAGCCGCGGTTGCCGAGACGCCCACAGCCCCGCGGTGGCGCGGTCGAGTCCACCACCGTGCCCGCGGGACGGTCGCGTCGACCCCGTCCCTGGCAGCGTCCTGCCCCGGAGGTGGTCCGGTGCGCGCGAAGGACGCAGTGGGGCGGTACGGCGAGGACGTGGCGGCAGCCCACGTACGGCAACGCGGCTGGGAGGTGCTGGACCGCAACTGGCGGACGCGCGACGGCGAGATCGACCTGGTCGCCCTCGACGGCGACGAGCTCGTGGTCATCGAGGTCAAGACCCGGCGGTCCACCGCCTACGGGCACCCCGCGGAGGCCGTCACCGCGCGCAAGCTGGCCCGGGTACGACGGCTGGCCGCGCAGTGGTTGGCGGCGCACGAGGTCCGGCCTCGGTCGGTGCGCGTCGACGTGATCGCCGTCCTGCTGCCGCCACGGGGCGCGGCGCAGGTGGACCACCTGGTCGGGGTGGTCTGAGTGGTGCTGGGACGGACGCTGGGCGTCGCGCTGGTGGGGCTGACCGGGCACGTGGTCGAGGTGGAGGCGCACCTCGCGCCGTCCCTGCCGGCCTTCACGCTCGTGGGCCTGCCGGACGCGTCGCTCGCCGAGTCGCGCGACCGCGTGCGCGCGGCCGTGACGTCGTCGGGCCTGCCGTGGCCCAACCGGCGCATCACGGTGAACCTGTCGCCGGCGACGCTGCCGAAGTCGGGCTCCGGCTTCGACCTGGCGATCGCGGTCGCGACCCTGGCCGGTGCCGAGGCGATCGACCCCGCGGGGCCGCGCGACGTGGTCCACCTGGGGGAGCTCGGGCTCGACGGGCGGCTCCGGCCGGTGCGCGGCGTCCTGCCGGCGGTCGCCGCCGCGGTGTCAGCGGGGTGCCGACGGGTCGTGGTCGCCGAGGCCAACGCGGCCGAGGCGCGGCTGGTCCCCGGTGCGCAGGTGGTCGGCGCCACCAGCCTGGCCCAGGTCGCCGCCGCGTACGGGGCGGACGTCGACGTGGCTGACGTCGTCCCCGTCGCTCCCGAGGCCGTCGTGCGGCCGACGGTGACGTCCTCGGTGGACCTGGCCGACGTCGTGGGGCAGGAGGACGCCCGCTGCTGCCTCGAGGTCGCGGCCGCCGGCGGGCACCACCTGCTGATGGTCGGACCACCGGGGACGGGCAAGACGATGCTCGCCGCGCGGTTGCCGGGCCTGCTGCCCGATCTGTCGGAGGCGGATGCCGTGGAGGTCACCGCGGTGCACTCGGTGGCGGGCGCGTTCGACCCCGGCGGGGGCCTGCTGCGCCGACCGCCGTTCGAGGACCCTCACCACACGGCCACGCCCGCGAGCGTGGTCGGCGGCGGGTCCGGCGTCCCCCGTCCCGGTGCGGCGTCGAGGGCACACCGCGGGGTCCTGTTCCTCGACGAGGCTCCCGAGTTCTCCACGGCCGTCCTGCAGACGCTGCGCCAGCCCCTCGAGCACGGGGAGCTCGTCCTGCACCGTGCCGCGGGCACGGCGCGCTACCCGGCGCGCTTCCAGCTGGTCCTGGCCGCCAACCCGTGCCCGTGCGGGCAGGCGGTCGGCAAGGGGCTGGCGTGCACGTGCCGCAGCGAGCAGCGACGCCGGTACTTCGGGAAGCTCTCGGGGCCGCTCCTGGACCGCGTGGACCTGCAGGTGGAGCTGGGCCCGGCCCGCGCCGGTGCGTCGGCGGGGGAGTCGACCCGCACGGTGGCCGCGCGCGTGGCGCAGGCGCGCCAGGCCCAGGCCGACCGGCTCGCCGGCACGCCGTGGCGGACCAACGGCGACGTGCCCGGCAGCTGGCTGCGAGACCGGCTGGGCCCCGACCGCGCGCTGGTCGCGGACCTGGACCGGGCCCTGGACCGGGGCACCCTGAGCCTGCGCGGCGTGGACCGGGTGCTGCGCGTCGCGTGGACGCTCGCCGACCTGGCCGGCCGCACGGCTCCCGGTCGCGCGGACGTCGGCCAGGCCGTGCTCCTGCGCACGCGGGGGCACGGCGCATGACCGCCGCGCAGGACGAGGTCCTCGCGCGGGCGACGTGGAGCGCGCTGGCGGAACCGGGCGACGTGGTCGCCGGGACGCTGGTGGCACTGCTGGGCGCCGCCGCGGCACTGCGCTGGGTGCACGTCGCGGTCGCGCGGGGCGGCCCGCCCGACCTGGGCGCGATCGAGCACCTCGAGCCGCTGGAGCCGGCCGACCGCGCGCGGATCGGTCGCGCCGTGGCGCGCTGGGCGACCCGGCTGCCGGACCTCGACGCGGACCGGGACCTCGAGCGCCTCACGCGGCTGGCCGGCGCCGTGCTGGTGCCGGGGGACCCGCGCTGGCCCACCGCGCTCGACGACCTCGGTGCACAGGCGCCCTTCTGC
Organism: uncultured Actinomycetota bacterium; assembly: GCA_963837795.1. Classification (GTDB taxonomy): domain Bacteria; phylum Actinomycetota; class Actinomycetes; order Actinomycetales; family Cellulomonadaceae; genus Cellulomonas. The sequence continues at coordinate 328,160 of CAWIOT010000006.1, forward strand.
CTCTGGACGCGTGGCGAGCACGACCTCGGACGGCAGCTCGAGCGCTCCGCCGCCGTCGTGGGTTCCCGTGCAGCGACGTCCTACGGCGAGCGCGTCGCGTTCGACCTGGCCGACGGGCTGGCCGGCGCGGGCGTCTGCGTGGTGTCGGGAGGCGCGTACGGCATCGATGCCGCGGCGCACCGGGGTGCGATCGCGCGGGCAGGGAGCACCCTGGTCGTGCTGGCCGGGGGTGTGGACCGCGCCTATCCCGCGGGCAACGCCCGGCTGCTCGAGGGTGTCGTCGCGGCCGGCGGCACGCTGGCGTCGGAGGTCCCGCCCGGGAGCCTGCCCACCAAGAGCCGCTTCCTGCAGCGCAACCGCCTCATCGCCGCCGCCGGACGCGCGACGGTCGTCGTCGAGGCCGCGTGGCGGTCCGGAGCCATGAGCACCGCGCACCACGCCGCGCGCCTCCTGCGCCCGGTGGGCGCCGTGCCGGGACCGGTCACCTCCATGGCGTCCGCGGGCTGCCACCGCCTCCTGCGCGAGGGCGTCGCGGTCTGCGTGACCGATGCCGCCGAGGTGCGCGAGCTGGCCGGCCTGCTCGGGGCTGATGCAGCGCAGGCCGCCGCGAGCGACCGCGCGGCCGATGCTGGGGCGGCCCGGCCCTTCGACGCCCTCGACCCCGTGAGCCGTGCGGTGCTCGATGCACTGCCCAGGCGGGTGGGCGCCGGCGTGGACCGGATCGCGAGCGCGGCCGGGGTCTCGGTGGCGGAGGTCAGGGGCGCGCTCGGCGTGCTGGAGCTCGGCGAGTGGGTCGTGCGGCGCGGCGAGGGATGGGTTGCCGCGCGCCTGCCTGAACCATGACCGAACGATGGTGTCCAGAAGGCGCGCCGAAAGGACGGCAAGAACGCAGGGGGTGAGGTGCAGGGCGGGTGAAAAAATCGCGCAATCGGGCATTTCTTGCTCGACGAACCGGACATTGTGCCGGGATTCGCCCAGCGTTAGGCCGCCCAGGTGAAAACCGTCCTTGTTCCCGGCTGTGTTTCAGGTCACCGTACTCACATGGCCAGCAACGAGATCACCGCAGGGGCGCCCGACCGGGCACGCCTCCTGTCGGAGTTCTCGGCCCACCTGAGCGCTCAGCGGGGATTGTCAGCGCACACCAACCGGGCCTATCTGGGCGACGTCGACCTGCTCCTGGGATATGCCTCGCGGCACGGTCGCAGCACGCTCGACTCCATCGATCTGGGCGTCCTGCGGGGCTGGCTCGCCTCGATGGCCACCACCCGGCACAGCCGGTCCACGCTCGCCCGCCGCAGCGCCGCCGTCCGCACCTTCTTCGCCTGGGCCACGCGCACGCACCGCGTGCCGACCGACCCGGCCCTGCGCCTGGCGACCGCCCGCACGGCCTCGGCGCTGCCGACCGTGCTCCGCGTGGAGCCGGTGACCCAGATGCTCGACCTGGCTCGGGAGCGCGCCACCGACGGCGACCCGACCGCGCTGCGGGACTGGGCGCTGCTGGAGGTCCTGTACGCCACGGGCGTGCGGGTCGGTGAGGTCTGCGGCACCGACCTGACCGACGTGGACGTGCACGAGCGCACGCTGCGTGTGGTCGGCAAGGGCGACAAGGAGCGCGTCGTGCCGTTCGGCCGTCCCGCGGCCCTCGCACTGGGCGCGTGGCTCGACCGCGGACGCCCGCAGCTGGTCACCCCCACCTCGCCGTCGGCCGTGTTCCTCGGCCTGCGCGGCGGGCGTCTCGACCAGCGCCAGGCGCGCTCGGTCGTCCACCAGGCCGCCGCCCTCGCGGGCGTCGACGACGTGGCGCCGCACGCGCTGCGTCACACCGCCGCCACCCACCTCCTCGAGGGGGGTTCGGACCTGCGCAGCGTCCAGGAGATCCTCGGCCACGCCAGCCTGGCCACGACGCAGCGCTACACCCACGTCTCCGCCGAGCGACTCCGCTCGGCGTTTCAGCAAGCGCACCCCCGAGCATGACGCACACGATGGAGTCGACGATGACGACGCAGCTGGACGCCGCCTTCCCGGTGCGTACCCGCAGGACGAGCACGGCGCCCGAGGGCGTCATCCCGCAGCCCCGCGGGGCGCAGGCGGAGCTGGCCCTGGCCGAGCCGGTGCAGGCCGTCACGGTCCCGCTGACCCGCGGCGTGCCGAGCCCGCGCGGGCCGCTCGCCCCGAGCCGCCCGGTCGAGGAGGTCGACGCGCTCTGGGACGACTACAAGTCCACGCAGTCGCCGCGGGCGCGCGAGGGTCTGATCCTGCACTACGCACCGCTGGTCTCCGCGGTCGCCGGCCGGGTCGGGATGCGGCTGCCCAGCACCGTCGAGCAGGCCGACCTGGTCTCGTACGGCATGTTCGGCCTCATCGACGCCATCGAGAAGTACCAGACGGACCGCGCGGTGAAGTTCGAGTCGTACGCCTCCTCGCGCATCCGGGGGGCGATCATCGACGAGCTGCGCGCCATGGACTGGGTCCCGCGATCGGTGCGTACCAAGGCCCGCGCGGTCGACCGCGCGTACGGCGAGCTCGAGGCGTCGCTGCACCGCACGCCGACGGAGGACGAGGTGGCCCGCCACCTGGAGATGCCCGTCGAGGACCTGCGCGGCATCTACTCGCAGCTGTCCACCGTGAACGTGGCCGCGCTCGACGAGCTGCTGGGCGGGGGCGACGACCGCCCCGGCGGCGTCTCGCTGGGCGACACGCTCGGTGACGAGCGCTCGGTCGACCCGGCCAGCTCGCTCGAGGCCGCCGAGACGAAGTTCCTGCTGGCCCGCGCGATCGAGTGCCTGGGCGAGCGTGAGCGGATCGTCGTCGTCCTCTACTACTACGAGGGCATGACGCTGGCGGAGATCGGCCGCGTGCTCGGTGTCACCGAGTCGCGCATCTCGCAGATGCACACCGCGGCGATGGTCCGGCTGCGCACCCGTCTGCTGGAGGCTGAGCGGGTCTGACCGGTCAGCCGTCCGCGGCGAGCGGCAGCAGCACCACGGGCCCGGCGCCCGGGAGCAGGGTGAGTGGGTCGACGTAGTCGGTCCCGACCCGCACGCCCCAGTGCAGGCACGCCTGCGGCGCGCAGTGCGAACCTGCCAGCGTGACGGCGCCCAGCGGTGCGGCGGAGGGCACCAGCGTGCCCACCGCCACGCTCGGCGCGACAGGTTCCAGGCTGGAGCGCCGCCCCTGCGCGTCCGTCACCGTCACGACGGGCCGGCCGGCGACCGTGCCCGCGAACGTGACCACGCCGGCGACCGGCGAGAGCACCTGTGCGCCGAGGGTCGTCCGCAGGTCGACGCCGCGGTGGCCCGGCGGCCCAGGGCTCGGGTGGTCGCTCGAAGGGCCGGGCGACGGCGAGGGCGCCGGCGAGCGGTGCGCGGTACGTGGCCTCGGGCGGCGGCGCACCGGGGGCGTCGGCTGCTCCCCGGGTCGCGACGGCGACGGTCGAGAGCCCCAGCAGGACGCCGGTGACGAGCAGCGCCACGGTCACGCGCAGGGTCGTGGTGGGACGGGCAGGAGCGGGTGCACGGGTCATGGTCAGATGCTCGGGCGGCCGGTGCAGGACCGGTCCGGACCATGTCGGGGTCGGTGGACGCCGGTCCGCGCTCACGGGCTGTGGGCGGTTCGCCGGTGCGGGCCGAGGGGCCGGGAGGCCTGCGGGCCCGGTGGGCGGGGCAGACCCCCTGATCGGCTAGACTGCTGGTGCGACCGGTCCGTACCGGTCGACTTCGCGCGTCATCCACCCGCTCGAGGAACCGCCGGCCCCGGTCGGCGTGGACCTCGTCGGGGTCGATCACCGCAGCGGTCCGGCTCCTGCCACGTGCAGCGTCCGGAGCGGCTGACGACATGACGCCAGGGGCGCCGGCCAGCAGGTCGGAGCCGACAACCGAGATGCGGGCCCCCTGGACGGGTCCGCCTTGACGCGCGCACCCCGCGTGCGCGCCGGAAGGACGTGCCATGGCCGTCGTGACCATGCGCCAGCTGCTCGAGAGCGGTGTCCACTTCGGGCACCAGACCCGCCGCTGGAACCCCAAGATGAAGCGCTTCATCTTCACCGAGCGCAACGGCATCTACATCGTCGACCTGCAGCAGTCGCTGTCGTACATCGACAACGCCTACGACTTCGTCAGCCAGACCGTCGCGCACGGCGGGACGATCCTGTTCGTCGGCACCAAGAAGCAGGCGCAGGAGCCGGTCGCCGACCAGGCTGCCCGCGTCGGCATGCCCTACGTCAACCAGCGCTGGCTCGGTGGCATGCTCACCAACTTCAGCACGGTGCACAAGCGTCTGCAGCGCCTCAAGGAGCTCGAGCAGATCGACTTCGACGACGTGGCGGGCTCGAACCTCACGAAGAAGGAGCTGCTCGTCCTGCGCCGCGAGAAGGACAAGCTGGCCAAGACGCTCGGTGGCATCCGGGACATGGCCAAGGTTCCCTCGGCCGTGTGGATCGTCGACACGAACAAGGAGCACCTCGCCGTCAACGAGGCGCGCAAGCTCGGCATCCCGGTCGTCGCGATCCTCGACACCAACTGCGACCCGGACGTCGTCGACTACCCGATCCCGGGCAACGACGACGCCATCCGCGCGGTCCAGCTGCTGACCCGCGTGATCGCGGACGCCGCCGCCGACGGCCTGCTCAAGCGCCACTCGGGTCGCACCGCGGCCGCCGAGGGTGCCGAGGCCGACGCCGAGCCGCTCGCCGAGTGGGAGCGCGAGCTCCTCGCCGGTGCCGAGGCCGACCTGCAGTCGGGTGAGTCCGCCGCGGCCCCCGCCGCCGTGCAGGCCGACGCCCCGACCGCGGCGGACGCCGTGACGACCGACGCGCCGGCCGAGGAGGCCGTCGCTGCCGCCGAGGCGACCGAGGTCGTCGACGCCGTCGCCGAGGCGCCCGCCGAGGGCGACGCCGCTGCGCAGGTCGAGGGCGAAGCCGACCCGGCCAAGTGATCGCGCCGGTGCCGGCGGTCCCCGCGTGGGGCCGCCGGCACCGTGCCGCATCACCGACCCGCGAGGGTCTTGCACCCACCGCACGACTCAACAGGAACGGACAGGACTGATGGCGAACTACTCGCTCGCAGACATCAAGGCGCTGCGCGAGAAGACCGGTGCCGGGATGATGGACGTCAAGAAGGCGCTCGAGGAGGCCGAGGGCGACTCCGACAAGGCGCTCGAGCTCATCCGCGTCAAGGGCCTCAAGGGCGTCGGCAAGCGTGAGGGGCGTGCCGCCTCGGACGGCCTCGTCGTCGCGCACGTCGGCCCGACGGCGGACGGCGAGGGTCAGACGGGCGTGCTCGTCGAGATCAACTCCGAGACCGACTTCGTCGCCAAGAGCCCGAACTTCGTCGCGCTGGCTGACCGCGTGCTCGCGGCGGCCGTGGACTCCCCGGCCCGCGACGCGGACGCGCTGCTGGCCACCGAGGTCGACGGCAGCAGCGTGCAGTCGATCGTCGACGAGACCGCCGCGACCCTGGGCGAGCGCGTCGTCGTGCGTCGGCTGGCCCGCGTGGCCGGCGAGCACGTCGAGGTGTACCTGCACAAGGTCAGCAAGGACCTGCCCCCGCAGGTCGGCGTGCTCGTCGCGACCGACGCGGCCGGCGCCGGCGTGGCGCGTGACATCGCGACCCACATCGCGGCGTTCTCGCCCACGTACCTGACGCGTGAGGAGGTCTCGGCCGACGTCGTCGCGAACGAGCGCCACATCGCCGAGGAGACCGCCCGCAACGAGGGCAAGCCCGAGGCCGCGCTGCCGAAGATCATCGAGGGCCGCCTCAACGGCTTCTTCAAGGAGAACGTCCTGCTCGAGCAGGCGTTCGCCAAGGACAACAAGAAGACCGTCGCGCAGGTCCTCACCGAGGCCGGCGGCACGCTGACGGGCTTCGTGCGCTACCGCGTGGGAGCCTGACCCTCAGGGAAGCGACGGTGGCCCCGGCCCTGCGGGGTCGGGGCCACCGTCGCGACCAGCCCGACCCAACTCTCGTGGAGGCGCCGTGACCCAGGACCCCGACCCGACCCGTGGGGCCGTGCCGGAACGGCGCGTCCTGCTCAAGCTGTCGGGCGAGACGTTCGGCGGCGGCGACGTGGGCCTCGCGGCCGACGTGGTGCAGCGTGTGGCGGCCGAGATCGCGGTCGCGGTCCGGGCCGGCGTCCAGGTGGCGATCGTCGTGGGTGGGGGCAACTTCTTCCGCGGCGCCGAGCTGTCGCAGCGCGGCCTGGACCGGGCACGCGCCGACTACATGGGCATGCTGGGCACGGTCATGAACTGCCTGGCCCTGCAGGACTTCCTGGAGCAGGCGGGCGTGAGCACGCGCGTGCAGACCGCGATCGCCATGGGTCAGGTGGCGGAGCCCTACATCCCGCTGCGCGCCATCCGGCACCTCGAGAAGGGCCGCGTCGTGATCTTCGGCGCCGGTGCCGGCATGCCGTACTTCTCCACCGACACGGTGAGCGTCCAGCGCGCGCTGGAGACCCACTGCCACGAGGTCCTCATGGGCAAGAACGGCGTGGACGGCGTGTACAGCGCCGACCCGCGGACGGACCCGGACGCGGTCAAGCTGGACCACCTGACCTACACCGACGCGCTGGTCAACGACCTCGGCGTCATGGACGGCTCGGCGCTCAGCCTGTGCCGCGACAACGACGTGCGGATGCGCGTGTTCGGTCTCGAGGAGGCCGGCAACGTCACCCGCGCACTGCAGGGTGAGAAGATCGGCACGCTGATCACCGCGAGCTGACCTCGCCCGCGACCGCACGACCCGAACCACGACTGACGAAGGAGCACCGGTGATCGACGAGACCCTCTTCGAAGCCGAGGAGAAGATGGACAAGGCCGTCGAGGTGGCCAAGGACGACTTCTCCGCGATCCGTACCGGGCGCGCCAACGCCGCGATGTTCTCCAAGGTGTTCGTGGACTACTACGGCAGCCCGACGCCTCTGCAGCAGCTCGCGTCGTTCAACGTGACCGAGGCGCGCACCATCCTGGTCTCGCCGTTCGACAAGTCCTCGACCACGGCGATCGAGAAGGCGCTGCGCGACTCGGACCTCGGCGTGAACCCGACGAACGACGGCAACGTCATCCGCGTGGTGCTGCCGGCCCTGACGCAGGAGCGGCGCAAGGACTTCGTGAAGCTGGCCCGCACCAAGGCGGAGGACGCGCGCATCTCGGTGCGCAGCGTGCGCCGTCGGGCCAAGGAGGAGCTGGACCGCATCGTCAAGGACGGCGAGGCCGGCGAGGACGAGGTCAGCCGCGCGGAGAAGGAGCTCGAGTCCCTGACGAAGAAGCACGTGGACCTCATCGACCACCTGCTGTCGTCCAAGGAGAACGAGCTCCTCGAGGTCTGATGAGTCAGACAGCCATCGCCGCCACCCGGACACCGCGCCCCGGTCGTGACCTCCCGGTCGCGATCGTCGTCGGCGTGTCCATGCTCGTCGCGGTGGTCGCGTCGCTGTTCATCCGCAAGGAGGTCTTCGCGGTCGTCGCCGTCCTGGCGGTGTGCGCCGGTCTGTGGGAGCTGGCGCAGGCGTTCACGCGCCGCAACATCCACCTCCCGCTGCTGCCTCTGCTGGTCGGCGCGATCGGGATCCTGGTGTCGGCGTTCACCGCTGGCCCGGAGGCCTTGTTCGTCGCGTTCATGCTGACCGTCGGGGGCGTCGTGGTCTGGCGTGTGCTGGACGGCAGCGGTCAGTCGGCACTGCGCGATGCGACGGCCGGCGCGTTCGCCGCGGCGTACCTGCCGTTCCTGGGCGGCTTCGTCATGCTCCTGCTGGCGGAGCCCGACGGCGCGGCCCGCGTCATGCTCTTCATCCTGCTGGCCGTGGCCAGCGACGTCGGCGGGTACACGGTCGGCGTCCTGCTCGGCCGGCACCCGCTCGCGCCGTCGGTGAGCCCCAAGAAGACCTGGGAGGGTCTGGCCGGGTCGGTCGTCCTGGCCTGCGTGGTCGGCGTCGTGGGCGTCCAGGTGGCCTTCGGCGGCGAGCCGTTGGTCGGGGTGGTCCTCGGTCTGGCGACGGTGGTCACGGCCACCCTGGGCGACCTGGCCGAGTCCATGCTCAAGCGCGACCTGGAGCTCAAGGACATGGGCCGGCTGGTGCCGGGGCACGGCGGCCTCCTCGACCGCCTCGACTCTCTCGTCCTGACCGCGCCCGTCGTGTACGTGGTCCTCACGGTCCTGCAGCCCGCCTGACCTCAGTCCTACCCGAGAGGGGGTACCCGGGATGACCGGTACACCCGTGCGCCTCGACCTGTCCTCGCCCAGCCGGGGGCCGCGGGGCAAGCCACCCAAGCACTTCGTCGACCTCACGCCCGAGCAGCGCGTCGAGGCCGTCACCGAGCTCGGCGAGAAGCCGTTCCGCGCCAAGCAGCTGGCGACGCACTACTTCACGCACCTGACCAACGACCCCGCACTCATGACGGACCTGCCCGCGGCGACGCGCGACAAGCTGGTCGAGGGCCTCTTCCCGCAGCTGCTCACGGCGCACCGCACGCAGACCGCGGACAAGGGCACCACCGTCAAGACGCTGTGGCACCTGTTCGACGGGGCCAAGGTCGAGTCCGTCCTCATGCGGTACCGCAACCGGACGACGCTGTGCATCTCCAGCCAGGCCGGCTGCGGTCTGGCCTGCTCGTTCTGCGCGACCGGACAGCTCGGGCTGACCCGCAACCTGTCGACCGCCGAGATCGTCGAGCAGGTCCGCGCGGCCGCCCGCTCGCTGGCGGACGGCGAGGTGCCCGGCGGACCCACCCGGCTGACGAACGTCGTGTTCATGGGCATGGGGGAGCCGCTGGCCAACTACAAGTCGGTCATGGAGACGGTGCGCCGGCTCGTCGCGCCGACGCCGGACGGGCTGGGCATGTCCGCGCGGAACGTCACGGTCTCCACGGTCGGTCTGGTGCCGGCCATGGACAAGCTGGCCAAGGAGGGCATCCCCGTCACGCTCGCGCTCTCCCTGCACGCGCCGGACGACGAGCTGCGCAGCGAGCTGGTCCCGGTGAACACCCGGTGGAGCGTCGACGAGGCGCTGGACTCCGCGTACCGCTACTTCGAGACCACGGGTCGGCGGGTGTCCATCGAGTACGCCCTCATCCGGGACATCAACGACCACGCGTGGCGGGCGGACCTGCTGGGCGAGAAGCTCAACGCGCGCGGCCGTGGCTGGGTGCACTGCAACCCCATCCCGCTGAACCCCACGCCGGGCTCCAAGTGGACGGCGAGCGATCCCCGGGTCGAGCAGGAGTTCGTGGCACGCTTGCGTGCGCACGGGATCCCGACCACCATCCGGGACACCCGCGGCAGTGAGATCGACGGTGCCTGCGGGCAGCTCGCAGCGGAGGAGGACGAGTGAGCGACGGGATGTTCCGGACCGTCTCCAGCCTCAAGCAGGGGTACGACCCCGACGAGGTCGACGACTTCTTCGCGCACGCCCGCGCGGTCTACGAGCAGGGGCCTGCCGGTGCGCTGGCCAGCAAGGACGTGCGTGGGGTCGCGTTCGACATGGTGCGCGGCGGGTACGTGACCGCCGCGGTCGACGCCGCGCTGGACCGCCTCGAGGCGGCGTTCGTGGCGCGCTCGCGTGCCGAGTACGTCGCGACGCAGGGACAGCAGGCGTGGATGACCCGCCTGAGCGAGCAGGCGCGCACGCTGTACGGCCGGCTGGGGCGCCCCGACGGCGACCGGTTCGCGCCGCCCGAGGGACGCCAGCAGGGGTACGAGCCGGCCGACGTCGACGAGCTGTGCCAGCGCCTGGTCGCCTACTTCGACAAGGGCACGCCGCTGTCGGCCGCCGAGGTCCGGTCGGCGACGTTCAGACGGCGCAAGGGCCGCAACGCGTACGCGGAGGGCCCGGTCGACGCGTTCCTGGCCCGCGCGGTCGAGGTGCTGCTCGGCGTCGAGTGAGTGATGCACCAGGATGGACGCCGTGACTCAGCGCAGCGTCGTCCTCCTCGGCTCCACCGGGTCCATCGGCACCCAGGCTGTCGACGTGATCGGGCGCAACCCTGACCGGTTCTCGGTGCAGGGCATCAGTGCCGGTGGGCGCGACGTCGACCTGCTCGTGCGGCAGGCTCGAGAGCTGGGCGTGTCCACCGTCGCGGTGGCCGACCCGTCCGCCGTGGACGCGCTGCGCGACGCGCTGCCCGGCGTCGAGGTGCTCGCCGGCCCTGACGCGTCCACCGAGCTCGCCGGCCGCGGCGCGGACGTCGTGCTCAACGGCGTCACCGGGTCGATCGGGCTGGGTCCGACCCTCGCCGCGCTCGAGGCCGGCAGCACGCTCGCCCTGGCCAACAAGGAGTCGCTGGTGGTGGGCGGGCGGCTCGTCCACGCCGCACGCCGGCGACCCGACCAGATCGTGCCGGTGGACTCCGAGCACTCGGCCATCGCGCAGGCGCTGCGCGGCGGCACGCACGCCGAGGTCCGCCGCCTGGTCCTCACAGCCTCCGGCGGCCCGTTCCGGGGCTGGACGCACGACGACGTCAAGGCGGTGACCCCCGCCCAGGCGCTCGCGCACCCCACGTGGTCGATGGGGCCGGTGGTGACGATCAACTCCTCGACCCTGATGAACAAGGGCCTTGAGCTCATCGAGGCGCACCTGCTGTTCGACGTGCCGGTCGAGGACATCACCGTGGTGGTGCACCCGCAGTCGGTGGTGCACTCGATGGTCGAGTTCGTCGACGGGTCGACGCTCGCGCAGGCGTCCCCGCCGGACATGCGGCTCCCGATCGCCCTCGGGCTGTCGTGGCCGGACCGCGTCACGGATGTCGCGCCGCCGTGCGACTGGACGCAGGCGACCGCGTGGACGTTCGAGCCGCTCGACGAGGAGGTGTTCGGCGCCGTGCGGCTGGCCCGCCAGGCGGTCGCGGCGTCCGCCACGCACCCGGCGGTCTACAACGCGGCCAACGAGGAGTGCGTCGCGGCGTTCCTTGCGGGCCGGATCGGCTTCCTGGACATCGTCTCGACGGTCGAGCGCGTGCTCACCGAGCACACCGGCACCCCCCCGGCCGACCTGACCCTGCACGCGGTCCTGGCAGCGGAACGCTGGGCCCGCACCCGCGCGCAGGAGATCCTGACCCGCACCTGACCCAGGATTCAGAAGATCCCGGCCGTCTGCGCGCCGGATCCTTCGGATTCCTCGGGGCCGACGCGGGTCAGTGGCCCAGGACCTGCTGCAGGAGGGCCGTCACGCGGCTCGGGTGCCCGGTGCGGGACTCGGTCCGGTCCGCCCAGGCGGTGGCCCGGCGCGTGGCGGTGATGCCGGCCCAGCGCACCGGCTCCGGCTCCCACGCAGGGGAGCGGTGACCTACCCACGGCAGGTGGACCAGCGGGCTGTCGGCGTCGGTGACCAGGTCCGCGAGCGTGCGGCCGGCGAGGTTGGTCAGGGCCACGCCGTCGCCCACGTAGCCGCCGGCCCAGCCGATCCCGGTCTCCCGGTCGAGCCCGACCGACGGGTGCCAGTCGCGCGGCACGCCCAGCGGACCACCCCAGTGGTGCGTGATCTCGGCCCGCTCGAGCACGGGAAACAGGTCGAGGAGCTCGCGGCGCAGGTGCGCGGCGGTCGTGGCCACCTGGTCGTACGACGGCTCGATCGACGAGCCCAGGTGGTAGGGCGCGCCCCGGCCGCCGAACGCGAGGCGGTCGTCGGTGGTGCGCTGGCCGTACACGATCAGGTGCCGGGCGTCGGTGAACGTCTGCGCGCGGTCCAGCCCGATCTGCGCCCAGACCTCCGGCGGCAGCGGCTCGGTGGCGATCATGTGGGAGTAGACGGGCGCGACGTCGCGACGTGACCCCGGCAGCTGCGCGCTCCACGCCTCGGTCGCGCGAACCACCCAGCGGGCGCGCACGGTGCCGTGGTCGGTCACGACCGCGCGGGGGGACAGACGCAGCGCGCGGGTGCCCTCCGCCAGCCGCGCGCCGCGGGACAGCACGACGTCGAGCAGCCCGCGGACCAGCAGCGCTGGCTGGATGCGGGCGCAGTCGGGCGTGTACGACCCGCCGACGACGTCCGCCGCCCGCACGTGCTCCGCCACCCCGGCAGGGTCGAGCAGGTGCGACTCGTCGCCCCACCGGGCGTCCGCGGCGACCTCGTCGGCCACCCGTTCGAGCTGCGGCGCGTTGCGCGCCAGCGTGACCGTGCCGCCGAACGCGAAGCCGCAGTCGATCTGCTCGGCCGCGGCGACACCACCCACCTCGACCACGGTGTCGCGCATCGCCGCCCGCCACGCGGCGGCCGCGTCGCGCCCGTGCCGCCGTGCCAGCTCGTCCGCCGACAGGGGCAACAACGCCGAGCACCAGCCGCCGTTGCGACCGCTGGCGCCGAATCCGGCCACGCGCGCCTCGACCAGCAGGACGTCCAGCGCCGGGTCGGCCTCGAGCAGGTAGTACGCGGTCCACAGCCCCGTGAGCCCGGCGCCGACGACGACGACGTCCGCCTGCGTGTCACCGTCCAGCGGGTCCAGGGCGGTGCGCTCCTCGACCTGCTCGAACCACAGCGACGGTGCCGTCACAGACGCGCCCACGCCTCGGTGAGCACACCCCGCAGGATGCCGGTGATCTCGTCGAACTCGGCCTGCCCGCACGTCAGCGGCGGGGCGAGCTGGATGACCGGGTCGCCGCGGTCGTCGGCGCGGCAGTACAGGCCGGCCTCGTACAGCGCGCCCGAGAGGAAGCCGCGCAGCAGGCGCTCGCTCTCGTCGTCGTCGAACGTCTCCCGCGTGGCCTTGTCCTTGACCAGCTCGATCCCGTAGAAGAAGCCCTCACCCCGGACGTCGCCGACGATCGGAAGGTCCAGCAGGCCCTCGAGGGTGCGCCGGAACGCCGGGGCGGTCTCCTGCACGTGCGCGGTGATGCCCTCGCGCTCGAACAGGTCGAGGTTGGCGTTCGCGACGGCGGCCGAGACCGGGTGGCCGCCGAACGTGTAGCCGTGCGCGAACGAGGCGTTGCCCTTGGCGAACGGCTCGTACAGCCGGTCGGAGGCGATCAGGGCCCCGATGGGGGAGTAGCCCGAGGTCATGCCCTTGGCGCACGTGATCATGTCCGGGACGTAGCCGAAGTCGTCGCACGCGAAGATCGAGCCGATCCGGCCGAAGGCGCAGATGACCTCGTCCGAGACCAGCAGCACGTCGTACTCGTCGCAGATCTCGCGCACCCGCTCGAAGTACCCGGGCGGCGGCGGGAAGCAGCCGCCGGCGTTCTGCACGGGCTCGAGGAAGACCGCGGCGACGCTGTCCGGGCCCTCCATCTCGATCGCGTCCGCGATGCGGTCCGCGGCCCACCGGCCGAACGCCTTCGGGTCGTCGCGCAGGTGCTCGGGCGCGCGGTACTCGTTGGTGTTGGGCACCTTGTGCGCGCCCGGGACCAGCGGCTCGAACTGCTGCTTGAGGGTCGGCAGGCCCGTGATCGACAGCGCCCCGTGCGTGGTGCCGTGGTAGGCGATCGAGCGCGAGATGACCTTGTACTTGTTCGGCTTGCCCGTGAGCTTGAAGTAGTTCTTGGCCAGCTTCCACGCGGTCTCGACGGCCTCGCCGCCGCCGGTGGTGAAGAAGACGTGGTTGAGGTCGCCGGGCGCGTACGCCGCCAGGCGCTCGGCCAGGTCGATGGCCTGCGGGTGGGCGTACGACCAGAGCGGGAAGAACGCCAGCTGCTCGGCCTGCACCCGCGCCGCCTCGGCCAGCTCCGCGCGGCCGTGCCCGGCCTGCACCACGAACAGCCCGGACAGGCCGTCGATGTACTGCCGGCCCGCGTCGTCCCAGATCCGGTGGCCCTCGCCCCGGACGATCGTCGGGACCCCCGCGTCCCACGCGCTCTGCCGCGTGAAGTGGCCCCACAGGTGGGCCTGGGCGGCGGCGGACCGGTCGGTGCCGCGCGGCGTGACGGTGGAGCTCATCGGGTCCCCCAGTTGTAGAGCTGCTTGCGCAGCTTCAGGTAGACGAACGTCTCGGTGGTGCGCACGCCGGGCAGCGAGCGGATCTTCTGGTTGAGCACCTCGAGCAGGTGGTCGTCGTCCTCGCACACCACCTCGCACAGCAGGTCGAAGCCGCCGGCGGTGACGACGACGTAGTCCACCTCCGGCAGCGCGGCGAGCTCGTCGGCCACCCGCGACAGGTCGCCCTCGCACTTCAGGCCGATCATCGCCTGGCGGGTGAAGCCCACCTGCAGCGGGTCGGTCACCGCGACGATCTGCATCACGCCCGAGTCGGTCAGGCGCTGCACGCGCTGCCGCACGGCCGCCTCGGACAGCCCGATCGCCTTGCCGATGGCCGCGTACGGACGGCGGCCGTCCTCCTGCAGCTGCTCCACGATCGCCTTGGAGACGTCGTCGAGTGCCGGGTGCCCGGGTGCTGGTCTGCGTGTGCCCACCCGCCGATGGTGGTGTGCGTCGCCCCTCAATGCAAGAGAAACTCGCGCGCCAAGCACGGGAATCCGTCGCTGCAGGGGCCCTGAACTTCTGATTTCGGCGTTCAGCGGCCGCGCATCGCGCGAATGCACCGTCCAGGCCTCCCGCAGCGGCGCTCGGCGGCGTAGCGTGCCCCGCACCGACCGTGAGGAGAACCGACGTGAGCCAGGCCAGCGACGAGCCGCTCGAGCTGCACAACGTGATCGGTGGCGCGCTGCGCCCCGCCGCGGACGGCCGCACGACCGCGGTGATCGACCCGTCGACCGGTGTCGAGTACGCCCGTGCACCGCTGTCCGGCGCGCAGGACGTGGACGACGCCTACCGCGCCGCGTCGGACGCGTTCCCGGGGTGGGGCCGCACGACGCCGGCCGAGCGGCAGCTCGCGCTCCTGCGGCTGGCCGACGCGGTCGAGCAGCGGGCGGACGACTTCGTCGCGGTCGAGTCGCGCAACACCGGCAAGCCGCTGCACCTGACGGCGACCGACGAGGTGCCGCCGTGCGTGGACCAGCTGCGCTTCTTCGCCGGGGCCGCCCGTGTGCTCGACGGGCTCAGCGCGGGGGAGTACATGGCCGGCCACACGTCCTGGGTGCGCCGCGAGCCGGTCGGCGTCGTCGGGCAGGTCACGCCCTGGAACTACCCGCTGATGATGGCGATCTGGAAGATCGCCCCGGCGCTCGCGGCCGGCAACACGATCGTGCTCAAGCCGTCCGACACGACCCCCGCCTCGACCCTGCTGCTGGCCCAGGTGGCCAACGAGGTGCTGCCGCCGGGCGTGCTCAACGTGGTCTGCGGTGACCGGGACACCGGCCGGGCGCTGGTCTCGCACGCGCGGCCGGACATGGTGGCGATCACGGGCTCCGTGCGCGCCGGGTCGCAGGTGGCCGAGGCCGCCGCGGCGAACGTCAAGCGCGTGCACCTCGAGCTGGGCGGCAAGGCGCCGGTGATCGTGTTCGCCGACGCGGACCTCGCGGCCGCCGCCGAGGGCATCGCCGGTGCCGGCTACTACAACGCCGGGCAGGACTGCACGGCGGCGACCCGCGTCCTGGTGCACGCGTCGGTGCACGGGGACTTCGTCGCCGCCCTGGCGCAGGCGGCCCGCGGGCAGCGCACGGGCGCGCCGGACGACCCCGACGTCGCCTTCGGTCCCGTGAACAACGCGCTGCAGCTCGAGCGCGTGACCGGGTTCCTCGACCGGCTCCCCGCGCACGCGTCGGTGGTCGCCGGCGGGAACCGGGTCGGCGACGCCGGGTACTTCGTCGAGGCGACCGTGGTCGACGGGCTGCGGCAGGACGACGAGGCCGTGCAGGACGAGATCTTCGGGCCGGTCATCACCGTGCAGACGTTCACCGACGAGGACGAGGCGATCGCCCTGGCCAACGGCGTCCGGTACGGGCTGTCGAGCTCGGTGTGGACGCAGAACCACGGCCGGGCGCTGCGGGTGTCGCGCGCGCTCGACTTCGGCGTGGTCTGGATCAACACGCACATCCCGTTCGTCGCCGAGATGCCGCACGGCGGGTTCAAGCACTCGGGCTACGGCAAGGACCTCTCGATGTACGGGTTCGAGGACTACACCCGGATCAAGCACGTGATGTCTGCTTTCGACGCCTGACTCGACGGATCCCAGGGCCGCATGTTCCATCCGTGCAACATTTTCGTTGCGGCCGGGTGGTTGGGCGACGGATTCCTTGCTGGACGGCCGTCTGTTTGCGAAGATCCACCCACCGTCGCCTCGGCGGCACCCTCCGGCACTCGAGGAGCCCCATGAGCACCCCCCGCCGCCCTGCTCCCACCGACCCGCGCGTCCGGGCGCTCGTCGCCCAGGCAGCGCACCGAGGGGGATCCGCCACCCTGTCGCGGCGCTCGTTCCTCGTCGCGGCGCTGGGCACCGCGGGAGCGGCCGCCGTGCTCGCCGCCTGCGGCACCGGGTCGCCGTCGGCCGCCTCGTCCGGAGCCAAGGACCTGTCCGACAGCGACAAGATCGTGCGCTGGGCCAACTGGACGCAGTACCTGGACCAGGACGACGACGGCACCAGCTACCCCACGCTCCAGGCGTTCGAGGAGCAGTCGGGCCTCACGGTCACGTACGCGGAGGACATCGACGACAACGACGCGTTCTTCGGCAAGGTCTCCGGGCAGCTGAAGAACGGGCAGGACATCGGCTACGACATCGTCACGCTCACGGACTGGATGGCCGCGCGGATGATCCGCCTCGGCTACACCCAGGAGCTGGACAAGGCCCGCGTGCCGAACGCGGAGAACATCCTCACCACCCTGGCGAACGTCGACTTCGACCCCGGCCGCACGCACTCCCTGACCTGGCAGTCCGGGTTCGCCGGCCTGGCGTGGGACAAGGAGAAGGTCCCGGGCGGCGTGCACACGCTGTCGGACCTGTGGGCCCCGGAGCTGGCCGGCCGCGTCGAGGTGCTCTCGGAGATGCGCGACACCATCGGGCTGATCATGCTCGACCAGGGTGTCGACCCGTCGGGCGACTGGAGCGACGACGACTTCTACTCCGCGCTCGAGGTGCTCAAGGAGAAGATCGACTCGGGCCACATCCGCCAGGTGCGCGGCAACGCCTACACGCAGGACCTGGCCTCCGGCGACGCGATCGCCGTCATCGGCTGGTCGGGCGACATCACGTCGCTCAACTACGAGTCCGACGACCGGTTCGAATTCGCGATCCCCGAGTCCGGCGGCACGCTCTGGAGCGACAACATGATGGTCCCGATCGGCTCGTCGCACCTGGGCAACGCCGAGGACCTCATGAACTACTACTACGACCCCGAGGTCGCCGCGCAGGTGGCCGCGTGGGTCAACTACATCACCCCGGTGCAGGGCGCCCAGGAGGCCATGGTCGACATCGACCCGGACCTCGCGGAGAACCCGATGATCTTCCCCACCGCCGAGATCCTGTCCAAGGTCAGCGTGTTCCGGACGCTGACCCCCGATGAGGAGGAGCGCTACAACGGCGAGTTCCTCACCGTGATCGGCGCATGACGAGCACGTCCTCGGCCGTGGAGCCGGCGGGGCTGACGGCTGACGGTGGCGCCGCGCTGGAGATCAGCGGCGTCACCAAGGTGTTCGGGTCCTTCGTCGCGGTGCAGGACCTGACCCTGACCGTCCCGTCCGGCTCGTTCTTCGCGCTGCTCGGTCCGTCGGGCTGCGGCAAGACGACGACCCTGCGGATGGTCGCCGGGCTCGAGCAGCCCACCGCGGGCACCCTGTCCATCGGCGGTCGGGACGTGACGGGCACGCGCGCGCACCAGCGCCCCGTGAACACCGTCTTCCAGAGCTACGCGCTGTTCCCGCACCTGACCGTGGGGGAGAACGTCGCGTTCGGGCTCAGGCGCTCGCGCGCCGACGACATCGCCCGCCGGGTCGCCGACGGCCTGGACCTGGTGGAGCTGGGGCACCTGGCCGACCGCAAGCCCGCTCAGCTCTCGGGCGGGCAGCAGCAGCGGGTGGCGCTCGCCCGGGCCCTGGTGAACCGGCCGGCGCTCCTGCTGCTCGACGAGCCGCTGGGTGCCCTCGACCTCAAGCTCCGCCGGCAGATGCAGCTCGAGCTCAAGCGCATCCAGACGGAGGTCGGCCTCACGTTCGTGCACGTCACGCACGACCAGGAGGAGGCCATGACCATGGCGGACACGGTCGCGGTGATGAACCGCGGGCGGATCGAGCAGATGGGCTCACCGGCGGACCTCTACGAGCTGCCGCGCACCTCGTTCGTCGCCAACTTCCTCGGGCAGTCCAACCTGGTGGCCGGCACCGTGACGGAGCGACTGACCAAGCGTGGCCTGCTCGGCGTGGACGTGCGCGGCACCCGGGTGCTGGTCCCGCAGGACCGGGCCGTGAGCACCGACGGCGCGGTGCTCGTCGGCGCCCGGCCCGAGAAGATGCGTCTGCTGGTGGGCGACCAGGCGCCCGGCCGGTCGGAGAACGTCCTCGGCCCCGGCGTGGTCACCGACGTGTCATTCATGGGCGTCAGCACGCAGTACCAGGTGGAGGTGGCCGGCCTCGGCACGTTCGGCGTGTTCGCGCAGAACCTGCTGGGCGGCGCGACGGTCGCGGTGGGCTCTCCCGTTCGGCTGGCCTGGGCGGTCGACTTCACGTTCGCGCTGGACGGGACCCAGGCGCGCGACGACGGCACCGTCGACCTGGACGACGAGCCGTGAGCATCACCGCGGCACTCGGCGAGGCGGCCCCGGGCGACTCACCGCCGCCCCCGCGCCGCACGGCGCAGCGCGCGCACCTGGTCCTGCTCGGTCCGGGTGTGCTCTACCTGCTCCTGTTCTTCGTCGTGCCCGTCGGCGCCCTGCTGGCGACGTCGCTGTACGTGCCGGTGCCGGGTGGGGACGTGGGGGAGTACCAGCCGGCGTTCCACTGGCAGAACTACGTCGACGCGCTCGCGCAGTTCTGGCCCGCGCTGCTGCGCTCGTTCTGGTTCGCGTTCCTGGCCACGGTCGCGGCACTGGTCATCGGCTACCCCATGGCGTACGTCATCGCGGTGCGCGCCCGTGGCCGCAAGCTGCTCCAGGGGCTGCTGCTCGTGCTGGTGGTCGCCCCGTTCTTCACCAGCTTCATCCTGCGCACGATCGCGTGGAAGCAGATCCTGGCCGACGACGCGCTCGTCGTGACCGTGCTGCACACGCTGCACCTGCTGCCGCCCGACGCACGGCTGACCGCGACGCCGTTCGCGGTGGTCAGCGGCCTGACCTACAACTTCCTGCCGTTCATGGTGCTGCCGATCTTCGCGGCGCTCGAGCGGCTGGACGCCCGCCTCCTCGAGGCGAGCGCCGACCTGTACGCGTCGCCGGTCACCACGTTCCGGACGGTCACCTGGCCCCTGTCGCTGCCCGGCGTGGTCGGCGGCACCCTGCTGGTCTTCATCCCCGCGGCCGGCGACTACGTCAACGCCTCGCTGCTGGGCAACAACACCAACACCACGATGATCGGGCAGGTCATCGACGCCCGGTTCTTCAAGGTCCTCGACTACCCGACGGCAGCGTCGTTGTCGGTGGTCCTGATGGCCGCGATCCTCCTGCTCGTCGGCGCGTACATCCGCCGGGCCGGCACGGAGGACCTGCTGTGACCGCGGTGCTCGACCGGCCGGACCGGTCCACCGCCGTCCCCGCCCCGCCGCGTCCCGCCCGCCGGCCGCGTCGGCGGATCGGCGACATGATCGTGCCGATCTTCGCCGCGCTCGCGTTCGTGTACCTCATGGTCCCGGTCGCCTACACGGTGGCGTTCTCGTTCAACGACGCCGGCAAGACCAACCTGGTGTGGCGCGGCTTCACGCTGGACAACTGGCAGAACCCGTGCGGTGCCCCGCAGGTGTGCGAGGCGTTCGCCAACTCCCTGCAGGTCGGCGTCGTCTCGACGCTCGTCGCGACCGCGCTCGGCACGCTCGTCGCGATCGCCCTGGTGCGGTTCCGGTTCCGCGGCCGGGCCCTGACGAACCTGCTGATCTTCCTGCCGATGTCGACGCCGGAGGTGGTGCTCGGCGCGGCGCTGCTCGCGCAGTTCCTCACCGTGCGCGTCCCGCTCGGCTTCGGCACGGTCGTCGCGGCGCACGTCATGTTCTGCATCAGCTTCGTCGTCGTCACCGTCAAGGCCCGGGTCTCCAGCCTGGACCCGGCGCTGGAGGAGGCAGCCGCGGACCTGTACGCGTCGCCGTGGCAGGCGTTCTGGCGCGTGACGTTCCCGCTGCTCCTGCCGGGCATCGCGGCGGCGGCGCTGCTCGCGTTCAGCCTGAGCTTCGACGACTTCATCGTCACCAACTTCACGTCGGGCTCGTACACGACGTTCCCGAAGTTCGTCTACGTGAGCGCCACCCGGGGCATCCCGCCGCAGGCCAACGTCATCAGCTCGTTCATGTTCGTCCTGGCCTTGGTGATCGTCGTCCTGGTCCAGGTGCTCGGCTACGCCCGGAGCAAGCGGCTCCGGGCCCGGTGAGGTCGAAGGAGCGTCTGGTGCGGATCCTGGTGGTCGGGAGCGGCGGGGTGGGCGACGCGGTCGCGCGGATCGCCGCGCGCCGGCGGTTCTTCGAGCAGATGGTGGTGGCCGACGTGGACCTGGCGCGGTCGCGCCGCACGGTCGAGGCGGCCGGCGCCCACGACGTGGTCGGGGACCGGTTCGTCGCGACGGTGGTCGACGCGTCGGACGCCGCTGCCGTGGAGGCCCTCGTCCGCGAGCACGGCTCCACGCACGTGCTGAACGCCGTGGACCCCCGGTTCGTCCTGCCCATCTTCGAGGGGGTCCGGGCGGCGGGCGCGCACTACCTCGACATGGCGATGTCGCTGTCGCGCCCCCACCCGGAGCAGCCGTACGCGCTGCCCGGGGTCAAGCTCGGCGACGAGCAGTTCGCCCAGGCGGGCACGTGGGAGTCGGCCGGACAGCTGGCGCTCGTGGGCATCGGCGTCGAGCCGGGCCTGTCCGACGTCTTCGCGCGGTACGCCGCCGACCACCTGTTCTCGAGCATCGACGAGCTGGGTGTGCGGGACGGCGCCAACCTGGAGGTGCGCGGCGACGACGGCGAGCCGGTCTTCGCGCCGTCGTTCTCCATCTGGACCACGATCGAGGAGTGCCTCAACCCACCGGTGATCTGGTCCGCGGACCGCGCGGAGGCCGGATCGGGCCTCGAGGACGGGTGGTTCACCGTGGCGCCGTTCCACGAGCCGGAGGTGTTCCGGTTCCCGGACCCGATCGGGGACGTGGAGTGCGTGCACGTGGAGCACGAGGAGGTGCTCCTGATGCCCCGCTGGGTGGACGCGCGGAAGGTGACGTTCAAGTACGGGCTGGGCGAGGAGTTCATCGGGGTCCTGCGGACGTTGCACCGCCTGGGACTGGACCGCACCGAGCCGGTCACGGTGCGCGGGGTACCGGTCAGCCCGCGCGACGTCGTCGCCGCCGCGCTGCCCGACCCGGCGACGATCGGCCCCCGCATGACCGGCTCGACCTGTGCCGGGCTGCTGGTCACGGGCACGGGCACCGACGGCGCCCCGCGCGAGGTGTACCTCTACCACCTGGTCGACAACGCCTGGTCCATGGCGGAGTACGGCGCGCAGTGCGTGGTGTGGCAGACGGCCGTGAACCCGGTCGTCGCGCTCGAGCTGCTGGCCGACGGCACCTGGTCCGGCGCCGGCGTCCTGGGCCCCGAGGCGTTCGACGCGGTGCCGTTCCTCGAGCTCCTCGCCGCACCGACCCCCGCCGGGTACGGCTCGCCATGGGGCATGGAGGACCGCTAGAGCGAACGGACCGCGTCCTCGAGCACCGTCAGCGCCTCGCCGAGAAGGTCGTGCCCGATGACCAGCGGGGGCAGCAGGCGCAGGACGTTGCCCCACGTGCCGCACGTCAGCACGAGCACGCCCTGGGCCGCACACGCCGCCGAGACCCGCTGGGCGGCCGCCTTGTCGGGCTCGAGCGTGCCCGGGCGGACCAGCTCGACCGCGAGCATGGCGCCGCGCCCGCGGACGTCGGCGACCGCCGGCACGTCGGTCTGCAGCCCGACGAGGCGTGGCAGGACGGCCGCCTCGATCGCGCGCGCCGCGCCCGCCAGGTCGTCGCGCTCGTAGATCGCCAGCGCGGCCAGCGCGGCGGCGCACGCCAGCGGGTTGCCGCCGAACGTGCCGCCCAGACCGCCGGCGTGCACGGCGTCGAGGAGCTCGGCGCGGCCGGTCACCGCGCCGAGCGGCAACCCGCCGGCGATGCCCTTGGCCATGGTCACCAGGTCTGGCACCACGCCCTCGTGCTCCATCGCGAACATCGCGCCGGTCCGCGCGAACCCGGTCTGCACCTCGTCGGCCACCAGGACGATCCCGCGGTCGGCCGCCCACGCCGCGAGCGTCGGAAGGAAGCCGGGCGCGGGGACGACGAAGCCGCCCTCGCCCAGGATCGGCTCCACGACGAGCGCCGCTACCTGGTCCGCCCCGACCTGCCGCTCGGCCACGTCGATCGCCCGCAGCGCCGCCTGCTCGCCCGTCATGCCGTCGGGGTCCCGCAGCGGGTACGACGCCGGCACCCGGTACACCTCGCCCGCGAACGGCCCGAACCCGGTCTTGTACGGCATGGCCCGCGCGGTCATGGCCATCGTCAGGTTCGTGCGGCCGTGGTACGCGTGGTCGAGCACCAGGACCGCGGGGCGTCCGGTGGCCCGTCGGGCGATCTTCACGGCGTTCTCCACGGCCTCCGCACCGGAGTTCACCAGCACCGAGCGCTTCTCGTGCGCGCCCGGGGTGACCCGCGCCAGGCCCTCGCACACCGCCACGTACTCCTCGTAGGGGCTGATCATGAAGCAGGTGTGCGTGAAGTCGGCCGCCTGCGCCGCGACCGCCGCGGTGACCTCGGGTGCGCTGGCGCCCACCGACGTCACGGCGATCCCGGAGCCCAGGTCGATCAGCACGTTCCCGTCGACGTCCTCGAGCACCGCACCGCCGGCCCGTGAGACGTACACCGGGAGCGTCGACGATACGCCCGCGGCGACGGCGGCGCTCCGCCGTGCGGCGAGGGCGACCGAGCGCGGGCCCGGGATCGCGGTGCGCAGGACGCGGCGCTGCTCGAGCGGGAGCACAGGGGTGGAAACGGTGGTCATGGGGGGACGCTAGTGCCGATCCCGTGCTCGGGGAAGAATCCGGCGACGGATTCCGTCATCGGATGGAGCCATCGCCCGAGCGCCCGTCCGGGTGGTCTCGGCGCGCTGTCAGCCGGTTCCCAGGCAGGGGAGGCAGGATGTCCCCGCGCGGGTCATCGACGGCCCCGCCCTGCCGCGTGCGCGCAGGTTCCTGACGGAGGGGTCGATGGCGTACCTGGTCGCTGTGCTCGTGGTGGTGGTGGTGCTCCTGCTGTCCATCGGGCTGCACGAGGTCGGGCACATGGTGCCCGCCAAGCGCTTCGGCGTCCGCGTGAGCCACTACATGGTCGGCTTCGGCCCGACGCTCTGGTCCCGCACCCGCGGCGAGACCGAGTACGGCCTCAAGGCGATCCCGCTGGGCGGCTACGTGCGGCTGGTCGGCATGTACCCCACCGACGAGGCCGTGGGGAACCCGCCCGCGCGCACCTGGCTCGGCCGGCTCGCCAGCGACGCGCGCCAGGCCAGCGCCGAGGAGATCCGCCCCGGCGAGGACGGCCGGGCGTTCTACCACCTGTCGACCCCGAAGAAGCTGGTCGTCATGCTGGGCGGCCCGGTGATGAACCTCGTCATCGCGTTCGTCCTCATGGCGATCGTGCTCCTCGGTTTCGGCCTGCCCACGTACACGCCGCACCTCGCGGGCGTCTCCCAGTGCGTCATCCCGGCCGACGCCGACCCGACCCGGGACTGCACGGCCGCGGATCCGGCCGCCCCCGCCGCCGCCGCCGGCATCGAGCCCGGGGACACGATCGTGTCCTTCGACGGCACCGAGATCACCTCGTGGGACCAGCTCTCCGGGCTGATCCGCGCGACCGGCGCCGAGGCCGTCCCCGTGGTCGTCGAGCGCGACGGCGAGCAGGTCGACCTCACCGTGACCCCGATCGTCGCCGACCGGCCCGTCTACGACGCGAACGACGAGCCCGTGCTCGACGCCGCGGGCGACCCGGTCACCGAGCCGGTCGGCTTTATGGGCATCACGCCCTCGCAGGAGATGGTCCGCCAGCCGCTTCTGAGCGTGCCGACGACCGTGGCGGAGACCACCTGGCAGACCGCGAGCGTGGTCGTCACGCTGCCCGGTCGCGTGGCCGACCTGGTGCGGTCGTCGGTGGAGGACACCCCGCGGGATGCCAACAGCATCGTGGGCCCCGTCGGCATCGGGCGCTTCGCCGGCGAGATCGCCTCGACCGACGGCATCGACTGGCAGCTCAAGGCCGCCTCGCTGCTGCAGCTGCTCGCGGCGCTGAACATCGCGCTGTTCGTCTTCAACCTCATCCCGCTGCCGCCGCTCGACGGCGGCCACGTCGCTGCTGCCCTGTGGGAGGGTGCGCGGCGCCAGGTGGCACGGCTGCGCGGGCTGCCTCGGCCGGGCCCGTTCGACACGGCCAAGCTGGTGCCGCTCGCGTACTCCGTGTTCGTCGTGCTCGGGGCCGTGGGTCTGCTGCTCGCCTACGCGGACATCGTCAACCCGGTGCAGATCTGACCGGTCCGAGGCGTGCGGGCCGTGGGGTGATCTCGTGCACACCGGCCCCTGCGGGCCGGCCCGCGGGCGCACGGGTGCGATGATGGCCAGGTGAGCATCCCGATCAGCCTCGGCATGCCGGAGGCGCCCCCCCTGGTCCTGGCACCGCGACGCAAGACCCGCAAGATCAAGGTCGGCAAGGTGGAGGTGGGCGGCGACGCCCCCGTCAGCGTCCAGTCCATGTGCACCACGCAGACCACGGACATCAACTCCACGCTGCAGCAGATCGCGGAGCTGACGGCCGCGGGCTGCGACATCGTGCGCGTTGCCGTCCCCACGCAGGACGACGCCGATGCGCTGCCGGCCATCGCGCACAAGTCGCAGATCCCGGTGATCGCGGACATCCACTTCCAGCCGAAGTACGTCTTCAAGGCGATCGAGGCCGGCTGTGCGGCGGTCCGGGTCAACCCGGGCAACATCCGCAAGTTCGACGACCAGGTCAAGGAGATCGCCCAGGCGGCCACGGACGCCGGGTGCTCCATCCGGATCGGCGTCAACGCCGGCTCCCTGGACCCGCGCCTGCTGGCCAAGTACGGCAAGGCCACCCCGGAGGCGCTGGTCGAGTCCGCCGTCTGGGAGGCGTCGCTGTTCGAGGAGCACGGCTTCCGGGACTTCAAGATCTCCGTCAAGCACAACGACCCCGTGGTCATGGTGCGGGCGTACGAGCTGCTCTCCGAGCGCGGCGACTGGCCGCTGCACCTCGGCGTGACCGAGGCCGGCCCCGCGTTCCAGGGCACCATCAAGTCCGCCACCGCGTTCGGCGCGCTGCTGAGCAAGGGCATCGGCGACACCATCCGCGTGTCCCTGTCCGCGCCGCCGGTGGAGGAGGTCAAGGTCGGCATCCAGATCCTGCAGTCCCTGAACCTGCGCCCGCGCAAGCTCGAGATCGTGTCCTGCCCGTCGTGCGGCCGCGCCCAGGTGGACGTGTACTCGCTCGCCGAGCGAGTCACGGCGGGGCTCGAGGGCATGGAGGTGCCGCTGCGCGTGGCCGTCATGGGCTGCGTCGTGAACGGCCCCGGTGAGGCCCGCGAGGCCGACCTCGGCGTCGCGTCCGGCAACGGCAAGGGACAGATCTTCGTCAAGGGTGAGGTCATCAAGACCGTCCCCGAGGCGCTCATCGTCGAGACCCTCATCGAGGAGGCCATGCGTCTCGCCGAGACCATGGACCCGGTCGAGGCCGGCGACGGCGCCCCGGTGGTCACCGTCGGCTGACGCCGCCACGACGCGCCGCAGGATCGTCTGCCCGGACATCGGGTGAACCGGACGCCGGTGGTGCAGGATCTACCCATGGTGCAACGCCGCGCGGCCCTGCTCGAGGGCCGGGCCGGGGGCCGGGTCCTCGGCGATCCCGACCTGACGAGAGCCCTGGCGGTCTGCGCCCGGGACGCTGTCGGCTCCGTGCTGGCCACCGCGCGGCTCGAGCAGGCCGTCGGTCGCTCGCTGCGGGCGGCGGGCGGCACCCTGTGGGGGTACGAGGAGGACGGGGAGCTGCTGGCGGTCTGCTTCGCCGGCGCCAACATGGTCCCCGTCGTCCCCGTCGACGACCCGCAGGTCGCCGCTCGGGCGCTCGACGCGTTCACCGGGCTCGCCCGCGGGCAGGGGCGGCGGTGCTCGTCGATCGTCGGTCCCGCCGACGCCGTGCTGGGCCTCTGGAGCCGTCTGCGGCACTACTGGCCGGCGGCCCGCGAGGTGCGCGACGACCAGCCGTCGATGGTGATCGAGCACGCCCCGCTGGTCACCGCCGACGCGCGCGTGCGGCGGTCGCACCCCGACGAGTTCGACGTGGTCCTGCCCGCCTGCGTCCGCATGTTCACCGAGGAGGTCGGCTACTCGCCGGTCAGCGGGCCGGGTGGCCCGTACGAGAGCCGGGTGCACGGGCTGATCGCCCAGGGCCGCTCGTTCGTCCGCATCGACGCCCCCGCGTCCCAGGACGGCCGGGCCGCGGGCGACGTGGTGTTCAAGGCGGAGCTGGGAGCGGTCGCCGGGGGAGTGGCGCAGGTGCAGGGGGTCTGGGTCTCGCCCGACCGGCGCGGCGAGCGGCTGTCCGAGGCCGGCATGGCCGCGGTGGTGCAGATGGCCCGTGGCGAGGTCGCGCCGCTGGTGTCGCTGTACGTCAACAGCTACAACACGCGCGCGCTCGCCGCCTACCGCGCGGTGGGGTTCCGGCAGGTGGGCACCTACGCGACGGTGCTGTTCTGAGGCGCGTGTCAGCGCAGCAGCCGGGACATCCGCCGGTCGGCCAGCGGCTTGCCGCCGGTCTGGCACGTCGGGCAGTACTGCAGCGACGAGTCCGCGAACGAGACCTCGTGCACGGTGTCCCCGCAGGGCACGTCGTCCCAGCCCGGGCACGGCGCTCCGGTGCGGCCGTGCACCTTCATCCCGCGCCGCTTGGCGTCCTTGAGCTCGGCCGCGGGCTTTCCCGACGCCGACGCGACCGCGCTGGTCAGGACCTCACGGATCGCCTCCCAGAGGATCCGGGTGCGGTCCGCGTCGAATGACTTGGTCATGGCGAACGGGCTCATCCGGGCGGCCAGCAGGATCTCGTCGGAGTAGGCGTTGCCGATGCCGGCGATCGTGCCCTGGTCGCGCAGCAGGCCCTTGACCTGCTGGTTGCGCGCCGCGAGCAGCTCGGCCAACCGGTCCTCGGTGAACTCGTCCGACAGCGGTTCG
The DNA here is from genome assembly GCA_963837795.1 of uncultured Actinomycetota bacterium. Taxonomy (GTDB): domain Bacteria; phylum Actinomycetota; class Actinomycetes; order Actinomycetales; family Cellulomonadaceae; genus Cellulomonas. The sequence goes on from CAWIOT010000006.1 coordinate 355,339, forward strand.
ACGCCGAGCGTCGCGATCTGCGGGACGTCCGTCGGGTCCTCGACCACGTGCACGGCGAGCCGCTTGCGGGTCCCCGCCTCGGTCAGGTCGAACCCGGAGCCGTCGTCGAGCCGCACCCGCAGCGCGAGCGGGGACTTGCCGGGCCGGACGGGGTTGGTGGACAGCTGCTCGGACCAGCGGACCCAGCCGGCGCGCGAGAGGTGCCAGATCAGGTGCAGCGGCTCACCGGTCGGGGTCGCGACCATCACGTCGAGCCACTTGCCGTGCCGCTGCACGCCCACCACGATCCCGCCGACGAGCGCGTCGGGGGGCGGGCGGAACGTCTTGAGCGCGCTGATCGCACCGACCGACACCTCGGTCACGGCACGGCCGTCCATCCGCCCACGCAGGAACTGCGCGAGCGCCTCGACCTCGGGCAGCTCCGGCACGGGCACCATCCAACCCCACGGAATGTCGTACGGGGCGGCTGTCCGGGAGAACTAGGCTCCGTGCATGCTCATCCGCCTGTCCCAGCTCTTCTTCCGCACCCTGCGCGAGGACCCGGTCGACGCCGAGGTCGCCAGCCACCGGCTGCTCGTGCGCGCCGGCTACATCCGCCGCGCCGCGCCCGGCATCTACACCTGGCTGCCGCTGGGCCTGCGCGTGCTGGCCAAGGTCGAGCAGGTGGTCCGCGAGGAGATGACCGCCGCGGGTGCGCAGGAGGTGCACTTCCCGGCGCTGCTGCCCAAGGAGCCCTACGAGGCGACCGGGCGCTGGACCGAGTACGGGCCGAACATCTTCCGGCTCAAGGACCGCAAGGGCGGTGACTACCTCCTCGCGCCCACGCACGAGGAGATGTTCACGCTGCTGGTCAAGGACCTGTACTCGTCGTACAAGGACCTGCCGCTCGCGCTCTTCCAGATCCAGACCAAGTACCGCGACGAGGCCCGGCCGCGCGCCGGACTCATCCGCGGGCGCGAGTTCATCATGAAGGACGCCTACTCGTTCGACGTGGACGACGCCGGCCTGGAGGCCTCCTACCAGGCGCAGCGCGACGCCTACCAGCGGATCTTCGATCGCCTGGGCCTCGAGTACGTCATCGTCGCGGCGACGTCGGGTGCCATGGGCGGCTCGCGGTCCGAGGAGTTCCTCACCCCGACCGCGATCGGCGAGGACACGTTCGTCCGGTCACCCGGCGGGTACGCGGCGAACGTCGAGGCCGTGACCACCGTGGTCCCGGACGCGGTCCCGTTCGACGACGCGCCGGCCGCCCACGTGGAGGACACCCCGGACACGCCGACCATCGACTCCCTGGTGGCGGTCGCCAACGCCCGGTTCGCGCGCCCGGACCGGTCGTGGACGGCCGCCGACACGCTCAAGAACGTGGTGCTCGCTCTCGTGCACCCGAGCGGTGAGCGCGAGCTGCTCGTCGTCGGGCTGCCCGGTGACCGCGAGGTCGACCTCAAGCGCCTGGAGGCGTCGGTCGCGCCGGCCGAGGTCGAGCCGGCCGGCGACGCCGACTTCGCCGCGCACCCCGAGCTGGTCCGCGGGTACATCGGACCCCGCTCGATGGGACCGAACGTGCCCGTCGCCGACGGCGCCGAGCGCACCGCGGTCCGCTACCTGCTGGACCCGCGCGTCGTGCCGGGCACGCGCTGGATCACCGGTGCCGACGAGCCGGGACGCCACGTCTTCGACCTCGTCGCCGGTCGCGACTTCACGGCCGACGGCACCGTCGAGGCCGCCGAGGTGCGCGCGGGCGACCCCGCACCGGACGGCTCCGGCCCGCTGGAGCTCGCGCGTGGGATCGAGATCGGCCACATCTTCGCGCTCGGGCGCAAGTACGCCCAGGCGCTCGGCCTGACCGTGCTGGACCAGAACGGCAAGGCGCAGGTCGTCACCATGGGCTCGTACGGCATCGGCGTGACCCGCGTGCTCGCGGCGCTCGCAGAGGCCAACAACGACGAGCGCGGGCTGGCCTGGCCGGCGCACGTCGCGCCCGCGCACGTGCACGTCGTGGCCACCGGCAAGGACCCGGCGGTGTTCGAGGCGGCCGACGCCCTGGCCACGGAGCTGTCGTCGCGCGGTGTCGAGGTGCTCTACGACGACCGCCCGGCAAGGTCTCGCCCGGCGTGAAGTTCGCCGACGCCGAGCTGCTCGGCGTCCCGCTCGTCGTCGTGGTGGGCCGCGGGCTGGCCGACGGCGTCGTCGAGGTCCGGCCGCGCGTCGGCGGGAGCACCGAGCAGGTGCCCGTCGGCGAGGCTGCCGAGCGGGTGTCCGCGCTGGTGCAGGACCTCCTGGCGCGCTGACGCGATCAGCCGGTGGGCTCCTGGGCGCGCTCGGGCAGGCCGGGGAACGCCACCGGCGTGGCGCCCCAGGTGCCGGCGTCGTCGGTGGCCCGGCGCAGGCCGTCGATCAGGGTCGCCCGGCTGCCGGGGTCGGCGGCCGCCACCGCGTCGGCGTAGGCGTCGGCGACCGCGGTCTCCAGCGTGCGGGCGAGCGCGGTCGCCACTGCGGGGTCCTCCAGACCGGCGGGCAGGGTGTAGGACGCGCGACGCGGGTCCTGCGCCCCGCCGTCGATCCCGGCCGCGGCCGCCCACTCCTCGCTGCGGCCCCGGTGCGCGGCGGCGGCGGCGCGGGCGGTCGCGCGCTGGTCGCCGGAGAGCTTCGCGGCGATCACCTCGAGACCGTAGCCGGCCTCGTCGTGCACGAGGGCCAGCGTCGCGAGGTCCTCGGTGGTGAGGCCGTCGACGCCACCCGGCTGCGGCGACTGCTCGCCCGTGGCGGCGGGGGTCGGGGACGGCTCCGGGACGAGGGACGGCACCTCGGCGCCGGTCGCGGCCGCGAGCCGGACGGCGAGCTCGCCGCGCGACGTCGCGACCGAGGCGATCAAGCCGTGCCAGCGGCCCGTCGGTCACGGCGTCGGCGTCCGCGAGGGCGGTCCGCGTCGCCGCGGCCAGCTCCGCCAGCACGTCGGCCGACACCGGCCTGGACCGGCGCGGACGTGGTCGCCGAGCGCCGACGGCGTCGGCAGGCCGGAGACGTAGACGCCGCCGAGCTGCTCGGCGTGCTGCGCGGCGTAGTCGGCGACGTCGGTGAGCACCGGTGCGACGGCCTCGGTCGCGCCGTCGGGACCGGCGAGCGCCGCGGCCGCCGCGGCCACGAGCGCGAGCGAGTCGTCGACCGTCCGGGCGCGCACCTGCTCGACCGCGTCGGGGCTGGGCTCGACCGGGGGCGGCGTCTCGGCCCGCAGACCCGCAGGCGGCGAGCGTGACAACCATCACCACCGCGGCGAGCCCGCGGACCGTGCGCCGGGCTCGGCGCGCATGATCGCGCGCGGGATCGTGCCGGGCTGCGGGGTCCGTGTCCGTGCTCATCGCCGGTGATCCTGCCACGCCGCAGCCGACGAGCACGGCCGCGGCCGTCGGGCGCGCGCGGACTCGTTACTGTGGACCCACAACATCACAGGGTCGCCTCGTCGCTCGCCGACGACCCGCTGGACCGACAGGAGGCTCACATGGTCGTGCCAGCACACCCCACACACGCTGACCGGGTGCGACGCGTCGTGGAGCCCGCCGTCGCCACCACCGGGCTGGTCCTCGAGGACGTCGCCGTGCGCCGGGCCGGTGCCCGGTCGGTGGTCGAGGTCGTCGTGGACCTGACCGAGGACGACGAGAGCGACCTGGACCTGGACCGTGTGGCGGAGGCGACCCGCGCGGTCTCCGACGCGCTCGACACCGCGGACGTCATCGCCGGCGAGTACACGCTCGACGTCATGAGCCCCGGCGTCGACCGCCCGCTGACCGAGCGGCGGCACTTCGCGCGCGCCGTGGGGCGGACCGTCACGGTCACCTCGACGGACGGGGCCCGGCTGGCCGGCCGGCTCGTCGAGGTGGACCGGGCCGGCGAGGGCGGCGACGCGATCGTCGTCGTGCCGGTGACGCCGGGGCGCAAGGGGCGCAAGCCGGTGGTGGGTGCCCCGGTCCGGATGGCGCTCGCGGACGTCCGCGAGGCGCGCGTCGAGGTGGACCTGTCGGGGATCGGACCTGTGGACGACGACGAGGCCGGCGGCGGGGCCGCTGCCGGCGAGGAGAGCTGAGATGGACATCGACATGCAGACGCTGCGGCTGCTCGAGCGCGAGCGGGAGATCAGCCTCGACGTGCTGGTCTCCGCGATCGAGCAGGCGCTGCTGTCCGCCTACCACCGCACCCCGGGCGCCCAGCCGCGCGCGCGGGTCGAGGTGGACCGCAAGACAGGTCATGTGACGGTCTGGGCCCGTGAGGCGGCGCCCGTGGGCGAGCCCGACGAGGAGGGCGTCCTGCCGGTCCCCGGACCCGACGGGCCGGAGTACGACGACACCCCGGACGGGTTCGGCCGGATCGCCACCGCGACCGCCCGCCAGGTCATCGTCCAGCGACTGCGGGACGCCGAGGACGACCAGGTGCTCGGAGCCTTCCGCGGCAAGGAGGGCGAGGTGCTCGGCGGCGTCATCCAGCAGGGTCGCGACCCCCGGACCGTGCTGATCGACATCGGCGGCACGGAGGCCGTGCTGCCGGCGCACGAGCAGGTGCCCGGCGAGGAGTACGTGCACGGCGACCGGATCCGCGGGTACGTGCTCGAGGTGGCCCGCGGGCAGCGCGGCCCGCAGGTGACCCTGTCCCGGACGCACCCCAACCTGGTGCGCAAGCTGTTCGCGCTCGAGGTGCCCGAGGTGGCCGACGGCACGGTGGAGATCACCGCGATGGCGCGCGAGGCCGGGCACCGGACGAAGATGGCCGTCCGCGCGACCGTCCCGGGGGTCAACGCCAAGGGCGCGTGCATCGGCCCGATGGGTGGGCGCGTCCGTGCGGTCATGGCGGAGCTGCACGGCGAGAAGATCGACATCGTCGACCACGCGGACGAGCCGGCGGAGATGATCGCGCACGCCCTCTCGCCCGCGCGGGTGCTGTCCGTGACGGTCGTCGACCCCGAGGCCCGCGCGGCGCGGGTCGTCGTGCCGGACTACCAGCTGTCGCTCGCGATCGGCAAGGAGGGCCAGAACGCGCGGCTCGCCGCCAAGCTCACCGGCTGGCGCATCGACATCCGCTCCGACGCCGAGGTCCCGGGGGAGCGGGAGGCCGTGAGCCAGGGTTCCCCGGCGTCCGCCGGCGGCCCCGGCGGTACGGACGGCCGTGAGTGACCTCACGAGTGACGCGCTCGACGGCCCGGCGCGGTAGACTGTCCGCGGCTGGGCCGGACGTCCGGCTCCTCCCGTCGAGCCGGCGGACCCCACAGACACCTGAGACACCCGAGGCACAGCACGACGTCTCTGGCCTCTCTGGCACGGGTCCGGTGCGCACGTGCGTGGGGTGCCGAGCCACCGGCCCGAGGTCAGCCCTGCTGAGGGTGGTCGTCGACCGCGCGAGCGACGGGAGCCAGGTGCTCCCCGAGCTGGTCGTGGACGTCGGGCGCCGGATGCCGGGCAGGGGTGCTTGGCTGCACCCCGATCCTGACTGTCTGGAGAAGGCGGAACGCCGTCGAGCGTTCGGGCGCGCCCTGCGCATCGCGGGGCAGCCCGGCACGAGCGCGGTGCACCGCCACCTCGAGCAGCAGGAGCAGGACGTCACCGGGTAGGTCCCGGTGGCGAGGCCGATCGTCGAGACGGAAAGCGGGTTGGAAGCCGATGGCTGCCCGATGAGCACGCACCGATGAGTACCCAGCGATGAGTACCCAGCACTAACGACGGTCCGACCCTGTCCGGGCGGACCGAGACAGGGAGAGATGTGGCCAAGGTCCGCGTCTACGAGCTCGCGAAAGAGCTCGGGGTCGACAGCAAGACCATCATGACCAAGCTGAACGAGCTCGGAGAGTTCGTCCGCTCGGCGTCCTCGACGATCGAGCCGCCGGTCGTGCGCAAGCTTCGTGACACCTACCCCGCGGGTGGCGGCGCCTCCGCCGCGGCACCCGCACCCAAGGCACCGGCCCGTCCGGCGCCTGCCCCCGCCGCACCCGCGCCCGCCGCACCGGTCGAGGCCCCCCGCCCCGCACCGGAGTCCGCAGCGCCGGCGGCGCCCGCCGCTCCCGCGGCACCCGCAGCACCGGCTCCGGCTCGGCCGGCCCCCGCGCGTCCGGCCCCGGCCGCCGCGCAGGCACCCGCCGCAGCCGCCTCCGCCACCCCGGCGGTCCGTCCCGGTCCGCGCCAGGCCGCACCGGCCGCGCGTCCGGGCAACAACCCGTTCGCGCCGTCGCAGGGCATGCCCCGCCAGGGCGAGCGCTCCGGCGGCGGCGGTCCTCGCCCCGGTGGCCCGCGTCCGGGCAACAACCCGTTCGCGCCGTCGCAGGGCATGCCGCGTCCCGGTGACCGTCGTCCCGCCCCCGAGGGTGCTCCGGCGGCCTCGGCCGGCGAGCGTCCGGGCGGTCCCCGTCCCGGTGGCCCGCGTCCCGGCGGTCCCCGCCCCAACCCCGGCATGATGCCGGGTCGCACGTCGAGCGGCGTCGGTCGTCCCGGTGAGCGTCCGGCCGGCCCCGGTGGCCGTTCCGGCGGTCCCGGTGGCGCCCGTGGCGGCTACGCCGGTCGTCCCGGCGGCGGCGGCGGACCCGGCGGCGCTCCCGGTGGCGGCGGCTTCGCCGGTCGTCCCGGCGGCGGTGGCCGTCCCGGCGGTGCCGGTCGCGGCTCCACGCAGGGCGCGTTCGGTCGCGCCGGTGGACGTCCCGTGCGCGGACGGAAGTCGAAGCGCGCGAAGCGCCAGGAGTTCGAGCAGATGCAGGCCCCCTCGCTGGGTGGCGTGCAGGTCCCGCGCGGCAACGGCACGACCGTCGTCCGCCTGCGGCACGGCTCGTCGCTGAACGACTTCGCCGACAAGATCGACGCCAACCCGGCCTCGCTGGTCACCGTGCTGTTCCACCTCGGTGAGATGGCCACGGCGACGCAGTCGCTCGACGAGGACACCTTCGGGACCCTCGCCGCCGAGCTGGGCTACGTCATCGAGATGGTCTCGGCCGAGGAGGAGGACCGCGAGCTGCTCGGGGCCTTCGACATCGACCTGGACGCCGAGCTCGAGGCCGAGGGCGACGAGGACCTGACGGCGCGGCCGCCGGTCGTCACCGTCATGGGTCACGTCGACCACGGAAAGACCAAGCTCCTCGACGCCATCCGCCAGACGGACGTCGTCGCGGGCGAGGCCGGCGGGATCACGCAGCACATCGGTGCCTACCAGGTGCACACCGTGCACGAGGGCAACGACCGTGCCGTCACCTTCATCGACACCCCGGGTCACGAGGCGTTCACCGCCATGCGTGCCCGTGGTGCGCAGGTGACCGACATCGCGATCCTCGTGGTCGCGGCCGACGACGGCGTGATGCCCCAGACCATCGAGGCGCTCAACCACGCCCAGGCGGCCAACGTGCCGATCGTGGTCGCGGTCAACAAGGTGGACAAGGAGGGGGCCAACCCCGACAAGATCCGCCAGCAGCTCACCGAGTACAACCTGGTGGCCGAGGAGTACGGCGGCGACACGATGTTCGTCAACGTCTCCGCCAAGCAGAACCAGGGCATCGACCAGCTGCTCGAGGCCGTCCTGCTCACCGCGGACGCCGCGCTGGACCTGCGGGCCAACGCGGACAAGGCCGCACGCGGTGTCGCCATCGAGGCGAACCTCGACAAGGGCCGCGGTGCCGTCGCGACGGTGCTGGTCCAGTCGGGCACGCTCGAGGTCGGCGACGCCGTCGTGGCGGGTACGGCGTACGGCCGCGTCCGGGCGATGTTCGACGAGCACGGCGAGCCGGTCACGGTGGCCGGGCCGTCGCGTCCGGTGCAGGTGCTCGGTCTGACCTCGGTGCCCCGCGCCGGTGACACGTTCATCGTGGCTCCGGACGACCGCACCGCGCGCCAGATCGGCGAGAAGCGCGAGGCGGCCGAGCGTGCCGCCCTCCTGGCCAAGCGTCGCAAGCGCATCAGCCTCGAGGACTTCACGCAGGCGCTCCAGCAGGGCAAGGTCGAGACCCTCAACCTGGTCCTCAAGGGCGACGTCTCGGGTGCCGTCGAGGCGCTCGAGGACGCGCTGCTCAAGATCGACGTGGGCGACGAGGTGGACCTGCGGGTCATCCACCGCGGCGTCGGCGCGATCACGCAGAACGACGTCAACCTGGCGACCGTCGACTCGGCGATCATCATCGGGTTCAACGTCAAGTACGCGGAGCGCGTCGAGGAGCTGGCTGACCGCGAGGGCGTCGACGTGCGCTTCTACTCGGTCATCTACCAGGCGATCGACGACGTCGAGGCAGCGCTCAAGGGCATGCTCAAGCCGGAGTACGAGGAGGTGCAGCTCGGTTCCGCCGAGGTGCGCGAGGTGTTCCGCTCCTCCAAGTTCGGCAACATCGCCGGTTCGATCGTGCGGTCCGGCCTCATCCGCCGGAACACGAAGGCCCGTGTCACCCGTGGTGGCAAGGTCATCGGCGAGAACCTGTCGATCGAGTCGCTCAAGCGGTTCAAGGACGACGCGACCGAGGTCCGCGAGGGCTTCGAGTGCGGTATCGGCCTGGGGTCGTTCAACGACGTCGAGGTCGGCGACCTCATCGAGACCTGGGAGATGCGCGAGAAGCCTCGCGCCTGATCCCGGCGATCACACGCCAGCGGGGCGGACGAGGACTGCTCCTCGCCCGCCCCGCTGGCACTTCTGACGAGAGAGGAACGTCCGATGGCGGACACCGCCCGCGCCCGCAAGCTCAGCGAGCGCATCCAGCAGGTCGTCGCGCAGATGCTCGACACCCGCATCAAGGACCCCCGGCTGGGGTTCGTCACGGTGACGGACGTGCGCGTCACCGGTGACCTGCAGCACGCCGACGTCTTCTACACGGTGCTCGGCGACGACGCGGCCCGCACCGACACGGCGGCGGCGCTCGAGAGCGCCAAGGGCATCATCCGCTCCGAGGTGGGCAAGCAGACCGGCATCCGGCTCACGCCGACGCTGGACTTCCACCTCGACGCCCTCCCGGACACCTCGGCGCAGCTGGACGCCGCGCTGCTCGAGGCCGCCCGCCGCGACCGCGAGGTCGCCGAGCTCGCTGCGCGGGCGAGCTTTGCCGGCGAGGCCGACCCGTACCGGCACCCGGACGAGGACGAGTCCGCGGACGACTGAGCACGCACACGACGACGCCCTCGGTGACCCGGTCACCGAGGGCGTCGTCGTGCGTGCGGCTCAGACCAGTGCGCGCCCGGTGCCGCGCGGCATCCAGAACAGGACGATGAGCGCGCCCAGCAGGGTCACGCCCGCCGCCACCAGGGCGGCCGGCTGCAGACCCGCCACGTACCCGCCCGGGTCGAGGGTGCCGTCCGACGCGGTGAACACGGCGACCAGGGCCGCCACGCCGAGCGCGCCGCCGATCTCCCGGATGGTGGCGTTGACCGAGCTCGCGGTCCCGTGGTCGTCGGGCGCCATGTCGAAGAGCACGGCAGTGGCGCTCGGGGCGAACGTCAGACCCATGCCGATCCCGGCGAGGGCCAGGCCCGGGACCAGGTCGGCGTAGACCAGGCCGTCCACCGAGACGATCAGACCCATCCATGCGAGGCCGGCCGCCTGCAGGGCCAGCCCGGCCGTGAGCAGGGGCCGGACCCCGATCCGGGGGGCGAGCATCCCGGCGATCGGCGCGAAGATCATGGGTGCCGCGGTCCAGGGCAGGGTCCGCACGCCGGCCTGCAGCGGGGTGAAGCCCATCCCGATCTGCAGGTACTGCGCGAGCAGGAACACCAGCCCGAACACACCGAACGAGAAGGCCAGCGCGCTGGCGTTCGCGACGGAGAACGACCGGACGCGGAACAGCCGCAGCGGCACGAGCGGGTGGTCGGTCCGCGACTCGCGCAGCAGGAAGCCCGCGAGCAGGAGCACGCCCAGGGTCAGGCCGCCGACCACGCGCGTCGATCCCCAGCCGTCGTCGTTGCCCCGGATGATCGCCCACACCAGCGCGAGGATGCCGGTCCCGGCGAGCACCAGACCGGACAGGTCGAGCGGCTGGCGGCGGCCGTGGGACTCGGGCAGCGCCCAGAGCACGAGCGGCACCGCGACGAGCGCGACGGGCACGTTGATCCAGAAGATGGCCTCCCAGGAGATGCCGTCGACGACGGCGCCGCCGATGACCGGCCCGAGCGCGACACCGAGACCCGAGACGCCGCCCCAGATGCCGATGGCCATCGCCCGCCGGGCGGCCGGCACGGCGCCGGCCAGGAGCGTGAGCGACAGCGGCATGATCGCGGCGGCGCCGGCGCCCTGGAGGGCACGCGCGGCGATGAGCATGTCGGCGCTCGTCGACAGGGCGGACGCGACGGACGCGAGGGCGAACACCGTGATGCCGGCGACGAACACCCGGCGGCGGCCCCATCGGTCACCCAGGGTCGAGGCCGCGATCATCAGGGTCGCGAAGCTGAGCGTGTAGGCGTTCACCATCCACTGCAGCTGCTCGAGCGTGGCGGAGAGCTCGGTGCGCAGGACGGGCAGCGCGGTGGTCATGACGAGGTTGTCCAGCGTCGCCATGAACATGGGGACGGACGCGGCGAGCAGTGCCACCGCCGTGCCGCGGCGACGCGCGGGGGACCGCTCGCCGGCCGGTGCGGAGGGGGGCTGCTGGGCCGGTGCCGGCATCGTGACGGTCACGGTGGCTCCTTGTTGGCATTGAGTGATTACTAACAAGAGAGACGGTAGGCATTGGCTGATAACATGTCAACCATGTCTGAGCAGACCGCCCCGTGGACGTCGAAGAAGCCGTCGCAGCGCATGTCCGGCGCCCAGCGGCGTGAGGAGATCCTGGTCGCCGCTCGCCGCGTGTTCGCCGAGCGGGGGTATGCGGCCAGCACCGACGAGGTCGCCCGTGCGGCGGGCGTGTCCCAGCCGTACGTCGTGCGCCTGTTCGGCACCAAGCGCGAGCTGTTCCTCGAGGCGTACTCGCAGGCGAGCGCCGAGGTCGTCGCCGCGCTGGCCGGCGTGCCGGAGGGGCCGGAGGCCGGCATGCGCATGGGTGACGCGTACATCGGCCTGCTCGCCGACCGCGACCTCCTGCGCCTGATCATGCACGGCTTCATCGCGGGCGCCGACGAGGAGGTGGGCAAGGTCGCCCGGCACACCCTCGGCGAGGCGTTCCGCCTCTTCCGGGCCAGGTCCGGCGCCGACGAGGACGCCGCCCGGCTCTTCGTCGCCCAGGGCATGCTCATCAACGTCCTGCTCGCGGTCGACGCGCCGGCGCACCTCGGGGAGGACGCCGGGATGGACGCCCTCGTGCAGTGCGTGCAGGACGACATCGCCGACCGGCGCACCGCGTGACGGCCACCCGCGCGAGCCGCGACCGACAGCCCGGGGAACGGCGCCCGACGGCCGCCGACGGCGTGGTCGTCGTCGACAAGCCGGCCGGCTGGACCAGCCACGACGTGGTGGCCCGGATGCGGCGCCTGGCCGGCACCCGCAAGGTCGGCCACGCCGGCACGCTCGACCCGATGGCGACCGGCGTGCTCGTCGTCGGGATCGGCCGGGCGACGCGGCTGCTCACCTACGTCGTCGGCGCCGACAAGGAGTACACGGCGACCGTGCGGCTCGGGGTGCGCACCACCACGGACGACGCGGAGGGCGAGGTCGTCGAGGTCGTCGACGCCTCGGGCGTCACGCGCGACCACGTCGAGGACGGTGCGCGCGACCTCACGGGACAGATCCAGCAGGTGCCCAGCGCGGTCTCCGCGATCAAGGTCGACGGGCAGCGCGCGTACGCCCGGGTGCGGGCGGGCGAGGACGTCGAGCTCGCCGCGCGCCCGGTCACGGTGAGCCGGTTCGACGTGCAGGACGTGCGTCCGGCGCGGACCGAGGACGGCGCGGCGGTGCTCGACGTCGACGTGACGGTCGTCGTCTCGTCGGGAACCTATGTGCGCGCCCTCGCGCGTGACCTCGGTGCCGCGCTCGGCGTCGGCGGGCACCTCACCGCGCTGCGCCGCACGCGCGTCGGCGGCTACGGGCTCGAGGTCGCCCGGTCGCTCGAGCAGCTCGCGGCGGTGCCGGCCGACGAGCCGATCGACGTCGTGTCGCTCGCGGACTCCGCCCGCGCGACGTTCCCGGTGCGCGAGCTGTCCGACGCCGAGGCGCGCGCACTGTCCTACGGGCAGGCGATCGACGGGGAGACCGACCAGGTCGTGGCGGGGATCGGTCCGCACGGCGACCTGGTGGCGCTGCTGGAGGAGCGGGGCGGGCGGCTGCGGCCAGCGCTGGTGTTCGCCCCGGCCTGACCGCGCGGTGCGGTGCGGTGGCGCGCGCCGGCCGGTCGGGATGGCAGGCTTGTCGGTCGGGCCCTCGACCGACCGGTGAGGGACGGACGACGAGGAGCAGGTGTGCAGGTCTGGAGGGAGCTGTCCGACGTGCCCGCGGACTTCGGTCCGTCGGTGGTGACGATCGGCAACTTCGACGGGGTCCACCGCGGCCACGTCAGCGTGCTGCGCCGCATGTGCGCGGACGCCGCGGCGGTCGGTGCCCGGGCGGTCGCGGTGACGTTCAGCCCGCACCCGCAGCAGGTGCACCGTCCCGACACCGCGCCGCCGCTGCTCACGGGCGACGCCGACCGCCTGGAGCTGCTGGCGCAGACCGGCCTGGACGCGGTGCTGCTGCTCGAGTACACGCTCGACTTCGCGCGTCAGACGCCGCAGGAGTTCGTCCAGCGGTACCTGGTGGACGTGCTGCACACGCGGACCGTGGTGGTCGGGCGGGACGTGCGGTTCGGCTGGAACAACTCCGGGGACCTGTCGACGATGGTCGACCTCGGCCGCCGCCACGGGTTCGGCGTCGAGGTCATCGAGGACGTCACGCCGGCGCAGTCCGCCGACCCCGGCAGCGCGGAGGACCTCGCCGCCGACCCGCTGCGGCGCCGCTGGTCGTCGACGTGGGTGCGCGAGCTGCTGGACGCCGGCGACGTGGTGCAGGCCGCCCGCGTGCTCGGACGACCGCACCGGGTGCGCGGCGTGGTGGTGCACGGCGACGCGCGCGGCCGCGACCTGGGCTACCCGACCGCGAACCTGTCCCAGGACGCCGACGGCATGGTCCCGGCGGACGGCGTCTACGCCGGCTGGCTGCGCCGTGTCACGCACGCGGACGGCACACCGGTCGCGGACACCGACCCGGACCGCGTGCTGCCCGCGGCCGTGTCCATCGGCACCAACCCGACCTTCGACGGCGTCCAGCGCCGGGTCGAGGCGTACGTCCTGGACCGGACCGACCTGGACCTCTACGACGAGGTCGTCGTGCTCGAGCTGGTCGAGCGGCTGCGTCCGACGCTGCGGTTCGACTCGGTCGACGAGCTCCTGGTCCGCATGGGGCAGGACGTCGCGCGCGTGCGCGAGGTCCTCGACGGTGTCGACGGTGTCGACGGGGTCGACGGCGTGACGGGCACGGCCCCCGGTGCCGGGACGGACCCCGCGGCCTGATAGTCTGTGCGCGCCGTACGAACGGCCGCGGACCGAGAGAGCCCGGGTGGACATGCCCCGGCGCACCGCGCAACGAGACAACCTGGAGAACCGTGCCGCTCGAAAGTGCCGTCAAGCAGTCCATCATGACCGAGTACGCCACCCACGAGGGTGACACCGGTTCGCCGGAGGTCCAGATCGCGATGCTCACGCAGCGCATCAAGGACCTGACGGAGCACCTCAAGACCCACAAGCACGACCACCACAGCCGCCGCGGCCTGCTGCTGCTCGTCGGTCAGCGTCGTCGCCTTCTCGGCTACCTGCAGAAGGTCGACATCAACCGCTACCGCAGCCTCATCGAGCGGCTCGGCCTGCGCCGATAGCGCCTCGCACCAGCCCGGACCCGCGCATGGGTCCGGGCTGGTGTGGCGTGAGGGGCGTCAGCCCCGACCAGCACCACCACGTACGACCAGCACCACACACCGCGTCGGTCCGCTCGGTCCGGTCCTCGGTAGTGGCTTGCGGAACCCCCTCGGGGAGTCCGGTGGCCTCGATCGAAGATCGCTCGCGGACGGCCGGCGCCTTCGAGAACAAGGAGGGCACCCGTGGAGGGTCCCGAGATCCAGTTCGCCGAGGCCACGATCGACAACGGTCGCTTCGGCACCCGCACCGTCCGCTTCGAGACCGGCCGCATCGCCAAGCAGGCCGCCGGTTCCGCCGTCGCCTACCTGGACGGCGAGACGACGCTGCTCGCCGCCACGACGGCCGGCAAGCACCCGAAGGAGCAGTTCGACTTCTTCCCGCTGACGATCGACGTCGAGGAGCGGCAGTACGCGGCCGGCAAGATCCCCGGCTCGTTCTTCCGTCGCGAGGGTCGTCCCAGCACCGAGGCCATCCTCGCGTGCCGCCTGATCGACCGCCCGCTGCGCCCGCTGTTCGTCAAGGGCCTGCGCAACGAGGTCCAGGTCGTCATCACCGTGCTGTCGATCCACCCGGACGACGCGTACGACACGCTGGCCATCAACGCGGCGTCCATCTCGACGCAGCTGTCGGGCCTGCCGTTCTCCGGCCCGGTCGGTGGCGTGCGCATCGCGCTCGTCGACGGCCAGTGGGTCGCGTTCCCGCGGTACTCCGAGCGCGAGCGGGCGACGTTCGACATGGTCGTCGCCGGCCGTGTCATCACGAACGCTGCGGGCGACGCCGATGTTGCCATTGCCATGATCGAGGCCGAGGCGCCCGAGAAGTCCTGGAACATCATCAAGTTCGAGGGTGGCGTGGCCCCCACGGAGGAGATCGTCGCCCAGGGCCTCGAGGCCGCCAAGCCGTTCATCAAGGTGCTCGTCGAGGCGCAGCAGGAGCTCGCCGCGAAGGCCGCCAAGGAGACGCAGGCGTTCCCGACGTTCCCGGACTACCAGGACGACGCCTACGCCGCGGTCGAGGCCGCCTCGTCGTCGCCGCTGAGCGAGGCCCTGAGCATCGCCGACAAGCAGACGCGCGAGAACCGCCTCGACGAGATCAAGGCCGAGGTCGTCGCCGGCCTGTCCGCGCAGTTCGAGGGCCGCGAGAAGGAGCTCTCCGCCGCGTACCGCTCGGTGCAGAAGAAGCTCATCCGCCAGCGCATCCTCACGGACGGCTTCCGCATCGACGGCCGTGGCCTGCGGGACATCCGCACGCTGTCGGCCGAGGTCGAGGTGCTGCCCCGTGTGCACGGCTCGGCGATCTTCGAGCGCGGCGAGACCCAGATCCTGGGCGTCACCACGCTGAACATGCTGCGCATGGAGCAGCAGCTCGACACGCTCTCCCCGGAGACGCGCAAGCGCTACATGCACAACTACAACTTCCCGCCCTACAGCACGGGTGAGACGGGTCGCGTCGGTTCGCCGAAGCGTCGCGAGATCGGCCACGGGGCGCTCGCCGAGCGCGCGCTCATGCCGGTCCTGCCCAGCCGCGAGGAGTTCCCGTACGCCATCCGGCAGGTCTCCGAGGCGCTGAGCTCGAACGGCTCGACCTCGATGGGTTCGGTCTGCGCGTCCACGCTGTCGCTGCTCAACGCCGGTGTGCCGCTGCGCGCGCCGGTCGCGGGCATCGCGATGGGCCTGGTGTCCGACACGGTGAACGGTGAGACCCGCTACGCGGCGCTCACCGACATCCTCGGCGCCGAGGACGCGTTCGGTGACATGGACTTCAAGGTCGCCGGCACGCGCGAGTTCGTCACGGCCATCCAGCTCGACACCAAGCTCGACGGCATCCCCGCCTCGGTGCTCGGCGGCGCGCTCACGCAGGCCAAGGAGGCTCGCCTGGCGATCCTCGACGTCATCGCCGAGGCGATCGACGTGCCCGACGAGATGAGCCCGTTCGCCCCCCGCGTCATCACGGTGAAGGTCCCGGTCGACAAGATCGGCGAGGTCATCGGGCCGAAGGGCAAGATGATCAACCAGATCCAGGAGGAGACCGGCGCCGACATCTCGATCGAGGACGACGGCACGGTCTACATCGGCGCCACCGACGGTCCGTCGGCGGAGGCCGCGCGGGCGGCGATCAACGCGATCGCCAACCCGCACATGCCCGAGATCGGGGAGCGCTTCGTCGGCACGGTCGTCAAGACCACGACGTTCGGTGCGTTCATCTCCCTGTCGCCGGGCAAGGACGGTCTGCTGCACATCTCGCAGATCCGCAAGCTCGTCGGCGGTCGTCGCGTCGAGAACGTCGAGGACGTCCTGGCCGTGGGCCAGAAGGTCCAGGTCGAGATCGGCGAGATCGACCCGCGCGGCAAGCTGTCGCTGCACGCGGTCATCGACGAGGGTGCCGAGGGCGAGCAGGGCGCGCCCGCCGAGGGCACGACCGAGCCGGCTGACGCCTGACGATGCCGCTGGACCTCCCGCTCGTCCGCCCGGGTCAGCCCGGGGCCGAGCAGTCCGTCGGGCAGGACGGCGACGCCATCGTGCGTCGTTCCGTCCTGCCCGGCGGGGTCCGGGTCCTCACGGAGCACATGCCGGGCCTGCGCTCGGCGACCGTGGGCGCCTGGGTGGGCGTGGGCTCGCGCGACGAGTCCGACGGCCACCACGGCTCGACGCACTTCCTCGAGCACCTGCTGTTCAAGGGCACCGCGCGCCGCACCGCGATGGACATCGCGGAGGCGTTCGACGCCGTCGGTGGCGAGGCCAACGCCGCCACCGGCAAGGAGCACACCTGCTACTACGCACGCGTGCTCGACACGGACCTCCCGATGGCGGTCGACGTCATCGCGGACATGGTCACCTCCGCGCGCCTGGACACCGACGAGCTCGAGACCGAGCGCGGCGTGATCCTCGAAGAGCTCGCGATGAACGACGACGACCCCAGCGACGTCGTCCACGAGCAGTTCGCCGCCGCGGTGCTGGGCGCCCACGCGCTCGGCCGCCCCATCGGCGGCACCCCCGACACCATCCGCGCGGTCCCGCGTGACGCGGTGTGGGAGCACTACCGCGAGCACTACGGCCCCTCCACGCTGGTCGTTACCGCCGCCGGCGGCGTCGACCACGACCTGCTGTGCGCGCAGGTCAGCGAGGCGCTGACCACCGGCGGCTGGTCCCTGGACGCCGGTGCGCAGCCGCGTAGCCGTCGCGTCCCGACGGACGTCGCCGTGCAGGCCGGCCAGGGCGGCATCCCGGCGCAGGGTGTCGAGCGCACGATCCGCCGGCACACCGAGCAGGCCAACGTCATCGTCGGCGGCACGTCCCTGACGGCCACGGACCCGCGCCGGTTCACGCTGTCCGTGCTCAACGCGGTGCTCGGTGGCGGCATGTCGTCGCGGCTGTTCCAGGAGATCCGCGAGCGGCGCGGCCTGGCCTACTCGACGTACTCGTTCGCGTCCGGCCACGCCGACACGGGGGTCTTCGGCCTCTACGCCGGGTGCACGCCGGGCAAGGTCGACGAGGTCGTGGCGCTCATGGTCGCCGAGTGGGAGCGGATGGCCGACGCCCCGATCACGCAGGCGGAGCTCGACCGGTCGATGGGCCAGCTCGCGGGTGGGCTGGTGCTCGGCATGGAGGACTCCGGGTCGCGGATGAGCCGGCTGGGCAAGTCGGAGCTGGTGCACGGCTCGCTGCTGAGCATCGACGAGTCGCTCGACCTGATCCGCGCCGTCACCGTGCAGGACGTGCAGGACCTGGCCGCGGAGCTGGCGTCACGCCCGCGCTCGGTCGTCCGCGTGGGGCCGTTCGGCGACTGACGTCCCGAGCACCTCGTCGCCTGATCGGTCAGGTCCCAACCGGGACACCGCGAGGGCCACGGGGCGGACCGCAGCGGCCATCGCGATCGCGAGCGTGCCGAGCGCGGCCGTGCCGAGCAGGCTGTCGGGCCCGCCCAGCCACCACGTCCACACGAGCGGGCCGACGACCGCGAGGTCGACGAGGGTGAGCAGCACCCAGCCGGTGCGCCCCGTCCCGGCGAGCGCGAGGGCTGCCACCACGGCAGCGGTGAGCGCTGCGCCCGGGGCGACGGCGCCAGCGACTGCCCGTTGCACGGCCGTGAGGTAGTCGTCGGGCTGCAGCTGCAGCAGCGTCCCACCCACGACCGCGGCGAGGATCGGCGCGCCGAGGATGCTGAGAGCCGTCGCCCGCGCCGCGGGCCGCGTTGCCGGGCCGGGATCGCGCGGTGCCGTCCGGCGGCCGGCCCAGGCGCTCACGGCGACGGCGGCGAGCAGCACGACGGGCGTGAGCAGACCGGGGCGTGGCGCGAGCAACGGGGCCGCGAGGGGATCGGTCGGGTCGTTGACGTAGGCCGTCGCCGCGACCGGACCGGGCCAGGGCACGTACCAGCCGTCGGCGCGGAAGGCGACGAGCGTGCCGCGCCATGCCGCCGCGCACCAGCCGACCACTGCCACCGCCACCGCCCCCGCGAGCAGCCACGTCCGTCCGCGGTCCGGTCGGCGACTGACCGCCACCAGCACCACCGCGCAGACGAGCGTCACCGCGAGCGCCCACGAGGTGGAGAGGCGCACGGTCGTCGTCGGGTCGAGCGGCCAGGCCCACTGCCCTGCGTCGGCCTGGTCGAGGGCGTCGTTCCAGGAGACCAGCGCGTACGTGGCCGCGGCGGTGCCGAGCGCGACGCAGGTGAGCACCGCGGCGGGTGTGGGGGCGCGGCGCCGGGTGTCCATGCCGGAGCATCGGGACCGGGCGGGTCGATCTTGATCCGGACGGGCACGTGAGCGCGATGATGGGGCATGACCCTGGACCAGGCCGTCTACCGGCGCTACGCGCCCCCGCCCGGCGCGCACGGCGTCGTCGAGCACCTCTGGGTGGTGCACGTGCCCGACCGGACGGTCGAGCGCGAGGTGCTGCTGCCGGACGGGCACGGCCTCGTCACCGTGGTGGTCGGGACGCCGGGTGAGCACATCGACCCGATGAGCCTGCTGCGCACGCCGGAGGGCAGCGGGGTCCGGGGGCTGGCGGAGCGGGCATTCGTCCGCGAGCAGCGGGGTCCTGCCGTGCGCCTGGGTGCCCAGCTGGACCCGGTCGCGCTGGCGCGGATGGGGCTGCGGGCTCCGCGGTACGACGCGATCGCGCTCGACGCGGTGCTCGGCGAGGGGGTCGAGCAGGAGTGCATGACCGCGCTGGGCCAGGGCAGGGACGCGGACGCTGCGGCGGTGCTGGGGTCGGCGCTCGCGATGCACGCGGCACCGGTCGCCGTCGGCTCGCCGCTCGACGCGATCGCGCCGGTGCTGCGCTCGGTCATCGTGCAGCGCGGGCTGGTGCGCGCCGCCGACCTGGCACGCGAGGCCGACCTGTCCGTCGGCGTGCTCTACCGCGAGGTGCAGCAGACCATCGGGATCGCGCCCGAGGAGTTCCTGGCCGCCGTGCGGTTCTCGGCGTTCGTCCGGGACGCCGTCGGACCCGGTCCGGTGCGACCCCACGACGCCCTCGCAGCGATCCGCTGGTACCTGCGGGCCGGCTACCCGCCGCGCGAGGTCGAGCGGTTCACCGGGCTCGGCCACACCGAGCTCCAGCGGCTCGAGGCGGGGATCGCCGCGGCGCTGGGCGTCGCCGCCTGAGGTTAGGGTGTCACCTCGTGAGCGAGCGCATCAGGGTGGCCGTGCTGGGTGCGGCGGGCCGCATGGGATCGACCGTCGTCGACGCCGTCGAGCAGGCTCCTGACCTGGACCTCGTCGCGGCGCTCGACGCGGACGCGGACCTGTCTGCCGTGGTGACGGCGGGGGCCCAGGTGGCCGTCGACTTCACGGTGCCGTCCGTCACCGAGGGCAACGTGCACGCGCTCGTCGACGCGGGCGTGCACCTGGTGGTCGGCACCACGGGGTGGACGGACGAGTCCCTGGCGCGGGTCCGCGACCACCTGGCGGACCGTCCCGGCGTCGGCGTGCTCGTCGCCCCCAACTTCGCGCTCGGCGCCGTGCTGGCCATGGCGTTCGCCGCGCGCGCCGCGCGCTGGTTCGAGTCGGTCGAGGTGGTCGAGCTGCACCACCCGGACAAGGTCGACGCCCCCTCCGGGACCGCGCGGCACACGGCGAGCGCGATCGCCGCGGCGCGTGCCGCCGCCGGTCTCGGCCCGGTGCCCGACGCGACGACGCAGGCGCTCGACGGGGCTCGCGGCGCGGACGTGGACGGGGTGCGCGTGCACGCGGTCCGTCTGCGCGGGCTCGTCGCGCACGAGGAGATCCTGCTGGGCAACGCCGGTGAGCAGCTGACCATCCGGCACGACTCGTTCGACCGCGTGAGCTTCATGCCGGGGGTGCTCCTCGGCGTGCGGCAGGTGGGCTCGCGGCCGGGGCTGACCGTCGGCCTCGAGCACCTGCTCGACCTGGCGTGACCGTGGCCGGTCGCTCGCGCCGCGCGCGCTGGACCGCCGTCGCCGGTGCCGTGGCGCTCACCGGGCTGCTCGGGCTGTACCTGTGGCTCGTCGCGACGCGCGCCACCGCGCTGATCCGCACGGGGGAGCCCGTCGGCGTCGGCCTGGGGATCGCGTTCTGGGTGCTGCCGCCGCTGGTCCTGTGGTCGGTGGCGCGCGAGTGGCGGCTGGCGATCGACGTGCAGCGGATGGCCGACGAGCTCGCGGCCGCCGACGAGCTCCCCGTCGACGACCTGCCCCGCTCACCCGGTGGCCGGATCGACCGGGGCGCCGCGCGTGCCGCGTTCGAGCCGGCCCGCGCGCTCGCCGAGGCCGAGCCGGACGACTGGCGCTCGTGGTATCACCTGGCGTTCGCGTACGACGCCGCGGGGGACCGCCGGCGTGCCCGCGAGTCGCTGCGACGCGCCAGTCGGCTGCACCGCGGCTAGATCGACGCGGACCAGCGGTGCTCGGTCACCGTGCGGGTGCTGCCGTCCGGCATGCGTCCGGAGATGAGCTCGCGCGAGGCGTCGTCGGGACCCAGCCCGGCTGACGCCAGGAAGCGGGCGCGTGCCTCGTCGCCGTCGAGCACCCAGGTGTGCACCTGGTCGGCGCCGTCCTGCCGCAGCGTGTCCACCGCGGCGGCGAGCAGGCGTGCCCCGTGCCCGACGCGCTGCCGCGCCGGCTCGACCTCGAGCGCCAGGATCGCGCCGCCGGGCGCGTCGAAGGGTCGGTCGTGGGCCGCCGGGACGGGCGCGATCGAGACGACGCCGACCACGGTCGGTCCGTCGCACGCCACGAGCACGCGGTAGCCGGCTCCCGGTGGGGCGGTGACGGCCGACGCCCACTGCTGCTCGATGGCCGCCGGGTCGAGCTGGTCGAGCGCACCCTCACCGAGCACCTCGGCGTGCGACAGCCGCCACGCCTGCACCTGGAGCCGGGCGATCGCGTGCTCGTCGCCGGGCACGGCGGGTCGGACCGAGACGTCGGCGTTCTCGCTGAACAGGGGCACCGGACGACGGTAACCGACGCCGGGCGGCCGGTGCGGCCGCGCCTACGGCATGCCGAGCGCCCGCAGGACGGCGGCGGTGACCGCGGCGAGCAGCACGACGACGATGAACGGCGCCCGCAGCACGAGCGCCACCGCGGCGACCGCGAGCGCGGGCAGCCGGGCGTCGAGCACGAGGTGCTGGCCGCTGGTCGCGGTCTGCACGGCGACGAGCGCGGAGAGCAGCGCGACCGTGACCAGCGCGGCCGTGCGGGCCACGCGCGGCTCGGCGAGCCAGTGCTCGGGCACCAGGTGACCGACGAGCTTCAGCGCGAAGACCACGGCGGCACCCGCGACCAGCGCGAGCCAGACCGTCGTCGTGCTCATGCGCTCTCCTGCGGCTCGCGGGCGACGAGGCCGGCGACGACGGCGACGACCGCGGCCAGCAGCACCGGGATGCCCGCGGGAACCAGGGGAGTGAGGGCGAGCGCGACGAGCACCGCGCCGACGGCGACCAGCTGAGCGAGCTGCGAGCGGGGCCCGGTGACGCGCGGCCACACGAGCGCCAGGAACGCCGCGGCCGCCGCCGCGTCGAGCCCGTACCGCGCCGGGTCGCCCATCCGGTCACCCGCCAGCGCGCCGACGAACGTGAACAGGTTCCACAGGACGAACACCCCGACGCCCGTCCACCAGAACCCGAGCCGGGCGGCGTGCGGTGCCGCGTGCGCCGTGGACACCGCCGTCGACTCGTCGATGGTCAGGTGGGCGGCGACGGGCCGGCGCCACCCGTGCACGCCGATGAGAGGCGAGACCTGCGGACCGTAGAGGCCGTTGCGCACGCCGAGCAGTCCGGCGGTCGCCACCGCGGCACCCGCCAGTCCTCCCGCGCCGACGACGCCGACGAACGCGAACTGCGACCCGCCCGAGAACATGAGCAGGCTCAGCGCCATCGCCTGTGGCACGGACAGCCCGGCGGCGACCGCCAGCGCGCCGAACGACACCCCGTACAGGCCCGTGGCCAGTGCGACCGAGAGGGCCTGCCGGACGGCCGCCCGTCCCTCGTCGTCCCGCGTCACGCGGGTCACTGTCGCACAGCGGCGCCCGCCGCACAGGAACGGGTCAGATGGCGACGTACACGCTGTCGAGGTACTCCTCGATCCCCGCCTCGCCGCCCTCGCGGCCCAGGCCGGAGGACTTCACGCCGCCGAAGGGAGCGCTCGCGTCCGACACCAGACCGCGGTTGACCCCGAGCATCCCGGTCTCGACCGACTCCGCGAGCCGCATGGTCCGGGCGATGTCCCGCGTGTACGCGTAGGCCACCAGGCCGAACGGCGTCGCGTTCGCCAGCGCGACACCCTCCTCCTCGGAGCCGAACGTCACCACGGGGGCGACCGGGCCGAACGTCTCCTCGGTGATCACCCGCAGGTCCGCGGACACCCGGTCCAGGACCGTGGGTGCGTAGAAGTACCCGGGCCGGTCCGGGCGGTCACCGCCGGTGCGCACGCGGGCGCCGGCGTCGACGGCCTCGGCGACGACCTCCTCGACGCGGTCGACGGCGGACGCCTCGATGAGCGGACCGACGGTGGTGCCGTCGTCGGCGCCGTGGCCGACGACGAGGTCGTCGAACGCCGCGGTGAGGCCCGCCGTGAACTCCTCGGCGACGGAGGCGTGCACCAGGAACCGGTTCGCCGCGACGCAGGTCTGGCCCGCGTTGCGCATCTTGGCCTGCACGGCGCCCTGCACGGCGGCCGGGATGTCGGCGTCCTCGAACACGAGGAAGGGCGCGTTGCCGCCCAGCTCCATCGACGTGCGCAGGATGTTGTCCGCGGAGGCCTTGAGCAGCGCTGCGCCCACCTCGGTGGACCCCGTGAAGGAGAGCTTGCGCAGCCGCGGGTCGGCCAGCAGGGGCCCGGAGATCGACCGCGCGGACGCGGACGGCACGACGTTGATCACGCCCGTGGGCAGGCCGCGGCCCTCGAGCTCCTCACGGATGATCTCCGCGACGTACGCCGTGGTCAGCGGGGTGAGCTGTGCGGGCTTGATGACGACCGTGCAGCCGGCGGCGAGCGCCGGTGCGACCTTGCGCGCGATCATCGCGATCGGGAAGTTCCACGGGGTGATCAGCAGGGCCGGCCCGACCGGTCGGCGCAGGACCAGCTGGTGGTTGGTGCCGGACGGGGCGCGGCGCGCGAGCCCGTCGAACCGGACCGCCTGCTCGGAGTACCACCGGACGTAGTCGGCCCCGTAGGCCACCTCGGCGCGGGACTCGGCCAGCGGCTTGCCGCCCTCGGCCGTGACCAGCGCGGCGATGTCCTCGGTCCGGGCGGTGAGCGTCTCGAACACGGCCCGCAGCAGCTCGGCGCGCACCCGCGGTGCGGTGGACCGCCACTGCGGGAACGCCTCGTGCGCGGCCGTCAGCGCATCGAGCGCATCCTGCTCGCCGCCGTCCGCGACGTCGAACAGCGTCTCGGTGGTCGCCGGGTCGGCCACCTCGAACGTGCGGCCGGTGCTGGCGGGCCGCCACTGACCCCCGACGAGAACGCCGGTGGGGACGTGGGCGGCGACGGTGGGCGGCAGGGACGACGACGTCATGCCGTCCATCATGTCCCGCGCGGCGCGTCGGCGCGCGGACCCGCCGGAGGCGGCCACCTACGATGGCGCGCATGAGCCCGACGCCTACGCCGTACGAGGACCTCCTGCGGCTGGTCCTGGAGACCGGGACCCCCAAGGCGGACCGGACCGGGACGGGGACCCGCAGCGTGTTCGGCCACCAGATGCGGTTCGACCTGGCCGCGGGCTTCCCGCTGGTCACGACGAAGCGCGTCCACCTGCGCTCGATCGTGCACGAGCTGCTCTGGTTCCTGCGCGGGGAGTCGAACGTGGCGTACCTGCACGAGCACGACGTGACCATCTGGGACGAGTGGGCCGACGCCGACGGCGAGCTGGGACCGGTCTACGGCGTGCAGTGGCGCAGCTGGCCGACGCCCGACGGCGGCCACATCGACCAGATCACCGAGCTGCTGGAGAACCTGCGTCGCGACCCCGACTCGCGCCGGCACATCGTGTCGGCCTGGAACGTCGCCGACATCCCGTCGATGGCGCTGGCGCCGTGCCATGCGTTCTTCCAGTTCTACGTGGCGGACGGGCGCCTGTCGTGCCAGCTGTACCAGCGGTCGGCCGACCTGTTCCTCGGCGTGCCGTTCAACATCGCCTCGTACGCGCTGCTCACGCACATGGTCGCCCAGCAGGTGGGTCTCGAGGTCGGTGACTTCGTGTGGACCGGCGGGGACTGCCACATCTACGACAACCACGTCGAGCAGGTGCGTGAGCAGCTGAGCCGGACCCCGTACCCGGCCCCGACGCTCGAGCTGCGCCGGGCGGGCTCGCTGTTCGACTACACGTTCGACGACGTCGCCGTGGTCGGCTACCAGCACCACCCGGCCATCAAGGCGCCGGTGGCCGTGTGAGCCTGGGCCTGGTCTGGGCCCAGACGCCCACGGGTGTGATCGGCCGGGACGGCACGCTGCCGTGGCACGTGCCGGAGGACCTGGCGCACTTCCGCGAGCTGACCCGTGGGCACCCCGTGCTCATGGGACGGGCCACCTGGGCCTCGCTGCCGCCGCGCTTCCGACCGCTGCCCGGGCGCGACAACATCGTGCTCACCCGGACGCCGGGGTTCGAGGCGCCCGGTGCGCTGGTGGTGCACGGCGTCGCCGAGGCGCTGCGGCTCGTCGGGGACCGCGACGCGTGGGTCATCGGCGGGGGAGAGGTCTACGCCGCGCTGCTGCCCCTGGCCGACCGGGTCGAGGTCACGGTCGTCGCCCTCGACGTCGGCGGTGACACGCACGCCCCGCCGCTCGACCCGACCGGCTGGCGGCGCTCGGACGTGGACCCCCCGCACGGCTGGCACGTGGCCGCGGCAGACGGCACCCGGTACCGGTTCGAGTCGTACCGACGCGTCTGAGCCGCGCGGGCGGCGACCGCGGCGACGCGTGCGGGGGCGGTACCGTTGCCCCATGCCGCGCACCTCCACGCCCACCCGACCGTTCGGGTCGGTGCTCACCGCGATGGTCACGCCGATGACGGCGGACGGCGCCGTGGACCTGTCCGGCGCGGTCGCGCTCGCGGAGCGCCTGGTGGACCAGGGGAACGACGGTCTGGTCCTGAACGGCACCACGGGTGAGGCGTCGACCACGCACGCCCCCGAGAAGGCCGAGCTGGTGCAGGCCGTCGTCGAGGCGGTGGGCGAGCGGGCCTGGGTGGTCGCCGGGGCCGGGTCCAACGACACCGCGCACGCGGTCCGCATGGCCGAGCAGGCCGCGGAGGCCGGCGCGCACGGCCTGCTCGTCGTCAGCCCCTACTACTCGCGGCCCTCGCAGGCCGGCGTCCGGCGCCACGTCGAGTCCATCGCCGACGCCACCGAGCTGCCCGTCATGCTGTACGACGTGCCCGGCCGTACCGGCGTGCGGTTCGCACCCGAGACCATCGCGGCGCTCGCCGCGCACGACCGCGTGGTCGCCATGAAGGACGCCGGCGGCGACTCCTACGCGGCGGCCAAGGCCATCGCCGCGACCGGTCTGGGCTGGTACTCGGGCGACGACAGCGCCCTGCTCACGCTCCTCGCGCACGGTGCCGCCGGCATCGTCAGCGTCGTCGGCCACGTCGCCGGCGCCCAGCTGGCCCAGGTGGTCGCGGCGTTCGACGCCGGTGACCACGCCGAGGCCCTCCGCGTCTTCCGATCGATCATCCCCGCGATCGACGCTCTCAACGGTGCCGGCTTCCAGGCCGTCGCCGCGAAGGCCGCGCTCCAGGTGCTGGGCGTCCTGCCCGAGCGCTCGGTGCGCCTCCCGCTCGTCCCCGCGTCCGACGACGAGCTCGCGCTGGTCCGCGACGGCCTGCGCGCCGCCGGGCTGCTCGACCTGTCGCCGGCCGACCACATCTGACCACAGGAGTCCCATGAGTCACCCGCACCCCGAGCTCACCCTGCCCCCGGCCCTCGCCGAGGGCGCCCTGCGCGTCGTCGCCCTGGGCGGGCTCGGCGAGGTCGGCCGCAACATGGCCGTCCTCGAGCACGCCGGCCGCCTGCTCGTCATCGACTGCGGCGTCCTGTTCCCCGAGGACCACCAGCCCGGCGTCGACCTGATCCTGCCGGACTTCGAGTACATCAAGGACCGTCTCGACGACATCGAGGCGATCATCCTCACGCACGGCCACGAGGACCACATCGGCGCGGTCCCGTACCTGCTGCGCCTGCGCAAGAACATCCCGCTGGTCGGCTCCAGGCTCACGCTCGCGTTCATCGAGGCCAAGCTCAAGGAGCACCGCATCCAGCCGGTGACGCGCGAGGTGCGCGAGGGCCAGACCGCGACGTTCGGCGGGTTCGAGTGCGAGTTCGTCGCCGTGAACCACTCCATCCCGGACGCCCTGGCCGTCGCGGTGCACACCGACGCCGGCACCGTGCTGCACACCGGCGACTTCAAGATGGACCAGCTGCCGCTGGACGGTCGGATCACCGACCTGCGCGCCTTCGCGCGGCTCGGCGAGCGTGGCGTGGACCTGTTCATGGTCGACTCCACCAACGCCGAGGTGCCCGGCTTCGTCGCGCAGGAGCGGGGGATCGGCCCGGTCCTGGACCAGGTCTTCGCCGACTCCACCAAGCGGATCATCGTCGCGTCGTTCGCGTCGCACGTGCATCGCGTCCAGCAGGTGCTCGACGCCGCGTACGCGCACGACCGTCGCGTCGCGCTGGTCGGGCGCTCGATGGTGCGCAACATGGGCATCGCCGCCGACCTCGGCTACCTGCGGGTGCCGGAGGGGGTGCTGATCGACCTCAAGCAGGTGGACACCCTGCGCGACGAGGAGATCGTGCTCATGTGCACCGGGTCGCAGGGTGAGCCCATGGCCGCGCTGTCCCGGATCGCCAACAACGACCACAAGGTCTCGGTCGGCCCCGGCGACACCGTGATCATGGCGTCCTCGCTGATCCCCGGGAACGAGAACGCCGTCTTCCGCGTCATCAACGGCCTGACCCGGCTCGGCGCGCGCGTCGTCCACTCGGGCAACGCCAAGGTGCACGTCTCCGGGCACGCCAGCGCCGGTGAGCTCCTGTACTGCTACAACATCCTCAAGCCGCGCAACGTCATGCCGGTGCACGGTGAGATCCGCCACCTCGTGGCCAACGCGGCCCTGGCCGTGCAGACCGGCATCCCGGCGGACCGCGTGGTGCTCGCCGAGGACGGCGTGGTGGTCGACCTGATCGACGGCCGCGCGCGGATCGTGGGCGCGGTGCCGTGCGGGTACGTGTACGTCGACGGCTCGAGCGTCGGGGAGATCACGGAGGTCGAGCTCAAGGACCGCCGGATCCTGGGCGACGAGGGCTTCATCTCGATCTTCGCCGTGGTCAGCTCCGCGGACGGCAAGGTGCTGGCCGGTCCGCAGATCCACGCGCGCGGGTTCGCCGAGCAGGACGCCGTGTTCGAGGACATCCTGCCCGAGCTGACCGCCGCGCTCGAGGAGTCGGCTCGCAACGGCAACGCGGACAGCCACGCGCTGCAGCAGGTCATGCGCCGGGTGGTCGGTCGCTGGGTGTCCAACCGCCTGCGTCGCCGGCCGATGATCATCCCGGTGGTCGTCGAGGCCTGATCCGCCCGCCGTCCGACGGCCCCGTCCGAGCGCTCGGACGGGGCCGTCGGCGTCAGGCGGTCCGTGACGGTCGCCCGACACGCGCCCGGGCACGCCGGTGCGGCGGCCCGTCCGGGCTAGTTTGAGGACCATGGCGACTGGTACGTCCTCCCCTCGCGCCCGCTCCGGTGCGCCGGCGACGTCGCGCGCCTCCGGCAAGCCCTCCTCGGGATCGCGACCGTCCGGGCGCAAGCCGCCCCCACCGCCCCCTCGTCCGGCGCTGCCGGTGCGGATCGTCAAGGGCGTGTTCATGGGCGCCGCGCACCTGGTGGGCGGCACGGCCCGGCGCGTCGGCCGCGGCGCGCGCGACCTCGACCCCTCGCACCGCCGGGACGGCCTCGCGTTCACCCTGCTGGGCCTGGCGATCGTCATCGCCGCGCGCGAGTGGTGGGACCTGTCCGGCACGGCCGGGACCGTGGTGCACAACGTCGTGGCGGGCACGTTCGGCAAGGTCGGCGTCGTCGTCCCCGTCGTGCTCCTCGGCCTCGCGGTCCGGCTGATGCGCCATCCCGAGCGGGTCGAGGCCAACGGGCGCATCGTCATCGGCCTCGGGGCCATCACGCTGGCGGTGTGCGGGCTGGTGCAGATCGGTGCCGGGCTGCCCGGCACCGACGACTTCCCGGCCCTGCGCGCGGCCGGCGGGATCGTCGGGTTCCTCGTCGGCACGCCGCTGGCGAGCCTGCTCACCTCCGGGGTGGCCGCTGCGCTCCTGGTCCTGCTGGCGTTCTTCGGCGTGCTCGTGGTGACCGCGACCCCGGTGCACCAGGTGATCCCGCGGCTGCGCGGCGTCTACGACAGGCTCACCGGCAACCACCGGGAGAGCGCCGAGGACGCGGAGAGCGCCGAGGAGGCCGACGACGACGCGCCGCTCGTCATCAACGCCCTGCACACGGCCGTGCCGGAGATCGAGGCGCCGCCCGCCAAGCGCCGGCTGCTCGGGCGGCGTCGTCCGCGGGCGGACGAGACCGAGGAGCCCGACGACACCCGGCTGGAGGGGTACGACGGCGACGAGGCGTTCGCCCGCGCGGCGATCGTCGCGGCCGCCGAGGCGGAGGCGGAGGCCCAGGCGGCGCGCGACGCGGCCCCGGACACGGTGCCGACGACGGTCGTCGCCAAGGCGCCGCTCGCCGCCCCCGAGACCACGCCCGTCCCGCGCGGCGAGCAGCCGATGCTCGGCGGCGACGTGCTGTACACGCTGCCCGCCGAGGACGCGCTGGCCAAGGGCGCGCCGCACAAGGTCCGCTCCGCGGCGAACGACCGCGTGGTCGAGTCGCTGACGTCCGTGCTCGAGGCCTTCGAGATCGACGCGCAGGTCACCGGCTTCACGCGGGGACCGACCGTGACGCGCTACGAGGTCGAGCTCGGGCGGTCGGTCAAGGTCGAGCGGGTCACCGCGCTCAGCAAGAACATCGCCTACGCGGTGGCCAGCGCGGACGTGCGGATCCTGTCGCCGATCCCGGGCAAGTCCGCGATCGGCATCGAGATCCCCAACACCGACCGCGAGACGGTGTCGCTGGGCGACGTGCTGCGCTCCAGCGCGGCCAGGCGCACGGAGCACCCGATGGTGATCGGCGTCGGCAAGGACGTCGAGGGCGGGTACGTCACGGCGAACCTGGCCAAGATGCCCCACCTGCTGGTCGCCGGCGCGACCGGCGCGGGCAAGTCCAGCTTCGTCAACTCGATGATCGTCTCGATCCTCATGCGCGCGACGCCCGACGAGGTCCGGATGGTCCTGGTCGACCCGAAGCGGGTCGAGCTGACCATCTACGAGGGCATCCCGCACCTGATCACGCCGATCATCACGAACCCCAAGAAGGCCGCCGAGGCGCTCGAGTGGGTGGTGCGCGAGATGGAGGCGCGCTACGACGACCTGGCGAACTTCGGGTTCAAGCACATCGACGACTTCAACACCGCCGTGCGCGCGGGCAAGGTGAAGCCGCTGCCGGGTTCGGAGCGCAAGATCGCGACGTACCCGTACCTGCTGGTGGTCGTCGACGAGCTCGCCGACCTGATGATGGTGGCACCGCGCGACGTCGAGGCGTCGATCCAGCGCATCACGCAGCTGGCCCGCGCCGCCGGGATCCACCTGGTGCTGGCCACGCAGCGCCCGAGCGTCGACGTGGTCACCGGCCTGATCAAGGCGAACGTGCCGTCGCGGCTGGCGTTCGCGACGAGCTCGCTCACGGACTCGCGCGTGGTCCTGGACCAGCCGGGCGCCGAGAAGCTCATCGGCCAGGGCGACGCCCTGTTCCTGCCGATGGGTGCAGCGAAGCCGATGCGCACGCAGGGTGCCTGGGTCTCCGAGTCCGAGATCCACACGGTCGTGGAGCACGTCAAGAAGCAGCTCAAGCCCGTCTACCGGCAGGACGTGACGGTCGCCCCGGCCAAGAAGCAGGTCGACGAGGACATCGGCGACGACCTCGACCTGCTGCTGCAGGCGGCCGAGCTGGTGGTCACCACGCAGTTCGGCTCCACGTCGATGCTGCAGCGCAAGCTGCGCGTCGGGTTCGCCAAGGCCGGCCGGCTCATGGACCTGCTGGAGTCCCGGGAGATCGTCGGCCCCTCCGAGGGCTCCAAGGCGCGTGAGGTGCTGGTGCAGGCCGACGACCTGCCCGGGACGCTGGCGATGCTGCGCGGGGCACCGGGAGAGGGCGAGGGCGACCGGTACGCGGCCGACGACGGTGCCCTGCCGGGTGACCCGCCGGTGGCGACCGACTACTTCGACGGCGCGGAGGAGGACGACGCCGGGCAGTGGCCCGGCGGCGGTCGGTGAGCAGCGGGATCTCCGGCCCCTGGGTCGTCAGCACGGTCATCGCCGTGGTCGCGATCGTCGCCCTGGTCGCGGTGCTCATCCTGCTGGCCCGGCAGCGCGCGCAGGTCCGGCGCGCCCACGAGCTCCTGGAGCTGTCCCGCGAGCTGCGCCACCGGTACGACGCGCTGCAGGCCGTGACCAAGGAGGGCGTCCTCGTCCAGTCGCTGTCCGGACGGGTCCTCGACATCTCCGAGCGTGCGGCGGCGATCCTCGGCATCGACGCCGCGACGTCCGTGGGGCGCTCCGTGACGGACCTGCCCGTGGTCCTGGTCAACGAGCGCGGCCTCGCCATGAACCCGTCGGCGGTGCTCGGCCACCGCTCGGGGGCGGCCCGCGCCGGGTGGACCGTGGACTCGGAGCTCGTCGGGGTGGCCCTGCCCGGGACGGACACCACGCAGGCACGCATGGTGCAGGTGGCCAGCCAGCTGGTGCCCGCGGGCGACGGTGACGCCGCGGCGGTGCTCACCACGCTCGTGGACGTGACCGGCCGGCGCGAGGTCGAGGCGGCCCTGACGCGCAGCGAGATGCAGTTCCGCGTGGCCATGGAGAACGCGCCGATCGGCATGGCGCTCGTGGACCTGGAGTGGCACATCGTCGAGGCCAACGCGGCGTTCGCCGAGCTCCTCGGCACGAGCGTCGGCGCCCTGCGCGGGTACCGGATGGAGGACCTGAGCACCCCGGAGGGGCGCTCGGCGGAGCGGCTGGAGGTCGACCGGCTGCTCGGCGGCGGACAGCACCGGTTCTCGCTGGAGAAGCGGTACCAGCGGGCCGACGGGCACCAGGTGTGGGTGGCTCTCGACGCCGCCCTGGTCCGCACGCCGACCGGGGAGCCCGACCACTTCGTCGTCCAGGTGCGCGACTCCACCGAGTCGCGGCTCCAGGCCGAGATGCTCACGCACCGCGCGATGCACGACCCGCTGACCGGGCTGGCGAACCGCACGCTGCTGCAGGAGGTCCTGCAGTCGGTGCTCGAGCAGCCCGGCGTCGTGGACCGCGTCGCGGTGCTGGCCTGCGACCTGGACGGGTTCAAGGAGATCAACGACCGGTACGGGCACGCGGCGGGCGACGAGGTGCTCGTGCACGTCGCGGGCGTCCTGCGCGCCGCCACCGCACGCCGCGGGACCGTGGCGCGGCTGGGCGGTGACGAGTTCGTGGTGGTCGTGCAGGACCTCGACGGACCCCGCGCGGTGTTCGAGGTCGCCGCGGCGATCCACGCGGGCCTGCGTGAGCCGGTCCGGGTGGCTCGTCGGCGGCTCGCGGTCGCGGCCAGCATCGGCATCGCGCTCGCCGACCCGGAGTCGATCGACGGTGGCGCGCCGGGACTCCTCGCGGCGGCGGACGCGGCCCTGTACCGGGCCAAGGGGCTGGGCCGGGGGCGCACCGAGGTCTACGAGCCGTCGATGACGATGGGCACCGCGTCCGACCTGCACCGGGAGCTCGCCGCGGCGATCGCCGGGGACCAGCTCGTGGTCCACTACCAGCCGATCGTGGACCTGTCCGACGCGCGCGTGGTGGGCTACGAGGCGCTGGTGCGCTGGGAGCACCCCCAGCGCGGGCTGCTCCTGCCGGCGTCGTTCCTGTCGCTCATCCAGGAGGCCGGCATGTCCGTCGCGCTGGGGCAGCTGGTGGCCACGCGCGTCGTCGAGTTCGTCGCCTCGCTGGAGGACCGGACGCGGTGGGTGTCGGTGAACGTGTCGGCCGACCAGCTGGGCGACGGGGAGTTCGCGACGACGCTCCTGGCCGAGATCTCGCGGCACCGGCTGACGGCGGGCCGCATCGTCGTGGAGCTCATCGAGTCGTCGCTCGTCGCGTCGGGCACGCGGATCCGGCACGAGCTGACCCAGCTGTCCGCGGCCGGCGTGCCGATCCTGCTGGACGACTTCGGCACGGGCGTCTCGCCGCTGTCCTACCTGCGCGACCTGCCCGTGGCGGGCGTGAAGCTCGACATGTCGTTCACGTCGGGCATCCCCGAGGACCCCACGGCCGGCAAGGTCGCCCGGGCGCTCGGAGCGCTCGCGCGCGAGCTGGCCATGGTGACGATCGCCGAGGGCATCGAGCACGAGGAGCAGGCGGAGTACCTGCACCGCAACGGGTGGCGCTACGGGCAGGGCTGGCTCTACGGCAGCGCGCAGCCGGGGGACATCAGCCGCTGACGCGGGGCACGACGACGGCCGGGGGACCGGTCGGGGTCATCGGCTCGGTGCGCTCGGGGGCGTCGGGCCCTGCGGCGGCGACCACCGCCGCGGTCCGCTGCGCCACCTGCGCGGCGCTCAGCGTGCTCGTCCCGCCGGGGATGTCGACCAGGGCGTGGACCTCGTGGCCCCCGAGCCGGTCCACCGTGATCGGTGTCCACTCCACGCCGGTGACGCGTGCGGGCCCGGCGGGCTCTCCCCGCGCCGGGAACGCTCCCGTGGCCTCGACGTGCGCGGTGAGCAGCAGTCCGGACGACGTCTCCGGCACGCAGCAGTCGCCGTCCTGGTTGGACACGTAGTTGCCCAGCCCGTACGCCACCCACATGCCCTCGCCGCGCGGCCCTCCCTCGAGGTGCACCACGGGCTGCGGGACGTGGGCGTGGTGCCCGATGACGAGGTCGAAGACGCCCGAGTCGGCCAGCTCCTGGTCGATCTGGACCTGCTCCGGCGTCGGCTCCGTCCGGTACTCGACGCAGCAGTGCACGCTGGCGATCACCAGGTCCGCGCCGGCGGCGCGGGCCGCGGTGGCCTGCGCCACCATCGCGGGGACGTCGATGAGGTTGACCGACCAGGGCTTGTCGGCGTCGACCGGCATCCCGTTGGTGGCGTACGCCGCCGCGATGTGCGCGACGGTGAAGGTCCGGCCCGCGCGCTCGAGCCGGTAGAGCTGGGGCTGTGCCTGCTCCTGGGCGCTGCGCGCCGTCCCGTCGTGCCCGAGACCGGCGGCGTCGAGCGTGTCCAAGGTCGTCGACACGCCCGCGTAGCCGCGGTCCACGGAGTGGTTGGAGGCCGTCGAGCAGCCGTCCCAGCCCTGGTCGGACAGGCCCGTCGCGATGTCGGGCGGTGCCGCGAACAGCGGGTAGCCGCTCGGCGAGGTGCCGGGCGGCGTCACCGGCACCTCGAGGTGGCACAGCGCCAGGTCCGCCCCGCTGATCCACGGGTCCATCGGCCCCAGCACCCGGCCGAAGTCGTACGCGCCGGCGCCCGTGCGCGCGTCGGCGACCACCGGCAGGTGCGGCAGGACGTCGCCCGCGGCGACGATGGAGAACGTGGCGTCGGGGTCGGCGGTGGGCGTCGGTGTGGGGGTCGGCGTGCCGGGCGAGGTGGCACCGACGGACGCGTCGGTCCCCGGACCAGCGGCCTCGGCGTGGTTCCACGGCTCTAGCGCCGCCGCGACGGCCGTGAGGCTCGCGACGAGCAGCAGGGTGATGGCCAGGACGACCACCAGGGGCGAGCGTCGACCGGCGCGGGCGTGGCGGGTCACCCGAGGACTGTAGTCGGTGGTCGGGGCACCTCCCGGGCCCCTCTAGGCTGTCCGGGTGGTCGACGCCGTGCCCTCCGCCTGGAACCTGGCGAACGTGCTCACGGTGCTGCGCATCGCGCTGGTGCCGTTCTTCGCGTGGGCGCTCCTGGTCGACGGAGGGCACAGCACCACCGGCCGGCTCGTCGCCACCGGCCTCTTCGCCGTCGCCGCGCTGACCGACCGCCTGGACGGTTGGCTGGCCCGCCGCTCCGGGCAGGTCACCGACCTGGGCAAGCTCCTCGACCCGATCGCGGACAAGGTGCTCATCGGCACGGCGCTGGTGCTGCTCTCGTGGCTCGGCGACCTGCCGTGGTGGGTGACCGTGGTGATCCTCGTGCGCGAGCTGGGCATCACCGCCATGCGGATCGTCCTGCTGCGCTACGTCGTCCTGCCGGCCTCCCGAGGCGGCAAGCTCAAGACGGTCCTGCAGTCCGTGGCGATCGGGCTGTACCTGCTGCCGCTCGACCAGCTGCCGCAGGCCGTCTCCGTGCTCGCCGCGGTCCTCATGGGTGCCGCGGTCCTGGTCACCGTGGTGACCGGGCTGGACTACGCGCGCACGGGCGTGCAGATCCGCCGGGCGGCGAGCCGGCCCCCCGCGGCCGGGCTCTGACCGTGTCGCCCGCGTCGGACCTGCTGGCGCTCCTGGCCGGACGCGGCTGGACGCTGGGTATCGCCGAGTCGCTGACCGGCGGGCTCGTCTGCGCCGCCCTGGTCGAGGTACCCGGGGCGTCAGCCGTGCTGCGCGGTGCGGTCGTGGCGTATGCGACGGAGCTGAAGGGCACCGTCCTGGACGTCGACCCCGCGCTGCTGGCCGCGAGGGGCGCGGTCGACCCCGACGTCGCCGCACAGATGGCCGCCGGCGCCAGGTCCCGCCTCGGCGCGGACGTCGGCCTGGCGACGACGGGGGTCGCCGGGCCCGACCCGCAGGACGGCCACGCGCCCGGCACGGTGCACGTCGCCGTGTCGACGCCCGAAGGCACGACGGTGCGTTCGCTGCACCTCGCGGGCGACCGCGGCGCGATCCGGGCCGCGAGCGTCGAGGCGGTCCTGGCGCTGGCCCTGCAGGTCGTGCGCCGATCGGGGTGAATCTCGTCGCTGCGACGTGCTCGGCGTCCCCCGAACGGGAACACTGCGGGGTACGACATCGTTGGAACCAGCGTGATGAGCACTCGACCCCCGGCACGACGCATGCCAGCCCGTGTCGGCGGTGCAAGGTACGGTGGAATCCTCCCGAGCAAGGGGCAGTCGGGTTCTGTGACAGGTGGACCGGTAACAGACGGTCCAGCAGCAAGAGGTGCCGTGGTGCCGGGTCCGGTGAGGACCGCGGTGCCCGGTGTGGCTCGTGACGCGAGAGGGGGAGCCCGAATGGTTGTACTCCGTCGAGAGATCGGCGACGTGCTGCGGGACGCGCGACAGCGCCAGGGGCGCACCCTGCGCGAGGTGTCGTCAGCGGCCCGGGTCTCGCTCGGGTATCTGAGCGAGGTGGAGCGGGGTCAGAAGGAGGCGTCGTCGGAGCTGCTCAACAGCATCTGCGAGGCGCTCGACGTCCCGATGTCGCTCGTCCTGCGTGAGGTCAGCGACCGGGTCGCTGTGGCCGAGGGTCTGCTGATCCCCGACACGGTGCCCGCGGACCTCGCGGCGTCGGTCGCCGGTGGCACCGACTTCGGGTGGGCGCGATCGCGGTCGGAGCTCGCCTCCATCGGCTGACCAGGTGGCCGTGAGGCCATCCATCGAGGACTGGACGGTTCGTCCGGTCGGCGGCTGCCACGACGGCGCCGCGACGACGGGCTGCGCTGCCCGGCGTCCCACTGCACGGTCCGTGGACTTCGGTCCGCGGACCGTTGCGCGTCCGGGGCGCGCCTCGTCCCGCCCGGCCGGGTGGGTGGCGCCACGGGGCTTCAGCGGGCGGGCCGATCGGCCTGGCAGCGCGCGCAGTAGAAGATCGGACGCTCCATCGGCGGCTTGCGCGCCTGGCCGACCGAGATCGGTGTGCCGCATCGGTGGCACGGCTGCCGCAGCCGGCCGTGGACGTGCCCCGGCGGTCGGCCGTCCGTGACGGAGCGCTGCAGCTGCCGACGGGCGACGGCGAGCAGCCGCGCGGGATCGCGAACCTGATCGGCGGGCGTCCACGGCCAGATCCGCTCCGCGAACAACGACTCCGCGGCGAAGATCGTGCCGATCCCCGCGGTGACCGTCTGGTCGAGCAGGACCTCCGCCACGGGCGTCGCCGTGCGTGCCGCCCACCGGCGCAGGGCCTCCTCCTCGTCGAACGTCTCGGCCAGCATGTCCGGTCCGAGGTGGCCGATGAGCGTGTGCTCGTCGCGCGTCCGCACCACGTCGAGCATCCCCAGGTGGTAGCCGACGGTCGTCCAGTCCTGGGTGGCCAGCACCGCGCGGACGTGCGGTGAGCGCGCCGCAGCGTCGGGCGAACCGGTGCGGGCGACCCGCCAGTAGCCCTCCATGCGCAGGTGCGTGTGCAGCGTGCGGCCGTCGTCGAACCGGGTGAGCAGGTGCTTGCCGTAGGACCGGGTGCCCAGCACCGTGCAGCCGACCAGGTCGACGGTGGCTGCGGTCGGCCACCGCAGGTCCGAGCGCACCAGCACCTTCCCGGCGAGGGCGAGCTCGAACCGCTGGGCCGTGCGACGCAGCACGTCTCCCTCAGGCACGTGACCGCACCGACCGCGGACGACAGGTCATGACGAGCTCCGCAGTCGCAGCCCACGCGGGGTCGCGGCGAACCCGGCCGCCACCAGGGCCTGTCCGAGGGGGCTCTGCAGCGCACCCGCGAGCACCTCGACACCGTCCACCCGCACGATCGTCAGCCGACCGGTGTGCCGGGTGCGCGCGGTCGTCGCCAACCCCTCGGCCGCGGCGGTCAGCACGGAGCGTTCGGCCGTGAAGGTCAGCACCGTGCGACCACCTCGCTCCAGGTAGAGCACGAGCGCGCCGTCGACGAGGACGACGAGCGCACCGGCCTTGCGACCCGGTCGGTGACCGCTCGACGCGCCGTCGTCGGCCGGTCCCGGAGCCGGCCAGGGCAGCGAGGCCCCGTACGGGTTGGCGGGGTCCGTGGCGGCGAGGACGACCACCTGCAGCTCCGCGGTGGCCTGCTCGTCCGTGGACCGCTCGACCACCTGGGCGTCCACCCGGAGCCGGTCGACCGCGCCGGGCAGCGCGAACTGCGAGCCGCCGAGCCGCTCGACGAAGTAGCCGCGACGCACCTGCCCGCCCTGCTCCAGCGCGGACAGCACGCGGTACACGTCGGTGAAGCGCGCACCGATGCCCTCGGCCGGCGCCACCGCGCGCGTGAGGATGCCGTGCCGGTCGAGCAGCTGGGCGGCGAGCGCGTGCGCGCGCAGGGTCGGGTCGGGCTCCCGCCCGGGCAGCAGCGACCAGCGGCCGCCGCTCGCAGCACCGTTGAGCCCGAGCGACGCCGACCGAGTCCCGGGGTCACCGGCCAGCTGCACCGCCGCGCGCAGGCCCAGCCGCGGACGCAGCGGTCGTCCGCGCGGGGTGGCGGCGCGCGTGCGGTGGGCGGTGCTGCCGCTGCCCAGCCACGCGCGCAGGGGAGCGAGACCGTCGTTGGTGACGTGCCCGGTCCACACCAGGTCCCAGACTGCGTCGGCGACCTCGGACTGGGTGGGCGACGCGTCGTCGGGGCGCAGCTGACGGACGCGTTCGGTGAGCGCGCCGAGGAACCAGGCCCCACCCCCGGCGAGGGCCTCGAGCAGGGCGGAGTGCAGGGGGGTGTCGGGCACGGCCTCGGCGGGGCGCAGCGTGAGGTCCGCGACGGAGGCCGGATGCACGGAGATCAGCCCGTCGTGGCCGGCGAGCGCGCCGTGACCGGCCCACACGACCTCGCCGGCGGCGGTGAGCTCGTCGAGCATCGCGGGGCTGTAGTCGGTGACCCGTGCCGGTAGCACGTGGGTCTCCAGGGCGGACGCCGGCACCACGGCTCCGGCGAGCTGCTCGACCACGCGCGCCACACCGTCGACGCCGCGCAGCGTGCCGGTGGCCGAGCCGCGTCCGGACCGGCCGACCGGCTGGACGCCCTGCCAGCGCGGAAGGAAGACGCCGAGCGCCTGCGGCGGTACGGGCTCGACCTCGGCGCGCAGCGCGGCCAGCGACCGCCGGCGCAGCGTCCGCAGCACGTCCGCGTCGCAGAACTCGTCGCCCGTGCCGCCCAGGACGTCCGGGCGCAGCCGGCCCTGCACCAGGACCCCCCGCCCCTCGAGCCGGCGGAGCGTCTCGGTCACCACGGCGACGCCCCAGCCGAACCGGGCGGCGGCCTGCGCGGCCGTGAACGGGCCGTGCGTGCGGGCGTGCCGGCGCAGCAGGTCACCCACCGGGTCCGGCACGACCTCGGTGAAGACCTCCGGCACGCCCACCGGCAGGGCGACGCCGAGGGCGTCCCGCAGCCGGCCCGCGTCCTCGATGGCCGCCCACTGCTCGGCGCGCTCGGGCGGGACCCCGCCGAGCCGGACGCGGATCAGACGTCGGGCGCTCTCCAGGTCGGCCAACCATGCCGGGACCTGGTCCCGCACGTCGGGTGAGACCCGCTCGGCGAGCTCGTCCGCGGTCAGCGGCCCGTGACGACGGACGGCGTCGGCCAGCTGCTCGAGCGTGCCGGCCTGCCGGTCGGGCGCCCGACCGCTCAGCTCCGCCTCGGTGCGGACCACGGCGTCCGGGTCGAGCAGGTCCGCCAGCTGCGACTCGCCGCCCTGGCCCAGCAGCTCGGCGAGCAGCGTCGGGTCGAGGGTCAGTGCCGCTGCGCGGCGCTCGGCGAGCGGCGCGTCGCCGTCGTAGAGGAACTGCGCGGTGTAGCCGAACAGCAGCGACTGGGCGAACGGCGAGGGCTGCGTCGTGGTGACCTCGACGACGCGCACGCGCCGCGCGGCGACGTCGCGCATGAGGGTGGTCAGCGCCTCGGTGTCGAAGTCGTCCTGCAGGCACTCGCGCACGGCCTCGAGCAGGATCGGGAAGTCGGGGTAGGCAGCCGCCACGGAGAGCAGCTGCGCGGAGCGCTGACGCTGCTGCCACAGCGGCTGGCGGCGGTCCGGGCGGCGCCGGGGCAGCAGCAGCGCGCGGCTGGCCGCCTCCCGGAACCGCGCGCCGAACATCGCCGACGAGCCGAGCTCCGCCTTGACCGCGTCCAGCACCTCGTCGGCCTCGATCAGCAGGTCCGCCAGGTCGATCGCCGGCCCGGTCGACTCGGCCCAGGGGTCGTCGACGCCGAGCGAGTCGCCGCCGTCGAGCATGTCGGGCAGGCGCAGGACGATGCCGTCGTCGGAGTGCATCGCGGCGGCGTCGACCCCGTAGCGCTCGCGCAGCCGCGCGCCGATGACGATGGCCCAGGGCGCGTGCACGCGGGCGCCGTACGGGGAGTGCAGGACGACGCGCCAGTCGCCCAGCTCGTCGCGGAACCGCTCGACCACCAGCACGGTGTCGGACGGGAGCTCGCCCGTCGCCTCGCGCTGCTCGGTCAGGTACGCCAGCAGGTTGTCGGCGGCCCACGGGTCGAGCCCCGCGGCCTCGACGCGGGTGCGGGCGGCGTCGGCCGGCAGCGCGGCCAGCTCGCGGACCCACGCGCCCATGGCCTGCCCCAGCTCGGCGGGCCGGCCGGGCGCGTCACCCTTCCAGAACGGCAGCCGGCCGGGGACGCCCGGCGCGGGCGTGACCAGCACGCGGTCCGGCGTGATGTCGTCGATGCGCCACGTGCTGGACCCGAGCGTGAACATGTCCCCGACGCGGGACTCGTAGACCATCTCCTCGTCGAGCTCGCCCACCCGCTTGCCGCCGCGCACGGTCCCACCGGAGCGCTCGGCATCGACCGGGACGTCGCTGGTGGTCGCGCTGCCCGCGAGGAAGACGCCGTACAGGCCGCGGTCGGGGATGGTGCCGCCGCTGGTGACCGCGAGCCGCAGCGCACCCGGGCGACCGCTGAGGACGTCCCGCACGCGGTCCCACACCAGCCGGGGCCGCAGCTCGGCGAACTCCTCGCTGGGGTAGCGACCGGCCAGCATGTCCAGGACGGCGCGCAGCGTGGCCTCGCCCAGCCCGGAGAACGGCGCCGCCCGGCGCACCACGGTCGCCAGGTCCTCGAGCGACCAGTCCTCGACCGCGACCATCGCGACGATCTGCTGCGCGAGCACGTCGAGCGGGTTGCGCGGGACGCGCATCGCCTCCAGCGCACCGTCGCGCATCCGCTGCGCGGTCACGGCCGCCGGCACCAGCTCCCCGCGGAAGGTCGGGAACACGATCCCGCGGGACACCGCGCCGACCTGGTGACCCGCGCGGCCCACGCGCTGCAGGCCGCTGGCCACCGACGGCGGGGACCCCACCTGGACCACCAGGTCGATGGCGCCCATGTCGATGCCGAGCTCGAGCGAGCTGGTGGCCACGACCGCGGGCAGCAGCCCGGCCTTGAGCTCCGACTCGGTCCGGGTGCGCTCGGCCCGGCTCATGGACCCGTGGTGCGCACGG
This sequence comes from uncultured Actinomycetota bacterium, assembly GCA_963837795.1. Taxonomy (GTDB): domain Bacteria; phylum Actinomycetota; class Actinomycetes; order Actinomycetales; family Cellulomonadaceae; genus Cellulomonas. The sequence continues at coordinate 396,002 of CAWIOT010000006.1, forward strand.
GCCAGGATGGTCGCCGCGTCCCGGGTGTCGACACCGACCGCGGTCCCCGACTGCGCGGGCACCGCCGCCGCCCGGAGCGTCGCCGGGTCGGGGACGTCCTGCCCCGCGCGCTCGGCCCAGACCTCGTTCATCCGGGCGGTGAGCCGCTCGGCGCCCCGGCGGGAGTTCGTGAAGACGAGGGTCGAGCGGTGGTCCGCCACGAGGTCGACCACGCGCTCCTCGACGTGCGGCCAGATGGACGGCCGCGGCAGGGTGCCCGCAGCCGCACCGGACAGGTCCAGGTCGTCCGGGGTGACGTCGGTGCCGCGCAGGTCCGACAGGTCCGGGACGGGCACGACGACGTCGACGACGATCTGCTTGGTCGGACGGCGGCTGCACCACCTGGACGGCGCGCCCGCGGTCCGTCGTCGGACGTGCGCCGCCGAGGAACTCGGCCACCGCGTCGACGGGTCGGACCGTCGCCGACAGGCCGATGCGCTGCGCCGGGCCGGGTCCGCCGGGCTGGTCGAGCAGGGCGTCGAGGCGCTCCAGCGACAGCGCCAGGTGGGCGCCGCGCTTGGTGCCCGCGACGGCGTGGATCTCGTCGATGATCACCGTGCGAACTCCGGCCAGCCCCGCGCGCGCACCCGAGGTGAGCACCAGGTAGAGCGACTCCGGCGTGGTGATGAGGATGTCCGGCGGCTTCGTCGCGAAGGCGCGCCGCTCGGCGGGCGGCGTGTCGCCCGTGCGGATGCCGACCGCGACCTCGGGCAGCTCACGGCCGAGTCGCGTGGCCGCCTGCCGGATGCCGACCAGCGGCGAGCGCAGGTTCCGCTCGACGTCGGTGGCCAGGGCCTTGAGCGGCGAGACGTACAGCACGCGGCACCGCTCGACCGGGTCGTCGGGACGCTGGTCGGTCAGCAGGCCGTCGAGCGCCCAGAGGAAGGCGGCCAGCGTCTTGCCGGAGCCGGTGGGCGCGACGACGAGCGCGTGGTCACCCCCCGCGACGGCGGTCCAGGCGCCCAGCTGCGCGGCCGTGGGCTCGGCGAACGCACCGGTGAACCAGGTCCGGGTCGGTTCGGAGAAGCGGTCGAGCACCACCCGGACATTGTGTCTGCCACCACCCACACCTGCGCGCCCCCGGGGGTGGCAGGGTAGGCCCGTGAGGTTACGAGAGTTCTGGCTGCTGGTGGACGAGGTGCTGGGCAACGCCCACGGCCGGGAGCTGACGCGCGAGCTCGTCCTGCGGGGCCTGGACCAGCGGACGGCGGTCCAGGCGCTCGACGCCGGCGTCGAGCCGCGGACCGTGTGGCACGCGCTCTGCGACGAGCTCGACATCCCCGACACCGAACGCTGGGGCGGCGACACCCGCCGCCCGGCACCGCCCCGGGTCTAGGAGGACCGCGATGGTCTCGCCGAGCGACGTGCGCGCCCCGCGCTGGATGCCCACCCTGCGAGACCTCGGCGAGGCGGCACTGACCCTGGTGACCACCGCGCTCGGCCTCGCCGTCGCGCTCGCGATCGTGGACGGGACCGGGACGCTCGACGTCGCGGCCGTCCTGGCCGCGGCCGTGGTCGTCGCGCTCGGCGACCTGGTGCTGCGCGCACCGCTGCGGTTCCTGGCCCGGCGCGGGAGCGCGGTGCTCGCGCTCGGCCTCGGGCTGCTCGCGCAGGTCGGCGTGCTGTGGCTCGCGCTCGCCTTCGTGCCCGGGTTCGCGATCGACGACGTGTGGTCCGTGCTCGGCGTCCTGGTGCTGGCGTCGATCGTCATGGCGGTCGGCCGGTGGGCGATCGGCGCCGGCAACAGCGACTACGTGGTCTCGGACCTCGTCCGGCGGGCGCGGCGCCAGGCGCGCCGCGAGGGGGTCCAGGCGCCGGCACCGGGGGAGCCACGGGCCGCCGGGATGCTCGTCGTGCAGCTGGACGGGGTCGCGGAGCCGGTGCTCCGGGAGGCCATCGAGGCGGGGCTGGCGCCCAACGTGCAGCGGTGGATGACGACCGGGAGCCACGCGCTGGAGCGCTGGTGGGCCCGCATCCCGTCGACGACGCCGGCGAGCCAGGCGGGCCTGCTGCACGGCGACTCGTCGCAGATCCCCGCCTTCCGCTGGTGGGACCGCGACCTGGGCCGGCTCGTCGTGACCAACCACCCGGAGGACGCCGCGCTGGTGGAGCAGCGGCTCACCACGGGCAAGGGGCTGCTGGCAGGCGGCGGCACGGCGGTGTCCACCATGTTCTCCGGCGACGCCGCCACGGCGTTCGTCGTGATGAGCCGGTCGCGCAGCAAGGGCAAGGACGGCGGGCTGGGTCCGGGGCCGGCCTACGTGCGGTTCTTCGCCAGCCCGTTCGTGCTGGCCCGCGCGGTCAGCCTGTCCGTCGGCGAGATGCTCAAGGAGCTGTACCAGGCCCACCGCCAGCGGGTGCGCGACGTGGAGCCGCGGATCTCGCGCGCCGGCTGGTACGTCGTCCTGCGCGGCATCACCAACGTGCTCCTGCGGGACCTGAACACGTCGCTGGTCGCCGAGGCGCTGCTGCGCGGGGCGCCCACCATCTACGTCGACCTCGTCGACTACGACGAGATCGCGCACCACGCCGGGCCCACGCGTCCGGAGTCCCTGCGCTCGCTCGAGGGGCTGGACCGGGTGCTCGGCACGCTCGAGCGCGTGGTGGCCGTGGCGCCGCGCGACTACGAGATCGTCGTGCTCTCCGACCACGGCCAGGCGCTGGGCGCCACCTACGAGCAGCTCGGGGGAGAGACGCTGCTCGACTCGGTCCGGGCGCTCATGGCCGAGCCGGCGCAGGGCGTGGAGAGCAGCACCGGCGAGGACTGGGGGCTGCTCAACGCCCTGGTCAACAGTGCGCTGAACCTGTCCCGCGGCTCGACCGTGCTGGGCCCGGACCAGGGTCGCCCCAAGCAGCCGGCCACGGGTGACGACCTGCCCGACGTGGTCACGGTGGGCTCGGGGAACCTGGGCCTGGTCTGGTTCCCGCAGGTCCCGCACCGGCTGATGCTCGACGAGCTGCAGCAACGCTGGCCAGGGCTGGTCACGGGTCTCGCGGCGCGGCCCGGGGTGGGTGTCGTCGTCGTCGACACCGAGGCGGACGGGCTGGTGGCCATCGGGCCGCGCGGCCTGGTCCTGCTCGAGAAGGACGGCGCCGAGCCGGAGGGCGAGGACCCGCTGCTCCCGTACGGCCCGCGGGGGCGGGCAGACCTGCTGCGCGCCGCCCGGCTGCCGCACACCGGGGACCTCCTGCTCGTCTCCACCGTGACCGACCGCGGCCACGTGCACGCGTTCGAGGGCCAGGTGGGTTCGCACGGCGGCATCGGGGGGGCGCAGAACCGCGCCCTGCTGCTGCACCCGACGCGCTGGGCGATGGCCGACGAGCTGCGCGAGCGCGTCGGTGACGAGGAGATCCTGGTCGGGGCCGAGACGGTGCACGAGCAGCTGGTCCGGTGGGCGGAGGCCGCGGGGCTGCGGCCATGACGCTCAAGGTCCGGTGGCTGGGTCACGCGAGCGCCGTGCTCGACGTCGGCGGGGTCCGGCTGCTCACCGACCCCCTGCTGCTGCGGCACGCAGGACTGCTGCGCCGCCGGGGGGCCGCACCGCGGCGCGAGGACTGGCAGGGTGCCGACGCCGTGCTCCTGTCGCACCTGCACCACGACCACGCCGAGCTCGGGTCGCTGCGCCTGCTCGGTGACGTGCCCGTCCTCAGCGCGCCGGCCAACGCCCGCTGGCTGCGCGGCCGGGGCGTCGCCGGTGCGGTCGGCCTCACGGACACGCGGTGGTGGACCGTGCCGGGGTCCGACGTGCGCCTGCGCCTGGTCCCCGCCGTGCACGTCCACCGGCCCATGCCGCACCGGCCCAACTCGACGCACGGGTTCCTCGTGGTCAGCGACTCGTTCCGGGTCTGGTTCGCCGGGGACACGGCGCCGTTCGCTGCGATGGCGGACATCCCGGCGCTCGCGGGCGGACCCATCGACCTCGCGCTCGTGCCCGTCGGCGGCTGGGGCCCGCGGCTGTCGGGCGGGCACATGGACGCGGGTCAGGCGGCGCGGGCGTGCGTGAGCGTCGGGGCGCGGGCAGCGCTCCCGGTGCACTGGGGCACCTTGCACGCACCCGTGTCGCGACGACTTCCGCCGGGGTGGATGGACCGCGCCGGGCCGGCGTTCGCGCACGCCGCGGCCCGTGTCGCACCGGGCATGCAGGTGCACGTGGTGGCGCCAGGGGAGCAGATCGAGCTGTCCGCGACACGCTGACGGCGTGTCGCGGGCATCGAACATCTGTTCGGCTAGAGTCGTGCGTGCGGGTGGACGACCGACCCGCCCACAGCCCCCTCCGGCAGCCGCCGGGACCCGGGCGAGGTGGCGGGACGGTCGGGATGTCAGTGGTCGGACATAGCGTCGCTCGCAACGAGACCAGCCCCCGTACCGCAGCAGCCGCTGCCCGAGACAGACGAGGTCGGACATGCCCGCACCCCAGGATCGTGCCAAGGCCCTCGAGGCCGCACTCAGCCAGATCGACCGCCAGTTCGGCAAGGGATCGATCATGCGCCTCGGCGACGACGGGCGTGCCCCGGTCGAGGTCATCCCCACCGGGTCCATCGCGCTCGACGTCGCGCTCGGCATCGGCGGGCTTCCCCGCGGCCGCGTCGTCGAGATCTACGGCCCGGAGTCCTCGGGCAAGACGACGGTCGCCCTGCACGCGGTGGCCAACGCCCAGCGCGCGGGCGGCATCGCCGCGTTCATCGACGCGGAGCACGCGCTCGACCCCGAGTACGCCAAGAAGCTCGGTGTGGACACCGACGCGCTCCTGGTCTCCCAGCCGGACACCGGCGAGCAGGCGCTCGAGATCATGGACATGCTGATCCGCTCCGGCGCCATCGACATCGTGGTCATCGACTCGGTCGCGGCCCTCGTGCCCAAGGCGGAGATCGAGGGCGAGATGGGAGACAGCCACGTCGGCCTCCAGGCCCGCCTCATGTCGCAGGCGCTGCGCAAGATCACCGGTGCCCTCAACTCGTCCGGCACCACGGCCATCTTCATCAACCAGCTGCGCGAGAAGATCGGCGTGTTCTTCGGCTCGCCCGAGACCACGACGGGTGGCAAGGCGCTGAAGTTCTACGCCTCGGTGCGCATGGACATCCGGCGCATCGAGACCCTCAAGGAGGGCACCGACGCGGTCGGCAACCGGACCCGCGTGAAGATCGTGAAGAACAAGATGGCGCCGCCCTTCAAGCAGGCGGAGTTCGACATCCTCTACGGCGTCGGCATCTCCCGCGAGGGCAGCCTGATCGACATGGGCGTGGAGCACGGCTTCGTGCGCAAGTCGGGTGCCTGGTACACGTACGAGGGCGACCAGCTGGGGCAGGGCAAGGAGAACGCCCGCTCGTTCCTGCGGGACAACCCGGACCTGGCCAACGAGCTGGACAAGAAGATCAAGGAGAAGCTCGGCATCGGCGCGCAGGTCGACGCCCCGGCGGACGTCGTGCCCGCCGTGGACTTCTGAGCAGTCGCATGACCGGCGGGAGCCGACGTCGGGGGCGGTTCGGCACCGAGCCGCCCCCGACGGGTGCAGCCGCGCAGGACGAGGAGCCGGACCAGGAGTCCGTGGCGCGGGCGATCGCGCTGCGGCTGCTGACCTCCTCGGCGCGCAGCCGGGCGCAGCTGGCCGAGGCGATGGCTCGCAAGGAGGTGCCCGAGGAGGTCGCCGATCGCGTGCTGGACCGGTTCACCGAGGTCGGGCTGATCGACGACGCCGAGTACGCCCGGATGGTCGTCCGCACGCGGCACGCGGAGCGTGGGCTGTCCCGGCGCGCGATCGCCGTCGAGCTCCGGCGGCGCGGGATCGACGACGAGCTGGCCGGCGCCGCGCTCGAGCAGGTGGAGCCACAGGACGAGGAGTCGGCCGCGCGGGCTCTGGTGCGTCGCAAGCTGGCGTCCACCGCGGGACTGGACGCGCAGACGCGGTCGCGGCGCACGTTCGCCGCCCTCGGGCGCAAGGGCTACCCACCCGGTCTGGTCTCCCGGCTGATCCGCGAGGAGCTGGCCCAGCAGGACGCCGACGCGCTGGACGAGCTCGACCCCGAGACCTGACCGATGCGCGTGGGCAGCTGGCACTCGGGCGATCGGTCGCACTGATCCCCGCAGACCGGACACTGTCGGCGCGCGCGCCGACAGTGCGTCCGAACGGGCCGCCCGGTGGGCGACAATGGCCCGATGCGCACCGGGACCGGTGCGCTCGTGCAGGACCCGGACCAGGAGGATGACGTGGACGCAGGCGCCATCGCCACGGTCGTGGGGCTGCTCGGCGCCTGTCTGGTCGCCCTCGTGCTCGTCCTCGTCGCCCGCCGCGAGGCCGGTCAGCAGCGTGCGCGGGCGGCCGAGGACGTCGCCTCCATCAAGGACGAGGCCCGCGCCCTGCTGTCGGACGTCGAGCGGCGTGAGCGGCGCCTGGGCGAGCGGGAGCGGTCCGTCGCGGCGGACCGGGCCGAGGTCGAGGACCTGGAGCGCCGCGCACGGTCGGCGGTGGAGGCCGCGTCGGAGGCACAGCGTGCCGCCACCCGACTCCTCGAGTCCGCCGAGCGGGATGCGGCGCAGCGCGCGCAGCAGGCCGAGCGGGACGCCGCGGAGCGTGTGGAGGCCGCGGAGCGCGCCGCACGCGCAGAGCTGGAGTCGGTGACCGGGCTGAGCGTGGACGACGCCCGGGCGGAGCTGACCCGACGGATCGCCGACCAGGCGCAGAACGACGCGGCCGCGCAGGTGCGGCGAGCGGAGGCGCAGGCGCGCAAGACGTCCGAGGCACGGGCGCGGCGCATCGTCGCGACCGCGGTCCAGCGGCTCGCGGTGCCCACCAGCACGCAGTCGGCGCTCGCGGTCCTGCCGCTGCCGTCGGACGAGATGAAGGGCCGCATCATCGGCAAGGAGGGCCGCAACATCCGGTCCTTCGAGGCGCTGACCGGCGTGAACGTGCTGGTGGACGACCAGCCGGACTCCGTGGTCCTGTCCTGTTTCGACACCGAGCGCCGCGAGGTCGCGCAGGTCGCGCTCGAGGCCCTCATGGCGGACGGCCGGATCCACCCGCAGCGCATCGAGCAGGCGTACGCCGAGGCTCTGGCCGGGGCGCAGGAACGCACGGACGCGGCCGGCCACGACGCCGCCGAGCGCGCGGGTGTCGGCGGTCTGCACCCGACGCTCGTCACCACGCTCGGCCGGCTCCGTCTGCGGACGTCCTACGGCCAGAACGTGCTCGAGCACCTGGTCGAGACCGCGCAGCTGGCGGCGGCCCTGGCCGCGGAGATGGGCGCCGACGTCGAGGTCAGCCGGCGGGGAGCGTTCCTGCACGACATCGGCAAGGCCCTCACGGCCGAGGTTCCCGGCACGCACGCGACCGTCGGCGCGGACCTCGCGCGGCGGCACGGCGAGTCGGCGACCGTGGTCAACGCGATCGCCGCGCACCACGAGGAGGTCCCGCCGGAGACGGTCGAGGCCGTCCTGGTCCAGGTCGCCGACGCGATCTCCGCCGCCCGTCCGGGAGCCCGCCGCGAGGAGCTGGACCAGTACGTCGAGCGCATCGACAAGCTCGAGCAGCTGGTGGCAGCGCACGCCGGGGTCCGCCGGGCGCTGGCCATGTCCGCCGGACGCGAGGTCCGCGTGGTGGTCGAGCCGTCCGAGGTCGACGACTACGCGCTGCCGCAGCTCGCCGTCGCCATCGCCCGGCACATCGAGGCCGACCTGGCCTACCCCGGCGAGATCAAGGTGACCGTCGTGCGGGAGATCCGGGCGAGCGCGACCGCGGGCTGAGCGGTCAGCTGGCGTCGTTGGTGGGTGCCAGCACGGGGGTGCCGGCCCGCGCAGCCCCGGCCGTCCGACCCCCGACGCGCCGGGCGAGCAGGTCGGCCACGCGCGTCAGTCCGTAGTTGATGACGATGAAGATCAGCGCGGCGACGACGAGCGACTGCAGGATGTTGCCGTTGCCGGCGCCGAAGCGCCGGGCGGCGTCCAGCAGCTCCGGGTAGGTGATGATCACGCCGAGCGCGGTGTCCTTGAGGATGACGACGAGCTGGCTCGCGATCGCCGGGAGCATCGCGATGAGCGCCTGCGGGACCTCGATCAGACGCAGCGACTGCCCGTCACGCAGACCGACAGCCAACGCCGCCTCGCGCTGCCCGCGCGGCAGGCCGTGCACGCCCGAGCGGACCAGCTCCGCGAACACCGACCCGTTGTAGAACGTCAGCCCGAGCACCACGGCGACGAGCGGCACGTCGGACGGCTCGAGGATCCGCAGCTGCCCCAGGCCCAGGTAGAAGAAGATCATCATGAGCAGCACGGGGACCGCGCGGAAGAACTCGACGATCGTCCCGCTGACCGCGCGGACCGCGCGTGCCTGGGAGAGTCGGCCGAGGCCGAACACGAAGCCGAAGATGCCCGCGGTGACGATCGAGATGCCGGCGGCCTGAAGGGTCTGCTTGAGACCCGGCAGCAGGTAGTTGGTCCACGGGCTCGCGGTCAGGAACGGTGTCCAGAGGTCCGGGTCCAGCTGGCCCTTGGCGCCGAGCCGCGCCAGCACCCACACGCCGATGCCGACCACGACGACCGTCGCGCCGATGTTGACCCAGACCATCCGTCGGCGCGCGACGGGTCCGGGGACGTCGAACAGGGTGCTCATCGGGCCACCGCCAGTCGTCGGGAGAGTGCGGTCGTGCCGAGACCGATCGGGACCACGATGATCACGAAGCCGAGGGCGAAGGTCAGGAAGATCGCCAGGATGACGTCGGGCCGGAACTCGATCATGGTCCGCATGAGACCGGACGCCTCGGCCACGGACCCGGCCGCGGCGACGGTCGAGTTCTTGGTCAGGGCGATGAGCACGTTGCCCAGCGGGGCGACCGCGCCCCGGAAGGCCTGCGGCAGGATGATCAACCGTGCGGCCGGCCAGAAGGGCAGGCCGATCGCGCGTGCCGCCTCCGCCTGACCCAGCGGCACGGTGTTCACGCCGGAGCGCAGCGCCTCGCACACGAAGGCCGCGTGGTAGACGGACAGGCCGATCACGGCGAGGCGGAAGAAGTTGGTCTGGAAGTCGGGGGAGAGCGTGACGCCCAGCTGCCCCCACAGCCCGAGCACGCAGAAGACGATGATGATCGTGAGCGGGGTGTTGCGCAGCAGGGTCACGTAGGTCGTCCCCGCCCAGCGCAGGCTCGGCACAGGCGAGATCCGCATGATGGCGAGCACCGTGCCCAGGATCAGCGCCAGGATCGCGGCGTAGAACGTCAGCTGGATGTTGACCCAGAACGCGGCGGGCACGTCGAACTCGTCGAACAGCGACAGGAACTGCTGGAGGAAGCCGTCGTCCACCGACGCTCCTTGCTCTCGGGAGGATCGGGGGCCCGCGCGACGTGCGCGCGGGCCCCCGGTCCGTCAGCGGGTCAGGCGCAGGCGTCCGGCGTCGGGGGGTTGAGCTCCTCGTTCGCCTTGTAGCCGGAGGCGCCGACGTTCTTGTCCAGCAGCTCCTGCCAGGTCCCGTCGTCGATCATCTTGGTGATCGCGTCGTTGATGGCCTCGCACTGGTCGCTGTCCTTCGGGATGCCGACGCCGTACTTCTCCTCCGAGAACGGGTTGCCGACGACCTTGACCTTGCCCTCGTTCGCGGGGATGGCCGCGAGGCCGGCCAGGATGATGTCGTCCGTCGTGACGGCGTCGACCGTGCCGGCGGTCAGGGCGGTCACGCACTCGGCGTAGCCCGGCTGCTCGAGCAGGTTGGTGCCCGCGGCGTACTCGTCCTTGATCCGCTGCGCGGAGGTCGAGCCGGTGACCGAGCACAGGTTCTTGCCCTCGAGGTCCTCGGGGCCGCTGATGGAGTCGTCGTCCGCCGCGACCAGCAGGTCCTGACCGGCGACGAAGTACGGACCGGCGAAGGAGACGACCTCCTTGCGCTTGTCGGTGATCGAGTAGGTGGCGAAGATCATGTCCACCTGACCGTTCTGCAGCAGGGTCTCGCGCTGCGCGGACGGCGCCTGGACCCACTCGATCTGGTCCTCGCTGTAGCCCAGCTCACCGGCGACGTACTTGGCCACGTCGACGTCGAAGCCGGTGTACTCGCTGCCGTCCTGGTAGCCCAGTCCCGGCTGGTCGAACTTGATGCCGACCGTGAGGGTGCCCTCGGCACCGCCGCTGCTGCTCTCGCTCGAGCCGCTGCCCGAGCCGGTGTCCGTGTCGCTGTCCCCGTCGCCGCTCGAGCAGCCGGCGAGCGTCAGTGTGGCCGCGGCGGCCAGTGCGAGTACCAGTCGTCCTCTACGCATGGTGTGTCCCCTTTGTGTGGTGTGCGGTGTCGGTTCGGGTGCGGTGGGGTGTGCGGCTCAGTGGGTGAGGATCTTGGACAGGAAGTCCTTCGCGCGGTCGCTCGTCGGCGCCGTGAAGAACGTCTCGGGGTCGGCCTCCTCGACGATCTGGCCGCCGTCCATGAACACGACGCGGTGCGCCGCACGACGGGCGAACCCCATCTCGTGGGTGACGACGATCATCGTCATGCCGTCGCGGGCGAGGCCGACCATGACGTCGAGGACCTCGTTGATCATCTCGGGGTCGAGCGCGGAGGTGGGCTCGTCGAAGAGCATGACCTTGGGCTGCATGGCCAGGGCGCGGGCGATCGCCACGCGCTGCTGCTGGCCGCCCGAGAGCTGGGCCGGGAGCTTGTCGGCCTGGTTGGCGACACCGACGCGCTCGAGCAGCTCGAGCGCGATCTGGCGTGCCTTGGCGGGCTTGACGCCCTTGGCCTTGACCTGACCGAGCACGACGTTCTCCAGCACCGTCTTGTGCGCGAAGAGGTTGAACGACTGGAACACCATGCCGACGTCCGCGCGCAGCCGGGCGAGCGCCCGCCCCTCGGCCGGCAGCGGCTGACCGTCGAGCTCGATGGTCCCCGAGTCGATGGTCTCGAGCCGGTTGATCGTCCGGCAGAGCGTGGACTTGCCGCTGCCCGACGGCCCGATGATGACGACGACCTCGCCGCGCCGGACCGTCAGGTCGATGTCCTGGAGCACGTGCAGCGGACCGAAGTGCTTGTCGACGCCGCGCAGCTCCACCAGCGCGTCGGTGGTGCGGTCGGCAGGGGCGGCGGGTGCGGCTGAGGTGTCCACCATTGGTAAAACGTAGGGCGGAACGTCCGATCTGGCGAGCGACCCAGGTCACGGTCCGGCAACGCCAGGTTCAAGCGCCCCTCACGGGCGCAGAGGTGAGGCGGCGCGCGCCGTACCCTGGGCGGTGATGTCGACGACCCTGCCCACCGCCGTCCTGCCGGACGCCCCCGCCCCGACCCCGGACGGCGCGGCGGCGCGCACGTACCTGGTGAAGACCCTCGGCTGCCAGATGAACGTGCACGACTCCGAGCACATGGCCGGGATGCTGGAGCGGGCGGGGTACGTCGCGGCCAGCCCCGCCGACGCCGCCACGGAGGACGCGGACGTCATCGTCATCAACACGTGCGCGGTCCGCGAGAACGCAGCCGACAAGCTGTACGGCAACCTGGGCCGCCTCGCCGGCACCAAGCGCGCACGCCCCGGCATGCAGATCGCGGTGGGCGGCTGCCTGGCGCAGAAGGACCGCGCGGGCATCGTCGAGCGGGCGCCCTGGGTCGACGTGGTGTTCGGCACGCACAACCTCGACGTGCTCCCGGTCCTGCTCGAGCGGGCGCGGCACAACGCCGCCGCGCAGGTGGAGATCGAGGAGTCGCTGCAGGTCTTCCCCAGCACGCTGCCGACGCGGCGCGAGTCGGTCTACGCCGGCTGGGTGTCCATCAGCGTGGGCTGCAACAACACGTGCACCTTCTGCATCGTGCCGCACCTGCGCGGCAAGGAGCGCGACCGCCGGCCGGGGGAGATCCTGGCGGAGGTCGAGGCGCTCGTCGCGCAGGGGGCCATCGAGGTCACGCTCCTGGGGCAGAACGTCAACTCCTACGGCGTCGAGTTCGGGGACCGGGGCGCGTTCGCCTCGCTCCTGCGGGCGGTCGGTGCCGTCGAGGGCCTCGAGCGGGTGCGCTTCACGTCACCGCACCCGGCGGCCTTCACGGACGACGTGATCGCGGCGATGGCGCAGACGCCGACCGTCATGCCGCAGCTGCACATGCCGCTGCAGTCGGGCTCCGACCGCATCCTGCGCGCGATGCGCCGGTCGTACCGGTCGGACAAGTTCCTGGGCATCCTCGACCGCGTCCGCGACGCCATGCCGGACGCGGCGATCACCACCGACATCATCGTCGGCTTCCCCGGGGAGACCGAGGAGGACTTCGCGGAGACGCTGCGGGTGGTCGAGGCGTCGAGGTTCGCCTCGGCCTACACGTTCCAGTACTCGCCGCGGCCCGGGACGGCGGCGTTCGACCTGCCCGACCAGCTGCCCAAGGCCGTCGTGCAGGAGCGCTTCCTGCGCCTGACCGCGCTGCAGGACCGCATCTCGCAGGAGGAGAACCTGCGCCAGGTCGGCCGCACGGTCCAGGTGCTCGTCGCCGAGTCGGAGGGCCGCAAGGACGGCTCGACGCACCGCGTGACGGGGCGCGCCGCGGACAACCGCCTGGTGCACCTGGCCGTGCCGCTGCAGGCGAGCGACTCGCCGCGCCCCGGAGACCTCGTCACCGTGGACGTCACGCACGCTGCGCCGTACCACCTGGTCGCCGACTCCGCGCTGACCGGCGGCACCTTCGCCGTCCGCCGCACCGCGTCCGGCGACGCCTGGGAGCGTCGGCAGTCCGGGCAGGACGAGCACACTCACGGCGGTGCCGCCGACGCGTGCGGGACGGGCGCGCCGGCGGGACCGGTCTCGCTGGGTCTGCCGACGCTCGCGCGGCGCTGACGCGCTAGTTGTCCGGCACGTCCGGCGGCAGCGTGTCGTCGCGCGGGAGCAGGGCCTCGAGCGAGGAGAACATCTGGACCCCGGTGCCCAGCCCGCAGGCGAGGAGCTGGGCCAGCTGGGGGTCCGTGACGCCGGGCTCGAAGTCGGCGGACACCTCGCTGTAGAGCGCGAGCACGCCCTCCTCCTCGCGCAGGTACGCCTTGGGCCAGATGCGCTCGCGGTTCCAGTCGTTGACGGCCAGCGAGGCGCTCTCCCGCTGGTCGAGCTGCAGGCTGCGGTGCCAGCGCCCGCGGACCTGCAGGATCTCCTGCTGCTCGCCCAGCAGCAGGAACCAGAAGCGGCTGCCGTCCCACGTGCCGGTGAGGTCGCCGTCGTCGTCGACGACGAAGCGGTAGCCCCGTGCGACCAGGTAGTCGGCGATGCGCTCGCGGCTCAGCGGCTGCGGCGGCTCGTCGTCGGCGGTCAGGTGCTTGGTGGGCTTGGGCAGACCACCGAGGACCCGCAGGAGCCAGCCGGGCCCGCTCACGGCGCCACCCCCGCCGGGTCCGGGTACCGCTCGTCCAGGGAGTCGAAGAACATGCTCCCGGTCGACAGGCCGCAGAACAGCATCTGGCTCAGCTGGGAGTCGGTCGCGCCGTGCTCCAGGTCGGTGGCCACCTCGGAGACCACGTGCACGCGCCCGTTGTCGCGGACGCGGACGTACGCCTTGGGCCAGATCCGGTCGGCGTTCCACTCGTTGCAGACGTCGAGCACCTCCTCGAGCCGCTCGATGGCGACCTCACGGTGCCACTGCCCGCGTACCTGGAGGATCTCCGACTTCTCCCCGAAGAGGAAGAAGTAGAAGAGGCGTCCGCGCCACAGCCCGCCCAGGTCACCGTCGTTGTCGACGAAGTAGCTGAACTGGTTGTTCGTCATCCAGGCGGCGATGCGCGCCGGCGTGACCTCGGTGGGCAGGTCCGTCGCGGGCTCGGCGACCCCGAGCTCACGCGCCAAGAGCTCCGCGACGCGGTCGTGGAGCTCGTCGTCGTCGGGCTCCGGTCCGGCGTCGGGAGCGGTCGCGGGCCGCGGTCGGCCCTGCCACCAGCGCCGTGCACGATCTGAGAGCGACCCCATGCTCCGACAGTACCGGCGCTCGCCCACGGGCGGGGTGCCGTCCTCCGGACGGTCGCCCTCCCGTAGGTTCGGAGCATGCTCGCCGTCGCCGCGCTCGTGCCGGACACCGTGCTGCTCGTGCCGGGGGCGGGCGGCTCGGCGGACGTCGTCCCCGCGCTGCGGGCGGCGGCGCTGCAGGCTGTGGACGACGTGGTCGCCGCCGGCCTCGACACCGTCGTCGTCGTCGCCCCGGGGCCGGTGGACCGGGCCCTCGGCGGGACCGTCCGCACGACGTTGGGCGCCGCCGGTGTGCCCGATCACCTGCTGGGCTGGTCGGTGACGGACGTCCCGCTGGAGGGCACCGGACCCGCCACGGCGGTGGTGCCGACGCTGGTCGCCCTGCACCTGCTCACCCGCACCGGACGCACCCGCGGCGTGCGGGCGGTCGAGGTGACGCGCGCACGCGGTGCCCGCGGCCTCGCCGACCTGGGGCGCTCGCTCGTCGCGGACGGACCCACGGGGCTCGTGGTCGTCGGATCCGGCAGTGCGCGGCACGGTCCCGCCGCACCGCTCGCCGAGGACCCGCGGGCGCCGGCGTTCGACGCGCGCGTGCTGGCCGACCTCACCGACGCGGGGGTCGACGCCCGCGCGCGGGTCGCGGCCGACGACCCCGACCTGGCCGACGAGCTGGCGGTCCGGGGCTGGGCGCCGTGGCAGGTGCTGGTCGGGGCCGCGGGGGCCGGTCCGATCCGTGCGCGGGTGCTGGCGACGTCGACCGCGCTCGGCGCGCAGCACGCGGTGCTCGTCTGGGACGCCCGGTAGGGTCGCGCTGTCCCGCAACCCCCACCTCGAGGTCCCCTGATGTCATCCGCCGAGCACGAGCCCACCCTCCCGCCGCTGACCATCGCCCGCGTGGCGGAGCGGCTCGACGCGCGCGGGTCGGTCTACGGCACCGACAAGGACGGCGACCTCGTCGGGCGGTGGGACAGCCACCCGTTCTGGTTCATCACGATGGGCGCCGCCAAGGAGTACTTCCAGGTCCGCGGCCGCTGGGCCCGGCAGGTCCCCGGCACCGAGTTCGGCAACGTGCTCCTGGGCGCCAACGCGTGGTCGGAGTCGATGGTCTGGCCCAAGCTCTACGTGCGCATCGAGGCCGAGCAGGTCGCCGTCTACTCCGAGCACACCGTCGACTACGAGCACGGCGTCAGCGACGAGCAGCTGGACCTGCACATCACGGTCGGCATCGCGAGCGCGCTGCGGTTCTTCGCCGAGCTGGACGAGCGCTACCCCGACGCGCTGCCCACGCAGCCGGTCGCGCCCCCGACGGCCCCCGTCGACTACCACGACCCGGCCCGCCCCACGTTCGAGTGAGCCCCGAACCGCTCGTCGTCGCGGTCGTCGGGCCGACGGCCACGGGCAAGTCGGACCTCGGCGTCGCCCTCGCGCGCGCCCTGGGCGGCGAGGTGGTCAACGCGGACGCCATGCAGCTCTACCGCGGCATGGACATCGGCACGGCGAAGCTCGAGCAGGACGAGCGGCAGGGCGTGCCGCACCACCTGCTGGACGTGCTGGACGTGCACGAGGACGCCTCGGTCGCGGGCTACCAGGGGCTCGCCCGCCGCGCGCTCGCCGACATCCACGGCCGCGGTGCACGGGCCGTGGCGGTGGGTGGGTCCGGCCTGTACGTGCGGGCGCTGCTGGACCACATGGACTTTCCCGGCACCGACGCCGCCGTCCGCGCGCGGCTCGAGGCGCGCGTCGAGGCCGAGGGGTCCCGCGCCCTGCACGCGGAGCTGGCGGCGGTCGACCCGAGCGCCGCGCACGGGATCGGCCCGCGCAACGCTCGTCGGATCGTGCGCGCGCTCGAGGTGATCGAGCTGACCGGCCGGCCGTACTCGGCGAGCCTGCCGCAGCACGTCTACGAGGTCCCGGCCGTGCAGATCGGCCTCGACTGCGACCGCACCGTGCTGGACGAGCGCATCACCGCGCGCGTCGAGCGGATGTGGTCGCGTGGGCTCGTCGCCGAGGTGGAGCACCTGCGTGCGCACGGGCTGGGTCGGACGGCCTCACGCGCCGTGGGGTACGCCGAGGTGCTCGCCCTGCTGGACGGCGACCTGACGCCGGACGAGGCGCGGGCGGCGGTCACCGCCGGCACCCGCCGGCTCGCCCGCAAGCAGATGGGCTGGTTCGGCCGGGACCCGCGCGTGCACTGGCTCGACGCCCAGGACCCGGAGCTCGTCGCGCGGGCGACCGCTCTCGTCGCCGCGGCCGACGCGGGTCGGCTCGCTGCGGCCACGGACGACCCCGCGCCACGACGTAGCCTGGGCTCATGAGCGTGGTGGCCACCCCGACGCTGCACGTGACCAAGGGTCACGGCACGCAGAACGACTTCGTCCTGCTCGACGACCGGGACGCTCGGGTCGACCTGTCCGCCACGCTCGTGCGCGAGCTGGCGGACCGCCGGGCCGGGGTCGGCGGGGACGGCGTGATCCGGGTCGTCGCCAGCGAGCACGTGCCCGAGGGTGTCGCTGCGCTCGCGCAGGAGCCCGCGGCGCGCTGGTTCATGGACTACCGCAACGGCGACGGCTCGGTCGCGGAGATGTGCGGCAACGGCGTGCGTGTGTTCGCGGCCTACCTCGAGCGGCTCGGGCTGTGGGACGCCGCGGACGGCGAGCTCGCGCTGGGCACCCGTGCGGGTGTGCGGCGCGTGCGGCGCGTCCCGGTGCCGGCCGGCGTCGGCGACGACGTCTGGTACGCCGTCGACATGGGTCCGTGGCACCTGCCCGGGGGGCCCGAGGCGGCGCGTGCCGGTGCGGACGCGGAGGTGGCGGTGGCCGGCCTGGACGTGGCGCGCGCCGGCCTGAGCGTCGACGTCGGCAACCCGCACGTGGTCCTGGCCCTGCGCGACGACGTGGAGCTGACCGCCGCCGACCTGACCCGCGCCCCGCAGGTGAGCCCGCTGCCGGCGAACGGCACCAACGTCGAGCTCGTCGTGCCGCTGGGCGAGACCGAGGCACCCGACGGCTCGCTCGTCGGCCGGGTCCGGATGCGCGTGCACGAGCGCGGGGTGGGGGAGACCCGGTCCTGCGGTACCGGTGCGTGCGCCGCCGCCCTCGCCGTCCGCACGTGGGCGGGCACGGGCGCTCCCGACGTCTGGCTGGTCGACGTGCCCGGCGGCACCGTCCGGGTCAGCGTCCTGGCCGACGGGCACGTCGAGCTGGCCGGTCCGGCCGTGCTCGTCGCCGCGGCCGACGTCGACCTCGCGGCGCTGGCCGCCGGGCGGTGACGGTGCGCCTGACGCCCGACGAGCTCGGGGCGCCGCTCGGTGAGCGGGCGACCGTGGTCCAGTTCTCGAGCACGTTCTGCGCGCCGTGCCGTTCCACCCGCTACGTCGCCGAGCGCGCCGTGCAGACGGCCCCCGGCGTGGCCTACGCCGACCTCGACGTGGCCGACCATCTCGAGCTGGGCGAGCGGCTGGCCATCGACGTCACGCCGACCGTCCTGGTGCTCGACGCCCGCGGGGAGGTGGTCCGGCGCGCGTCGGGCGTCCCGACGCTCGCTCAGCTGCGCAGCGCGCTCGACGCGGCCGCGTCGGCGCCCGCGCCCGGCTGAGCCCGACGGGCGGCCACCCGCGGGCCGACGAACGCCCCGCCGACCGCGAACGCGGTGGCCACCGCCAGCGCCGCACCGAAGGGTGCGTCGGGGCCGCCGTCGGCCGCGGAGAACGCCAGGCCGGTGAGCGCCAGCGCGAGGGCCGCGCCGATCGAGTCCGCGATCGACAGCGCCGAGCTGTTGATGCCCTGGGTGCCCGGTGCCGAGTAGGCGAGCACCAGCACGGTCAGCCGGGAGTAGACCAGGCCCATCCCGCCGCCGGCCAGGGTCCACGACGAGACCGCGACGGCCGCCGGCAGGTGGGCCGCGGCAGTGACCAGCGCACCCGTGACGGCGACGAGCAGGAGCACCGAACCGACCACCACGGCTGTCCGGTCGGGCAGACGCCCGCCGAGCCTGCCCTGCAGCCAGGACGTCGCGGCCCACGCGATCCCGCCGACGGTCAGCGACACCCCGGCGGTCGTCGGGGAGAACCCGTACCGCTCGGTGAGCAGGTACGGCAGGTACACCTCGGCGCCGAAGAAGCCGCCCGCGACGAGCGCGCGGCTCGCGATGACGCTGGGCAGGCCGCGCGCGG
This sequence comes from uncultured Actinomycetota bacterium, assembly GCA_963837795.1. GTDB lineage: Bacteria > Actinomycetota > Actinomycetes > Actinomycetales > Cellulomonadaceae > Cellulomonas. The sequence continues at coordinate 414,097 of CAWIOT010000006.1, forward strand.
CGCGCAGCGTCCCGGCGGGCACGACCGCCCGCAGCGCGACGAGGGCCACGACGCCCGTGCCGACCGCCGCGAGCACCGACCACGGCAGGGGCACCTGGGCGGCCAGGTTGAGACCGAGCACCGCGGCGGCCGCCAGCGCGGCCCAGGCCAGCCGACCGCGCGGTGGCGGGTCGCCGGGCGTCTCGGGAGGACCGATCCGCAGGAGCGCCGGCAGCAGCGCGAGGGTGGTGGGCACCACGAGCAGCGCCACGCCGACGAAGACCCACCGCCACCCCGCGTGCTCGGCGATCGCACCCGCGCCGGCCGGCCCGACGAGGGACGGCACGATCCACGCCGCCGCGAACCACGCGAACACTCGCGGGTGCAGCACGCCGGGGTAGAGCCGCGCGACGACGACGTAGACGGCGACGGTCATCGCTCCACCGCCCAGCCCCTGCAGCAGGCGGCCGCCGACGAGGACCGCCATGGTCGGCGCCCCACCGGCGACGAGCACGCCGGCGGTGAACAGGGCGACGGCGGTCAGCAGCGGCGTGCGCGGACCTGCGCGGTCGCTCCACGGACCGGCCACGACCATGCCGACGACGCCGGTGGCGAGCGGCCCGGCGAACGCCGCGGCGTACAGGGCGGCACCGTCGAGGGCGCGAGACACCGTGGGCATCACCGTGGTCACGGCGAGCGACTCGAACGCCACCATGAAGATCAGGGCGACCATGCTCCACGTCGTGGTCCGCAGGTCGCGCCAGGTCGTCATGCGTCGCGGACGGTCAGCACGCGGAAGCCCTTCGCGCTCGCGGTCCGCTCCACCGCGAGGCCGAGCTCCGCGGCGACCCACCGCTGCAGGGAGTCGGCCCCGAGGTTCTTGCCGACGACCAGGTGCGCCTCACCGCCCGGTGCGCGCCGCCCCAGCCAGTGCGTCAGCATCTCGTGCAGTGCCGCCTTGCCCACCCGGATGGGCGGGTTGGACCAGATCGCCGCGAACACGACGTCCGCCGGGACGTCCTGCGGTCGCACCGCGCGCACGTGCGGGAGGCCGAGCCGCTCGGCGTTGCGTCGCGTGAGGTCCAGCGCGCGCTCGTTGACGTCCACCGCCCACACGCGGGCCCCCGGCGACTCCAGCGCCATGCTCAGGGCGAGCGGACCCCAGCCGCAGCCCAGGTCGAGGAGGTCGCCCTCCGTCGGCGCCGGGGGCACGTGCTCGAGCAGGACGCGGGTACCCGAGTCCACGTGGTCCGGGGAGAAGATGCCCCCAGCGGTCTCGACGTCGACCGACCGGCCGGCCAGCTGGACGCGCAGGGTCCGGCGCTCGTCGGGGGAGGCGGGCTGCGCGGTGAAGTAGTGGTCGGGCTCGGTCACGGCGCCGACGATACCCAGGCCGCAGCGCTCGGCCCGAAGCGAAATCCCTCGGCGGGTGCGGGCGCCGCGTGCGACCCTGGAACCACGCCACGAGAAGAGGAAACCTTGACCGACCCGCAGCACCTCACCCGCCCGACCGAGGACACCCCGCCGACGCGCTCCGCGCAGGAGGTGGCCGACGACGTCGTGGCTCGGGTGCTCGCCCGGGCAGGCTCGAGCCTCCATGACGGCTCCACGGTCCACTCGTCGTACGACGGGGACCAGATGGACCTCGAGGAGCGCACGTCGCTGCGTCGCGTCGCCGGTCTGTCGACCGAGCTGCAGGACGTCACCGAGGTCGAGTACCGACAGCTGCGCCTCGAGAAGGTCGTGCTGGTCGGTGTCTGGGGTGCCGGGACGGTCACGGACGCCGAGATCTCCCTGCGCGAGCTCGCGCAGCTGGCCGAGACGGCCGGCTCGGAGGTTCTCGACGGCCTGCTCCAGCGCCGGCAGAAGCCCGACCCCGGCACCTATCTCGGCTCGGGCAAGGCCGCCGAGCTGGCCGGGCTGGTCTCCGCCGTGGGTGCGGACACGGTCGTGGTCGACGGCGAGCTCGCGCCGTCGCAGCGCCGTGCGCTCGAGGACATCGTCCGGGTCAAGGTGATCGACCGCACCGCGCTGATCCTCGACATCTTCGCCCAGCACGCCAAGTCGCGGGAGGGCAAGGCGCAGGTGGAGCTCGCCCAGCTCGAGTACCTGCTCCCACGCCTGCGCGGCTGGGGCGACTCGATGTCGCGGCAGGCGGGTGGACAGGTCGGCGGCGCGGCGGCGGGCATGGGCTCGCGCGGTCCCGGTGAGACGAAGATCGAGCTGGACCGGCGCCGGATCCGCACCCGGATGGCCAAGCTGCGCCGCGAGATCGCCGCCATGGAGCCGGCCCGGGTCACCAAGCGGACGTCGCGCAAGAAGAACGCGATCCCGTCGGTCGCCATCGCCGGCTACACCAACGCCGGCAAGTCGTCGCTGCTCAACCGGCTGACCCACGCGGGCGTCCTGGTCGAGAACGCGCTGTTCGCCACGCTGGACCCCACCGTGCGCCGCGCGGAGACCGTCGACGGCCGGGTCTACACGCTCGCGGACACCGTCGGCTTCGTCCGGGCGCTGCCGCACCAGCTGGTGGAGGCCTTCCGCTCGACGCTGGAGGAGGTCGCCGACGCCGACCTGATCCTGCACGTGGTGGACGCGTCGCACCCGGACCCCGAGGGGCAGATCGCGGCCGTCCGGCACGTCTTCGCGGACATCCCGGGCGCGATGGACGTCCCGGAGATCATCGTCCTGAACAAGGCCGACCTGGCCAGCGGCGAGACCATCGCCCGGCTCCGCTCGCGCGAGGTCCACTCCATCGTCGTCTCGGCGCACAGCGGCGAGGGCATCGACGACCTGCAGGCCCTGATCGCGGACCAGCTGCCGCGTCCCGGCGTCAGCGTCGAGCTCGTCGTCCCTTACGACCGCGGCGACCTGGTCAGCCGCGTGCACGAGCACGGCGACCTCGTGGCGGAGGAGCACACGGCCGACGGCACGGCCATCCGCGCGCGGGTGGACGCCGGCCTGGCCGCGGAGCTCGAGGCGGCGGCGCAGCCTCGTCCGTGAGCGTCGCAGGGCGCCACTAGGCTGACGCGGTGCCAGCCGCAGAGAGCCCCCCGGAGACCGCCGCCGAGCGCGCTGCGGACTCCGTGGAGGCGCTCCTCGACGTCGCCGTCGGTGCGCTGGGCGGGGTCCGGCGCGACGGCCAGCACCAGATGGCCGTCGCCGTCGCGCAGAGCATCGAGGCGGGCGAGCACCTGCTCGTGCAGGCGGGTACCGGCACCGGCAAGTCGCTGGGCTACCTGGTGCCCGCGCTGCGGCACGCCGTCCTCGAGGACGAGCACGTCGTCGTCTCGACGGCGACGCTCGCGCTGCAGCGCCAGATCATCACGCGGGACCTCCCGCTGGTCGCCGCGGCCCTGGAGCCGCACCTGCCGCGGCCGCCCGCGATCGCCCTGCTCAAGGGCTGGCACAACTACCTCTGCGTGCACAAGGTCGCGGGCGGCTACCCGGAGGACGACACCGGGACGCTGTTCGACCTCGGCGAGCACGCCGGCGCTGCGGAGCACCCGGCACCCGCCCGCACGGGGGCGACCGGACCGTCGGAGAGCCTGGGCGAGCAGGTGCTGCGCCTGCGGGAGTGGGCCGACGAGACCGACACCGGCGACCGCGACGACCTGGTGCCCGGCGTCACCGACCGCGCCTGGCGGCAGGTCTCCGTGACCTCCCTGGAGTGCCTCGGCCAGAAGTGCCCGATGCTCGCCGAGTGCTTCCCGGAGCGGGCCAAGCAGTCCTCGCGGCAGGCGGACGTCGTCGTGACCAACCACGCGATGCTCGGCATCGCGGCGTCGGGCTCCCCGAACGTCCTGCCCGAGCACCAGGTGCTGGTGGTCGACGAGGCGCACGAGCTCACCGACCGGGTCACCGCACAGGCCACCTCGGAGCTCTCGGTGGCGACCATCGAGAACGCGGCGCGCCTGGCGCGGCGGCACGGCGGCATCCCGACGACGGACCTCGACTCGGCCAAGGAGGCCCTGGCGACCGTCCTGGTCGGGCTGCCCGAGGCACGCTTCCGAGACGGTCTGCCGCCGGCCGCACGGGACGCCGTGGCGAGCGTCCGTGACGCGACACGTGCGCTGCTGAGCGTGCTCAAGCCGGAGTCCGGGCCGAGCGCCCCCGCGGAGGGCGGCCGCAAGATGGCGCAGGCCACGATGCTGGCCCTGCACGAGGTCGCGGAGCGCATGGCGGCCGACCCCGAGGACAACCGGCACACGGTCCTGTGGTGCGCGCGCAGCGAGGACCGGCGCGGTGCCGTCCTCACGCGGCTGTACGCCGCGCCGCTGGCGGTCAACGGGCTCATCCGGACGCACCTCCTGGCGGGGCGCTCGGGCGTGCTGACGTCCGCGACCCTCGAGCTCGGCGGCTCGTTCGACCCGATCGCGCGTGCGGTCGGGCTCGAGGTGCGGCCGGACGCCGCGCCCGTCGGACCCAGCTCGCTCGACGCCGGGACGCCGGCGTCGGCCCCGCCCTCCGGTCAGCCGTGGCGCGGGCTGGACGTGGGCAGCCCGTTCGACTACCCGAAGCAGGGCATCCTCTACCTCGCCCGTCACCTGCCCAAGCCGGGCCGCGAGCCGGCCACGGACGCCCAGCTCGACGAGATCGCGGAGCTGATCACCGCCGCCGGCGGCCGCACGCTCGGCCTGTTCTCGTCGCGGCGCGCCGCCAACGCCGCGGCCGCCGCCATGCGCGACCGCCTGGACGTGCCGATCCTCGTCCAGGGCGACGACCAGCTGCCGACGCTGGTCTCGCAGTTCATCGCCGACGAGCCGACCTGCCTGTTCGGCACGCTCTCGCTCTGGCAGGGCGTGGACGTGCCCGGCCCGACCTGCCGGCTGGTGATCATCGACCGCATCCCGTTCCCACGGCCGGACGACCCCGTGAGCTCCGCACGGTCGGACGCCGTCGAGAAGGCCGGCGGGAACGGGTTCCTCGCCGTCTCCGCGACGCACGCGGCGCTGCTGCTCGCCCAGGGCGCGGGCCGCCTCATCCGCACCAGCGAGGACCGCGGCGTGGTCGCGGTGCTCGACCCGCGGCTGGCCACGGCCGGCTACGGCAGCTTCCTGACGCGGTCGCTGCCGGCGTTCTGGCGGACCAGCGACCGGGACGTGGCCCGGTCGGCTCTGCGCCGGCTCGCGACGTCCGGATAGCCTCCAAGGGTCGTCGTCTGGACCCGGAGGGGTGAGAAGTGACCGAGAGCCTGGACATGGAGGACGTGGGCATGGCGCCGTCACGCCCCGGTCGTCGCACGTCGAAGCTGGCCATCGTGGGCGCCGGGGCGGTGGGCTCGACCATGGCCTACGCGGCGCTGATGCGCGGCGCGGCCCGGTCCGTGGCGCTCTACGACATCAACGCGGCGAAGGTCGAGGCCGAGGCGCTCGACCTGGGGCACGGCATCCAGTTCATGCCGATGGCGCAGGTGGTCGGGTCCGACGACATCGCGGTGTGCGCCGACGCCGACGTCGTGATGTTCACCGCGGGTGCCAAGCAGAAGCCCGGGCAGTCCCGGCTCGACCTGGCCCAGGCCACCATCGGCCTCGTGCGCAACGTCCTGCCGTCCCTGGTCGAGGTGGCGCCGGACGCGATCTACGTCATGGTCACCAACCCGGTGGACGTGGTGACCTATGCGGCGCTGAAGATCTCAGGGCTGCCCCCGACGCAGCTGTTCGGTTCGGGCACCGTGCTCGACTCCTCACGGTTGCGGTACCTGATCGCCCAGCACACCGGCGTGGCCGTGCAGAACGTGCACGCCTACATCGCCGGGGAGCACGGGGACACCGAGTTCCCGCTGTGGGGATCGGCGAGCATCGGGTCGGTCCCGCTGCTCGACTGGCCCGGGACCGGGGGGAGCGGTCCGCTGACCGCGCAGGAGCGCGACCGGATCGCCCGCGAGGTCGTCGAGTCCGCCTACCGGATCATCGAGGGCAAGGGTGCGACGAACTACGCGGTCGCACTGGCTGGGTCCCGGATCATCGAGGCGGTGCTCAAGGACGAGGGCCGGGTCCTGCCGGTGTCCTCCTTGCTCGACGAGTTCCACGGCATCAGCGACGTGTGCCTGTCGGTCCCGGCCATCGTCGGGGCGCGCGGGGTGGGGGAGCGCCTGCCCATCCCGCTGTCCGACGTGGAGCTGGACGCGCTGCGCCGCTCGGCGGACGCGGTCCGCGGCGTGGCGCGGCAGTTCGGCTTCTGAACCGCCCCGGGGCGGTTCTGATCCGCAGCCGCGCACAGCGGCGCACTGCCCGTCGTGCCCGGGCCGGCCGCCCCTCGACGAGGAGCAGCCGGCCCGAGCAGGTCAGAGGCTGCGCAGGACGCTGACGACCCGTCCCAGGATGGTGGACTCGTCGCCCGGGATCGGCGAGTACGCCGGGTTGTGGGGCATGAGCCAGACGTGGCCGTCGATGCGCTTGAGCGTCTTGACCGTGGCCTCGCCGTCGATCATCGCGGCGACGATCTCGCCCTGCTCCGCGACCGGCTGGCGGCGCACCACGACCCAGTCGCCGTCGCAGATCGCGGCGTCGATCATCGAGTCGCCGCTGACCTTGAGCAGGAACAGGTCGCCGTCGCCCACCAGCTGGCGGGGGAGCGGGAACACGTCCTCGACCACCTGCTCCGCGAGGATCGGCCCGCCGGCGGCGATGCGACCGACCACGGGCACGTAGGAGGGCGCGGGCAGCTGCTCGCCCTCGTCCGTGTCCCCGAGGCTGGCGCGGGTGCCGTCCGGGGCGGTCCAGGTGCCCACGCCACGGGAGTCGTCCGCGTGCACGACCTCGATCGCCCGCGGACGGTTGGGGTCGCGGCGCAGGTAGCCCTTGCGCTCGAGCGCCATGAGCTGGTGCTTGACGCTGGACGGGCTGGTCAGGCCGACGGCCTCACCGATCTCGCGCATGCTCGGCGGGTAGCCGCGGGACTCGACGGACGACCGGATGGTGTCGAGCACCAGCCGCTGACGAGCCGTGAGCCCGTCCGGGCCGGGTGCGCCGTCCGGGAGGGTGTGGACCGTCGCCAGGTCCTTCTCGGGCTGGGACGTGTCCCCTGTGTCCGTCACTGCGCTCCTCCTCCGTCCGGCGGCCGCCTCGCCGCGCGCTCAGCCTTCTCCGCCTGCCGCACCGGCCGACCAGGACGCTGACCTGCGACGACGGGGTCTCCCCGTGGTCGTGTCAGTGGCTCGTGGTCCGCTTGTGCTGCATCGCCAGCCTAGGGATGTCGGGACCGAAGATCAAACATCTGTTCGATCGTGTCGCTCGACAGTGTCGGTGGATGCTGGTAGACATCGTACAAGCGTTCGACGAACAGGCGTTCGAGGACGAGCAGGCTCCCGGGACACCGGGCCGACAGGAACGAGAGACGTGATGAGCGCGATGGTGATGGGACCCGCGACGGTCGACCTGACGTCGGGCTGGGCGAAGCGCCCGGCTGCCGCCGCGGCGAGCGCCGGCCGTCGGCAGACGCCGTCGGTCTCGCGCGCCGCGGTCGTCGCGGCTCCCGCGGTGCAGCAGACGGTGCGGCAGACGGTCCGGCAGGCGCCTGCCCCGACCTCGCACCTGCGGCTCACGGTGCGCGGGCGTGTCGTCCTGTGGCTCGCGGCGGTGCTCGTCGCGCTCGGGGTGACCCTGCTCGGGACCCAGGCGTTCGCGGACGGCCCCGTGTCGGCGCAGGAGGTGCAGCGGCACGTGGTGCAGCCTGGCGAGACGCTCTGGCAGATCGCCGAGTCGGTGGCCACCCCGTCACAGGACGTGCGGGACGTCGTCGTCGACCTGGTGCGGCTGAACGAGCTGCCGGACGCTGGCCTGATGGCCGGGCAGGTGATCGTCGTCCCCGTCAGCTGACCGGGGGTCACCGGCGCGATCCATCGCCGCCAGACGCCGAGGGTGGGGACGGGGAAGCCGCACCTGAGGAGGTCGGGCTCGGCGGGGAGTCGTCGGTGGCACGGGGCGGGGGCACCCGCGAGGGTGGTCGTCATCGGGCGGCCGCCCTCGTGCTGTGCCGTGCCGGCCTGACGACCTTGCGACGCCGCGACCGGTGGCCTACGGTCACGGGGGCGTTCACGGCGCGATCGTCGCCGGTCTCCGCCGACCGCCGCTGACTGGCCCCCGTCGCCCTCGTGCGGCGACGCGCCCGCTCGAAAGGGATCCCGGTGCACTGTCCGTTCTGCCGCCACCCCGACTCACGCGTCGTCGACTCGCGGACGTCGGACGACGGGTCGACCATCCGCCGTCGCCGGCAGTGCCCGCACTGCAACCGTCGCTTCACCACGGTCGAGACGGCGAGCCTCTCGGTCGTCAAGCGGTCAGGGGCGACCGAGCCGTTCAGCCGCGAGAAGATCGCCGGAGGCGTGCGCAAGGCGTGCCAGGGGCGGCCGGTGAGCGAGGACGACCTGGCCCTGCTCGCGCAGAAGGTCGAGGAGACCTTGCGCAGCGCCGGGTCCGCCGAGATCGACGCCTACGAGATCGGCCTGGCCATCCTGGGCCCGCTGCGTGAGCTGGACGAGGTCGCCTACCTGCGCTTCGCCAGCGTCTACCAGGCGTTCGACTCCCTGGAGGACTTCGAGGCCGCCATCACCGTCCTGCGGGCCGAGCACGACGACGCGCGCGAGGAGCCGGGTGCACCGGAGCCGGCCCCCGTCGACGAGGGCGCGCCGACCAGCTGACGGTCGGCGCACCGCTGGGCTCGGCACCGGTCGGCGCGACCACGTAGGTTGCTCGGGTGCTTCCTGCAGATCTCGATCTCCTCCGTGTCCCTGGCGCACCCGCCGTCCTGCCCGACGGATCGCGCGCCGTCGTCTCCGTCCTGCGGCCGGACCTGAGCGCCGACGAGTACACCGGTCACCTGTGGTCGGTGGACCTCGCCGGTCACGACGCCCCGCGTCCCCTGACGCGAGGGCACCGCGACACGTCGCCCGACGTCTCTCCGGACGGCCGCTGGATCGCGTTCCTGCGCGCGGAGCCGGCGGGCAAGCCCCAGGTGCACGTGGTCGAGTCCACCGGCGGCGAGCCGATCCGGCTCACGGAGGCGCCGCTCGGGGCCTCGGAGCCCCGGTTCTCGCCGGACGGCACGCGGATCTCCTACCTGGCGCGCGTGCCGGAGGCGGGGCGCTACGACCCCGACGGCTCTCCCGGTTCCGAGGCCCCGCGGCACATCACGGAGCTCAAGTACCGCGCCGACGGACTCGGGTTCTTCCGGGACCGGCCGCAGCACGCGTTCGTGGTCGACGTGCCGACCGGCGGCGAGCGACCGTCGGCCGTGCCGGCGTCCGTCGCGCTGACCTCGGGGGACATCGGCGTCGCGGGGCTGCGGTGGCTGCCGTCCGGCGAGGCGCTGGTCGCCGTCTCGTCGCGGCACGCCTCGCGGGAGAGCGACCTGCGCAGCGACGCCGTCCGGATCGACGCGGCGCCGGCGGGGGAGCCGGGCGCACCGGTGGCCCTGACGGACGCGGACGCGGGCAGCACCTTGGGCGTCGACGCGGTCCTGCCCTCGGCGGACGGCCGCACGCTGTGGTTGCTGGCCAGCGAGCTCGGTGGCACGGGCCGCGACTTCGTCGCCGCGCAGGTGGGCCTGTACGCGCTCGCCCTCGAGGATCCGACGGCTGCGCCGGTGCGGCTGACGGACGTGGAGTCCGACCAGCTGGCCGGCGTCCTGATCGAGGTCGACGGCGCGCCCGTCGTCGTGATCGAGCGGCACGGCGCCGCACACCTGGTCCGGGTCGCAGCCGACGCCACGGCGACGACCCTGGTCGGCGGGACGCACGTCGTGGCCGGTGTCGCGTACGCGCCCGGGACGGGCCGGGTGGTCGCCACGGCCGCGACGGCGACGTCCTCGGGCGAGGTGCTCGCGGTGGACCTGGCGTCGGGCGCCGTCGAGACGTGCACGGACCTGTCGGGGCCCCTGCGCGCCACCGGCCGCGTCCGCGTGCCCGTCGAGCTCGTCGCCACGGCCCCCGACGGCTACGAGGTCCACGGCTGGCTGGTCAGCCCGGACGAGGGCCGGTACGGCGCCGGACCGCACCCGACGATCCTGATGATCCACGGCGGCCCGTTCGCCCAGTACACGCATGCGCTGTTCGACGAGGTGCAGGTGCTCGCCGAGGCCGGGTACGCGGTCGTGCTCGGCAATCCCCGCGGGTCCTCCGGCTACGGACGGGCCCACGGGCTGGCCATCCGGCACGGGTTCGGCACCGTCGACACCGAGGACGTGCTCGCGCTGCTGGGTGCCGCGCTGGAGGACCCCGCGCTGGACGGTGAGCGCGTCGGTGTCATGGGCGGCTCCTACGGCGGGTACCTCACCGCGTGGCTGACCACCCGGACCGACCGGTTCGCCGCGGCGATCGTGGAGCGCGGGTTCCTGGACCCGGTGAGCTTCGTCGGCTCGAGCGACATCGGCTGGTTCTTCGGGCTCGAGTACCTCGGGGACGCCGCCGACGAGCACGGGGCCGCGGCTCTGGCCGCGCAGTCGCCGATGGCGCACGTCGGCTCGGTGAGCACGCCCACGCTGGTCATCCACTCGGAGCAGGACTGGCGGTGCCCGGTCGAGCAGGGGCAGCGCTGGTTCGTCGAGCTCAAGCGGCGCGGCGTCGAGTCGGAGCTGCTGCTCTTCCCGGGAGAGGGCCACGAGCTCACGCGCTCGGGGAGCCCCACGCACCGGCGGGTCCGGTTCGAGCACGTGCTGCGGTGGTGGGGCACGCACCTGCCGGTCAGCGGCTGACGGTCGTCACCGGTCGCTGGACCGGACGCCCCACAGGTTGATCCCCGCGTCGACGGCGTGCGGCTCGACGGCCGTGATCTCGTCCTGCGTGAGGGGCGGCAGCGCGACGGCGGCCAGGTTCTCGTCCAGCTGCGCGGTGGTGCGGGCCCCGACCAGGACCGACGTCACGCGCGGGTCCCGCAGCACCCACGCGAGGGCGAGCTGCGGGAGCGTACGACCGCAGGCCCGCGCGATGCCGTCGAGCGCGCGCAGGTGCTCGCGGACCTCGTCGGTCAGCCACTCCGGGCGCAGGGGACCGCCGCGGGCCGCCCGCGAGCCGGCCGGGACACCGTCGAGGTAGCGGCTGCTGAGCATGCCCTGCGCGAGCGGGGAGAACGCGACGACCGCCATCCCGGCCTGCGCCGCGACGTCCAGCAGGGACCGGCCGTCGGCCCCCGGGCGCTCGACCCAGCGGTTCAGCATCGAGTACGCCGGCTGGTGCACGCTCAGCGGCAGCCCGATCGAGCGGGCGACCGCCAGCGCCTCGACGGTGCGGTCGGCGGAGTACGACGAGATCCCCGCGTAGCGCGCCTTGCCGGCCCGCACGGCGTGCTCGAGGGCGCCGAGCGTCTCCGCCAGCGGTGTGGTCGGGTCGAACCGGTGGCTGTAGAACACGTCGACGCTGTCCACGCCCAGGCGCCGCAGGGACTCGTCGAGCGAGGCGCGCAGGTACCGGGCGGAGCCGTGCTCGCCGTACGGACCCGGCCATGCGCGGTAGCCGGCCTTCGTGGTGAGGAGCAGCTCGTCGCGGCGCCCCCGCAGGTCGCGCGAGAGCAGCCGGCCCACGGACTCCTCCGCAGCGAACGGGGGCGGGCCGTAGTTGTTGGCCAGGTCGAGGTGCACGACCCCGCGGTCGACGGCGTGCAGCACGAGCCGGCGCTGGTCGGCGAAGGACGTCGTCGCGCCGAAGTTCTGCCACAGGCCCAGGGAGACGCTCGGCCAGGACAGCCCTCCCGCGCGCCGGTGGGCAAGGGCGGGAGCGTCAGGCACGCGACCGACGCTACCCGCCGTGAGAAGAGGTGGCGCCGCGCGCACGAGTCCGGGAGGCTGGGCGGGCCGCGGGCGCACACGTCCGCCGCAGCACAGCACCGCATCGAAGGAGACGCCATGAGCAAGGACGACGACCAGGCGACCACGGACGCGGCGGTGAGTGACGACACGAAGGCCAAGTTCCGCGAGGCGCTCGAGCGCAAGAAGTCGAACCAGCACCGGACAGCGGACGGCTCCGCCAACACCGGTCAGGTGCATGGCTCGGAGACCAGCGGCCCGTCGCAGCGTCGCTTCCAGCGCAAGTCCGGCTCGGCCTGAGCCGCCGGCATCGGGAGGACGACGGGGCCCGACCACCGCGGTGGTCGGGCCCCGTCGTCGTGCCCAGCTGAGGCGGGACGGGGCCGTCAGGACAGCAGACGCAGGCGGACCGACTCGGGGCGCGAGGACAGCGCCTCGACGACGGCCGCGTCCACGGGCGCTCCCGCGTCGGTCACGACGTAGCCCAGGTCGCCGTGCGTGGCCAGCAGCTGGCCCTCGATGTTCACGCCGTGCTCGGCCAGCGTCGCGTTCACGGCCGCGAGCACGCCCGGCACGTTGCGGTGCAGGTAGGCCAGGCGGTGCACCCCGGGCTGCTGCTCCAGGGCGAGGTTCGGCACGTTGACGCTCAGGGTCGTCGAGCCCGTGGCCAGGTAGTCGCGCACCTTGGCGGACACGAACTGGCCGATCGCCTCCTGGGCCTCCTCCGTGGAGCCGCCCGTGTGCGGCGTGAGGATGACGTTGGGCAGCCCGCGCAGCTCCGACTCGAACGCGTCGCCCTTGCGCTTGGGCTCGACGGGGAACACGTCGACGGCCGCACCGGCGACGTGACCGGACACGATCGCGTCCCGCAGCGCCCCGTAGTCGACGACGAACCCGCGCGACAGGTTGAGGAACACCGCTCCGGGACGCATCCGGGCGAACTGCTTGGCGCCGAACAGGCCGGCGTTGCCGCTGCGGCCGTCCACGTGCAGCGTCACGATGTCCGCGGCCTCGAGCAGCTCGTCGAGCGTGTCCATGCGCCGCGCGTTGCCGAGCGCGAGCTTCTCCGCGGTGTCGTAGAACACGACGGACATGCCGAGGTTCTCGGCGAGCACCGACAGCTGCGTGCCGATGTTGCCGTAGCCGATGATGCCGAGCGTGCGGCCGCGGATCTCGTGGGCGCCGGTGGCGGACTTGTTCCAGATGCCGTCGTGCATCGCCCGGTCGAGCTCGGTCTGGCGACGCGTCAGCGAGATGATGTCCGCGATCGCGATCTCGACCACGGAGCGGGTGTTGGAGAAAGGCGCGTTGAACGTGGCGACACCCCGCGAGGCGGCCTCCGCCAGGTCGATCTGGTTGGTGCCGATGCAGTAGGCGCCGATGGTGATCAGGGAGGGCGCCTGGGCGAGCACCTCGGCCGTCACGTGCGTCTTGGAGCGGATGCCCAGCAGGTGCACACCGTCGAGCGCCTCGATCAGCTCGGTCTCGTCGAGCGCCCCGGTGCGGGTCGTCACGTCGAATCCGGCCGCCTCGAGGATCGAGCGGGCCTGGGGGTGGAGGTTCTCGAGCAGCAGGGCCTTCAGCACGGCCCTATGGTGCGCCTGCTGGCCCGATGCGCCCAGAGCGGTCCGGCCCTCGGACAGACGTGAGACGCGAGGATCACTCCCAGCCGGCCGGCAGCGGCCGGTCGTGGAGCACGTGCAGGGCGCGCGTGGGCCGCGTCATGGCGACGTAGAGGTCACCGGCGCTCGCGTCGAGCACCTCGGCCGGCTCGACCAGCACGACGACGTCGAACTCGAGGCCCTTGGCCTCCCGCGGGGTCAGCAGCACGAGCGGCGCGTCGAGGTCCGCAGCGCTCGAGCCCGTCCCCACCGCCGGTCGCAGGCCGGCGCCGCGCAGCGCCGTCGCGATCGGCTCGTGCCGGTCCTGCACCGCGACGACGGCGATCCGTCCCGCGCCCGACGCGTCGGTGACCTCGGCGACGAGCTTCTCGGTCCGCGCCGTGACCGCGGCGGCGAGCTCGGCGGCACCGGCCCGCTCGACCACCAGGGAGTCCTCGACCTCGCGCGCCGACGTCAGGGGGCTCACCGGCAGGTGCGCCGCGACGGCCACCCGGCGGGCGGTGTCGGCCACCAGGGCGGGCGTGCGGTAGTTCACGGTGAGCTCGTTGAGGCGCCACGACGAGCGCAGCACCGGGTCCAGCTGCGCCGCCCAGCTGCGCGCCCCGGCCGTCGCGGTCGTCTGCGCGACGTCGCCGACGATGGTCAGCGACCTCGTCGGGACCCGGCGCAGCAGCGAGCGCCACGCCATGGCGGACAGCTCCTGCGCCTCGTCGACCACCACGTGCCCGTAGGTCCAGGACCGGTCCGCCGCGGCCCGCTCCGCGGTGGTGAGCGTGGGACCGGTCGTCGCGAACCGGTCCGCCAGCATCTCGGCCGAGACCATGCCGCCGCTGCCGGTGGACTCCAGGACCTGGCGGGCGTACGCCACCTCCGCGGAGCGCCGGTCGGCGGCCGCCCGGGCCTCGGCGCGAGCGGCCTGGTCGTCCTCGCCGAGCAGCTCGGCCGCCTCGTCGAGGATCGGCACGTCCGCGTGTGTCCAGGGCGCGTCCGCGTCCCGCTCGAGCAGCGCACGCTCGCGCGGGCTGAGCTGCGGTGCGGCCGAGGCGAGACGGTGCGGCTTGGACCACAGGTCGGCGACGAGCTTCTGCGGCGTGATCGGCATCCACGCGAGGTTGAGGGACACCCGGATCTCCCGCGTGGTGCGCAGCTCCTCGATGATCTCCCCGCGCTCGTCGGAGGGGACCTCGCCGCCGAGCTGCAGGACGTACTGCTCGGCCAGCCGGCCCAGCATGTCCCGCACGAACGAGATGCGGGCCTGGTTGTGCGGCTTGTGGTTGCGCCGTGCGCGGGCCATCGCGGAGGCGACGTCGTTCGGCCGGATCACCAGGTCGTGGCCGTCGACCCGCACGTGCACGGGCTCCGCGGGGATGCGCTCACGGTCCCTGACCGCGCGCGCGACGACGCCGCCCCACAGCGCGCGTCCCTTGAGCTCGGCGACGGCCTCGTCCTCGGTGCCGGTCGCCCGGATGCCGGGGTAGAGCTCGGCGACCGTCGTCGTCACCACGCCCGTCTCGCCGAGGGACGGCAGCACCTGGTCGATGTAGCGCAGGAACGTGCGGCTCGGGCCGACGAGGAGCACGCCGGAGCGCTCGAGCATCCGGCGGTGCGCGTACAGCAGGTAGGCGGCGCGGTGCAGCGCGACCGCCGTCTTGCCGGTGCCCGGGCCGCCCTGCACGACGAGGGCGCCGCCGAGCTCGGAGCGGATGATCGCGTCCTGCTCGCCCTGGATGGTCGCGACGATGTCGCCCATGCGGCCGGTGCGCCCCGCGGCCAGACCGGCGAGCAGGGCGCCCTCACCGGACAGCCCGTGCAGGCGCTCGTCGGAGTCGTCCGCCAGGAGGTCGAGGTCCAGCACCTCGTCCTCGACGCTCGTCACGGTGCGCCCGCGGGTGACCACGTGCCGCCGGCGCACCACGCCGTCCGGGTTCGCCGCGGTGGCCCGGTAGAACGCCTGCGCGGCGGGCGCCCGCCAGTCGGTCAGGAGCGGCGTCTGCTCGACGTCGGTCAGGCCCAGGCGGCCGATGTACCGCCGGCTGTCGTCGTCCAGGTCGAGCCGGCCGAAGACGAGGCGCTCCTCGACGGCTTCCAGCTGGGCGACGCGGTCCTCGTACAGGGTCGCGAACGCGTCGCGCTCGCTGCGGTTCTGGGGGGAGCCGGAGGGGCCCTCACGGCGCACGTCGGCCAACCGTGCGCGTGTCTGCGCGCGCAGGTCGTCGAGCCGGCCGTACAGCTGGTCGACCACCTGCTGCTCGGCGCTCAGCTCGTTGTCCATGGCTGCCACGTGGGCGATCTCCGATCCGCCGGTGCTCCCCGGCCTGCGTGCCCGTCGCCCCCGCCGGCCCGTCGAGGTGTCGACGCGCGGAAGCAGCCGTCCATTATCCGACGTCGGTGCCCCGGCCGCGAACAGCCGTCCGGGTGGACACGAGGTCGGGCGGGTGAGATGACGAGCAGCACGGGGGCGCGCACCCTACGCTTCGGGTGACCGGTCGAGCCCTGGCAGGTCGACGACCGGGAGGAGACCCCCGTTGAGCGAGGCACGTACCGCGGCCGACGACACGCGCCGCGGCACCGTGACGAGCGCACCACCGATCCGACTGCTGCTCGTCGAGGACGACGAGGGCGACGCGATCCTGGTCCGTGAGCACCTGGCGGACGCGGGACTCGACGTGGACCTGGCGTGGGCCCGCACCCTCGACGAGGCGATCGACCAGCTCCAGGTCGACCTGGTGCTGCTGGACCTGGGCCTGCCGGACGCGATGGGCATCAGCGCCCTGGAGCGGCTGCTCGCCGCGGGAGCCCCGGCCGTCGTCGTGCTCACCGGGCTGTCCGGGACGGACGTCGGCGTCGAGGCGGTCGCCGCGGGCGCGCAGGACTACCTCGTCAAGGGAGAGGTCGACGGCGAGCTGCTCGGCCGCTCCGTGCGGTACGCGATCCAGCGCCGCCGGCTCGAGGACACCGACCGTGCCCTCTACCGCAGCCTCGTGCGGGCGGAGGAGGTGAACCGCCTGGAGCGGGCCCTGCTGCCCAAGCCGTCGGTGCTCGACGACCAGCTCGAGGTACGCGTGGGCTACCGCGCCGGGCGCGACGGCGTGCTCGGTGGCGACTTCTACGACGTGGTGGAGCGGCCGGACGGATCGGTCCTGGCCCTGGTCGGCGACGTGTGCGGGCACGGTCCGGACGAGGCAGCCCTCGGCGCCACGCTGCGCACCGCGTGGCGCACGCTGGTGCTGGCCGACGTGCCCACCGACGAGATCCTGGGCCTGCTCGAGCGCGTGCTGATCTCGGAGCGCGCCCGGCCCGAGGTGTTCACCACCGTCTCGATGCTGGCCGTGTCGGCGGACCGGGCGTTCGTCGACCTCTATCTGGCGGGGCACCCCGTACCCCTGCTGCTCGGGGCGCCGTCGACGCTGCTGCCGACGCACGGACGCGGCCGGGCGCTGGGCATCCCCGTGCCCGGAGGCTGGGTCCCCGTCCGGCTGGAGCTCGGCACGGCGTGGCGGATCCTGCTCTACACGGACGGCGTGCTCGAGGCCACGGTGGCCGGCGCCGGTTCCGACCGCGTCGGCAAGGCGGGGTTGCTGCGGATCGTCGACGCCGCTGCCGCCGACGGCGCCGACATCGTCGAACGGGTCCTGCACGACGTCCGGGTGCTGCACGGCGGTGACCTCGTCGACGACGCGGCCGTCGTCGTCCTGGGGTGGAGCGCGTGAGCGGTTCCCCGACGCCCGTGGGGCGTTCCTCCACGCTGCGCCGACGCCTGCGCACGGTCATCGTCGCCGCGGGAGCGGCCCTGGCCCTCGTCGTCGTCGGCACCGCCCTGGTCCTGGTCCGGCTCGTCGACCGCCAGGTGGCGGTCACGGAGACCTACTTCGACTCGATCACCCGCGCGGACGCCGCCTACACCCAGCTGGTCGATGCGGAGACCGCGGTGCGCGGCTTCGCCCTCACGGGGGACCCCGTCACGCTCGAGCCGTACGACCGGGCCATGGGCGACGACCTGTCGTTCCGCACGATCGCGCAGATCGAGGCGCAGGACGGCGACGAGACCGTGGCAGCGGCCGCGGCCGCAGCCGCCGACGCAGCCGCGCGGTGGAACGAGGAGTTCGCCGTCCCCGTCATGGACGAGGTGCGGGCGCAGGGCATGGGATCGGTGGACGCGCAGGAGGTCGAGCAGGGACGCCTCCTGTTCGACCGGACGCGTGCGGCGGTCCAGGGGTACACGGACCTGCTGCGCGACCGCCGCGCGGCCGCGCTCGACGAGCTGCACGTGTGGACGGTCGTCGCGGGCGCGACGGTGCTGCTGCTCGTGCTGGCCGCCGTCGCGCTCGGCATCGCCCTGTGGATCACGCTGCGACGCTGGATCCTGCAGCCGCTCGACAGCCTCGCCATGGACGCGCGTGCCGTGTCCTCGGGCGACCTGCGCCACCCCGTCGAGACCGTGGGCCCGGGGGAGATCGCCGCGCTCGCGGGCGACATCGAGCGTATGCGGGTCGCGCTGGTGGACCAGGTGCAGGTGCTGGAGTCGTCCCGCGCCGAGATCGCGCTGGCGCACGAGCTCCTGGTCGAGCAGGCCGAGGAGCTGCGGCGCTCGAACCGTGACCTCGAGCAGTTCGCCTACGTCGCCTCGCACGACCTGCAGGAACCGCTGCGCAAGATCGCCAGCTTCACGCAGCTGCTGCAGAAGCGCTACGGCGGCCAGATGGACGAGCGCGCCGACCAGTACATCGCGTTCGCGGTCGACGGTGCCAAGCGGATGCAGCAGCTCATCCAGGACCTGCTCGGGTTCTCCCGCGTGGGCCGGGTGGGCGGGGAGGTGTCGGACGTCGACCTGGGCAGCGTCCTGGAGGTGGCCCTCGACAACCTCAGCGAGGCGGTCGACGAGGCCGGCGCGACCGTGACGCACGACGAGCTCCCCGTGGTGCGCGGAGAGGCCCCGCTGCTGACGCAGCTGCTCCAGAACCTCGTCGGCAACGCCATCAAGTTCCGGGACCCGGCCCGTCCGGCCACGGTGCACCTCAGCGCGCGCCGCGTGGAAGAATCGTGGGAGCTCGAGTGCCGGGACAACGGCATCGGGATCGACCCGCAGTACGCGGACCGGGTGTTCGTCATCTTCCAGCGACTGCATGCCAAGGACGTCTACGAGGGCACCGGCATCGGGCTCTCGTTGTGCAAGAAGATCGTCGAGTTCCACGGCGGTCGCATCTGGATCGAGCAGCCCGACGGCGCCGGGACCAGCATCCGCTGGACCCTGCCCGCGGCCGACGACCACAGCCGAACGGAGTAGCGCGTGCCGAACAGCACCAAGGTGATCGAGGTCCTGCTGGTCGAGGACGACCCGGGCGACGTGCTCATGACCCGGGAGGCGTTCGACGACAACAAGGTCCGCAACAGCCTCTCGGTGGTCTCCGACGGCGTGAGCGCGCTCGAGTTCCTGCGCAAGGAGGGCGTGCACGCCGACGCCCCGACGCCCGACCTGATCCTGCTCGACCTCAACCTGCCACGCATGGACGGTCGCGAGGTGCTGCAGGAGCTCAAGGCCGACGCCAACCTGCGGTCCATCCCGGTGGTCGTCCTGACCACGTCCGAGGCCGAGGAGGACGTGGTGCGCAGCTACGCCCTGCACGCCAACGCCTACGTCACCAAGCCCGTGGACTTCGACCGGTTCATCGAGGTCGTCCGCCAGATCGACGAGTTCTTCGTCGAGGTGGTCCGCCTCCCCGGTCGCTGAGCCGGGAAGAACGCGCCGGGGGCCGGCGTTGTCCCGGGTAACCCGGACCGGACGGAAGTGAGCGCAACCCATGCTGAACCCGAGCGAGATCTACGACGTCGACCCCGAGGTCGCCGCCCAGGTCGAGGCGCGGTCGGCCAACGGAGCCGGTCCCGTCCTCGTGCACGCCGTGCGCGGGTTCGTGGACGCGGGCAACGCCGGCCAGCTGGCCGCCGAGCACCTGGTGGACGAGCTGCCCACCGTGCGGCTGGCGACGTTCGACGTCGACCAGCTGCTGGACTACCGCTCCCGGCGGCCCGTGATGACGTTCGACCAGACCACGTGGTCGTCGTACGCGGAGCCCGAGCTCGTCGTCGACCTGGTGCAGGACGCCGCGGGCGTGCCCTTCCTGCTGCTGCACGGGGTGGAGCCGGACGTGCAGTGGGAGCGGTACGTGGCGGCCGTGCGCCAGATCGTCGAGCGGTTCGACGTGCCCCTGACCGTCGGCGTCCACGGCATCCCGATGGGCATCCCGCACACCCGGCCGCTGTCCGTCACGGCGCACGCGACGCGACCCGAGCTCGTGGCCGACCACACGTCGTGGTTCGGCACCGTGCAGGTGCCCGCCAGCGCCAGCGCGCTGCTCGAGCTGCGGCTCGGGCAGTCCGGGCACGACGCGGTCGGGTTCGCGGTGCACGTGCCGCACTACCTGGCGCAGTCGGCGTTCCCGCAGGCCAGCCAGGCCGCGCTGACCAACGTCGAGCGGGCCACGGGCCTCGACCTGCAGACCGCGGCGCTGTCCCCGGCCGCCGACGAGGCGATGGCGGAGATCGAGCGTCAGGTGCACGGGTCCGAGGACGTGGCCGCCGTGGTGCACGCCCTGGAGGAGCAGTACGACTCGTTCACCCGCAACATCGGGCGCACGAGCCTGCTGGCCGGCTCGACGGACCTGCCGACCGCGGACGAGCTGGGCGCCGAGTTCGAGCGGTTCCTGGCGCAGCAGGGCGACGACGACAACCCCGCCTGAGGCGGGACCTTTACCAGATCGTTGTCAACTCGTGTGCGCCGACGGGGCGAAACCGTGGCGCAGCCGGCGGGCCCGATGTAAGGATGCTCACGTTGCAGTGACGTACTCGCTTGACCGGCGTCGTCACCCGGCCATCCCCGGCCAGTCCGAGGGTGGTCCGGGATCGGTTCCGACCAGCTCCGGCTGGGTCACCCGGTGCAGGGACGTGAGGCATTGCGGCACGACGTAGGCACAAGGCCCGCGCCGTCACCGGTGGGACAGAAGGAAACGAACATGGCACAGGGTGCTGTCAAGTGGTTCAACGCGGAGAAGGGCTTCGGCTTCATCGCCCAGGACGGCGGCGGCGCTGACGTCTTCGTCCACTACTCCGCCATCGACTCCTCGGGCTACCGCAGCCTCGACGAGGGCCAGCGGGTCGAGTTCGAGATCACGCAGGGCGCCAAGGGGCCGCAGGCCGAGAGCGTCCGCCCGCTCTGACCGAGCCGACGTCGAAGGGCCGTACCCGTCCGGGTGCGGCCCTTCGTCATGCCGGTGGGTCGGTGAGCGGCGCCGCGTCGCCGGCGAACGCGTCGACCTCCGCACCGTGCAGGAGTCGTGCGGGGGCCGGCAGGCTGCGGATGGCCCGGGCGAGTGCCGCCGAGCCCAGCAGGTCGGGGGAGTCGGTGGCGGCCAGCACCACGTTGCCGTAGCCACGGCCCCGCAGGAGGCCGGGCTCGGCGACGACGGCGACGTCCGCGAACGCCTCCCGCAGGGTGGCCACCTCGGCGCGCGCGCCGGTGAGCGGCGGACGGTCGGCGCAGTTGACGAGGTAGAGCCCGCCGGGGCGCAGCACGCGCACCACCTGAGCCACCATCGTCCGGGTCCGCACGTGCCCGGGGGTGGTGTCACCGGCGAACACGTCCCGGACCACGACGTCCGCGGACGAGTCCGCCAGGGTGCTCAGCTGCTCGCGCGCGTCGCCGGCTCGGATGCGCAGCGCGGGGGAGCGTGGCAGGTCGAACCACCGCCGGACCAGCTCGGTGAGCGTGACGTCCAGCTCGATCGCCAGCTGGGCCGAACCCGGCCGCGCGGCGTCGATCGCCCGCGCCAGGGCGCACCCCGCCGCGCCCAGGTGGACCACGTCGAGCGGGCCGCCCGGCTCGGGGACGCGCTCGACGACCGCGGCCATCTGCTGCATGTACTCGAACACCAGCCGCGTGGGGTCCGCCAGGTCCAGGTAGGAGCTGGGCACGCCGTTGACCAGCACCGTGACGCCGTCCGGGTCGTCGCGGTCGCGCTCGAGCTCGACGGTGCCGGTGGCGATGGGCAGGGGGCCGGTGGGCCACAGCGCCCGGGCCGCCGCGCGTGTGGGTGGCCGGTGCGACGCTGGACCTCGTCGGGCGGAGCGGTCTCGGGCGGCCATGCCCACCACGCTACGGCCCGCACGGACCGCTTGACGGCATCGAACAGGTGTTCGATACTGAGGTCACGGCCCGGACGGCCAGGAGAGGAGACGGCGCGATGCAGCAGCTCGATCAGCACGGCACCGGGGAGACGCTGGCCGCCGTGCCCACCGCGCCGAACAGGCCCTCCGCGCCGGTCGTGCCCCTCGCACCCGTGCCGGCTCGCGTGCTGGACCTGCTGGGCCGGGCGGATGCCGAGCTGCTGGCCGCACAGTTCTCGTCGGAGCCCTGGGAGCGCCTCTCGCACGCGCACCTCGCTGCCCTGCGGGCCGGCGCCGCCGTGGTGTCGTCCCGCGGGGAGCCCTCCGGGCGGCGCGCGCCGCGGACGGTGTGGAGCATGCTGGGCGCCGTCGCGCCGGAGCTGGGCTCGTGGTCCACGTACTTCGCGGAGGCAGCGTCGCTGCGGTCGGCGGTGGACGCGGGCAGGTTCGAGCTGGTCAGCCCGGAGCGCGCCGAGGAAGCCGTGTGCGCGGCGGAGGACTTCGTGGACCTGGCGCGTGACCTCGTGCACGGTGGCTCCGGCGCGGCGTCCGGTCGGCCGCTGCGCATGCGCGTGCCGCAGGCGTCATGACCGGCGCACGGCCGTGAGTCGCGGTCCACGGGCCGACGCGGCCCGTCGCGACTGGGGGCGGGAGGAGGTCGGCTGCTCCATCCTGCACGTGGACATGGACGCGTTCTTCGCGTCGGTCGAGCTCGCGCGTCGCCCGCAGCTGCGCGGCCAGCCGGTGATCGTCGGCGGGTCCACCCGCGGCGTGGTGCTCGCCGCGACGTACGAGGCGCGGGCGTTCGGGGTGCACTCCGCGATGCCGATGGCGGTCGCGCTGCGGCAGTGCCCGCACGCGGTGGTCGTGCCGCCGGACCACCACGCGTACCACGAGGTCTCCACCGGGGTGATGCAGGTCCTCGGAGACGTCACCGCGCTGGTCGAGCAGGTGAGCGTCGACGAGGCGTTCCTCGACGTCGGCGGTGCACGTCGACGTCTCGGGCCGCCCACGGTGATCGCGCAGCTCATCCGTCGGCAGGTCCTCGAGCAGTTCGGCATCACGTGCTCGGTGGGCATCGCGTCGACCAAGTTCGTCGCCAAGCTGGCCTCCGGTCATGCCAAGCCGGACGGTGTTCTGCTGGTCCCGCGGGCGGCCACGGTGGACTTCCTGCGCGTCCTGCCGGTCGGGGCCCTGTGGGGGGTGGGTGAAAAGACCGAGGCGGCGCTGGCACGGTGGGGCATCCGCACGGTCGCCGAGCTGGCGGACAGCGACGTCGCGACCGTCCAGCACGCGGTCGGCAAGGTGGCGGGTGCCCATCTGTTCGACCTGTCCTGGGGCCGTGACCCCCGCCCGGTGCTGCCGGGACGGGAGGAGCGCTCGCTCGGCGCCGAGGAGACCTTCGCCGCGGACGTCGCGGACCTGACGGTCGTGCAGGAGAAGGCGCGGGACCTGGCCGACCGGTGCGCCGCCCGGCTGCGCAGGAACGGCCTGGTCACGCGCACGATCACGGTCAAGGTCCGCACCTCGGACTTCCGCACGCTGACCCGCTCGCGCACGCTCGTGACGCCGACGGACGTCGGCCGCGAGCTGTTCCTGGCGGCTCGTGAGCTGCTGGCCGGCGTCGACCTGGGGGGACTGCCCGTGCGGCTGGTCGGTGTGCGTGCCGAGGGCCTCTCACCGGCATCGGCCGTGATTCGTCAGCCGACCTTGGAGGAGGCGTCCGACGAGCCGGTCCAGGCGCGGCGCGACGCGGAGCGGGCCATGGACGTGGTTCGTGACCGGTTCGGGAGCGGCTCGATCAGGGCAGGGGTCCCACAGCCGGGAGGAGTATCGTCACGCTCGACTACCACCTTGGTTCCGGCGGATCTATCCTGATCCGGACGACAGGTCCATACAGCTGACAACGGGGGTCAGGATGCCTCTCTCGGAGTACGAGCAGCGCGTGCTCGAGCAGATGGAACGGCAGTTGACCTCTGACGATCCTCGACTCGCGAACACGCTGACCCAGCGCGGGCACCGCCCGTTCGGCCGGTACGTCATCGCGGGAGTCGGTGCGTCCGTCGGTCTGCTGCTGCTCGTGCTCGGTGCGGCCAACGGCCTGCCCTGGCTCGGCGTCATCGGGTTCGTCGTGATGTTCGCCGCCGTCGCGTTCGCGTTCGCCGCTCCGCACCGCGGGCAGCGGTCGGGCCCGCAGGGCGTCGTGCAGGGTGACGGCCGCGTGAAGCCGGCGACGTCGCCGGCTCGTCAGAAGTCGAGCTTCATGTCTCGTCTCGAGGAGCGCTGGGAACGGCGTCGCGGCGAGGGCGGTCGCTGAGCAGGGTCTCCACCCCGCTCATCAGCTCCTCCACCCACCCGGCCAGCACGGCCGGGTCCACCTCGGGCTGCTGTCGTGCGTAGCGCTCCCGCTCGACGGTCCGCGCCAGCGACTCCAGCGCCTGCACCGGTGATCCCGTCAGCGGCGTCCCCGCGGTCCGGAGCAGCTGCTCCTGGACGGTGGCGACCACGGTGCGCGGCGAGTCGGCGTCCGTCCAGGTGACCCCGCGCGAGCCGAGCCGCTTGCGGGCCCGCAGCCATGCGCGCTCGGGCGTCAGGTCCGCGGTGAGACGGGTGCGGCGACGGACGATCACGAGGGCCAGTGCCGCGACCGCCAGCACGATCGCCACGGTGACGGCCACGGGCAGCCACGCCTGGCTGGTCTCGTCCGTGCCGGTGGACCCGGTCGTCGTGCCGGGTGCAGCCGACGACGACACGCTCGCGCCGGGCGCCGGCACCAGGTCGTCCGGCTGACCGGCCGGTGCCGAGACGCCGACGAAGGGGTCGGCCCACCGTGGTGGAGCGTTGGTCTGCACGGCGGGTGTCGGCTCGAACCGCACCCACCCGGATCCCTCGAAGTACAGCTCCGGCCAGGCGTGCGACTTCTGCCCGGACACCACGTAGCCACCGTTGCGGTCGGACTCGCCGGGCAGGAACCCCACCCCGACCCGGGCGGGGATGCCCAGGGTGCGCGCCATCATCGCCATCGAGGTGGCGAACTGCACGCAGTACCCGCGGGTCGACTGCAGGAAGTCCCACACGGCGTCGTCGGACTGCGACGGTGCGACCTTCGTGTCGTAGGTGAAGTTGGTCGTCGCGCGGAAGAAGGTCTGCAGGGCCATCGCCTGCTCGTACGGCGTCGTGGCCTCGGCGGTGATCTCGTGCGCGCGGTCCACCACGTCCTGCGTGTGGCTGGTCTGCGGCACCTCGAGCGACGCCCCGCCGTCGCCGGGGTCGCCGACGGACGCGCCGATGAGGTCGTCCTTGGTCAGGGGCGGGATCTGGACCTGCATCTGGTAGGTCATCCCGTTGAACGTGCCCCGTCGGCCCACCACCTCGTCGCGTGCGGTGTCGTACTCCCACCCACCGGCCACGTCGACGGTGCGCGGGAACGTGCTGACGGGGAGCCGCCGCTCGCGCAGGTTGGCCACCTCGAGCTGCACGTCGGCGAGCGTGCCGCGGGACGCGTCCGGCAGCGTGCCGCGCACGGCGGGGTCGGAGGACAGCAGCGTCGCGGGGTCCCACTCGGTGAGGTCCAGCGAGTCGGCGCGGTCCCAGGTGTGCCCGTCGAACGTGGTGAGCGTGAACGCGCGCAGCGGTCCGACGTCGGAGGCGGTCACGTTGGCGTCGGCGCTCGACGCGCTGGGCGACGGGACCGGCTCGGCGGCCGGGTCGCTGGGCGTCGGGGTCACGGTGTAGCGCAGGACGACCTGGCCCGAGCGGGTGCCCAGGCTCTCGCGCAGGTCCAGGTCGTCGCTCAGGGACATCGGTCCGACCGGCCCGGTGCCGAAGCTGGGCATGCTCATGGTCGCCCAGCCCGGGAACGCCGCGACCGCCGGGCCCGCCACGAGGGTCGCGACGATGAGACCCACGGCGCTGACGGCGGCGACCGCGGTGCGCCGGCCGCGGTCGCTGTGCGCCGTGGCGGGTGCGGCGCTGAGCGCCAGCAGCAGGAGGTAGAACAGCGCGGTCCACGCGATCGACCAGCCGCTCGCGGGGAAGCCCAGGATGATCGCGGGGGCCCACAGGGCGGCGAACGCGAGGCCGGACAGCGCGGGCGCGCCGAGGCCGATCGCGACCAGGTCGGCGAGCAGGTACACGGCCACGGCACCGACGACGACCAGCAGCTCGGCCGGTCGGACGCCGGCCATGGGCACCAGGGAGGCGTTGATGACGGCGACGCCCTCGTGCGCGGTGGACAGGGTCCGTTCCCAGGAGCCCAGGTCGGGCAGCACCTGCAGGCGGCCGGGAGGTGCTCCGTAGCGGACCAGGATGATCGCCAGCGCCACGACGGTGCCCGCCAGGGTGGGCGCCCACCAGGACCGGGTCACGGCCCGGACGCCGACGACCACCGCAGCGACCACCAGCACGACCAGCCACGTCGCCAGCAGCCACCCGCCCCGGACGATGAGGCCCGTGAGGGCGAACAGGCTCGCGCACGTGGCGGCGGCGCACAGCGCGGAGCCCAGCGCCGAGCGGGGGCCGCGGGGGATGCGCTGCGGGCGGCCGGTCACTGCGCGGATCCCAGCAGTCGAAGCCAGCAGTCCACGATGGGCTCCCCGGTGGTCACGCGGCACGCACGCCAGCCGGCGCGGCGCAGGGCCTTGATGGTGTGGTCGGCCTCCGGCTCGAGAGCCGGGCTGTCCGCGCGGACGACCGCCCACGCCTGCGAGTCGTCGGCGACGTGCGCCAGGGCGGCCCGCGCCGAGGGCCCCAGCGGACCCAGCACGGCCAGCACGATCTGCCCACCCGCGTCGGTGGAGTGCAGCAGGCGGGCCGCCTCGACGAGGGCCGCCTCGCCCTGCGCGGCCGAACGGGGCGACTCGAGGTCGATCGTCCGGTCCAGCAGCGCGGCGCGCGCACCGGGACCGGACCGGTCGTGCACGAAGGCCAGCGGGGCGGACGCGGCACCCTCACGCGGACCCCCCACGAGCCGGACGGGGTGCCCGACGTCGAGCATCGCGAGCGACATCGACGCCGCCATCGATATCGACCACTCCAGCCCGGCGACGCGGGTCGGCAGGTCGAGCAGGACCGAGACAGGGCGCATGCCCGCGCGCTCGTCGGAACGGACCATGAGGGCGCCCTTGCGAGCGCTGCTGCTCCAGTGCACGCGCCGCAGGTCGTCGCCCTCGCGGTAGTCGCGCAGGGAGGCGTCGTCGGTGGACGGGCTGCGGGCGCCGAGGGCGACGCGGTCGGGCTCGCCGACGAGCACGTCGCTGGGCGTCGGCAGCGGGACGACCGTCGGCCACACCGAGACCTCGGCCTGCTCGCCGAGGGTCGCCGACGTGCGGACCACGCCGAACGGGTCGCCCCGGGTCACGACCAGCGGGCCCAGCGGCCAGCGACCGCGCCGTGCCGCCTGGACCGAGTACGCCACGGTGACCCGCCGGGGCGCGCGCGTCACGCGGGCGCGCAGCGGGCGGCCGCCGGACAGCTCGGTCGCGGCCTGCTCGGCGAACTTCAGCCCCGCGAGCCGCACGCGGGCGGCGGGGTCGGTCGCCGCGATGACCACCTCGATCTGCGCCTCGTCGCCGGCGTGCACGGGGTTGGGCGTCGCGCGCCGCCGCACGGTGAGCCGGTGCCGGCCGCGGCCCGGGTCGAGCAGACCGACGCCGACGGCGGCCCCCACCACGAGCAGGAGCGCCAGGGTGCCGATGCGCACCAGGTCGACCGCACCCAGCACGACGCCGAGCTGCAGCGCGATGACGCCGGCGCCGGCGAGCACCCAGCCTCGTGGGGTCGGACGGAGCCTCATCAGCCGGTCGCGCGGCGGGAACGCGTGGTCGCGGCGGTCGACGGGAGCGGGACCCGGTCGAGGATGTCGGTGACGACGTCGGTGGTGCTGCGACCGGACAGGCGCGACTCCGTGCTGGGCAGGAGCCGGTGGGCCAGGACCGGGACGCCGAGCTGCTGCACGTCGTCGGGGAGCACGTGGTCCCGACCGTCCATCGCGGCGAGGGCCTTGGCGGCGCGCAGGAGCTGGATGGCAGCGCGGGGCGAGGCGCCGAGGCGCAGCCCCTGGTCCTCGCGGGTCGCCGTGACGAGGTCGACCACGTACCGCTTGATGCCGGGAGCCGCGTACAGCCGGCGCGCGGTCTCGATGAGCTCCTTGACCTGCGCCGCGTCGGTCACCGAACGCAGGTTGTCCAGGGGGTCGGCCGTCTCCTGCAGGTCCAGCATGTCCAGCTCGGACTCGATGCTGGGGTAGCCCACGGTGAGGCGCGCCATGAACCGGTCGCGCTGGGCCTCCGGCAGGGGATACGTGCCCTCCATCTCCACGGGGTTCTGCGTGGCGACCACGAGGAACGGGCGCGGCAGCGGGTAGGTGCGACCGTCGACCGTGGCCTGCGCCTCCTGCATGCACTCGAGCAGGGCGGACTGCGTCTTGGGGGAGGCGCGGTTGATCTCGTCGCCGATGACGACGTGCGCGAACACGGGGCCGGGCCGGAACTCGAACTCGTGGGTCTGCGACCGGTAGATGTTGACGCCGGTCAGGTCCGAGGGCAGCAGGTCCGGCGTGAACTGGATCCGGCCGACGGTGCAGTCGATCGTCTTGGCCAGCGCCTTGGCGAGCGTGGTCTTGCCGACGCCCGGGACGTCCTCGATGAGCAGATGGCCCTCCGCGAGCAGCACGGCGACCGTCACCCGCACGAGCTCGGGGCGACCGGTCACCACGCTCTCGACGGCGGCACGCATCCGTTGCGTGATGTCGACGACGTCCTCGAGCTCGCTCGACGACGGGACGGCCTGCAGCATGACGCCTCCTTTGGCGGATCTGCGTCAGAGCCTAAAGGGCAGTCCGGCCGAGTTCATCGCCCACGGGCCCCCCACTTCGCTCCACCACCCACCCAGCCCCGCCGCCACGGTGCGGCGCAGTGGGTGAATTCGCCCGATCCCTCCGGAATCTGGTCGACCCGGCCGGTTCCGACACGCCCCGACCACCGCCGTTCCGGTGCAGTCCCTCCACTTCTCTCCACCGCTTCTGACCTGCGCAAACATCCTCCCGATCGGGTGAATATCGGCTCCCTCTCGTTGCTGGTGGAGTGAAGTGGAGTACCGTGGAGGCACGTGGTGAGGCAGGGAATCTCGCACCGCGCCGCGCAGCAGGGACCGGGAGGAGGCGGGGTGACGCATGAGTCGTCCGCCGGCGTCTTCGGCTCCTTCGCGCCCTTCCTCGGGACGTACACACCGCGCCTCGACGAGAAGGGCCGGCTCATCCTCCCGGCCAAGTTCCGTGGCCAGCTCGCCCCGGGTCTGGTCATGACGCGCGGTCAGGAGCGCTGCCTCTTCCTGCTCCCGATGCAGGAGTTCCAGCGCATGCACGACCAGCTGCGGCAGGCACCGGTGACCAGCCGGCAGGCCCGCGACTACCTGCGCGTCTTCCTGTCCGGGGCCAGCGACGAGCTCCCCGACAAGCAGGGCCGCATCTCCATCCCGCCGATGCTCCGCAAGTACGCGGGCCTCGAGCGCGACGTCGCCGTCATCGGCACCGGCACCCGGGTCGAGATCTGGGACCTCGCCGCGTGGGAGACGTACCTGGCCGAGCAGGAGGCCGGCTACGCCGACACCGCGGAGGAGGTCTTCCCGAACGGTCCCTTCTAGCGCACAGGTCCGAGCAGCCGCCCGGTGAGACCTCCCCCCGAATCTCTGACGCACTTCCCCGTGTCAGAGGGTCGGTGGGGGATCTGGTCGGACGGCGGAGGGGCCGTCTGACCACCAACTGCCACCTGGGGAGGGGAGCAGCGATGAGCGAGCACACCAGCGACGACGCGGCGTCCCGGCACACCCCGGTGCTGCTGCAGCGCTGCCTCGACCTGCTCGGTCCGGCGTTCGACGTCGAGCACCCCGTCATGGTCGACTCCACGCTCGGCATGGGCGGTCACACCGAAGGCGTGCTGCGCGCGTTCCCGCACGTGCGGGTGGTCGGCCTGGACCGGGACACCCAGGCGCTCGAGCTCGCCGGCCGCCGGCTGGCCCCGTTCGGTGACCGCTTCACCGGCGTGCACGCCGTCTACGACGAGATCAACGACGTGCTGGACCGCCTGGGCATCCCCGCGGTGCAGGGCGTCCTCATGGACCTCGGTGTCTCGTCGCTGCAGCTGGACGAGCGCGAGCGTGGCTTCTCCTACTCGGCGGACGCCCCCCTGGACATGCGGATGGATGCCACCACGGGGCAGACGGCGGCGGACGTGCTCAACACGTACGACGAGCGCGAGCTGGCCCGGATCCTGCGGGTCTACGGCGAGGAGCGGTTCGCCCCGCGCATCGCCCGCGCCATCGTCGCGCAGCGGGCCCGGCGCCCCCTGGAGCGCACGGGGGAGCTGGTGAGCATCGTGCGCGCCAACATCCCCGCAGCCACGCGCAAGACCGGCGGCAACCCGGCCAAGCGCACGTTCCAGGCCCTGCGCATCGAGGTGAACGGCGAGATCGAGGTGCTGGAGCGCGCGCTGCCCCAGTCGATCGAGGCGCTCGCGGTCGGCGGCCGGATCGTCGTCGAGTCGTACCACTCCCTCGAGGACCGGGCCGTCAAGCGCGCACTCGCCGTCGGTGCGACGTCCAGCGCACCACCGGACCTCCCGGTCGAGCCGGAGACCCACGCGCCGTTCCTGCGGCTGGTGACCCGCGGTGCGGAGGAGGCCGACGAGGCCGAGATCGCGCACAACCCCCGCTCGCAGTCGGTCCGCCTGCGCGCCGCCGAACGCATCCGCCCCACCCCCGAGCACCTCACGCCTCGCCAGACCGGAAGGAGGGCAGCATGAGCGCCCAGACCGCTGCCCGTGCCACCGCCTACCCCGCACCGTCCCGCACCCGTGCGACGACCGCGCCCGCACCCCGACTTCGTGTCGTCCGCGCGCCGGAGCACGCGCGGACGCGAGTTCCGTTCATCCTTGCGTGCATGGCCGTCCTCGCCGGTGCGCTCCTGTCCGCGCTGCTGCTCAACACCTCGATGGCGGCGAGCGCCTACGCCAAGTACGACCTGTCGAACGAGCTCGGCCGCCTCGACCAGGACGCCATGGGCCTGACCGCGGAGCTCGACGCCAAGGCGTCCCCGGCGCAGCTCGCCGCCGCCGCGACCGCGCTGGGGATGGTGCCGACCAACGGCACCGGCTGGCTGCGGCTCGCGGACGGCAGCGTCCAGGGCACGCCCGAGCCCGCCGGAGCGCGCGGATGAGCACACCGCCGGTCGCGCGTCCGCGTGCCCGCACCGAGCAGAGCCGTCGCCCCGGGCCGACCAACCGCGCCGCCGGGGCGACGGTCCCGCGTCAGCGGCCACCGGCCGGCCCACGCACGGTGGTGGTGCCCCCCGGATCGCGCGGCGGGCGACCGCCGGCCGGACCGGTCCAGCCGGGTTCTCGTCGCCGCATGGCCTTCCTCACCGCCCTGGTGGTCCTGGCGCTCGCCGTCTTCGGCGGGCGCCTGGTCTACGTCCAGGGGCTGCGCGGGGCGTCCATCGCGCAGGAGGCGCGCAACGCGCGGCTGACCTCGATCGCGCTGCTCGGCGGCCGGGGGCAGATCACCGACGCGGACGGCAAGCCCCTGGCCACCTCCGTGGAGCGCTACGACATCTCGGTCAACCAGAAGCTCGTGGCCCGGTACGCGGGGTCGACCAACCCGACCGTCCCTGCCGGGGCCGCCGGTGTGGCCGCGGTCCTCGCACCGCTGCTCGACATGAACGCGGCCGAGCTCGGCGGGACGCTGGTCGGTGACCGCTCGTTCGTCTACATCCGCAAGGGCGTCCTGCCCGACGTGGCCCGCGAGATCCGCAAGCTCGGGCTGAACGGCGTGAACGTGGACCGGGTGGCGGAGCGGGTGTACCCGAACGGCACGCTGGCCGGGAACGTCATCGGCTTCGTGAACTCCAACGGGGTCGGCCTGGCGGGTCTGGAGGCCAAGCTGGACCCGCGGCTCACGGGCACGGCCGGGAGCGAGACGTACGAGCGCGGTCGCAAGGGACAGGCCATCCCCGGCGGGTACTCCAAGGACGTGCCCGCCACGCAGGGCGACTCGGTCCAGCTCACGATCAAGTCGGACGTGCAGTGGAAGGCGCAGTCGGCCCTCGACGCCCAGGTGGCCGCCACGCAGTCGGACTCGGGCTCGATCGTCATCATGGACACCAAGACCGGCGAGATCTACGCGCTGGCGGACTCGGGCTCCGTGGACCCCAACCACCCGGGCACCGCGTCCGGCTCCCTGTCGAGCGCCGTCTCGGACGTGTTCGAGCCGGGCTCGACGGGCAAGGTCATCACGATGTCCGCGATCCTCGAGAACCACGTCGCCGACCCGCTGTCGCAGTGGGAGGTGCCGTACCAGTACACGACCGAGAACAACCAGACGTTCAAGGACTCGCACGAGCACGGCCTGCTGCACCTGACGACCACGGGCGTGCTCGCCGAGTCGTCCAACACGGGCACGGTCATGATCGGCCAGAACCTGCCGGTGCAGACGCGCTACGACTACATGGCGAAGTTCGGCTTCGGCTCGAAGACGGGGATCGAGATGCCGGGGGAGTCCAACGGCATCCTGCACCCGGCCGACCAGTGGGACGGCCGCTCGAAGTACGCCGTGCTGTTCGGTCAGGCCGTCTCGGTCACGGCGATCCAGGCCACGCAGGTGTTCGCGACGATCGGCAACGGCGGGCTGCGCGTGCAGCCGCACATCATCAAGGGCTGGACGTCGCCGGACGGGACGTACACGCCGGCGCCGGCGCCCGAGGCCACCCAGGTGGTCTCGCCGGAGACGGCCAAGACGGTCCTGACGATGATGCAGAGCGTGGTCGACGACGGGACCGGCACCAACGCCGCCATCCCCGGCTACCAGGTGGCCGGCAAGACGGGCACCGCCGAGAACTGGTCGAAGGGCATCACCGCCTCGTTCATCGGTGTCGCCCCGGCCGACGACCCGCGTCTCGCCGTCGCGGTGATCCTGCACAACCCGAAGACCTCCGTCTACGGCGGCACGGTGGCCGCGCCGGTGTTCAGCGACGTGACCGGCTACACGCTGAGCGAGCTGGGTGTCGCGCCCTCGGGCACCACCGGAACCCTGTTCCCGACGACGTGGTGAGCGTGGTCGGACGAGCGCCCAGGACCGGCGCGCAAGGTAGATTCACCCCATGACGACCCCCGCTCGGATGCGCCCTGTGCATCCCGCGGCCCATGCGGTCGCCGACCTCGTCTCGACGTTCTCCCTGGTCACGGCCGGGGCGCCACTGCCCGAGGATGCCGTGCTGACGGGCGTGAGCCTGGCCAGCGGCGACGTCGCACCCGGTGACGTGTTCGTGGCGGTGACCGGCTTCAAGGTGCACGGCGCGGCCTACGCGACCCAGGCGGCCGACGCCGGAGCCGTGGCGGTGCTCACGGACGCGGCCGGTCTCGCGCTCCTGCAGGAGTCCGGCCTCGCGGCGCGGCTGCCGGTGCTGGTCGCGCCGGACCCGCGGGCGATCGCTGGCCCGGTGGCCGCCTGGGCGCACGGCGCCCCGGGTGAGCGGTTGCGCACGGTCGGCGTCACGGGCACCAACGGCAAGACGACCACCACGTACTTCGTGGATGCCGCCCTGCGCGCCGCGCACGCGACCACGGCCGTCCTCGGCACGGTGGAGCTGCGCATCGGCGACGACGGCGTCGAGAGCCCCCGCACCACCGTCGAGGCCCCGGCGCTCCAGGCGATCCTCGCCCTGGCGCTCGAGCGGGGTGCGACGGCGCTCGCCATGGAGGTCTCGTCGCACGCGCTCGCGCTCGGACGGGTGGGCGGACTGACGTTCGACGTGGTCGGCTTCACCAACCTGCAGCGCGACCACCTGGACTTCCACGGCGACATGGAGGGCTACTTCCGCGACAAGTCGCGGCTGTTCGCCGTCGGCCAGGCCCGGCGCGGGGTCGTGGTGGTCGACGACGAGTGGGGCCGGCGGCTGGTCGCCGAGTCCCCGATCCCCGTCGAGTCCGTGGCGACGCACGTCGGGACGCCCGAGGCGGCCGACGCGGACTGGGCCGTGGTGTCCGCGGACATCGGGCTCGACGGCGTCGGGTCCACGTTCGTCCTGCGCGGCCCGGACGGCACCGAGCACACCGCGGTCAGCCCGCTGCCCGGGATGGTCAACGTCTCCAACGCGGCGCTGGCGATCGTGCTGGCGCACGCGGCCGGGGTGGACCTGGACGCGGCGATCGCTGCCGTGGCCGGCGCGCACCAGATCCCGGGGCGGATGGAGCGCGTGATCGAGCGCGGGGACGGCTTCCCGCTCTCGATCGTGGACTACGCCCACACACCGGACGCGCTCGTGCTGGCCCTCGAGGCCGTCCGTCCCATCACCCCGGGCCGGCTCGTGCTGGTGTTCGGCTCGGACGGTGACCGTGACCAGGGCAAGCGCCCGATCATGGGGGAGATCGGCGCGCGGCTGGCGGACGTGATCGTCGTCACGGACGAGAACCCGCGTTCCGAGGAGCCGGCGGCCATCCGGTCCGCCATCCTCGACGGGGTCCGCCGGCAGCGGCCGGACCTGACCGACGTGCACGAGGCCACGAGCCGCGCGCAGGCCATCCGCGACGCCCTCGCCCTCGCCTCCGAGCAGGACACCGTGATCATCACGGGCAAGGGCCACGAACCGACACAGGAGATCGCCGGCGTGTTCCACCGGTACAACGACCGCGACGTGCTGCTCGCAGCGCGCGCCAGCGGGCAGGAGCAGCACGCGTGATCGCCCTGACGGCGGCCGAGATCGCGGCCGCGACGGGCGGCGTGCTGCGCGGCGCAGCCGCGACCGAGCCGACCCGGATGGTCAGCGGACCGGTCGTCGTGGACTCGCGCGACGACGTGACCGGCGGGCTGTTCGTCGCGCTGCCGGGTGAGCACGCAGACGGTCACGACTACGCGGCCGGTGCGGTGGACGGGGGAGCGGCGCTCGTGCTCGCCGCCCGCGACGTCACCGGGTCGGACGGCCAGGTGCTGCCCAGCGTCGTCGTCAGCGACGTCGAGAAGGCGCTGGGCGACCTCGCTCGCGTGGTCCTGGAGCGGCTGCGGGAGGCCTCGTCGGAGCCGGGCGGCGCAGGGCTGCGCGTCGTCGGGATCACCGGCTCGGTGGGCAAGACGACGACCAAGGACCTGCTCGCGCAGCTGTGCGGGAGCGTCGGGCCGACGATCGCGCCGGTGCGCTCGTTCAACAACGAGATCGGGCTGCCCCTGACGGTGCTGCGCGCCGACGAGTCCACCCGCTTCCTCGTCCTGGAGATGGGCGCCAGCGGGCCCGGTCACCTCACGTACCTCACGCACATCGCGCCGCCCGACGTGGCGGTCGTCCTCATCGTCGGGCACGCGCACCTCGGCGGGTTCGGTGGCATCGACGCCGTCGCGGTGGCCAAGTCCGAGATCGTGCAGGGCCTGCTGCCGGACGGCGTCGCGGTGCTCAACGCCGACGACCCGCGGGTCTCCGCGATGGCGGCGCTCGCCCCCGGCGACGTGGTGACCTTCGGGGCCGCGCCCCACGCGACGGTCGGCGTGCGCGACGTGCACCTGGACCGCACGGGCCGGGCGACGTTCACCCTGGTGCAGCGCGGTGCCACCGAGCGCACCGCCCCGGTCAGCCTGCGCCTCGTCGGCGAGCACCACGTGCACAACGCGCTCGGCGCCACGGCCGCCGCACTCGCGGTGGGGCTGGACCTGGACGAGGTGGCCGCGGGGCTCAGCGCGGCCGACGCCCTCAGCCCGCACCGCATGCACGTCGTCGACCGCCCCGACGGCGTCACCGTCGTCGACGACTCGTACAACGCCAACCCCGACTCGATGCGTGCCGCACTCAAGGCGCTGGCCGTGCTGGCGGGCCGCGACCGTCGCTCGATCGCCGTGCTCGGCGAGATGCTCGAGCTCGGCCCGGAGGCCCGGGAGGCCCACGACGCCATCGGTCGCCTCTGCGTCCGGCTGAACATCGGCCTCACCATCGTCGTGGGTGACGGTGCGCGGGCCATCCGCGACGGCGCCAACCACGAGGGCTCGTGGGGCGACGAGGTGGTGCTCGCCGACGACCTGGAGGTGGCGACCGCGTTCCTGGAGAGCGAGCTGCGGCCCGGCGACGTGGTGCTCGTGAAGTCGTCGTACGGCTCCGGCCTGTGGAAGCTCGGGGACGCCCTGGTCGAGGGGGCCGCGTCGTGAGGGCCGTCCTCATCTCCGGCGGCCTCTCGATGCTGATCGCGCTGCTGGGCACGCCCCTGTTCATCCGGTACCTGGTGCACAAGCAGTACGGCCAGTTCATCCGGCAGGACGGTCCCACCGCGCACTTCACCAAGCGCGGCACCCCGACCATGGGCGGCGTCGTCATCATCGGCGCCACGCTGCTCGGCTGGATCGGTGCGCTCCTGGTGACCGGGACGGTGCCCCGAGCGTCCGCGGTCCTCGTGCTCTTCCTCATGACCGGGCTGGGGATCGTCGGGTTCCTCGACGACTTCATCAAGATCTCCCGGCAGCGCAGCCTCGGACTCAAGGCCCGCTGGAAGATCCTCGGGCAGGGCATCGTGGGCGTGACGTTCGCCGTCGCGGCGCTGCAGTTCCCCAACGACACGTTCCGGACGCCGGCCTCCACGCGGATCTCGTTCATCCGCGACACCAACCTGGACCTCGCGTTCTGGGGCGTGACGCTCGGGATCATCCTGTTCGTCGTGTGGGCCAACTTCCTCATCACGGCCTGGTCGAACGCGGTCAACCTCACCGACGGCCTGGACGGGCTGGCCACCGGCGTCTCGCTCATCGTGTTCGGCGCGTACGTCATCGTCTGCGTGTGGCAGTTCAACCAGACGTGCCAGGTCCTGGCCAGCGCCGGACCGCGCTGCTACGAGACGCGTGACCCCCTGGCCCTCGCCGTGGTCGCCGCCGCGGTCACCGGCGCGTGCTTCGGCTTCCTGTGGTGGAACGCCAGCCCCGCCAAGATCTTCATGGGCGACACGGGCTCGCTCGCGCTCGGCGGCGCCCTGGCCGGCCTGTCGATCCTGTCCCGCACGGAGATCCTCGCGGCGATCATCGGTGGCCTGTTCGTGCTCGAGGTCCTGTCCGACGTCATCCAGATCGGCTTCTTCAAGCTGACCAGGAAGCGCGTGTTCAAGATGGCACCGCTGCACCACCACTTCGAGCTGTCGGGGTGGGGCGAGGTCACGATCGTCATCCGGTTCTGGATCATCGCCGGGCTGTTCGTCGCGCTCGGCGTGGGGATCTTCTACGCGGAGTGGGTGGCCGGGTAGGTGTCGGATCTCGTGCTGGAGGGCGCCCTCGTGGTCGTCGCCGGGCTCGGGGTCTCGGGCCGGGCGGCCGTCGAGGTGCTGGCGTCCCGCGGTGCCCGCGTGGTGCCGGTCGACGACCACGCGGACGACGTGATCGGCTCCGCCGAGCTCCTCGAGGGTGCGGTGCTGGACCGCGCGGACCTCGTCGTCGCGTCCCCGGGGCTGGCCCCGCACCATCCGCTGCTCGCGGCCGCGCTGCAGCGGGGCGATCCCGGTGTGGAGCGAGGTGGAGCTGGCCTGGCACGTGCGAGTCGACCGCGCGGCCGGCGGCGGACCGGCCCCGTGGCTCGCGGTCACCGGCACCAACGGCAAGACCACGACCGTCGGGATGCTCGAGTCGATCCTGCGCGCCGCGGGGGAGAACGCACTGGCCGTCGGCAACGTGGGCACCCCGGTGGTGCTCGCGGCGACCGACCCGACGCTCGACGTGCTGGCGGTGGAGCTGTCCAGCTTCCAGCTGCACTTCACGCACTCGATGTCCGCGCAGGCCGCCGCCGTGCTCAACCTGGCACCGGACCACCTGGACTGGCACGGCTCGCTCGAGGCGTACGCCGCGGACAAGGGCCGGGTCTTCGAGCGTGCGCAGGTGGCGTGCGTGTACAACCTGGCGGACCCGGCGACCGAGCAGATGGTCCGGGACGCCGACGTGGTCGACGGTGCCGTCGCGGTCGGGTTCACCCTGGGCACGCCGCTGGTCGGTCAGGTGGGGCTCGTCGAGGACGTGCTGGTGGACCGGGGGTTCGCGCGGCTGCGGCACACGCACGCCGCGGAGCTGGGCACGCTCGACGACCTGGGTCAGCTGGCCGGCCCGGACGGCACCGTCCCGCCGCACGTCGTCGCGAACGCGCTCGCCGCCGCCGCTCTGGCGCTCGCGCACGACGTGAGCCCCGCCGCGGTACGGGACGGCCTGCGCGCCTACGGTCCGGGTGCGCACCGGCTCGCCACCGTCGCGGTGGTCGACGGGGTCGCGTACGTGGACGACTCCAAGGCCACCAACGCCCATGCGGCCGCGGCCGCGCTCGGTGCCTTCCCCACCGGCAGCGTCGTGTGGGTCGCCGGCGGTCTGGCCAAGGGCGCGCAGTTCGACGAGCTCGTCGTCGCGCGCCGGGACCGGCTGGCGGCCGTGGTCCTGCTCGGCGTGGACCGGGCACCCTTGCGCGAGGCACTCGCCCGACACGCACCCGAGGTCCCCGTCGTCGAGGTCGACGCCGGTGACACTGAACCGGTGATGACCCGCGCCGTGCACGAGGCCCAGCTGCTGGCTGCCGCGCAGCCGACGCCGGTGACCGTGCTGCTCGCCCCCGCCTGTGCGTCGATGGACCAGTTCGCGTCGTACGCCGCGCGGGGGCAGGAGTTCGCTGCGGCCGTGCGTGCGCTCGGCGGGGACGCGTGACCACCACCACCGGACGCCCGACCGCGCCGCGCCCCGAGCCGCCCGCGGCGACCGCGAGCACCGGCTCGCTCCTGGGCCAGTGGAACAGCGCGGTCACCAGCTACTACGTGCTCATCGGGGCGAGCGCCCTGCTGCTCGTCATCGGCCTCGTGATGGTCCTGTCCAGCTCCAGCGTCGAGTCCTTGGACGACGGGCACTCGCCGTACGCGGTGTTCCTGGACCAGGCGAAGTACGCGCTCATCGGCCTGCCCGTCCTGTTCGGGCTGTCGCGGATGCCCGTGCGGGTGCTCAAGGCGGTCGCCTGGCCGGCCCTGGGCGCCGCGGTGCTGTTCCAGCTGACCGTGTTCACGCCGCTCGGCTGCGGTGCGGGCGGCAACCAGAACTGGGTGTGCGTCGGCGGGCTCTCCGCGCAGCCCTCGGAGACGATCAAGCTGGCGCTGGCGGTGTGGCTCGGGGCGGTGCTCTCCCGCAAGCTGCGGCTGCTGCAGCAGTGGAAGCACGCGCTGATCCCGGCCGTCCCGGTGGCCGGCGTCGCCGTCCTCGTCGTCCTGGCGGGGCACGACCTGGGCACCGCGCTGGTGCTGATCATGCTGGTCGCGGGCGCGCTGTTCGTCGCCGGCGTGCCCATGAAGATGTTCGGGTTCGCGGCGGTGCTGGCCGGGGGGCTCACCGCGCTGCTCACCGTGACGAGCCGCAACCGGACCGACCGGATCACGAGCTGGCTCTCCGACGAGTGCGACTCGGCCGGCGCCTGCTACCAGACGCTGCACGGCGGCTGGGGGCTGGCCAGCGGCGGCTGGGGCGGGCTCGGCCTGGGGGAGAGCCGCGAGAAGTGGGCCTACCTTCCGGCGGCGCACAACGACTTCATCTTCGCCATCCTGGGCGAGGAGCTCGGCCTCATCGGCACGCTGCTCGTCCTCGGGCTGTTCGGCCTGCTGGCGTTCGCGATGATCCGGATCATCCGCCGGCACCGTGATCCGTTCGTGCAGATCACGACCGGCGCCATCCTGTGCTGGATCATCGGTCAGGCGCTCGTCAACATCGCGGTGGTCATCGGCCTGGCTCCCGTGATCGGCATCCCGCTCCCGCTGGTCTCCGCCGGGGGGTCCGCACTCATCATGACCATGGCCGCGCTGGGCGTGCTCATCTCCTTCGCGCGCTCGGAACCGGGCGCCGCCGAGGCGCTCGCCGCGCGTCCCGGCGTGGTCCGCCGGTCGCTCGCGGTGATCGGACGGTCCCGTGGCTGAGCACCACCCCGCCCACGCGGCGCCGTCCGTGCTGCTGGCCGGCGGCGGCACGGCCGGCCACGTCAACCCGCTGCTCGCGGTGGCCGACGAGCTCCACCGCCGGCACCCGCACGCCCGCCTCACGGTCCTGGGCACCGCGCAGGGCCTCGAGGCGCGGCTGGTCCCCGAGCACGGGCTGCCGCTCGCGGTGGTCCCGCGGGTGCCGCTGCCCCGGCGGCCGACGCTCGACTGGTTCCGCCTGCCGGGGCGCCTGCGGGCGGCGGTCCGCGCGGCCGGCACCGCGATCGACGAGTCCGGCGCCGAGGTGGTGGTCGGCTTCGGCGGCTACGTCGCGACGCCCGCCTACCTGGCCGCCCGCCGCCGCGGGATCCCCGTCGTGGTCCACGAGCAGAACGCGCGCCCGGGCCTGGCCAACCGGCTGGGTGCGCGGTGGGCTCGGGCGGTCGCGGTGACGTTCCCCGGGACGTCGCTGCGCGGGGCCCAGGTCACCGGTCTGCCGCTGCGTGCGCCGATCGCGGAGCTGGTCGAGCAGCGCGCCACGGACCCCGTCGGCACGCGCGCCGCCGCCGCCGCCGAGCTCGGCCTCGACCCCGCGCTGCCCACCCTGCTGGTCTCGGGCGGCTCGCTCGGTGCCGTGAGCGTGAACACCGCCGTCGCCGGGGCGGCGCGCGAGCTGCTGGCGGCCGGCGTCCAGGTGCTGCACCTCACCGGTGCGGGCAAGGCGGAGGCCGTCCGCGCGGCGCTCGAGGGCGTCCCCGGCGCGCAGCGGTACCAGGTGCGCGAGTACCTGACGCAGATGCAGCTCGCGCTGGCGGTCGCCGACGTGGTCGTGGGCCGCTCGGGCGCGGGCACCGTGTGCGAGCAGGCCGCGCTGGGCATCCCGGCCGTGTACGTCCCGCTCCCGATCGGCAACGGCGAGCAGCGCCTCAACGCGGCCGCGGTCGTCGCCGCGGGCGGCGGGATCCTGGTGGACGACGCCGACCTCGACGCGAGCTGGGTCCGCGCGCACCTGCCCGTCCTGCTGGTGGGCGACGCGGCCGCCGAGACGCGTGCGCGCATGGGCGCCGCGGCGGCGGGCGTGGGAGTCCGCGACGCGGCGGCCCGGGTGGCGCGCCTGGTCGAGGAGGCGCTTCCGTGACGTCACAGCTGCGGCCCGCCGACCTGGGACGGGTCCACCTGATCGGGGTGGGCGGCGCCGGCATGTCCGCGATCGCCGCACTGCTCGCCGCCCGCGGTGTGCCGGTCAGCGGGTCCGACGCCGCGGACGGCCCGGCCCTGCCGGCGCTGCGGCAGGCGGGCGTCGACGTCCACGTCGGGCACGAGGCGTCCCTGGTCGACGGCGCGGACACCGTGGTGGTGTCCTCGGCCGTGCGGGAGTCCAACCCCGAGCTGGCCCGAGCGCGCGAGCGGGGCCTGCGGGTCCTGCACCGCTCGGAGGCCCTCGCGGCGCTCATGGTGGACCGGGACGCGGTCGCGGTGGCCGGTGCGCACGGCAAGACGACGACCTCGGCCATGATCGCGACGGCGCTCCTGCACGCGGGTGCGGACCCGTCGTTCGCGATCGGCGGGACGGTCTTCTCGGCGCAGGGTCCGCTGGGCGGGGGCCGCGACGGTGGGGGCGCGGCGTTCGTCGCCGAGGCCGACGAGTCCGACGGCTCGTTCCTGGCGTACGCACCGCTCGTGGCCGTCGTGACCAACGTCGAGGCCGACCACCTGGACCACTACGGCTCGGCCGAGGCCTTCGAGGACGCGTTCGTCGCGTTCGCGGGGCGGATCCGGGACGGCGGGCTCCTGGTCGCGTGCGCCGACGACGAGGGCGCGGCCCGTCTCGTCGAGCGGGTGCGGGACCCTCTCGCGGAGCGCGGCGTCGCGGTCGTCACCTACGGCACGTCGGCCCACGCGGACGTCGTCGTGGGACCCGTGCGCGCCGACGCCGACCGGTGGACGTTCGACCTGGCCGCCGACGGCCGCCGCACGACCGTGCGCCTGGGTCTGCCGGGCGCGTACAACGCCCTGAACGCCGCGGGCGCGTGGGCGGCTGCCCGACGACTCGGTGTCCCCGACGCGGCCGACGGCCTGGCCGCGTTCCGCGGGACCGGTCGGCGGTTCGAGGACCGCGGGACCGCCGGCGGCGTGCGGGTGGTCGACGACTACGCGCACCACCCGACGGAGGTCGCCGCGCTGCTTCGCGGTGCGCGGTCGGTCGCCGGCGCGGGTCGGGTCGTCGTGCTGTTCCAGCCGCACCTCTACTCGCGCACCCGCACGTTCGCCGCGCAGTTCGGCGCGGCCCTCGACCTCGCGGACGTGGTCGTGGTGACCGACGTCTACGCCGCCCGGGAGGACCCGGACCCGGCCGTCACGGGAGCCCTGCTCGTCGACCGCGTCCCGACGGCGGGCCGGGCGACGTTCGTCCCGGACCGCCTGGACGCCGCCCACGCGGCCGCCGCCGCGGCACGACCGGGTGACCTCCTGCTCACCGTCGGCGCCGGTGACGTGACGCAGCTGGCCGGCGTGATCCTCGAGGACCTCTCGGCTCCGGGGCGGCCGGACGCATGAGCCCGTCCCGTCCGGTCAGCCCGCGCACCCCGGCCCGGGGTGCACCGGCGGCCCCGCGCCGACCTGCGCGGTCCGCGTCCACGAGCGGGTCGACGAAGGACTCGTCGACGGCGGGGGCGCCCGCCGAGGGCGCGTCCCCGGTGCGGAGGCCGGCGACCGCGCCGACAGCCACCGCGCCCGGGCGCGACGACGCGCCGTTCGGCCGGTCGGTCACCACCTACAGCGCCGGTGGCAGGGCACGCTCGTACTCCGGGCCGGTCACGCCCCCGGTGGTCTCGACGAGCTCGGTGGCGCGGTTCGCCGAGCGCGCCCGCGCCCGCCGCAACCTGGCCCGCCGGCAGGTCCTGCTGGTGTCCGGCTCGAGCGTCCTCGTCGTCGCGCTCGGCTGGCTGCTGTTCCTCTCGCCCGTGCTGGCGCTCGACCCCGCACAGGTGCACGTCGACGGTGCGGGGACGGTCGTCGCGGTGGACCAGGTGCTCGGTGTCGTGGACGCGCACGCGGCCACCCCTCTGCCACGCCTGGACACCGTCAGCCTCCGCGACGAGGTGCTGGACGTCCCCGGGGTGCGCGAGGCGCGGGTGACCCGCGACTGGCCGCGCGGCCTGACCGTCGTGCTCGTCGCGCGTGAGCCCGTCGCTGCGGTGCCCGAGGAGTCGGGGGCCGCGACCCACGGCGCCGCGGGGTTCGCCCTGCTCGACATGGACGGTGTCCAGGTGGGCCGCGTCGACGTCGCGCCCGAGGGCCTGCCCGTGGTGGACGTGCCGGTCGGGGACCGGCGCACGCTCGGCGCCGTGCTCAGCGTGCTCCAGCAGCTCCCCCCGGACCTGCTCGCCCAGGTGGGAGGCGTGTCCGCAGGCACGCAGGACACCGTGAGCATGAGCCTGCGCGACGGCGTGCGCGTCGACTGGGGGAGCGCGAGCGAGACGCCGCTGAAGATCGCCGTCCTCGCCGCCCTGCGCGCCTCGCCCGCCGCCGCGGGGGCGACCGTCATCGACGTGTCCGCGCCCCGGCTGCCCATCACGAAGTGACTCGTCCGGATGCGAGCAGGACGAGGGCCGGGCGCGAGCCGGGCGAGTTCTTCGCGCAACTGCCGACACGCGCGGCGCGGTCGTTGATCGTGGTGCGGACGCCACCTAGCGTCACGCACTGACAGCGCACCTGACATAACTATAACCCTCAAGTTGAGGGTGAAGGTTTCATCCCGACCGCGACCCGCCGCCCAGCGGACCGGACGGACCCCGCGGCCCCGGGCCGCGACCGGCACAGAACGAGAGGCACCCACCGTGGCAGCTCCGCAGAACTACCTGGCGGTCATCAAGGTCGTCGGCATCGGCGGCGGCGGCGTCAACGCCGTGAACCGCATGATCGAGGTCGGCCTCAAGGGTGTCGAGTTCATCGCCGTCAACACGGACGCCCAGGCCCTGCTCATGTCCGACGCCGACGTCAAGCTCGACGTCGGCCGGGAGCTCACGCGCGGCCTCGGTGCCGGCGCGGACCCCGAGGTGGGCAAGAAGGCCGCCGAGGACCACCAGGACGAGATCGAGGACGTCCTGCGCGGCGCCGACATGGTGTTCGTCACCGCGGGGGAGGGCGGCGGCACCGGTACGGGCGGCGCGCCCGTCGTCGCGCGGATCGCGCGCTCGCTCGGCGCCCTGACCATCGGTGTGGTCACCCGCCCGTTCACGTTCGAGGGGCGCCGCCGGTCGGTGCAGGCCGACTCCGGCATCGAGGCGCTGCGCGCCGAGGTCGACACGCTCATCGTCATCCCCAACGACCGGCTCCTGCAGATCTCGGACCGCTCGGTGTCGGTGCTCGACGCCTTCCACTCGGCGGACCAGGTGCTGCTGTCCGGTGTCCAGGGCATCACGGACCTCATCACCACCCCCGGCCTGATCAACCTCGACTTCGCCGACGTGAAGTCGGTCATGCAGGGTGCCGGCTCGGCGCTCATGGGCATCGGGTTCGCCCGTGGCGACGACCGCGCCGTGCAGGCGGCCGAGATGGCGATCTCGTCGCCCCTGCTCGAGGCGTCGATCGACGGTGCCCACGGCGTGCTGCTCTCGATCCAGGGCGGGTCCGACCTGGGCCTGTTCGAGATCAACGAGGCGGCCCGCCTGGTCCAGGAGGCCGCCCACCCCGAGGCCAACATCATCTTCGGTGCCGTCATCGACGACGCCCTGGGCGACGAGGTCCGCGTCACGGTCATCGCCGCCGGGTTCGACTCGGGATCGCCGACCGTGCGCCGCGACGCGCGCGCGCTCGGGCAGGTCAGCGGCGGCTCGGCGCCCCGCCAGGTCCCCGCGGTCGCAGCCCCGCAGGTCCCGACGCCCCGGCCCGTCCTCG
The DNA here is from genome assembly GCA_963837795.1 of uncultured Actinomycetota bacterium. GTDB lineage: Bacteria > Actinomycetota > Actinomycetes > Actinomycetales > Cellulomonadaceae > Cellulomonas. Next base: position 458,426 of record CAWIOT010000006.1, read on the forward strand.
ACCCGGAGGAGCAGCTGGTCCCCGTCGGCTCGGCCACGCCGAACCGCCCCTCGGCGCCCGCGCAGCCGGACGTGCCGGCCTTCCTGTCCACCGAGGCGGAGCCCACGCCGATCACGGGTGCCCTCGAGGTCCCGCGGATCTTCTCCGAGGACGCCCCCCGTCGCGAGCGAGACGAGCTGGACGTCCCTGACTTCCTCAAGTAGTCCGCCGTGAGCGAGCTCCCGCCCGTCGTCGAGGTGGACCTGGGCCCGGGCGTCCGTGCCGGGTTCAGCACGCGCGGCGGCGGTGTCAGCCGACCTCCGTACGACGCGCTGAACCTCGGCTACGGCGTGGGTGACGACCCGGCCGCGGTCGACGCGAACCGGGCCCGGCTGGGCCGCTGGGTCGGTGCGCCGGTGGCCTACGCCACGCAGGTGCACGGCGCCGGGGTCCTCGAGGTGCGCGGTCCTCCGGCGCCGGGTGAGGCGTCGGTCGGGGAGGCCGACGCCCTCGTGACCGTGTCCCCGTCCGTCGCGGTGGCCGTCCTCGTGGCCGACTGCGTGCCCGTGCTGCTGGCCGACCCCTCGGCGGGCGTCGTCGCCGCCGTGCACGCCGGTCGGCGTGGACTGGTCCTGGGCGTCGTGGACGCCGCCGTCGCGGCGATGGTGGCGGCGGGTGCGCAGGTGGAGCGCCTGCGTGCTGCCGTCGGCCCGGCGATCGCCGGCGCGTCGTACGAGGTCCCCCTGCAGCTGCAGGAGGAGGTCGTCGCGATCGTGCCGGAGACCCGCGCGACCACCGCGTGGGGGACACCCGCCCTCGACCTGCCGGCCGGCGTCGCCGCGCAGCTGAGGCGCGCCGGCGTCCGGCACGTCAGCGACCAGGAGCGGGACACCTGGACCGACCCGGCGCTCTTCTCCTACCGGCGCGCCCAGCGCACCGGTCGGTTCGCCGGCGTCGTGCGGCTGGACCCCTGAGCGGCACGGACCGCGAACGCCGAGGTTGTCGGGCGTGTCGCACGGCGGGTGTCGCTCGCGCGTTGCTAGCGTGACCGGCAGAGGGAGCCCACCGTCGCCAGCTGGACCGGCGGGGCTCCGGGGGTCCGGAGAGATCCGGGGAGGGAGCCGACGCGATGGCCGGAGCGCTGCGCAAGACGATGTTGTACCTCGGCCTGGCCGACGACCGGGCGGAGCACGAGGAGTACCTCGAGGAGTACGACGACCAGGAGGTCGCGGTGCCGCAGGAGTACGAGGCCCAGGTCACACCGCTGCACCGGCCGACGCGCACGTCGGTGCCGGCGCAGCCGACCCCGCAGGCCCCCGTCGCGGGTGATCTGCGTCGCATCACGACGATCCACCCCCGGTCCTACAACGACGCGCGCAAGATCGGCGAGGCGTTCCGCGAGGGCACGCCGGTGATCATGAACCTCACGGACATGGACGACGCCGACGCCAAGCGGCTGGTCGACTTCTCCGCCGGGCTCATCTTCGGTCTGCACGGTGCGATCGAGCGCGTGACCAGCAAGGTGTTCCTGCTGTCCCCGGCGCACGTCGAGGTGGCCGGAGAGGCGCACAGCCCCGCCGTGGAGCCGCCGGCGCGTGCCGGCTTCTACAACCAGAGCTGACGCGTGCACCTCGTCGCTGCGCTGCTGTTCTACGTCGTCCTGGCGTTCTTCCTCGTCCTGCTGGTCCGGCTGGTGCTCGACTGGGTGCAGTTCTTCGCCCGGGACTGGCACCCGTCGGGCATCGCGCTGCTCATCGCCGAGGCGACGTACACGGTGACGGACCCCCCGCTCAAGGCCCTGCGCCGCGTCCTGCCGCCGCTCGCCATCGGGTCCATCCGGCTCGACCTGGCGTTCCTCGTGCTCGTCGTCGGCTGCTCGATCCTGATGTCCATCCTGAGCAGCATCTGACCCGAGGACCGGTCCGTCCGCCGGCGTGTCGCCGCGACGTGCGCACGACCCATTCTCCGCTACCGTGGCCCGAGGCGGTCGGTGGACTGCCGCCGGCCCGACCGAGCACTACCGACTGAGGTGATGACGATGGCTCTGCTGACTGCAGACGAGGTCCTGAACAAGAAGTTCCAGGCCACGAAGTTCCGCGAGGGCTACGACCAGGACGAGGTCGACGACTTCCTGGACGAGGTCGTCAACACGCTGCGCGACCTGCAGGGCGAGAACGACGACCTGAAGACGAAGCTGGCCGCCGCGGAGCGCCGCATCGCGGAGCTGAGCCGCGCCGGGTCGCAGCAGGCCGCCCCGGCCCCCAAGCCCGAGCCGACGCCGGAGCCCGTCGCCGCCGCGGCGCCGGCCATCCCCGCTCCCGCGCCGCAGCCCGCCCCGGTCGTCGCGCCGGTGCAGAGCGCGCCCCGCACCAGCGAGCCGGAGTCCGCCACGGGCATGCTCGCCCTGGCCCAGAAGCTGCACGACGACTACGTGCGCAGCGGCCAGGAGGAGTCGGACCGCCTGGTCGGCGAGGCCAAGAGCCAGGCCAACCGGATCGTGCGCGAGGCCGAGGAGACGTCGCAGCGGACGCTCGGTCAGCTCGAGCAGGAGCGCTCGCTCCTCGAGCGCAAGATCGACGAGCTGCGGGTGTTCGAGCGCGACTACCGCACGCGCCTGAAGAGCTACCTGGAGAACCTGCTCGGGGACCTGGACAACCGCGGCAACGCCCTGCCGCCGCGCTCCGGCCAGCCGCAGACGGTCGGGGACGGCCAGAACCTCTGACCCACCGTCCGGCGACCACCCGCCGGACCAGCAACGCCCTGCATCACCACAGGTCAGGTCGTGTATCCACGCACGCCACGCCGGGTTTCACCCGGCGTGGCGTGTTGTGTCCCAGGTTGTGCCCGCATACAGTCACGTGACTTCGAGGACAGGGGGGCCCGCTCGTGGCCATCAACGACGCGCTCGCAGCGGTCGACGTCAGCACCGACGCCAAGGAGCTGGCCAAGCTCGTCAAGCAGTTCCCGGTGCGCGACGGCGAGAAGCCGTGGACGGCCCGCGAGGTCAAGGACGTGGCCGACGAGCTCACGGGCGACATCGACCGGCTCACGGGTGAGCTGGCCGCGGCGGACGCCGAGCTGTCCGACCTGCTGCGCAACTCCGGCGACGGCGCCGGCGACGACCAGGCCGACTCGGGCTCGTCGGCGCTCGAGCGCGAGCAGGAGCTCACCCTCGTGAACAACACGCGCGACCTGCTCGCGCAGACCACCCGCGCGCTCGCCCGCATCGCGGCCGGCACGTTCGCCACGTGCGAGTCCTGCGGCAAGGCGATCGGCAAGGCCCGGCTGCAGGCGTTCCCCCGGGCCACGCTCTGCGTGGAGTGCAAGCAGCGCGAAGAGCGTCGCTGACGCGCCCGTAGACTCCTGCGGTGCCCACCACCTCGGACGACCAGCCTGACGCGGCCCCGACAGCCCCGCGACGACGCGCCCTGCTGATCACGCTGTTCTCGATCTCGGCGGTCGTCCTGGTGCTCGACCAGGTCTCGAAGGCCTGGGCGCTGCAGGCCCTCGCGGGCGGCGACCGGCGTGAGCTCCTGGGCGACCTGCTCGGTCTGCAGCTGGTGTTCAACCCCGGCGCGGCGCTGTCCATCGCGACCGGCATGACCTGGGTGCTGACGATCGTCGCGGTCGGTGTGGTCGTCGTGATCGTGCGGGCCAGCCGGCGGATCGGCTCGCGCGCCTGGGCCGTGGCCCTGGGCCTGCTGCTGGGCGGTGCGGTGGGCAACCTCATCGACCGGCTGATCCGGGAGCCGGGCATCGCGCGGGGCCACGTGGTGGACTTCATCGCGTACGCGCACTGGTTCGTCGGCAACGTCGCGGACATCGCGATCGTCGCGGCCGCCGTGCTGGTGGTCCTGCTGGCGGCCACCGGCGTGCACATCGACGGCACGCGTGACGGGTCCGCCGACGACGAGCCCGGCGAGACCGTCACCGACGCGGATACCGACACCGACACCGACGCGGACCGCCCGACCACGACGACGACCGAGCAGAATGCCTGACACGCGGGCGATGCCGGTGCCCGACGGGCTCGTCGGTGAGCGGGTGGATGCGGCGCTGTCGCGCCTGCTCGGGCTGTCCCGCACGCGCGCCGCGGAGATCGCCGAGGCCGGGGGCGTGCACCTGGACGGCAAGCAGCTGGGCAAGTCGGACCGGCTCGCGGCCGGGGGCTGGCTCGAGGTCGAGATCCCCGACGTCGCGCCTGCCGCGAGCGTCGAGGTCGTCGCCGAGCCGGTGCCCGGCATGCGGATCGTGCACGACGACGACGACGTCGTGGTGATCGACAAGCCCGTCGGGGTGGCCGCGCACCCGTCACCCGGGTGGACCGGGCCGACCGTCGTCGGCGCGCTGCTGGCCGTCGGCTACCGGATCTCGACGTCCGGGGCGGCCGAGCGGCAGGGGATCGTGCACCGCCTGGACGTCGGGACGTCCGGGCTGATGGTCGTCGCCAAGAGCGAGCACGCGTACACGGTGCTCAAGCGCGCGTTCAAGGAGCGCACGGTCGAGAAGGTGTACCACGCACTCGTGCAGGGGCACCCCGAGCCGACCACGGGGACGATCGACGCGCCCATCGGTCGACACCCGAGCGCCGACTGGAAGTTCGCGGTGGTCGCGGACGGCAAGCCGTCGGTCACGCACTACGAGGTGCTCGAGATGCTGCCGGCCGCGTCGCTCGTGGAGGTGCACCTGGAGACGGGCCGCACCCACCAGATCCGCGTGCACTTCGCGGCGACGCGGCACCCGTGCGTCGGCGACGTGACCTACGGCGCGGACCCGTCGCTGGCTGCCCGCGTCGGGCTCACGCGGCAGTGGCTGCACGCCATGCGGCTGGGCTTCCACCACCCGAGCACGGGGGAGTGGCTGGAGCTGACCAGCGAGTACCCCGAGGACCTGGCCCGCTCGCTGGCCGTGCTGCAGGACGGGTACGCGTGACGGTGCGGGTGCTCCGGGTGGAGACGTCCGAGCAGCGCGCCGCGATGACGGCGATCCGGATGGCTGTCTTCGTGCAGGAGCAGGACGTCGCGGCCGAGCGGGAGATGGACGCGCTCGACGACGACCCGACGACCCTGCACGTGCTGGCGGTCTCCGACGACGGCACCCCGCTGGGCACGGCCCGGCTGCTCGCCCCGCACCACGCCGGCGAGCCGGCCCACGTCGGGCGTGTCGCGGTGCGTGCCGACGCGCGGGGGACGGGGGTGGGTGCGTTGCTCATGACCGCCCTGGAGCAGGAGGCGCTGGACCGGTTCGGGGTGCTGGCCGACGGTGTCCGGACGGTGTCGGTCGAGCTCAGCGCGCAGGAGCAGGCGCTCGGGTTCTACGCCCGCCTGGGCTACTCGGCACGACCCGAGCGGTACCTCGACGAGGCCATCTGGCACCGCGACGCCGTGAAGGTGGTCACGTCGCGCGACACCGCCGACGACACGCCGAGGAGTGTCGGAGCGGCGACGTAGGATCGCGCGCATGGCTTCAGCTGGGGGTTCCGACTTCGTCCACCTCCACGCCCACACCGAGTACTCGATGCTGGACGGTGCGGCCCGCCTGGGGGACCTGTTCGCGGAGGTGGAGCGGCTCGGCCAGACGGCCATCGCGACCACGGACCACGGCTACCTGTTCGGTGCGTTCGACTTCTGGTCCAAGGCGACGGCGGCCGGCATCAAGCCGATCATCGGCGTCGAGGCGTACGTCACGCCGGGCACCAGCCGGTTCGACCAGACCCGCGTGCGGTTCGGTCAGCAGGGGCAGGAGCAGGACGACGTCTCGGCGCGCGGCGCCTACACGCACATGACGCTGCTGGCCCGGAACAACGAGGGTCTGCACAACCTCATGCGCGCCTCGTCGTTGGCCTCGCTCGAGGGGCAGATGGGCAAGTGGCCGCGCATGGACCGCGACCTGCTGCAGCGGTACGGCAACGGCCTCATCGCCACCAGCGGGTGCCCCTCGGGGGAGATCCAGACCCGCCTGCGCCTGGGCCAGTGGGACGAGGCCGTCCGGGCGGCCGGCGAGCTGCAGGACATCTTCGGCAAGGAGTACTTCTACGTCGAGCTGATGGACCACGGTCTCGACATCGAGACCCGCGTCATCAAGGACCTGCTGCGCCTCTCGGAGACCATCGGCGCCCCGCTGCTGGCCACCAACGACCTGCACTACGTCAAGCGGGAGGACCGCGAGTCGCAGGACGCGCTGCTGGCCATCAACTCGGGCTCGACGCTCGCGGACCCGGACCGGTTCAAGTTCGACGGCGACGGCTACTACGTGAAGTCCGCTGAGGAGATGCGCCGCACCTGGGCGGAGCACCCCGAGGCGTGCGACAACACCCTGCTCGTCGCGGAGCAGTGCGAGGTCACGTTCAACACGTCGGCCAACTACATGCCGAACTACCCGGTCCCCGCCGGCGAGGACGAGACCAGCTGGTTCATCAAGGAGGTCGAGACCGGCCTGCGCTTCCGCTACCCGGACGGCATCCCGGACGAGGTGCGCAAGCAGGCGGAGTTCGAGACCGAGGTCATCACGGGCATGGGCTTCCCGGGGTACTTCCTCGTGGTCGCCGACTTCATCAACTGGGCCAAGAACAACGGCATCCGCGTCGGACCGGGCCGTGGGTCGGGCGCCGGGTCGATGGCCGCCTACGCCATGCGGATCACGGACCTCGACCCGCTGCAGCACGGCCTGATCTTCGAGCGGTTCCTCAACCCCGACCGCGTCTCCATGCCCGACTTCGACGTCGACTTCGACGAGCGCCGGCGCGGCGAGGTCATCCGGTACGTGACCGACAAGTACGGCGAGGACCGCGTCGCGCAGATCGTCACCTACGGCACCATCAAGGCCAAGCAGGCCCTCAAGGACTCCGCGCGGCTGCTCGGCATGCCGTTCGCCATGGGGGAGAAGCTCACCAAGGCGATGCCGCCCGCGATCATGGGCAAGGACATCTCGCTGACGGGGATCTTCGACCCGGCCGACAAGCGCTACCACGAGGCCGAGGAGTTCCGGCAGGTCCACGCGGCCGACCCCGAGGCTCAGCGCGTCGTCGAGCTGGCCAAGGGCATCGAGGGCCTGAAGCGGCAGTGGGGCGTGCACGCGGCCGGCGTCATCATGTCCAGCGACCCGCTGATCGACATCATCCCGATCATGCGTCGCCCCCAGGACGGCGCGGTCATCACGCAGTTCGACTACCCGACGTCCGAGGGCCTCGGCCTGATCAAGATGGACTTCCTCGGGCTGCGCAACCTGACCATCCTCGACGACGCCCTCGAGAACATCGTCATGAACGGCAAGGAGCCGGTGGTCCTCGAGGACCTGCCGCTCGACGACCGCGCGACCTACGAGCTGCTGGGCCGCGGCGACACCCTGGGCGTGTTCCAGCTGGACGGCGGCGGCATGCGCTCGCTGCTGCGGCTCATGCGCCCCGACAACTTCGAGGACATCTCCGCCGTCGGCGCGCTCTACCGGCCCGGCCCCATGGGCGCGAACTCGCACACCAACTACGCGCTGCGCAAGACCGGTGCCCAGCCGGTGACCCCGATCCACCCCGAGCTCGAGGAGCCGCTCGCGGAGATCCTCGGCACGACCTACGGCCTGATCGTGTACCAGGAGCAGGTCATGGCCATCGCGCAGCGCGTCGCCGGGTACTCGCTGGGTCAGGCCGACATCCTGCGCCGCGCGATGGGCAAGAAGAAGAAGTCCGAGCTGGACAAGCAGTTCGAGGGCTTCTCGGCCGGCATGGTCGAGCGCGGCTTCTCGATGGGCGCCGTGCAGACGCTCTGGGACATCCTGCTGCCGTTCTCGGACTACGCCTTCAACAAGGCGCACTCCGCGGCGTACGGGGTGATCTCGTACTGGACCGCGTACCTCAAGGCCAACTACTCCGACCGAGTACATGGCCGCGCTGCTCACCAGCGTCCGCGACGACAAGGACAAGTCGGCGCTGTACCTCGGCGAGGCGCGGCACATGGGGATCACGGTCCTGCCGCCCGACGTGAACTCGTCCTCGGCCAACTTCACGGCCGTCGGCAAGGACATCCGCTTCGGTCTGACGGCCGTGCGCAACGTCGGCGCCAACGTGGTCGACGCCATCGTGCGGGCGCGGGAGGAGAAGGGCGCGTTCACCTCCTTCACCGACTTCCTGGACAAGGTGCCCGCGGTCGTCTGCAACAAGCGGACCATCGAGTCGCTCATCAAGGCCGGGGCGTTCGACTCCCTCGGCCACGCTCGTCGCGCGCTGCTGCTGGTGCACGAGCAGGCCGTCGACTCGGTCATCGGCGTCAAGCGCAAGGAGGCGGAGGGTCAGTTCGACCTGTTCGCCGACCTGCTGGGCGGGGACGACGGCGGTCAGGGCTTCGCGGTCGTGGTGCCGGACCTGCCCGACTGGGACAAGAAGCAGCGGCTCGCGTTCGAGCGGGAGATGCTCGGGCTGTACGTCTCGGACCACCCCCTGTCCGGGCTCGAGCACGTGCTCGCCGCGGCGGCGGACGTCTCGATCGCCACGCTGCTGGGCGACGAGCAGCGCCCGGACGGCTCGACCGTCGTCGTCGCCGGCCTGATCACGTCCCTGCAGCGCAAGATGTCCAAGCAGGGCAACCCGTGGGCGGCCGTGACGATCGAGGACATGGAGGCCTCGGTCGAGGTCATGTTCTTCGGGGAGACGTATCTGGCCTACTCCACGGCGCTGGCCGAGGACGCCGTCGTCGTCATCCGCGGCCGGGTGCGCCGGCGCGACGAGACCATGCAGCTGCAGGCCATGGAGGTGTCGCTGCCCGACGTCTCCGCGGCCGCGGACGCCCCCGTGGTGGTGTCGATGTCGGTCTCGCGCTGTACGCCGCCGGTGGTCGAGCGGCTGCGTGAGGTGCTGTCCACGCACCCCGGCGTCACCGAGGTCCACCTCAAGCTGACCAGCCCGGGGCGCGCCACGGTGATGCGGCTCGACCACGGTCTGCGCGTGGAGCGGTCGCCGTCCCTGTTCGGGGACCTGAAGGCGCTGCTGGGCCCGAGCTGCCTCGCGTCCTGACCTCGTCGAGCCAGGGCCGCCCGATCCGGGGGTGGCAGGCACTGTTCGACGCCGCGCTGCCGCTGTACGGCGACGCCTGAGCGGTCAGCCGACCGTGGCCTCGCGGTAGCCGGTCGGCAGGTCGACCTCGACCACGTCGCCGCGCACCAGCTGGCGGCCGCGCCGCGCCTCGTCCTCGCCGTTGACCGTGACGGCACCGTCCTCGAGCAGCGCTCGGGCGTGCGCGCCGGACTCGGCGAGGTCGGCGAGCTTGAGGAACTGGCCGAGCCGGATGGAGTCGTCGGCGATGGGCACCTGGGGCATGGGAGCAGTCTGCCTGCCCGCCGGGGTGTGGCGCAGGGCACGCCCGCCGGTTGGTCGTGGCCAGGCCCGCGCCGACGACGCGTCCTATGCTCGGGAACGTGATCTCCCGGATCGACCTGCGCGGTCGCACCCTCTCGCGTCGCGAGCTCCTGGCGGAGCTCCCTCGTGCCGAGGTCGACGTCGAGCACGCGGCGCAGACCGTCGCGCCGCTGCTCGCGGACGTCCGCGACCGCGGCGCCGCCGCGCTGCGGGACCTGGCCGAGCGCTTCGACGGCGTCCGACCGGTGCACCTGCGGGTGCCGGCCGACCAGGTCGCCGCGGCGGTCGACGCGCTGGACCCCGCCGTGCGCTCGGCACTCGAGGAGACCATCCGGCGCGTGCGCGAGGTGCACGAGGCGCAGCGGCCGGCCGACTTCACGGTCGAGCTCCGCCCGGGTGCGCAGGTGCGCCAGCGCTGGCTGCCGGTCCGGCGCGTCGGGCTGTACGTGCCCGGAGGCCTCGCGGTGTACCCGTCGTCGGTGGTCATGAACGTCGTCGCCGCCCAGGCCGCCGGCGTCGGCTCGCTCGCCGTCGCCTCCCCGCCGCAGAAGGACCGCGACGGGCTGCCGGACCCGGTGGTGCTCGCGACGTGCGCGCTCCTCGGCGTCGACGAGGTGTACGCCGTGGGTGGCGCCCAGGCCGTCGCGATGTTCGCGTACGGCGCCGCCGGGAGCGACGACGTCGACGGCGCGACGCTCTGCGAGCCGGTCGACGTGGTCACGGGACCGGGCAACGTGTACGTCGCGGCCGCCAAGCGGCTGGTCCGCGGGATCGTCGGCATCGACTCCGAGGCCGGTCCCACCGAGATCGCGATCCTGGCGGACGGCACCGCGGACGCCACGCACGTCGCGGCCGACCTGGTGTCCCAGGCCGAGCACGACCCGCTGGCCGCCGCCGTGCTGGTGACGCCGTCGGTCGAGCTGGCCGGTGCCGTCGAGGCGAAGCTGATCGACCGCGTCGACGCCACCGCGCACCGCGAGCGGGTCACCACCGCGCTGCGCGGCGAGCAGTCCGCGATCGTCCTCGTCGACGACCTCGAGCGCGGGCTCGACGTGGTCAACGCCTACGGGGCCGAGCACCTGGAGATCCAGACCGCCGGGGCCGCCGCGCTGGCCGAGCGCGTGACCAGTGCGGGGGCGATCTTCGTCGGCGCGTTCTCCCCGGTCTCGCTGGGCGACTACATGGCGGGCTCCAACCACGTCCTGCCCACGGGCGGGTGCGCCCACTTCACCAGCGGCCTGGGCGTGCACTCGTTCCTGCGCGCCGTGCAGGTCATCGAGTACGACGCCGACGCCCTCGCGGAGGTGGCGGACAAGATCGTCGCGCTGGCCGACGCCGAGGGGCTCCCTGCGCACGGTGAGGCGGTGCGGGCCCGATTCTGACGGACACCGCCCCGCGCCCACGCGCCGAGACCCCACTCCCCACACCCCGTCGAGAGGACAGCCTGTGACAGGCAACGCGACGTTCCGCCACCGCGATGTCGCGCTCCTGGCCGTCGTCGGCATCGAGGCCCCGGTCGTGGTGCCGTCCACGGTGTTCGACGAGCGGCTGGCGCCGACCCTCAAGCGTCTGCGGTTGCCCCGTGGTCTGCTGTCCCGGGTCGCGGGCGTGCACGAGCGTCGCTGGTGGGACGAGGAGATGACCTTCGACGACGCGGCGACCGCGGCCGGCGCCAAGGCGCTCGCGGAGGCGGGCATCGACTCCGGCGACGTGGGCCTGCTCATCAACACCTCGGTGACGCGGACGTTCCTCGAGCCCTCCGTGGCATCGCGGATCCATTCGGGCCTGTCGCTGCCGTCGAGCGCGCTCGGCTTCGACCTGACCAACGCGTGCCTGGGCTTCGTCAACGGCATGACGCTCGCCGCACAGCTGATCGACTCGGGCCAGATCCAGTACGCGGTCATCGTCAACGGCGAGGACCCGCGGCCCACCCAGGAGGCGACGCTCGAGCGGCTGACGTCGCCGACCAGCACGCGCGAGCAGTTCCTGGAGGAGTTCGCGACGCTGACGCTCGGTGCCGGCGCGGCGGCCGCGGTCCTCGGCCCGGCGCACCTGCACCCGGGGGCGCACCGGCTGGTCGGTGGTGTGTCCCGTTCTGCGACGCAGCACCACGAGCTGTGCGTCGGTGGCGTGGACGGCATGCGGACCGATCCCAGCGGTCTGCTGGCCGGCGGCCTCGAGCTCGTGGTGGACGCCTGGAACGAGGCGCAGCCGGAGTGGGACTGGGCGAGCGTCGACCGCATCGTCACGCACCAGGTCTCCTCGGTGCACACGCGCTCGATCGTCGACGCCCTGGGGCTCGACGCGCGCCGCCTGCCGACCACCTTTCCGCGCTGGGGCAACGTCGGGCCGGCCGCGCTGCCGATGACCCTCGCCGAGCAGGGCGACTCGCTGCGGACGGGCGACCGCGTGCTCTGCATGGGCGTCGGTTCCGGCCTGCACACCGCCATGGCCGAGATCGTCTGGTGACGGCGGCGTCCACCCCGCCCGCCGACGTCCTCGCGGCGGGGGGCATCGACCGGCGCTGGTCCCGCGTGGTCGAGGTCGCGGGGCGGACCTGGCACCTGCTCGACAACGGGTCGACGCTCGACGCCGAACCCGTGGGCACCCTGCTGTGCGTGCACGGCAACCCGACCTGGTCGTTCCTGTGGCGCCGGCTCGTCGCGGCGGGTGCGCGCGCCGAGCGCCCGTGGCGCGTCGTCGCCGTGGACCAGCTGGAGATGGGCTTCTCCGAGCGCACCGGGCGCCGGCCCGGGCTGGCCGACCGGGTGGCCGACCTCGGGGCGCTGACCGATGCTCTCGGCCTCGCTGGTCCGGTGGTCACGGTCGGCCACGACTGGGGCGGCGTCGTCAGCCTGGGCTGGGCGGTGGACCACCCTGACCTGCTGGCCGGGGTCGTGCTGACCAACACCGCCGTGCACCAGGGTGCCGACGAGCGGCTGCCCGCCCCGCTGCGTCTCGCGACCGCCCCGGGCATCCTGCCGGTGGGCACCGTCACCACGCCGGCGTTCCTGGAGACGACCCTCGCCCTCGCGCACCCCCGGCTGGACGCGGTCGTCGCCGACGCCTACCGGGCCCCCTACCGGACGCCCGAGAGTCGGGCGGGCATCGGGCAGTTCGTCGCCGACATCCCGGCGACGCCGGACCACCCCAGCCGGCCGGAGCTCGACAGGATCGCCGAGGGGGTGCGGTCGCTCGACGTGCCCGCGCTGCTCCTGTGGGGTCCGCGCGACCCCGTGTTCTCCGGCCGGTACCTGCGCGACCTGCGCGACCGCCTGCCGCACGCGGACGTGCACCGGTTCGAGGGTGCCGGCCACCTGGTGGTCGAGGACGCCGACGTCGCCGGTGCGGTGCTGGAGTGGCTCGACGCGCGCGACGCACCCGCGCCACCGGCCGACGAGCCGCCGCCGTACCGGGCGCTCGGTGCCACGCTCGTCGAACGCTCCGCGGACCGCGGCACCGCCCTGATCGAGCTGGCCGGGGCGCGGTCGCGCCGGGTCAGCTGGGCTGCGCTCGCCACCCGCACCGAGGAGCTGGCGCGCGGACTCGCCGCGAGCGGGGTGCGTCCGGGGGACCGGGTCGCCCTCCTGGTGCCTCCCGGCGCCGACCTGACCGCCGTGCTGTACGCGTGCCTGCGCCTCGGTGCGGTGGTCGTGGTCGCCGACGCCGGCCTCGGCGTGCAGGGGCTGACCCGCGCGGTGCGGGCCGCCGAGCCGACCGTCGTCATCGGCATCGAGCGTGCCCTCGTGGCTGCGCGCTGGCTGCGGTGGGCGCCGACGCTCGTCAGCGCCGGTCCGCTGCGCGCCGGCGTCGCGCGCGCGCTCGGAGTCAGCGCCTCGCTGGACGAGCTCGCCGCCCTCGGGCGCGAGAGCGCGCTGGACCTGGCGTGGCCGGACGCCGACGCCGAGGCCGCCGTCCTGTTCACGTCCGGGTCGACCGGTCCGGCCAAGGGCGTCGTGTACACGCACCGGCGGCTCGCGGCCATGCGCGACGTGGTGGCAGCGACGTACGGGATCGGCCCCGCCAGTCCGCTCGTGGCGGCGTTCGCCCCGTTCGTCCTGCTCGGTCCGGCCCTCGGCGCCACCTCCGCGAGCCCGGACATGGACGTCACGTCCCCGGGCACGCTGACCGCGGCTGCGCTCGCGCAGGCGGTGCGCGCGATCGACGCCGCGGTGGTCTTCGCCTCGCCTGCGGCCCTGCGGTCGGTGGTCCGCACGGCGGACGGCTCCGAGCTCGCGGCGCTGGCCGGCGTCCGCCTCTTCCTCTCGGCCGGCGCACCCGTCGGCACCGACCTGCTGGAGGCGGCTGCCGCGCTCATGCCGGCCGCCCAGGCGCACACGCCCTACGGCATGACCGAGGCGCTCGTCGTCGCGGACGTCTCCCTCGACGAGCTGCGCGAGCTCGGCCCCGGGGCGGGCGTGTGCGTCGGGCGTCCGGTGCCGGGGGTCGGCGTGGCGATCAGCGGGCTCGACGCCGACGGCGCCGCGACCGGGCAGCCGCGTCGGGACCCGGACGTCACCGGCGAGGTGCTGGTCTCCGCGGCGCACGTGAAGGAGCGCTACGACGCGCTCTGGCTCACGGAGCAGGCGTCGTCGCGCGACGCCGGCTGGCACCGCACCGGCGACGTCGGGCACCTGGACGGCGACGGTCGGCTCTGGATCGAGGGCCGGCTCGCGCACGTGCTGGTGACCCCCGACGGCGTGCGCACGCCGGTCGAGCTCGAGCAGCGGGCGCAGACGGTGGCCGGGGTCGTGGCGGCCGCGGTGGTCGGCGTCGGGCCGCGCGGCGCGCAGCAGGTGGTCGTCGTGCTCCAGCCCGAGGTGTTCGCGCACGGTCCGGTCGTCGCCGAGACCGGCCTGGCCGCGTCGGTGCGGGCGGCACTCGGCACCACTCCCGTGGCGGCCGTGCTGGTGGTGGAGCGCCTGCCGACCGACGTGCGGCACAGCTCGAAGATCGACCGGGCTCGAGTGGCGGCCTGGGCGGAACGCGTGCTGGCGGGAGAGCGGGCGCGCCTGTGACGCGTGTCCTGGTCACCGGCGCGAGCGGGATGCTCGGCCGGGCGCTCGCCGAGCGCCTCGTGGCCGACGGGCACGACGTGCGCACGCTGCAGCGCGGCCCCTCGCGCGTGCGGGGTGCCGTGGACGTCGCCGGCTCCGTGACCGAGCCCGACGTCGTCCGCGCGGCCCTCCGCGACCGCGACGCCGTGGTGCACCTCGCGGCGAAGGTGGGCATCACCGGGTCGCTCGCCGAGTTCGACGCCGTGAACGTCGGGGGCACTCGGCTGCTGCTGGACGAGGCGCGGGCCGTCGGCGTCGCGAGGTTCGTGCACGTGTCCTCGCCGTCGGTGGCCCACGTGGGGCGCTCCTTGACCGGTGTCGGCGCCGCGCCCGCGGACCCGGCACGCGCCCGCGGCCACTACGCCCGCACCAAGGCGGCCGCGGAGCTGCTCGCGCTCGCCGCCCATGACCAGGAGGCGTTCAGCGTGGTCGCGATCCGACCGCACGTGGTCTGGGGCCCCGGGGACACGCAGCTCGTCGGGCGCGTCGTCGACCGGGCGCGCGCCGGCAGGCTGCCGGTGCTCGGCCAGGGCGCCGCGCTGATCGACACCACGTACGTGGACAACGCGGTCGACGCGCTCGTCGCAGCCCTGCACGCCGACCGGTCGGTGTACGGGGAGCCCTACGTGGTCACCAACGGCGAGCCCCGTCCCGTGCTCGAGCTCCTCGCCGGCATCTGCGCGGCGAGCGGCGTGCCGGTCCCACGGCGGCACGTGCCCGGCGCGGCCGCCCGCGCGGTCGGGTCGGTGCTCGATGCGGCCTGGCGCACGCTGCCGCTGCCGGGGGAGCCGCCGCTCACCCGGTTCGTCGCCGAGCAGCTGTCCACCGCGCACTGGTTCGACCAGCGGCGCACGCGCGAGGCGCTCGGGTGGGTGCCCCGCGTCAGCGTCGACGAGGGGATGGCGCGCCTGGCCGCGTGGACGGCCGGGCAGGCGTCGCTCGACGCTCCCTAGACTCGTCCCGTGACTGCTGATCTCGGCGCCCTGCCGCTGCGCCCCGACCTCGTCGGCCTCGAGCCCTACGGCGCCCCGCAGCTCGACGTCCCGCACCTGCTCAACGTCAACGAGAACCCCTACGCCCCCGCCCCGGACGTCGTCGCCGACATCGCCGCCGCGGTCGCGCAGGCCGCGGAAGGCCTGAACCGGTACCCGGACCGCGACTTCGAGGCCCTGCGCTCCGACCTGGCCGCGTACCTGCACGTGGAGTCGGGCGTGCAGCTGGGCACCGACCAGGTCTGGGCCGCGAACGGGTCCAACGAGATCATGCTCCACGTCCTGCAGGCGTTCGGCGGTCCGGGACGCACGGTGCTGTCGTTCGCGCCGACGTACTCGATGTACCCGGAGTACGCGCGCGACACGTTCACCGCCTGGGTGGCCGGGCGGCGGGAGGACGACTTCGCGCTCGACCCCGACGTCGCCCGCGCCGCGATCGCCGAGCACGCGCCGTCGGTGGTCCTGCTGGCCAGCCCCAACAACCCCACCGGCACAGCGCTGCCCGCGGCGACGGTCGTCGCGGTCCTCGACGCCGCCGCGGAGGTGCCGGGCGGGTGCGTGGTCGTCGTCGACGAGGCGTACGGCGAGTTCCGGCGGACCGGCACACCGTCGGCGCTCGAGCTGCTGGGCGAGCACCCCCACCTCGCGGTGAGCCGCACCATGTCCAAGGCGTTCGGGCTGGCCGGTGCGCGCGTCGGCTACCTCGCCGCCGCCCCCGCGCTGGTGGACGCGCTGCGGGTGGTCCGCCTGCCGTACCACCTGTCCGCGGTGACGCAGGCCGTGGCCCGGGCGGCGCTGCGCCACGCCCCCGCCCTGATGGCGCAGGTGGGCTCGCTGCGTGACGAGCGCGACGCGTTGGTGGTCTGGCTCCGCGAGCGCGGCCTCACGGTGGCCGACTCCGACGCCAACTTCGTGCTCTTCGGCCTGTTCGACGACCGGCACGCGATCTGGCAGGGTCTGCTCGACCGTGGCGTCCTCATCCGAGAGGTGGGACCGGACGGGTGGCTGCGCGTGTCGGTCGGCACGCCGCAGGACATGACGGCGTTCCAGGACGCCCTGGTGGAGGTGGCAGGACTGTGAGCCCCAAGAGCGGCGGCCGCACCGCACGCATCGAGCGTGCGACCAGCGAGTCGAGCGTCCTCGTCGAGCTGGACCTGGACGGCACGGGCCGGACCGACATCTCCACCACGGTGCCGTTCTACGACCACATGCTCACCGCGCTGGGCAAGCACTCGCTGATCGACCTCACCGTGCGCGCGACCGGCGACACCCACATCGACGCCCACCACACGGTCGAGGACGTCGCGATCACGCTCGGTGAGGCGCTGCGTGAGGCGCTCGGCGACAAGCGCGGCATCTCGCGGTTCGGCGATGCCACGGTGCCGCTGGACGAGGCGCTCGCGCAGGCGGTCGTCGACGTGTCGGGCCGGCCGTACCTGGTGCACACCGGCGAGCCGCCCGGACAGGAGTACCACCTGATCGGGGGACACTTCACGGGTTCCCTGACCCGGCACGTCCTGGAGTCGATCGCGCACCACGCCGCGTTCAGCATCCACGTGCGGGTGCTCGCGGGCCGCGACCCGCACCACATCGTCGAGGCGCAGTTCAAGGCGCTCGCGCGTGCGCTGCGGTTCGCCGTGCAGCTGGACCCGCGGGTGGACGGCATCCCGTCGACCAAGGGGGCGCTGTGAGCGAGGACCTGCCCGAGGGCATCGAGGTCCCCGACGACCTCTCGTCGCTGCTCGACGGTCCTGCTGAGGACCCCTCGGTGGTGCTGGTGATCACACAGGTCGCGGTGCCCGCACCGCTGGCCGCCGCGTGCGCCATCGCCAAGGTGGACGTCGACGTCGTGCCGACGGACATCGGCGCGATCGCGGTGCTGCGCGACCCGCTCGCGGCGGCCGCCGGGGCCGGCGCCATCTCGAAGCTCCTGCGCACGCTCCCGGTGATCCTGCTCGAGCGACGCGAGGGGCAGATCTCCGCCACCCGGTGGACGTCGGGCGAGCGGGGGGACCAGCTGCCCGCCGGGCTGGTGCTGTCCGACGCCCCCGCCGTGCTGGAGGACCTGCTGCTGGGTGCGGTGCAGGCCGGCGAGGTCGAGGGCGTCGTGACGAGCGTCGGGATGTCCCGCTGGCGAGCCATGCGCACCATCGCGGGATCCGGCCGCGCGCGGTAGACCGCGGGTGTAGCGGTACAGAACGGAAACGTTTCACCGGTCGCACGGCCAGGTGGTCCGGTGCTTGCATGTCGCACCGGACCACCTCGCCGCGACGGTGCGGCGAGGGTCCTCCAGCCCGGGAGCGCTCATGCCGCACGCACCACGCCACGCGAGGGGTCGCATCGTGGGCGCCCTGGTGGCGCTCGCCCTGACGGTCGCCACCCTCGTCGGCACGACCCAGACGAGCGCCGTGGCCGCCGCGACCGGGACCGGGTCCGGCTACCTCAGCACGCAGGGCAACCGGATCGTCGACGCGACGGGTGCCACCGTGCGCCTCACGGGCATCAACTGGTTCGGCATGGAGACCGACAACAAGACCTTCCACGGCCTGTGGGCCGGGGTCACGTGGACGTCGATGATCGACCACATGGCCCAGCTGGGCTACAACACGATCCGGGTCCCGTTCGCCGGTGACGCGCTGAAGCCGGGCGCCGTGGCGACGAGCGTCAACACGAGCACCAACCCGGACCTGGTCGGCCTGTCGCCCCTGCAGATCCTCGACAAGGTCGTCGACTACGCCGGCTCCCGCGGGATGCGGGTGATCCTCGACCGGCACCGTCCCAGCGCGGCGGGCCAGACGGCTCTCTGGTACACGCCGACGGTCTCCGAGGCCAGCATGATCGCCGACTGGCAGCTGTTGGCCCGCCGGTACGCCGGCAACCCGACCGTGGTCGGGGCCGACCTGTTCAACGAGCCGCACGCCGAGGGCACGTACCCGAACGGCACCGGGTCGTGCTGGGGCTGCGGCGACCCGGCCCGAGACTGGCGCCTGGCCGCCGAGCGGATCGGCAACGCCGTGCACGCGGCCAACCCGAGCTGGCTCGTGCTCGTCGAGGGCGTCAGCTGCCTCGACGGCTCGACCCCGAACGTGTGGGACGCGATCCCGGACGACCCCGGCGCGTGCAGCTGGTGGGGCGGCAACCTCTCGGGCGTCGCGACGGCTCCCGTGCGGTTGAGCGTGCCCCACAAGCTGGTGTACTCCGCGCACGACTACGGGATCTCCGTGTACGACCACCAGGAGTGGTTCGACACCGCCGCGCACCCCGACTTCCCGGCGAACCTGCCCGCGGTCTGGGACCACTACTGGGGCTTCATCGACAAGCAGGGCATCGCGCCCGTCCTGGTCGGTGAGTTCGGCAGCACGCTGCGCGACCCCCGCGACGTCCAGTGGATGAAGGCGCTCGTCGCGTACCTGGGCACCGGACCGACCGGGATGTCGTTCACGTACTGGTCGTGGAACCCGGACTCGGGCGACACCGGCGGGATCGTCCAGGACGACTGGGTGACGGTGCAGACCGCCAAGCAGACCATCCTGCAGCCGGCCCTCGTGCCACCGGTGCGGCCCGGGTCGACGCCGACCGCGACACCCACGCCGGGTCCGACGTCCCCGGGCCCGACCGCCACACCGACCTCGTCGCCGGGGCGCTGCACCGCGACCGTGACCATCTCCAACGCCTGGCCCACGGGCTACCAGGCCGCGATCACGGCCAAGAACACCGGCAGCGCGACGCTCAACCCCTGGGTGCTGACGTTCACCGTCCCCGCCGGCGTGACCATCGCCAGCGGCTGGAACGGGACGTTCAGCCAGACCGGTACCACGGTCACCGTCACCGCACCGGCCTACGCCGCGTCGCTCGCCGCGGGCGCGACGGCGAGCGTCGGCCTCACGGCCGGCGGGACGTCCGGCGCGGCACCGAGAGCCGTGACGCTCAACGGAGCGACCTGCTCATGAGCCGCCGGCCGAGCCCACCCGTCCCGATCCCGCAGCACCAGCCAAGGAGAGTCATGCCTCGTCGTCGTCCCGTCGCGCTGATCGCGCTGCTCTGCTCGTTGCTCGCGATGGCGGGGGTCGCCGCCGCCCAGGGGGCCACGGCGGCACCCGTCCTGTGCGAGCAGTACGCCAGCACGCCCGTGCAGGGCGGCCGGTACATCGTCATGAACAACCGCTGGGGCACCAGCGCCACGCAGTGCATCGACGTCTCGGGCACCGGCTTCACGGTGACGCAGGCCGACGGCTCGGTGCCGACGAACGGCGCCCCCAAGTCCTACCCGGCCGTGTTCTACGGCTGCCACTACGGCAGCTGCACCACCAGCGGCAACCTCCTGAGCCCCAACGGCCTGCAGGCGTCCGACCCGCGGTTCGCGTCGATCTCCACCAGCGTGAGCATGACGTACCCGGGCAACGGCACCTACGACGCGGCGTACGACATCTGGTTCCACCGGTCGCGCCCGACGACGACCACGCAGCAGAACGACGGCGCCGAGCTCATGGTGTGGCTCAACCACACCGGCGCCATCCAGCCCATCGGCTCGCGGATCGGCACCGCGACCATCGCCGGTGCCACCTGGGACGTCTGGTCGGGCAGCACGGGCTGGAACGTCATCTCCTACGTGCGCCAGACGCCGACCGCCTCGGCCTCGTTCCGGGTCGACGACTTCTGGCGGGACGTCGTGAGCCGTGGGCTCGGCTCGACCAGCTGGTACCTGACCAGCATCCAGGCGGGCTTCGAACCCTGGGTCGGCGGCGCGGGGCTCGCGGTGAACAGCTTCTCCGTCACGACGGACGGGGCGGGGCCGACCCCGACCCCGACACCGACGCCCGGCACGACGCCGACACCCACCCCTGCGCCGAGCGGCGGCGCGGGCTGTGCTGCCACGGCCGCCGTCACGGGGTCCTGGGCGGGTGGGTTCCAGACGGCCGTGACCGTCCGGAACACAGGCTCGGCGGCGCTCAGCCACTGGGCGGTGCGGTGGGCGTTCCCGGGCGGCCAGACGGTCAACAACCTCTGGAACGGCGTCGTCACGTCGTCCGGGTCGGCGGTCACGGTGACGAACGCGCCCTACAACGGGCTGCTCGCCGGCGGCGCGTCGACGTCGTTCGGGTTCGTCGGCAACGGCTCGGCGCCGTCGTCCCTCGCTCTGACCTGCACGGCGTCCTGACCCGGGTCCGCACGGACGCCGGCCCGCGGCACGTCTCGCGGGTCGGCGTCGGTCCGGACGGCCCGCCGTGCGCGGGTACCGTGGTCCGGTGCCAGCCCAGCCGATCGTCGTCGTCCTCGACCACGGTCCCGACGACCACGGGGCGCTGGCCGAGGCCCTGACGCGGGCCGGCGCGGACGTGGAGATCACGTCCGACAAGCGCAGCGCCCTGGTGGCCGACGGGCTCGTGATCGCCGGCAGCGGCGCGTTCGCCGACGTGGTGGCCGGCCTCCGGGCGCTGGGCGGCGACCAGGTGGTCGACCGTCGTCTGGCCGGTGGTCGGGCGGTCCTCGCCGTCGACAGCGGGATGCATGCCATGTTCGCCGCGGGCCCCGGTGGCGACGGCCTGGGGGAGTGGCCCGGGGTCGTCGAGCCGGTCGAGGCCGCCGACGCGGTCCGAGTCGACGTCGCACCGGGGTCGCGGCTGTTCGCCGACCTCGAGGACGCGCAGTTCCGCGTCGCCCACACCCACGGCGCCCGCACCTTCCCGCTGCTGGAGCACTGGCCGGCGGACGCGCGCCTGCTCAAGCCCGTCGTCGTCTGGTCGGCCGGTCCGCAGCGGTACGTGGTGGCCGTCGAGAACGGACCCCTCACCGCGCTCCAGCTGCGCCCGGAGCTGTCCGGCGCCGCCGGCGACCGGCTGCTCACGCGTTGGGTCGCCACCCTGTCCCGCCCCACCTCGTCCGCCCCTGCCCCCACGGGAGACCCCGCATGACCGACCGCCTCGAGCTCCTGCCCGCCGTCGACGTCGCCGACGGGCAGGCCGTCCGCCTGACCCAGGGCGCCGCCGGCACCGAGACCGGCTACGGCGACCCGCTCTCCGCTGCGCTCGACTGGCACGCCGGTGGCGCCGAGTGGATCCACCTCGTCGACCTCGACGCCGCCTTCGGGCGCGGCTCCAACGCGCCGCTGCTCGCCGAGGTCACCGCCGAGCTGGTGGCCAGGGGCGTGAAGGTCGAGCTGTCGGGGGGCATCCGTGACGACGCCTCGGTCGAGCGCGCGCTGGGCACGGGCGCGACCCGCATCAACCTGGGCACGGCCGCGCTCGAGGACCCCGAGTGGACGGCGCGCGTGATCGGCTCGTACGGCGGCCAGATCGCCGTGGGGCTCGACGTGCGCGGGACGACGCTGGCCGCGCGCGGCTGGACCCAGGAGGGCGGCGACCTCTGGGAGGTGCTCGCGCGCCTGGAGGACGCCGGCTGCGCCCGTTACGTCGTGACCGACGTGAACAAGGACGGCATGCTCAACGGCCCCAACGTCGAGCTGCTGCGCCAGATGTGCGCCCGGACCGACGCCCCCGTGATCGCCTCGGGCGGTGTGTCGAGCCTCGAGGACCTGCGCGTCCTGCGCACGCTCGTGCCGATCGGTGTCGAGGGCTCGATCGTCGGCAAGGCGCTGTATGCCGGCGCGTTCACGCTGCCCGAGGCGCTGGACGTGGCCGGGCGCCCGTGACGGGCCGCGAGCTGCCCCCGTCGTCGCCCTTCGCGGGCGACGACGGCACCGCCGACCCCGCGGTCGCGGCCGCGCTCGAGGCGGTCGCCGCAGGGACGGGCACCGTGCAGGCACTGGTCGACGCGCTGGCCGGGACGCGCGTGCTGGTCCCCGTGCTGGCCGAGCTCGATGCGGCCGACGTCGTGGTGCACGACGGGCACGAGCACACGGTCGACAAGGAGGCGTCCGCGGGGATCGTCGCCCTGCGCACGCCCGACGGCCGCACGGCGCTGCCCGTCTTCACGTCCGTCGCGACGATGGCGGCGTGGCGCCCGGACGCGCGCCCGGTGCCGTCGGACGTCGCCCGCGCGGCACTGTCCGCGGTGACCGAGGGCTGGGAGCTGCTGGTGGTCGACCCCGGTGGACCGACCACCGTGCTGGTGCCCCGTCCCGCGGTGTGGGCCCTCGCGCAGCAGGAGAGCTGGCGTCCGGCCGTCGGCTCCGACGGGGTCGACCGGGAGGTGCGCGAGGCGATCGTCGCGGCCGTGTCGCCGGTCGCCGGTGTGGTGACCGTCGACGCCGTCCCCGGTGCGCGCGCCGAGGTGGCGGTGGTGGTCGGGCTCGTCGCCGGCCTCGACCGCGCCGGCCTCGACGGCGTGCTGGGCCAGGTCAACGCGGCGCTCGCGGGCGTGGAGCTGGTGGCGACGCGGGTCGACTCGGTCGAGCTGCGGCCGCGCGCGGCTCGCTAGCGCCGGCGGCGCACGGCCAGAGCCAGGCCGAGCACGGTCACCGCGACGGCGCCCACCAGCTGTCCGCCCAGGATCACCCGGTTGACGTCCAGCGCCGGGCGCCAGTGCGCGCCGTCCCCGTCGACGACGAAGACGCCGACCGCCTTGACGTGCACACCGAACCCGCCGCCCCCGCCGTGGCCGAGCTGGCCGCCGGCCGGGACGTCCTCGCCCTCGGCGTCGGCGGGGATGCCCACCTCGCCGGCGCCCGAGCCCGTGCCCGTGGCGCCCCAGACCCGGGCGACGGGGATGACGAGCGCGCCGTCGCGCTCGTAGGCCTCACCGAACACGCGGCGCACGGAGAATGCCTCCTGCGCGGCGTGCGTGAGGGTGGCGGGGTCGAAGCGCGGGACGGTCATGGTGTCCTCCGGGCGGTCAGCCGGTGCAGGGCGCGGTCGGGGTGAACGACGCCTCGTCGTCCAGCATGGACCGCAACGTGCTCACGGGGACCACGAAGCTGTGACCGGATGAGTCCTTGGCGTACACGACGCCCACCACCCGGCCGTCGTCGTCGAGGACGGCGGAGCCCGAGCTGCCGGGCTCCACCGGGGCGTCGGTGACCAGCACCTCACCCAGGTTCTCGTTCAGCGGGTCGGTCTCGCTCGAGACCACGGTGCCGGTGGTGACCGTCAGCGCGCGACCGAGCGGGTAGCCGACGACCGTGACGGTGTCGCCGATCGCCGGGTCGGCGTCGGCGAGCTCGGGGGCCGCGGGCAGCGCGTCCTGCGTACGCACGATCGCCAGGTCCGCCAGCGCGGCTGTGCTGGCGGCGGCCGCGGTCAGGTCGCGGCCGTCGTAGGTGCTGAGCTGGAGCGTCGAGGAGTCCCTGACGACGTGCCGGTTGGTCACCAGCGTGTGGTCGTCCAGCGCGAACCCCGAGCCCGTCGACAGGGTGCCGCAGCCGATGTTGCGGATCCGCACCGCCATGCGCTGGGCGGAGTCGAACCCGTCGGGGGAGAGGTTGCCGCTCGAGGTGGGCGTCGGTCGGGGCAGGTCGCTGGGCACCACGCTCGTCGGCACCGGTGCCGGCATCGCGGGCAGCAGGCTGCACCCGCCCGTGAGCGCCACGGCCACCAGGGCGACGAGCGCCCCGCGGGGGGTCATCGGTCGAGCTCGCGCTGCAGGGCCGCGTTCGCGTCGGTGGCACGGGCACACACCGTCTGCACGTCGGTGGTGAACCGGGCCAGGTCCGCCGGGTCGTACTGCGCCGAGTCCTGCAGGTAGCCGATGAGCCGCTGCTGGCCGTCGACGCAGCTGGCCAGCGCGGTGGCCACCTGGCCCGCCGCCTGGGACACCCGGGCCTGGTAGTCGGCCAGCTGCTGCTGCGAGGCGCTCGTGTCCCCGAGCTGCGCCTTCTCGTCCGCGAGCTCGGTGATCCGCTGCTGGGCGGTCGCCAGCTGGTCGGTCGTGGCCGCCAGCTCCGTCGTCGTCGCGTCGAGGTCCGACTGGGAGGTCGCCAGGTCCGCGCCGGTCGAGCGCGCCAGCGTCTCCCACTGCTGCGCGGACGCCTGCCACGCCTCGTTGGTCGACAGCATGCGCGCGAGCAGCAGGCCGGACGCCACGAGCGTCGCGACCAGCAGCACCGCGAGCACGATCGTCGAGGTCGGGAGCCGACGCGGAGCGGGGGTCGGCGCGGCGCGCGCGGGTAGGGGCGCGGGCGGGGGCGGGGGCGTCGAGCCCTCCGGAGGGCCGAGGGGAGCCGACGCGGGCCACGCCACGCGGGTGATGGGCGTCACCGCCGGCGGAGGGCCGGTCGGGTCGGTGTCGCGCGCGGCGGGGTCCTCGGGGTGCATGCACCCAGGATAGGAGCGGGTGCAGACGTGCCGACCGGTCAGACGACCGAGCCCGTGAACTTCTCTCCGGGGCCCTCACCCGGCGCGTCCGGGAAGGGCGACGCCTCCCGGAACGCCAGCTGGAGCGACCGCAGGCCGTCGCGCAGGGAGCGGGCGTGCTGGTTGCCGATGTCCGGTGCCGACGCCGTCACCAGAGCCGCGAGGGCGGTGATGAGCTTGCGGGCCTCGTCCAGGTCGAGGAAGTCGGCACCCGCGCCGGTCGGGCCGTCCTCCGCGAGGCCGCACTTGACGGCAGCCGCGCTCATGAGGTGGACGGCGGCGGTCGTGATCACCTCGACGGCGGCGACGTCCGCGATGTCTCGGGTGGCGGCCGTGGGGTCGTCGCCCGCTGAGGGGCCGGTGGAGGGGGTGGTCTGGCTCATGCGCCGATCCTCGCACCTGCCGAGGGCGCCCACGCGGCCCCGGCTCGTGTCACGACGAGCGTCTGGTAGTCTTTTCAGTCGACTGACCTGGGCTGCGCCGCCGAGTCGACGGGATCCTCTCCCGACGAACCGGCGGTCGCGGACCAGGCGCACAAGTGGAGTCCCTCCCACCTGGGCCTCGACCGCACGGTGCGCTTGATGCGCATCGTCGACAGAGACCGGGTCACAGTCCGCACCGGACGGCGCAAGCCGATCCCGGGCGCGTGAGAACGGCCCCGGCCGTTCCGACCGCGCGGACCCCGAGGCCTCCTCCTGTGACCAGGACGGGGGCCTTTCTCGTTCCTGGCGGTCACCCACGACGAACCTGAGGAGCACCACATCAGCGAGCCCCGCATCAACGATCGGATCCGCGTCGCCGAGGTCCGCCTGGTCGGCCCCAACGGCGAGCAGGTCGGCATCGTCCGCGTGGAGGACGCCTTGCGCCTGGCCCAGGACGCCGACCTCGACCTCGTCGAGGTGGCGCCTGACGCTCGTCCGCCCGTCTGCAAGATCATGGACTACGGCAAGTTCAAGTACGAAGCAGACATGAAGGCCCGTGAGGCCCGGCGGAACCAGACCAACACGGTCCTCAAGGAGATCCGTTTCCGGCTGAAGATCGACCCGCACGACTACGGCACCAAGAAGGGCCACGTCGAGCGGTTCCTCACGGCCGGCGACAAGGTCAAGGTCATGATCATGTTCCGTGGCCGCGAGCAGTCGCGCCCCGAGATGGGCGTGCGCCTGCTGCAGCGGCTGGCCGAGGACGTCTCGGAGCTCGGCTTCATCGAGAGCATGCCCAAGCAGGACGGGCGCAACATGATCATGGTGCTCGGCCCGAACAAGAAGAAGGCCGACCAGAAGCAGGAGCAGCGCCGTGCGGCACAGGCGGCCGCTGCCCGTGAGCAGAACGCCGCCGCGGCCGCGCAGGCAGCCCCGGCCGAGAAGTCCGCCCCGGCCGCCGAGGCGTCGACCGAGCAGGCGGCGGCGCCCACCAAGGCGACCACCGCTCCGGCCGAGGTCGAGGCACCCGCCACGGCGCAGGCTCCGGCGGCGACCGAGGCGCCCGCCCCGGCGCAGGCTCCGGCCGAGGCACCCGCCCCGGCGCAGGCAGCGGCTGCACCGCGTCCGGCGTCCCGGCCGGCCGCACCGCGACCCGCCGCAGCCGCCGCACCCCGTGCGACGACGTCTCGTCCCGCTGCCGCACCGCGCCCCGCGGCTGCGCGTCCGGCGGCGGCAACGTCGGCAGCGCCGGCGGAGGCGCCGGCCACGGAGTCGTCGGACGCACCGAAGGCGGCGACGCCGAAGCCTGCGACGCCCAAGCCGGCCACGCCCAAGCCGGCCACACCGCGGCCGAGCGCCCGCCCGGCGCCGCGGCCCGGCCCGGGCGGCGGGGCGACGGCGCCGACCGGCACGACCACCTCGGAAGAGGCCAGCTGAACCAGCACGACCGGACGGCCCGGCCCCCCGGTCGGACCGCACCAGACGAGTCGTACGAACCCGTGCGATGTGAAGGACAAGGAGACACGGCAGCCATGCCGAAGAACAAGACGCACTCCGGTGCCAAGAAGCGCTTCCGGGTCACCGGGACCGGCAAGGTCATGCGCGAGCAGGCCGGCGGTCGCCACCTGCTCGAGCACAAGTCGAGCCGTCGCACGCGCCGCATCGCCGGCGACGTCGTCGTCTCCGCCGCAGACGCCCCGAAGATCAAGAAGCTGCTCGGCAAGTGATCCCGGGGGCGCGCGAGCGCCCCGGACACTCGGCCCGAGCCTGAGACAAGCAAGGAGCATCACGTGGCACGCGTGAAGCGGGCGGTCAACGCCCAGAAGAAGCGCCGTACGACCCTCGAGCGCGCAGCGGGCTACCGCGGCCAGCGCTCGCGCCTGTACCGGAAGGCGAAGGAGCAGGTCACCCACTCCCTCGTCTACGCGTACCGCGACCGCAAGGTGCGCAAGCAGGACTTCCGCAAGCTGTGGATCCAGCGCATCAACGCGGCCTCGCGCGAGCAGGGCCTGACGTACAACCGACTCATCCAGGGCCTCAAGCTCGCGGGTGTCGAGGTCGACCGTCGCGTCCTGGCCGACATCGCGGTGAACGACGCCGCGACGTTCGCGACCCTGGTCCAGGCCGCCAAGGCGGCCCTGCCCGCGGACGTCAACGCACCGAAGGCTGCGTGACCCTCGCACGTCGCTGAGCCCGACCGCCTCGTGCTCCCTCACGGGAGCCGGGCGGCGGCTCGGCGCACCCGGAGCCCCCGGAGCCGCTGGCTCACGGGGGCTTCGTCGTGCCCGTGCGCTCTCATGCCGGGACTGCCGGGACGCCGGCACGGGGATCGACGGGCGGCACGCGATGATGTCCCCGTGAGCATCCCCACGCTGACCAACCCTCGGGCCGAGCGCGTCAAGGCCGTGCGGTCGCTGGCCAACCGGTCGGTGCGCCGGCGCGCTGGGCGGTTCCTGGTCGAGGGGCCGCAGGCGGTGCGCGAGGCGGTGCTCGGCGGTGAGGTGCACGACCTCTACGTCACGGCCGCTGCGGCGCAGCGGTACCCGGAGATCGTCTCGGCCGCCCAGGACCGCGACGTCCGCGTCTCGATCGGCACCGACGAGGTCCTCGACGCGATGAGCCCGGACGCGCAGCGCGTCGTCGCGGTGGCGTCGCTGCTGGCGCACGGGCTCGCGGACCTGGGCACGCCGCGGCTCGTCGCGGTGCTGGCCGCCGTGCGTGATCCCGGGAACGCCGGCACGGTCATCCGCGCCGCCGACGCCGCCGGGGCCGATGCCGCGGTGCTCACCGGCGAGAGCGTCGACGTGCACAACCCCAAGGTCGTCCGCTCGACCGCCGGGTCGCTCTTCCATCTTCCGGTGGTCACGGGCGTGGACCTCGCGACGACCGTCGCGCACCTGCGGTCCGCCGGCCTGCTGGTCCTCGCGGCGGACGGCGCCGGCACCCATGACCTGGACGACCTGCTCGACGTCGCCGGCCACGCGCCCGACGGGGTGCCGGACCTGGCGCGCCCGACGGCGTGGGTGTTCGGCAACGAGGCGTGGGGGCTGCCCGAGGACGACCGGTCGCTGGCCGACGCCGTCGTCCGGGTGCCGCTGCGGGGTCGTGCGGAGTCGCTCAACCTCGCGACGGCGGCGACCGTGTGCCTGTACGCCAGCTCGCGCGCGCAGCGATGAGGGCGTTCGCAGCGGTGTGGCCGCCCGAGCACGTGCTCGACCACCTGGACCTGGCGCTCGCCTCCGTGCGGCAGGCGCCCGCGGGGACGTCGTCCGCCGTGCGGTGGTCCGCGCGGGAGGCCTGGCACCTCACGGTGGCGTTCTACGGCGAGGTGCCCGACGGCGCGGTGCCGGGGCTCGCGGCCGAGCTCGCGGAGGTGGCGGCGGAGATCCGAGCCGTACGAGCTCGGCCTGCACGGGGCCGGCGTCTTCTCGCACCGCACGCTCTGGGTCGGCGTGACGGGCCAGGTCGCACGCCAGCGCGCGCTGACAGACGGCTGCGTCGCTGCGGGGGAGTCTGCCGGTGCAGCGTCCGACAACCGCGTCCGGGACCGCCCGCACCTGACCGTCGGCCGGGTCCGGCCCGGCAGCCGGCCGCCACGGCGGCGCTCGTCGCGACCCGACCGCCCGGGTCCGCGCCCCGACTCCTCGGGCGACGAGGATGTCGTGGCGGGGCTGGTCCGCGCGCTCGCTGTGTACGAGGGGCCGAGGTGGCAGGTCGACGAGCTCCTGCTGGTGTCGTCGCGCCCCGGCGCCGGGCGTGGTGGCGGCCCGCTCTACGAGGCCGTCGAGACCTTTCCGCTCGGTCGGTAGGGCGCCCCGTGGCAGGATGGCCGGCATGACAGCGCGTGCGCAGGCGGCCGGTGGTCGCCGATTTCCGGGGCCCGTCCCCGGGCCGCGCCACTGAGCGCACGGAGCAGGCCGTCCACCGCTGGACAGCCGGCCCGCACCCGGAACGGGCGCCCCTAGACTTGTCCGCCGGCCGGGTGCCTCGCGCCCTGGCCACAGCCGTGCTCGCGCGCCGGCTGCCAGAACCGCACCGGAAGGTCAGGATGTCCGACGACACCGCCCTGTCCCCGCTCGACGCCCCGGGCGTCGAGCGCGCCGTCGAGGAGGCGCTGACCGCCCTCGCGGCCGCCCCCGACCTCGACGCCCTCAAGACAGCCCGTCTCGAGCACGTCGGTGAGCGCAGCCCGATCGCGCTGGCCAACCGTGCCATCGGCGGCCTCGCCCCGGCGGACAAGGCCGTCGCCGGCAAGCTGCTCGGCCAGGCCAAGGGCCGGCTCGCCGCGGCGCTGGCGCAGCGGCAGACGCAGCTCGAGGCCGAGCGCGACGCGCGGGTCCTGGTCGAGGAGGCCGTGGACGTCACGCTGCCCACGGACCGGCACCCGCGCGGCGCCCGGCACCCGCTGGAGACGCTGTCCGAGCGCATCGCCGACATCTTCGTCTCGATGGGCTGGGAGATCGCCGAAGGCCCGGAGCTCGAGGCCGAGTGGTTCAACTTCGACGCGCTCAACTTCGGGGTCGACCACCCGGCGCGGCAGATGCAGGACACGTTCTTCGTCGACAGCCCCGGCCTGGTGCTGCGCACGCACACGTCGCCGGTGCAGGCCCGCACGCTGCTCGAGCGTGAGCTGCCCGTCTACATCGCCTGCCCGGGCAAGGTGTTCCGCACGGACGAGCTGGACGCCACGCACACGCCCGTGTTCCACCAGGTCGAGGGCCTGGCGGTGGACAAGGGCCTGACCATGGCGCACCTCAAGGGGACCCTCGACCACTTCGCGCAGGCGATCTTCGGCCCCGAGGCCCGCACGCGCCTGCGCCCGTCGTTCTTCCCGTTCACCGAGCCCAGCGCGGAGATGGACCTGTGGTTCCCGCAGAAGAAGGGCGGCGCCGGCTGGATCGAGTGGGGGGGCTGCGGCATGGTCAACCCGAACGTGCTCCGGGCGTGCGGCGTGGATCCCGAGGTGTACTCCGGGTTCGCGTTCGGCATGGGGATCGAGCGCACGCTGATGCTGCGCCACGGCATCGCTGACATGCACGACATGGTGGAGGGCGACATCCGCTTCTCCACGCAGTTCGGGACGGAGATCTGATGCCGCGCATCCCCCTGACGTGGCTCGCCGAGCACGTCGAGCTCCCCGCGGACCTCACGGCCGAGCAGCTGGCCGCGGACCTGGTCCGGGTCGGGCTCGAGGAGGAGGCGATCCACCCGGCCGCGGTGTCCGGTCCGCTGGTCGTCGGCGAGGTCGTGGAGCTCACGCCGGAGCCGCAGAAGAACGGCAAGACGATCAACTGGTGCCGCGTGGACGTGGGCGCCGAGCACAACGAGCCCGGGGGAGACCCGCGCGGCATCGTGTGCGGTGCGCACAACTTCGTCGTCGGCGACCGCGTCGTCGTGGCGCTGCCGGGGGCCGTGCTGCCCGGGCCGTTCCCGATCGCGTCGCGCAAGACGTACGGCCACGTGTCCGACGGCATGATCTGCTCGGCGCGTGAGCTCGGGCTCGGGGACGACCACGCCGGCATCATCGTCCTGTCGACACTGGGTCTCGACGCCCCGGTGGGCACGGACGCGCGCGAGCTCCTCGGCCTCGGCGACGAGGTCCTCGAGATCAACGTCACGCCCGACCGGGGGTACTGCTTCTCGCTGCGCGGGGTGGCGCGGGAGTACAGCCTGTCGACGGGGGCGGCCTTCACGGACCGGGGTCTGCCCAGCGGGCCGACGACGCCCGCCGGTCGGGGCTTCGCCGTCGAGATCGACGACGCCGCACCGATCCACGGCGTGCCGGGGGCGGACCGGTTCGTCGCCCAGGTGGTCCGCGGGGTGCGCGCGAGCGACCCGTCGCCGTCGTGGATGCAGCGCCGGCTGCAGCAGGCGGGCATGCGGCCCATCGGGCTCGCGGTCGACGTGACCAACTACGTCATGCTCGACCTGGGCCAGCCGCTGCACGCGTACGACCTCGCGCACCTGGCCGAGCCGATCGTCGTGCGCCGCGCCGCGCCCGGGGAGCGGCTCCGGACCCTCGACGACGTCGAGCGGGTCCTGGACCCCGAGGATCTCCTGATCACCGACAGCCCGGACGGCGCGCGGGGTTCCCGTCCGATCGGGCTCGCGGCCGTGATGGGCGGTGGGGACACCGAGGTGGGCAGCGGCACGACGGACCTGCTCGTCGAGGCCGCCCACTTCGACCCGGTCACGGTGGCCAGGACGGCGCGCCGGCACAAGCTGCCCAGCGAGGCGGCCAAGCGGTTCGAGCGCGGTGCCGACCCGGCGCTGCCCCCGGTGGCGGTCGCCCGCGCCGTCGCGCTCCTGGTGGAGCACGGCGGCGGCGTCGCGGAGCCGCAGCTCACGGACGTGGACCACCGGGTGCCGGTGCCCCCGTTCGAGCTCGCGGTCGACCTGCCCGCGCGGCTCGTGGGCGTGCCGTACACGCCCGACGAGGTGCGCGAGACGCTCGTCGCCATCGGCTGCGACGTCACGCCCGCGCGCGACGGCGTCCTGCTGGTGCAGCCGCCGACGTGGCGGCCGGACCTCACGGCCGGCGTGGACCTGGTCGAGGAGGTCGCGCGGCTGCGCGGCTACGACGCGATCCCGTCGACGCTCCCGAGCGCGCCGGCCGGCACCGGTCTCACCGCCGGACAGCGCGCCCGGCGGTCGGTCGCCCGCGCACTGGCCGAGTCCGGCCTGGTCGAGGTGCTGAGCTACCCGTTCGTCGGCGCCGACCAGCTCGACGTGCTCGGTGTGCCGGCCGACGACGAGCGCCGGCGCGCGGTCCGGCTCGTCAACCCGCTGTCCGACGAGCAGCCGTTCCTGCGCACCGACCTGCTGATCACGCTGCTGGACACGGCACGGCGCAACGTGAGCCGCGGCGCGACCGACGTGGCGGTCTTCGAGCTGGGTCTGGTCACCCGGGCCCTCCCGGGCGCGCCGGCGGCGCCTCAGCTGCCCGGTGGCGTCCGCCCGTCCGACGCGGAGCTCGCCGCGCTCGACGCGGCCGTCCCGCCGCAGCCGCGCCACGTGGCCGGCGTCCTGGCGGGCCTGCGGGAGCCGGCCGGCTGGTGGGGCAGCGGGCGCCGGGTGGACCACGCCGACGCCATCGCGTCGGCACGGCTGGTCGCGGACGTGCTGGGGGTGGAGCTCGTCGCCTCGGCCGAGGCCGGTCGTGCCCCGTGGCACCCCGGCCGGTGTGCGCGGCTGACCACGCGAGACGGCGCGCTCGTCGGCCATGCCGGCGAGCTGCACCCCAACGTGGTGGCGGCCCTGGGCCTGCCCGCACGCGCGACGGCGTTCGAGCTCGACCTCGACGTGCTGCTCGCCGCGGCGGCCGCGGACCCCGTCCAGGCCGTGCCGGTGTCGACGTTCCCGGTGGCCAAGGAGGACGTCGCGCTCGTCGTCGACGCCACCGTGCCCGCAGCCGAGGTGCTCGACGCGGTCCGTGCGGGTGCGGCGGCCAGCGCGGCCGGCGACGTCGTCGAGGACGTGCGGCTGTTCGACGTCTACACCGGTGCGCAGGTGGGCGAGGGCCAGCGGTCACTCGCGTTCTCGCTGCGGCTGCGGGCGGACGACCGGACGCTGACCGCACAGGAGTCCGCCGCGGTCCGCGACGCCGTGGTGGCCGAGGCGCACCGCCGGTTCGGGGCGACGCTGCGCGCCTGAGCCGCACGCCCCGGAACCCCCGTCGACCCTCGGCCGGCGGGGGTTCCGACGTTCCGGACAAGTCGTCGGACGAGTTCACCTAATAGTTACCGTCGAGTAGTTGCCGCGAAACGGACGAACCGCCATGGTGGTCCCGGCCGTGGCGAGCGGCTGCCCCGAAGAAGGAGAGCTCGACGTGCATGCTGGAGTAAAGAGGCTCACCGGGGGCGCAGCCGCTCTCGGCGTCGCGTTGGTAGGGACGATCGTCGCGGGGGGTGCCGCGCACGCAGCAGTCGATGCGGGAGCGCCCGTCGTCATCAACGAGGTGTACGGGGGCGGGGGCAACTCCGGCGGCCTGTTCGACCACGACTTCATCGAGCTGCGGAACGTGTCCGCGGCAGCCGTCGACGTCACGGGCTGGAGCGTGCAGTACGGCTCCTCGGGCAACACGGTCTTCAGCGGCAGGACGGACCTGAGCGGCACGATCGCCGCGGGCGCGACGTACCTGGTGCAGGAGGCCGCGGGCAACGACCTCACGCAGCCCGACCTGCCGAACCCGGACGCCACCGGGACCATCGCGATGTCCGGCAGCGCCGGCAAGGTGGCGCTGGTCAGCTCCACGAGCACGCTGGTGTGCGCCGTCGCGACCTCCTGCGCGACCGACGCCTCCGTGGTGGACCTCGTCGGGTACGGCAGCTCGACCGCCGTCTTCGCCGGCGCGGGCCCGGCCCCCGGCACGAGCAACTCCACCTCGGTGGCCCGCAGCGCCGCCGGCACCAACACGGCGAACAACGCCGCCGACTTCACCGCGGGCGCCCCGACCCCCACCACCGGAGGCTCCACGGACCCCGGTGACCCGACCGACCCGACGGACCCGGTGGAGCTCTCCATCGCCCAGATTCAGGGCACGGGCGACGCCACCACGTACGCGGGCCAGACCGTCACCACCGACGGCGTCGTGACCGCGGCGTACCCGACCGGGGGTTTCAGCGGCTACGTGCTGCAGACGCCCGGCACCGGCGGCACACTCGATGCCTCGCACACCGCCTCCGACGCGATCTTCGTCTACTCCTCGGCGACGGCCGGCTCGGTCGCCCTCGGCGACCACGTGCAGGTCACGGGCGTGGTCAGCGAGTTCAACGGACTGACCGAGCTCACGGTGGCGTCCACCGACGACGTCGTGGCACTGCCCGCCGGCGCACCCGTCACGCCGGTCTCGGGCACCTGGCCCGCCACGGACGCCGCGCGGGAGGTGCTCGAGTCGATGCTGTTCCAGCCGACCGGCGACCTCACCGTCACGAACACCTACTCGACCAACCAGTACGGCGAGGTCGGCCTGGCAACCGGCACGCTGCCGCTGCTGCAGCCCACCGAGGTGGGACGTCCCGGGTCCGCCGAGGCGGCCGCAGCGGCTGCCGACAACGCGGCCCGCGGGGTCGTGCTGGACGACGGTTCGTCGACCAACTTCCTGTCCGCGGCCAACTCCGACCTCACCCCGCCGTACATCTCCCTGACCAACCCGGTACGCGTGGGAGCCGCGGCGAACATCACCGCCCCGGTCGTCGTCGACTTCCGGAACAACGCGTGGAAGCTCAACCCGACGTCGCCCGGACCGGCCGCGGTCACGTTCGAGAACGACCGCACGACGGCGCCGAGCGCGGTCGGCGGCGACCTGAAGATCGCCTCGTTCAACGTGCTCAACTACTTCACGACGCTCGGCTCCTCGATCGCCTCGTGCACCGCCTACAAGGACCGCACCGGTGACCCGGTCACGGTCAGTGGCGGCTGCGACCCCCGTGGCGCCTGGGACCCCGAGGACCTGACGCGGCAGCAGGACAAGATCGTCGCCGCGATCAACGCGCTCGACGCCGACGTCGTCGGCCTGCTGGAGATCGAGAACTCGGCCCGCGTGGACGGTGACCCCGACGAGGCGCTCGGCACCCTGGTCGACGCGCTCAACGCCGCCGCGGGCTCCGACGTCTGGGCGTTCGTACCGTCGTCGAGCGAGCTGCCGCCGGCCGCCGAGCAGGACGTCATCACCAACGCCCTGATCTACCGCACCGCGGCCGTCGAGCGCACGGGCGAGTCCCGCGCGCTGGGCGACCAGAGCGGTGACGACCAGGCGTTCGGCAACGCCCGCGAGCCGATCGGACAGGTCTTCACGCCGGTCGGTGGCGGCGAGCCGTTCTTGGTCGTGGTGAACCACTTCAAGTCCAAGGGCTCGGCCGGTCCGTGGCCGGGTGACGCGGACACCGGTGACGGCCAGGGCGCGTCGAACGAGTCGCGGGTCCGTCAGGCGCAGGCGCTGCGTGACTGGGTGCCCACGGTGCAGGGTGACGCGCAGTCGGTCGCCCTGGTCGGTGACTTCAACTCGTACACGCTCGAGGACCCGCTGCAGACCCTGTACGACGCCGGGTACACCGACGCCGCGACCGCGCTGGCCGACGGGCAGTACTCCTACTCGTTCAGCGGCCTGTCGGGCTCGCTCGACCACGTGCTGCTCAACGGTCCCGCCCTGGAGCGGGCCACGGGCGCGGACATCTGGGAGATCAACGCCGAGGAGTCCGTCGCGCTCGAGTACGACCGGTACAACTACCACGGCACGCTCTTCTACGCGCCGGACGCGTACCGGTCCTCCGACCACGACCCGGTGGTCGTCGGGCTCGTCGCCGGGGCGGCCCAGCCGGTCGACCTGACCCTGCTGGACATCAACGACTTCCACGGGCGCATCGACTCCAACACCGTGAAGTTCGCCGGCACGGTGGAGCAGGAGAAGGCGGCCGCGATCGCGGCCGGCAACCCGGTCGCGTTCATCTCCGCGGGGGACAACATCAGCGCGTCCCTGTTCGCCTCGGCGGTCCAGCAGGACCAGCCGACGATCGACGTGCTCAACGCCCTGGAGCTCAACGCGTCGGCCGTGGGCAACCACGAGTTCGACAAGGGCTTCCAGGACCTGACGGACCGCGTGATCGCCGACGGCACCAACGCGACGTGGGACTACCTCGGGGCGAACGTCTACCTCAAGGGCACCACGACGCCGGCGCTGCCGGAGTACGCGATCCTCGACATGGATGGCGTCACGGTCGGGGTGATCGGAGCGGTCACGCAGGAGACGCCGTCCCTGGTCACGCCCGGCGGCATCGCGCAGCTCGAGTTCGGCGACCCGGTCGCCGCGGTCAACCGCGTCGCCGCGCAGCTGAGCGACGGCGACGAGTCCAACGGTGAGGCCGACGTGCTGGTGGCCAGCTACCACGAGGGCGCCGGTGCGGGGACTCCCGACGGCGCGACCCTCGAGGAGGAGCTCGCCGCCGGCGGTGCGTTCGCGGACATCGTGAACGACACCAGCGCGGACGTGGACGCCATCTTCACCGGGCACACGCACAAGCAGTACGCGTGGTCGGCACCCGTCCCGGGTGAGCCGGGCACGACGCGACCGGTCCTGCAGACGGGGAGCTACGGGGAGTACATCGGCAAGGTCGTCCTGACGTACGACCCGAGCACCGACGAGGTCGTGGCGCACACCGAGGAGAACGTGCCGCGTCTCACGGCGCCGACGGGCACCACGGAGGCCGCCTTCGCGGCCCAGCTGGTGGCCACCTACCCCCGCGTCGCGCAGGTGAGCACCATCGTCAGCGCAGCGCTCGCGTACGCGGACACGGTGGGCTCGGTCCCGGTGGGCTCTGTCACGGCGGACATCACCACGGCGTTCTCGGGCGGCACCTACGGCCCGGACGGCTACACCGGAGGGACGCGGGACGACCGCGCGAGCGAGTCCACGCTCGGTGACCTGGTGGCCAACGCGCTGCGCGAGACGCTCGCCCCCGACAACCTGGGCGGCGCGGAGATCGGCGTGGTCAACCCGGGCGGTCTGCGGGCCGAGCTGCTCTACGCCCCGGACGGTGTGGTCACCACGGCCGAGGCGAACAGCGTCCTGCCGTTCGTCAACAACCTCTGGACGACGTCCCTCACGGGTGCGCAGTTCAAGGTCATGCTCGAGCAGCAGTGGCAGACCAACCCGGACGGCTCCATCCCGTCCCGGCCGTACCTGCAGCTCGGCCTGTCGGACAACGTGACGTACACCTACGACGCCTCCGCGCCGGCGGGTTCGCACATCACGTCGGTCACGATCAACGGCGCGCCGCTCGACCCGGCGGCGAGCTACCGGATCGGCACGTTCTCGTTCCTCATCACGGGCGGGGACAACTTCCGGGTGTTCACCGAGGGGACGGACGCACGCGACTCCGGCCTCATCGACCGGGACGGCTGGATCTCGTACCTGCAGGCGCACCCCGGGCTCGCCCCGGACTTCGCCCGCCAGGCGGTCGGGGTGCCCACGGTGCCGTCGACCGTGAGTGCCGGTGACACGCTGGCGTTCCCGGTGACCAAGCTGGACCTGACGAGCCTCGGCTCGCCGCAGAACACCAGCCTGGACGTCCAGCTGGACGGCACCTCGATCGGCACCGCGCCGGTGAGCGGCGGCAACGCCGACGTGTCGGTGACCATCCCGTCGGGTACGAGCGCCGGCGCGCACACGCTGACGCTCGTCGCCAGCCCGAGCGGCACCACCGTGACGCTCCCGCTGACGGTGGAGGCCGGCGTACCGTCCTCGACCACGACGCTCACCGCCTCGCCGGCCAGCCAGGTCTACGGCTCGACGTCGCGGGTGCTGCTCACCGCGACGGTGACGGCGGACGTCCGGGTCTCCGGGACGGTCGAGTTCGTGTCCGGTGACACGGTGCTGGGCACGGGCACGCTGCGCGGTGGCACCGCCACCCTGCGGCTGCCGTCCTCGACGCCGGCGGGCACCTACCCGGTGATCGCCCGGTTCGCCGGGGACGACACGGTGACCGGCTCCGAGTCCGCGCCGGTGACCGTCACGGTCGAGAAGGTGACCACGACGACGGGACTGAGCGTGACCCCCGGCTTCTGGTTCATCCCCTCGTTCGCGGTGGCCACGGTCTCGACGAACAACGGGCGGCTGCCCTCGGGCACGATCGAGATCCGCGACGGCAGCACAGTCGTCAAGCGCCTGAACGTGGTGCTCGGGATCGCGATCGGCACCGTGCCGTCGGGTCGGCACACGTACACGGCGACGTTCGTCCCGAACGACACCGCCAACGTGAGCCCCAGCACGAGCTCGCCCGTCCGCACCCGCTGACGGCAGCGCACAGCACCGCGGCCCGCGTCCGGACAGGACGCGGGCCGCGGTGCGTTCAGGCCGGGCCCACCTCGCGGCGCAGCAGGGCGACGACGACCTCGCCGCCCTTCGTCGCCTGCTCACCGACGCGGGAGAAGCCCAGCCGGTCGTGGAAGGCCAACGACTGCGGGTTCGGCGGCTCGAGGTTGACCTCGCACGTCACGACGGCCAGACCCAGCTCCCGGGCTCGAGCGTCGACGGCCGCGTAGAGCGAGCGCCCGACACCGCGGCCGTGTGCCTCGGGCGCGACGACGATCCGGTCGACGTACAGGGAACCGGGCAGGTGCGTGGAGAACCAGCGGTAGTTCTCGCTGGCGTAGTCCGCTCCGGGAGCGACCGCCAGCACGAACCCGAGCAGCTCGCCGTCCTGCTCGGCGACGAGGGCCAGGTCGCACCGCGGGACGTGGGCGACCAGGCCGTCCAGCCCGAGGGCGTTCACGGCGGGCACGGCCGCGTCGTTCAGCCCGGCCAGGCGCTCGAGGTCCTCGGCGGCGACCGGGCGCAGCACTACAGCGCGCACGAGTCGTCGACGCACGCCGCGGCACCCGGGTGCCCGTGCCCGTGCCCGTGCCCGTGCCCGGCAGCGTCGGCACCGGGTTGGCGTCGCGCCACGCGGTCTCGAGCAGCTGGGTGAGCACGTCGGCCGGCTGGGCGCCCGAGACGGCGATCCGGCGGTCGACGACGAAGAACGGCACGCCGGTCACGCCGAGCGCGCGCGCCTCGTCCTCGTCGGCCCGGACGGCCTGCGCGGCCTCGTCACCGTCCAGCGCGGCGCGCGCCGCCTGGGCGTCGAGGCCCGCGGTGCCGACGATCCGCACCAGCTCGTCGTCGTCGCCCAGGTCGGCGCCGTGCTCGAAATGGGCGGAGAAGAGCGCCTCGAGCGTCCGCTCGGCCAGCTCGGTCCCGCCGGTCGAGCGGGCCACGTGGACCAGCCGGTGGGCGTCGAACGTGTTGACGGCCAGCGCCCGGTCGAAGTCGTACGCGAGCCCCTCGCCCGCGGCCACCGCGGTGACCTGGGCGAACATCTGCCTGACCTGCGCGTGCGGGACGCCCTTGAGGTCGGCCAGCATCTCCATCTCGGGCCGCCCCGGACCCACCGGCGTGCCGGGGGAGAGCTCGTAGGAGCGCCACGTCACCTCGACGTGGTCGCGGTGGGCGAAGTCCGCCAGGGCGGCGGCGAACCGGCGCTTGCCGATGTAGCACCACGGGCAGGCGATGTCGGACCAGACCTCGACCTGCAGGGTGCGCACGCGCGGGCCGGGGTTCAGGGTGGGGACGCTCATGGGAGCAGGAGGACCTTTCCGGTGGTGGAGCGCGACTCGAGGGCGCGGTGGGCGTCGGCCGCGTCGGCCAGGGGGAAGGTGGCGCCGACCCGGACGTCGAGCTCGCCGGCACGTACGGCGTCGAACAGCTCGCGCGCGCGCCAGGTCAGCTCGTCGTGGGTGGCGACGTGGTCGTCGAGCGTGGGGCGGGTCAGGAACACCGAGCCCGCCGCGTTGAGCCGCTGCGGGTCGACCGGCGGCACCGGGCCGGACGACGCGCCGAACAGCACGAGCGTCCCGCGGCGCCGCAGCGACGCGAGGGAGGCGTCGAAGGTGTCCTTGCCGACGGAGTCGTAGGCGGCGTGCACCCCGTGGCCGCCGGTCAGCGCGCGCACCTCGGCCGGCAGGTCCCGCGTGAGGTCGTCCAGCTCGCGGTACCGGATGACGTCGCTCGCACCGGCCTCGCGGGCCAGCCGCTCCTTCTCGGCGGTGCCCACGGTCGCGATGACGCGGGCACCGCGCCGTGCGGCGAGCTGCGTGAGGAGCAGGCCGACGCCGCCGGCGGCCGCGTGCACCAGCACGTCGTGACCGGGCTGCACGGGAAAGGTCGAGGTCACCAGGTAGTGCGCGGTGAGCCCCTGCAGCGGCAGCGCGGCGGCGACGTGGTCGCTCACGCCCTCGGGCACGAGCAGCGCCCGTGACTCCGCGACCGCCTGCAGCTCGGCGTACGAGCCGGGCGAGCTGGACCAGGCGACCCGGTCGCCGACGGCGATCCGGCTGACGTCGGCGCCCACGGCGACCACCTCGCCGGCACCCTCGGACCCGACGACGTGCGGGTAGCGCATCGGGTAGGTTCCCGAGCGGCGGTAGATGTCGATGAAGTTGACCCCCGCCGCCGCGACGCGGACGAGGACCTCTCCTGGCGCGGGCTCGGGGTCCGGCAGCTCGACCAGGGACAGGACGTCGGGACCGCCCGCGGCGGTGGCGTGGATGGCTCGCACGATGGCGGCAACGCCGCGGTCGGTGACGATCTTCCCGCGCGGCGCCGTTCGTATCTTCGTGCAGCGTTGTGTATGTTCATGCACATGACGTTCACGGTCGCAGTCGCGGGTGCCAGCGGGTACGCCGGGGGCGAGATGCTCCGGGTGCTCCTCGCGCACCCGGAGGCGCGCATCGGCACGCTCACGGCCCACTCCAACGCCGGGACCGCGCTCGGCGCGCACCAGCCGCACCTGCGCTCGCTGGCCGACCGCGTGCTGGCACCGACGGGTGCCGACGAGCTCGCCGGGCACGACGTCGTGGTCCTTGCCCTGCCGCACGGAGCGAGCGGGGCCATCGCGGCCGAGCTCGAGGCGCGGGGCGACGGCGCCGTCGTCGTCGACCTGGGCGCGGACCACCGGCTCGTCGACGCGGCCGACTGGGAGCACTTCTACGGCAGCCCGCACGCCGGGACGTGGCCCTACGGCCTGCCCGAGCTCCTGCACCCGGGGGAGCGGACCGCCGCGGCCCAGCGCGCGGTGCTCGCCGGCGCCCGGCGGATCGCCGTGCCCGGCTGCAACGTCACCGCCGTCTCGCTCGGTCTGCAGCCCGGCGTCGCGGCCGGCGTCATCGAGGCCACCGACGTCGTCGCCGTCCTGGCCAACGGGTACTCGGGCGCGGGCCGGTCCCTCAAGACGCACCTGCTCGCGAGCGAGGCGCTGGGTGCCGCCCAGCCGTACGCCGTCGGCGGGACGCACCGGCACATCCCGGAGATCGCCCAGAACCTGCGCTCCGCG
Organism: uncultured Actinomycetota bacterium; assembly: GCA_963837795.1. Lineage (GTDB taxonomy): Bacteria > Actinomycetota > Actinomycetes > Actinomycetales > Cellulomonadaceae > Cellulomonas. The sequence continues at coordinate 499,333 of CAWIOT010000006.1, forward strand.
GGCGCCGACGAGGTCACCCTCTCGTTCACCCCGACGCTCGTGCCCATGGCCCGCGGCATCCTGGCGACGGCCACGGCGCGCCTGGTACCGGGCACGGACCCCGGCACCGTCCGCGACGCGTGGGAGAACGCGTACGCCGACGAGCCGTTCGTCCACCTGCTGCCCGTCGGGCAGTGGCCCACGACGGCCGCGACCCTCGGCGCCAACACCGCGCTCGTGCAGGTGGCGGTCGACGAGCGGGCGCAGCGCGTCGTCACCGTCACCGCCATCGACAACCTGGTCAAGGGCACCGCCGGTGGCGCCCTGCAGTCGCTGAACCTGGCGCTCGGGCTCCCCGAGACGCTCGGCCTCCATCTGGACGGAGTCGCACCGTGACCACCGAGACGTTGTCCCTGCCGTCGCCCGGCGTCACGGCCGCGGCAGGCTTCCGCGCGGCCGGCGTGACCGCCGGCCTGAAGTCCTCCGGGCGTCCTGACCTGGCGCTCGTCGTCAACGACGGACCGTCGCAGACGGCGGCTGCCGTGTTCACCACCAACCGCGTGGTCGGCGCCCCCGTGGTGTGGTCGCGCCAGGTCGTCTCGGACGGTGTGGTCAGCGCGGTGGTCCTCAACTCGGGCGGCGCCAACGTCTGCACGGGGCCCGACGGCTTCCAGGACGTGCACGCGACCGCGGAGAAGGTCGCCGCCACCCTCGGGGTCTCGGCGGGCGACGTCGTGGTCTGCTCGACCGGGCTCATCGGCGAGCGGCTGCCCATCGACACCCTGCTCGCGGGCGTCGACGTGGCGGTGGACGCGCTCGCGGACGACGGCGGTCCGGACGCGGCCGAGGCGATCATGACCACGGACACCGTCGCCAAGACCGCTCACCTGACCATCGAGGGTGACCGCGGCACCTGGACGGTCGGCGGCATGGCCAAGGGCGCCGGGATGCTGGCCCCCGGGCTGGCGACCATGCTCTGCGTGATCACGACCGACGCGGTCGTCGACGCCGAGACCGCGGCCGCGGCGCTGCGCACCGCCACCTCGCTGACGTTCGACCGCGTCGACTCCGACGGGTGCATGTCGACGTCCGACACCGTCACGCTGATGGTCTCGGGCGCGAGCCGGTCGGTGCCCGACCCGTCGGGCTTCACCGCGGCGCTCACGCAGGTGTGCGGCGAGCTGGCGCGCGCCCTCGTCGCCGATGCGGAGGGTGCGTCCCACGACATCGCCGTCACCGTGGCCGGCGCGCAGACGCAGGACGCCGCGCTCGCCGTCGCCCGTGCGGTGACCCGCTCCAACCTGTTCAAGGCCGCCATGTTCGGCAACGACCCCAACTGGGGCCGGGTCCTGGCGCAGGTGGGCACCGTGCCGGAGAGCGTCGCCGCGTTCGACCCGGACCAGCTCGACGTCACCATCAACGGGGTCCAGGTCTGCAAGGCCGGCGGCGCGTTCCGCCCGCGGTCCGAGGTGGACCTCGCGGCGCACCGGGAGGTGCACGTGCTCATCGACCTGCACGCCGGCGCCGAGGTGGTCACGGTCTGGACCAACGACCTCACGCACGACTACGTCCACGAGAACAGCGCGTACTCCACATGAGCGACTTCACGTTCAACACCCGGACCGACCTGCGAGCCGACCAGAAGGCCGAGGTCCTGATCGAGGCGCTGCCCTGGCTGCAGAAGTTCTCGGGCGCCCTCGTCGTGGTCAAGTACGGCGGCAACGCGATGATCGACGAGGACCTGAAGCGGTCCTTCGCCGAGGACATGGTGTTCCTGCGGCAGGTCGGGCTCAAGCCCGTCGTGGTGCACGGCGGGGGACCCCAGATCAACGCGATGCTCGACCGGCTCGGGATCGAGTCGGAGTTCCGCGGCGGCCTGCGGGTCACCACCCCCGAGGCGATGGACGTCGTGCGGATGGTGCTCACGGGGCAGGTGTCCCGCGAGCTCGTCGGCCTGCTCAACGCGCACGGACCGCACGCCGTCGGCCTGTCCGGCGAGGACGGGGGACTGTTCCAGGCGGTCCGCCGGACCGCCGTGGTGGACGGCGAGCACGTCGACGTCGGGCTCGTCGGCGACGTCGTCAAGGTCAACCCCGGCGCGGTCCTCGACCTGCTCGACGCCGGTCGGATCCCCGTCGTGTCCACCGTGGCGCCGGACATCGAGGACCCGACGCAGGTGCTCAACGTCAACGCCGACACCGCCGCGGCCGCGCTCGCGGTGGCGCTCGGCGCGCGCAAGCTCATCGTGCTCACCGACGTCGAGGGCCTCTACACCAGCTGGCCCGACACCACGTCCCTCGTGCGGCGGCTCAGCGCGAGCGCCCTCGCCGAGCTGCTGCCGGGGCTCGACGCCGGCATGCGCCCGAAGATGGAGGCGTGCTGGCGGGCGGTCGAGGGCGGTGTCGGTCGCGCGCACGTCATCGACGGCCGCGCACCGCACTCGGTGCTGGTCGAGGTCTTCACCACCGAGGGCATCGGCACGATGGTCCTGCCCGACGAGGAGCCGGCGAACGCCCCCTTCACCGCGCCCGTCCCCGTGGTGCGGCCCACCGACGCCGAGGTCAGCTCATGAGCACCGAGAACCGCACCGTGCAGGCCCGGCACCGGTCCCCGGAGAGCCCCGACGACGGCGTGCCCGTGGCCGTCACCGACGGCTCGGTGGCGCAGTGGACCGACCGCTACAGCCACGCGCTCATGGACACCTTCGGTGCGCCGCAGCGCGTGCTGGTCCGCGGTGAGGGCCCGTACGTGTGGGACGCCGACGGTGCCCGGTACCTCGACCTGCTCGGCGGGATCGCGGTCAACTCCCTCGGGCACGCCCACCCGACGCTCACCGCCGCGATCAGCGCGCAGCTGGGCACGCTGGGGCACGTCTCCAACTTCTTCGCCAGCCCCACGCAGATCGCGTTCGCGGAGCGGCTGCTCGGGCTCGCCGGGGCGCCCACGGGATCCCGCGTGTTCCTCACCAACTCCGGCACCGAGGCCAACGAGGCCGCGTTCAAGCTCGCGCGGCGCAACGGCGGGGCGGACCGGCCGCGGATCCTGGCGCTCGAGGGCGCGTTCCACGGCCGGACCATGGGCGCGCTCGCGCTGACGCACAAGGCCGCCTACCGCGAGCCGTTCGAGCCGCTGCCGGGCGGGGTCGAGTTCGTCCCGTTCGCGGACACCGAGGCGCTCGACGCCGCGTTCGCGGTGGACGGCGACCGTGTCGCGGCGCTGTTCCTCGAGCCGCTGCAGGGCGAGGCCGGCGTCCGGCCGCTGCCGCCGGGCTACCTCGCGCACGCACGCCGACTGACGCAGGAGCACGGTGCTCTGCTGATCCTCGACGAGGTGCAGACGGGCATGGGTCGCACGGGTGCCTGGTTCGCGCACCAGCTGTCGCACGTCGGCGGCGGGATCGTGCCCGACGCCGTCACCGTGGCCAAGGGGCTCGGCGGTGGCTTCCCCGTCGGTGCGCTCCTGGCGTTCGGGGAGCGCACGGCGAGCCTGCTGGGGCGGGGCCAGCACGGCACCACCTTCGGGGGGAACCCGGTGGCGTCCGTCGCCGGCCTCGCGACGATCGGTGTCATCGAGCGGGACGGGCTCCTCGAGCACGTCGGCCGACTGGGTGCGACCCTGCGCGAGAGCATCGCGGGCCTCGGGCACCCGCTCGTCGACGAGGTGCGCGGCGAAGGGCTCCTCATCGGTATCGGGCTCACCGCCCCCGTGGCCGCGGCTGTCGCCACCCGCGCGCTCGACGCCGGGTTCATCGTCAACCCGTGCACGCCGAGCACCGTGCGCCTCGCACCGCCGTTCCTGCTGACCGCCGAGCAGGCCGGCACGTTCGTCGAGTTCCTCGCTGCGCTCCCGGAGGACCTGTCATGACCCGGCACTTCCTGCGTGACGACGACCTCTCGCCCCGCGACCAGCGGGCGGTGCTCGAGCTCGCCCTCGCGTTCCGCGACGACCGGTTCCTGCGCACCCCGCTGAGCGGTCCGCGGGCGGTGGCCGTCATCTTCGACAAGCCGACGCTGCGGACGCAGGTGTCGTTCGCCGCGGGCATCGCGGAGCTGGGCGGCTTCCCGCTGGCCGTCGACGGGAAGCTGGCCCGCATCGGCGAGCGTGAGTCGATCGAGGACACCGCGCGCGTGCTCGGCCGGCAGGTCGCGGCGATCGTCTGGCGGACGTACTCCCAGACGCGGCTCGAGCTGATGGCGGAGCACGCCGGTGTCCCGGTGGTCAACGCGCTGACGGACAGCTTCCACCCGTGCCAGATCCTCGCGGACCTCACCACGATCGCGCAGCACCGCGGTGGCGTCGGCGCCCTGCCCGGCCTCACGTTCGCCTACGTCGGCGACGGCGCGAACAACATGTCCCACTCCTACCTCCTCGGCGGGGCCACCGCGGGCATGCACGTGCGGATCGGCACCCCGGACGGCTACCTGCCCGACGCGGCGATCCTCGCGGACGCGACCGCCATCGCCCAGGAGACCGGCGGCTCGGTGACGGTGGTGCACAGCCTCGCGGAGGCGGTCGCGGGTGCGGACGTCGTCGCGACCGACACCTGGATCTCGATGGGGCAGGAGGGCGAGGCGGCCGAGCGCGAGACGCCGTTCGTCCCCTTCCGCGTCGACGCGGCCGCCATGGCGCTCGCCCGGCCCGACGCGCTCGTCCTGCACTGCCTGCCCGCGTACCGCGGCAAGGAGATCACCGCCGAGGTGCTGGACGGACCGCAGTCGGTGGTGTGGGACGAGGCCGAGAACCGCCTGCACGCGCAGAAGGCGCTCCTGTCCTGGGTGGTGGAGCCCGCGTGAGCGTCACGATCCCGCAGACCAAGGCCGCCCGGCAGGCGCTGATCACGGCGCTGCTCACGCGCGGCACGGTGCACTCGCAGCAGGAGCTGGCCGAGCTGCTCACCGCCGAGGGCGTCACGGTCACGCAGGCGACCCTCTCGCGGGACCTGGTCGAGCTGCGCGCCGTGAAGATCCGCACGCCGTCCGGCGCCCTCGCCTACGCGGTGCCGGCCGAGGGCGGCCTGCGGGCACCCGCAGCCGGACCCGACTGGGCCCCCGCAGGTGAGGAGATGCTCGCCGCGCGCCTGGCCCGGCTCTGCGCCGAGCTGCTGGTCACCGCAGAGGCGTCCGGCAACCTCGTCGTGCTGCGCACCCCGCCCGGTGCGGCGCAGTTCCTCGCATCGGCGATCGACCACTCCGTCCTGCCCGCCGCACTGGGCACGATCGCCGGTGACGACACCGTCCTGGTCATCGCCCGTGAGGGCGAGACCGGCGCGGCACTGGCTGCCCGCTTCCTCGCGCTGGCCACGGAACCGCCGTCGCGCACCCGCCCGTCAGACTGACCGCAGAACCCCCGACACCCCCGACACCCCGTACATCCCGAAGAGAGAAGAACAATGACTGAGCGCGTCGTCCTCGCGTACTCCGGCGGCCTGGACACCTCCGTCGGCATCGGCTGGATCAGCGAGGCCACCGGTGCCGAGGTGATCGCCGTGGCCGTCGACGTGGGCCAGGGCGGCGAGGACCTCGAGGTCATCCGCCAGCGCGCCCTGGACTGCGGCGCGGTCGAGGCCTACGTGGCCGACGCCCGCGACGAGTTCGCGGAGGAGTACTGCATGCCCGCCCTCAAGGCCAACGGGCTGTACCTCGACCGGTACCCGCTGGTCTCGGCGCTCTCACGCCCCGTCATCGTCAAGCACCTGGTCCGCGCGGCACGGCAGTTCGGCGCGACGACGGTCGCGCACGGCTGCACCGGCAAGGGCAACGACCAGGTCCGCTTCGAGGTCGGCATCACGTCGCTCGCGCCCGACCTGACCTGCCTGGCGCCCGTGCGGGACCTCGCCCTGACCCGCGACAAGGCCATCGAGTTCGCCACCCGCAACGCGCTGCCCATCGAGACCACCAAGCACAACCCGTTCTCGATCGACCAGAACGTGTGGGGCCGCGCGGTGGAGACGGGCTTCCTCGAGGACATCTGGAACGGCCCCACCAAGGACGTCTACACGTACACGGACGACCCGACCTTCCCCCCGGTCGCCGACGAGGTCGTCCTCACGTTCGAGGCGGGCATCCCCGTCGCGATCGACGGGGTCCCGGTCACGCCGCTGCAGGCGATCCAGGAGATGAACCGCCGGGCGGGCGCCCAGGGCATCGGTCGGATCGACATCGTCGAGGACCGCCTGGTGGGCATCAAGTCGCGCGAGGTCTACGAGGCGCCCGGCGCGATCGCGCTCATCGCCGCGCACCAGGAGCTCGAGAACGTGACCGTGGAGCGCGAGCAGGCCCGGTTCAAGCGGGGCGTCGAGCAGCGGTGGACCGAGCTGGTGTACGACGGCCAGTGGTTCTCGCCGCTGAAGAAGTCGCTCGACGTGTTCGTCGACGACACGCAGCGCTACGTCTCCGGCGACGTCCGGCTCGTCCTGCACGGAGGCCGTGCGACGGTCACGGGTCGCCGCTCGGACGCCAGCCTGTACGACTTCAACCTGGCGACGTACGACACGGGCGACTCGTTCGACCAGTCGGCGGCGAAGGGCTTCATCGAGATCTACGGCCTGTCCTCCAAGCTCGCCGCGGCGCGTGACGTGCGGTTCGGCAACGGCGTGGACCTCGGCTCGCAGGGCGGCATCAGTGCCTGAGCAGGCGCCCGACGGCCCGCTGGCCCTCTGGGGCGGTCGCTTCGCCTCCGGGCCGGCGGCTGCCCTGGCGGACCTGTCGCGCTCGACGCACTTCGACTGGCGGCTGGCGGACGTCGACATCACCGGCTCCGTCGCGCACGCGCACGTCCTGCACGCGGCGGGCCTGCTGAGCGACGACGAGGTGGCGGGCATGGTCGGCGCCCTCGAGCGGCTGCGCGCCGATGTCGCCTCGGGTGAGTTCGGCCCGGGGCCCGACGACGAGGACGTGCACACCGCCCTCGAGCGCGGGCTCATCGAGCGCGCGGGCGCCGACCTCGGCGGCAAGCTGCGGGCGGGGCGTTCGCGCAACGACCAGATCGCGACGCTGGTGCGGATGTACCTGCGTCGCGAGGCACGCACGCTGGCCGGCCTCGTGCTGGACGTCGTCGACGCGCTGGTCGCGCAGGCCGCCGCTGCCGGGGACGCGCCGATGCCGGGCCGCACGCACCTGCAGCACGCGCAGCCGGTGCTCCTGGCGCACCACCTGCTCGCCCACGCGTGGCCGCTGATGCGCGACGTCGACCGCTGGGTCTCCTGGGACGCCCGCGCGGCCCGCTCGCCGTACGGGTCCGGCGCGCTCGCCGGCTCGTCGCTGGGTCTGGACCCCGCCGCGGTCGCCGCGGAGCTCGGCTTCGACGGCCCGGTCGAGAACTCCATCGACGGCACCGCGTCGCGCGACGTCGTCGCCGAGTTCGCCTTCGTCGCGGCCATGCTCGCCGTCGACGTCTCCCGCCTGGCGGAGGAGGTCGTGCTCTGGTCGACCAAGGAGTTCGGGTTCGTGCGCCTGCACGACGCCTACTCCACGGGGTCGAGCATCATGCCGCAGAAGAAGAACCCGGACGTCGCCGAGCTCGCGCGCGGCAAGGCCGGGCGCCTCGTCGGCGACCTGACCGGCCTGCTGACCACGCTCAAGGGCCTGCCGCTGGCGTACAACCGCGACCTGCAGGAGGACAAGGAGCCGGTGTTCGACCAGGTCGACCAGCTGACGGTCCTCCTGCCCGCCTTCGCCGGCATGGTGGCGACGCTGACCTTCGACACGGAGCGCATGGCGGCGCTCGCGCCGCAGGGCTTCTCGCTCGCGACCGACGTGGCCGAGTGGCTCGTGCGGCAGGGCGTGCCCTTCCGCGTCGCGCACGAGGTCGCGGGCGCCTGCGTCCAGGCCTGCGAGGAGCACGATCCGCCGATCGAGCTGTGGGACCTCACCGACGACGAGCTCGCGGCCGTGTCGCCGCACCTGACCCCCGGCGTGCGGGACGTGCTGACCGTCGAGGGCTCGCTCGCGTCTCGCTCGGCCGTCGGGGGCACCGCGCCGTCGGCGGTCGCCGCGCAGCTCGTCGCTGCACGGGAGCGCGCGCAGGACCTGCGGGCGTGGACGACGTCCTGACGGACTCCGCCGGACGGATCGCCGCGGCCGCAGCACGGCGTGCGCCGCGCCTCGGCCCCGTCCGGCTGGTGTGCGTCGACGGGCCCGCCGGCTCGGGCAAGACGACCCTGGCGCGCGCCGTCGCCGCGGTCGCCGGTCCCGCGTCCGCGGTCCTGCACCTCGACGACCTGTACGAGGGCTGGTCCGGGCTCGAGGGGTCGTTGTGGCCCCGGCTGTCGGCCCAGGTCCTCGAGCCGCTCCGGCGCGGTCGTCCCGGCCGGTACCAGCGCTACGACTGGCCCACCGGGGCGTTCGCCGAGTGGGTCGACGTCCCCGTCCCCGGGCTGCTCGTCCTCGAGGGCTGCGGGTCCGCGCGGCTCGCGGCGGACCCGCTCGCGGTGCTGCGCGTGTGGGTCGAGGCGCCGCCCGGGCTGCGCCTCGAGCGGGGGCTCGCGCGCGACGGCGCGGACGCCGAGCCGCACTGGCGGGCGTGGATGGCCGACGAGGCCGCGCACTTCGCCCGGGAGCGGACCCGCGAGCGTGCCGATCTCCACGTCGACGCGTTCGGTGCGCTGACCGGAGGCTGACTCGGTGCGCTGCCCGCGGGCTGACGCGGCCGTGGCTGACTCGTCGGCACGGCCGGAGCCGCGGCATCCGGGGTGCGTGCGGCAAGATGAGCGCGTGAGCCCGTCGGAACCGCTGGAGACCGCAGACGCCGCGGACCCGCGCGCGCCCGTGGCCGTCCCGGCCCGCGTCTGGTTCAGCCGGCCCGTGCACACCGTCGCGCGCGACCTGCTCGGCGCGTACCTGACCACGCGGTCGCCCGACGGGGACGTCACGCTACGCATCACCGAGGTGGAGGCCTACGGCGGTGCCGACGACCCGGGGTCGCACGCCTTTCGGGGCCGCACCGCCCGCAACGCGGTCATGTTCGCCGAGCCCGGCCGGTTGTACGTCTACCGGCACCTCGGCCTGCACCACTGCGTGAACGTCGTGACCGAGCCCACCGGCAGCCCGTCCGCCGTGCTCCTGCGCGCCGGCGAGATCGTCGAGGGCGCGGACCTGGCGTGGCGACGACGGGAGGCCGTCGGTGTGGTCGACTCCGCTCGGCAGCTGGCGCGCGGACCGGCCCGGCTGGCGGTCGCGCTCGGCCTGGACCTGCGCGCCAACGGCGCCGACCTGACCGAGGCCGGTGGCGACATCGTGCTGCACCGCCACCAGGTGGCCGTCCAGCCGACCTACAAGACCGGCCCCCGCGTCGGCGTCTCCGGCGCGGGCGGCGAGGGCACCCGGTTCCCGTGGCGCTACTGGCTGACCGACGAGCGGACCGTCTCCGCCTACCGCCCGGCGTATCGCGCGCCGGCGTCGGTAGACGTCCCGTGAGGGACGACGACGTCGGCCGCGAGCCCACGCCCGTCCGCCCCGCCGCGCTCGACGCGGCCATCCACCTGGAGACCTTGTGAACCACATCCTCGACGAGCTCGAGTGGCGCGGGCTCATCGCCCAGACCACCGACCTCGACGCCCTCCGCGACGCGTTGTCCACCGGACCTGTGTCGCTGTACTGCGGGTTCGACCCGACCGCTCCCAGCCTGCACATCGGCAACCTCGTGCAGATCCTCACCGTCCGACGCCTGCAGGACGCCGGCCACACGCCGTTCGGACTGGTCGGCGGCGCCACCGGCCTCATCGGCGACCCGAAGATGGCGGGGGAGCGCACCCTGAACGACCGGGACGTCGTGTCCGGCTGGGTGCAGCGCATCCGTACGCAGATCGAGCCGCTGCTGCGCTTCGACGGGCCGAACGCCGCGACGATGGTCAACAACCTCGACTGGACCGCGCCCTTGACGGCCATCGACTTCCTGCGCGACGTCGGCAAGCACTACCGGCTCGGCACCATGCTGGCCAAGGACACCGTCGCGCGGCGCCTGCACAGCGACGCAGGCATCAGCTTCACCGAGTTCAGCTACCAGATCCTGCAGGGCATGGACTACCTCGAGCTGCACCGGAGGCACGGCGTCAGCCTGCAGACCGGCGGGAGCGACCAGTGGGGCAACCTGCTGTCGGGCGTCGAGCTGATCCGCAGGGCCGAGGGCGTCTCGGTGCACGCGCTGACGACGCCCCTGATCACCAAGTCCGACGGCACCAAGTTCGGCAAGACGGAGACCGGCACCGTCTGGCTCGACCCCGAGCTCACCACCCCGTACGCGTTCTTCCAGTTCTGGCTCAACACGGACGACGCCGACGTGGTGCGCTACCTCAAGGTGTTCACCTTCCGCACCCGCGAGCAGATCGAGGAGCTCGAGGACGCGGTGGCGCACCGACCTGCGCAGCGCGAGGCCCAACGCGCGCTCGCCGAGGAGGTCACCACCCTGGTGCACGGTGCCGCCGCGACCGAGCAGGTCCTCGCAGCCAGCCAGGCGCTGTTCGGCCGAGGCGCGATCGCGGACCTGGACGCGACGACGCTCGCGGCCGCCGTCGCCGAGCTGCCGGTCGCGCCGGGAGCGCCCGGGGACCTCATCGTCGACCTGCTGGCCGCGACGGGTGTGGTGGGCAGCAAGGGCGCGGCGCGGCGGGCGATCGCCGAGGGAGGCGCGTCGGTGAACAACGTCCGCGTCGCCTCGGAGGATGCCGTCCTGTCCACCGACGACCTGCTGCACGGCCGGTGGGCCGTCCTGCGCCGCGGGAAGCGCACGCTCGCGGTCGTCGACGCCGGCTCCTGAGCCGGTTCGCGCACGCCGGACCCCCGCCGACCCCCGGTCGACGGGGGTCGTGCGCGCCCGCCACCGGCACGCGACCTGCGGTGTCGTCGGTGCCGCTGCGGCCGACGGGCCCTGGTGACCGGGGTCACCGCGAGGGGATTTGCCAGCAGCCGCAACACGCGCGTAATGTTCTCGACGTCGCCCAGCAGGGAGGAACGGACACCGCGGATCGAACCACGGTGGCTGGTCCCGAGGGTGGCCACCCCCGATCGTACTGACAGGCGCTTCGTGCGCCCCGAAGTCGGACGGGGACGGGCTCCAGGCCCGCAGACGTCGCCCAGCAGGGTGGCAAGAAGCGGTCTGAAAGCCAGGTAGGATTCAGAACGACAAAGCCTCTCGGATGAGATCGAAAGATCTCGAGGAGATGCGCGTCTGTTCCTTGAGAACTCAACAGTGTGCCAAATAGTCGATGCCATATGGCTCGCTATCTGAGGGTGTCTTGTCCCGTTCGGGGTGGGGTGCGTGAGGGTGGTGGGTCTTGGTTGAGATGGGTGTCGTTCTTCTACCTCCGTGGAAGGGCGGGACCGCATACAGCCGAATCTGATTGGTCCTTATCGGGACCGTTTCGTGTGTCGGTTGCTTCGCTGCCTTCGGGTGGTGGGGTGCCATGTAGACATTTACGGAGAGTTTGATTCTGGCTCAGGACGAACGCTGGCGGCGTGCTTAACACATGCAAGTCGAACGGTGATGGCCAGCTTGCTGGTCTGATCAGTGGCGAACGGGTGAGTAACACGTGAGCAACCTGCCCTTCACTCTGGGATAAGCCCTGGAAACGGGGTCTAATACCGGATACGAGACGCACACGCATGTGTAGTGTCTGGAAAGATTTATCGGTGGGGGATGGGCTCGCGGCCTATCAGCTTGTTGGTGGGGTAGTGGCCTACCAAGGCGACGACGGGTAGCCGGCCTGAGAGGGCGACCGGCCACACTGGGACTGAGACACGGCCCAGACTCCTACGGGAGGCAGCAGTGGGGAATATTGCACAATGGGCGCAAGCCTGATGCAGCGACGCCGCGTGAGGGATGACGGCCTTCGGGTTGTAAACCTCTTTCAGCAGGGAAGAAGCGCAAGTGACGGTACCTGCAGAAGAAGCGCCGGCTAACTACGTGCCAGCAGCCGCGGTAATACGTAGGGCGCAAGCGTTGTCCGGAATTATTGGGCGTAAAGAGCTCGTAGGCGGTTTGTCGCGTCTGCTGTGAAAACCTAAGGCTCAACCTTGGGCTTGCAGTGGGTACGGGCAGACTAGAGTGCGGTAGGGGTGACTGGAATTCCTGGTGTAGCGGTGGAATGCGCAGATATCAGGAGGAACACCGATGGCGAAGGCAGGTCACTGGGCCGCAACTGACGCTGAGGAGCGAAAGCATGGGGAGCGAACAGGATTAGATACCCTGGTAGTCCATGCCGTAAACGTTGGGCACTAGGTGTGGGGCTCATTCCACGAGTTCCGTGCCGCAGCAAACGCATTAAGTGCCCCGCCTGGGGAGTACGGCCGCAAGGCTAAAACTCAAAGAAATTGACGGGGGCCCGCACAAGCGGCGGAGCATGCGGATTAATTCGATGCAACGCGAAGAACCTTACCAAGGCTTGACATACACCGGAAACTTCCAGAGATGGTTGCCCCGCAAGGTCGGTGTACAGGTGGTGCATGGTTGTCGTCAGCTCGTGTCGTGAGATGTTGGGTTAAGTCCCGCAACGAGCGCAACCCTCGTCCCATGTTGCCAGCGGGTTATGCCGGGGACTCATGGGAGACTGCCGGGGTCAACTCGGAGGAAGGTGGGGATGACGTCAAATCATCATGCCCCTTATGTCTTGGGCTTCACGCATGCTACAATGGCCGGTACAAAGGGCTGCGATACCGCGAGGTGGAGCGAATCCCAAAAAGCCGGTCTCAGTTCGGATTGGGGTCTGCAACTCGACCCCATGAAGTCGGAGTCGCTAGTAATCGCAGATCAGCAACGCTGCGGTGAATACGTTCCCGGGCCTTGTACACACCGCCCGTCAAGTCACGAAAGTCGGTAACACCCGAAGCCAGTGGCCCAACTCGTAAGAGAGGGAGCTGTCGAAGGTGGGACTGGCGATTGGGACTAAGTCGTAACAAGGTAGCCGTACCGGAAGGTGCGGCTGGATCACCTCCTTTCTAAGGAGCATCTGGCAGCCACGCGCACCTGTCATGGGTGGTGGGGGTTGTCCAGGCCCGTTGTCCCTGCCGAACGAGTGGGGGACGGTGCTCGAGGGTGGAACATCGACTGTTGGCCGGCTCGTTGAGCTGGTGGCGCCTAGTACGCCGACCCCTTGGGGTCGGGTGGGAACGGTGGCTGCTGGGGAGGGGGTCGGCTGGGCACGCTGTTGGGTCCTGAGGGAACAGCCGGAAGGTTGTTCGTTCAGGGTCGCTGCGAGGGGTTCTCCTGCCTGTGGGTGGGGGGCTGCTCGGGTGGCTGCGGGTTGGTACCGCTCAGACGAACCGCTCGTCGTTCGCATCTTCGGGTGCGTGTGGTGGGTAGGCGCTGGGGTGAGGGTGCCAGGTCCGGTCGTAGCTTGAGAACTGCACAGTGGACGCGAGCATCTTTTTGAATGATCTTTGTGGTCAAGTTTATAAGGGCACAGGGTGGATGCCTTGGCACTAGGAGCCGAAGAAGGACGTTGTAGCCTGCGATAAGCCTCGGGGAGTTGGCAAACGAACCGTGATCCGAGGATGTCCGAATGGGGAAACCCCGCACGAGTCATGTCGTGTGACCCGCACCTGAATATATAGGGTGTGTGGAGGGAACGGCGGGAAGTGAAACATCTCAGTACCGCCAGGAAGAGATATTCCGTGAGTAGTGGCGAGCGAAAGCGGATCAGGCCAAACCGTGTACGTGTTCAAGCCGGCAGGCGTTGCGTGCACGGGGTTGTGGGACCTTTCAGCTGGTTCTGCCGAATCAGCAGGGAGTCAGAAAGTCGCGTCATAGTCGAAGGGCATTGAAAGGCCCGGCACAGAGGGTGTGACCCCCGTAGACGAAATGGCGTGGCCTCCCGAAGGGGATCCCAAGTAGCTCCGGGCCCGAGAAACCTGGAGTGAATCTGCACAGACCACTGTGTAAGCCTAAATACTACCTAGTGACCGATAGCGGACAAGTACCGTGAGGGAAAGGTGAAAAGTACCCCGGGAGGGGAGTGAAATAGTACCTGAAACCGTGTGCCTACAATCCGTTGGAGCCTCCCTAGCAGGGGTGACAGCGTGCCTTTTGAAGAATGAGCCTGCGAGTTAGTGGTACGTGGCGAGGTTAACCCGTGTGGGGAAGCCGTAGCGAAAGCGAGTCCGAATAGGGCGTCATAGTCGCGTGCTCTAGACCCGAAGCGGAGTGATCTAGCCATGGGCAGGTTGAAGCGCGGGTAAGACCGCGTGGAGGACCGAACCCACCAGGGTTGAAAACCTGGGGGATGACCTGTGGTTAGGGGTGAAAGGCCAATCAAACTCCGTGATAGCTGGTTCTCCCCGAAATGCATTTAGGTGCAGCGTCACGTGTTTCTTGCCGGAGGTAGAGCTACTGGATAGCCGATGGGCCCCACCAGGTTACTGACGTTAGCCAAACTCCGAATGCCGGTAAGCCAGAGCGTGGCAGTGAGACTGCGGGGGATAAGCTCCGTAGTCGAGAGGGAAACAGCCCAGACCACCAGCTAAGGCCCCTAAGCGTATGCTAAGTGGGAAAGGATGTGGAGTTGCACAGACAACCAGGAGGTTGGCTTAGAAGCAGCCACCCTTGAAAGAGTGCGTAATAGCTCACTGGTCAAGTGATTCCGCGCCGACAATGTAGCGGGGCTCAAGTATACCGCCGAAGCTGTGGCATTCACACAACGCTAAGCCTTCGTGGTTCAGGCGTGTGGATGGGTAGGGGAGCGTCGTGTGGCGAGTGAAGTCGCGGGGGAACCCAGCGGTGGACGCCACACGAGTGAGAATGCAGGCATGAGTAGCGAATGACGGGTGAGAAACCCGTCCGCCGAATGATCAAGGGTTCCAGGGCCAGGCTAATCCGCCCTGGGTAAGTCGGGACCTAAGGCGAGGCCGACAGGCGTAGTCGATGGACAACGGGTTGATATTCCCGTACCGGCGAAGAACCGCCCATACCGAGCCCGGTGATGCTAAGCGCCCGAGCCGGCACACCATCCCTTCGGGGATACCGTGCCGGGGAGCGCGTGACCCGAACCGGTAGTAGGTAAGCGTATTAACAGGGGTGACGCAGGAAGGTAGCCAAGCGTGGCGATGGTTGTCCACGTCCAAGGTCGTAGGGCGAGGTGTAGGCAAATCCGCACCTCACATAGCCTGAGAGCTGACGGTGACCGCGAATGCGGGAATCTGGTGATCCTATGCTGCCAAGAAAAGCCTCGACGCGAGGTTCTAGCCGCCCGTACCCCAAACCGACTCAGGTGATCAGGTAGAGAATACCAAGGCGATCGAGAGAATCGTGGTTAAGGAACTCGGCAAAATGCCCCCGTAACTTCGGGAGAAGGGGGGCCTGAAGCGTGAACCGACTTGCTCGGGGAGCGTGAAGGGCCGCAGAGACCAGGGAGAAGCGACTGTTTACTAAAAACACAGGTCCGTGCGAAGTCGCAAGACGATGTATACGGACTGACGCCTGCCCGGTGCTGGAAGGTTAAGAGGACGGGTCAGCCGCAAGGCGAAGCTCAGAATTTAAGCCCCAGTAAACGGCGGTGGTAACTATAACCATCCTAAGGTAGCGAAATTCCTTGTCGGGTAAGTTCCGACCTGCACGAATGGCGTAACGACTTCTCCGCTGTCTCAACCGCGAACTCGGCGAAATTGCACTACGAGTAAAGATGCTCGTTACGCGCAGCAGGACGGAAAGACCCCGGGACCTTTACTATAGCTTGGTATTGGTGTTCGGTGCGGCTTGTGTAGGATAGGTGGGAGACTGTGAAGCCGGCACGCCAGTGTCGGTGGAGTCAACGTTGAAATACCACTCTGGTCGCTCTGGATATCTAACCTCGGTCCGTGATCCGGACCAGGGACAGTGCCTGGTGGGTAGTTTAACTGGGGCGGTTGCCTCCTAAAATGTAACGGAGGCGCTCAAAGGTTCCCTCAGCCTGGTTGGCAATCAGGTGGCGAGTGCAAGTGCACAAGGGAGCTTGACTGTGAGACTGACAGGTCGAGCAGGGACGAAAGTCGGAACTAGTGATCCGGCGGTGGCTTGTGGAAGCGCCGTCGCTCAACGGATAAAAGGTACCCCGGGGATAACAGGCTGATCTTGCCCAAGAGTCCATATCGACGGCATGGTTTGGCACCTCGATGTCGGCTCGTCGCATCCTGGGGCTGGAGTAGGTCCCAAGGGTTGGGCTGTTCGCCCATTAAAGCGGTACGCGAGCTGGGTTTAGAACGTCGTGAGACAGTTCGGTCCCTATCCGCTGCGCGCGCAGGAAACTTGAGAAGGGCTGTCCCTAGTACGAGAGGACCGGGACGGACGAACCTCTGGTGTGCCAGTTGTTCCGCCAGGAGCACGGCTGGTTAGCTACGTTCGGAAGGGATAACCGCTGAAAGCATCTAAGCGGGAAGCCTGCTTCAAGATGAGGTTTCCATGCCCCCTCGAGGGGTGAGAGGCTCCCAGCTAGACCACTGGGTAGATAGGCCGGATGTGGAAGAGGGGACTAACGACCCTCGCAGCTGACCGGTACTAATAAGCCGACAACTTCACCACACCATTCATGTGTGCTACGCGTCCACTGTGCGGTTCCCGAGACACGAACGGGAACCCGTTTGTACAACTCGATAGCGTTACGGCGGTCATAGCGAAGGGGAAACGCCCGGTCCCATTCCGAACCCGGAAGCTAAGCCCTTCAGCGCCGATGGTACTGCACTCGCCAGGGTGTGGGAGAGTAGGACGCCGCCGGACATCATTCAGGAAAAGCCACCCCTACGGGGGTGGCTTTTTCTGTTTTCGGACAACGTACTGTGCGCGCAGAGCCGGGCGTATCGGTCACCATGAAGAACGCAATGTCGTCCCCGTCCCGATTGCTGGGTGCGGTCCTCGCGGGCCGCCATTCGGTGCGCGGAGCGGGGGATGAGACGATGTGGCGGTCGATCGCGACGAGGAGAGCACACAGATGAACAGCGACAACCGTGCCGAGGGCACATCCGATGACCGGCGTCGGTCGGGTGACGTGAACCGCGGTCGAGCCGACCGCGCGGACAGCTCGTCGCGGAGCCCACGGTCCTCGCAGGGTGGCAGCGGTGCTCCCCGGGGCGGCTCCTCCGGTCGCGACGGTGGCGGCCGACCGACGGGCGACCGTGGCGGGTACGGGCGTGGAGAGCGTCCGGCCTCCGGTGGACGCCCTGCATCGAGCGACCGGTCTGGCTCAGGCGATCGCGGTCGCAGTACGGGGAGCTCGTCACGCGGCCAGGGATCCGGTGACCGCTCATCTTCCGGCGGCAGGCCGTCGGGCGATCGTTCCTCGTACGGTCAGCGATCTGGTGGCGACGCTCCCCGCTACGGTGCGGGGCGCCCTTCCGGCGACCGTCCGTCGTACGGGGAGCGTTCCGGTGAAGACCGCGCGGGCCGTGGTGACCGGCCTTCGTACGGTCAGCGGTCTGGTGGTGACCGGCCCTCGTACGGTCAGCGGTCTGGTGGTGACCGGTCCTCGTACGGTCAGCGGTCTGGTGGTGACCGTTCTTCGTACGGTCAGCGGTCCGGTGGTGACCGGCCCTCGTACGGTCAGCAATCCGGTGGTGACCGGCCTTCGTACGGTGAGCGGTCCGGTGGTGATCGCAACCGTGATCGTGACCGTCCGTCCTACGGTGGCGGTCGGCCCTCGGGGGACCGTCCCGGGTATGGGAGCCGGCCGCCCGCGGGTGGGGATCGTCCCGCCTACGGTGGCCGGCAGACCGGTGACCGCGCGTCCAGTGACCGCGCCTCGTACGGTGAGCGCTCCGGTGGTGACCGCAGTCGCGGCGGTGACCGTCCTGGCTACGGCAACGGCTCGGCCGGCGCCAGCCGCCCGTCGTACGGCGGCCGGCCCTCCAGCGGCGACCGCCCCTCGTACGGTGAGCGATCCGGTGCTGATCGCAGTCGTGGCAGCGACCGTCCTGCGTACGGTCGTCGCCCCGACGGTGACCGTCCTGCTTCCGGCGGCCGGCCCTCCGGCGACCGCCCGTCGTACGGCGATCGGTCGGGTAGCGACCGTTCGTCCTACGGCAACCGATCGTCGGGGAGCGAGCGGCCGTCGCACGGGAGCCGTCCCGCGGGCGGCGAGCGTACGTCCTCCGGTGAGCGCTCTGGCGGTCAGCGGCCGTCGTCCGGTGAGCGGTCCGGGGACCAGCGAGCGTCGTCCGGTGGTCGTCCGGCGCGCGCAGACCGTCCCTCCTCTGGTGACCGTCACGAGCGCACTGGATCGTCGCGTCCCGCCGCGGGCGGCAACCGGGCGGACCGGCCGGCCACGGGCGATCGTCGGCCCCCCGCCGGCGGTCGACCGGCGCGCGACGACCGTTCCGGTCCGCGCGGCGGCTACGGAGCCGGTGCGGATCGGCGTGGGAGCGACGACGACCGTCGGCCGACGCGGCCCCCGCAGGGGGACCGGGTCGTCGCACCGGAGATCCCCGACGAGGTCGTCTTCAGCGACCTCGACCGTGCGGTCCGCGGCCGGCTGCGGACGCTGAGCAAGGACAACGCCGAGGGCGTCGGACGTCACCTCGTCATGGTGGGTCGGCTGCTCGACGCCGAGCCCGAGCTCGCGTACGAGCACGCGCAGGCGGCCGTGCGTCGCGCCGGGCGGGTGGACGTCGTGCGTGAGGCGGCGGGCCTGGCGGCCTACCGCACCGGTCGCTACGCGGAGGCGCTGCGCGAGCTGCGGACCGTGCGTCGGCTCAACGGTTCGTCGGAGCACCTCGCGATCATGGCGGACTGCGAGCGAGGACTCGGTCGCCCCGAACGTGCGCTGGCCCTCGCGCAGGAGCCGGAGGCGCAGACGCTCGACGCCGAGACAGCGATCGAGCTCGCCATGGTGGTCAGCGGTGCCCGGCTCGACCTCGAGCAGCCCGAGGCGGCCGTCGCCGCCCTGTCGACGCCGTCGGTGCGGGCTGCCACGGGCCTTGTCGCCGTGCGGGTCGCGCAGGCACGGGCGAGTGCGCTCGAGGCCGCCGGTCGCGCCGACGACGCGGCCGCGGAGCTGGCCCCGTTCACGCAGGCCCAGCTGGACGAGGCCGCGGGCGACGTCGAGGTGGAGGACGACGTCGTGTCGTTCGACCTCAGCGAGTTCGACGACGAGGGCGAGTACGACGAGGACGTGCCGCCGGCCGGCGAGCCCGTGATCTCGGAGGTGGCCGACGTGGTCGCCGAGCCGGGCGACGGCGACGACGGCGCAGACGACGACGGCGACCAGACGACGACGGCACCGACGACGACGGCGCTGACACCGGCGGCGCCGACACCGCGGCCGGCGAGGCGACGGATGCTGACGCCGGCGACGGTGCGGATGCGGCCGCGGACGTGGACGGGGACGACGACGTGGACGGTGGCCGGTGACGGTCGGGCTGATCGGGTCGTCGACGCCCCTGGCTGACCGGTTCGACCTCGCGCTCGTCGACCTGGACGGGGTCGCGTACCGGGGGCACGAGCCGATCGACGGTGCCGCCGACGGCCTGACCGCGGCGCGCGAGCGCGGGATGCGGCTCGTGTTCGTCACCAACAACGCGTCGCGTGAGCCCGAGTCGGTGGCCGACCAGCTCACCGACCTGGGCATCACCACGCACGCGTCGGAGGTCATGACGGCGGCCCAGGCGGCGGCACAGCTGCTGCGCACGCGGCTGCCGCGCGGGTCGAAGGTGCTGGTCGTCGGGGGAGCGGGGCTGGTCACGGCCGTGCGGCTGGCAGGGTTCGAGGTCGTGCAGTCCGCCGACGACGAGCCGGCGGCGGTCGCGCAGGGGTTCGCTCCGGAGGTCGGCTGGCCCCAGCTCGCCGAGGCGGCGTACGCGGTCGGTCGCGGTGCCTGGCACGTGGCGTCGAACCTCGACCTGAGCCTGCCGACGGCCCGTGGGTTCGCCCCCGGCAACGGCTCTCTGGTCGGCGCCGTCAGGGCAGCCACGGGTGTCGAGCCCGACAGCGCGGGCAAGCCGGCGCCCACGATGTACCAGATGGCGGTCGACCGGGTCGGTGCACGCGAGACGCTCGTCATCGGCGACCGGCTGGACACCGACCTCGCGGGCGCGCGCGCCGGGGGCTACGTCGGGTTGCACGTGCTCACCGGCGTGAGCTCCGCACGCGACGACGTGCTCGCCCACCCGGGGGAGCGCCCGCACCTGATCGGCGCGGACCTGCGCTCGCTGCTGGTGGCCCACCCCGAGCCGCAGCAGGCCGACGACGGCTGGTGGACGGTCCGTGCTGCGTCCGCGCGAGTCGTCGACGGTCGGCTCGAGCTCGGACGCGCGACGGCGTCGACCGACGACGAGCAGGTGGACCTGGTCCGTGCCGCGTGCGCGGCCGCGTGGTCGGCCGTCGACGGTGGAGCCGAGCTCGACCCGACGTCGGTGCCCGAGCTGGCGACGGACCTGCGCCACGCGTGACGGCGGCTGTGTGTGGCGACCGGTGGGTGTCGCCCGCGGCAGGTAGCGTGGGCGCGGCGCGCTGCGCGCACGACCGGGCGCGCGACCGCAGTCAGCTGAGCAGGCACGGTGGGGCGTCGCGACGCTCACCGGTCACGACCATGGGACAGGAGGCGGCGCGGTGAGTGAGAGCGAAGGCCTGACGACGACGGACGACGCCGTCGACCAGGCGCTGTCCGCCCTGGTGGGACTCGAGGACCAGCCACTGCGCGCGCACGTCGCCGCGTTCGACGCGGTGCACGGTGCGCTCCAGGACCGGCTCGCCGACGCGGAGGGCTGACCGCCCGTGACCACACGCCTCGACACCGAGCTGGTGCGGCGCGGCCTGGCCCGGTCGCGTCGGCACGCGGGCGACCTCATCGCCGCGGGCCGCGTGAGCGTCGACGGCGCCGCGGCGTCCCGCAGCTCGGTCCAGGTCACCGACGAGCGGGACGTCACCGTCCGCGCCGACGCCACCGATCCCGGGTACGCCTCGCGCGCCGGCCACAAGCTCGCGGGCGCCCTCGACGCGCTCGGTCCCGACGGTCCGCGCGTCGCCGGGCGGCACTGCCTCGACGCCGGAGCGAGCACCGGTGGGTTCACCGACGTGCTGCTGCGGCGTGGTGCCGCACGGGTCGTGGCGGTCGACGTCGGGCACGACCAGCTGGTCGAGGAGCTCCGGCACGACGCCCGCGTCGACGTGCGGGAGGGCGTGAACGTGCGGGCCCTGCGGGCGCAGGACGTCGAACCGGCGCCCGAGCTGGTCGTGGCGGACCTCTCCTTCATCTCCCTCACGCTGGTGCTCCCCGCGCTGGTGGACGTCGCCCGCCGGGACGCCGACCTGCTGGTGATGGTCAAGCCGCAGTTCGAGGTCGGACGGGAGCGGCTCGGGTCGGGTGGTGTCGTGCGTCTGCCGCAGCTCCGGCTGGATGCCGTCGTCGGCGTCGCCCGTGCGGCGGCCGAGCTCGGTGTCGAGGTCCGTGCGGCGGTGCGGAGCCCGCTGCCCGGCCCGAGCGGCAACGTCGAGTACTTCCTGTGGTTGCGGCGCGCCGACGCGGACGGCCCCGTCGCCGTGCCGCTGGACCTGCTGTCCGCCGCCGTCCTGACGGGTGCTGACTCATGAGCCGCCGCGCGCTCGTGGTGACCCACGGCGGCCGTGAGGAGGCCGTGTCGGCCACCCATGAGGCGGTACGTCAGCTGGAGCAGGCGGGCGTCGAACCGGTGCTGGCCGCCGAGGACGCCGACGCGGCGGACCTGCCGTCGTTCGAGCTGGCGATCGTGCTCGGCGGCGACGGGACGATCCTGCGCGCCGCGGAGCTCACCCGGGGCACGTCCGTCCCGCTGCTCGGCGTCAACCTGGGGCACGTCGGGTTCCTCGCCGAGAGCGAGCGCGAGGAGGTCGGTGAGGCCGTCCGTCGGCTGACCGCGGGGGAGTTCGAGGTCGAGGAGCGCGGCACGCTCGACGTGCGCGTGATGCGCCCCGACGGGACGACCGGAACCGGCTGGGCCCTCAACGAGGCGGCGCTGGAGAAGGTCGACCGCTCGCGCATGCTCGAGGTGCTCGTGGAGGTCGACGGGCACCCGCTGTCCTCGTTCGGCTGCGACGGCATCGTGGCCGCGACCGCGACGGGCTCGACCGCCCACGCGTTCTCCGCGGGCGGCCCGGTGGTGTGGCCGGACGTCGACGGCATGATCCTGGTCCCGCTCTCCGCGCACGCGCTGTTCGCCCGGCCGCTCGTGGTGGGCCCCCGCAGTCGCCTGGCCGTCGAGGTCCTGGAGCGTTCCCCGGCTGCCGGTCTGATCACGCTCGACGGCCGTCGCCGGCTCGAGGTGCCCAAGGGGTCCTGGGTCGAGGTGACCCGCAGCGACGTGCCCGTGCGGCTGGCCCGGCTGACCCCGGCGCCGTTCACGACGCGGCTCGTGAACAAGTTCGACCTGCCCGTGGACGGGTGGCGCGGCCGGCCGCGCGCGCACCGGGCCTCGCGCCGCGAGGACCCGGAGGGGGCGCGGTGATCGAGGAGATCCGGATCGAGAACCTCGGTGTCATCGGCCGTGCGCACGTGGAGCTCGGACCGGGCCTGACGGTGCTGACCGGGGAGACCGGCGCGGGCAAGACGATGGTGCTGACCGCGTTGAACCTGCTGCTCGGGGGCAAGGCGGACCCGGCCACCGTGCGGATCGGGTCGACCTCGGCCGCGGTCGAGGGCCGGGTGGTCCTCGACGCGTCGGCGCCGGCTCTCGGCCGGGCCGCCGAGGCGGGCGCCGCGCTCGACGACGACGGCAGCCTCGTGCTGCTGCGCACGGTGGGCGCCGGCACGGACAGCACCGCCGGCCGGTCCCGTGCGTTCGTGGGCGGCCGGTCCGTGCCGCAGGCGATGCTGGCCGAGCTGGCCGACGAGCTGGTCACGGTGCACGGTCAGGCCGACCAGGCGCGCCTGCGCTCGCCCGCCGTGCAGCGCGAGGCGCTCGACGAGTTCGTCGGTGCCGCCCATCACGAGCTGCTGGCGAGCTACCGGGGCGCATGGGCGGCCCGGCAGAAGGTCGAGGCCGAGCTGACGGACCTCGTGGACCGCGCGCGCGACCGGACCCGCGAGGCGGAGCTGCTCCGGCTCGGGCTGGCCGAGGTGGAGCGCGTCGACCCGCAGCCGGACGAGGACGTCACGCTGGCCGAGGAGGTCGAGCGGCTCGCGCACGCCGAGGACCTGCGCACCGCCGCCGCCGGGGCGCACGTCGCGCTCGTCGGGGGTGACGACGTGACCGACGACGCCGTCTCCGCCGTGGGCACGATCGAGCACGCGCGCCGGCTGCTCGAGCAGGGCGGCGACCACGACCCGACGCTGGCGGCCCTCGCCACGCGGGTGGCGGAGGCGGGCTACCTCCTGGCCGACGTCTCGACCGACGTCGCGGCCTACCTCCAGGACCTGCAGGCCGACCCGCTACGGCTCGACGCCGCGCAGCGACGGCGCGCCGAGCTGGCGAGCCTGACCCGCAGCTACGGCAGCACGGTCGCCGAGGTGCTGTCGTGGGCGGACACGGCCGGTCGACGGCTGCTCGACCTGGAGGGCGGCGACGAGCGGATCGAGGAGCTGCGGCGGGAGAGCGCCCGGCTCGACGCGGAGCTCGCTGCCGTGGCCGAGCGGCTGACGAGCGGCCGGCGAGCCGGCGCCGAGCGGCTGGCAGCGGTGGTGTCCGACGAGCTCGCCGGGTTGGCGATGGGCGGCGCCGAGCTGCGCGTCGTCGTCGAGCCGGCCGACGAGCCCGGCCCGCACGGCGCCGACCGCGTCGAGATGCTCCTGGTGCCGCATGCGGGGGCACCGGCCCGGCCGCTCGGCAAGGGCGCGTCCGGTGGTGAGCTGTCCCGGGTCATGCTGGCGATCGAGGTCGCGCTCGCCACCGCGCCCGGTGCGACCCGGCCCGGCACGTTCGTGTTCGACGAGGTCGACGCGGGCGTCGGCGGGCGGGCGGCGATCGAGGTCGGGCGCCGGCTGTCGTCGCTCGCGCAGGGCAGCCAGGTGCTCGTCGTCACGCACCTGGCGCAGGTCGCCGCCTTCGCCGACCGCCACCTGGTGGTGACCAAGTCGACCGCCGACGGCGTCGACGTGGTCACCGAGTCGGACGTGCGCTTGGTCACCCGGGACGACCGTGTGCGCGAGCTCGCCCGCATGCTGTCCGGCCAGGAGGACTCGGACGCGGCGCGCACGCACGCCGCAGAGCTTCTCGAGCTCTCGTCCGTGGGACGATGAACGACGATGAGAGCTTCCCTGCGCAAGAGCACCGCCCTGCCCGACGCCGGCGCCGTGGCCGGTCCTGCACGCGTCGACCCCCGCACCAAGGGGCTGACCAAGCGACTGCGCCCGGGTGACGTCGCCGTCATCGACCACCTGGACCTGGACCGCGTCTCGGCCGAGGCCCTCGTCGCCTGCCAGCCGGCCGCGGTGCTCAACGCGGCGAGGTCGACCTCGGGCCGCTACCCGAACCTCGGGCCGGAGATCCTCGTCGCCGCCGGCATCCCGCTGATCGACGACCTCGGTGCGGACGTCATGTCCCTGACCGAGGGGCATCAGCTGCGGGTGCTCGACGGCGCCGTGTACGACGGTGACACGCTCGTGGCCGAGGGCGTCCTGCAGACCGAGGCCACCGTCGCCGCGGCGATGGAGGAGGCCCGCGCCGGCCTGTCCGTGCAGCTCGAGTCGTTCGCGGCGAACACCATGGACTACCTGCGTCGCGAGCGGGACCTGCTGCTCGACGGCGTCGGCGTCCCGGACATCACGACCGAGATCGACGGCCGGCAGGTGCTGATCGTGGTGCGCGGGTACCACTACAAGGAAGACCTGGTGACGCTGCGGCCCTACATCCGCGAGTACCGGCCGGTGCTCATCGGCGTCGACGGGGGAGCGGACGCGATCCTCGACGCCGGCTGGAAGCCGGACCTCATCGTCGGCGACATGGACTCCGTGTCCGACCGTGCGCTGACCTGCGGCGCCGAGGTCGTCGTGCACGCGTACCGCGACGGCCGGGCACCGGGGCTCGCGCGCGTGGAGCAGCTCGACGTCCGGCACGTCGTCTTCCCCGCCACGGGCACCAGCGAGGACGTCGCCATGCTGCTGGCCGACGACAAGGGCGCCGAGCTCATCGTCGCCGTCGGCACGCACGCCACCCTGGTGGAGTTCCTCGACAAGGGACGCTCCGGGATGGCCAGCACCTTCCTCACGCGGCTGCGCGTCGGCAGCAAGCTGGTGGACGCCAAGGGCGTGTCCCGGCTGTACCGCAACCGGATCTCGAACCTCCAGCTGACCCTGCTCGTGCTGGCCGGCCTGCTCGCGCTCGGCGTCGCACTGGCGTCCACGGCGGCGGGGCAGACCCTCATCGGGCTGCTCGGCGCCCGGGTCGACGACATCACGTCGTGGGTGAGCGGTCTGTTCGGATGACCGACCCCGCCCGTACCCCGCACCTGGTCCCGGCCGCCGCCGGTGACGTACTCGACGGAGACCTCGCACCGTGATCGACTTCCGCTACCACATCGTCTCGCTCATCTCCGTCTTCCTGGCGCTCGCCGTCGGCATCGCCCTCGGCGCCGGCCCGCTGAAGGAGACCATCGGCGACACCCTCACCGGGCAGGTCGAGCAGCTCCGTGCCGAGAAGGACGCGCTGCGTGCCGAGCTCGACAGCACGTCGGCCGACCTCCAGGACGCGACCGCCTACATCGACGCCGCCGGGCCCCAGCTGCTCGCGGGCTCGCTGACCGACCGCCGGGTCGCCGTCGTGGCGCTCGGTGACATCGACGAGTCGGTCCGCACCGCCGTCGACGAGCGGCTGGACCAGTCCGGCGCGAGCGTCACGGCGCACGTCACGCTCACCGACGCGTGGGTGGACCCCGACGCCCGCACCTTCCGGCAGGCCCTCGTGGGGCAGCTGCTGAGCTACCTCGACCCGGTGCCGGCAGACGACGCGGGCGTCGAGGGCGAGCTGGCCTCCGCCTTGGTGCAGGCCCTCGTGACCTCGGACCCCAGCGACCCCGACGCGCTGTCCGACGACGCGTCCGTGCTGCTGCAGCTGCTGTCCTCGAGCGACAGCGACAGCCCGTTGGTCACGGTGGCCGACCCGGTGACGGTGCCCGCCGACGCCGTCGTCGTCATCGGCGTGCCGGCGGAGGCGCCCGCCGACGGTGCGACGCCGACCCCGGACGCGTCGGAGTCGGTCACAGCGGCGCAGCTGGCGGTCGTCAGCGCCGCGCAGGACCTGTCGTCGGGCGCGGTCCTGGCCGACGGTGCGCGCGGTCCGGGCAGCCTGGTCGACGCGGTGCTGGCGGACCAGGGCCTGGCCGGGTCGATCTCCACGGTCTCCGGCGTCGACCTGGTGACCGGCCAGGTGAACGTGCCGCTGGCGCTCGCCGCCTCCATCGCCGGCACCACCGGGCACTACGGGTTCGGCGAGGGCGAGACGCCGATCCCGCCCGCCGTGGACCTGCCCCCGGTCGACCGCACGCCACGGGTGCCGGAGGGCGCGGACCCGGCGGCCGGGACCGAGGGATGACCCTGACCCTGGCGCGCCGCCTGGGCGCCGGCGTCCTGTCGGGCGTCGCGACGGCCGTCACGCGTGGTGCGCTCGACGCCCAGGCACCGGGCGGTCAGGCGCGCTGGACGCGGACCAACCACCGCGGCGAGCCGATCAGCCTGCTGGAGGGGCCGGCGGTGGCCGTGGGGCTGCTCGCCGGCGGACTCGTGGGCGCTCCGTCGACGCGAGGTGCCGTGGCGCTCACGGTCGCCACGGCGTCCGGTGCGGCATTCGGGCTCGTCGACGACCTCGGCGAGGACACCACGACGCGACGCAAGGGCCTGCGCGGTCACCTCGGCGCGCTGGCGCACGGTGAGCTCACCACCGGGGGCCTGAAGGTGCTGGGCATCGGCGTGGGCGCGCTGGTCGCCGCCGCCGTCGCGACGCCGCTGCACCGGCCCGACGGCTCACGCCGGTCGAGCGTCGGCTGGCTCGCCGACGTCGCTGCGTCCGGAGCCCTGGTGGCCTCGAGCGCCAACCTGCTCAACCTGCTCGACCTGCGGCCGGGCCGAGCGCTGAAGGCTGCGACGCTCGTCGGTGCGCCTCTCGCGCTCGCACCGGGTGCAGGCTCAGGGGTCGGCGCGGCCGTGCTCGGCGTGGTCGGAGCCGCGATGGACCAGGACCTGGCCGAGGCGGACATGCTCGGCGACGGCGGCGCCAACGCGCTCGGCGCCTCGCTCGGCACCGCGCTCGTCCTCGGCGCACCGCGTCCGGTCCGGCTCGCCGCGCTGGCCGTCGTGCTCGGCCTGACGGCGGCGAGCGAGAAGGTCAGCTTCACGCAGGTCATCGAGCGGACGCCCGTGCTGCGCGAGGTGGACGGGTGGGGTCGGCGGCCGGTCGACCCGCCGGTGGACCGGTCCGCGTGAGCCCCACCGCGCGGCGCACGCTGGCCGGGCTGGGCGGCGCGGCCGCGATGATCGCGGCCGTGACCGTGCTGAGCCGCGTGCTCGGGTTCGGCCGCTACCTCGTGCAGGCGAACGCCTTCGGCGGGGACGGCAGCATCGGCGGTGTCTACAACGCCGCCAACACGCTGCCGAACGTGCTGTTCGAGGTGGCCGCCGGTGGTGCGCTGGCCGGTGCGCTCATCCCCGTCCTGGCGCTGCCCGTCTCCCGGGCGCTGCACAAGGACGTCGACGCGATCACCTCGGCGACGTTCGGCTGGACGCTGCTGATCCTCGTGCCGCTCGGCGCGGCTCTCGCGGCCTCCAGCGGGCTCATCGCCTCGGTCTGGCCGAACCTCGACGGACCCGAGCAGGACCTGCTGCAGTACTTCATCGCCATCTTCGCCGTGCAGGTGCCCATGTACGGCATCGCCGTGCTGCTCTACGCGGTCCTGCAGGCCCACAAGAGGTTCTTCTGGCCCGCGTTCGCGCCGGTGCTGTCGTCCCTGGTGGTCATCGCCACGTACGTCGTCTACGGGGCGCTGGCCGACGGTGTGGTCGACGATCCCACCGCGGTGTCCGGCACGGCCCTGGCCGTGCTGGGCTGGGGGACGACGCTCGGTGTCGCGGCGATGTGCTTCCCGATGTTCGTCCCCGTCCACCGTCTCGGGGTCCGGATCCGGCCCACGCTGAGGTTCCCCGCGGGCGTCGGTCGTCGCCTCGCGGTGCTGGCGTTCGCCGGTGTGGGTTCCCTCGTGGCGCAGCAGCTCTCGGTGCTCGTGGCGCTGCTCGTCTCCAGCCGGTTCGGCAGCGTCGGCACCTGGACCGTGTTCTTCTACGCGCAGCAGGTCTACCTGCTGCCGTACGCCGTGCTCGTCGTCCCGCTGGCCACGTCGACGTTCCCCCGCCTCGCGCAGCGGGCGGCCTCCGGGGAGCACGAGGCGTTCGCACGCATGGCGTCGGGGACGCTGCGCGCTGTCCTCGCCGCGGCGGCGCTGGGTGCCGCGGTGCTGGTGGCGGCGGCCCCGGCGGTGACCGACATCTTCGTCTCGATCGCCGGTGGCGGCTCCACGATCCAGGCGATGACCACGACCATCACCTGGTTGGCTCCCGGGCTCCTCGGCTTCGCGCTGATGTTCCACTCGTCGCGCGCGCTCTACGCGCTGGAGCGGGGCCGGTCGGCCATCGCGGCGAACGTCGTCGGCTGGGGCAGCGTCGCGGTCGCGACCCCGCTCGTCGCCGCGCTCCGCGCGCCCGAGGGCGCTGACCCGCCGGCGACGCTGCTCGCCCTGGCCCAGGCCAGCTCCCTGGGCATGGTGCTGGGTGGCGTGCTCGGCGTCGTCCTGCTGGGTCGGGCCGCGGGCCGTCCCGCGACGCGGGGCCTGCCCGCACGGCGGCCGTGCTGGTGGTCGGCGGCGTCGTCGGTGCCCTGGCCGGCAGGTGGGTCGTGGACGCGGTCGCCCAGCTGGCCGGTCACGGTCCGTTCACCGCGGTCGGTGCCGCGGCCGGTGGCGCGGTGATCGCGGTCGTCGTCGTGGGCGGCGCGGTCCTGGCCGGCGACCGCAGCACGGTGCGGGACTTCCGCACGATCGAAGCACAGCGGCCGGCCGGACCGGTCAGCGTGCCCGACCCGGCGAACCCCGCCTCTCCCTTGCCGTGACCCGCACGTGTCCTGACTCACCCA
Source organism: uncultured Actinomycetota bacterium (assembly GCA_963837795.1). GTDB lineage: Bacteria > Actinomycetota > Actinomycetes > Actinomycetales > Cellulomonadaceae > Cellulomonas. Next base: position 528,288 of record CAWIOT010000006.1, read on the forward strand.
GCGCGGCTCTCCGGCTCGCTGCGTTCGTCGGGTAGGCTGGAATCCCGTGACAGAGCGCGCGCATCGACTCTCCGGGCGGTCGGAATCCACGACCCGGCACATCTTCGTCACCGGGGGTGTCGCCTCCTCCCTCGGCAAGGGTCTGACGGCGAGCAGCCTCGGCCGACTCCTTCGCTCCCGTGGCCTGAAGGTCACGATGCAGAAGCTCGACCCGTACCTGAACGTGGACCCGGGCACCATGAACCCGTTCCAGCACGGCGAGGTCTTCGTGACCGACGACGGTGCGGAGACGGACCTCGACGTCGGCCACTACGAGCGGTTCCTGGACGTGAACCTGGTCGGGTCCGCGAACGTGACCACCGGCCAGGTGTACTCGCAGGTGATCGCGAAGGAGCGGCGCGGCGAGTACCTGGGTGACACGGTGCAGGTCATCCCGCACATCACCGACGAGATCAAGGCCCGCATGCGTCAGCAGGCGGACGACGACGTCGACGTGATCATCACGGAGATCGGCGGCACGGTCGGTGACATCGAGTCGCTGCCGTTCCTCGAGGCGGCGCGCCAGGTCAGGCACGACCTCGGCCGCGACAGCGTCTTCTTCCTGCACGTCTCGCTCGTGCCGTACATCGGCCCGTCGGGGGAGCTGAAGACCAAGCCGACGCAGCACTCCGTCGCCGCGCTGCGCAGCATCGGCATCCAGCCCGACGCGATCGTCCTGCGCGCCGACCGGGACGTGCCGGAGTCGACCAAGCGCAAGATCGCGCTCATGTGCGACGTCGACGTCGAGGGTGTCGTCACCGCCAAGGACGCGCCGAGCATCTACGACATCCCGCGCGTGCTGCACTCCGAGGGCCTCGACGCCTACGTGGTGCAGCGGCTGAGCCTGCCGTTCCGGGACGTCGAGTGGAAGGGCTGGGACGACCTGCTGCACCGCGTGCACCAGCCGGCCCACCGGGTCGAGGTCGCGCTCGTCGGCAAGTACATCGACCTGCCGGACGCGTACCTGTCCGTCACCGAGGCCCTGCGGGCCGGTGGCTTCCACCACGACACCAAGGTCGTCATCCGCTGGGTGACCTCCGACGACTGCCAGACGCCCGAGGGGGCACGGCTCGCGCTCGAGGGGGTCGACGCCGTGCTGGTGCCCGGTGGGTTCGGCGTGCGCGGCATCGAGGGCAAGCTCGGCGCGCTGCGCTGGGCGCGCGAGAACCTCATCCCCACGCTCGGCATCTGCCTGGGCCTGCAGTGCATGGTCATCGAGTACTCACGGACCGTGCTCGGCCTCGACGGCGCCTCGTCGTCCGAGTTCGACGCCGACCCGGCCCACCCGGTCATCGCGACCATGGCCGAGCAGCTGCACATCGTCGACGGCGCGGGGGACCTGGGCGGCACGATGCGCCTGGGGTCCTACGAGGCCGTGCTGACGCCGGGGTCCGTCGTGGCCGAGGCGTACGGGTCGACGCGGGTGTCCGAGCGCCACCGCCACCGGTACGAGGTGAACAACGCCTACCGCGACAAGCTGGAGGACGCCGGCCTGGTGATCTCCGGCGTCTCGCCGGACACCTCGCTGGTCGAGTTCGTCGAGCTGCCGCGGGACGTGCACCCGTACTACGTGTCCACGCAGGCGCACCCGGAGTTCAAGTCGCGGCCGACGCGGGCGCACCCGCTGTTCGCCGGCCTGGTCGAGGCCGCGCTGGCCCAGCGGGGTGACGAGTCCTGATGGCCGAGCCGCTGGCGGACGTGCCGGAGGAGCGGCCGGTCCTGTCCCACGAGGTCATCCACGAGGGCAAGATCTTCGACCTCGTCGGTGACGTGGTGGACCTCGGGGAGTCGCAGGTCCTGCGCGAGTACGTGTCGCACCCCGGGGCCGTCGCCGTGATCGCGCTCGACGACGACGACCAGGTCCTGCTCCTGTCGCAGTACCGGCACCCGGTGCGGTCCGTGCTGTGGGAGCCCCCGGCCGGGCTGCTCGACGTCGAGGGCGAGGACCCCGTCGCGGCTGCGGCCCGCGAGCTCGCCGAGGAGGCGGACCTGCGCGCCGCGTCCTGGTGGCGGCTGGTGGAGGTCTGCACCTCGCCGGGTGGCTCGGACGAGCGGATCCGGGTGTTCCTGGCGCGGGACCTGACACCGGTCGACGAGGCGGACCGCTACACGCGTGCCGACGAGGAGGCCGACATGGTGGCCCGGTGGGTGCCGCTCGACGAGGCCGTCGCTGCCGTGCTCGACGGCAGCCTGCACAGCCCCACCGCGGTCATGGGCGTGCTCGCCGCGGCAGCCGCCCGGGCCGGCGGTTGGTCCTCGCTCGTCGCGGTGAGCCCGGCCCAGGACTGAGGCCCAGCGCCCGTGCTCGGCCGACGACCGGCCAGAGCACGGGCGGCGCTGGGATCAGCGGCTGGTCGAACGCCGGTACTGGAGGTTGGCCAGCGGCACGAAGACCAGCACGAAGATCGCCGCCCAGATGAGCGTGTAGACCTCGGCGTGCTGCAGGGGCCACGCGTCCGGCGTCGGGACGCCCTCCGGGATGTTCCCGAACAGCTCCCGCGAGGCCTGCGTGACCGCCGAGACCGGGTTCCACTCCGCGAACGTCTGCAGGGGAGCCGGCAGGCTCTCCAGCGGGACGAACGTGTTGGCCACGAACGTCAGCGGGAAGATCACGATGAAGGTCGCGTTGTTGAAGACCTCCACGCTGGGCACCAGCATGCCCAGCCACGCCATGATCCACGAGACCGAGTACGCGAAGATCAGCAGGAGCAGGTAGCCGAGCGCCGCCTCCGCGACCGAGCTGTGGATGCCCCAGCCGACGAGCAGTCCGGTCAGCGACATGACGACCAGCACCAGGACGTTGTTGGCCACGTCGGAGATGGTGCGGCCCGTCAGCACGGCCGAGGGCGCCATGGGCAAGGACCGGAACCGGTCGATGATGCCCTTCTTCACGTCCTCCGCGAGCCCCGCGCCGGTGATGGTCGCCCCGAAGATGACGGTCTGGGCGAAGATGCCCGCCATGAGGAACTCGCGGTAGGCGTCGGCGCTGGCGCCGCCCGGCACGGCGATCGCCCCGCCGAACACGTACGCGAACAGCAGGACGAACATGATGGGCGAGAGCGTGGTGAAGACCAGCAGGTCGGGGACGCGCTTGATCTTGATGATGTTCCGCTTGGCCACGACGTAGGAGTCGGAGAACACGGTGAGCGTGGCCATCAGGCACCTCCGGTGGACGAGTCGCCGGCGGCCGCGTGGCGACCCGCGGGCGGCTGAGCGGGTGGGGTGGTCGCCGGCGGGGGTGGCTCCCGGTCGGTGGTTCCGGTCTCGAGTTCGGCCGGGCTGCCCGTCAGGGAGAGGAACACGTCGTCGAGGGTCGGTCGGCGCAGCCCCACGTCGTCGATCCCGATGCTCGCGTCGTCGAGCACGCGCAGCGCCTCCGTGAGCACCTGCGCGCCGCCGGTGATCGGCATGAGCAGCGTGCGCCGGCCCTCGTCGAGCGTGGCCTTGCCGACGCCGAGCGGTTCGAGCAGGTCCCGGGCTGCCGTCAGCGTGCCCGGATCGCGGACCGTGAGCTCCAGACGCTCGCCACCGACCTGGGTCTTGAGCTCGTCGGCGGTGCCCTGCGCGATGATCCGGCCGTGGTCGATCACCACGATGTCGTCCGCGAGCAGGTCCGCCTCCTCGAGGTACTGCGTGGTCAGCAGCAACGTGGTGCCGCCGGCCACCAGGTTCTCGATGACCTCCCACATCTCGGTGCGGCCGCGCGGGTCCAGTCCCGTCGTCGGCTCGTCCAGGAAGATGATCGGCGGGTCCGCCACGAGGGCGCCCGCCAGGTCGAGCCGGCGACGCATGCCGCCCGAGTAGGTCTTGGACGGCCGGTCCGCCGCGTCCTCCAGGTGGAACGACGCGAGCAGCTCGCGGGCGCGCTCGCGGGACCGCTTGACGCCCAGGTGGTACAGCCGGCCGATCATGTCGAGGTTCTCGAACCCCGTCAGGTACTCGTCGACCGCCGCGTACTGGCCCGACAGGCCGATCCGACGCCGCACGTCCCGCGGCTTGTCGAGGACGTCGACGCCCGCGACGGTGGCCGAGCCCTCGTCCGGCTTCAGCAGCGTGGTGAGGATGCGGACGATCGTGGTCTTGCCCGCACCGTTGGGTCCGAGGAGCCCGAGCACGGACCCGGTCGGGACGGCCAGATCGACCCCGTCCAGGGCCGTGACCTCCTTGTAGCGCTTGACGAGCCCCCGCGCGGTGATCGCATCTGCCATGGGTCGAGGCTAGGAGAGACCACCGACACGCAACAGGAGAAATCAGGACAGATCTGCACCGACCGGCCGTCGCCGCAGGCTGCCGACGAAGAACGTGACCGCGGCGGCGAGCAGCGCCGCGCCGAGCATGTGCAGGTTGACCAGGCCGATGGGCAGGCCCGTGAACAGCTGCACGTAGCCGATGAGGCCCTGGCCGAGCGTCACCCCGAGCAGCACCAGGCCGGCGACCCACGGTCGTCCCGACACGCCGCGCCGGCGCAGCAGCACGAGGACCACGACGAGCACCGCGACGAACGCCCACACCGATGCCGCGTGGAGCTTGGCCATGGCCCACGGGTCGACGTCGAACCGGTAGCCGACCTCGTCGTCGCCGGAGTGCGGGCCCGCGCCGGTGACCACGACGCCGAGCACGAGGACCAGCGCGGTCAGGACCGTGAGCACGCGGACGAGCACGCGGGTCGTCCGGTCGACGAGCTGGACGGCGGGGCCGTCGCCCTCCCGGGTGCGCACGACGAGCCAGGCCGAGAACGCGACGAGGGCCATCGAGATGAGCAGGTGGCCCCCGACGATGGCCGGGTTGAGGTCGACCAGCACGGTGATCCCGCCGATCACGGCCTGGACGAGCACACCGACCAGGGGGACCAGGCCCAGGCGGCGGTAGGACCACGCACGGCGGCGGTCGAGGACCACCAGGACCGCGACCACGACGCCGACGGCGACCAGCAGCCCGCTGACGGTCCGGTTCCCGAACTCGATGAACGGGTGGATCGAGGTCGCGTCGTGGAACCGCGGCGTGAACTCGCCGGGCTCGCACTCCGGCCACGTGGAGCAGCCGAGGCCCGAACCGGTGAGCCGGACGGCGCCGCCGGTGACGATGATGAGGATCTGGCCGACCAGGTTGGCGACCACGGCCGTCCACGTCCACCGGTCGCGCACCCGGTCCAGCGCGGAGGGGCGGGTGTCCAGGGCGGGGGTCGAGCTCACGCCGACCAGCCTACGGTCCGCCCTGCGCGTGCCGGACCGGACGGCGGGCGAGGCTCGTCACAACGGAGCCGTCGGCGGGGCGGCCGGGGCTCAGTGCCAGCGGAACAGCCGGCCGGCACCCCAGCCGAGCGCCGCCGTCCAGCCGACCAGCACGACCACCGACCAGGCGGGCAGGACCCCGTGCAGCAGCGTCTCGCGCATCGCCTCGCCCAGGGCGCCGGACGGGAGCAGCAGCGCGACGTGGGCCATCGGTCCGGGCAGCCGGTCCGCGGGGATGATGACGCCACCCGCGACCGCGAGGACGAGCAGCAGGAGGTTGGCCAGCGCCAGCACGGCCTCGGCGCGCAGGGTGCCCGCCACGAGCAGCGCCAGCGAGGTGAACGCGGCGGTGCCCAGCACGACCGCGACCAGGGCCAGCGCGATCCCGGCGGGATCGGGGTGCCAGCCGAGCAGCAGCGCGGTCACCCCGATGACGACCACCTGGACGAGCTCCACGACGAGCACGCCGAGCACCTTGCCGGCGAGCAGACCGCCGCGCCCCAGGGGGGTGGTCGACAGCAGCCGCAGCACGCCGTTGCGCCGGTCGAACGACGTCGCGATCGCCTGCGACGTGAAGGACGAGGTCATGACCGCCAGCGCCAGGACACCCGGGGTCAGGAAGTCGATCCGGCTCGCGCCGCCGGTGTCCAGCTCGATGGCGGTCACGCGCGTCAGACCGACGAGCACGAGCACCGGCACGACGATCGTGACCAGCAGCTGCTCGCCGTTGCGCAGGATCGCCCGCGCCTCGAACGCCGTCTGGGCGGCCACCCGTCGCAGCGCGGGCGCGGCGGCGGGGGAGCCGTGCTGTGTGGTCGCGCTCATCGCAGGTTCCGTCCGGTCAGGTCGAGGAACACGTCCTCCAGGGTGCGTCGCCCCACGGTCAGACGCGTGACCAGGGCACCGCGCTCGGCCAGCCAGGCGGTCAGGGCCGCCACGGCCGCGGGCTCGACGGCGCCGGTCACCGTGTACGAGCCGTCCTGCGGCTCGGCGACGACGAAGCCCGGACCCAGGGCCGCGCCGAGGTCCAGTCCCGGGCTGGTCTCCACGCGCAGCGTCCGGTCGTCGGCGCTGGAGACGAGCTCGCGCACCGACCCCTGCGCGATGACGCGCCCGTGGTCGACCACCACCACGTGGTCGGCCAGGTCCTCGGCCTCGTCCATCAGGTGCGTGGTCAGCAGCACCGCGACCCCCTCGTCGCGCAGCTCGCGCACCAGGTCCCACACGGCGTGCCGGGTCTGCGGGTCCATCCCGGCGCTCGGCTCGTCGAGGAACACGACCTCGGGGCGTCCGACGATCGCGGCGGCGAGCGCGAGCCGCTGGCGCTGGCCCCCGGACAGCCGCCGGACGGTCGTCCCGGCGAACGAGCCGAGTCCCAGGCGCTCCGTGAGCTCGTGCAGGTCGCGCGGCGCGGCGTACATCCGCGCCACGTGCGCGAGCATCTCCTGCGCCTTGACGCCGGTCGGCAGCCCGCCGTCCTGCAGCATCACGCCGACGCGGGGCCGCAGCACGTGCGCGTCGGACACGGGGTCGAGCCCCAGCACGCGCACGGCGCCGTCGTCGGGCCGGCGCAGACCCTCGCAGCACTCGATCGTCGTCGTCTTGCCCGCCCCGTTCGGTCCGAGGACCGCGGTCACCTGTCCGCGGTGGGCGACGAGGTCGAGCCCGTCGACGGCGGCGCGACCGCCGTACCGCTTGACGAGCCCGGAGATCGCGAGCGCGGGGGAGTCGGGCACGAGAGGGAAGTCTAGGACGCCTGCCGGGCAGCCCCGGTGTGACGCAGGTGACCCCCGTCCGGGTGGGCGAGAAGGTTCGCCTTGGTTGCGGGGATGGATATCGGCAACAAGGATGTTGCCAATATCGCGAGACGTCATCCGCACCCGGTCCAGGGTGCGCCCGCTGACCCGACGGAGGTGTGCATGGTCCCGACGCTGCCCGCCGTCGAGAGCCCGGAGCGCACCGACCGCACGCCGACCGACGACGCCGGCACCCGCCAGCGCGTGCTGCAGATCGTCGCGACGGCCGGCCCGGTCTCCGCCGCCGAGCTCGCCGCGCAGCTCGACCTGACCGCCGCGGGCGTCCGCCGGCACCTCGGGCTCCTCGAGGCGACCGAGCAGATCACCGTGCACGACGGGTCCACCGGGCCCAAGGGTCGCGGCCGCCCCGCGCGGCGGTACGTCGTCACGAGCCGCGGCCAGGCGGCGCTCTCGCACCGGTACTCGGAGCTGGCCGCCCAGGCGCTGCGGTTCCTCGCCGAGACCGCGGGGCCGCAGGCCGTGCAGGGCTTCGCCGAGCAGCGCGTCCGTGAGCTCGAGGACCGGCACGCCGCCGCCGTCGAGGCCGCCGGCCCGCACGTCGCCGACCGCGTCCACGCCCTCGCCGACGGGCTCGCCGCCGACGGGTACGCCGCGTCCGCGCGGCCGGTCCCGGGCGGAGCGGCCCTGCAGCTGTGCCAGGGCCACTGCCCCGTGCAGGACGTCGCGCACGAGTTCCCGCAGCTGTGCGAGGCGGAGGCCCGCGCCTTCTCGCGCCTGCTCGGCGTGCACGTGCAGCGCCTCGCGACGCTGGCCGCCGGTGGCCACGTCTGCACCACGAACATCCCGTTGACCGTCCCTGCGAACGTCCCCCTGACCGACCCTGCCCACCCCGTGCTCCGAGTGGAAGGACACCCAGCATGAGTGCACAGACCGACAGCACCGCGGCCACGACGCCGCCGGTGATGACCCAGGACGAGGCCATCGCCTCCATCGGGAACTACAACTACGGCTGGCACGACGCCGACACCGCCGGGTCCGTCGCCACCCGAGGCCTGTCCGAGGCCAAGGTCCGCGAGATCTCCGCGCTCAAGAACGAGCCGGAGTGGATGCTGAAGATGCGGCTGAAGTCGCTGCGCCTCTTCGACAAGAAGCCCATGCCGTGGTGGGGCTCGGACCTGTCGGGCATCGACTTCGACAACATCAAGTACTTCGTGCGCTCCACCGAGAAGCAGGCCACCAGCTGGGAGGACCTGCCCGAGGACATCAAGAGCACGTACGACAAGCTCGGCATCCCCGAGGCGGAGAAGCAGCGCCTCGTCGCCGGCGTCGCCGCGCAGTACGAGTCCGAGGTGGTCTACCACCAGATCCAGGAGTCGCTCGAGGAGCAGGGCGTCATCTTCCTCGACACCGACACCGCGCTGCGCGAGCACCCGGAGATCTTCGAGCAGTACTTCGGCTCGGTGATCCCGCCCGGGGACAACAAGTTCGCCTCGCTCAACACCGCCGTCTGGTCGGGCGGCTCGTTCGTCTACGTCCCGCCGGGCGTGCACGTCGAGATCCCGCTGCAGGCCTACTTCCGGATCAACACCGAGAACATGGGCCAGTTCGAGCGGACGCTGATCATCGCCGACGAGGGCTCGTACGTGCACTACGTCGAGGGCTGCACCGCGCCGGTGTACTCCAGCGACTCGCTGCACTCCGCGGTCGTCGAGATCATCGTGAAGAAGAACGCCCGCGTGCGGTACACGACCATCCAGAACTGGTCGAACAACGTGTACAACCTGGTCACCAAGCGGGCGACCGCGGCCGAGGGCGCCACCATGGAGTGGGTCGACGGCAACATCGGCTCCAAGGTGACCATGAAGTACCCGGCCATCTACCTGCTGGGCGAGCACGCCCGCGGCGAGACGCTGTCCATCGCGTTCGCCGGTGCCGGCCAGCACCAGGACGCCGGCGCCAAGATGGTGCACGCGGCGCCGCACACGTCGAGCTCGATCGTGTCCAAGTCGGTCGCGCGCGGCGGTGGTCGCACGTCCTACCGCGGCCTGGTGCAGGTGCTCGAGGGCGCCCACAACGCCGCGTCGAACGTGCTCTGTGACGCCCTCCTGGTCGACCAGATCTCCCGCTCCGACACGTACCCCTACGTGGACGTGCGCGAGGACGACGTGTCGATGGGCCACGAGGCGACCGTGTCTCGCGTGAGCGAGGACCAGCTGTTCTACCTCATGTCCCGAGGCATGCCCGAGACCGAGGCCATGGCGATGATCGTGCGCGGGTTCGTCGAGCCCATCGCGCGCGAGCTGCCCATGGAGTACGCCCTCGAGCTGAACCGCCTCATCGAGCTGCAGATGGAAGGGGCCGTCGGCTGATGACGACCACCACACAGCCCTTGTCGACCGACCACTCGAAGGCGGTCGCCGACGGGAGCCACACGCACGGCGTCGGCGGCACGCCGGAGTCGTCCCGCGCCTCGCGCCCGACGTCGTTCGACGTCGCGGACTTCCCGGTGCCGAACGGCCGCGAGGAGGAGTGGCGCTTCTCCCCGGTGGACCGCCTGGCGCCGCTGTTCGCCGGCGCGACCGACGGCGTGCTCGACGGGCACGGCGTGCTGACCACCGTCGTCGAGGCGCCCGAGGTGCAGGTCGAGATCGTCGACCGCGGCGACGCGCGCCTCGGCACGGCCGGCGAGCCGGGCGACCGGACGGCCGCCGTCGCGTGGGCCTCGTTCCCGCGTGCCACGGTCGTCACCATCCCGAAGGAGGCCGTCGCCTCCGAGGTGACGTCGATCCGCATCGAGGGCGTCGAGGGGGCCGGCACGCACGAGGCCACGCTCGAGCCCAGCGCGTCGCACCTGGTCGTGCACGCGGAGCCGATGTCGCAGGCCGTCGTCGTCATCGACCACGTCGGTCACGCCGCGCTGACCGAGACCATCGAGATCGTGGCCGACGAGGGCGCGCACCTGACGGTCGTGTCCGTGCAGGACTGGGCCGAGGGCTCGGTGCACGCGTCGTCGCACCGGCTGCGCATCGGCCGCGACGCCACGGTCAAGCACATCGCCGTCACGCTCGGCGGCGACGTCGTGCGGATCACGCCGGACGCCGAGTTCGTCGGCGAGGGCGCGAACGTCAAGATGCTCGGCCTGTACTTCGCCGACGCGGCGCAGCACCAGGAGCAGCGCCTGTTCGTCGACCACGCGGTGCCCAACTGCGTCTCGCGCGTGACCTACAAGGGCGCGCTGCAGGGCGAGGGGGCGCACACGGTGTGGGTGGGCGACGTGCTCATCCGCGCGGCCGCCGAGGGCACCGACACCTACGAGCTCAACCGCAACCTGGTCCTGTCCGACGGCGCCCGCGCCGACTCGGTGCCGAACCTGGAGATCGAGACGGGGCTCATCGAGGGCGCCGGCCACGCGAGCGCGACCGGCCGGTTCGACGACGAGCAGCTCTTCTACCTGCGCGCCCGCGGCATCCCGGAGGCGGACGCGCGTCGGCTCGTGGTGCGCGGCTTCTTCGCCGAGCTCATCCACGAGGTCGGCGTCCCGTCCGTCGAGGAGCGGCTCATCGCCTCCATCGAGGCCGAGCTGGAGAAGTCCATGTCGGTCCTGGGTGCCACGGCGACCGAGCCGAGCATCGAGGGCGCATGACGGCCCAGCTGGCCTGCTTCGACGAGGACGTGCCCGTGGAGGGCACGCTCCGCGTCGAGCTGGAGGCCGAGCGCGGCACGGTCGAGGTCGCCCTGGTGCGCGACGCCGACGGGGAGCTGCACGCGATCAGCGACATCTGCTCGCACGGTGCGGTCTCGCTGTCGGACGGCGAGGTCGAGGACTGCACGATCGAGTGCTGGCTGCACGGCTCCCGCTTCGACCTGCGCACCGGCAAGCCCACCGGCCCGCCCGCGATCCGTCCCGTGCCGGTCTACCCCGTGACCGTCGACGGCCAGCGCGTGCTGGTCGACGTCGACGCCCCCCTCTGAACCACTGCCTGAACTGCCCCCGGAAGGAACAGCATGTCCACCCTGGAGATCCGCGACCTGCACGTCAGCGTCGAGACGAAGGAGGGCCCCAAGCCCATCCTGCGCGGCGTCGACCTGACGGTCCGCAGCGGCGAGACCCACGCCATCATGGGCCCCAACGGCTCGGGCAAGTCGACGCTGGCGTACTCGCTGGCCGGCCACCCGAAGTACCAGATCACCTCGGGCACCGTCACGCTCGACGGTGAGGACGTCCTCGCGATGTCCGTCGACGAGCGCGCCCGCGCCGGCCTGTTCCTCGCGATGCAGTACCCCGTGGAGGTGCCGGGCGTCAGCGTCTCGAACTTCCTGCGCACCGCCAAGACCGCGATCGACGGCTCCGCGCCGCCGCTGCGCACCTGGGTCAAGGACGTCCGCACCGCGATGGACAACCTGCGCATGGACCCGGCGTTCGCCGAGCGCTCCGTGAACGAGGGCTTCTCCGGCGGTGAGAAGAAGCGCCACGAGATCCTGCAGATGGAGCTCCTCAAGCCGGCGATGGCGATCCTCGACGAGACCGACTCCGGCCTCGACGTCGACGCCCTGCGCGTGGTGTCCGAGGGCGTCAACCGCGTCCGCTCCAGCGGCGACGTGGGCGTCCTGCTCATCACGCACTACACGCGCATCCTGCGCTACATCACGCCCGACTTCGTGCACGTCTTCGTCGACGGCAAGATCGCCGAGGAGGGTGGCCCGGAGCTGGCCGAGCGCCTCGAGAACGAGGGCTACGACCGCTTCCTGACGAGCGCCCCGGCGCTCTGAGGACCCCGAGGAGCACCATGACCAGCACCCTGGACCGCGCTGCCCGGACGCTCGACGCGACCGAGCTGGCCGCCGTGCGCGCGGACTTCCCGCTGCTCGCACGGACGATGCGCGGTGGGCGCCCGCTGGTGTACCTCGACTCGGGGGCCACGTCGCAGAAGCCCGAGGTCGTCCTCGACGCCGAGCAGGACTTCTACGGTCAGCGCAACGCCGCGGTCCACCGGGGCGCGCACCAGCTGGCCGAGGAGGCCACCGAGGCCTTCGAGGACGCGCGCGACCGGGTGGCGTCGTTCGTCGGCGTCTCGCCCGCCTCGTTGGTGTGGACGTCGAACGCGACCGCGGCGATCAACCTGGTGGCGTACGCGATGTCGAACGCGTCGCTGGGTCGCGGGGGAGCGGACGCGCAGCGGTTCGCCCTGCGGCCCGGCGACGAGATCGTCGTCACGGAGGCCGAGCACCACGCCAACCTCGTGCCGTGGCAGGAGCTGGCGGCCCGCACCGGCGCCACCCTGCGCTGGCTCGGGGTCGACGACGACGGCCGCATCCGCGTCGACGAGCTCGAGACCGTGGTCACCGACCGGACCAAGGTGCTCGCGTTCACGCACGCGTCCAACGTCACGGGTGCCATCACGCCGGTCGCGCCGTTCGTCGAGAAGGCCCGTTCCGTCGGTGCGCTGACCGTGCTGGACGCGTGCCAGTCGGTCCCGCACCTGCCCGTGGACCTCGCGGCGCTGGGCGTCGACTTCGCGGCGTTCTCCGGGCACAAGATGCTCGGACCCACGGGCGTCGGCGCGCTGTACGGTCGCCGCGAGCTGCTCGAGGCCATGCCGCCCGTCACCACGGGCGGGTCGATGGTCGAGGTGGTCACCATGGAGTCGACCACCTACGCACCGCCGCCGCAGCGGTTCGAGGCCGGCACGCAGATGGTCGCGCAGACCGTCGGGATGGGCGCCGCCGCGTCGTACCTGGCCGAGCTGGGCATGGACGCGGTCGCGGCGCACGAGGCGCACCTGGCCGGGCTGCTGCTCGACGCGGTCGCCTCGGTGCCCGGTGTGCGCGTCATCGGTCCGACCGACACGCGCGACCGGCTGGCGACCGTCTCGTTCGTCGTCGACGGCGTGCACGCGCACGACGTCGGTCAGGTGCTCGACGACGCCGGCGTGGCCGTGCGGGTGGGCCACCACTGCGCGCAGCCGCTGCACCGGCGCTTCGGCGTCGCCTCGACCTCGCGCGCGAGCGCCGCCGTCTACACGACGGACGAGGAGATCGAGGTGTTCCGGGAAGCACTGACGGGGGTCCGGGCGTTCTTCGGGCTGGAGGTGTCATGAGCACGGGATCGATGGAACAGCTGTACCAGCAGGTCATCCTCGACCACGCGAAGTTCCCGCACGGCAAGGGACTGGGCGTGGCCGGCGACGACCACCTGCACACGGGGGAGTCGCACCAGGTGAACCCCACCTGCGGCGACGAGGTGACCCTGCAGGTGGACCTCGCGCAGGACGGCACCGTCCGGGACGTGCGCTGGGACGGGCAGGGCTGCAGCATCTCGCAGGCCTCCGTCTCGGTGCTGCACGACCTGGTGGTCGGGCAGGACCTCGCCACGGTGGACCAGATCGGCGGCACGTTCCGCGAGCTGATGCAGACGCGCGGGGCGGGGCTCGACGACGACGCCGAGGAGTCCCTCGGTGATGCGACCGCCTTCACGGGCGTCGCCAAGTACCCCGCGCGGATCAAGTGCGCCCTGCTCGGCTGGGCGGCGCTGACCGACGCACTCATCAAGACCGGCGCACGGGAGAACTCATGAGCACGGACACGCCCTCGGCCACCCCCGCCCCGGTCACGGCGGCCGACATCGAGGAGGCCATGCGCGACGTCATCGACCCCGAGCTCGGGATCAACGTCGTCGACCTCGGCCTCGTGTACGGGCTGACGATCGACCAGACCAACACGGCGGTGATCGACATGACGCTCACCTCGGCGGCCTGCCCGCTCACCGACGTCATCGAGGACCAGTCGGCGCAGGCCCTCGAGGGGCTGGTCGACGGCTTCCGGATCAACTGGGTGTGGATGCCGCCGTGGGGCCCGGAGAAGATCACGCCCGACGGCCGCGAGCAGATGCGGGCCCTCGGCTTCAACATCTGACCGGGGTCCCTCATGGCCGAGCACAAGATCTACGGCATGAGCTTCGCGTCGATCTACCCGCTCTACGTCAAGAAGGTCGAGCGCAAGGACCGGGACGCCGCGGACGTGGACCGGGTGGTGCGCTGGCTGACGGGGTACGACGAGGCCGGCCTGGCCCGCGCGATCGACGACCAGCGTGACCTGCGCGCGTTCTTCGCGCAGGCGCCGCGGATCCACCCGAACGCGGGCATGATCACGGGCCTCATCTGCGGCGTGCGGGTCGAGGAGATCGAGGACCCGCTCATGCAGCAGATCCGCTGGATGGACAAGCTCGTGGACGAGGTCGCGCGCGGCAAGCGGATGGAGTCCATCCTGCGTGCCGCCCCGGCATAGGGCGCCTCAGAGCTGGTCGGTGGCGAAGGTGTCGCAGGCCTCGAAGGTGCCCTGCTCGTAGCCGGTGGTGAACCAGCGCTGGCGCTGCTCGCTCGAGCCGTGCGTCCAGGAGTCCGGGTTCACGCCGCCGCCGGACTGCTCCTGGATGTGGTCGTCGCCGACCGCCGCTGCGGCGTTGAGCGCGTTCTGCAGCTGCTCCTGCGTGATCGGCGCGAGGTACGGCTGGCCGGTGACGGGGTTGACCGTCTCGGTGGCGTCGCCCACCCACATGCCCGCGTAGCAGTCGGCCTGCAGCTCGACCCGCACGGAGTCGGACTCGGCGCCGGTGCCCTGGCGCTGCGCCTGGTCCATCACGCCCGTGATCTGCTGGATGTGGTGGCCGTACTCGTGCGCGGTCACGTACTCCTCGGCCAGCGGCCCGTCCTGCGCGCCGAGCTGGCTCTGCAGCTGGTCGTAGAAGCTGACGTCCAGGTAGATGGTCTGGTCCGGCGGGCAGTAGAACGGTCCGGTCGCGCTGCTGGCGTTCCCGCAGCCGGTGGACACCGCGCTGGTGAAGGAGTACACGTCCGGCTGGGCGAACTGGCCGCCGGCGGCGGTGACCTGCTGCTCCCAGTAGGTGTCCAGGGCGTACGCGGTCGCGCTGAGCCGGCACTCGCGGTCGGTGTTGGCCTGCTCCACGGTGCACGAGCCGAGCGTGCTGTCGGTCTGGGCGCCGGGGTCCTGGGCGCCGTCGACGGCCCCGGACAGGTCGAGCTGGCCACCGGAGAACAGGTACACCGCGAGCACGACGAGCCCGACGAGACCCCCACCCCCGGCGGCGATCTTGCCGCCACCGCCGCCACGGCGGACGCGTCCGCCGCCGAAGTCACCGTCACCCTGGAACGTCACGGACGGAACCGTAGCGTTGCCGCGGTCCGGCCGCCCGCCGAGCCGAGGCCGGCGGGTCAGTCCTCGCCGAGCCCGCGCGCGGCCAGCGCGTCCCCGGTCGCCCGCGCGTGCGCGACCATGCGCACGGCCGCCGGCACGAGGATCGCGCGCGGTTCGCGGTCCAGGCCGCGGGCGCGCGCGGCGTCGCGAGTCTCCAGGGACATGCGGGCGAGCACCGGGATGGTGCGCAGGAAGAGGCCCGCCGAGAGGGCGAACGTCTCGGGGGCGAGGCCCACGTGCCGCAGGGGGCGGGCCAGGCGGGCGAGTGCGTCCAGGAGCGTGTCGGCGCGGGTGGTGGCGGTGACCACCGAGGCGAGCAGGACCAGCGCGACCAGGTCCAGCGCCACCTCGACCGCGGTGGCCCAGCCGCGCGCCCACCACTGGTACGCGCCGATGAGGGCCGCGGTGGCGAGGGCCGGGACCAGCCCGCGGGAGGTGCGGTGCCACGGCACGCGCGCCACCAGCTGGGCCAGCAGGGCCACACCCAGGGCGACGAGCGCCGAGAGCGGTCCGTGGGCGAGCACCACGGCGACGGCGAGCACGGCGAGTGCGGCCAGCTTGAGCCCGGCCGGCGCACGGTGCAGGACCGTGCTGCCCGGGTGGTAGAGCCCGAGCGGACCGGCCCACGGCGGACGGATCGGGCCGCTCACGCCCGGACCTCCATGAGCGCCCGGTAGTGGGCCACGGCCGGTTCGGGGCTGCCGTCGAACACGACCTGCCCGTCGTCGACGACGAGGACGCGGTCCGCCTGCCGGGCCGCGTCGAGGTCGTGCGTCACGACGACGACCTGCTGCTCGAGGTCCGCCAGCAGCCGGTCGACGACGCCGCGCCAGCGCAGGTCCAGCAAGGTGGTCGGCTCGTCGCACACCAGCACGGCCGGCTCGGTGGCCAGCACCGACGCGAGCGCGAGGAGCTGCCGCTGGCCGCCGGACAGCGCGTGCACCGGGACCTCGGCGCGGTCGGCCAGGCCGAACCGGGCCAGCGCCGCCCGTGCCCGCACGTCGCGCTCCGCAGGCGTCAGCGCGGTGCGCCGCAGCGAGAGCGCGACGTCCTCCACGGGGGTGGGCATGACCAGCTGCGCATCCGGGTCGGTGAACATGAACCCGACCCGGCGGCGCACGGCGGCGCCGTCCCGCGCGGTGTCCAGCCCGTCCACCCGCACCGTCCCCGACGACGGCAGGACCAGCCCGTTGAGCAGGCGTGCGAGCGTGGACTTGCCGGACCCGTTGGCACCGACCACCGCGATCCGGTGCTCGGTCAGCTCCAGGCTCACCGGTCCCAGCAGGCGCACGACGCGGTCCCGCCCGCCGTGCGGGTCGGGGCTGTAGGCGGTGACCAGGACCTGGTCGAGCGCGATCATCAGGCGGTCAGCGGCGCGTGCGCACCATGTCGGGGAACGCCTTGAACACCGCGACGGCGACGGCCGCGGCGGCGAGGTTCTTCAGCAGGTCACCG
The DNA here is from genome assembly GCA_963837795.1 of uncultured Actinomycetota bacterium. Lineage (GTDB taxonomy): Bacteria > Actinomycetota > Actinomycetes > Actinomycetales > Cellulomonadaceae > Cellulomonas. The sequence goes on from CAWIOT010000006.1 coordinate 544,981, forward strand.
GTCCAGTAGACGAGGTCGATGGCGAACGCCTCCGGGAAGGAGAGCCCGAGTCGCACCATGAGCCCGAGGATGCCGGCCGGGTGGATGGTCAGGAAGCTCGCGGCCAGACCGGCGACGACCAGGAACGGGTAGCGCCACGCGGACGGGCTCGACCGCTGCGCCAGCCGGTCCGACTGCGTCAGCGCGATCGTGGCGAAGGCGCCCGCGGCTGCGGCGGCGAACGGGAACGCGAGCAGGTAGCCGACGGACGGCTTGCTGAGCACCACGATCCCGCCCGTGCCCTCCGCGAACACGGGCAGTCCGGCCAGCCCGAGGGCGAGGTACAGCAGGACCGCGAGGGTGCCGCGGCGCCAGCCGAGCACGAGCCCGGCGAGGATGACGCCGAACGTCTGCAGGGTGATGGGGACGCCCGACGGCGTGGGGATGCCGGGCAGGATCGCGCAGACGGCGATGAACGCGGCGAAGCTGGCGACCAGCGCGACGTCGGTGGCCACCGAGGCACGGGCGACGGGTGCGGGCAGGACGGCGGTGGCGGCGGTCTCGTCCTCCGGTGTGCTGGACATGGCAACCCCTCGATCGTCGTGGCGAGATGCGGTGAGCCCGCAGGTGTGGGGTGCGTCCTCGAACCCTGCGACCGGACGCCACGCTAGCCGCACGTAGACTTGCTGGCGTTTGTGCCCGCGGCCAACGCCAGCGCGGCGAACTCGGAGGAAACCGTCAAGTGATCACTGCCCAGGCTGTCGAGCTGCGCATCGGCGCACGAACGCTGCTCGAGGAGTCGTCGTTCCGCATCGCGGCCGGCGACCGGATCGGTCTGGTCGGGCGCAACGGCGCCGGCAAGACCACGCTGACCAAGACGCTCGCGGGGGAGACGCAGCCCACCGGCGGCCAGGTCGTGCGCTCCGGCGACGTCGGCTACCTCCCGCAGGACCCGCGCACGGGCGACCTGGAGCAGCTCGCCATGGACCGCGTCCTGTCCGCCCGGGGCCTCGACGAGGTCGTCCGCGCCATGCGCACCACCGAGACGGCGATGGCCAGCGAGGACGACGCCGTGCGGGACAAGGCGATGGACCGGTACTCCCGGCTGGATGCGCGGTTCACCGCCGCCGGCGGGTATGCCGCGGAGAGCGAGGCGCACCGGATCGCGTCCAACCTGGGGCTCGACGAGCGCGTGCTCGGCCAGACGATCGGCACCCTGTCCGGTGGCCAGCGCCGCCGGGTCGAGCTGGCGCGGATCCTGTTCTCCGGCGTGGAGACCCTGCTGCTGGACGAGCCCACCAACCACCTCGACGCCGACTCGATCATGTGGCTGCGCGACTACCTCAAGTCGTACTCCGGCGGTCTGATCGTCATCTCGCACGACGCCGACCTGCTGCGCGCCGTGGTCAACAAGGTCTTCCACCTCGACGCGAACCGGTCACAGCTCGACCAGTACGCCCTCGGCTGGGACGCGTACCTGCAGCAGCGCGAGACCGACGAGAAGCGCCGTCGGCGCGAGCGCGCGAACGCCGAGAAGAAGGCGTCGGCCCTCATGGCGCAGGCCGACAAGATGCGCGCCAAGGCCACCAAGACCGTCGCCGCGCAGAACATGGCCCGGCGCGCGGAGCGCCTCCTGTCCGGCCTCGAGGAGGTCCGCGCCTCCGACAAGGTCGCGCGCCTGCGCTTCCCCGAGCCCGCGGCCTGCGGCAAGACCCCCCTCACCGCGGCCGGTCTGTCCAAGACCTACGGGTCGCAGGAGGTGTTCACCGACGTCGACCTCGCGATCGACCGCGGCAGCAAGGTGGTCGTGCTCGGGCTCAACGGCGCCGGCAAGACCACCCTGCTGCGCATCCTCGGCGGCATCGAGCGGTCCGACACGGGCGAGGTCCGGCCCGGTCACGGGCTCAAGCTGGGCTACTACGCGCAGGAGCACGAGACGCTCGACCTGGACCGCACGGTGGTGGAGAACCTGAAGTCGTCGGCGCCGGACCTGACCGAGACGCAGGTCCGGTCGGTGCTCGGCTCGTTCCTGTTCTCCGGGGACGACGCCGACAAGCCCGCCCGCGTGCTGTCCGGCGGAGAGAAGACCCGCCTGGCGCTCGCGTCGCTGGTGGTCTCGAGCGCCAACGTCCTGCTCCTGGACGAGCCGACCAACAACCTGGACCCGGCGTCGCGCGAGGAGATCCTCGCGGCCCTGCGGGGCTACACCGGCGCGGTCGTCCTCGTGTCGCACGACGAGGGCGCCGTCGCGGCGCTCGACCCGGAGCGGGTGCTCCTGCTGCCCGACGGCGACGAGGACCTGTGGAGCCCGGCGTACCTGGACCTCATCGCGCTGGCCTGACGCGCGGTCTCACGGTCGGCGCTCGTCGGTCCGGACCCGTCCGGCCGGCTCGGCCAGCTGGGCGTCGATCAGCGCGTCCTCGGCGTCCTCGTCGCGCCCCCCGCGGCGGTGCGGGACGTCCGGCCCGGTGCGCCGCCGCGCGGCCGGCCGTCGCGGGGTGTCGCGTGTGGGCCACAGCTCGACGCCGTCCGCGGACACCGTGGGCGCGGCGACAGGTGCGGTGACCTCGCCGTCAGCCTCGCGCTCCGCGCGCTCGTCCTGCAGCTCGCGGCGCGCGCCCAGGCAGAACGCGACCAGCCCGCCGAGCGCGAACGTCCACCACTGGAACGCGTACGACAGGTGCGAGCCCGGGTCGGTGCTCGGCGCCGGCAGCGCACCGGGCACCTCGGCGGCCGCGGGATCCTCCGCGCTCATCGCGACGTAGGCGTCGTAGGTGGGTTCCGGCGCGACGCCGCCGGCCGCGAGCACCTGGTCGACCGAGATGGCCTGGACCTGCCCGGGCGGTGCGGTGCGCGACGAGGCCGGCTCGTCCAGGCGCAGCCGGGCGGTCAGCGTGACCGTGCCCGTGGGCGGGTCCGGCGTCGCGACGTCGACGCTCGCGTCCTCACCCAGGCCCACCCAACCGCGGTCCACGACGAGCACGGAACCGGCGTGCGTGGGAGCGGCCGCGGTGCCGGCGGAGGCGTCCTGCACGACGAACGGCACCAGCACGTGGTACGCCGCGGCGCCGTCGACGGGCCGGTTGCGCAGCAGGACCGTGCTGCCCGGCAGGTAGTGACCGACCACCGTGACGCGCCGCCAGACGTCGGCGTCCGTCAGCGCGCCGTCGCCCGGGGTCAGCACGGCGTCCAGCGGCACGGGCTCGGCGGACCAGTTGTGCTCGACCACGGCGATCGCCGCGTCGCGCCAGACGTGCCGGTTCCACTGCCAGCGGCCGAGGAACGTGCAGGCCACCGCCACCACGACGCCGAGCAGGACCAGGCCTGTGGCGCGACGAGCCGCGGGGCTCATGACCCGGCGGCGGGCTCGAGCTCCGCCACGGGCACGACGTCACGCAGGAACCCGCGCACGTCGAGGAACTGGCTCAGGTGCTCGCGGTGCTCGTCGCACGCGAGCCAGACCTTGCGGCGCTCCGCGGTGTGCAGCTTGGGGTTGTTCCACAGGAGGCCGACCGTGGCGTCGGCGCGGCAGCCGCGACTGCTGCACACCAGCTCGTCGACGGCGTCGGGGACCGGGCCGAGCAGGCTCACGGGCGACCGTCCGGGCCGTCGGACGGGCCGAGCCCGCGGGGCGCGCCGGTGCCGGGCCCGATCTCGCGTGCCGCCATGAACGAGCCGTCGCTGTCGCGTCGCTCCCGTCCCGCGTTGGCGAACAGCACGGCCGAGTAGGGCAGCACCACGGCCGCGACGATGAGCACGAGGGAGGCCCAGAGGGGGATCCGACCCCACGTCAGCACCGCCGCGGCGAAGCACAGGACGCGGACGCCCATCTGCACCAGGTAGCGCTTCTGCCGGCGCGCCATGTCGTCGGCGAGCGGCTCGGGTGCGGTCGTGATGCTGTAGACCTCCTCCGGGAGGTCCGGGCGCCGGCGGTTGCTGCTCACCACGTGAGTCTAGTCCGCGAGGCTGAGACGACGCTGAGGAGCGCTCTTGTACGGGTCCCACAACCGGGCACGACGAACATGGGCGCGGACCCTGCCGTGCGCCGCGGGCGGGGTCGGCTAGCGTCGTGTCCCGTGCCTGAGACTTCCGACAACTCCAGCGCCCCCGCCGCACCGCGCAGCGTCCTCGTCACGGGGGCCAACCGCGGCATCGGCCGGGCCATCGCCGAGCGCTTCGTCGCCCGCGGGGACACGGTGGCGACGATCTACCGCTCCGGTGACCTGCCGGACGGCGTCCTCGGCGTGGTCGGCGACGTGCGCGACACCGCCAGCGTCGACGCGGCGTTCGCCCAGATCGAGGCCGCGCACGGCCCGGTCGAGGTGCTCGTCGCCAACGCCGGTGTGACGCGCGACCAGCTGCTCATGCGGATGACCGACGAGGAGTTCACCGACGTCCTGGACGTCAACCTGACCGGCGCCTTCCGCTGCGCCCGCCGCGCCAGCAAGGGCATGATCCGGCTGCGCCGCGGACGCATCGTGTTCATCTCCTCCGTGGTCGGGCTGTACGGCTCGGCCGGGCAGGTCAACTACGCGGCGTCCAAGTCCGCGCTGGTCGGCATGGCCCGCTCCATCACGCGTGAGCTCGGCGGTCGAGCGATCACCGCCAACGTCGTGGCCCCCGGCTTCATCGACACCGACATGACGCGCGCGCTGCCGCAGGACAAGCAGGCGGCGTACCGCGAGTCCATCCCGCTCGGGCGGTTCGCCCTGCCCGAGGAGGTGGCGGGCGTGGTCGAGTTCGTCGCGTCCGACGCGGCGGCCTACATCTCCGGCGCGGTCATCCCCGTCGACGGCGGCCTCGGCATGGGCCACTGACCGCTCCTTCCCGACTCCAGCACGGCAACGCACAGAACGGAACGCACATGGGTCTGCTCGACGGCAAGAAGCTCCTGGTCACCGGGGTCCTCACGGACGGGTCGATCGCCTTCCACGTGGCGCGGCTCGCGCAGCAGGAGGGCGCGCAGGTGCTGCTCACCTCGTTCGGCCGCCAGTTCCGCCTCACCCAGGCGATCGCGCGACGCCTGCCGCAGGAGGCGCAGGTCCTGCAGCTCGACGTCACCGACGCCGACGACCTCGCTGCGCTCGCGGACCGGGTGCGCGAGGCGGGGTTCGACTCGCTCGACGGCGTCGTGCACTCCATCGGGTTCGCCCCGCAGTCCGTGATGGGCGGCAACTTCCTGGCGGGCGAGTGGGGCGACGTGGCCACGGCGCTCGAGGTCAGCGCGTACTCGCTCAAGTCCCTCGCGGTGGCGACGCAGCCGCTGCTCGGCTCCGGGGGCGCGATCGTCGGCCTCACGTTCGACGCGCGCTACGCCTGGCCGGTCTACGACTGGATGGGCGTGGCGAAGGCGGCGTTCGAGTCGACCGCGCGCTACCTGGCCCGGGACCTCGGTCCGCAGGGAGTGCGCGTGAACCTCGTCTCCGCCGGCCCCATCCGCACGACCGCCGCGAAGTCGATCCCGGGCTTCGAGGCCATGGAGGGCGGCTGGCCCGAGCGTGCCCCGCTCGGCTGGGACGCGTTCGACCCGGAGCCCACGGCGCGGGCGGTCGCGGCGCTGCTGTCCGACTGGTTCCCGGCCACCACGGGCGAGATCGTGCACGTCGACGGCGGCTACCACGCGATGGGTCTGTGACAACTCCTGCGCCGATCCCGCGCGGAGTGGGACGCTGACCCGGTGACGTCCCCGACCGGCAGTCGTCAGCTCCTGCTGCTGCGCCATGCCAAGGCGGAGCACCCGGACCTGATCGCGGACATCCAGCGACCGCTGTCGCTCGTCGGGCGGCGCCAGTCGACCCGTGTCGGGGCCGGGCTCGCCGCGGAGGAGCTGGTGCCCGACCTCGTCCTGTGCTCGTCGAGCGTGCGGACGCGGCAGACGTGGGACCTGGTGCGCTCGTCGCTGGGTGCCGACCCGGAGGTCCGGTACCTCGACGACCTGTACTACGCGGGGTCGCAGGCGCTGCTCGACCTGGCGCGCGCGGTCCCCGAGGACGTCCGCACGCTGCTGGTGGTCGGGCACGAGCCGACGATGTCGCAGGCCGCGGTCCTGCTGGCCGGCCCCGACTCGGACACCGCCACGCTGGCGCGGGTCCGGGTGGGCGTGCCGACGGCCAGCTGGTCGCTGCTCGACGTCGGCGACTGGGCCGCGCTCGAGGGCGGAGCAGGGACGCTGCGCCGCCTCGCGGTCCCGCAGTGAGCGGGGCCGCTCGCACCTAGCGGGCCGTCAGGACGCGAAGACCGGCAGGTTCAGCACGCCGTCCAGCCGGTCGCGGACCACGGCGTCCGCGGCCGCGCACAGCACCGGCTTGGCGTTGAACGCGATGCCGAAGCCCGCCGCGGCGAGCATGTCGAGGTCGTTGGCTCCGTCGCCGATCGCGATCGTCCGCTCCATCGGGACGCCCACGACCTCCGCGTACTCGTGCAGCACCGCCGCCTTGGCGGCACGGTCGACCACGGGTCCGCTCACGCGTCCGGTCAGCCGGCCGTCGACGACCTCGAGCGCGTTCGCCCGGGTCAGCGTGATGCCGAACCGCGCCCCGAGCGGGCGGACGATCTCGATGAACCCGCCGGAGACGAGTCCGACCGACCATCCGCGCGCGTGCATCTCGTCGACCAGCTCGCGGGCGCCGGGCGTGGGCTCCACCTCGGCCAGGACGTCGGCCAGCACCGACTCCGGCAGCCCGGCCAGCGTCGCGACGCGCTCGTGCAGGGACTCGGCGAAGTCCAGCTCTCCTCGCATGGCGCGCTCGGTGATCGCGGTGACCTCCTGCGCCGAGCCCGCGCGTGCCGCGAGCAGCTCGACCACCTCGGCGGTGATGAAGGTCGAGTCGACGTCCATGACGAGGAGACGGGGCTCGTAGGTGGTCACGGGTGGTCAGGGTAGTGCCGCGCGGCCGACCGGCATCGCCGCCGCTCAGTCCGTGATGGTCAGTCCCTTGGGGACCACGGTGATCCCCGACTCGGTGACGGTGAAGCCGCGGGCCCGGTCGTGGTCGTGGTCCAGGCCGATGCGGACGCGCTCGGGGACCACGACGTTCTTGTCGATGATGGCCCGGTGCACCTGCGCGTAGCGGTTGACGTGCACGTCGTCCATGAGGACCGAGTCGGTGACCTGCGCCCACGAGTGCAGCCGGACGCCGGGGGACAGGACGGAGCCCGACACGGTCGCGCCGGAGACCAGCACACCCGGCGAGACGACGGAGTCCACGGCGTGCCCCAGCCGGCCGGCGCCCGCGTGCACGAACTTGGCCGGGGCGAGGCTGGTGTAGCCGCTGTAGAGGGGCCACTCGTCGTTGTAGAGGTTGAACACCGGCTCGATCGAGATGAGGTCGATGTTCGCCTCGTAGAACGCGTCGATCGTCCCCACGTCCCGCCAGTAGTCGCGGTCGCGCGGCGTCGAGCCGGGGACGTCGTTGCGCAGGAAGTCGTAGACGCCCGCGGTGCCCCGCTCGACGAAGTACGGCGCGATGTCCCCGCCCATGTCGTGGCGCGAGGTCGCGTTCGCCGCGTCGGCGGTGACCGCGGCGACCAGGGCGTCCGCGTTGGCCACGTAGTTGCCCATCGACGCCAGGATCTCGCCGGGGGAGTCGGCCAGGCCCACCGGGTCCGTCGGCTTCTCCAGGAACGCCTTGATGCGGGTGGGGTCCTGCGGGTCGACCTCGATGACGCCGAACTGGTCGGCCTCCTCGATCGGCTGGCGGATCGCGGCGACGGTGAACTCGGCGCCCGACTCGATGTGGGCGTCGACCATCTGGGAGAAGTCCATGCGGTACACGTGGTCGGCGCCGACCACGACGACGATGTCCGGACGCTCGTCCTCGATGATGTTCAGGCACTGGTAGATGGCGTCGGCGCTGCCCAGGTACCAGTGCTTGCCGACGCGCTGCTGCGCGGGGACGGCGGCGACGTAGTTGCCCAGCAGCGGGGACATGCGCCAGGTCTTGGAGACGTGCCGGTCCAGGCTGTGCGACTTGTACTGGGTCAGCACGATGACGTGCAGGTAGCGCGAGTTGATGACGTTCGACAGCGCGAAGTCGATGAGCCGGTAGAGGCCCCCGAAGGGCACCGCCGGCTTGGCGCGGTCTGCGGTGAGGGGCATCAGGCGTTTGCCCTCCCCACCTGCGAGGACGATAGCGAGGACGCGCGGCGCTGCCATGGCTACGACCCTAGGCCCCTGGCGCCGTCCCAGCGAGGCGTGAGCCCGGTCACGCGCTAGCGTGTCGGCGGGAGAACCGGACGTCGGTGCCGGTGGCGAGGGGATGGTTGACGTGCGTGTGGACCTGCTGACCCGGGAGTACCCGCCGCACGTCTACGGCGGTGCCGGCGTGCACGTGGCCGGCCTGACCCGCGTCCTGACGCGCACCATCGACGTGCGCGTGCACTGCTTCGACGGCCCGCGCGACGCACCCGGCGTGCTCGGGTACACCGTCCCCACCGAGCTGGCGGGCGCGAACGCGGCGCTGCAGACGTTCGGGGTCGACCTCGAGATGGCGGACGCCGTCGGCGCGGTCGGTGCGGACGGTGTCGCGTCCGACCTGGTGCACTCGCACACCTGGTACGCCAACCTCGGCGGCCACCTGGCGGGGCTGCTGCACGGGCTGCCGCACGTGGTCAGCGCGCACAGCCTCGAGCCGCTGCGGCCGTGGAAGGCCGAGCAGCTGGGCGGTGGGTACGCCCTGTCGGGCTGGGCGGAGAAGACCGCGTACGAGGGAGCCGCCGCGGTCATCGCCGTGAGCGGCGGCATGCGCGACGACATCCTGCGGGCATACCCGAAGGTCGACCCTTCGCGGGTGAAGGTCGTGCACAACGGCATCGACCTCGACCAGTGGCGACGCCCCACGTCCGACGAGGCCGTGGCCCGGGCCGAGTCGACCGTGCGCGCGCTCGGCATCGACCCGTCGCGCCCGGCCGTGGTGTTCGTCGGTCGGATCACGCGGCAGAAGGGGCTGCCGTACTTCCTTCGCGCCGCCGAGCTGCTGCCGCCGGACGTGCAGGTCGTGCTCTGCGCCGGAGCACCGGACACGCCCGAGATCATGGCGGAGGTCCAGGGGCTCGTCGGGCAGCTGCGCACCCAGCGGTCGGGTGTCGTGTGGATCGAGCAGATGCTCCCGCGCGAGGAGCTCGTCGCCGTCCTCATGCACGGCACCGTCTTCGCGTGCCCGTCGGTCTACGAGCCCCTGGGCATCGTCAACCTGGAGGCCATGGCGGTCGGCCTGCCCGTCGTCGGCACCGCGACCGGCGGCATCCCCGAGGTCATCGACGACGGGGTCACCGGGCGGCTGGTCCCCATCGAGCAGCTGCAGGACGGCACCGGGACCCCCGTGCACCCCGACCGGTTCGTGCACGACCTGGCCGACGCGCTCACGGACGTCGTCGAGGCAGGGGAGCGCACCGCGCAGTGGGGGCTCGCCTCGCGGCGCCGGGTCGAGGACCACTTCTCCTGGGAGGCCGTCGCCGACCGGACGCTCGAGGTGTACAGGGGGGCGTTGGCCTGACACGAGCAGCGGCGCTGGCCTGACCTGCGCGTCGGGCTACGGTGCGACGTACGAGGCCGCCGCCGACATCGCCCGGCGGGCCATGCGGTCGACGTCGCGCAGCGCGGACGTGCGCTGGTCCGCCTGCCACAGGTTCACGGCTGCGCCGTCGTCCTGCGTCGCCAGGTCCACGATCGCGCGCAGCCGTGCCGCGCTGGCCAGCACGCGCAGCCGCCGGCCGTCCATCCCGTCGGGCAGGCGCCACGCGGGCAGCTCGAGGTCGCGCAGGGCCGCGATGTGCTCGGCCGCGTCCGGGCGCCACCGCGCGACGTCGAGCCGGACGAGCGCCTCGGTGACCTGCACGAGCCCCTGGCGCAGGTCCCGTTCGGCGTCCTGGAGCGAGCCCGTGCGCGCGTGGACGGCGTGCCGCCAGTCAGGCACGTCGGTGACCTCCCACGTGACCAGGTGGCCCGGTTCGAGCGCGGAGCCGAAGCGCTCGACCACGGGCACGGCCACGAGGCACGCCTCGGGTGTCCGGACCAGCACGGCCTCGCCGGCCTCCGTGGCCGCGGAGCTGACCACGGCCGGCGTCGCCCCGGGATCGCCGGGGACCGGCAGGACGGCCGACACGTCGCGCGGCGTCGACGCGCACGCGTCGAGCAGCGCGGTCAACGGTTCGTCGTGCAGGTCGTCGCGCGGCGGCTCGTCGGCGGCGGGCCGGCGCTGGACCGTGTGCGGCTCGTCGTCGGACTGCAGGGCGTCCAGGAGGACGGCCCGGTCCGCGTCCGTCGCGGCCAGCCACACGGCGAGCAGCACCGAGCGAGGCAGGTGGAGGCTGAGATGCACCGGACCACCGTAGGACGTGCACGGAGCCGGCGTGGAGCGGCCCGTGGCGCACCGCTCACGTGCGGCTGGACGGTCCTCGACGGTTAGGGTCGTCCCCATGACCGACGTGCTCGACCTGCAGGCCGTGACGATCCGACGGGGGACCACGCCGATCCTCGACGAGGTGACGTGGACGGTGCGCGAGGGCGAGCGCTGGGTGGTGCTCGGCCGCAACGGCGCCGGCAAGACCACCCTGCTCCAGGTCGCCGCGGGCCGGATGCATCCCACCAGCGGCACGGCGGACCTGCTGGGCTCGCGGCTGGGACGCGTCGACGTGTTCGAGCTGCGGCCGCGCATCGGCCTGTCCAGCGCCTCGCTCGCGGACCGGATCCCGGCGGGTGAGCGGGTGCGTGACGTGGTGCTCACCGCGGCGTACGGGATGACCGGTCGCTGGCGCGAGGAGTACGAGTCGCTGGACGAGTCGCGCGCGGCCGACCTGCTGGGCGCGTTCGGGGTGGCGGCGCTGAGCGAGCGCACCTTCGGCACCCTGAGCGAGGGGGAGCGCAAGCGCGTGCAGATCGCGCGCGCGCTGATGACCGACCCGGAGCTCCTGCTGCTCGACGAGCCCGCGGCCGGCCTCGACCTGGGCGGTCGCGAGGAGCTGGTCGCGGCGCTGGCCGAGCTGGCAGGCGACCCACGCTCGCCCGTCCTCGTCCTGGTCACGCACCACGTCGAGGAGATCCCGCCGGGCTTCACCCACCTGCTGCTCCTGCGGCAGGGCAGGGCCTTCGCGGCGGGCCCGATCGACGAGGTGCTCACGGCGCAGACCCTGTCCGGCGCGTTCGACGTGCCGCTGACGGTCGACCGCACCGCGGGTCGGTGGTCGGCGCGCGCGGCGTCCCCGCAGCCCTGACGACTCCCCACGGAGCCGCAAGGGAAGAGCCTAGGATCGGTGAGTGACGCGGGGTCCGCCGACGGACCCCGTCCCCGACCGAGGGAGTGAGCCCCATGGGGTGGCTGTGGTGGATCGGCGGAGCGCTTGCCCTGGGCATCCTCGAGATGCTCTCGCTCGACCTCGTCCTCGCGATGTTCGCCGGCGGGGCCATCGCCGGCGCGATCGCCTACTGGCTGGGTGCCCCGCTGGCCGTGCAGCTCGTCGTGGCGGCGGCGACGTCCGTCCTGCTGCTGGCGACGCTGCGGCCGTGGCTCCTGCGCCGCCTCAAGTCCCGCATGCCCCTGGTGGAGACCAACACCGCCGCCCTCGTCGGGCAGGACGCCGTCGTCGTCTCGACCGTCACGATCGAGGGCGGGCGGGTCAAGCTCAACGGCGAGGTGTGGAGCGCGCGGGGCACCGCCGCCCTGCCGATCCCGCCCGGCACCGAGGTGCGCGTGTCGCGCATCGACGGCGCGACGGCCGTCGTCGCCCCGGTGCCCGTGGTGGGTGCCTGACCGCAGACCGACGCGCGGGCACCTGGCCCGTGCGGGACCACAGGAGGATCCATGGACGACCCGAGCGGTGGGCAGATCGCCCTCTACATCGTGCTGGGCCTGGTGCTGTTGTTCGTCGTCATCGCGCTCGTGCGCGCCGTGCGGATCGTCCCGCAGGCCGTCGCGATCATCGTCGAACGACTGGGCCGGTACTCCCGCACGCTGGACGCCGGCCTGCACCTGCTCATCCCGTTCGTCGATCGCGTCCGCGCCGGCGTGGACCTGCGCGAGCAGGTGGTGTCGTTCCCGCCCCAGCCGGTGATCACCTCCGACAACCTCGTGGTGAGCATCGACACCGTCATCTACTTCCAGGTGACGGAGCCGAAGTCGGCGGTCTACGAGATCGCCAACTACATCCAGGGCATCGAGCAGCTGACCGTGACCACCCTGCGCAACGTCGTCGGGTCGATGGACCTCGAGCAGACGCTGACCAGCCGTGACCAGATCAACGGTCAGCTGCGCGGTGTGCTCGACGAGGCGACCGGCCGCTGGGGCGTGCGGGTCAACCGCGTCGAGCTCAAGTCGATCGACCCGCCGGACAGCATCAAGGGCTCGATGGAGCAGCAGATGCGGGCCGAGCGGGACCGTCGTGCGGCGATCCTGACCGCCGAGGGCTTCAAGCAGTCGCAGATCCTCACGGCCGAGGGCGAGAAGCAGGCGGCGATCCTGCGGGCCGAGGGTGGCGCCCAGGCGGCGATCCTCACGGCCGAGGGCGAGGCCCGGGCCATCCTGCAGGTGTTCGACGCGGTCCACCGCGGTGACGCCGACCCGAAGCTGCTGGCCTACCAGTACCTGCAGACGCTGCCGAAGATCGCGGCGACGCCGGCGAACAAGATGTGGTTCCTGCCCTCCGAGCTCACGAGCGCGCTCGGCACGTTCGCCAAGGGCTTCGGCGGCGCGTTCTCCGGCGACGAGCCGCCGGCGGACTCGGGCCGGGCGGCCGGGACCTCGCCGCTGGGCGACGACCTGCCGCCGACCTCGCTGACGGATCCCGCGGAGGCGCTCGCCGAGGCGCGTCGGGAGTCGGCGGCCGCCACGGCCGACGCGACGAGCTCGGGCACGCTCAGCGGTCGTCCGTTCGACCCGTCGGTCGAGCTGGGCCAGCGCCCGGGCGGGGGAGCGGTGCAGCCGCCGCGCGAGCCCGAGGAACCGCAGGACGCCTGACGTCTGACGGCAAGGGCCGGGTCCGACGGACCCGGCCCTTCGCCATGCCAGGGTGTTTCGCTCAGAGCGAACGCGAAAAGGCGTAGCGAGTGAGTGCTCACTCAGTTACGGTCGCCGCATGGACATCCGCGATCGCGCCGCACCCAGGACCGGCCGCGCGGCACCGCTACCGCCGGACGAGCGGCGGGCCGCCATCCTGCTCGCCGTCCGGCCCGTCCTGCTGGAACGTGGCACCGCCGTGACCTCGCGGGAGCTGGCCGAGGCCGCCGGCGTGGCCGAGGGCACGCTGTTCCGGGTGTTCACCGACAAGGTGACGCTCGTGCGCGAGGCGATCCTCGCGGCCGTGGACCCCGTCGGGTCGGTCCCCGAGCTGGAGGCGATCGACCGGACGCTCCCGCTGCCCGAGCGCGTCGCCGCGATCCTCGGTCAGGGGCTGGCCCGCGTGGGGGAGTCGATGCGCTGGATGGGGCTCCTGCACGAGATCGGTCGGCTCGAGCCCGGTCCGCCCACCGCCGAGCACCGCCAGGCCGCGATGCGGATGTGGGGCGCCCGGCAGGCGGCCGGGGCCGCGGCCGTCAACGCCACGGTCGTGCGCCTGCTGGAGCCGGACGCCGACCGGTTCCGGCTGCCCCTCGACGACGTCGTCGAGCTGCTCACCATGGTGCTCATGGGGGCGTCCGTCCGCACCGCCGACGCCACCCGGCGCGGCCTGGACACCACGCCCCCGGACCCTGCCCTGCTCGCCGACCTCGTCCTGCACGGGACGCTCACCACGCCTGAGGGATGCTGATGTTGATCACGCTGCTCAAGGAGCACCTGCGGCCCTACCGTCCGGCCGTCGTGACCGTGGTGGTGCTGCAGCTCGTGCAGACCATGGCGACGCTCTACCTGCCGAGTCTCAACGCCCGGATCATCGACGACGGCGTCGCCCAGGGGGACACCGCCGAGATCCTGCGTCTCGGGGGGATCATGCTGGCCGTCAGCCTCGTGCAGGTGGTCGCAGCGGTCGTGGCGGTCTACTTCGGCGCGCGCACCGCCATGGCGTTCGGGCGGGACGTGCGCAGGCGCCTGTTCGGTCAGGTGCAGACGTTCTCGGCGCAGGAGGTGGCCACGTTCGGTGCGCCGACGCTGATCACCCGCACGACGAACGACGTGCAGCAGGTGCAGATGGTCGTGCTGCTGACGTTCACGCTGATGATCATGGCGCCGATCATGCTGGTGGGCGGCGTGATCATGGCGATGCGCGAGGACGTCGGGCTGTCGGCCGTGCTGCTGGTCGCGGTGCCGGCGCTGGGCATCGTCGTCGCCCTGATCGTCACGCGGATGATCCCGTACTTCCGGTCCATGCAGAAGCGGATCGATGCGATCAACCGGGTGCTGCGCGAGCAGATCGCGGGTGTGCGGGTGGTGCGCGCGTTCGTGCGCGAGCGCCGCGAGTCCGCCCGGTTCGACGGCGCGAACACCGACCTCTACGACACGTCGCTGCGCGTGGGCAAGCTCATGGCCCTCATGTTCCCGACCGTCATGCTCGTGCTCAACGCGACCACCGTGGCGGTGCTCTGGTTCGGCGCCGGGCGGATCGACGCGGGCGAGCTGATGATCGGGCAGCTGACCGCGTTCCTGTCCTACATCGCCTACATCCTCATGGCCGTGATGATGTCCACGATGATGTTCGTGATGGTGCCGCGCGCGGTGGTGTCCTCCGAGCGGATCGGCGAGGTGCTCGGCACCACCACCTCGGTGGTCCCGCCGGAGCGGCCGACGGCGCTGCCGACCGGCGAGGGGTCGCGTCCGGGCCTGCTCGAGCTGCGCGGGGTCGAGTTCCGCTACCCGGGCGCCGAGCGGGCCGTGCTGCACGGCATCGACCTGCTGGCGGAGCCCGGCCGCACCACCGCGATCATCGGTTCCACCGGCGCGGGCAAGACGACGCTGCTCAACCTGGTCCCGCGGCTGTTCGACGTGACCGGCGGCCAGGTGCTGGTGGACGGCGTGGACGTGCGCGAGCTCGACCCCGAGCAGCTGTGGGACCAGATCGGCCTCGTCCCGCAGAAGCCGTACCTGTTCGCCGGGACCGTGCGGTCCAACCTCGAGTACGGGCGGCCCGGCGCCAGCGACGACGAGCTGTGGCACGCGCTCGAGGTGGCCCAGGCGCGCGACTTCGTCGCGGCGCTCGACGAGGGCCTCGACGCGCCGATCGCGCAGGGCGGCACCAACGTCTCGGGCGGGCAGAGACAGCGGCTCGCCATCGCGCGGGCGCTGGTGAGACGACCGTCGATCTACCTCTTCGACGACTCGTTCTCGGCGCTCGACTACGCGACCGACGCGCGGCTGCGGGCCGCGCTGGTCCCGGAGACCCGGCAGTCGACGGTGCTCGTCGTCGCGCAGCGGGTGGCCACCATCCGCCACGCCGACAGCATCGTGGTCATGGAGGACGGGCTGGTGGTGGGCGTCGGCACGCACACCGAGCTGCTCGAGTCGTCGGAGACGTACCGGGAGATCGTGTACTCGCAGGTCAGCGTGGAGGAGGCGGCATGAGCGCGCAGACGCAGCGCCCGCCGGTCCGGCGCGGCCCGGGCGGTGGCGGACCGATGATGGCGATGGGCGTGCCCGGCGAGAAGTCGATGAACTTCCGCGGGTCGGCCGCCCGGTTCCTGCGCGAGATGCGCGGCGAGCGGGGGCCGCTCAGCCTGATCGTCGTGCTCGCGGTCGCCTCCGTCGCGCTCGCGGTGACCGGCCCCCGGCTCCTGGGGAACGCGACGAACATCATCTTCGACGGTGTCATCGGCACGCAGCTCGGCGCGCGGCTGCCCGCGGGGACGACCAACGCCGAGGCGGTGGACCTGCTGCGCGCGAGCGGGCAGGGGACGCTGGCGGACGTCGTCGCGGGCAGCGGCGCCGTGCCGGGTGTCGGGATCGACTTCGACCGGCTGTGGTCGCTGCTCATGGTCGTCCTGCTCGTCTACGTCGGCTCGTTCCTGTTCGGCTGGCTGCAGGGACGGCTCACGGCGATCGTCGTGCAGCGCACCGTGTACGGGATGCGGCAGGACGTCGAGGCCAAGCTGTCGCGGCTGCCCCTGCGCTACATCGACTCCCAGCCGCGCGGCGAGCTGCTCAGCCGGGTGACCAACGACATCGACAACGTGGCCCAGACCCTGCAGCAGACGCTCTCGCAGCTCATCACCTCGGTGCTCACCGTGCTCGGCGTGCTGGTGATGATGTTCCTCATCTCGCCCCTGCTCGCCGTCATCGCGCTGGTCACCGTGCCGCTGTCCATCGCGATCGCCGGGGCGATCGCCAAGCGGTCGCGCCCGCAGTTCATGGAGCAGTGGGCCTGGACCGGCAAGCTCAACGCGCACATCGAGGAGATGTTCACGGGGCACTCGCTGGTCACCGTGTTCGGGCGGCAGGCCGAGGCGGCGGAGGTCTTCGCCGAGCGCAACGAGAAGCTGTACGACGCGAGCTTCCGGGCGCAGTTCATCTCCGGCATCATCCAGCCGGCCCTCGGGTTCGTCGCCAACCTCAACTACGTCATCGTGGCCGTCGTCGGTGGGCTGCGCGTGGCGTCCGGCACCATGACGCTCGGTGACGTGCAGGCGTTCATCCAGTACAGCCGGCAGTTCACGCAGCCCATCACGCAGATCGCGTCGATGGCCAACCTGCTGCAGTCCGGGGTGGCGTCCGTGGAGCGCGTGTTCGAGCTGCTGGACGCCCCGGAGCAGTCGCCCGACCCCGACCCCGCCACGCCGCCGGTCCAGCCGGTCCGCGGTCGCGTCGCGTTCGAGCACGTCGCCTTCAGCTACTCGCCGGACACGCCGCTGATCCGCGACCTGTCGCTCGTGGCGGAACCCGGTCAGACGATCGCGATCGTCGGACCCACGGGCGCCGGCAAGACCACGCTGGTCAACCTGCTCATGCGGTTCTACGAGGTCGACGACGGCCGGATCACGCTCGACGGCATCGACACGCGTGACCTCACGCGCCATGCGCTGCGCTCGCAGATGGGCATGGTGCTGCAGGACACCTGGCTGTTCGGCGGCACGCTGGCGGAGAACATCGCGTACGGCGCCGACGGGGCCACCCCGGAGGAGATCGTCGCGGCCGCCGAGGCCACGCACGTCGACCGGTTCGTCCGGACGCTGCCCGACGGGTACGAGACGGTGGTCGACGACGAGGGCGCCAACGTCTCGGCGGGGGAGAAGCAGCTGCTCACGATCGCCCGGGCGTTCCTGGCGGACCCGGCGATCCTCATCCTGGACGAGGCGACGTCCTCGGTGGACACCCGCACCGAGGTCCTGGTCCAGCAGGCGATGAACGCCCTGCGCCACGGACGCACGTCGTTCGTCATCGCGCACCGGCTGAGCACGATCCGGGACGCCGACACCATCCTGGTGATGGAGGACGGCGCGATCGTCGAGCAGGGGTCGCACGACGAGCTGCTCGCGGCGGGCGGCGCGTACGCACGTCTCTATGCCAGCCAGTTCGCCGCCGCGGTGGCGCCGGTGGACTGAGGGCCCAGCACCGCGGGCCACCGTGACCGTACGCTCAGCCGGTGAGCCTGCCCGAGCCCCGCACGGGGTTCCCCCGCGACCGCCTGACGCTCGCCCTCTACGGCCCCTTCGTCGTGTGGGGCTGGCTCCTGTACAGCTTCAACCCGAGCGTGCCGCTGCTGGCCGACGAGCTGGGCATCAGCGACGCGCAGGCCGGGCTGCACGGCACGGCGATGGCGGTCGGCGGCATCCTCGCCGCGTTCGCCGCGCCGCGGCTCGTGCGCCGGTGGGGACGGCGCACGGCGGTCGTCCTGGCGTGCGCGTGCATCGCCGTCGGGACGGCCGGGCTGGTCGCGGCGCCTGCGCTCGGCTGGAGCCTGGCGGGTCTGTTCGTCATGGCGGTCGGCGGGAACGTGGCGATCAGTGCGGCGCAGGCCGGGCTCGCCGTACGGCACGGCAGCAAGGCGTCCGCGGCGCTGACCGAGGGCAACGGCGTCGGCTCGTCCGTCGGCCTGCTGGGCCCGCTGGCCGTCGGCGTGTGCGTGGCCGTGGGCTGGGGGTGGCGGCCCGCCGTGGCGGTCACGGCCGTGCTGGCGGTCGTGTCCGCGCTCGTGGTCACGCGGATCCCCGTGGGCGGCGCGATGACGGCGCGCACCGTGACCGACCCGGCGGCGCCGGTGGTCACGCCCGTGCGCCCGGGACGGTCGCTGCCGGCCCGGTTCTTCCTCGGCACGCTCGTCGCGGCGATCGGGCTGGAGTTCGCGACGACCTACTGGGCGACCGGTCTGGTGATCGAGCAGACGGGTGCCGGACCGGGGATCGCCGCGGCCACCACGGCCGGCCTGGTCGCCGGCATGTCGGTCATCCGGTTCGTCGTCGGCCCGCTGTCCCTGCGGGTGCCGCCGCCGGTGCTGCTGGCCGCGGCCTTCGTCGTCGCCATCGGCGGCTGGGCGGTGCTGTGGACGGCGACCACGCCCGCGGTCGCGATCGCGGGGCTCGTCCTGGCCGGCCTCGGCTACGGCGCGCAGTACCCGCTGTCGATCGCGCTCCTGCTGGCCACCGCACCCGGTCGTGCCGACGCCGCCCAGGCGCGCGCCACGCTCGCCGGTGGGGTGGCCATCGGTGTCGCGCCGTTCGCCCTCGGCGCGCTGTCGGACTCCGTCGGCACGCACCAGGCGTTCCTCGTCGTGCCGGTGGTCGCGCTCGCCGGTGCGGTCGCGGCGGTGCTCGGCGGCCGGGCACTGGGCCGACCCACCCTGCCGCCCGCGCCCGTCGACGTCCGCGTGGCGGCAGATCGATAACGTTATCGACCGACCGTGGCATGGTGGCTCCATGTCAGCTCCGCACCACCGCGTCGCCGAGGCCGTCGTCACGGTCCTCGGCCCCGACGGTCACCCGTCCGCCCACACCGACGTCGTCGTCGCCCAGGAGCGCCACGCGTTCCTGTTCGGCAACATCGGCTTCGACTTCCTCCCGCCGGCCGGCGCGGACACCCCGGCCGAGGGTCGCGGTGCGCTCGCGGACCTCTGGTTCGACGTCTTCAACGCCGCCACGCTGCCGTTCTACTGGGGCCAGTTCGAGCCGGTCCGCGGCCGGCCGGACACCGAGCGGCTGCTGGCCACCGCCCGTTGGTTCGCCGAGCGCGGTGTCGTCGTCAAGGGGCACCCGCTCGCCTGGCACACCGTCGGCGCGCCCTGGCTGCTGGACCTGACCACCGACGAGATCGCGCAGGTCCAGGACGCGCGGATCCGCCGCGAGGTCGCCGACTTCGCCGGCGTGATCGACACCTGGGACGTGATCAACGAGGTCGTGATCATGCCGGTGTTCGACAAGGAGCCCAACGGCCTGACCCGGCTGGCGTGGGACCGCGGGCGCATCCCGACCGTCCGGCTGGCGTTCGACGCGGCCCGGCAGACCAACCCGTCCGCCACCCTGCTGCTCAACGACTTCGACATGTCGACCGCCTACGAGTGCCTCATCGAGGGCGTGCTCGAGGCCGGCATCCCCGTCGACGTGATCGGGCTGCAGAGCCACATGCACCAGGGCTACTGGGGCGAGGAGAAGACGCTGGCGATCCTCGACCGGTTCGCGCGCTTCGGGCTCCCGCTGCACCTGACGGAGACCACGCTGCTGTCCGGCGAGCTCATGCCCGCCCACATCGAGGACCTCAACGACTACCAGGTGCCGTCGTGGCCCTCGACGCCCGAGGGCGAGGCGCGGCAGGCCGACGAGA